>NZ_BBWZ01000038.1 GCF_001015055.1 Aneurinibacillus tyrosinisolvens | reverse complement strand
CAGTCATGTTGCCGGATAAAAATTTAACTCGCACACATTCGAAGTTTCACTGTTCAGTTTTCAAGGAACTATTATTTCAGCGTCATCCGCTCGTTCACGCGGCGACTTTTATATCTTATCAAATCACCAGGCAAATTGCAACAACTTATTTGTTGTTATTTTTTGCTGGCCATTTAAAAGATAGCCATTTTATTTCGCTGTCGTTTAATTGGCGACCTTAATAATATATCACACCGTTACGGCAATGAAAAGAGGAAATATAAACCATAAAAAATTAATCATGTTGTCGGTTTGCTGCCATTATATCCTGCAGCTGCCTAACAAAAACTTTATCATGACTTTAAAGCAACATACACTTTCCTTTATACAAAAATATTGCCTTGCGCGGCAAGTTCATGGAATTGGTATTGGTTTTTCCCACACTGTTTTGCCTCATACATGGCGGAGTCGGCGTTTTTAACAAGTGATTCCATTTCTTCCCCGCTGTGTGGATATACGCTAATACCTATACTTGTTGTCACCCTGAGCTCATTTCCACTTAATAAAAAAGGCTCCTCTAATGTAGTAATAATTTTTTTGGCCACAGCGGAAGCGTCTGCCGCCTGCTGAATTCCTTCAAGAATAATCGTAAACTCGTCGCCCCCCAGCCTTGCAACCGTATCCCCTGCACGTACACATCCCCTCAGGCGGCTGGCGGCTGCCTGTAGAAGAAAATCCCCGACATCATGCCCGTATGTATCATTGACAAGCTTAAAGCCATCCAGGTCAAGAAACATAACCGCCAGCATTTGTTCATTTCTCTTTGCCTGCGCCAATGCGATCGAAAACCGATCATAAAACAGATTCCGATTTGGCAGCCCAGTAAGCTGATCATAATATGCCTGGTACCGGATTTGCTCCTCAGCAAGCTTCCGTTCCGTTACTTCTCTCATCGTAAGGATCGCTCCTGTATACTTTCCGTTCTCATCAAAAAGAGGATTGCCGATTACCTCCATCCATAAATATTGTCCACCTTTATGCCTATGGCGAAATTCCATTCTGCCTGTACTTCTTGCCGTCAGCGATCGCTGTATAGCGGCACGCACACCGGCCACATCTTCCCGATGAATTCGCCTGTATATAGAATCCCCGGCTAACTCACTCAGGCTGTACCCCAATATATTCTTGTAAGCAGAATTATTGTAAATAAATTCTCCCCTTCCATTAATTTCACAAATAAGATCAAGCGTTGAGTCCGTAACCCGCCGCAGCTTCTCTTCATTCAAATGAATTTCCTTACTGGATTTCTCCAGAGCCGCGAGCATGCGGTTGATTTGAATAGCAAGCCCCGCTATCTCATCTCGCCCCTCTATAGCAATACGAGCGGAAAGATCCCTCCACTGCTCAATATCACGTACACTTCGGTTAAGAGAGCCTACCTTTGACAAAATGACTCTTTCGACAATAAATAAAGTCACCAGCGCAAAAACAAGGCCAGCCAGAAGAAGAGCAATGAGAAAACAGAGCATACCGAGCTGCCCTTTGCTGTATATATCGCGCGGCCTGTCTACCTTTATTAGCAAGGCTGGATTCCCATATATGTCACGCCACAGCATATACCCCGAAATGGTGTTCTGACCTGTTGGTTTGACAAAGATCCCACTCGATCCCGCTAAACCCTTTTTGGCTTCTAGAAAATCGGAGGAGAGATGTTTATCTTCAAACCTCTTCATTCCGATAGCCAGGTTGGTCATGGAAGCAATTTTCTTTACCTCTAAGTCATCCAGATACCGGCCTATAACGAGCGTTCCTCTTACCGGTCCTTTATATTCACTCGTTAGAATAGGCCGCGCTGCCACCAGCATCGGTCCTTCCGATAAATTTATTATACCTGTTATACTGCTATTTATATTTTTATGCTGTACAACGAAGCCTTTAGAGAAATCGCGGGTTTTTAATTCATTCGGGAGCGGTACCTGCTTCTTGTTGCGGGTATCAAATGCTTTTGCATATAAGATTCGACCTGAAGAATTAATCATAAGAAGCAGGTTGAATCTATTTTTACTAAAGGTATCGTCATTTAAAACGGATGCAATATATTGCCTGTTCCTATCAACAACAAATCGGTATGTATCATCCGAACCTCCATAGTCCGTTGCGAAGCTATCCAGACCCTGAATTGTATTATTCAAAGCATTGCACGCTCGCTCTACGTTCGTTTTCACTATTTGCCGCTCTACCTGTTCGAAGTTCTCTAATAAAATAAAGCGCAGCGTGAAATAAAGAACAGTAAGCAGCCCTATAATCGTGACACTAATAAGAAGCAATGTTTTTTTATGCAGTGTCATTATGATTCCCGCCATTCAAAAGTATGTAGTAAAGAATTTAATTATCTGCATTATTTTACCATATGAAATGAACCTTTTGTTCCTCTTCCATGATACTAAGTACCCATTATTTTAAAAAATGAAACAGAAATAACAAAAGTTTCATTTCTTTATGCCTACACCGTTATAAAAAAAGGGCATGCAAGTATTTTTTCACTTACATACCCTTTCATAATTAAGAGGAGGTAACAGAGCTGCCAAGTGCCTCATTTTCTGTTTCCATCTCATCAATATGCTTATTATTTTTCTCTATAGGCGACGCGGAACTTACAATAAGAAAATTCCAAGCTGCTTTACTGATAAGAAATAAAAAAAGAACTGTCACAAAGACAGCCCCTTCTTCTCATGTATTTAAGTCTGCAATACTTCCTGTTGTCATATAGAAAGTCCATTCACCAAGATTGGTAGTATGGTCTCCAATGCGTTCCAGTGTTTGGATTACTTTCAGCAGCTGCGCTCCTTCTTTAACAAAGGCCGGATTGCTTTCCATACTGACTTCCAGATAATTAAAACATTTGCTGTAATATGCATCAATCACATCATCCATTTCATCAAGGGAGCGCAGCCGGCTCGTATCCCAGCTGCGCAGTGCTTCTACGCCTACATCAAGCATCTCGTGAACTTTTGCAGCCATTGTAGGAATTTCGAATAACGAAATGGCGTACGGACTTCCGCCGAGACGGACAACGACTTTAGCAATTTCCACTGCTAAATCTCCAATCCTCTCAAGATCCGTAGCGATTTTTAAGTACGAACCGACCATTCGTAAATCAGTGGCAACAGGAGCCTGGAGAGCAATCAAGCTTAAGCTCATTTTAAAGATTTTTTCGGCCACCACATTCAACTTTTCATCGCGGACAATGACCCCTTTGGCTATTTCAAGATTTCCTTCCTCAAATGACTTCCATGATTGAATAAAACCTTCCTGGGCTAAATATGCCAATTCTAAAACTTTATCCTTTAACTCCATTATTTGGTTTTCCTGCATTGAGGTTTCTCTCCCCGTTTCTCTTGTCATATGTTTATCGAAATTGACATTCCTAATTTTTAACTTTATATCAACGGCCTGCTGCAAATAAGATTATAGTAGATAATCATACTCGAAAATTATTAAGTTAATATGAATGAAATGTTAACGCGGCATTAATGTTGCGTTGGTAAAAAAATTAAAAAAATGCTCGGCTCAACAGGCAAGAGTATAGTAAACTATGAGTAGAAGCTTCATCATTAAAATTAAAATGCATCAATCCTTATTGGAGGAATCTATGAAAACAAGAGGAAAGCCCGACTTTTTACTTCTTATCCTCACGTTGCTGCTCGTTGGATTTGGGATTGTGATGGTATACAGTGCCAGCTCCGTCTTTTCCCTGTACAAGTTCCATAACGATACTTACTTCATGAAGAAACAGTTGATGTGGGCGTTAATTGGAATCACAGCGATGTTCTCCATAATGAACGTCCCCTATACATTTTTTAAAAAGTCATTTGTTCCGATTATGGTTACTGCCCTTTTTATTTTGGCCGCCGTCCTTATTCCAGGTATAGGTACTAGGCTAAACGGTGCACGCAGCTGGATTAGTTTGGGTGCTTTTTCAGTTCAGCCCGCTGAATTTGCCAAGCTTGCTGTTATTATTTATTTATCGGCATTGATTGCGAAAAAAGGAGAACATGTCCGCCATTTTAAGAAAGGCTTCATGCCTAGCATGGTCATCGTCGGTGCTTTTTTCCTCATTATTGCGAAGCAGCCTGACTTTGGCTCCGCTACCATTTTAGCTCTTACAGCAGCTGCCGTTATTTTTGCCGGCGGCGCCAACTTAAAACACCTGGCTGCACTAGGCGTAGTTTTTTCTATCTTTAGCATTATTTATATCGTTACATCTCCTTACCGATGGGCACGTATTGCTAATTTCAGCGATCCGTGGGCTGATGGGGCGAATGGATTGGATAAGGGGTTTCAATTAATGCATTCTTACTTTGCACTGGCGCATGGGGGAATAGCCGGGGCTGGCTTCGGTAAAAGCATTGAGAAGTTCCTCTATCTTCCGGAAGCGCAGACGGACTTTATTTTTGCGATTATGTCCGAAGAATTAGGGTTTATCGGAGGAACACTCTTCCTGCTCATCTACCTGTTTTATCTATGGAGAATTATCACCGTTACCCTCCGGCTGCAGGATCCGTTTGCAAATCTTATGGGGATTGGCGTGGTAAGCATGATATTTATCCAGGCGTTTATTAATATCGGCGGTGTCACCGGGTTGATTCCAATTACGGGTGTCCCCCTCCCCTTTATTAGCTATGGTGGCTCATCGCTGCTGGTCAACATGATTAGCATTGGGATCGTACTGAGCATTTCGCGGGAAACATATAAACAGGAGTTGAAAAAGGCAGCCGTAGAAGAGCCTTCTTCCAACTCGGCGGTTGTCGCTTTTAAAAACATTCGAAAAAAGGCCTAAGCGCATGAAAAGAAGCCGCCTGTCCAATTCGCAGGCGGCTTCTTTTGGTTTACTCTTTAATGGCTTTTTTCACGGCCTCTATAACTACTTCGATTTCATTTTCCGAAATCGTTCGAAAGTCAAGCAGAAACCAGTCATCATGAATTCTTCCGATAACAGCCGGGTTTCCACAACGGAGCAGCCGCTCGAGAGATGAGGCACTGTGGCGCGCAGAGCGAAGGGCAACAACCCATGAGGGAACAGTCACTCCCGGAAGCGTTCCGCCCCCTACCTCAGCTTCATCCTCACGCACCACTGCGGTAACATCAAGGCCGGAAGCCTTCATCGCTGAAGCAAACGAATCCGCCCGCTGTTTTACTGCTTCAGCAGGCTGCAGAATATCACGAAGTACAGGGATGTCATGAACAGCACGCTCCGGATGCAGGTAGGATAGAAGCGTAGACTCCAGAGCAGCAAGTGTAACCTTGTCCACCCGGAGTACACGGGCCATCTGGTTTTTTTTCATCGCATCGATATATTTCTTCTTCCCTGCAATGATACCTGCCTGGGGACCGCCAAGAAGCTTATCCCCACTAAAAGAAATAATGTCTGCACCTGCCTTGACTACATCTGAAACAAGCGGTTCATCGCCAATTCCGTGCGCAGCCAGGTTATACAGCATACCGCTTCCCAAATCCTCGTATATAGGAATCTCGTTTCTTCGCCCGATTTCGGCCAATTCTTCCATACATACCTCTTTGGTAAAACCGGTTATTTTGAAATTGCTTGTATGTACCTTCATCAGCAAAGCCGTTTGGTCTGTAATGTGGTTTTCATAATCATACGGGTGCGTTTTATTTGTCGTTCCAACCTCACGTAAAATAGCACCGCTCTCCCGCATAATTTCCGAAACACGAAACGAACCGCCAATCTCTACAAGCTGCCCACGGGAGACAATAACCTCTCTCCCACCCGCCATCTGACGCAAAACGAGGAAAACAGCAGCGGCATTGTTGTTGACTACCATAGCCGATTCTGCCCCTGTTAACCGGGTAATCAGCCTTTCCACATGGTCATGGCGCGAACCCCTGGTTCCTTTCCCGAGGTGATACTCCAAATTGCTGTAATGGAGGGCAACCTCTGTCATATGCTGAACCGCCCGTTCAGAAAGAACCGCCCTGCCGAGGTTCGTGTGAAGAATCACTCCAGCGCCGTTAATGACGCGTACGAGATGGGGTTCGTATAATGTATAAACATGTTTCTGGAGCATAGAAATCCAAAAATCTATACAATTATACATCTTGTCTTCTTTTTCCGATTCCCCGCTCATAATGGCTTGCCGCTCATCCTCTATGACTTGCCGGATAATCGGGACAAGTTCTTCTTCCCCATAACCGTTCTCCGAGCGCCACTGTATAAAGTCCGGCTCCTGAATAAATTTATGAACAGCGGGAAGACTGCGTAATTTTTGCTTTTGTTCAGCGTTCATTTTTTACTCCTTGATTCACCAAATGAACAGACGGCCATATCTGTTAGTGCATTACAGGACGCGAATTTTACCGGGATGGTCCGCTGTAATCTGTCCGATAAGGCGGGCTTCCTCAATTCCTGTTTCATGCAGCCGTATAAGTAACTTATCTGCCTGTTCAGCTGGAAGACTGAGGGCCAGGCCACCCGAGGTAACGGCATCGCATAAAATCCATCGATCGATTTCATCCATTGTTTCCGGATACAAAACATTGTCCTGCAGCCAGGCATAATTGGCTTTCGTTCCTCCTGGTACAGCCCCGAGTTCCGCTAATTCCCGCGTCCGTGGAAGAATAGGAACATTGTCTGTATTCAGTTCTATGCCCACTCCGCTTCCTTCCGCCATTTCTTTCAAATGGCCCAGCAGGCCAAATCCTGTAATATCGGTACATGAATGAACGGAGAATGGAGCAGCAATCTCTGCTGGAGTTTTATTTAGCTCCGCCATCACACGGGATACTCGCTCGATTTCTTGAGCCTGAAGCAAGTCCCGTTTAATCCCCGTTGTCTGGATGCCAACACCAATTGGTTTGGTTAATATGAGCACATCCCCAGGTTTAGCACCATGGTTCGTCCACACTTTATCCGGATGGACTGTGCCTGTAACCGCCATGCCAAACTTCGGCTCCTGATCATCAATTGAGTGGCCGCCAATGATGACAGCTCCCGCTTCCATTACTTTATCTGACGCACCACGCAAAATTTCTGCTAAAATAGATGGGTCAAGCTTTTTAATAGGGAAGCCTACGATGTTCAGAACTGTAAGTGGTTTTCCGCCCATTGCATACACATCACTCAGGGCGTTTGACGCTGCAATTTGACCAAACAGGTATGGATCGTCGACAATAGGGGTAAAATAGTCAACCGTCTGCACCAGCGCTGTTTCGTCGTTCAACTTATAAACACCGGCATCATCGGGAACATTTAAACCTACAAGAACGTTTGCGTCTGTTGTTGACTGCTTGGGTAAATGGCACAAAACTTGCGCCAGGTCGGCCGGGCCGATTTTGCAGCCTCAACCAGCCTTTGTCGAGAGTGATGTAAGCTTAATGATTTCCTTGTCCACTCTGTCCACCCCTTTCATTGTTATATCTTTACTATACCATAGAGGCCTTCCACTTCAAAAAGGAGATGTACTTGCTTTGATGACAAGAGATATTCCTGTAGAAAAATTAGCCAAACAGGAAAAAGATTATGTACTAATTGATGTCCGCAGCCCTGGAGAATATAAAGAGGCAACCATTCCTGGCGCGGTGAATGTTCCATTGTTTACAGATGAAGAGCGCGCCGAAATCGGTATCGCATACAAGCACCGCGGCCAGAAGGAAGCGAAATGGCAGGGGATGCACCTTGTATCGCCAAAACTCCCCCGGTTAATGGAGCAAATCAAGGAGCATACTACGGGTAAACAGCCTGTTGTTTTTTGCTGGCGAGGTGGGATGCGCAGCCTTTCTATGGCTACTTTTGCCCAGTTCTCAGGCCTTCCGGTTTTACGTCTTACAGGCGGATATAGAGCGTACCGCCAGCATGTTAACGAACATTTAACGGCTGCCCTCCTTCCTGATGTACTTTACGTGCTGCACGGAATGACCGGGGTTGGAAAAACGCATATTCTTACCCAGCTTGCAGCCTGGGAGCAGCATGTTCTGGACTTAGAGGATTATGCCGGACACCGTGGCTCTGTATTCGGTTCCATTGGCATTGAAGAAAAAAATCAGAAGATGTTTGACGCTTTGTTATATGAAAATCTTCTTGAAATAAAGAAAAATGATGACTCGTATGCTTACATGGAGGCAGAAAGCCGAAGGATCGGAAAAATCGTACTGCCCGAGTTTTTAGTTGAAGGAAAAAGAAAAGGAATTCATTTTTCTGTAGAGGCTCCACTGGAGGTAAGAGTAGAGCGTTTATATGAGGATTATATTATACCGTACCAGGATAAAGGCTGGTTTATTCAACAAGTTACCGAGGCATTTCAGGCAATCGCCCGCCGGATGGAGACATCTGCCCGCAATGATTGCTACCGCTACCTGGTAGAACGAAAATACCGTCTCTTTATACGTACCCTGCTTCAAACATATTACGACCCCCGGTATTCGCACAAGGAAGAAGAGTATGAAGGGGAATTTATCCATGTTGATGCCTCGGACATTAAGCAGGCGGCAAAACAACTGATGGAGTACCATGCAGATAAAAAACGCAAATCAAAAAAGGCACGAATTTCCTGATTACAAAAAGGACCCGGCAAAAGCCGGGTCCTTTTCTATATACAGTGAAGTTATTACTTAACGATAGTAGCAACCGCACCGGCACCAACTGTACGTCCGCCTTCACGGATCGCGAAGCGAGTACCTTCTTCCATAGCGATAGAACTGATGAGTTCAACAGTGATCTCAATGTTATCGCCAGGCATAACCATTTCAGTGCCTTCTGGAAGTTTGATGATACCAGTTACGTCAGTTGTACGGAAGTAGAACTGAGGACGGTAGTTAGCGAAGAATGGAGTGTGACGTCCACCCTCTTCTTTAGAAAGAACATAGATTTGAGCTGTGAAAACAGTGTGAGGCTTTACAGAACCTGGCTTAGCAAGTACTTGTCCACGCTCGATATCTGTACGGTCAACACCGCGAAGAAGCGCACCGATGTTGTCACCAGCTTGAGCTTGATCAAGAAGCTTACGGAACATTTCTACACCTGTTACAGTTGTAGTTTTTGGTTCTTCAGTAAGACCAAGGATTTGAACTTGCTCTCCAACTTTTACAACACCGCGCTCTACACGACCAGTTGCAACTGTTCCACGACCTGTGATAGAGAACACGTCCTCTACAGGCATTAGGAATGGTAGGTCAACTGCACGTTCTGGAGTCGGGATGTAAGCATCAACTTCAGCCATAAGTTCTTTAATGCGCTCAGCCCATTCACCAGTTGGGTTTTCAAGAGCTTCTTTAGCAGAACCCTTAACAACTGGGATGTCGTCTCCTGGGAATTCGTATTCAGAAAGAAGGTCACGAATTTCCATTTCAACAAGTTCAAGCAATTCTTCATCATCAACCATGTCACATTTGTTCATGAATACAACGATGTAAGGAACGCCTACCTGGCGAGAAAGAAGGATGTGCTCACGAGTTTGTGGCATAGGACCGTCAGCAGCAGATACTACAAGGATAGCTCCGTCCATTTGAGCAGCACCAGTGATCATGTTTTTAACATAGTCAGCGTGACCTGGGCAGTCAACGTGTGCATAGTGGCGGTTATCAGTTTCATACTCAACGTGTGCAGTAGAGATTGTAATCCCGCGCTCACGCTCTTCTGGAGCAGCATCGATTGAACCGTAGTCCATAGCTTTTGCTTGACCAGACTGAGCAAGTACAGTTGTGATAGCAGCTGTAAGAGTTGTTTTACCGTGGTCAACGTGACCGATAGTACCGATGTTTACGTGCGGTTTATTCCGCTCAAATTTTTCTTTAGCCATTTGGAAAAAAGCCTCCTTAATAAGGTTGGTTTTTTAATTAAGTATTTGCAAGAAAGGTCAAAATGGGAAACGGGTATGTACCCACTACACATTTTAAACCTTTCTCGGTTTACAATAAAGGGGTTTTATTAAAAATTAAACACCTTTAGCTTTTTTAATAATTTCTTCCGCGATGTTTCTCGGTACTTCTTCATAGTGATCGAAGTGCATAGAGTACGTACCGCGGCCTTGTGTACGGGAACGCAGGTTTGTTGCATAACCGAACATTTCAGAAAGTGGTACAAACGCACGAACTACCTGCGCGTTACCGCGAGCTTCCATACCTTCGATACGTCCGCGACGAGAACTAACGTCACCCATAATATCGCCCATGTATTCTTCCGGTACAGTTACTTCTACTCTCATCATTGGTTCAAGAATAGCAGGGTTTGCCTTCTTACCAGCTTCTTTGAACGCCATAGATCCGGCGATTTTGAACGCCATCTCAGATGAGTCAACTTCATGGTAGCTACCATGAACAAGTCGAGCTTTCAGGTCAAGCAGCGGATAGCCTGCAAGAACACCATTTGACATGGCTTCTTCGATACCAGCTTGTACTGCCGGGACATATTCACGAGGAATCGCACCACCAACGACCTTGTTTTCAAAGATATAGCCTGAACCTGGTTCACCTGGTTCGAATTCAACCACAACGTGGCCGTATTGACCCTTACCACCGGACTGCTTAGCATATTTAGCTTCAACTTTCGCAGGTTGGCGGAAGGATTCTTTGAATGCAACCTGTGGAGCACCTACATTCGCTTCTACTTTGAATTCACGGCGCATACGATCCACAATGATATCAAGGTGAAGCTCACCCATACCAGCGATAATCGTTTGTCCTGTTTCTTCATCAGTATACGTTTTGAATGTTGGATCCTCATCAGCCAGTTTTGAAAGCGCCATACCCATTTTATCCTGGTCGGCTTTTGTTTTTGGCTCGATTGCAATACGAATAACCGGCTCAGGGAATTCCATAGCTTCAAGAATTACAGGATCCTTCTCGTCGCAAAGAGTATCGCCAGTTGTTGTATCTTTTAAACCTACACCTGCAGCGATATCACCGGAGTAAACCATTTTGATTTCTTCACGGGAGTTCGCATGCATTTGCAGAATACGACCGATACGCTCACGCTTGCCTTTTGTAGAGTTCAATACGTATGAACCGGATTCAAGTGTACCTGAATATACGCGGAAGAACGTTAGCTTACCTACATAAGGGTCCGTCATGATTTTGAAAGCGAGGGCCGAGAATGGACCTTCATCGCTAGATTCACGTGTTACCTGCTCATCGCTGTCTGGAAGTACCCCTTTAATCGATGGAACATCAAGTGGCGATGGAAGGTAGTCAATAACAGCGTCAAGCATTGGTTGAACACCTTTATTCTTGAAGGCCGAACCGCAAACAACAGGGAAGAATTGAACGCTAATGGTCCCTTTACGAATTGCCGCTTTAAGCTCCGCAATAGAAACTTCTTCACCTTCAAGATACTTCATCATAAGATCTTCATCGAAATCAGCAACTGCTTCAATTAACTTGCCACGCAGTTCTTCTGCTTGATCTGCATATTCAGCCGGGAAACCGTCAGTAGTTTCGATATCTGTACCAAGGTCATTGGTATAGATGTATGTCTTTTTCTCAACAAGGTCAATGATTCCACGGAAATCGTCTTCCGCACCGATCGGCAATTGAATCGGGTGTGCATTCGCTTGTAAACGCTCATGAAGCGTACGTACAGAATACAGGAAGTCGGCTCCCAGTTTATCCATCTTGTTTACGAAAACAATACGTGGTACGCCGTATGTTGTTGCCTGGCGCCATACTGTTTCTGTTTGTGGTTCTACACCAGACTGTGCGTCAAGAACCCCAACCGCACCATCAAGTACACGAAGGGAACGTTCTACTTCCACTGTGAAGTCTACGTGTCCAGGTGTATCAATAATGTTTACACGGTGTTCTTTCCATTGAGCAGTTGTGGCAGCCGACGTAATCGTGATACCACGCTCTTGCTCTTGTTCCATCCAGTCCATTTGCGAAGCACCTTCGTGTGTTTCACCGATTTTGTGCACGCGGCCGGTATAGAACAGGATACGCTCAGTCGTCGTCGTTTTACCGGCATCGATATGAGCCATGATACCGATATTACGAGTTCTGGCTAAAGGGAAATCGCGTCCCATTGAATAGTAGCCCCTTTCTCATTTTAGAGATTTGGGAATCGCAAGCGGATATATATCCGCTTATGATTCTACCAGCGGTAGTGAGCAAACGCTTTGTTTGCTTCTGCCATTTTATGTGTATCTTCACGCTTCTTCACGGCAGAACCGGCGCTGTTAGCAGCATCAAGGATTTCCCCTGCTAAGCGCTCTTCCATTGTTTTCTCTCCGCGTTTACGTGAGTATTCTACTAACCAGCGAAGTCCAAGAGTTGTACGACGGTCTGGACGAACTTCAACAGGAACCTGATAGTTAGCACCACCTACACGGCGAGCGCGCACTTCAAGAACCGGCATGATGTTTTTCATTGCTTCTTCAAACACTTCCATAGGTTCACGACCTGTACGTTGTTGAACAAGATTGAAAGCATCATATAAAATACGCTGGGAAACCCCACGTTTTCCGTCAATCATCATACGGTTAATAAGACGGGTTACTAATTTACTATTATAAATCGGGTCAGGTAATACATCACGACGAGGTACTGGGCCTTTACGTGGCATTCAATTCCCCTCCTTTGCTTCTAGTTTTGAATGAATCGTTTTGTTTCGCGTTAAGCTATATTAAGCTTTAGGCGCTTTTGGACGTTTTGTACCGTATTTGGAACGGGATTGCAGGCGGTTTTGCACACCGGCAGTATCAAGAGCTCCACGTACGATTTTGTAACGCACACCTGGTAAGTCCTTCACACGGCCACCACGGATAAGAACAACACTGTGCTCTTGCAGGTTATGGCCGATTCCTGGGATATACGCAGTAACCTCGATTCCGTTTGTTAAACGAACACGAGCGTATTTACGCAGGGCAGAGTTTGGCTTCTTCGGTGTCATTGTACCAACACGAGTACATACCCCACGCTTTTGTGGAGAGTTTGTGTTGGTCAACTCTTTCTTCATACTGTTGTATCCCTTACCAAGAGCCGGGGATTTAGATTTGTAAACTTTACTTTCGCGACCTTTACGCACCAGCTGATTAATAGTTGGCATTCGTCGCACCTCCTTCCAAACTATACATATTTAAGACCACAGGTCCTGGTGGTTCATAAAAAAGCAAATGAAAGGTTTTTGCCACTGCGTGTCTGGTATGAAACACGCACCAGACACGCAGCCATAAGGCAAAAACAGAATTTGACTTACATATGATATTTAACAGCAACCACCGCAGTACCTACATCGATTCCACACGCTTTACCAAGCCTGCGCATTGAATCAACATAATGAACCGGCAGACCTTTATCTTTGCATAAGGAAATAATCTTTCCGACTACCCTTGCATCCGCATCCCTGGCAACGATGACTTCCGATACGGAATTTGTTTCAATCGCCCGGGCCGTCTGCTTTGTGCCGATGATAATTGACGCAGCCTGTTCAACTTTTTCATAAGACATTTACATATCCTCCAAAGCACAGGTGTTAGGCACACTCAAATATCATATCACCTATCACGAGCCGTGTCAACACATTTTGATTTGATTTATTTTTCTACCATCACATCGTATTCTTCTGCCGATGCGAAAGAATTGCCAGCTTCTTTTTCTCCCTGCGGGAGTAAATCATGCTGGAGAGTAATGTTACGGTATCGGTTCATTCCCGTTCCCGCTGGAACAAGTTTACCAATGATAACATTCTCCTTGAGACCTAACAGGCGGTCAACTTTTCCTTTAATCGCTGCGTCGGTAAGAACGCGTGTTGTTTCCTGGAAGGAAGCCGCGGAAAGGAACGAGTCGGTTTCAAGAGACGCCTTCGTAATACCAAGGAGGATTGGGCGGGCAACAGCCGGCTGTTTTCCATCCCATAGCGTCTTTCTATTCGCCTCTTCAAACTGATGAATCTCTACGAAGGAACCTGGCAGCAAGTCGGTTTCTCCGCTGTCGATGACGCGAACTTTACGCAGCATTTGGCGAATCATAACCTCAACGTGCTTGTCGTTGATTTCTACCCCCTGCATACGATATACCTTCTGTACTTCTTGCAGGATATAATACTGAACACCGCGCATACCGCGAATCTTCAGCATTTCCTTCGGATCGATTGAACCTTCGGTGAGTTCCTGCCCGATATCCACCTTCGCACCAACCGTTACTTTTAGGCGCGAGCCATAAGGAATTTGATACACCTTATTCTCTGTCTCACCGCGCACTTCTACCTCACGGCGGTCTTTGCCTTCGCGAATGTCGATAACTTCACCCTCGATTTCGGTAATAACCGCCTGGCCCTTCGGATTCCGTGCTTCAAACAACTCTTGAATACGTGGAAGACCCTGTGTGATATCGTCTCCGGCAACCCCACCAGTATGGAATGTACGCATCGTTAACTGTGTACCCGGTTCCCCGATAGACTGAGCTGCGATAATACCAACCGCTTCGCCGACGTCCACTTCTTTTCCGGTTGCAAGGTTCCGGCCGTAGCACTTCTTACATACGCCATGCTGTGTACGACAGCCGATAACAGAACGAATCATTACTTCTTCAATACCTGCAGCAACGATTTCATCCGCAAGATCTTCATCAATAAGCTCATTCCTTCCAACCATAACCTCTCCTGTTTCAGGATGGCGCAGGGTTTGGAAAGCATACCGTCCAACAAGGCGATCGTACAGATCTTCGATGATTTCATTACCATCACGAATTGCACGGGCGGGAACCCCTTTATCCGTACCACAATCTTCTTCACGGGCGATAACATCCTGCGCAACGTCAACGAGTCGGCGTGTTAGGTAACCGGAGTCAGCGGTACGAAGAGCAGTATCCGCAAGACCTTTCCGCGCACCATGGGTAGAAATAAAGTATTCCAAGACGGTAAGACCTTCACGGAAGTTCGATTTAATCGGAAGCTCAATGATACGTCCGGATGGGTTTGCCATAAGACCCCGCATACCTGCCAGCTGGGTAATCTGAGAAACGTTACCACGGGCACCGGAAGTCGCCATCATGTTAATCGCATTGAATTTATCAAGAGACTTCATCAATACGGTTGTAACATCATCCTTTGCCTTACTCCAGATGGAGATAACACGGTCGTATCTTTCATTTTCTGTGATTAAACCGCGACGGAACTGCTGCATAACCATATCAACCTTTTTGTCCGCTTCTGCAAGAATATCCTGCTTCTCCGGTGGCGTAGTAATGTCAGAAACCGCAACGGTAATTCCAGCTTTTGTCGAGAATTTAAATCCGTTCGCTTTGATTTTATCAAGAATGACGGACGTCTCCGTTGTACCGAATCGGCGGAAACACTCGGAAATAATCGTACCAAGGTACCCTTTTTTCACCGCATCCTGTTCCGGCAGCTGCTTAATAAATTCTTTTACATCCGTACCTTTTTCAAAGATGAAGAATTTATCAGGTGTCTGTTTCTGAAGATTACTCTTCGTTGGTTCGTTAAGATACGGCAGTTCAGGCGGGAAAATCTCGTTAAAGATGAGCTTTCCGACTGTCGTAACCATTAGGTAAGCATCCTGCTGCCTTGGAGTAAGCGAAGTTTTATTCAAATTTTGCGGCGGCACCGCGATACGCGTATGCAGTGTAATATGGTCATTTGCGTACGCTGAAATAGCCTGGTCAGCGTTCGGGAAGATTTTCCCCTCACCCTTAGCCTTGCCGTCTTCCATTGTCAGATAGAACGTACCAAGAACCATATCCTGAGATGGGGTAACAACAGGTTTTCCGTCCTTCGGATTCAGGATATTCTGAGCTGCCAGCATAAGAATGCGGGCTTCAGCCTGAGCTTCAGCAGAAAGCGGAACGTGAACCGCCATTTGGTCACCGTCGAAGTCAGCGTTGTACGCTGTACAAACAAGCGGATGCAGACGAATGGCACGGCCTTCTACAAGCGTTGGTTCAAACGCCTGGATTCCCAATCTATGCAGTGTGGGGGCACGGTTTAAAAGAACCGGGTGTTCTTTAATTACATCCTCGAGCACATCCCATACTTCAGGGTGAATTCTCTCTACCTTGCGTTTAGCAGATTTAATATTATGGGCAAGCCCCTGACTTACAAGCTCTTTCATTACAAAAGGCTTGAATAATTCAAGTGCCATTTCTTTTGGAAGACCGCACTGGTACATCTTCAGATGTGGCCCTACAACGATAACGGAACGGCCGGAGTAGTCAACACGTTTACCGAGCAGGTTTTGGCGGAAACGTCCTTGCTTCCCTTTCAGCATATGGCTGAGGGACTTCAATGGACGGTTACCTGGACCTGTTACCGGACGGCCACGGCGTCCGTTGTCGATAAGCGCATCTACCGCTTCCTGAAGCATCCGCTTTTCGTTTTGAACGATAATATCCGGAGCACCGAGATCAAGCAGACGCTTCAACCGGTTATTCCGGTTAATCACACGGCGGTACAAATCGTTTAAGTCAGAAGTCGCAAAGCGGCCCCCATCAAGCTGTACCATTGGGCGCAATTCGGGAGGAATAACCGGAAGCACATCAAGAACCATCCAATCAGGACGATTTCCCGAGTTCCGGAATGATTCCAACACCTCAAGGCGCTTAATGACACGTGTGCGGCGCTGACCCTGTGCGGATTTCAGCTCTTCCTTCAGGTAATCAACTTCTTTATCAAGGTCGATTTCTGCCAGCAGTCTTTTGATGGATTCTGCACCCATCGAAGCTGAGAAGGCTGTACCGTATTTTTCCCGGTAATTCCGAAATTCCTTTTCAGAAAGCAATTGCTTCTTTTCAAGTGGTGTTTCACCTGGGTCTGTTACAACATAAGAGGCAAAGTAAATAACTTCTTCAAGAGACCGGGGGGACATGTCAAGCACAAGGCCCATCCGGCTCGGAATCCCCTTGAAGTACCAGATATGGGAGACAGGGGCAGCAAGCTCAATATGCCCCATGCGTTCCCGGCGGACTTTTGCACGTGTAACCTCTACACCGCATCGGTCACATACTACACCTTTATAGCGAACACGCTTGTACTTTCCGCAATGGCATTCCCAGTCCTTTGTAGGTCCGAAGATTTTTTCGCAGAACAAGCCTTCTTTTTCCGGCTTCAATGTCCGGTAGTTAATCGTTTCAGGCTTCTTCACTTCACCGAAGGACCAGGAACGGATTTTATCCGGTGATGCGAGACCGATTTTCATATACTCAAAATTATTCACATCTAACAAGGCGCATACCTCCCATTACTTCCCGGCTTCATCCTTTATTCTTCGACACCGCTGATGTTCAGGTTCAGTTTCTCACCGGACGCTTCCTCATCCTCATCCGAATCACGCATTTCAATCTCCTGCTCATCTTCGGATAGAATCTTCACGTCCATACCTAAACTCTGCAACTCTTTAATCAATACTTTAAAGGACTCCGGTACACCAGGTTCCGGTACATTTTCTCCCTTAACAATGGCTTCATATGTTTTCACACGACCAACAACATCATCCGACTTGACCGTGAGAATTTCCTGAAGAGTATACGCTGCTCCATAAGCTTCGAGAGCCCATACCTCCATCTCCCCGAAACGCTGTCCACCGAATTGTGCTTTACCGCCAAGTGGCTGCTGCGTAACGAGAGAGTACGGTCCTGTGGAACGCGCATGGATTTTATCGTCAACCATGTGGGCCAATTTAATCATATACATGACACCAACGGTTACCGTACGGTCGAATGGTTCACCTGTCCGGCCGTCATATAAAACCGTTTTTCCGCTTCTGCTTAAGCCGGCTTCTTCCAATGTATCGAACACATCATCTTCTGTTGCACCGTCAAATACCGGTGTTGCGATATGAATACCAAGCATTTTGGCCGCCATTCCAAGGTGAACCTCCAGCGCCTGGCCGATATTCATCCGTGAAGGTACACCCAGTGGATTTAATACAACCTGTACTGGCGTGCCATCCGGCAGGAACGGCATATCTTCTTCCGGAAGAATACGGGCAATAACCCCTTTGTTTCCGTGGCGTCCGGCCATTTTATCCCCTACGGAAATCTTCCGCTTCTGGGCAATATAGCAGCGAACGAGCTGGTTTACACCCGGCGGCAGTTCATCGCCGTTATCACGGGTAAACACTTTAACGTCGACGACAATACCGGAACCACCGTGCGGCACACGGAGTGACGTATCACGTACTTCACGCGCTTTCTCGCCGAAAATCGCGTGGAGCAGGCGTTCTTCTGCTGTCAGCTCTGTAACACCCTTTGGCGTTACTTTTCCGACAAGAATATCACCGTCATTGATTTCCGCACCGATGCGGATAATACCACGTTCATCAAGGTTGCGGAGAGCATCTTCCCCTACATTCGGAATATCGCGGGTAATCTCTTCCGGTCCAAGCTTCGTATCCCGCGCTTCGGCTTCGTACTCTTCTATATGAATCGACGTATACACGTCTTCTTTTACAAGCTTCTCACTAAGCAGGATCGCATCCTCATAGTTGTAACCTTCCCATGTCATGAAGGCAACGACTACGTTACGTCCAAGCGCCAGTTCACCGGCTTCTGTAGAAGGGCCGTCAGCAATGATGTCGCCGGCTGCTACAACCTCGCCTCTTTTAATAATCGGGCGCTGGTTAATGCATGTTCCCTGGTTGGAACGTTCGAATTTGTGTAGCTTATATTTATCGATGTCGCCCATGATTGTGCGCCCATCCAGTTCTTCCTGGCGGCGTACCCAAATCTCGCGGGCGGTTACGCGTTCGACCACACCCGGGCGGCGAACAACTATCGCTACGCCGGAGTCTTTCGCCGATTTATGCTCCATCCCTGTACCGATGAACGGCGCTTCCGGAACAAGTAGAGGCACGGCCTGCCGCTGCATGTTCGCACCCATGAGTGCACGATTGGCGTCATCGTTTTCAAGGAACGGAATCATTGCTGTCGCAACAGATACAACCTGTCTCGGTGATACATCCATGAAATCGACCTTATCGCGTGGAACGGTAACGATTTCGCCTCTGCGGCGGCAAATAACCGTTTCATTAATAAATTCGCCTTCATCCGTCAGCGGTGTATTTGCCTGCGCAACGTTGTAAACATCTTCTTCATCCGCAGTCATGTAGTCGATCTGCATCGTAATGCGGCCCGTTTCCGGATCGACCTTGCGGCGCGGTGTTTCAATAAATCCATATTCATTAATCCGAGCATAGCTGGAAAGTGAATTGATCAACCCGATATTCGGACCTTCCGGTGTCTCGATTGGACACATGCGGCCATAGTGGGAGTAGTGAACGTCACGCACTTCGAAGCCTGCGCGCTCACGAGTAAGTCCACCTGGTCCAAGCGCCGATAGACGGCGTTTATGTGTCAACTCTGCCAGCGGATTCGTTTGATCCATAAACTGCGACAACTGAGAACTTCCGAAGAACTCTTTAATCGACGCAATGACAGGGCGTATGTTAATTAAAGCCTGAGGCGTAATGGCATTCGCATCCTGAATCGACATCCGTTCGCGAACCACACGTTCCATACGGGAAAGCCCGATACGGAACTGGTTTTGGAGCAATTCCCCTACAGAACGGAGACGGCGGTTTCCAAGATGGTCAATATCATCTGTTGTTCCGACCCCATGGAGTAAATTAATAAAGTAGTTAATAGAAGCAATAATATCAGCCGGTGTAATATGCTTAATGGTTTTATCAATTATACCGTTCGCTGTTACTTTAATAACTTTCCCGTCTTCAATCGGCGAGAAAATATTAATGGATTGGAGGCGGATATCTTCTTCCAGCACACCACCACGCGGCTTGGCTGTAACAAATCCAACATGATCTTCCAGAAGAGGCAAAATGCGATCAAGCAAACGGCGGTCAATCATTTGTCCCGCTTCTGCAAGAATCTCTCCTGTCTCTGCATCAACAAGAGTTTCAGCCAACCGCTGATTATACAAGCGATTCTTGATATGTAGCTTCTTGTTGATTTTGTAACGGCCTACGTTAGCCAGATCATATCTCTTTGGATCGAAGAATCGGGACACCAGGAGACTTTTCGCATTTTCTACAGTAGGCGGTTCACCCGGGCGCAATCTTTCATAAATCTCAATTAACGCCTTCTCTGTAGAATCTGTATTGTCTTTCTCCAGTGTGTTCTTAATATACTCGTCTTCGCCGAGCAAATTTAAGATTTCCACATCTGTACCAAAGCCTAATGAACGCAAAAGAACCGTAACGGGTATTTTTCTTGTACGGTCAATACGAACATAAATAATATCTTTAGCATCAGTTTCAAGCTCAAGCCAGGCCCCACGATTCGGAATCACTGTCGCTGTGTACGCCTGCTTACCGTTTTTATCTACTTTTGTGCTGAAATAAACGCTGGGAGAACGAACAAGCTGACTGACAATGACCCTTTCAGCTCCATTAATTACGAAAGTACCCGTCTCTGTCATAAGCGGGAAATCACCCATAAATACTTCCTGTTCTTTGACTTCTCCCGTTTCCTTGTTAATGAGACGAACTTTCACGCGCAGCGGAGCAGCATACGTTACATCACGTTCTTTGGATTCATCCACAGAATACTTGGGCTCGCCCAGGCTATAGTCGATAAATTCCAAAACGAGATTACCTGTGAAATCCTGAATCGGAGAAATGTCATGAAACATTTCGCGCAGTCCTTCATCAAGGAACCACTGATACGATTTCTGTTGGATTTCAATCAAGTTTGGTAATTCCATTACCTCTTGAATTCTTGAGTAACTGCGACGCTGGCGATGACGTCCAGACTGAATTAGATGACCTGCCAACTTATTCACCTCTCAAACCGAGTTTTTGCACAAAAAAGAACAAAGTCTCCCTTAATAGAAGACTTTATTATTAATTTAAAGAACCGATCGTCACTATTACATTAAGATTCCCGAAATGTAATAGTTTCATACCAATTCTTACGACCTTCCTTTATTCCAACAAAAAAAGGTTGACAATTTATGCAATTTCCACTTATACGTCCATAAGATCAGTGGCATTAAATAACGATATCACAACGGAAAAGCAATGTCAAACAGAAAATTAAATAATAAAAAATCTTGCCTTTCCCCTTCGGGCCGGTCGGCAATTTTAACGCTTTGTTGCGCGGAAGATGTGGTAGCCTTTCTTTTTTGCTACATCCTCGACCTTGTCATATAATTCGTTTAGCTTTGCGAAGGCGGAAGGAGCCCCTTGCTTTTTTTGAATCACAACCCACAGGCTTCCTCCTGGTTTTAGATGCGCATGGGCTTGTTCGAATATCCCGTGTACAACCTGTTTTCCCGCACGGATCGGCGGGTTTGTCAGGATCGCATCGTACATATCTTCGTCCGCGATAGCGGAGAACAAATCACTGACCCAGGCCCTTGCATTACCCAGTCCGTTTAATTGAAGATTTCGGTTCGCCAGCGCCACTGCTCTTTCGTTGACGTCTACCATGTCTACTTTTCCTGAAGGGGTAAGGGCGGCGGCACACATGCCAATCGGACCATACCCGCATCCCACATCCAGAACGTCCATGCCATCTGTAATTTCCATCGTTTCAACGAGCAGCACACTGCCAAAATCAATTCGATCCTTAGAAAAAACACCGCGATCCGTCACAAACCGAAAATCTCTATCCCTGAGCGTAAACGTAAACGTTTGTTCTTTACTGTCGGTTCCAGGTTGATTCGTATAGTAATGCTCCATGTATGTCACCACTTTTCACATCGGTTTCTTCTATTATATCCTTTCCCTTCCTTTATACAAAAAAGTCCGGCGTATTGTAATACGCCGGACTTTTTATGAGAAGGCAGTAAAAACTACTTAACTTCTACAGATGCGCCAGCTTCTTCAAGCTTAGCTTTGATGCCTTCAGCATCTTCTTTAGAAATGCCTTCTTTAACGTTAGCAGGAGCGCCATCAACCATAGCTTTTGCTTCTTTCAAGCCAAGGCCAGTGATTTCGCGAACTACTTTGATTACGTTGATTTTAGAACCACCAGCGCTTGTAAGAATAACTGTGAATTCAGTTTGTTCAGCTTCAGCAGCGCCACCAGCAGCGCCACCAGCCATTGCTACAGGAGCAGCAGCCGTTACGCCGAATTCTTCTTCAATTGCTTTAACAAGGTCGTTCAGTTCAAGAACGGACATTTCTTTAATCGCTTCAATGATTTGTTCTTTACTCATTGGATAGATCCTCCTAACAGATATTTAGATTAAGCCTCTTGGCCTTCTTTTTGGTCACCGACAGCTTTAACAGCAAGAGCAAAGTTGCGCATAGGAGCTTGGAGCACGCTAAGCAACATAGAAAGCAGACCTTCGCGGTTTGGCAGGCTGGCAATTGCTTTCACTTCATCAGCAGTCATTGCTTTACCTTCCATAACCCCACCCTTGATTTCAAGAGCGTCGTTTGTTTTCGCGAAGTCTGATAAGATTTTCGCAGCAGCCATTTCATCTTCTGTGCTGAACGCGATAGCAGTTGGGCCTGTTAACATTTCATCAAGTTCTGTTAACCCAACTTCAGCCGTTGCACGGCGAGCAAGTGTGTTCTTATAAACTTTAAAATCAACACCAGCTTCACGGCAAAGCTTGCGAAGTTGTGTAACTTGAGCAACGTTTAATCCACGGTAGTCAGTTAATACTGTACTTTTGCTAGCGCGAAGCTTTTCAGCAATCTCACTAACAACCTGCGATTTTTCTTCACGTACGGACATCATTACACCTCCTGTAGCATGAGACTTTTATAATGAAAAAAGCCCACGCAGACATGCGAAGGCTTCGAAATTTATATTCTTCAGCACCTCGGAAGGATAATTAAGCTGAGGCAAAACCTCGCACCTTCTGTCTACGGTAACGGCATATTCATTTGTCAACAAAAACTAGATTATCACTTTGAAAAAAGAATGTCAAGCAATTATTTTGTTGCGCCGATTTTCAAAGTGTTTACACGTACGCCAGGTCCCATTGTAGAGCTGATCGTAACATTTTGCATATACGTACCTTTTGCTGCAGCAGGCTTCGCTTTTAGAAGAGCATCAGCAAGCGTACGAAGGTTTTCTTCAAGCTTATCAGCTTCGAAAGAAACTTTACCGATTGGAGCGTGGATGTTACCCGCTTTATCTGTACGGTACTCAATTTTACCGGCTTTGATTTCTCTTACAGCTCTTTCTACTTCAAACGTAACAGTACCTGTTTTCGGGTTTGGCATCAAGCCCTTCGGTCCAAGCACACGACCAAGTTTACCAACAGTTCCCATCATGTCTGGCGTTGCAACAACAACGTCAAAATCGAACCATCCCTGTTGGATTTTGTTTACATATTCTTCATCGCCTACATAATCTGCACCAGCAGCTTCGGCTTCTTTTGCTTTTTCTCCTTTAGCAAACACAAGAACACGTTGTGTTTTACCTGTTCCGTGCGGTAATACAACCGCGCCACGGATTTGTTGATCGTTCTTACGAGGATCAACGCCAAGACGAAAAGCTGCTTCAACAGTTTCGTCGAATTTAGCTTTGGAAGCTTTTTTCACAAGTTCAATGGCTTCATTTATTTCATACTGGTTCGCACGGTCAATTAGCTTGGTAGCTTCTTGATAGTTTTTTCCTTTTTTAGACACTTTCATTTCCTCCTCAATTGTGGTTATAACGGTTTTGCCTCCCACGAAAGAAGGTTGCGCGCATAACGGAATTTTCTCCGCTTTTTACACAACCCCCCGGTAGAAACCTATCTGGTTAGCTTACGAATTAGTCTTCGATTGTGATACCCATGCTGCGAGCAGTACCTTCTACCATACGCATAGCAGACTCGACGTTTGCAGCGTTCAGGTCAGGCATTTTAAGCTCAGCAATTTCGCGAACTTTATCGCGTTTCACGGTAGCAACCTTCGTCTTATTCGGTACAGCAGAACCGGATTCAATTCCCGCTGCTTTCTTCAGAAGAACGGCAGCCGGCGGAGTTTTTGTAATGAATGTAAATGAACGGTCTTCGAACACAGTAATTTCAACCGGGATAATAAGACCCGCCTGATCTTGTGTACGAGCATTGAATTCTTTACAGAAACCCATGATATTCACACCAGCCTGACCAAGTGCCGGACCAACCGGTGGTGCTGGATTTGCTTTGCCTGCAGGAATTTGCAGCTTAACCATTTTAATTACCTTTTTAGCCATGTAACACACCTCCTAAAACAGTAGCTTTCGATGAATAGAGATTTGTCTACTCTAAGAGAAACGAAAAAAACAAATGGTAAACATCTATAATTTAGCCACTTGAGTAAAATCTAACTCAACCGGTGTTTCTCTTCCAAACATATCAACCAAAACTCGTACTTTGCGCTTGTCCATTTGAATCTCTTCAATGGAACCAACCATATTGGCGAACGGACCTTCTTTTACCCTGACCGTTTCCTTTAATGCAAAGTCTATACGTTGCACGGATTCTTCCATGCCCATCTGCTTCATAATCGTTGTTACTTCTTCAGGAAGTAAAGGAGTCGGTTTTGAACCTGCACCTGCGGAGCCAACGAATCCGGTTACACCCGGGGTATTCCGCACAACATACCAGGAATCATCCGTCATCGCCATTTCAACGAGAACATAACCTGGAAAAACCTTCTTCGTTACAACTTTTTTCTTGCCGTCACGAACTTCGGTTTCTTCTTCTGTCGGAATCATGACACGGAAGATCTTGTCTTCCATCCCCATAGACTCAACCCGTTTTTCGAGGTTTGTTTTAACTTTATTCTCATAACCTGAATAAGTATGAACAACATACCAGCGTTTTTCCATGATTCGAGGACAAACAGGTGTCCTTAACCCCCCTAATGATTATTTCCCTGCCTTAAAAAGAAGTCCAAGGAGTTGGGAAATACCTAGATCAATGATTGCGAAGAAGACAGCGATGAGCACAACTGTTACGATAACCACGAGCGTATAAGAGGTTAACTCCTTACGAGTAGGCCATGTAACTTTCTTCAATTCGGTCCAGACCTCTTTGAGAAAGACCGGTCCGCGTTTGAGTCTATCTATAAAACCCATAACGCACCCCCAATTACTTTAACTCTCCAAAAAAAATTAGCGAGTCTCACGATGAAGAGTATGGTCATTACAGAATTTGCAATGTTTCTTCATCTCGATGCGATCCGTTTGCTTACGTTTGTTTTTGGTTGTGGTATAGTTGCGCTGTTTGCACTCGGTGCACGCTAGAGTCACAGTTACCCGCATGATGTTACACCTCCCACATAATTGGCTTATATCGCCTATCGTTTATTAAAAGCATAAAGTAAAACCGTGTAAGTACACGGCTACCTCCAATACTTTATCACAATGGAATTTTGGAGTCAAATATTTTTTACTTGTACCCATTGTTGCCCCTTATCGTTTCATTCATACCTTTCATAAGCGGGAGGGAATTTCACTGCAGTGTACCTTGCAGCGCAAATGCACACAAAAAAAAAGACAGGGCTGTTCACCCTGTCCTTCATTAGAAATAGGTTATACCTGCGAAACTTCACGTACTTCCAGGTATTTTTCGAGCTTTCTTTTTACACGCTGGAGGGCATTGTCGATGGATTTCACGTGCCTGCTCAAGTCAACGGCAATCTCCTGATAGGAGCGGCCATCGAGATACAGAAGAAGAACCTGCTGTTCCAAATCGCTCAAAATCTCACTCATTTTGTCTTCGATGTCGTCATATTCTTCCTGGTTAATAATAAGCTCCTCCGGGTCCGTGACCCGGGTACCGCAGATAATATCCAGCAAAGTACGATCAGAATCTTCGTCATAAATCGGTTTGTCCAACGAAACATACGAATTAAGCGGAATATGTTTCTGCCGGGTAGCTGTCTTAATTGCTGTAATAATCTGGCGTGTAATGCACAATTCGGCAAATGCTTTAAAAGAAGCGAGCTTGTCCCCTCTAAAATCCCGAATTGATTTATACAGGCCAATCATACCTTCCTGCACAATATCTTCGCGGTCCGCTCCAATAAGAAAATAAGAGCGAGCTTTCGCACGGACAAAATTCCTGTACTTATTGATCAAATATTCCAGTGCATCGCTATCGCCTAACCGTACAAGATCCACAATATCTTCATCGTACAGAACGTCATAACGGGTATGGTCTGCAACGCCCAACATTATCCCTCCGACCTGCCATCATGCATCAGATAAAGATATTATACATTATGTAACCTTGCAGCGTCAATGAAATCAGGTGTTCCCCCGGCGCCAATTTTCGAATTTTTTTTTAATTTCGTCACTCAATTCAAGCCCTCTTCCCTTGGGCTGTTGTTTCGTTTCCTTGACCTTCTCGCCAATATCCTGGTGAACCTGCTTCATATCGATCCACAATTCCCTCGCTGATTTACGCAGGGCCCCATAACCAAAGGTAACCCGCTGCTCCGTATAGTCGGAGGTGGCTACATAAATCTGGCGGTGGCGATGGAAAAGCTCGAAGACAAGGCGCTCAATGCATTCATCGGCAGTTTCCTTCTCTTTTGTGTAGCGAATATCGAGGCGGTATTCTTTCATCTTCTTTCCCTGGCCCTTTACATTGTGGGCGTCGAAAACAACTATGACCCGAATCCCCGTGTATCCCTGATATTCCGCCAGAAAACCGAGCAAATCATCTCTGGCTTCCTCCAGGCTTATATGCTTCTTTTCCTTTAACCGTTTCCAATCCCCGATTACGTTGTACCCATCAACGATTAATATTTCCTCCATGGTCTCTCATCCCTATTTAGACAGAGGGTGGCGCTGGCGATATACCTCATACATGAGCAGCGCCCCGGCCACCGAAGCATTCAGTGACGTTACGCGCCCTGTCATTGGCAATTGGAGGGTAAAATCACATTTTTCTTTTACCAGCCTGCTCATCCCCTTGCCTTCACTGCCTATAACAAGGGCAATCCCCATATCAAACCGCGCTTCACGGAATTCCTGTTCCCCGGATGCGTCCGTTCCTGCCACCCAAATATTCCGCTCTTTTAACTCTTCTATCGTACGGGCAATGTTTGTTACACGGGCGACAGGGACGTATTCGATCGCACCGGCAGATGCCTTGGCGACGGTAGAAGTAAGCCCGGCGGAGCGGCGCTTTGGAATAATAACCCCGTGCACTCCGGTTGCATCTGCTGTCCGCAGGATGGATCCCAAATTGTGCGGGTCTTCGATTTCATCAAGGATGACCAAAAAAGGGGGCTGACCGGCCTCTTCAGCTCTCCGCAATATATCTTCCACTTCCACATAGTCATATGCTGCAATATAGGCAAGAACCCCCTGGTGGCTTTCACCTTCCGCCACTTGGTCAAGCTTTTTGCGCGGAACGATTTGAACAGTGACACCCGCCTCCTTTGCCAGAGCGGTTACCTGTCCCGTCACGCCTTTCTGGGAGCCTTCCGCAATCCAGATCTTATTAATGGAACGGCCAGATCGCAGTGCTTCAAGAATCGGGTTTTTTCCTACGATATATTCACTCATATTGAACCCCTCTTATTCCAATGTAATGGTCACTCGTTTTTCTGCAAACTTTCATTTACCCAGGAAATCGCATGGGATAAAATCTCGTCCAGACGCTCATCCTGCTTGGAAAGATAAAGGAAGCCAAGCAGTGCTTCAAAACCGGTGCTTAGCCGGTACTCCGCAACATCTGCATTTTTGGGCATCGTCGCGGACTTCGCATTTCTGCCCCGCTTTAGAACCGCCTGCTCTTCCTCACTCAAGCGGTCCCAAATCCCATGTACAATCGAGGCCTGGGCTTTGGCAGAAACATAGCGAATGGCCCGCCGCTGAAGCAGGTTGGGCTTTACTTCTCCGCCCGCTAAAAGATGCTGCCGGACACGGATCTCCAATACGGCATCTCCCATATAGGCGAGGGCAAGTGAATTCAATTGTCTCGGGTCTCTTGTTAAGTCGTCACGTTCCATATTTTATGTCCCCCGGCTATTTTCTGTGCCAGCGCACTCCCTGCGGCGTATCCTCAAGAACAATTCCTGCTTCCTGAAGCTGGTTGCGGATTCCATCTGCTCTGGCAAAATTCTTCTCTTTGCGTGCATTCACCCGTTCGGCAATGAGGGCGTCTATTTCTTCATCGGAAGGACCCGAGCTGTTCCGTTCATCCCCTTCACCAAAAGCAATGCCGAGAACACCCCCCAGTTCAGTAAAAAGGGATAGGTAAGCTTCCAGGAGCCGCTTCTTAACCTTATCCGCTGCAAGAAGCTGGTTGGCCCCCCGAACCATGTCAAACAGAATCGTTAAACCGTCGGCTGTATTGAAATCATTATCCATCTCTTCGATGAAGCGCGTCCGGTACGACTCAAGTTCTTTATATTCTTCTTCCGTTACCGTCGCATCGTTGGCCGCCAGGAAGCGGTGCTTAAGATTACGGACAGCCGTATCAATCCGTTCAATGCTATTCGCGGCCTGCCGCAGCAATTCATCACTGAAGTTTATCGGATTGCGATAGTGCCCACTTAACATAAAAAACCGAATAATACGTGGTGCGTAATCCTGGCACAAGTTTTTAACCAGGATGACATTGCCCACAGACTTGGACATCTTTTCATTTTCAATATTAATATACCCATTATGCATCCAGTATGTAGCCATCGGATGGCCGGTATAGCATTCTGTCTGGGCAATTTCATTCTCATGGTGCGGAAATGTTAAATCATGCCCTCCGCCATGGATATCAAACGTTTCCCCTAAATACTTCATCGACATCGCCGAGCATTCGATATGCCAGCCCGGTCTTCCTTCCCCCCAGGGGCTATCCCATGAAATCTCGCCCGGTTTTGCTCCTTTCCAAAGAACAAAATCAAGGGGGTTCTCTTTCTTTTCATTCACCTCGATCCGGGCACCTGCCTGGAGATCTTCAACATTCTGATGAGACAGCTTTCCATAAGCCGGGAACGAAGCGGTGCGAAAATATACATCCCCGCCTGCCGCATAGGCATGGCCTTTTTCAATGAGTGCTTTAATAAAAGAAATGATTTCCGGAATGTGCTCCGTCACCTTCGGATGAACATCTGCCTCTTTCACTCCGAGCGCTCTCACATCTTCTTTAAAAGCCTGGATAAACTGGCCGGCTACCTGATCCACTGCCTGCCCTAGTTCTTCCGCCTTTTTAATAATCTTGTCGTCTATATCCGTGAAATTCTGAACGTACGTAACCTCATATCCTCTATAGCTGAGGTAGCGGCGCACCACGTCAAATACGATCGGCGGGCGGGCGTTTCCAATGTGAATGAAATTATATACCGTCGGGCCGCATACGTACATTTTCACTTTACCCGGCTCGAGCGTCATCATTTCTTCTTTTTTTCTCGTGAGAGTATTGTATATTTTAATCTTATTCATTGAGGTATTCTTCCTCCTTGCTTTTTTTTAATCGATGAACTTCCTGTCTAAGGCCATCGAGTTCTTTCTGCATGGATCGCAGAACTTCGCCTATCGGGTCACCCAGATTCGTATGATCGAAATCCTGCTTTATTCTAACGCCATTTTGAACGATAATCCTTCCCGGAATTCCTACGACCGTCGAATTGGGCGGTACTTCTTGAAGCACAACAGAACCTGCACCAATTTTTGAGTTGTTACCAATTTTCATGGAGCCAAGCACTTTGGCCCCGGAAGCAATGAGTACATTATCGCCGATTGTTGGGTGGCGTTTGCCTTTTTCCTTGCCGGTACCGCCGAGTGTAACCCCCTGGTACAGGGTTACGTCATCTCCGATCTCGCACGTCTCTCCAATCACTACCCCCATCCCATGATCAATAAAAAGGCCTTTCCCTATTTTGGCCCCCGGATGGATCTCAATCCCTGTAGCGAACCTGCCAACCTGAGAGACAACACGGGCAAGCGTATAAAATTTATTTTTCCACAGCCTGTGGCTTATACGGTGATACCAGATAGCATGCAGCCCGGAATACGTGAGCATCACTTCGAGAGCACTCCTCGCCGCCGGATCGCGCTCCATAACAACTTGAATGTCCTCCCGTATTCTCTTAAACATAGTTCCCACCTCTTCCCTTTACTCGATACATAAAAAAAGCCTCCATAGCCTAAAAAGACTACAGAGGCGGTCGTTCCGCGGTTCCACTCTGATTTACCCCGGCTTACCCAGGGTACACTCAAGCCCGTAACGAGGGAAACGAAGCCCCCTACTTTTCTCATTCAGGGACTTAGCTCACGGATGCATTTCCGAAGGGAGAGAATGGGTCACTTTCAGCACAGAATTTCTTTCATTCCGGCGACCCTCTCTGGGATTCTCCTATCCTTCGTACTTCTTCCGCTCATTGCTGTTACAATTATTTTATGATTTGCTCATAGCGATTGATTACATCCAGAATTCTTTCCGCTACTTTTTCACGGCCAAGAAGAAAAAGGGTTTTTTCCAGGTCACGTCCGTGTGTTGCACCCGTTGCAGCGACCCGTACCGGCATGAAAAGCTTCTTGCCTTTATGCCCTGTTGATTTCTGCACAGCCTTCAATGCCGCTTTAATCGTTTCCGGTGCATAATCGTCGAGAGAATGATTTCTTCATGGAAAGCTTTCATTACTTCAGGAACTTGCTCTTCTCCAAGCACCTGCTTTGCTTCCTCATTATATTCAACTTCGTCCGCAAAGAAAAGTGAAGCAAGCTCTACAATCTCTGCCGCATACTGCAGCTGCTCCTGATAGAGGGCAACGATTTGTTTTGCCCATTCTCGCCGTTCATCGCTCAATTGTTCCGGCAGCTGGCCCGCCTTTTGCATGTGCGGATAGCAAAGCTCTGCAATGCGTTCAACCGGCGCCTCTTTAATATAATGATTGTTCATCCAATTTAACTTGTTGACGTCAAAAACGGCCGGAGACTTAGATACCCGATTCAGAGAGAACTGTGCAATAAGCTCCTCTTTCGTGAAAATCTCCTCTTCTCCTTCAGGAGACCAGCCAAGAAGTGCCAGGAAGTTCATCAGTGCTTCAGGCAAATACCCAAGTTCTCTGTATTGCTCAACAAATTGAATAATCGACTCGTCGCGTTTGCTCATCTTCTGGCGATCGGGGTTTAGAATAAGGGAAACGTGTGCAAAGTCAGGAGTTTCCCAGCCAAACGCCTCATAGATCGCTAACTGCCGGGGCGTGTTGGAAAGGTGTTCTTCCCCTCGGATGACATGCGTAATTTCCATTAAATGATCATCGATCGTCACGGCGAAATTGTATGTTGGAATCCCATCCGGGCGGGCAATAACGAAATCACCAATCCCATTCGAATCAAATTCCACTTCACCACGCACGTGGTCATGCACAACATAGTTACGGTCATCTGGCACACGGAAACGAATCGATGAAGTTCGCCCTTCCGCCTTATATGCTTCCACCTGTTCAGCTGTTAAGGAACGGCATCTTCCCATATAGCGAGGCGTTTCTCCTTTTGCCTTTAACGCTTCACGCTCTTCGTTTAATTCTTCTTCCGTACAATAGCAGTGGTACGCTTTCCCTTCCGCTACCAGCTTGTTCACATGATCTGTATAAATGTCAAGGCGATCCATCGAACGGTAAGGACCTACCTCTCCCTCTTTGTCGATGCTTTCATCCCACTCCGTACCGAACCAGCGCAGGCTCTTAATAAGCTTCGCTTCTGCGTCTTCCACGTTTCGCTTTCGGTCTGTATCCTCAATACGGATAATAAAACTTCCGCCATGGTGACGGGCAAACAAGTAATTAAACAGTGCCGAACGGGCACCGCCGATATGTAAATGTCCGGTCGGACTTGGAGCAAATCGTACACGGATTTGTTTCGACATGAACTGCCACCATCCTTACCCTTTTTCTAATCGAAGTTTTTGTACATCCTATTATAGTCCTTCCTTCTGCAACAATACAACCGCCATCGAAGCGATTCCTTCCTCACGGCCTGTAAACCCAAGCTTTTCCGTTGTTGTCGCCTTTACGTTTATTTTACCTATCTCCGATTCCAGGCAGCGCGCAAGCGTTTCTCTTATCTGTTCTATGTGCGGAGCCATCTTTGGCCGCTGGGCAATAATGGTTGCATCCACGTTTCCCAGTATGTATCCTTTGGTCCGAACAAGCTTCCATACATTTCGAAGCAGCTCTTTGCTGTCAGCATCTTTAAATGCATCATCCGTATCAGGGAAGTGTTTTCCGATGTCCCCCATCCCCAGTGCCCCTAAAATCGCATCTGTAATCGCATGAAGCAAAACATCGGCGTCGGAATGCCCGAGCAAGCCTTTCTCAAAAGGGATTTCTATGCCCCCAATAATAAGCTTACGCCCTTCCACCAGCTGATGGACATCATATCCTTGTCCGATTCGTATCATCTAGATTTCTCCTTTTCTCTGCCTAAGGATTGCCTCTCCCACAAGAAGATCATCCTGTGTCGTCAGCTTAATATTCGTGTATTCACCCTCAACAATATGAACCTCCTGCCCCATCCGCTCAACAAGCGAGGCATCATCCGTTCCGATAAATTCTTCTTTGCTTGCCCGCTGGTGGGCCTCCAGAATGAGAGAACGAGCAAAAGCTTGTGGCGTTTGCACAGCCCACAAGCTCTTTCTCGGGGGTGTACTGATAACAGTCCCCTGATCGCTTACCTGTTTAATTGTATCCTTGACCGGAACAGCAAGAATAGCAGACCCTAATTGTTTTACCGTCTTGATTAACCGAAGAAGCGCGCCACGGGAAACAAAGGGACGCGCCCCATCGTGAATCAAAACATAGTCGGAGAAACGAAGAGCGTTAAGTCCCATACGTACACTGTCCTGGCGTTCCGCCCCTCCGGCCACTACCTTAACGTCCGGATAACTACCCAGCAGCCGCCTCATACGGGACACATCCTCCGCCCCTGTTACGACGACAATTTCAGCTACATCCTCTAATTCGGTAAAAAGAGCAAGTGTGTGAAGAAGAACGGCTTTGCCATCCAGTTCGATAAATTGCTTTTTCACAGAGCCGCCCATTCTTTTCCCCTGGCCTGCCGCTGCGATGACTACCCCTATCGCCATACCGTTCACTCATTTCCTACAACGCTTTTTCCATTAACTTAGGCTTCGCGAAAATCATCCGGCCCGCTGATGTTTGCAGTACACTCGTTACAACTACATCAATTACAGTTCCGATATATTCACGCCCGCCTTCGACAACGATCATCGTTCCGTCGTCCAGGTAAGCCACTCCCTGTCCGTTCTCTTTTCCGTCTTTGATAACCTGGACATGCAGTTCTTCTCCAGGAAGAACAACCGGTTTCACTGCATTAGCAAGATCATTAATATTTAGAACAGAAACACCCTGCAATTCGCACACCTTGTTAAGGTTAAAGTCATTTGTTACAACTTTTCCTTTCATTACCTTGGCAAGCTTAACGAGTTTGCTGTCAACCTCGCTAATGTCTTCAAAATCCTGATCGGTAATGATAACCTTCACCTTAAGCTCTTTCTGGATTTTATTCAAAATATCAAGTCCGCGGCGCCCGCGATTCCGCTTCAGGGCGTCAGAAGAATCTGCGATATGCTGAAGCTCTTCCAGAACGAACTCCGGAATTACGAGTGCGCCTTCAATAAATTCCGTTTTGCAAATATCGGCAATCCGCCCGTCGATAATAACGCTCGTATCAAGAATTTTGTATTCCGTGCCGCTTGCTCCTTGCTTTTCTTCTTTTTTCTTTTCTCTGTTCAGGCGGCCAATTGAAAATACAGACATAATTTCATCCCGTTTACGCAATCCTACCTGAAACCCGATATATCCGCATAATACGGAGATAAGCAAAGGCAATAACTTCGCAACGATCGGAATTGGAATGCTACTGATAGGGAGAAAAAGTAAAAATGCAACTATAAGTCCAATAATAAGCCCCATAGCCCCAAACAAGACATCCGTTATCGGAAGCTTGATTAATGTCTCCTCGCTGCGATGTATGCTTCTCACAAGATACTCTGTTGGTCTGGTTGTAAGCAAGAAAAACACCAACGCTCCAAGCACAGCTCCAATATACTCCGCTCCCGGTACTTTCCCAATGTTAATGAGGGAGCCAAGCAGCGCAGCCAGATCCGGCCCGAACTGATAACCCAGTCCTGCGCCAACTAAAAGAAAGAACAACTGGATAATTCTTTTTAACATACATTCACCTCCTTTTTTTCTTTCTATTCCATTATAGTCATATCTACCAAATAAAAAACGGTTTAAACCAAAAACAACAGGAAAAAAGAAAGTTCAGTCCACTTGCCTTTCCCTTCCGCGGGGAAGAGGAGACTGTCCTCCCTTTTTTCTAACGTTTTTGACCTTGCGGTCTTTTTCTCTACGACTTTAAAGCAACATACACTTTCTTTAACAACAAAAAAGCTTCTCTTAGAGAAGCTTTCCCCTCTAACTATTAACAACCTGGTCCAACAAATCCGTTGCCTGGTCCTGATCCATGTCTTTCACGAGCACAAGCTCACTCAACAAAATCTGGCGGGCATTGTCCAGCATTTTTCGCTCGCCTGTTGAAAGCCCCTTCTCTCTTTCCCTTCTCATTAAATCCCGGACAACATGGGCTACTTCGAAAATATCCCCGGTCCGCATTTTGTCCATGTTCATACGATACCTGCGATTCCAATTGGTTGATAAATCTGACTCTTCATGACGCAAAATCATTAGCACGTTCTCCATGTCATGGGTATCAATTACCTCGCGAATGCCAAGGTTCGTGACCTTCGCCATCGGAATCATAACCTGCATGTTCCCAACCGGCATCTTCATGACATAATACTGCTGTTTCTCCCCTAGGATTTCTTTCTCTTCAATGGCTTCTATCACACCTGCACCATGCATCGGATAAACAATTTTGTCGCCAATTTGAAACAACAAATCCACCCCCAACAGAGTATCCACCTTCAAGATAACAAAAATACACTTAGATGTCAAATTGAAATTTAATATAATATCATATGTAAAAGAATTATGTCAATAAAACTTAAAAAAATATTTACAAATAAAAAAAGAGCGCCCATTTGGAGAGCTCTGCAAAAGGGCACTTTATGAAGACAGGAGTACCGAAGGTACTCAAAAAAAATGAAAGATGACGACTAAAAAACGCAGCTTTCCTCTTTATGAGGCCGGCTGCGTTTCCTACAACTTGAATGCAAATGTTTGATAAAATGGCTATAAGGAATACCATTAACATATAAGCAATACTAAAAAAAGGACCAGGGAATTTCTCCCTGATCCTTTTTATGAGTTTATGATTTCTTCTTCTGCATTTCTTTCGCGATTCTTCCTAAAAACCCGCTCAATGTTCCGTTTCATTCCATAAAAAGCGTAGAATGCAAGCGGGATAAAGATAATCATTGGAAATTGTGCAGGAAACCGCACGGCAAATATAGCGACAATCGCTACAATAATGGGTGTCATCCAGTACGCTGAACGCGGGATGCCTACCTTCTTGAAATTCGGATATTTAATGTTGCTAACCATTAAATAAGACAACCCAAGCATCCCCAGAATAAGGTACACAGGAGGGAACGCATTATGGTAAAGCGCCAGCGTGGCCAGCACGCCACCGGCTGCAGTAATCGGCAGACCAACAAAATAGCCGGTATTCCCGCCAGTCGCTGAGTTAAACCGGGCCAAACGAAGCGCACCACACACAGGAAACAAACCTGTAAGCAGAATCCCGACCCAGCCCATATCTTGCAAAAGAACAACATACATAATAAGTGCAGGAGCTACACCAAACGTAACAACATCGGATAAAGAATCCAGTTCTTTTCCAAATTCACTTTGTACATTAAGCATGCGGGCCAATCTTCCGTCGAGCCCGTCAAGCACCATTCCAATAATAACCATAATCGCAGCGTAGTTAAGATAGAGCGCGTCACCATTAAAAGCCAGCAGCATGGCAACAATCCCGAGAAATAGATTGCCCACCGTAAATAAATTAGGAATTGTCTTAGCTATCATATAGCCTCTAATACCTCCCTATTGCCGTTTCGCCTCAAACGACACGGCTCCCCTTTTCAAAAGAAAAGCTGTTTTTGGTCAAACAATCATCTTATTTTAGGCTTTTTAAATATGTCTGTCAATAAATACTTGTTCCTGTATCCTCTTTAACCCTTCCTTTATTGCGCGCGCCCGCACCTCTCCGATGCCTTCCACCTCATCGAGTTCTTCGATCGTAGCCATCATGACCTGCGGTAAACTTGAAAACTCGTCAATCAGGTTCGTTACAATAGAGACCGGCAGACGGGGAATTTTGCTCAAAATACGGTACCCCCTCGGGAATGCAGGTTCGTCATGAAGGTTCGTGCCGCCTGTATAACCGAGCACCTTAAGAATATTGGCCGGTTCAAGCAATTCATCAGCCGACAGCCTGTGGAGCTGGGAGAGGACGACATCCGGATCTGTTTCCTCTCCTGTCCTGCAATAATCTTTAATTAAAAGATATGCATCATCCTCGATATTGGAAACAAGTTCTTCCATCTGCATACTGATGAGGCGCCCTTCTGTCCCTAATTCATTAATATATTTTAAAATCTCAGCTTTAATGCGCAGGACCATCTCAATACGCTGGACAACAAGGGCAACCTCGTGGAGCGTCACAAGCTCCTCAAATTCCAGGGCCCCGAGATTTGTAAGCGCCTGATCGAGAACTGATTTATATTTTTCCAGCGTTTGAATCGCCTGGTTCGCTTTTGTCAGGATAACCCCAATGTCCTTTAACGAGTAACGATAAGGCCCACGGTACAGTGTGATGACGTTTCTCCTCTGGGAAATCGAAATGACAAGCTGACCTGTCTGCTTGGCTACCCGCTCTGCCGTCCGATGCCGAATCCCTGTCTCTGTTGATGAAATAGAAGAGTCAGGAATTAACTGTGTATTTGCATACAAAATCTTCTTTGCGTCATCACTGAGGATAATCGCTCCGTCCATTTTTGCCAGCTCGTATAAATGAGCGGGAGTCAGTTCGCAGTTAATCGAAAATCCACCGTCTACAATGGATTGCATGGTGGGCGTATTGCCGATAACAATGAGCGCCCCCGTCTTCGCGCGCAGAACATTCTCAAGTCCCTCTCTAAAGGCCGTGCCCGGTGAGACAAAACGCAGCACTTCACTCATAAATTGTTCACGTTTATTATCCGTTTTATCCGTTGCCATCTTATCCTCCTAATGCTTCCCGCAGCGCATCAGAGACGGTTTGAACCCCAACTACTTCGATCCCCTCCGGGTGCTCCCAGCCCGTCGCATTTTTCGCGGGTATAATGATACGCTTAAAGCCTAGTTTCTGGGCTTCTTTTACTCGCTGCTCAATGCGAGAAACTCCCCTTACCTCGCCTGTCAGGCCCACTTCGCCAATGACTACGTCATACGGGCGGGTCTGCTTATCACGGAAGCTTGATGCCAGGCTTACCGCAACTGCCAAATCTATCGCGGGTTCGTCCAAACGTACGCCTCCCGCCACATTAACATATGCATCTTGGTTCTGTAAAAGAAGTCCAACTCGTTTTTCCAGTACCGCCATAATCATGGCGATCCGATTATGATCTACCCCGGTTGCCATTCGCCGTGGTGTGGCAAACCCGGTCGGCGTCACGAGCGCCTGCATCTCAACGAGCACCGGACGTGTTCCCTCCATACTGGCGACAACAGTCGATCCGGCCACGCCCATCGAGCGCTCGGACAGAAATAGTTCAGAAGGATTGGTAACCTCCACAAGCCCCTGCTCTACCATCTCAAAAATCCCAATCTCGTTCGTCGAACCAAACCGGTTCTTTACCGCTCTTAGTATCCGATAGGTATTATGGCGCTCCCCTTCAAAATAAAGCACAGAGTCAACCATGTGCTCAAGCAGCCTTGGGCCGGCAATGGCACCCTGCTTTGTCACATGTCCTACAATCAGGATGGCGATTTCCTTTGTTTTTGCCAGCTTCATCAGATGGGCCGTACACTCACGGACCTGTGCTACGCTCCCTGGAGCGGACGTAACATCCGGATGAAAGATCGTTTGAATGGAGTCCATAATGACAACAGCAGGCATGAGCTCAGAAATCTGCTGTTCCACAAGGAATAAATCGGTCTCTGCCAGTACATACAAATTGTCACTGTTCGCTCCCAATCTCTCCGCCCTTAATTTAATTTGCTTCGCGGATTCTTCCCCTGATATATATAATACCTTATGATTCTTATTCGCCAGCTGCTGGGACGTCTGCAGCAGCAGCGTCGATTTCCCAATCCCAGGGTCACCGCCCACAAGCACAAGCGACCCAGGAACAACGCCCCCACCGAGCACGCGGTTTAATTCACTCATATTTGTATCCAGGCGCGGTTCATCTTCCCCTATGATGGAGGTAATCGGGGCGAGCCGCGCTGAAGAGGAGGGTCCTTTCCGCGCAGTGGCTCCTGACCTGGTCCGCTCCTCCAGTTCCTCCACCAGCGTATTCCAGCTTCCGCATCCGGGACACTTCCCCATCCATTTCGGGGTTTCATACCCGCATTCCTGGCATACGTACTTTGACTTGTATTTTGCCATGGTTATACTCTCCGTTCTCCTCTATCTATAGTAAATAGTTTCTCGCAAACAGGTACAATATCCTGCTAACATCGCATGGAAAGAATGTCAGTCCTTTCATTATACACGTTAAAAAGGCTCTCCCGGGTTAAAAAGTCACTCCAGGAGAGCCCATCATTAATATTATACTACATGTTACTTGGAAACTGATTCTCCCGCTTCCGCTTTTTCTACCGTAAGTGTGCCGTCTTTCACATCAATCTTTACTATATCGCCCTTTTTGATGCTGCCTGTCAGCAGTTCCTCAGACAGACGATCCTCGATATGACGCTGGATTGCGCGGCGGAGCGGGCGTGCTCCGTAAGCCGGGTCAAACCCTTCCTTCGATAGGAACTTCTTCGCCTCATCCGTAAGCACGAAGTCAATTTCCTGTTCATTTAATCGTTTACGCAGCTCTTCAGACATAAGCACAACAATTTCTGCAATGTGTGTTTCATCAAGAGAGTGGAATACGATTAATTCATCGACACGGTTTAAGAATTCAGGACGGAAGCTGCGCTTCAGTTCACCAAGAACCCGTTCCTTCATATCATCATAGTTTTTCGAGCTGTTCGGCGTCGTAAAACCAAGCGACGTATTTTTCTTAATTAAATCCGCCCCTACGTTAGATGTCATGATAATAACCGTGTTACGGAAATCAACGGTTCTTCCTTTGGAATCGGTCAGACGGCCGTCTTCCAAAACTTGCAGGAGGATGTTGAACACCTCAGGGTGCGCTTTTTCAATCTCATCAAGCAGAACAACGGAATATGGCTTGCGGCGTACTTTCTCCGTTAACTGTCCGCCTTCATCAAATCCTACATATCCTGGAGGGGCGCCCACCAAACGGGAAGTGGAGTGCTTCTCCATGTACTCAGACATATCGATGCGAATCATCGCGTCCTCCGCTCCAAACAGCGCTTCCGCAAGCGCGCGGGCAAGTTCGGTTTTCCCCACCCCTGTCGGCCCTAAGAAAATAAAGGAACCAATAGGGCGCTTCGGATCTTTCAATCCGGCACGGGCGCGGCGTACAGCGCGGGAGATAGATTTTACCGCATCTTCCTGGCCGATGATACGGTTATGAAGAATCTCTTCCATCTTAAGAAGACGCTCGGTTTCTTCTTCTTTCAGCTTCACTACCGGGATGCCGGTCCAGCTGGCAACAACGGAAGCAATGTCTTCCGGTGTTACTTCGGAATCCGTCTGCCCCTGTTTTTCCTGCCAGTCGTTCTTCGTTCTGTCTAATTCTTCACGCAGCTTCTGCTCGCTGTCACGCATGGAAGCCGCCTTTTCAAACTCCTGGCTCTGTACAGCCGCGTCTTTTTCCTTGCGCACTTCTTCCAAACGCTGCTCCAGCTCTTTCAAATTCGGCGGAATCGTATACGATTGAAGGCGAACCTTGGAAGCTGCCTCATCGATTAAATCAATCGCTTTATCAGGCAGGAAACGGTCCGAAATATAACGATCGGAAAGGTGAACGGCCTGACGAATCGCTTCATCCGTAATATTCACACGGTGGTGTGCCTCATACCGGTCGCGCAGTCCGAATAAAATCTGTACAGCTTCCTCCGCAGACGGCTCATCAACCCGGATCGGCTGGAAGCGACGTTCAAGGGCGGCGTCTTTCTCAATATATTTACGATATTCATCGAGAGTGGTTGCACCAATGCACTGCAGCTCACCACGAGCCAGAGATGGTTTCAGGATATTGGAGGCGTCAATCGCACCTTCCGCACCACCGGCACCGATTAGTGTATGAAGCTCATCGATGAAAAGAATAATATTGCCCGCCTGGCGAATCTCATCCATGATTTTTTTCAAACGGTCTTCAAATTCCCCTCGATACTTCGTACCGGCTACCACTGTACCCATATCCAGCGTCATGACACGCTTATTGCGAAGCGTTTCCGGGATTTCATTATTTATAATACGCTGAGCAAGACCTTCCGCAACGGCTGTCTTCCCTACGCCTGGCTCCCCGATGAGCACTGGATTATTCTTTGTCCGGCGGCTTAATACCTGGATGACCCGCTCAATTTCTTTTGCGCGGCCGATAACCGGGTCAAGCCCCCCTTCACGGGCTACCGCAGTTAAATCCCGGGCAAGACTATCAAGTGTCGGCGTATTTACAGCCGCATTGCTAGAGCTTTGCTGGTGGGAGGACAGCGCTTCGCTGCTTCCGAGAAGCTGCAATACCTGCTGGCGGGCTTTATTTAGGCTCACACCGAGATTATTTAACACACGAGCAGCCACGCCTTCACCTTCACGGATGAGGCCGAGCAGGATGTGCTCCGTCCCTACATACGTATGGCCCAGCTTCCTTGCTTCGTCCATTGATAGCTCGATAACCTTTTTCGCGCGCGGAGTATAGTTGATATTGCTCGGCTGTTCACCCCCGCGGCCGATTAACGATTCGACTTCACCCTGAATTTTATCTAAGCCAAGGCCGAGTGCCTGCAAAGCTTTTGCGGCGATGCCGTCCCCTTCTCGAATTAAACCGAGAAGGATATGTTCAGTCCCTATATTTTTGTGCCCTAGACGAACTGCCTCTTCCTGTGCAAGCGCCAGTACTTTTTGTGCTCTTTCAGTAAAACGACCAAACATCATAAAATAGACACCTCCAAAAGGGTAGTTAATTCATTATACTATTCCATTGCTGATTGCAAACGTTCACGGATCAGACGGGCCCGCCGTTCATCGCGGGAAGATGAAGTAAGCTGCTGTCCTGCATGCTGCTGGAGAAAACCGGGCTGTGTCATAATCATAAGTTCATTCATTATATGAACGGGAATGCCTTTAATAACATCAAGGTCAATTCCCAGCCTTACATCTGACAGTTTGTCAGACGCCTCCTTCGATTCAATCGTGCGCGCGTTTGTTAAAATCCCATACGAACGGCAGATTCGATCCTCCAGCTGAAGCCTTCTATTTTCCATAAGGTGGCGTCTGGCGGCCCGTTCCTGTTCAACGATTTGCCGTGCTACGCTGTCCAGGTTTTCAATAATCTCTATCTCAGATTGGCCAAGGGTAACCTGGTTGGAGATTTGAAACAGATTCCCGGTCGCTTCACTCCCTTCACCGTAGAGCCCTCTTACCACCAGGCCCACCTGTGTAATCGCCGATAGGATCCGGTTAATCTGCTGGGTAAGGACGAGTGCCGGCAAATGCATCATGATAGAAGCGCGGATACCTGTTCCGACATTTGTAGGGCAGCTCGTTAGAAATCCCCTCTGCTCATCAAATGCGAAGTCAACGTGTTTCTCAAAGATGTCATCAATTTTATCAGCCGCTTCCCAGGCTTTTTTAAGCTGAAGACCGGAAAACAGACATTGAATGCGAAGGTGATCCTCCTCGTTAATCATGATGCTTATGTCCTCATTTTCGCTCAGGACGGCTGCACCTTTCCGGGATTCTGCAGCGAGATTAGGGCTGATGAGATGCTTTTCAACAAGCACCCTTTTTTGCAGCATGGAAAGATCGTCCATCTTTATCATCTCGAACGCTCCAAGCTGGTTAAAGGCATCATCCCGCATGGCTTGTTCTACTTTCTGAATAATCTGCTCCGACTGTACGTCTGTCGCAAGCATGGGAAAGGGATGTTCGCGGAGATTCCGTGCCAGACGGACCCGGCTGCTAATCGCAATGTCGGCGTCAGCACCTTCCCCGTTCATCCATTCACTTACCGCATTGGTAATAAACTTCTGGAAAGACATCTTAATTCCCTCCTACAAACCTCCAATTTGCTGCTCTAGCTCGCGAATCCGATCACGAAGATGGGCTGCTTCCTCAAATTCTTCTTGATCAATGCAGCGGTAAAGATCTTTCTTCAACTGAGCCATTTCCTTTTTCAGCTTAATGGTTCCCCCGGAGCGTTCGGGAACCTTCCCGCTGTGGTGTGTATTCCCATGGACCCGGCGGAACAGCGGATCGAGCTTTTCCTCAAACGCTTCATAGCAATTGCTGCAGCCAAAACGCCCGCTGTTGCTGAATTGTGAATACGTAAGACCGCAGTTCTCACAACGGAGCGGCTTTTCCTGCTTTACTTCAAAGGGATTCGCCCCGGATTCTGTATTATTAAGCAGTAAGCCGGATAGCAGATGATGTATGGAAAAGTTATTCATCCCATCCGGAAACAGTTCTCCTTTTTCCTGAGCACATATTTCACAAACATGAGATTCGGTTTTTTCCCCATTAACAATTTTCGTAAAATGCAGCGTTGCCGGACGCTGATGACATTCCTGACAAATCATAAAGCGTCTCCTCCTGAATTTACGTGATAAAAATTTGCTACATAAAAATAGCCATAAGCATAGAGCGCAGAAGGTGGGCCCGCAGGTTATCACGCGCGGAAACCGGTACGCAAGTGAGTGATCGTCCTATTGCGGCCTTCATTAAACTCATCTCTTTCACTGTAATAATTCCCTCTTCCGCAAGCCTGATAATAATATTCTCCGCCACCGCAGCTGTAATGCTGTCTCCGATACTCTCCATCAGTTTATAGTAGAAGCGCTGCTGATTAATGATTTCAACTTTCCGGATGCGAATATATCCGCCCCCGCCGCGTTTACTTTCTACAAGATATCCTTTTTCTGTAGTGAAACGGGTGCTGATAACGTAATTAATCTGCGAAGGAACACATTGGAATCTATCAGCCAGTTCGCTGCGCTGTATTTCCACCGCACCATTGTGGCTTTGCTGCAAAATATTCTTTAGATGTTGTTCAATGATGTCGGATATATTCCTCATGTTCCCACCTCCTCCATCAGCGCTCGACTTTGACTTTGACTTTCTTTGACTTTAATTATACTGACATTTTTATTTACTTTCAAGTCCTCTATGCTGTTATTGTTGCCTCTGCCTCCTTTTTATATTCGATTTAAGTGTTATGTCTCCTTATAGTTATGTATCCTTATAGTTATGTACCCTTTTTTTCTCTCGCATAACAAAAAAATCTTAAGCGAAACTTCACTTACGATTTTCTTTCTGTTTTTCAATGATGGGAATAATGGAAGAAAACCGGCGAATCCGTTCGTCGGCTCCGTCCAGCTCACCGTCTTTGGCGAATCCAAAGTCGCAGGCAATCGTAAAGAGGCCATTTACCCGCCCTGCTTCTACGTCTGAGTGTCGATCCCCTACCATGACCGCCCGTTCAATCTGATAATCCTTCAGCAAAAGGGCAACAAGATCGTTCTTCGTCGCTGTATGAAACCGCCCTGCACTGTATAAATCGGTAAAAAGAGGGAGCAGGTTTGCATTTTCACAAACCGCCTGGATATATTCTTCCATCCCATTGCTCACGACAAAAAGCGGGATCCCTTTCTCACGCAAGGACTTCAGCGTTTGTATTACTTCAGGATAAAGCCGGCCCTGTTTCTGCCTCAACCGCTTGATATTGAAATCAAGCATTACCCCGTTTGCTTTGTGCTTAGTTTCCTCTGATCCATCAGGCAGCAGCTTGTTCCACAGCTCTTCCGTCGTCATTCCAAATACATTGATAATTTCTTTATCGGATGGGATCTCTCCCTGAATAGTCCCTTCCCGCTTTAACTGTTCAAATGTGTCCCGCACTGCTGGCAAAGCGATATTCTCTGTTTGCAGCAGCGTACCGTCCATATCAAAGAAGATAGCAAAAGGGATTTTTTCTTCCATGCGTATCACCTCCTCCTGTATTTTACCCCATTCTTTCTTCTTCCCATTAGAAAAAGCCACCGTATTTTTACGATGGCTTTGTGAAAAATTATATCATCCAAAACGTCCGGAAATATAATCTTCTGTTCTTTTGTCCTGCGGGTTTGTAAAAATCGTTTCCGTCTGATCAAATTCGATCATTTCTCCCAGGAGGAAGAAAGCGGTATAATCTGAAACGCGTGCCGCCTGCTGCATATTGTGTGTAACGATGATAATCGTGTACTTCTTCTTCAATTCAAAAAGCAGTTCCTCTACCTTCTGGGTAGAAATCGGATCAAGCGCAGATGTCGGCTCATCCATTAAAACCACTTCCGGTTCAACAGCGAGCGTTCTGGCAATGCAAAGACGCTGCTGCTGCCCGCCGGACAGCCCCATCGCGTTCTTATTTAAACGATCTTTCACTTCGTTCCACAGGCCCGCTTGAACTAAGCATTTCTCCACGACTTCGTCGAGCTGCTTTTTGTTTCGAATCCCGTTAATGCGGAGACCTGCTGCTACATTTTCATAAATCGACATGGTTGGGAACGGGTTCGGCTTCTGGAATACCATTCCAACCTGCTGGCGCACCGTTACAGGGTCACGATCCGCTTCGTAAATGTTTTCCCCTTCTACAATAAGCTCTCCCTTTACTTTGGCGCCTTCAATCACTTCATGCATGCGGTTAATCGCACGCAAGAAGGTTGATTTTCCGCAGCCAGAAGGCCCGATAAAAGCGGTCACTTTGTTTTTTTCAACCTTCATGTTGATATCTTTAATTGCATGGAAGTCTCCATACCATAAATTCAAATTTTTCGCTTCGATCATCGGCTGTGTAATAACCATCGCTTTTCCACCTCTATTTTTTATCGCTTTCTCGTTAATAAGCGTGCTGATACGTTTAAAATAACAACCATAAGAATGAGCGTTAAAGCCCCTGCCCATGCTTGAGCCTTCCAGCTAGCATAAGGGGAAATCGCGTAGTTGAATATGAGAACAGGCATCGAAGCAATTGGCTCATTCAGCGTTTTGTTCCAGTACATGTTGCCAAAAGCAGTAAACAGCAGCGGGGCTGTTTCTCCGGCAACACGGGCGATGGCTAGCATAACACCGGTAATGATACCCCGAAGTGCTGTTGGCAGGATAATGAGTAAGATGACACGCCACTTTGGAATTCCAAGAGCAAGACCCGCTTCCCGGATATTATTCGGTACAAGCTTTAGCATTTCTTCTGTTGTTCTTGTTACTGCAGGGAGCATAATAAAAGCCAAGGCAATCCCGCCAGCATAAGCAGAGAATCCCCCCATAGAAAGCACAACAAGAGCATATACAACAATCCCGACAACAATAGAAGGCACACCGAGCAGAATATCCGTCAGGAATGAAACTAATTTACCAAGGCGGTTTCTCCCGTATTCAGATAAGAAAATACCCGACATAAGTCCAATCGGAATCCCAATAACCGAAGCAAGTCCGATAAGAATAAAGGTCCCTATAATTCCGTTTGCCATTCCTCCCCCTATCTCACCGGGAGGTGCAGGCAAATGGGTGAAGAAACTAAGATTGAGGGCAGAGGCACCTTTTACAATTACATACCCAAGAATACTGAACAAAGGTGTGAGCGCAAGCATCATGCTTAATACAGTTAAAGCAACCATAAAGGAGCTAAACGCTCTCCGTTTACCAATTTTTGCGCTTAATCTATCTGCCTTTTTTCTTTTTGCATCCTGTATTGCAGCGTCCATTATTTCGCCTCCTGTACGCCTCTGGAAGTAGACCAGACGAGGAATCGCGCAAAGATATTTACTACTAATGTAACAGCGAACAATAAGAAGCCGATTTCAATTAAAGTTGACAGATAAAGATTAGAGGAAGCTTCATTAAATTCATTCGCGATTACACTGGCCATAGTATAAGCAGGATCAAATATTGAATCCGGAACTTCCGGTCGATTTCCGATAACCATGGTTACAGACATTGTTTCCCCGATTGCGCGGCCAAGACCGATAATCATAGCGCCAAGGATGCCTGAACGAGAATAAGTCAGTACAGCTTTTCGAATCATTTCCCACTTTGTCGCACCTAGGGCCAGCGCAGCTTCTCGCTGTGCATCTGGTACAACCATTAATACCTCACGGGAAATGGAAGCAATGGTTGGAATAATCATAATGGCCAGGATAACGCCCGCCGTGAAAATACCAACGCCAAAAGAAGGTCCTTTAAAGAACGGGATAAATGTTCCCAGCGTATTAATAAATAACGGTGCGATATATTCGCGAATAATAGGAGAGAGTATAAAAATTCCCCAAAGGCCATATACAATGGACGGAATAGCCGCTAACAACTCGATTAAAAATCCGATAACATCACGAAACCATTTTGGTGCAACTTCAACAAGAAAAATTGCAATACCGATACTAATTGGGGTTGCAATTAATAGAGCCAGGAGAGAAGAAACAATTGTACCGTAAATAAAAGGCCAGGCGCCAAATTCTTCCGCTACCGGATCCCATGCGCGGCTAAAAAGAAAACTCGGGCCGTATTTATTTATCGCAAAGCTGGATCCGCGGAACATTTCCCATAACATTATGCCCAACAGCGCAATAATCGAACATCCGAAAATGTAAGCTATCGCTTTAAAGATTTGATCTCCATATCTTTTCTTCAAGGATTACACTCCTATTCTCTTGAAAAAAGCGGCAAAAAACTCCAAGTTAGAGTTTTTTGCACGCTTCTCTAATAGTACTGCTTATTTTAATGTTACTTATTTCAGAACTTGTTCACCATTAACTTTTACTGTTTTCAATTTAGCAACGCCCTTATCCTGAAGTTCTTTTGGAAGTGGAGCGTACTGTAAATCGCTAGCATATTGCTGGCCATCTGTAAGAGACCATTGAAGCATAGTAAGCATTTTCTCAGCTTTTGCTTTATCCATCTTCAAATCTTGAGGTACTAGAACCCATGTAGCACCTACGATTGGATAGCTGTCTTTACCAGGTTGGTTTACCAGCTTTACTTTCAAATCTTCCGGAATATTTGAAAGTCCTCCGGCTGCCGCTGCACTTACTGTATCAAGCGATGGTTTTACAAACTGGCCATCTTTGTTTTTAACTTGTGCCACTGTCATGTTATTTTGAATAACATAAGCTAATTCAACATATCCAATGGATCCTGGAGTGTTTTGAACCTGTCCCGCTACACCTTCGTTACCTTTCGCACCTGTACCTACGTTTGCCCACTTGATCGATTTACCTACTAAGTCTTTCGGCCAAGAAGTTGGAACTGCATCGTTTAAGTAGGTAGTGAAAATGCTGCTTGTACCGGAACCGTCAGAACGGTGTACCGGGAAGATATCCGTTGCAGGAAGTTTTACACCTTGATTGTTTGCTGCAATTTTCGCGTCGTTCCATTTCTTGATTTTACCGTTATAAATGTCAGCCACGTTTTCAGCGGTTAACTTAAGATCTTTTACACCATCAAGGTTGTAGGCTAGTGCTACACCACCGAGTGTTGCAGGGATGTGAAGGACATTTCCGCCTGCAGATTTAATTTCATCTTCTTTCATTGGAGCATCGGATGCTGCAAAGTCAACTGTTTTTGCAATTAATTGTTTAATACCGCCACCTGAACCGATAGACTGGTAGTTAACTTTTACATCTGTATGCGATTTAGCGTATTCACTGAACATTTTAGAAAACAAAGGATTGATAAAGGTGGAGCCTGCTCCGTTAAGCAAAGTTGCGTCGCCACCCGCGGCATTATTTCCACCATCTGTTTTCGGTGTATTTTGTGCATCTTTGTTGCCTTCTGGAGTCAGGTTGTTAGAACCACAAGCTGCCAGAGAAAAAGCCATGATGATTGCAATAAACAGAAAACCAAATTTCTTGAAATTCACCTGGAAAAGCCCCCTTAAAATTTTTGCTGCTTCATTTCAATATTTTCTTGCTGACTTACGAGATTCATGATAAACGTTGTCGAATCATGGAACAAGGTATTTTACATTATCTTTATGCTTTCTTTACAATTCGTTTACACCTTTAAAAATGCGCTTCTTTCCAGCTTTCTCCATGGCTTGGATCCCTTGAATTCACTCAGTTTTTAGACAGGTAAGAAAAATTGTAAATTTTTTATTAAGAAATGAAAAAAGGAAGGGGCGAAAAAAGGGAGTTCAGTCTACTTGCCTTTCCCTTCCGCAAAGAAGTAGAAACTGTCCGCTCCACCTCCCTGCGAGCAGAGCCCGCAAAACATCTGGGTAGCGGGGTGATGGAGACAATTGCGGTCTTTTTTGTTTAACGAACCTTACGGTTCTTTTACTTTGCTAATACAAAAAGGCCCCTACCCACGCCGGATAGAGGCCTTTTCCATTACACCTTCAAAACTGAA
>NZ_BBWZ01000037.1 GCF_001015055.1 Aneurinibacillus tyrosinisolvens | reverse complement strand
AAACTAAGATAACGAAGAGAGGTCGCAAGACCTTGAGAGCGCTCCTCTTCCGCGTCATTATGCCTTTGGTCGGCAAGAACACTGCTTTTAAAGCTCTTCACGCGTACTATACAACACGACCCAATAATCCTTTGAAAAAGATGCAGTCTCTCATCGCTTTGTGTAACAAGTTGATACGTGTGTTGTTTACCGTCGGTAAAAAGCAGTGTGAGTTTAGTGAAGAAAGAATGTTAAGGGACATCCCTCACATGGCACTCGCAAAGAGTGCAGCTTAACTTTTTTGTTTTCTGTCAGGTAATCAGACATTTGGAAGGTTTATAGATTTAGAAGACATTTGAAGCACGGATTAGTCAGTCATTAAACTATATTGCGGGCATAGACCCTGTCGGGCAGCATTACTGACATCCACCTCATGGAAAGGTTGGACGAAGGAATTTTGGAGCGAAGACTCTGTGAGACATGGGAGGGTTGACCTCCATGAGAAATGTGGACATCCATCATGCGACCATATATTAACTAATTATACATTTTTTGGATGAGAGTGGATAGGTAGGTGTGGCTTTTTTTGTCCTCCTCCTCCAATAATATCCTAATCTAACTTATAATTCCGATTAAAGATGGCCTTCTAAATCTGTATCACCTTAAAATCGTGAGAAAACAGAAGAAAATAAGAGAAATTCGTTTTTATATAGAGGGAGGATAGCGTAACAATATTAACAAAATGAACCTAATGTATACAAATAAAGCCACCCCTAAAGTTGGGCGGCTTTATTTGTGTGTTATTTCACTTTATTTTCATGTTTTTGTTTAAGCTGTAACTTTAGCTCGTCAACTGTAATTCCTTTTTCTTTAGCTTTCTGTTCAAGTTTTGCTTGTTGCTCTGACTTTTTTGCTTTCGCCTGGGCCTTTAATTGTGTTTTTAATTCATCAATTGAAATTCCTTTTTCTTTAGCAAGAGCTGTTAGCTTTGCAAGACGTTCCGCTTTCTTTGCTGTTATCTTTTCTTTTACTAATTGCTTCACTTGTTCAGGAGTTTTACCTGTTGTGTCAATTCCAAGTTTTTGAGCTAATTCAGCAACCATTTCATTATTTTTTTGCTGGTTTTCTTGCTTTTTAGCTGCTAACTTCTCTTTAATTTGAGCTTTAATCTGTTCAGGAGTTTTGCCTGTTACTTCGATACCGAGCTTTGCAGCTACCGCATTCAATTTAGCAAGTTGTTCTTTCTGTTTCTCAGCTTTTTTTAGCCTCGCGTTCTGCCTTGGCTTTTGCTTTTTGCTCTATTTTAACTTGTTTTTGATTTGCTTGTGCTGATGTTTGCTCCGCTGCGTATGCTCCAGAAGCTAAGGATACAAGAGCAATGCTCGTAGCAAGGGTTGTCCCGATGATTTTTTTAGAAATACTTTTCATGTTGAATTTACCTCCAATGGAATAGTTTTCTTGTGTAGTATACATCTTAATTATGTCAGTTTTATTACAAAGAAATATGAAATCTAAGAAATGGTATAAAAAATAAAGAGTTATTTATTTTGAGATGAAAAACAGGCATAGATCTCTGTAAAAAAGATAATTAGGATTTTTCAACGTATCAAGGCTATTCCATAAGGGAGCGACTTTATTGTTTTTGTGCCTTCTTGCTGAACTAACGGGCAGTTATCGCCAATAACTATAAATACATATGAGGGAAAATTGGATATCAATTGTTTGTATTTTTGTATTGTCGTCGTTTTATTAGGACACAGGCTCTTGTCCATTATTGCGCTTTTTGCATTCCTTTAAATAGGCAACTGCATAGGATAAAACGGTAAACAATTATGAGAGGAGAATGCATATGTACAATAATTCTTGCTATCACTATCAATGGCATAATCCAATGCATCACCACTGGAATAACAGTTGGAGTTATAATTGGAACCCTTATTATCACAATTGGAACAATAATAACTGGAATCCTTATTATGGAAACATCATATTAAAAGATTATGGAACAAGACCATTTGTAGTGAATATTGACCAAGCTACTAAGCAAAACAATACTTACCGTACTGCTTTATGGACAGGGAAAAACTTACAAGTGACTCTGATGAGTATTAATGTTGGAGATGACATCGGTTTAGAAGTCCACCCGACAACTGATCAATTCATACGGATTGAAGAAGGTCAGGGACTTGTTCAAATGGGTAATAGAAAAGATAATTTAGATTTTCAAGAAATGGCGTATGATGGGTATGCAATTATGATACCTGCTGGAAAATGGCACAATGTAACCAATACGGGTAATCAATCACTTAAAATTTACGTTATCTATGCACCGCCTGAGCATCCATATGGTACAGTTCACGAAACGAAAGCAATTGCAATGGCTTCTGAAAGAAACTACTAACATTAATCGAATGAAAAATGTATATAAGGATAGGTAAAAAGCTGTATTGTTTTACAGTCTTTGATATTCAGCTAAAGGGAATCGTTAAGGAAATATGGCTGTTTCGGCAGTCGTTTTTTATTTGCTGTGTTAACAGACATTTTAATTAAATAAGGGATACTATTTACGTTTTATCCCTTGCTAAAATTTGGTATTATTTTCTTGAGAATAAACGAAAAGAGGGTGAAGAAGGTGAAGGAAGCTAGGTTAATAAAAAATAACACATATCTACTCTTTGCAGTTGTACCACTCTCTATAGTTGGTTATCTCTTTGCTGTCTACGAGGAATCCCTGTTTTTTTTGTATGAGTGGTTTCTAACTTTACTCCTTGCTGGTTCCGTTATCTTATCAATAGTTAGCATTATTAAAATTAAAAGTGCATTAAAATGGATATCCATTTCATTTTTGGCTTTTCTTATTCAATTTTCTACATTGAGTCTATTTTTAGGGCCATTTACTTTTCGTGCCTTGTTTCCTTTGTTTTATGTTGTTGCTTTGTTATCTATTCTTATCTTTGTTATCACCCATAAAAAAGTTGATAAATTTAAGTCGTTACCTATAATCTTTATATTTCTCTCGATAATATTCTTATTTTATATGGTTACATTAAACAGTTTGTGGGGAGCAAATTTATCTTTAGGTTTGATTTTCCTAATAGAATGAAGATGATTCAATAAGGCTGTTTGGCCGCCTTTTATTTAATTATCGGGAGTTTAGTTAGAGAAAAGCTTATGAAGATAATCAAATATCTCAAACAAAGGAAGTATAAGATAAATAATCGCATAAGGAAATTATTGTAAAATGATTTGTTTTTATATAGAGTAAGAAATAAAAAGGGTGAGATAAGATGCAATGGAAACGTTTTGCCTTTCACTTTGTTTATTTGGTTGTCATAATCCTTGTGGTTTTTCAGGGACTAAAATTCGATGATCTACTTGACCAAAGAGCAAGAGAAACAATGGATAGGGACACTTTGTATTGGATTTATTTCACGCTATTTCCAATTCTGAACGGCTTATTACTTAAAATTGGTGGATTGGTTATAAAGGCAAAAAGAAAAGGAAAGTGGAGGATAGACTGGATAAAGGTAATTGTAATTGGAATACCAATGCTCTATATAACGTTGATACCCATGCTTTCTTTCACTTTATTTCTAGGAATTAATTTACCGTTTTCTGGATATATCATGACGATTGGAGGAGGTAAACTCACATTTATTAGTGGAACAATCGTTGGTTACGTTTTATTAGATAGTCTTTATAAGGAACTGATTACAACAGAGATACAAGAGAACCACATTACAAATTAATTGTATTTGTTAAGCTAAAACCAGCTAATAGTTTGTCAATATTTATCTCTAAAATTCTTAAAAAGTAATGCTATACTAAAAATGGGTATGCCAAATAACCTTTCCATCATTGAGTGGAAGGTTTTTCTTTTATTGATTTAATTTGGGATTTAAATTAAATCAAGGAAAGGTTCTTTGCTTTTTAGAATGGCATAAATCCAGTGAAGGAGCTTATTTATGCAGGCCACAACTGCGACTCTGTATGGTTTTCCTTCTTCACGTTTCTTGTCATAGAATTCTCGCAGCTTCTTACAGCCGGAACGTCGTAGACCGCACAGTACCGCAAGGTACAGTGTGTGCCGAAGGCGTTTGGAGCCTCGTTTTGTAATTCGATTGGCTGTGGAAGTGAATTTTCCTGACGAATAGACACTCGGATCGATGCCCGCATACGCCACTAATTTCTTCGCGTGGGTAAACCGATCGATTTCTCCGATTTCAGATAAAATCGTGGCCGCGATTTTCTTGCCGATGCCGGGAATCGATTGGATTATTTTATATTCTTCTACTTCTTCAGCCAGGGCATCAATCTGCTCGGTTAAGTTGGATAGGTGCTCCTGGTATTGGAGAAGTAGGTCGATGTAAAGTTTCAGGCTGATAAGGTGGCTTTGATAGGCCGTCTTCTGAAAAGGATTACGGTCTGCTGCAGCCATGATGAGATGTCCTTTTTCCTTAGCCCAACGCTCTGAACGGCTTGTACATAGGCAAGCGATTTTCTCTGTTATTTTTGTTTCTCCCGTATCCAAGATAGAGTGGAGGTAGGAAACGCTTGTAAGAAGAGAAGAGAAATCCGCGAAAACAAATCTCCAAACACCCCACAATATTCAGGGAATACTTGATCTAACACCGCATGGAACTGCAGTTTTGCTTGAACGTACATGGCCGTCAAGGACTCGAATTGTCTCGTCAAATGGCGAAGATTCAAGAGCCTTTCGCCTCTTTGTTTATGAATTTCGAATTCCTCTTTATAATACAGTTCACAGAGCTGATAAGCATCGACGGCGTCGGTCTTTACTTTACGCAGCGAAGACTTTTTGGCCTGGTTAGAAATCAATGGGTTCACCACAATATAGAAAATATCTTGTTCCGTAAGGAACTGAATAACAGCAGCCTGATAGTGTCCTGTTGACTCCAGGATGACAGTAGGTGATTGCCCTGTATGTGCTGTCACCTCCTGAATGAGACTCAAAAACTCACTAAGCCCTTCTTGTGTATGGAAAAATGAAAAGCTTTTACCGTAAGGTTTTCCTTTATTTAAAAAAGTTTGTCCCTGACTTTGTCCTTTGGATATATCCAGACCAATCACTGGATTCATCGATTTTCCCCCTTATGAAAAGATTTTTATTTGCCGGTACCCCTGTGCATTGCTTGCAGTTCCACAGCATCGCTAGTGATGCGAGATCATTGTCCCAACCAGCCTAAACATGGTTTCTACAAGTAGGGGGTGAACAGTTTTAGCGACGGGATGATATTCCCAGGGAATCGGTCGTCCTCCCCCGGCTACCGATATTTAGACCATGTAAATAAAAAATGGTCAACCAGAAAAAATTGGCTGACCTCATAATACGACGGGAATCGTTAGTTCAATAAAGCATAAAAAGCCACCCTGGGTGGCTTTTTATTATTTGGTCCCAAAATAAACAACGAACAATAACAGAGCCTAAAAATAAAAATTAGGTAAAGAAAAACGAGCCTTAGAAGCAATTTTAGAGGCTCGTTTAACGTATAGGGTGACACTTTTATACGCCCTAAAATAACTCATTTTTCCCAAACACTCGCTATTGTAGGACTCTCAGACAGAAGCGGCTTTTTCTAAAGAACACTTTCAATGTAGAACCATAGTAAATTAACGAACATATGCCTAACCTTCACATATTCCACTTAATTAATTTCAACCAAATTATCTCCAATAGGAATAGCTTTTTCCGCTAGTGAACGTCCAAAAATAATTTTCCATCCATCCTTATCTTTATATACAGGCAAAGTTTCTGTCATTGTTGCAGATGCAGATTTATTTTCAGTGGATACCAAAACTAAATTGTTTCCAACAACAGCTATACCCCGAATTTTCCCTTCACTAAAAAAGTCTTCTTTTTTAGATAGGTATTTTTTCAATTCAGCAGTATTGCTAAATAATACATCCCTACGGTATTTTGCCATTTCATCTATATTACCTTCTTCTCGAGCCTCAATATAATTTTTTACCGCTTGTTTTGCACTCTGTATAGGTTCATCCAACCTGCTTGTATTAAGTGGTCTAATATCCAATACAGATGGTATTCCAGTCACAAGTTTCCATTCGTTCTTTTCTTTGTATACAGGCGATGTGGTAATTAAAATTTTATCCTTGTATCTTGATTCATAGGATACGAATGCTAATGTATCGTCTATAACTTTGATATCTGTAATGATTGCATTAACCAACGGCTGTTTTTTACAAAGACTGCTATAAACCTCCCTTAGATTATTAATGGGGACAGCATATTTCGAATTCCTTATCATCCCATTTACGTCACCCAACTTTTGGGCGTGAAAAAAACGTACAACGGCTTCTTTTGCACTTTCTGTATCAACGCTGTTGCTACTTGAAGCACTTGATACAGAAGGTGTGGATTGATTTTTGTTGAAAAGAGTAAGCCCATTTATTAGTAAAACCAAGACAAACAAGAATACAGTATATTTGATTTTATTCATTGAATTAACCTCTCTTTTTTAGCAAATATTTACTTCCTTATTGTGTGGAAAAGAAAGGATGTTATTCACATTTTTAAGGATAACTTCATATGTTAAAAGAGATTTTTGTTTTTAGTAAAAACACATTGAAACCTTTTACGCTTTAAACCGTAGATAAAGGTAAGAAATCAATCTATGGATGATACTATTAGGAATCACTTTGCTTTTGGAGGAGCCTGTCACCAAGGGATACGTATGTCCCTTGGTGACAGGCTCTTTTTGCATTTTTTTAACATGCAAACAAATAATAGGGTGAAAAAAGGTGGTATTTGTGTGTTAATACTTCAATTAGCTATTATTTTAATTGCAGCAAAAATCGCGGGGGATATAAGCGTAAGATTAGGTCAGCCTTCTGTTCTTGGTAAGCTCTTAATTGGGATTGTGTTGGGACCCTCCGTTTTAGGAGTAGTGAATGATACAGAGATATTAGCAGAGTTTAGTCAAATTGGCGTGATTCTGCTGATGTTTATTGCAGGGTTAGAAACAGACGTTGATGAATTTAAACGGACCGGAAAATCCTCTACCTATGTAGGTGTCGCTGGGATTGTTGTTCCTCTTGCTTTTGGATATTTGGCTGGCATGATGCTGGGTCTTGCCTCGATAGAGTCTTGGTTTTTAGGATTATTGCTTTCAGCGACAAGTGTAAGTATTTCTGTTCAAGCCCTTAAGGAGATGGGAAAACTACAATCACGTGAAGGGGCAACCATTTTAGGAGCAGCTGTTATTGATGATGTTTTGGTCATCCTTGCCTTGGCATTTTTAATGAGCCTTGCGGGTGGAGATGTTAACCTGGGCATGGTGATACTAAAGAAAATCTTATTCTTCGCAGGAGCCATCCTTGTAGGCTGGAAAGTTGTACCTTGGTTTTTAAAAAAGTTTGCACCATTACAAGTAACAGAAGCGGTAATTTCATCTGCTTTAATTATCTGTTTTGTTTATGCATACGCAGCAGAATATACAGGGGTCGCTGCGATTATTGGAGCCTATATAGCAGGAGTCGCTATCAGTTTAACAGGTTATAAACATGAAGTTTTTGAAAAGGTTGAAACGATTAGTTACTCAATTTTTGTTCCTGTTTTCTTTACATCCATTGGTATCACTGCTGAGTTTAGTGGTATTACTGAAAATTTAAGTCTAATTGTGATATTGAGTGTTTTAGCTGTCTTAACCAAATTAATCGGTGGAACCATCGGTGCAAAAGCAGCTGGATTCCCCTGGAACAGCTCGCTGGGAATAGGTTCGGCTATGGTCTCCCGTGGTGAAGTTGCTCTCATTATCGCAGCGATTGGCTTGGAATCTAAGCTGTTGAGTCAGGATATGTTTGCTGTTATTGTTGTGGTGGTTCTTATTACAACCATTGTAACCCCACCCATGATGAAATGTTTTTTTGCAGGGAAAGGGGAAAAACCACATCTTTCTGAAAAACAGGCTTAATGTATTTATAACAAAAGGAAGGGGGGTTGAAAGGTTAGACCCAACTCTTCCTCCCCTCTTTTTTATAAGCCTTATTCTGGATTTTAAATTTCTGAACCATAAGTCGTTTAAGTGAACCCTTCGGGAATAAAATGTAGTTTAATACAATTAATCATTCTGATGAAATAACTAAGGTATAAGTTCATAAGAAAAAGTGGATTCTTAGGAGGTTTATGGGAAAGGAATTACCCTAATGCCCCTTTTTAATAAGAATTATCCCTAAAAGAAAAAAGAAAAGAGTTAACCAAAAACTTAACATAAGTAAGCTTCTTGGAACCAACGATTCTCCCATCATTACATGGTAGCTCATAAAAAACATTCGGCAAAGTAAGAGAATAAAGGAAAGTCCGAGAAGGATATAAGATTTGCGCATTCGATTCCTCCCATAGTATTTGATTTCATTATAGACTTTTGTGAACTACCCAGCACTTAAAACCTCACGGTTTTTGAATTGGGGGCTTCTCGACTTAGCGTTGCTTTTAGTAGCCAACGAAAACTGACCGAGCTATCCCTCTTGTTCCAAGAGTTCTTTCTGCTATGCTAACGCTAATAAGCGTAATCCTTCATATTTGATATTGATAGAAGCATTCCAGTCCCTGTCTGACACAAAACCACAATCACAGTGGAATATACGTTCGGAAAGGGATAAGGATTCCTTCACTTGAAGGCAACATGAACAAGTCTTGGATGATGGAAACCACTTATCTATCTTGATAAGCTTCTTCTCTTGCTCATCTAACTTGTATTGGAGAAGTGTCGTGAACATGCCCCATGCATGATCAGCAACGCTTTTGCCGAAATGGAAGGCTTGTGACATTCCCTTCATGTTGAGGTCTTCAATAACCACGCAATCATACCGTTTCGCTAATTTGTGCGATTCCTTATGTAGAAAGTCTTTTCGTTGGTTTGTAACTCTTTCATGTAGCTTCGCTACTTTCTGACGCTGTTTATGCCAACGATCAGATCCTTTCTTTCTGCGCGATAGAATACGTTGTTCCTTCGCCAATTTTTCCAAGGCTTGGCGATAGAAACGAGGGTAATTGGCTGTCTCACCTTCTTCGCTATCGACAAATAAGCCATTCATGGAAAAATCCAAACCAACAACAGCCTGTATTTCTTTTTGTATCGGTTGATGTTCGTATTCGGTGAGAATAGAAACATCGTATTTTCCTGTTTTTGTTCGAGAAACCGTACAAGACTTGATGATGTGGTGTGACGGAATTTCACGATGTTGTTTCATTTTTACAAGTTTCAGTTTCGGTAATTTGATATAGCCATCTAAAAGCATGATGTTTCCATTGACCACATGGGTTGTGTAGGATTGTCTCGCCTTACGGCTTTTGAACTTCGGAAATTTAGCACGACCAGAAAAGAAATTTTTGTATGATTTCTGCAAGTTGAGTTGAGCATTGGCCAACGCAAGGCTATCTACTTCTTTGAGCCATACAAACTCCTTTTTATACTTGGCAGGAGTAGGCGATTTTTGCTTCTTTAGCGTTTCTTTATTATCCTTAAATTGCTCATACGTTTCCTTTCGTTCCGAAAGCATTTTGTTGTAGACGAAACGGACACAACCGAAGGTTTTAGCAAGAAGTTGCTCTTGTTCTTGCGTTGGGTATAGGCGGAACTTATAGGCTTTGTTTGCCATATTGGATCCCCTCATTTCATCCCTTGATTTTCTATATACTGCTTTATCACTTCAATGGGCGAAAAAAAGAGACAGCTTTAGGCTACGCCTAACCGAAATTCATCTCCAACTTTCACTGGTGCTGTCGCACCTTCACGTTTAGAAGTGGGAGACTTCTTTCAGAGGGAAGTTAAAATTAAGTGAAAAACATAGGTGATTAGTATGCTAATTTTGGCTAATTAAATTGGAGCTAGTATAGTTTCATGGACACGTCTTAGTTAAGTCCTTAGAATACTACTTGAGAGGATGTGTCCGACTTGAAACAGAAGAACCCAGGTAAAAAGTATAATGAAGACTTTAAGAAAACGATTGTGGACCTCTATCATGCTGGTAGCTCGGCAAAGGAATTAAGCAGCGAATATGGCGTATCTGAAGTAACGATTTATAAGTGGATAAAAGAATTCACTCCTGTGGGAGGAGGGGAAGACTCGCTCACTCCGAAGGAAGTGGCTGCCATCCAAAAGGAAAACCTTCGGTTAAAACAGGAACTTGAAATCTTAAAAAAGGCTATGGCCATATTCGCCAAAAAGTAAAAGACGCAGAGCTTACCGTTTTTATTGAGGAGCATAAGAATCAGTATCCCATCCAGATGATGTGTGGGATATTAAAGATGCCAAGAAGTACTTACTATCAATCCTTACGGAAAACAGAATCCCCTCGTGAGAGGAAAAACAAAAAACTGACGAAGAAAATCCGACAAATCCATCTAGACAGTAATGAACGTTATGGCGCTCCCAAAATTCACCTGTCGTTAATTAATGATGGTTTCAAAGTCAGTCTAAAACGTGTGCAGCGTTTAATGAAGAAGGCGGACATCCGTTCCATCACAAAGAAGAAATATCGGCCCTATCCTTCAAAAGAAAAAGTTATACAATTGGGCAATCTGTTAAAGAGAGACTTTTCCACTCAGACCATCAATGAGAAATGGGTGACGGATATTACTTATATTCATACATTGAAGGATGGATGGTGCTATTTAGCTTCTGTTTTAGACCTGCACTCCAAGAAAATCGTGGGGTATTCTTTTTCTCGTTCTATGACGACCAATTTGGTGATTAAGGCAGTAGAAAACGCCTATCATACACAAAAGCCCGCTAAGGGCTTACTTCTTCACTCTGACTTAGGTTCGCAGTATACAAGCTGTGAGTTTATGAACTTCGTTCAATCGCTTGGGATGGTACAGTCCTTTAGCCAAAAGGGCTGCCCTTATGACAATGCCTGTATTGAGTCTTTTCATGCCATTTTAAAGAAGGAAGAAGTGAATCATATCCAGTACGCAGATTATACTTCTGCCAAACTCGCCATGTTTCAATTCATTGAAAGCTGGTACAACCGAAAAAGGATCCATAGCAGTTTAGGGTACCAAACACCACAGATGATAGAAAATCAAATCAAACAATCAGCCTAAAGCTTAACTCTTTTGTATCCAAGATATTGACTCAAATCCATACGCAAGATAACATATTATCCTGACTTATATTAAGTTGAATAAAATGGAGGAGAAAAACATGTCTTTAATTAATGTAATTGGTCTTGGGTATATAGGTTTACCCACAGCTTTAATGTTTGCAAAAAATGGGATTAAGGTAGTAGGAACTGATTATAATGTTAGTTTAGTAAATTCACTAAGAGAAGGTAAACTTACTTTTGAAGAGGAAGGATTAAAAGAATTATTTAATGACGCTCTTTTAAATGGAATTGAATTTACAACTGAATATCAAAAAACTCATACTTACATCATTGCAGTTCCAACTCCTTATCTCAAGGACAGTAAGAAACTCGATCCAAAGTATGTTATTTCAGCCGTAAATAGTGTTCTAGATGTCTGTGAAAAAGGTGCAGCATTAATTATAGAATCCACTATATCACCAGGGACAATTGATAAATATGTGCGCCCTGAAATTGAAAATAGAGGATTTGTCATTGGGGAAGAGATACATCTATTACATGCACCTGAAAGAATAATACCAGGTAACATGATCTATGAGCTTGAGCACAACTCAAGAACAATTGGAGCGGATAACCCTGAAATTGGTGAGAAAGTTAAAGGGCTATATTCTAATTTTTGTAAGGCGGAAATCGTTGTTACTGATATAAGATCAGCAGAAATGTCTAAGGTTGTAGAAAATACTTATCGAGATATTAACATTGCCTTTGCTAATGAATTAGCCAAGATTTGTCGAACTGATAATATGGATGTTTATGAGATTATTAGAATTGCAAATAAGCATCCACGAGTTAATATTTTACAACCAGGTCCAGGTGTTGGGGGGCATTGTATTTCAGTAGATCCATGGTTTTTAGTAGGGGATTATCCAGATTTGACAAACTTAATACTGACAGCTAGAAAAACAAATGATTCCATGCCTAGACATGTACTAGGTCGTATTAGAGATATTATGAGAGAGCATAATATTAAAGATATATCAAAAGTGGGGCTATATGGATTAGCATATAAAGAAAACGTTGACGATACAAGAGAAAGTCCTACCCTTCAATTGTTAGAAAGAATGGACGAGCATTTAGCATTTGGGGTGAAAATATTTGATCCTTTCGTAAAAAGTCGAATTGTAGATCATCAGTTTATGAACTTTGAGGACTTTCTAAATGAAATAGAAATTTTGGTGATTATGGTAGGACATAATCATATAAAAGAAAATATGGACTTAATTAAGAACAAGCTGGTTCTTGATACTAAAAACATTTGTACATTTAAGGGTTTATATAAACTATAAAAGTAAAATTGGTAGATAAGATGAAAAAAAATAATGGATTGTTTTAAAGTAATAAGAATTTCTGGATAGAAATAACAAATTAAGTATTCCTTTATATTACATAAATCTATGACAAGGGATATAAGGAAGAACTTCTGGAGTTAGTATAGTTTCATGGACACGTCTTAGTTAAGTCCTTACAATACTATTTGAGAGGATGTGTCCGACTTGAAACAGAAGAATCCAGGTAAAAAGTACAATGATGATTTTAAGAAAACGATTGTGGACCTCTACCATGCGGGTAGCTCAGCGAAAGAATTAAGCAGCGAATATGGCGTATCTGAAGTAACGATTTATAAATGGATAAAAGAATTCACTCCTGTGGGAGAAGGGGAAGACTCGCTCACCCCGAAGGAAGTAGCTGCCATCCAAAAGGAAAACCTTCGGTTAAAACAGGAACTTGAAATCTAAAAAAAGGCTATGGCCATATTCGCAAAAAAGTAAAGGACACAGAGCTTACCGTTTTTATTGAGGAACACAAGAATCAGTACCCCATCCAGATCATGTGTGGGGTATTGAGGATGCCAAGAAGCACCTACTATCAATCCTTACAGCAAACACAATCCCACCGTGAACGGGAAAACAAAAAACTGACGAAGAAAATCCGACAAATCCATCTAGACAGTAAGGAACGATATGGCACTCCCAAAATTCACCTGTCGTGAATCATATCCAGTACGCAGATTATACTTCTGCCAAACTCGCCATGTTTCAATTCATTGAAAGCTGGTACAATCGAAAAAGGATCCATAGCAGTTTAGGGTACCAAACACCACAAATGATAGAAAATCAAATCAAGCAATCAGCTTAAAACTTAACTTTTTTGTGTCCAAGATATTGACTCAAATCCAAATTTACCGGTAGAGGGTGTTAAGAGATAAAGAGATCGGGGAAAATTACTAAATATTTAGTTAAATTTATGTTTACAAATACTTTTTTGATTGTTATACTATTTAAAAGTAAATTGAATACACTTTCAAATTAGGAGGAGCCTGTCACCAGGGGCTCCTCTTTGCCATTTTTCCCGAATTTCCGGAGAAGGAGCCTGTGGTTGCAGGCTCCTTCTGTCATTTTATAGGGAAGGAGGGATTTTATGAAAGCCTTTAAAGTCATCGTTATTTCCATTGTTTTATTGCTATATTCATCACTTTCTATTTACAGCATCGGGGTGATGGACAGAGCAAACTCAAATACAATAACGCTTTTACTTGTGTTAGCGATTGTTTTGGGTGGATTTTTAGTTTCTTATTTTGTGCATTTCATAGCGGACTTAAAAGGAAAAAGCAGCACATCAAACAGAAGCATCGATAGAGACCAATGATAAAGATAAAAATGGAGTGAAATGCCCGTATGACGAATCAAGCTATGGTAGCGATTGGGATTTTCCTAATCACATATGCGTTTATCATCACTGAAAAAATACATCGAACGATTGTCGCTATGATAGGCGGCATTCTAATGGTAGGACTAGGGGTTGTTAGCCAGGAAACAGCGCTTCATCATATCGATTTTAATACACTGGGGCTATTAACCGGAATGATGATTATCGTCTCGATTACTGCGGAAACCGGACTTTTTAAATATATCGCCATCTGGTCAGCAAAAAAAGTAAAAGGTGACCCTCTAAGAGTTCTTATTGCTTTAGGGTTAATTACAGCCATTGGCTCTGCCTTCCTCGATAATGTGACGACGGTTCTCCTTATGGTTCCAGTGACATTCAGTATTACGAGACGGTTAAGTGTTTCACCGATGCCGTATTTACTCACCGAAATCTTTGCTTCTAACATCGGAGGGACCTCAACGCTTATTGGCGACCCGCCTAATATTATGATTGGAAGTGCTGTACCTGAACTTTCTTTTATGGCGTTTATTTATAATTTATCTGCGATTTCATTCCTCATTATGTTTGTGACCCTGGCTATTCTTGCTTTTTGGTACCGCAAAGAATTAAGGACAACGGAAGAATTAAAAGCAAACATTATGAATTTGAACGAAAAAGATGAAATTACGGATGTAAAGCTTTTGAAGAAGTCCTTGCTTGCCCTTGGTTTAACCATTATAGGCTTTTTCATTCATCAGATTATACATGTGGAGTCTGCAACCATCGCGCTGGCGGGTGCATTCTTTTTGCTTTTATTAACAGGGGAACATTATTTAGAAGATGCACTTACGAAGGTTGAATGGACCACGATTTTCTTCTTTATCGGTTTGTTTGTTTTGGTTTCCGGATTGATGGAAACAGGGGTGATATCTAAACTTGCCAGTTATGCTGTAGGTCTAACAGGGGGGGATTTAACCAAGGCAAGCATGCTTATTCTTTGGTTAAGTGCCATTGCATCCGCCTTTGTTGACAACATTCCCTTTGTCGCCACGATGATTCCTATGATTAAGGATATGGGAACCATGGGGATTACAAATTTAGAACCACTTTGGTGGAGCTTAGCATTAGGGGCTTGCTTAGGTGGAAATGGAACATTGATTGGAGCGAGTGCTAACGTTATTGTAGCCGGATTAGCTGCGAAAGAAGGACACCATATTTCATTTGTGAAATTTTTATTTATTGGTTTTCCCCTCATGATTTTATCGATTGTGATTTCCACCATCTATATCTATTTACGATATCTTCTTTAAAATAGGAGGACGCTTCATGAAGCTAATTTATGAATATAACCAAGATGATATGGAAGTTACTGAGAAGAAAAATGGCAAGGATACTGATTTTCAAATTAAAATTAAGAACACAGAATATTTGCCCGCAATTCATAAAGTTCGCTCGTTCTTTGACCATAACAAAATTCATACGGATGTCTTGTTTTATACATTGTCCAATAACACGTATCAAGTTATTGTTCGTGAAGATTACTATACTGATTTTATTACGACATTGTTTAAATATCATTTGGTCCTGCTCATCAGGTGGGAATAAAAATATGACAAATGATAAAAAGAGGGATAGCTAATTGGCTATCCCTCTTTTTATCATTAAAATTTCTTGGAAAAGCGATTTCATTCAGCATTTGTTTATATCCGGAAGAACTACTAAGAAGACAGGGACTTTCCTTTGTCCAGCTGCGATGATTCATGGTGTTTGTACTCTTTCTCCCAAAAATCAGCATCTTTGATACCTAACTTTACTGGATCAAACACAGGATTTTCCCCTTCTTTTTTCTGGCTTTCATAATCTTTTAATACCCGCAGCGCTGGCTTCGTGAGGAGTAAGATGGCAATAAGGTTTAACCATGCCATGCTTCCAACACCAATGTCTCCTAACGCCCAGGCTAGGGACGCTGTTTTTACACTGCCATAGAAGACAACAACTAATATAGCACCTTTTAAGGCATACTCTGACCAGACACGTTTTACTTTACGGTTAATATAGGCTAAGTTTGTTTCTGCCATGTAGTAATAAGCCATGATGGTAGTAAATGCAAAGAAAAAGAGAGCAACGGCAACAAAAGGAGCACCAAAACCAGGTAGCACTGATTCTATGGCTTGCTGTGTGTAAACAGGACCCGGTTCAACGTTCCCAAGATTATTTACAATAGGAGCTGCGCCTTCTGGTTTGACATTATACATACCTGTAATAAGAATCATAAACGCTGTTGCAGAACAAACAAACCAGGTATCAACATAGACCGAAAAAGCCTGTACTAGACCTTGCTTAGCTGGATGTGATACTTCTGCGGCTGAGGCTGCATGAGGCGCAGTGCCTTGTCCTGCTTCATTTGAGTAAATCCCCCGTTTTACTCCCCACATTACGGCTGAACCGAGAATGCCGCCAAAAGCAGCATCAGCACCGAATGCGCTGCTAAAAATAAGAGAGATTACAGCAGGCAATTCGGAGATGTTTGCGAGCACAATATATAAGGCAACTAAAATGTAACCTAATGCCATAAACGGTACAACGACCTCAGCCACACTCGCGATTCGTTTTACACCGCCGAAAATAATAATGGCAAGAAAAGCAATGAGAATAACCCCGGTAATAACAGGGCTAATTCCAAATGCGTTCTCAATTCCAGCGGCAATACTATTGGCTTGGACACCTGGAAGAAGGACGCCTGTTGCAAGCACGGTGACAATCGCAAACAATACAGCATACCATTTTATTTTCAATCCTTTCTCTATGTAGTACGCTGGACCTCCACGAAATTGACCATCTTGTTTCGTTTTGTAGACTTGTCCAAGGGCTGCTTCCACAAATGCAGACCCAGCTCCCAAGAATGCGATAAGCCACATCCAGAAGACAGAACCTGGTCCTCCAAACCCGATAGCAGTAGCCACACCTGCAATGTTTCCTGTTCCGACTCTTCCGGCGAGTGCTATAGTTAACGCCTGGAAAGAGGATACTCCCGCTTCAGAACTCTTGCTTTCAAACATGAGCCTTATCATTTCCTTAATGTGCCTTAGTTGAAGAAAACGAGTAGCGAGTGAATAGAATAGTCCTGTTCCTAAGCAAAGGTAAATCAACCCCTTACTCCAGATGATTCCATTTAACCAATTAACAAAATCCTCCAATATGACCCCTCCCTTTATAAATTTTGTTCATCAACCAATTATAAAATATTATAAATACTCTATAAACAATTAAAAATGGGTTATTGCATTAAAAGATATAACAAGAAACTAGTTCGACTAATGATTCTCTATATTCCTTCGGTATAGGTAAGCCCCTCTAAGAAATTAACAAAATTTATTTAAAATAACCCTGTTAAGTGTTGATTTTTTTATGAAACGAACGGGTAGAAGGTAAGGAAATCAATATAATTTGACGGGCTAAAAAGGATTTGTTAAGAGAATAATAAACATAATTACTGCGCATTTGAAAGAGGAGATGTAGAATGTTTTATGATTGGATTTTGTTATTAGCCATCGCTGTTGGAGTAACATTTATTGCGGATAAATTAAGGCAACCCTACCCAACTTTTCTTGTCATTGTAGGTTTAATCATTGGATTAGTTCCTATTCCAGCATTAGAAAATATTAAGCATTTTTCTACCAACGATGTTGTTTTCCAAACAGCAGTGATTATCATATTCTTAGCCGCCCTTTTAGGTGACGCAGCTTTAAAACTACCTTTGGACGAGTTAAGGGAAAATAAAAAACCGATATTATTGCTTGCATTTGTTGGGACATTCTTAACGTTCTTACTCGTATTAAGCCTTACATACTTGTTACTTCGCCTTCCTTTACAACAAGCTTTAATTTTTGGTTCATTAATGGCGGCAACAGACCCGGTATCAGTACTTAGCATTTTTAGGTCAATGGGACTTAACAAAAGATTATCCATTATCGTTGAGGGTGAAAGCTTGGCTAATGATGGGGTAGCCGTAGTATTGTTTAAAATTGCGCTTGTAACTACTGTTCTTACTTTAACCGGAGTTTCTCAAGGCCTGCTTATCTTTATCAAGGTTGTATGTGGGGGGATTGTGATTGGCGGTTTAGGTGGATTCCTTGCTTCTCGAATTACGTCAAGAATCGATAATCATTTAGTAGAAATTGGACTCTCCATTGTTCTTTTCTATGGTGCTTATGAGTTGGCAGAGCATTTCCACCTTTCTGGTGTGATTGCTGTCGTAACTGCTGGCTTAATACTTGGAACCTATGGTAAAAACATTGGGATGTCGGATTTAACGCATGAAAGGATGGATTCCTTCTGGGAAGTAGTTGCTTTTATTGCGAATATACTTATTTTTCTCATGGTGGGGTTACAGGTAGCTAATATCAGTTTTGCAGATAAGTGGATGTTAGTTGTAGGGAGTATATTGATTGTTCTCATCGCACGATTCATCGCTGTTTATGTCAGTCTTATTTTTGATAAAGGTGTTCCTAGACCCTGGAAGCACGTGATTGCTTGGGGAGGGTTAAAGGGTTCACTTTCAATTGCGTTAATCTTAAGTATCTCACCAACGTTCCCTGGTCGGGAGCTGTTGTTAGCTATGACGTTTACTAATGTTGTTTTTTCTTTATTGGTACAGGGAGTTACAATCAAGAAACTAGTTTCATTCCTTGGAGTGAAGTAATTTTCACAAGAGAAGTGGGTCCTAATAATTACCGGATATCACAGTAGTTTTTAATGCCAAACTGCCGGTTTTATTAGTTAACAAAACAATTGATGGGTGATGTTCCAGTAGCATTAGAATTTCGAAATCAAACGTGGTTTTCCTCATCAATGCTGGACAAAACCCTTGCTTTTATGGAACAGGAGGGCTGGATACACACGATTGTTGATGAGCCTCAGGTTGGAGAGGGCTCTCTCTACCCAACGCATTCTGAATCGACAATTATACGATTACATGGCCGCAATGCTGCTAGTCGGCTCAAATCAAATCAACCAAATTGGCGAGAAGTTCGGTATCTTTATAGATATAATTAAAATGAATTAAAAGAATGGTCTGTCCAACTTCATGATTTACAAAAAAATCCAAGGAATTGTGCATATTGTTTAATAATAATTCCGGTGGGGACGCATTGCCGAATGCAATAGAGTTGATGAAGATTTTAGGCACCCAAATAAAAGTTGAGATGCCGGTAGAGGTAGAACAATTAAACTTATTTGATCTAATCGAATAAGTTGTTATTTAAACAACTTAAAATTAAGTTGCTAAACTAATTTTAGAATAAGAACCCGCGACCACAATAAAGTGGTCTTTTTTTTGGAGAAAAAACAAAGAAATTTAAGAGAGTCATGTCATGTTACTAAATATACATTCATCAAAGTAAGTTAATGACATTTATGGTAATAATTAGTTAGAAAGCAATCATCAATCGTCTTTATACCTTTATTTTACCCAAATGAACTTGGGCGAAATAAAATATAATGTTTATATCAGTGACATTAAGATATTTTGCCCAAATAAATTGTGCCTATAAGATGCAATGACCAGTCAGAGAGCTTATATACCGGACACAAATTTCAACTATGCGGTTAATGAAATCCGCAAGAATAAAGGGAAGCAGTTCGATCCGGAGATTGCTGAGGCTTTCTTAAGACTTTTGGAAGTAGAAGGAGAAAATATTTTATCTCATCGATCATCACATCAAGAAAGTTTTGTTCTGGAAAACTCCATGTAAAGCCTTTGAAGAGTATCAACAATAGAAAGAGCCGATCTAATTTCATTAGTTCGGCTTTTCTTGTTTTCATTATATTAAGAAGCCAAAACAGCGAAAGAGTAATATAAGGAGCGTTTGTTCACATTAGTTCACTTTGGAAGAAATATTTCAAAGGAAGTTCCCTGTTCCGGGGTACTGGTCACGTTTATTTTTCCGTTGTGATTTTTGATAATGTTGTAGCTTACCATTAACCCCAATCCTGTACCTTTCTCTTTCGTGGTGTAGAAAGGCTCACCTAATTTCTTGATTTTTTCTGGCGGGATCCCACACCCCTGATCCGTAACACGTATGAGGATACCTTCCTTGTCTTGCTTTATTTGAACGTTAATGACGCCGCCTTCAAACATGGCTTCCATTGCATTTTTGAGAAGATTAATGAACACCTGCTTTAGTTGATTTTCTTCACAATTTATTAGAGGGAGGTCGCTATCATAGTCAATTTTAATTTCGATGTTTTTCATAATCGCTTGTGTGTCAAATAAAGCGACAGTATTTTGCATGATGGTTTCAATGTTATTTTTCTTAAATGTGTTGGTTTGTGGCTTGTGCAACATCAGGAATTCATTAATAATCAGCTCAATCCGCTCTACTTCTTCCAATATAAGCTTAATAAACTCCTTATTTCTATCATCTACTTGTTCATTAAATAACTGCATAAATCCCCGTATTACCGTTAGAGGATTTCGAACCTCATGAGCCACACCTGCTGCCAGGTTTCCAGCGATGGAAAGAGTATCGGCTTTCCGAAAAACCTCTTCCATCTTTTTTCTTTCTGTAATATTCCGGCTTACTCCCAAAGCGGAGGGTTTTCCTTTATATGTAATCGGAATAAAAATCGTCTCCATATCCATGATTTTGTTATCTAATGTCAATGCCTTGTATTCAAAGAGTCCCGAAACCTGTTTTTCTCTTTGTGCCTTTTCTTCAAACATTCTTAAATTATCCCTGTCGTTCTTCTCGATAAAAAGGGAAGTTCTTTTTCCTATGAGTTCTTTGGGTTCATCTGCTCCTAGCATAGAAGCTCCTGCTTTATTGATAAAAGTGAATACCCCGTCAGTGGAGATCGCTACTTTATCTGGGAGATTTGCAATTAACAGACGATACCGTTCTTCACTTTCTTCAAGCTTCTCCTGTGTTTGTTTGAGCTCGTGCATATCTAGGAAAGTAGAAACGACCCCCGTTGGAGGACCATTGGGTGTGCTAAAAAAAGGTTCATAGTTCGCTAAAATCCAACGATGTGAACTTTGATCCAAACCACGCACTCCTGTTACAAAGCTTCGAATCGGTTTCCCTGTACGGAGAGCAACATGAAAGGGGATCTGTTCATCAGGAATCACCGTACCGTCTCTTTCGATAAATTCCCAAGCACATTGTTCTAAATGGGGAGGCTCAAGTTCTTCCCTCTTTACCCCCAATATGTCACAAGCCCCTTCATTAACATGCAAAATAAGACCCTTACTATCTCGCACAATAATTCCGCCCGTAATTGCATTATAAAGACTCTGGTATCGTTGTTCACTTTCTTTTAGTTTTTGTTCCATTGTCTTTCGCATGGTAATATCTCGACAGACGACTTGAACAGCTGGTTTACCATTATAAAATACCGGAGTTGAACTTACTTCGACATCAACAAGTGTGCCGTCAAACCTGATTACTTTTCCGTCAATCAGCCCAACCGGATTGTTCTCTTTGAGAATATATCGAAACCTTTCTCTTGCACGCTGTTCAAACTCCTCGGCTACAATGTCAAACATCGGCTTACCGATGACTTCCTCCTTAGAAAAAGCTCCAAGAAGTTGTACCCCGGCTTGATTTATATACACAATTTTTTCGTCACAGTGAATGATTATCGTTTCTGCGGAAGATTCCACAATCCGTCGATACAGCTCTAGTTCTTCGTACATTTCTTGATTAAAATATTCCATTTTTTCTTCCCCTTTTAGTATCGACTTTCATCCAGTTTCAACGCTGCGTTATTTTCCCGCTTAAGTAAACGGTCTAAATAAATTTGTGTGGTGCGGATATCGCTATGGCCGAGTGTTTGTTGAATGTAGCTGGTATTGGCTCCGGCCCGTAAACATTCTGCTGCAAAATAATGCCGAAAGGTGTGCGGTGTAATCCTGCTGGTGCGATGCTTAAGAAAAGGAAAATCGGTTTGCTCAATGATACGGGTAACGTATTCACTTAAATACTTGTAGTTATATGCCTTCCCTTTATTTGTTGTAAAGATAGGGGTATCATCTTCTGGATTCAATTGTGTAGGTAATCCACGACGAGCACGAAAAGCTTGAATACGTTCAAATACGTTATGAAATAGGATGGCTTCCCGTTCTTTTCTTCCTTTTCCTATAACCCTCACGAAATACTTCCCTATATGAGCATCGTACCTGAGCGAGCCCCAGGTTAGCTTACTTAATTCCTGAATTCTCAAGCCAGTAAGAGCTAATACGGACAGCAAGGCATAATTAATAGGGTGGTCTTTATAAAAATCTAATAACATTTTCACTTCCTCATAAGCCAGTTCCCTCACCGGGCGATCCTCAATCCGCAGCTCCTCACTTAAAAAAGCCGAATGAATCTCTTCTTTTATATAATCGACTGACTTGAGCCAAGTGAAAAATGATTTAAGGACATTAACTTTTCGGTTCCTGGTCGCTGGTGAATATCCTGTCTTGATTATCTCATTTTTCTGTTCCCTCTGTACGGTTTTCAACATAGCCTGGTATTCACGAAGATGTCTTTTTTCAACCAAAGGAAGAATCCGCGTATTTTTGTTCATTGGAAGAAATTCTTCATGCTGGCGCAGAAAGAAGTAGAAGTGCAAGAGGTCGCGGGCATACTCCGCTTTTGTTTGCTTTGTTCTATTTTTTGTTTCATCAGCATGTGTTTTTTGGTTCACATAAAAGTACATTATGTCGCTATCTTGAAAGTGGTCATAAGGATTTACCCGTTTCTGCTCAAAAGCTTCAATCCTTTCCATATAAGCAGGATACAATGAACCATCCACTATTTTCTTTGCAACCTGGCGAATCGCTTTCTCCGCCTCTTTATCATAGGTAGTAATTATTTTATCGGAAGATATAGCTGATAGATCATTCACTGGATAATAACACCTATCTTTCTATTTAACTAGTTAGTAATTGAAAAGATATTTAACTTTATTCTATATCTCTCAATTTATGAAAAACAAGATAGAAAACAAAGATGGCATATTTATATACTAAACAATAAATTATGTTATCAATTATGTAGAGGGTAGGATACTAAGCTGCAAGAAAAACGCGCCCTTTTTCATGTATATAATAAATTATTCGATTCATAATTTTATAACCATAATTATTCATCCTAAATAATTTATTAACTGATTGAGTAATTATAAATATAATGCGGTTGATTTTTTGATAGTTAAGCAAACATCATAATATAATAAATATATAAATAGATGAAATAAATGAGAAGTGATGAATAAAAGTAAATAGTTGTTCTATCAGTTTCTAATTAGCTAGATTGTGAAGGAGGACAAGCAATAGAATGAATCAGATATCTATGGAACATGTGATGTTGATTGGATTTTATAAGAAAGGCATGAGTAAAGCACCTTTCCCTGGCTATGTAGATTCTTTTTTACAACGCATTGTAAACTATGGAACCCCGAACCTCCTAACCGAAAGAGGACATCCCATCCTTGCTCGATATAACGGCTTAAGCCTTGTCATGCTGGACTCAGGATACAGTGAATGGCACGACGCTTCATGCGGGACCGTCCAAACCGTATCCACCGAAGAATACTTTTACATCATGCACATGTACCGCTTCGTTAAAAATGAAAATGCAAAGCTTAATACATATGAGCGACCGATATGCGGGCATTGCAAAAAAGCTTTTGAGAACCCGATGCAATACGGCAAACATATACGACAAAACCCGGATTGTAGGGAACATTACCACAGAAATAGACCGGCTGTTACACCTGCATCTCCAATCTGTGAAATCAAGCAGAAGGCGATGGAGGAATATCAGAGACAGCCGTTCAAGCAGGGCGTTATGAGCTATTAATGAAGGAGGATACGATGGACGCATTTACATATGAAGGAATGGTATTTAAACCATTAAGAAAGTTAGTCGGTAAGGAGTCGGATTTTTCCTCGATATCGAACAGACTGAATAATATCGGATTGACTCCGGCTAATTGGAATTATGAAAGATTTTATCAGATTGCCAAAGCAGCGCAGGCAGATGATTATGATTTGTTTGAGATAAATGGGAAAGTAGTCATTCCATCACTGAATTATTTATTCGAATATAGGTAGTTCTTGATGGAATCGATAACCAAAGCACCGCTATGTATGTCCGTTCCGTTCCCCTTACAAGAGAATGAAGGCTTGCGGTTAGATTTACGGTTTCATAAGCCTTATATTCCAGAACCACTACCTGACGTAAAAGAACTTTGGGAAGAAATACAGCAATTGAATAAAGAATCAGAGAAAGCCACGCAAGATTTATTGCACTCATTACGCCGACTATATCCGGCTACCTAACAATTGGGGGTTTTGTACATGAATGAATATCAAAAAATGTTCCTGGCTCACTTAAATATGATGATTGATTACCATGACCGTCTGGATATATCTCCGAGAGAAAAATTGGAAGGACTCGTTTTTTCCTTCCTCACTGCACTGGATGGCAGCGGAACAGTTGGAGGGGAGATTTACGGTTTCTCCCTGCGCCCCATGAATATTGAAGGAGAACCTATCGACGTTGAGCTTGCAGGTGACTTACATGAACATCTTCGGGATCCGGAAGTTTTAATTCCCTTGCTCTTTAATGAAGAAACGATGAAAAGGGGGAATACCGATGAAAGCGCCGAAGGAATATAAACATCGGCTCTCCACGGAACAGCTTATGGAGTCCTTTGCGGAAGGAAAGTTGGTCGTTGACCTCATTAGGCAATATATTATAGAAGCGTTTGACGAGAGGCCCGTTGTTCAGCACCCTTATTACCAAAAGAAAAAGGAATATTATCTTGAGCAACTGGAAGCGGGGAAGGCGGAATACTTCATTCGGGTATACAAGAAAAGTATCCGTGACCGTAAGGAATGCTATGAAATTAAGTGTCGTTTTAATGGGTTAGGATTTAACATCACGCTAGAGTTTATGGAAAATGAAAAAGTGAGGACAGCATTATATAACGCGACCGCATCCTATAGAAAAGCGTTCTTTGATATGATAAAAGAGCGAAAGAAATCCGCTACAAGTTGAAAATCACCGGGGATCTGCGGTTAACAGATCCCCCATTTATATAGAAACTACTACTAGGAGTAGATAATATGAATTATGAAATTGGACAAATTCTTTATAGCATTGGGAAGCAAAAAGGACTATGGAAGGTCAATGTCACACCCTATTTTTTTAATGGGCTGTTGGAAAAAGACGATGTGAGTTTACAATTCGTGGAGAATATCACCATTCCCTATAAATCCGATTCTAAACGGACACTGGTGAAGAAAAAGAAAACAGATGTTTTCCTTACACCGGAGGAAGCAGAAAAAGAGTGTGAATCTCGAAATGAAGCAATATTCTCTGGCCTTGCTTAGTTGCAAAGCCCGCTAGGATGATTCCGGCGGGTCGTTTTGTTATATGTTACGAATGAAAGTAATGAGGGGTGAATAGCAATGGAGACGATTCTTGAAGAAGTGAAAGAACAATTAAACACAAAAGAAGTCGCACAAATGCTTGGGGTAACGGAGCAAACCATTTATAACTATGTGAAAAGTGGAGAGCTCAAGCCTTTAAATGCAGATTGGGCCATTGATGGCACGTATTATTTCCAAACGGAAGCGGTTGAGAAATTACGGGTTCATTTTGAAAAACCAGGCTTAGATACAAAGGAAGTTGCCGACAGGCTCGGGGTCACAATCAACACAGTCGCTAAATATATCAAGCAAGGGAAATTAAAAGGGATAAAACAAGAATACCGGGGAAAAGAACGCTATTTTATCACCGAAGAAGATTTATCCGCCTTCATGAGTAACCACTTTGTCCAACGTGATACAAGACAAGTGATTTTTATGCCGGATACCAAATATCATTTATATCAATTGTTTATACATCCTGAAACAAAGATAGTGGGTCGCCTGCTTGAAATAGGGAACCGCCAGGAGGGTTGGCTTGTTACGGAAAATGGGGAAAGGATTGCGGTAAATCGATTAAACGAAGCGGGTTTTAAGCCGATGCGTACCATAGATAAAGTGACTCCATCTACCAAAAAGGGGTATGCGGTATTCCAAATTCCAAAACCTCACCATGTTAAAAGCCATTTATATAAAATTTTGGATATGTTGTTTTGGGAAGCTGGTGCACAGAATCTTAAGGTTGCTGAAATCGGAGATAACATCAAGGTTGAGGTTAAACCGATACTCCTTGAAAAAGAAACAGCTGCACGCTATGAGGAGGAGCTAGACCTATTAGCTCGTTATATTGTCGCTGGGAAAGTGGAGAAGCGCCCAGGCGGCATGCTCATTAACAGTAACGTCAAATCGATTCAGGCTTATGTAGATGAAGGGATGAAGAAAGACTTATTAGAAATTGCAGCTAAACAAGAAATCACACTGGAAGAACTGGTTGCGGAGATGTTGAAAGAAGGGCTATCCCGTTATCGCTCTCAATCAGGAAAGGACATTATATAGTGGAAGAAAACGAGAAGCGGATTGGATTAGGGTCCACTCGCATTTATGGTTATATATATAATGAAGAAGGACGTTCTCCGGCCATTCAACTAGAACTAGATACAAAACAACTAGCTTCTTTTTTATTAAGAACCAAAACAGCTCACAAAGTAACGTTCCGCAATCATTTAGATGGTTTGGAGTTAAGTACCCTGCCTGACTCCAACGGACTTATTGATTACTGCGCGGATCAGGACTTCTTAGGAAAACTTCAACCGTTGCTGTTGCTTATGCAGCATGGTGAATTGGAATTAGAGGATGTGATTATCTACTCCTGGGGCGTTCCTAAAGAAACTCTTGAATATGTGGGTGGGGAAACAGGGATGCGTAATTGGATTAATGATATGTTTAATGTTAACCTTTAACCTGGGATGAGGCCGTGGAGCTAAAACATAGTAGAGGAGAAAATAATACACGATGGAAAATATTCAAGATACGTTCCTTAATAATTATCGGAAAGAAAAGAAAGTCGTCACCATCTTTACGGTGAATGGATTTCAAGTGAAAGGTGTAATCAAAGCATTCGATAGGTTTGTGATTGCCATTGATTCGTTTGGCAAACAACAGGTTATTTATAAGCATGCAGTATCCACGATTGTCGAGGGAACGGATACATCTAAAGGTAAAGCAACAGCAAAAGTATAATAAACGAAGAAACAATGGAGGAAAAATTTGTTTGAATAGCAAAAAACATTTTGACCGACTAACCAATCCTAGTGATTACGTAAAAGAAAGCTGTGAAACTTGTAAATTTAACTTTGGTGACATTTGTGCAGCCCATGATAGTTTATATGGATATGGTAGTGAAATAACCGATTACACCGCTGTTTGTGATGAATGGGATATTTCCTTAGAAGCCTTTTCAGAAGAACGGGATCGATATTATGAAACGGGTATCCCCAAAAAACCCAAACGTATTTGAGTAGTCCCAAAACTACAGCAAACGATAACAGAGGTTATGTAAAAATAAAATATTAAGGGGTGGATATTACGTGGAAACTTCAATTAATGGCACAAAAACAATTTCTGAAATAGAAAAAGAACTTTATCAGTTTTTTTCTGAGGACAATAGAGGTATCCAAATGACGTATCAAATTATAGGTGAACCTGATTCTTCACGGGCAGTTTTTTATCATAATGAGATAATAGGTGAATATTCTATTGAACTATTTTCAAAGCATAACAAACTCCCGTATGACGACTATAGACATAGCGAATTGAGCTCTTTAATTAGTCATATTCACCAGCGGCACCCAAACTTATTGTACATTTACGATTCTTGCTTTGTAGGTGGAAATACGGAAGAGTAAAACTAAATGTAATCAAGTTGTCGATGTAATAATTCGTGGAATATGTAAGGAGGTAATAGATGGGCGCAGCTTAATACCAGCTGAGCCTTTTTTGATGCTGAAATAAAAGGAATTTGTGGCATGTGGGGAACAGAATCCATCTGCGGCTAATAGATGCTAATGGATACTAATGCTGCGGCTATTAGCGTCTGCTATTGCGGCTAATAAAGGAATCCAGAAAAAATTAACCCTTACGCTTTTTTGCGACCGACTTTTTCCCCTTTTATACTAAAGGTAAGAACGTAGAGAGGGGAAATGGAATGAAGCCAGCATTTAAAGTTACAATCAATAAAGGAGTAATTACTGAGAGGCATTTGCGGGCTGCCGATGTGGAGGATGCCCTGCATACCGCGTCAATGCGTTTTGATGGTGTCCCTGTAAAAGCGCAACCGGCCGACATTTCAGACGGGAACATGAAAGTCGCTGATATGGAACATGATAAAATTTACCGCCTGATTGCACCCTCGGACTGGACAAATGATGTATTAGATTTTCAACGTAAAGGAAGTTATATTAACGTTTCTATTATCGGTGGCGACTTCGAAAGACCGGTTAGGTTTTGGTTCGATAGAAGCGCAGTTCTCTTACTGGAAGGTTCGCAAGAGTACATAGAAAAAGAAGAAAACTGGACATTAGATGATTTAATGGTCATCGCTTATGACGTGTACCATGAGGCGGCTATTTACAAAGAATTGCCTCCGCAATTTACTGGAAAAGTAGGCGAAAGTCATATCTAAATTAAACGAGCTGTATTCTTTTAGAATGCAGCTTTTTATTTTGATGTAACTTGCTTATCTCTACCATACATTTTTAACACATTTTATTCAACTGGTTTTTTGTTAGTTAAAAGTATATTGTTTTTACTCTAATATACTCAGCATTTAAAGCAGGAAAAGTTACTATCATGTTTTTTTGTCTAAAAAGCCAGTATTCTTAAGGACTTTACCTCATAAAAAATGGGATAGTAAAGTTTACAGTACACAATGATAGTACAATCATCGTCTACTGCAAAGCCTACTGTCACGCTTTACCGCAAAGCGCACTATCATGGTCTGCTATCATTTACTACTGCAAATCGTACTATCATATTTATTGCTTGCTTTTTTGCCTGATTACGATGATTCCCTTACCATAAAAGTAACGTAATCGTTCCCTTAAAGGAGGCTCATTGAATGAGAAATAACAGGTATTATATCGGCGTAAAGAAGGATAGTTCCGTCACTGAATATGGGTGGATTTATGTTCGTTCGGCAAAGGGATTATTGGATTTGAAGGATGGGGAAATCCCGCTATATGATGGTCTATCAAATAGCATGACGGAAGCTCATAAACGTTCAGACGTTGCAAAAATTACCGAGGGTGAATACAATGCCATTTTCAGTAAAAATGTAGATGGGGAAGATTATAGTGACTTGCTTAAGCAAACCATAACGGTAGCATTGGAAAGGAAAGAGAGGGTAACTAACCAGTAGTTTCCTTATCGACGGGCTATTGGTTCGGCATTAATACGAAGCACGCTAAATATACCTGACGGGATACTTGCGTGCTTCTTTGTTTTTGAAAGGAATGGTCAGTAGGTATAAAAGAGTCCAGGTAATCTAGTTCTTTAATTGATTAAAGTAACCATCCATTACTCTTCGAAAAGCATTATCGCCGGTCAATTCAGTAATGGTTTGTGCGGCTTCTTGCATCTCCGGATTTTCTTGTATACCCAATTCTTTTAAGCACGCTTGAAGCAGAGTTGTAATTTCCTCTTTTGAGGCATTGTTTCCAACTGCTTTAATAATGGCTACTCTTGTGTGTTGTGTATGATTGATTGCATTTGATTTATTCATGATTTGTTCCCTCTTTTCTTTTCTATTTTAACAAAGACGCTTGCCCGTTGGTTAGGCAAACCCTTCCAAAATGATAAAAGAATAATCAAACAAACCTGTAGATAGTTCGGATATGGGCTTGTGGAGCTATTTCCATCTGAAAGGATTGTTTTGGAAGGAGATTTCCTTGTTATCTTAGAATGTTACAGTAACAAAAATGAATAGGGGCTGATGATATGAGTATATCTTTACTAGAGCTGCCTAAAATCAATGGATGGTCGGAACTTCCTGAAAACCTTAAAACAAAAACCATGCTATCGAAAATGGGATTAAAGCCTGGTGGGGAGCCCAAAGCGCGTATCTTTCTCTACGTTAACAGCATTTGGACACCTTTGTACCATCTGAATGAAGCGGTGCCCAAGCGAAAATCTTCTCCTGAGCAATTAGAAGCACTCGCTAAAGGGCGGGAAAAGCAGCGTTTAAAACGGACATGCTCGGAGTGCGGTGAGGAGTATAAAGAAAAGGAACTCGTTGAGCAAACATGTGCCTTCTGCCGGGAACGAAGATACCGTGACATAATGATAGAAAAAGGAAGGTCTATTTTTCAAGAGTGGGACCGAATAAATGACTGGTTGATTTTAGATGTGGAAACAACCGGTTTAGATGAAGAAGCAGAAATAATAGAAATTGGTGTGATAGATAGCCAGGAGAATATTCTTTTTGAATCACTCATAAAGCCTACCATTCCTATTCCAGAAGAAGCCACATATATTCATGGGATTACGAACGAAGCGGTAGCAGAAGCTCCTAACTGGTCCGAGGTATGGCCGAAACTTCAATCCGTTCTGGCAGGGCGGTTAATCCTCATTTCTAACGAGGAGTTTGATAAGAGGATGGTTATGCAAACATGTGGGAAGTGGGGAATTCAAGAACCTGCTTTGCAAACGGCGTGTGTAATGGAAACGTACCGCTTATATGAAGGAGTAGATCGCTGGACTTCCTTAGATGATATCCGTTTTTATGAGAGGCTTGAGAAGAGTCAGGGGCGCTCACGTCGCTCGATTGGAGACTGCCTTACTGTATTAGAGCTGATACGAAAAATCGGAAATGATGTTTGAGTGCCGCTTATGTGGCACTTTTTTTAATAATTTCTACTAAACTGTTGGATCTTCGTTTAAATAGGTTTTTAAATATCCATAATGTAATATAAGAGAACTTTTTAGGCATCGTGGCAGCCGAACAGTCATCATTACAATACACCAAGAAAACCATGTGATAGGTTTTACTATGTGTTTTTTTATTCTGATTGGATAATCATTCTTTCCAAGTATAAAAAAGGAGTGAGTTTCATGGCAAAGGTTACACGGGAATTAAATTATCGTGGAAATTCAAAGTTAAAAACACTCCATCTTTTGATTCAGGAATTCAGCGAAGAGGAACTAAAAGAAATTTTTACTGAAAGGGAGTACATAATCCTCCATTTATATTATCCCAAGACATATAAATTACCGAATAAATTTTATGAAAAAGCCTATATATCAAGGTTTCTAAAAGATAAAGGATATATTTATTCTTTAGTACATATTTAAAGTTCGGTAATCCATCCAATCTCCACTAATATTTTTCGGAAATCTATCCAATATTTAAAAATGGAAAAACACGATATTCCACCTCGATTTTTGATTGTAAGGGAAAAGAAATGTTCACTTTGTTAATGAATGCAAGACAAAGCGTGCGCATTTCGGTTGGATTTAAAAAATCGGGTTGAACATACCTAAAATGAGATATAGTCTGTAAGATAGAATCTCCTCTGAGTAAAAAGTCAACTTCTTCTAAAGCAGAATTGACTTCAACAGACTTTTTTTCAATCTCTTTTTTCGCGTAGAATAATACTTGCTTCCACACCTCTGAATTAGATTGGGAAACTGACGTTCATTATACAAATTACGTTCTTGCTTTTGCCTAATTTCCTCCTGTTCTATTCTTAGTGAATTACGGTATTTTTTAAGACGCTTTTGTGTAAGTGATTCTGCCTTTATTAGTAGCGGACTCAAGTTTTCTTTAAGATTATAGATTACATCTTCGTGTAGTTCGTATGCATCTATTCGTCCTTTACAAATTGAACAAGAATAATTAAGGTATCTACCTTTATAGCCAGAAGGACTGGTATCCTTTGGCTTTAATTCTACAAGGCAAGTTTTACAATGTACAATGTTGCGCAGAAGAAATGGAGTGTCCATTTTTCCAATACGCTTTTTATTTTCTCGTATTTTATCTTTAAGCATCCACAAATGACTAGGAACTAGAGGTGGATAATAGCCTTCCATAATGGTGAAACTACCCAATGGCTTTGGTTTGCTATTATGTATATCGTTTCGTACATTCCAGGTTAAATCACCAATATACGCTCGATTATGTAAGATGTGGTCTATTGTACTTGTTCCCTATGCATTTTTTTCAGGAGATAAAATTCCTGCTTGGTTTAAGACATCTGCAATCTTTTGGTTACTATATCCCCACGATGCTAAAAAGAAAATAAATAATACAACATTACTGTTTTCATTTTGAATAATCCCATCGTTATTTTGACTATATCCAAAAGGAAGCCTAGCCCCAGGTCGAACCGGGTTATTACCATTAGAGATGGATAATAGCTTAGCTTGTGCGTCTTTTGCTCGAGAAGATTTGATTTCAGATTCCTGACGCGAAAAGATTAGTCGAAGTTGTGTCATCGGGTCACCAAAATCGAGCTTATTTCCTGATGAAGCATCAAATACTACACAAGTAGGGTGGACTTCGATAATTTGATCATATATAACAAGCTGAAAATCAGAAATTTGCCGAGTAAGCCGAGAAGGATCATAAACAAAGATAGCATCTATACGTTGGTCAATTACAAAATCCCGCAATTGAATTAAACCCGGACGTTTCCCTGCCTCTTGATTAAATCCACTTACTGCCTCATCGACAAAAAAGTTTTGGATGTAATAACCATGTTTTTCTGCACATTGTAAAATATGAGTTTTTTGCATCTCAACAGAATGATTGTCTATTTGTTTATGGCTAGAAAATCTGATGTACCCAACTCCCAGGTTAATTTCCACAGTATTCAACTCCATTTTCAATAAACTCTGCAAAATAGGCTTCGAATATAACTGATTCATCTGAAACAAATGTATTTTTGAATAATAATTTGTATAGTTGTTTTACCTGGTAATCTGCTAGTCGACTTCCGTAAATTGATTCCTTGATTGTACTGATGAGACATTGTATATCCTGTTTCAACAAGGTAAGGCTTTCTTTATTGTGCTTTATTTTTTCATATTCTTCATTTAGAGAACTGATTTCCTTTAGATGATTATTTAAAGATGAAGAGTCTTCCGTACATGTGTAATTTAGAATAATGTATATTTATCTTCAAAAAAGATAAAAAGGTTCTTACTTCTCCCAAGCAGACAACAAATAAAATAATCATTAAAAATCAAGTCGTAATTTAAATTTCTTGCTATATAAATTGATTTTGAGAATTCAACTTCCGTGTATAAAAGGAATTTTTGTTCATATTGCGCCTAAGAATCTTTCGGGAAAGGGAGCATAGAAAGAGAGTTACAAAAAGGTGTAAACAGTTTGACACTTACTTTGTTGAAGTGATAACTATTTTTAAGGAATGGATATAACAATATTTGAAATGTAGCTAATTGTACTATGGAAAATAACGATTATCTTGAGTAAAAATCGGAGAATTACATATGAATAATCTGAGATATGGATTTATTCAAACACTCGGAGTCATTTCAGAAAATGTCAAAGGGTGAAAAAGGAACTAAACGTTGTGAGTCCAAATGGTAATTATCCCAAATTTTATCTCCGCGATTGGTCCCCAATCATGATAAAATGAGGGTGGAATAAGACTTATCCATATAGATTTAACGGCCTTAAAACAAATGCTGCAAGAAACGAATTTTCGAATTTACAGTGTAATTCATTAATATTTTAAACATTACTATTCTTAGTTAATAGATTTATATACTGTTATGTACTGGAATTTATTTGAAGGTTTATATAATAGTAAAAAATTTAGAATTATATAGCTTACTTTAGTCAATCTGTGGTGAACCTAGAGGTGGGATGGGCTTCAGGTCAATACAAGGATTACGTATTGGTAATGCTTTTTGCTAAATATATAGCGATAAATATGCAGACATGCCTTTTGCCCCTATTACGGTACTAAAGGGGGTAAATTTTAATGATATGGTTGCCAAATATTAGTTATGATATTAATAAAAAATTTATCGGGCCAATAGCGAAAGCTAATAATCTATCTGACATACCTGGCTTTAATGATGTAAACAAACTTGGCAGCGGTAAGAAAATAGTTGACCGCCTGACGAACCTTATTGCCATTTTTGAGCGTAAAAGAACTTGACTTTAGTAAACATCATACTGACGGTGATAATCTTCTTGGAGATGTCTATGAGTATCTAATGCGTCATTTTGCAGCTAAAAGTGGAAAGAGCAAAGGCCAATTTTACACGCCTGCAGAAGTTAGCCGGGTCATGGCTGAGATTATTGGAGCAAATCGTTCTAATATAAATGCATGGACGACTGTCTACGATCAAAACTGGGTTCAGGATTTTTGCTTTTAAAAATGGCGGATGAACCAGAAAAAAGAACCTCGTTATATGAACAAGAGAAAGATGCAGCTACTACAGGATTGGCACGTATGAACATGATTTTACATAACATCCCTTTGGAAGAAATCGAGAAAGGAAATATTCTTACTAATCCGCTCTTTTTCAATATGATTAGGTTAATTTACATCTAGACCCATGAAAATGATTCCTTATATTTTAAAAGGGCATAAATCGAGTGAAGTAGTTTATTGGCACAAGCAATAATTGTAACTCTAAACGGTTTTCCTTCTTCTCGTTTGCTTTAGTAGAATTTTTTTGATTTTTCATTATGTGGGTCTTTAATTCCACACAGAACCGCCATATACAAAGTGAAAGGCGATCAAAGAACGCATAGCGATGAAGCAGAGAAGGGAGTCGCTATTGAGCGGTTGCGAGAAAAAATTCAGCAAATACAAGAGCGACGCTATGCAATGCCACGCTAAAGCGATAAAAAATATAGATAAAAAAGTGGAAGATATTATAATCCACTAAATAAAGGAGCTTATAATGAAAACAATCAAATCTGCATGTGAATTACAACCCAAGGCCCTTGAAATAAATGTTGGTGATCAGATCGAGCAACTGGATCAGATTATTCATGATACCAACGGGCAGGAATACTTTAAGAAAACGTTCATTACAGATGGAATGAAGACTCTCCTTTCTAAAGGTATGGCACGTCTTGCTGGAAAGTCAAACGATACTGTATTCCATCTTAAACAAGCCATGGGTGGAGGTAAAACGCACTTGATGGTTGGATTTGGACTCCTGGCACAAGATAAGGCCCTCCGGGAGACACAAATAGGCTCTATGCCATATCAGTCGGATTTTAATTCGGCGAAGATAGCCGCTTTTAATGGACGTAACAATCCTCATACATATTTCTGGGGAGAAATTGCTCGTCAGTTAGGCAAAGAGAGTCTCTTCAGGGAATATTGGGAATCAGGTGCAAAGGCTCCTGATGAACAGTCATGGATAAATCTGTTCGATGGTGAAGAGCCCATTCTTATTCTCTTGGATGAGATGCCTCCATATTTCCATTATTACAGCACTCAGGCTTTAGGGCATGGAACGATTGCCGACGTGGTTACCAGAGCATTTTCTAATATGCTGACTGCAGCTCAAAAAAAGAAAAATGTCTGTATTGTTGTATCTGATCTGGAGGCCGCCTACGATACTGGCGGGAAGTTAATCCAACGTGCTCTTGATGATGCTACACAGGAGCTGGGGCGTGCGGAAGTTTCTATTACTCCGGTTAATCTGGAATCTAATGAAATCTATCAAATTCTTCGCAAACGTCTCTTTCTTCCGTTGCCGGATAAAAGTGAGATAGCAGAAGTTGCCTCAGCCTATGCGTCAAGGCTGGCAGAAGCAGCAAAGGCAAAAACAGTTGAAAGAAGCGCTGAGGCTTTGGCTAACGAGATTGAATCAACCTATCCCTTCCATCCAAGCTTCAAAAGTATTATTGCTCTGTTTAAGGAAAATGAAAAGTTCAAACAGACGCGTGGTTTGATGGAGTTGGTTTCGCGTCTTTTGAAATCCGTCTGGGAAAGCAGTGAAGACGTGTATCTGATTGGTGCTCAGCATTTTGACCTCTCCATCCACGATGTTCGTGAGAAGCTGGCCGAAATTTCTGAGATGCGGGATGTGATTGCAAGAGACCTCTGGGATTCCACTGATAGCGCCCATGCACAAATCATCGACATCAACAGCGGGAATCATTATGCAAAACAGGTAGGAACTCTTTTGCTCACGGCCAGCCTTTCAACTGCCGTCAACTCTGTAAAAGGGCTCACTACAAGTGAGATGCTTGAATGCTTGATCGACCCTAATCACCAAGGAAGCGGTTATCTAACTGCATTTAGTGAACTTCAAAAATCCGCCTGGTATTTACATCAGACCCAGGAAGGACGTAACTATTTCAGTCGTCAGGAAAATTTAACGAAAAAGCTTCAGGGGTATGCGGATAAAGCTCCACAAAACAAGGTAGATGAACTGATACGCCATCGCCTTGAAGAGATGTATAGACCGGTAACTAAAGAAGCATATGAAAAAGTGTTACCTCTGCCTGAAATGGATGAGGCAGAGGCTGTTCTTAAAACAGGACGGGCACTTTTGGTTATCAGTCCAGATGGGAAGACCCCTCCGGGTGTGGTTGCCAATTTTTTCAAGGGTCTGGTAAACAAAAATAATGTACTGGTTTTGACTGGCGACAAGTCATCTATTGCCAGCATCGAAAAAGCCGCCCGCCATGTCTATGCCGTAACTAAAGCGGATAAAGAAATTCAGGATTCACATCCGCAGCGAAAAGAGTTGGATGAAAAGAAAGCTCAATATGAACAGGATTTCCAAACCACCGTTCTTTCGGTTTTCGACAAACTTTTCTTCCCGGGAAACAATCGGGGGGAAGATGTGCTTCGACCGAAAGCACTCGATAGTACGTATCCGTCAAATGAACCCTACAATGGCGAACGGCAGGTTGTAAAAACGCTGACTTCTGATCCCATTAAATTGTATACCCAGATTACCGAAAACTTTGATGCTCTTCGCGCCAGAGCAGAGTCGTTGCTTTTCGGCTCTCAGAATGAGGTACGCAAGACTGACTTGCTGGACAAAATGAAGCAGAAGACTCAGATGCCGTGGCTACCAACTCGTGGATTTGATCAACTGGCCATTGAAGCGTACCAGCGTGGTGTATGGGAAGATTTGGGTAATGGCTACATCACGAAAAAGCCAAAACCAAAAACAACAGAGGTTATTATTAGCGAAGACTCTTCTCCGGATGATTTGGGTACAGTGCGCTTGAAAATTGATGTAGTGAATGCAGGCAACAGTCCACGAATCCACTATGCAGAAGACGGTGATGTTTCCGAAAACAGTCCGGTACTGAGTGATAATCCATTGGCAACCAAAGCGCTGCGTGTTCAGTTTCTAGCCGTTGATCCTACTGGAAAAAACCTGACTGGTGCCCCTAAGACATGGGAGAACCATCTAACACTACGTAATCGATTCAACGAAGCTTCCCGAACAGTAGAGTTGTTTGTCGCACCGAAAGGTTCTATTAAGTACACTTTGGACGGTTCCGAAGCCCGAAATGGAATAGACTATACAGGTCCCATTCAATTGGGAGATGAAGAAACGACAGTTTATGTCTTTGCCGAGTGTGATGGACTTGAGGAAAAGCGGAACTTTACCTTTCCTAAGTCTGGCTCCAAGGAAGTTCCCATTATTAAAGAGGTCCCTGCGATTTTGTATAGCCCGTCTCCCAAACGATTGGATAGTTCCTCGAAAACGTATGAGGGGCTGAAGATGGCTAAGGAGAAAGGCATCGAATTTGAACAGGTGACGCTGATGGTGGGCTCTGCACCAAAAGCGATCCATCTTTCCCTTGGTGAAATTAAGATTAGTGCAGATTTTATTAAAACGGAGCTGGCACATCTTCAAACTCTCCTTAGTCCCGATGCACCTGTGGTTATGACATTTAAAAAAGCCTATACGCCTACCGGTTATGATTTGGAGCAATTCGCCAAGCAACTCGGTATCGAGATAGGTAATGGAGAGGTGGAACAAAAATGAGTGAAACTACAGATTTTGGAGCGCCAACAGAATTTGGTATGCACCATTTTTATGTGGAAATTCCCGCAGCTCCGCGGGATGCTATCTGTATTTATGAAGATTTCGGCTTTGACGGCGATGAAGCTCGCCGTGAAACGGTTGAATGCAGATTAGTTTTGGCTCGTGAGCTTTGGACCAAAATCCGGGATGATGCCAGACGAGACTTTAATACACGCTTAAAAAACAAAAAACAAAGTACCGGCAGTTGGACAACCGGAAAAGTCAAGTTGGACCGCTTTCTGGGTAGAGAGTTGTGCGTCCTTGGCTGGGCAGCCGAGCATGCCTCACCTGATGAGTGCCTTGTAATATGCCAAAAGTGGTTGGCATTGCGTCCCGAGGAGCGCTGGTGGCTTTACAGCAAAACTGCCTCGGAAGCTGGGCATGACAATCAGTCCGACCGAGGTTGGCGTAAAGCACTCTACTGTGCATTATCTGATGGTTCCAATATTAAGCTGGCACCTAAGATAAAAACAAAGACAAAAAAAGAGAAACTAGAACAAAAAGAGACGCTGTCTCTTTTTGATTTCGTGGAAAAGGGAGATATCTGATGGCATTAGCACCATTTGAATGGAAAGACAAACCTGCACTGATTGAACATCTCTTTCCAGTGCAGAAAATATCTGCCGAAAGCTATAAGGAGCAGATGGCGGGATCAGGTAAAACTCTCACTGCACTAGGAAGTTACTGGAAAGGTAGGAAGCCACTTATCCTGAACAAAGCTTGCATACTAGGTTCATTGCTCCCTGCCACTGGGGATCGGCTTAAAGATCTGGAAATATTTGAACTTTTGATGGGGATGGACTTAGAGTCTATGCAAAAACGGCTTGAAGAAAAACTTCCTGCATCAAAAAGAGATACTGTCGGTGAATTTTTAGTCCTTCCATATAATGAGCAGGTTAAGAGCGCAAAACGTCCTGAAGAGGTTGGCGAACACCTTTTCCTGCATGTTTGGGATCGAGTGAATAAACACCTTGGCACTTCAGTAACTTCATTTCCTGAACTTGTAGAACAGATAGGGATTGCTCGCTTTGGGCGGCGTCCAAGGGTTGCTGATGTCTTCTCTGGTTCTGGTCAGATACCTTTTGAGGCGGCAAGACTTGGCTGTGATGTCTATGCCTCTGATCTTAACCCTATTGCCTGCCTGCTCACTTGGGGTGGATTTAATATCGTTGGAGCCAGTAGAGAGAAACGCGCTGAGATTGAAAAGGCTAAGAAGAAGCTTTCAGAGCAGGTGCAAAAAGAGATTGATACGCTAGATGTTGAAACAGATGGCAAAGGCTGGCGTGCTAAGGTTTATCTTTACTGTGTTGAAGTAAAATGTCCTGAAACTGGTTGGATGGTACCATTATTGCCAGACAGAATTATTAGCAAAGGATATGGGGTTATTGCAGAATTAATCCCCAATCACTCTGATAAGCGCTACGACATTGAAGTGCGATATGTTAATTCTTCCGAAGAAATGAACGCAGCTCAGGTTGGCACAATTCAAGGTGGTAATGTTGTTCATTCACCTGATGGAGTTACCCAATATCGGATAAATATAAAAACCATTCGAGGAGATTATAAAGAAGGTAAAGAAAACAAAAACCGCCTGCGATTATGGGAAAAGTCAGACTTCATACCCCTTTCTGATGATATTTTCCAGGAACGTCTTTACTGTGTGCAATGGATGAAAAAGAAGCCAAAAGGAAAAAAATACAATTATGAATTTCGCTCAGTCACATATGAGGATCTAGAGCGAGAACAAAAAGTTATTAACTATGTCCGTGAGCATCTGGAGGAGTGGCAGGAAAAGGGCTATATACCCGATATGGTCATTGAAAAGGGATATAACACCGATCAGCCGATTCGCGAACGTGGCTGGACCCATTGGCACCATTTGTTTAATCCGAGGCACCTACTCTATCTCGGAGTCATAAAGAAAAATATTGAAAATCCACTTATATACCCACTATTTCCATCAATTTTGGATTTCTCTAGTAAATTAAGTAGATGGACAACATCGGGTGCTAGAATCGCAAAAGATGACAGTGGTAAGCAAATCGGTGGGGCGAGCAATAACACTTCTAATGTTTTTTATAATCAGGCACTTAATACATTCTATAATTGGGGTTGCCGTTCTTTATTGGACTTATTCGCTGTATTGGACAAGCCTATAAAAAGCATACCATTCACATCTAACACAAAGGTCGGAAATGGTTTTGCCTCAGAAATTCAAATTGAAAATGATATATATATAACCGATCCCCCATACGGAGATGCTGTTAAATATGAAGAAATTACCGAGTACTTTATTGCCTGGCTGCGAAAGAATCCTCCCAAGGAATTTGGACACTGGACCTGGGACAGCCGTCGCTCTCTTGCAATCAAAGGAGAGGATGAGCTTCCGCAGATGGTGGCTTCCTACCGTAAGATGACCCAAAACATGCCGGACAATGGCATTCAGGTTTTAATGTTTACCCATCAAAGTGGGGTTATCTGGGCAGACATGGCAAATATCATCTGGGCCAGTGGCTTGCAAGTGACGGCGGCTTGGTATGTGGTAACAGAAACCGACTCCGCTATACGTCAAGGAGCAAATGTTAAGGGAACCATTATTCTGATTCTCCGCAAGCGTCATCAAGAATTGGAAACTTTCCGAGATGATCTGGGTTGGGAAATTGAAGAAGCGGTTAAAGAGCAGGTGGAGTCGTTGATTGGACTGGATAAAAAGGTACGGGCCCAGGGTTCCGAAGGGCTCTACACTGATGCTGATTTGCAGATGGCCGGATATGCTGCCGCTCTGAAAGTCCTGACTGCCTATTCCCGTATTGATGGCAAGGACATGATCACCGAGGCCGAAGCCCCTCGCCAAAAAGGCAAAAAGACCTTTGTCGATGAACTAATCGAATTTGCAGTCCAGACCGCTGTCCAGTTCCTTGTCCCGGTGGGATTTGAAAAAAGTGAATGGCAAAAACTGCAGGCTGTGGAGCGGTTTTATCTCAAAATGGCGGAGATGGAGCATCAAGGTGCTAAAACATTGGATAACTATCAGAACTTCGCCAAAGCCTTCAAAGTCCATCACTTTGACCAGTTGATGAGCGACACCTCCAAAGCCAACTCTGCACGTTTGAAGCTATCGACCGAGTTTAAAAGCTCCATGATGTCCGGAAATGCTGAAATTGCGGGGACACCGCTGCGAGCCTTACTCTACGCTCTCTTTGAACTCTCCAAAGAGGTGGAAGTAGATGATGTGCTACTCCACTTGATGGAGAACTGTCCCAACTATCTGCCCAACAAAACCCTGCTCTCCAAAATGGCAGACTATCTGGCAGAAAAACGGGAAGGCCTTAAAGGCACGAAAGCCTTCAACCCTGAGCTGGAAGCAAGCTGCGCACGCGTACTCGCGGAATCTATAAGAAACCAGAGGTTATAAGATATGACCTTAAAGCGTTTTTCATCTCGAACGGAAAGATTGGATACTGATTTTTTGGCTGAAGCTCTGAAAGGTGCATCAAAGTATTTCCGTATTGCAGGCTATTTCAGAAGTTCTATTTTCGAGCTGGTTGGTGAGGAAATTGCTCAAATTCCAGAAGTGAAGATTATTTGTAATTCCGAACTGGACATGGCTGACTTTCAGGTGGCAACAGGACGTAATGCAGCCCTTAAAGAAAGCTGGAATGAAGTGGATGTGGAAGCAGAAGCGTTCTTGAAAAAGGAGCGTTATCAGATTCTCGACCAGTTATTGCAGTCGGGTAATGTGGAAATCCGAATTGTGCCGAGAGAGCGCCTGTTTCTGCATGGCAAAGCGGGATCTATACACTATCCGGATGGCAGCCGTAAGTCGTTCATTGGATCTGTAAACGAGTCGAAAAGTGCCTTTTCCCACAACTATGAACTGATATGGCAGGATGACGATGAGGAAAGCGCTGACTGGGTAGAGAAAGAGTTCTGGGCTTTGTGGAATGACGGTGTTCCTCTGCCGGAAGCCATTTTGGCAGAAATCAATCGAGTGGCTAATCGCCGGGAGGTCACGGTAGAAGTATTGAAACCCGATGAGATCCCGGCTGCTGCTATGGCGGAAGCTCCAATATATAGGGCTGGAGAACAACTGCAGCCATGGCAGCGTTCCTTTGTAACCATGTTTTTGGAGCACCGGGAAACATACGGTAAAGCCCGGTTGCTCCTGGCCGACGAGGTTGGGGTTGGTAAAACACTCTCAATGGCAACCAGTGCTCTGGTGAGTGCCCTTCTTGAAGATGGTCCGGTTCTCATTCTTGCTCCGTCCACGTTAACGATTCAGTGGCAGGTTGAGATGATGGATAAGCTGGGGATTCCTGCAGCAGTCTGGTCTTCTCAAAAAAAAGTGTGGCTTGGTGTTGAGGGTCAGATATTATCCCCACGCGGAGATGCATCTTCTATAAGAAAATGTCCATACAGAATTGCCATCGTTTCGACTGGATTGATTATGCATCAGCGGGAGAAAGCTATCTTTATCAAAGAAGCAGGAATGCTCCTTAAAAATCGATTTGGGACAGTCATTCTGGATGAAGCACACAAAGCACGAGCAAGAGGTGGACTTGGTGATAAAGCATTCGAGCCCAACAATCTTCTCGCTTTTATGCAGCAAATCGGAAGGCGTACTCGGCATTTGATACTGGGTACTGCGACTCCCATTCAAACGGACGTTCGAGAACTCTGGGACCTCTTGGGCATCCTGAATAGCGGTGCAGAGTTTGTTCTTGGCGATTCATTATCTCCTTGGCGAGACCATGAACAAGCAATTCCACTGGTGACTGGTAAAAGCCAAGTCACTTCCGAGCAAGAGGCCTGGCAGTGGTTAAGCAATCCACTGCCTCCGGCTAATGAACATCATATTGTCCAGCAGATTCGCGATTATTTGGTGATTGACTCCCATTCTTTCTTTTGCGCACACCGGTATGAAGATCTGGACTATATGATTCAGAATATATGGCTTTCTGAGTGTCTGGACCCCAGATTCTTCAAAGAAAATAACCCTGTATTACGTCATACCGTTTTAAGAAAGCGAAAACAGCTTGAAGAAGATGGTCTGTTAGAAAAAGTCGGGGTTAATACGCATCCGGTAACCCGAAACCTTGCCCAGTATCAGTCTCGCTTTGTTGGCTTGGGAATCCCAACCAATACGCCCTTTCAGGTTGCATATGAAAAAGCCGAAGAGTTTAGCAAGCTGCTTCAATTCAGAACCAAAGCTGGCGGCTTCATGAAATCGTTGATGCTTCAGCGTATTTGTTCAAGTTTTGCCTCCGGTTTGAAAACCGCACAGAAGATGCTAAAGCACTCTATTTCAGATGAGGATGAGGACCACATCGAAAAAGTAGAACACATCCTTTCTGAGATGACTCCCGCAGAAGTAGCCTGTCTCAAAGAAATAGAGACGCAGCTTTCACGCGCTGAAGCCGTAGATTCTAAACTCAATACAGTGAAGTGGTTCTTAACTGAATTCAGGACTGATGGGAAAACATGGCTTGAACACGGCTGTATTATCTTCAGCCAATACTATGACACTGCAGAATGGATCGCCAAAGAGCTGGCCAAATCTTTCAAAGGTGAAGTTGTGGGAGTATATGCGGGTGTTGGAAAAAGTGGACTTTTCCGAGGCGAGCAGTTTAACAATGTCGAACGTGAAGTCATAAAGGCTGCTGTTAGAACCCGTGAGATCCGGCTGGTAGTAGCAACCGATGCGGCCTGCGAAGGATTGAACCTTCAAACATTAGGCACCTTGATTAACATTGATCTTCCTTGGAATCCGTCTCGGCTTGAGCAACGATTGGGTAGAATCAAGCGGTTCGGTCAGGCTCGTAAGTTTGTCGACATGCTCAATCTTGTCTACAGCGAAACTCAGGATGAGAAGGTTTACAACGTATTATCAGAACGCCTGCGTGACACCTATGACATATTCGGCAGCCTCCCTGACACAATTGATGATGAATGGATTCAAAACGAAGAAGAGCTTAAAAACCGAATGGACGAATATATGCACGAAAGAAAAAAGGCTCAGGACGCTTTTACTGTGAAGTATCGTGGAACCATTGATCCTAAGGCACATCTATGGGAACGATGTGCGTCTGTTTTATCTCGTCGTGACATTGTACGCAAACTCAGTGAGCCTTGGTAATAAGAGCCATATCCGCACGTTCTGTACTCTGGGGGTGGGGTGCGGTAATTTTAAGAAACTAGAAATCACACTCGGTTTTGAAGAAAGAGTGAGGGAACAACCAATAACCGAATCATACATAACCTAACATATTGGGTCCGGATTGGGTCCGAATGCTAAAAATCGGACTCAATTTCCCTTAATTCTACTTAACCTAATTCTAATAGAATTTAATTAAATCAAGGGTTTCACAACTCTACAAATATAACAAAATGACTTTTGGAAGTAAGAAAGCAAATAAGCACAAAACGGTAAGCGTCTAATTTTACATCTTGTGAAAGTTTTTCGATGGTATTTAAAAATAGCACTTGATTCATTCTAATATCCCCTGCAATAACTTATTATTTGTTGGGTTTCATAGTTTTTTACTTACCTACAGTTAACGTTTCATATCCAACTATTTAGTAGTATGGGCATGCATGTAATCATTCAAACTTTTTTATGGAATGGGAGGTCGCTAAATTAAAGCAATATGAATATGAAAATAAAATAAAAGAGTTAGGGATAAATTTGGAACGACTCGATATTGTCATTGGGAGAAAAACGAATGTACCCTTTTCAAAAGGGTGTTACTATGACGGTGGGCAATGGAATTTGTACGATGTGGATGAACGACAAAACTTCGTTGTTACACAAAGAGGAAGTGAGGAAGAAATCTTCCGTTGGCTATATATGATCACGCTAGGTTTAGCAAAAGCCCGCAAATAAGGGTATCCTTATCGCGGGCTTTTTGCTTTTTATGCCAGGATTTTTTGCGGAAGTATCCCTGCCCGCCTACAATTAAGATAAGAAATTGATTTGAAAGGGTGAGATATATGGGGGAACAAGTACGTTATTTCATTAATGCCTATAAGCATGACGAGGACCACCTCTGGGTTTATATTCACAGAAAGGGTATGAGGGAATCAGAAGATGAAATAGAACTATACAGCGAGTTTCAACGATTTGACCATGTAGGTTCCAGGGATTCTTACATAGAGATTTCTGAAAAGGAGTATATGGAACTCGGTGAGTTGGTGGGGAGCGACGAGATGATGGACAAATATTTTGAGAAAGCGATGCAAATTATTAGTCTTAAAAAGCACTAGTGTCACGATTTTATGTGACGCTTACCCCGTTTTGGTGATAGTTGACCCTGTTTCTGTGATAGTTTAAATCCAATAAGCACAGGGCTCAAAATAAGTAAAAATAACTAAGTTATCATTGTAAACGTTACTCTCATATGCTATAAATAGAATACAAGTTATTTGAATACATTTACATTTACATAAAATTTTAACTGCGGAAGTACCGCATTTATTCTTAACGGGATAAGTGTCGGTACTTTTTTGCATTTCAGGAGGAAATAACCGATGGTGGATAAAGAGAACGCTGTTTTACCGTTAGATAAAGCGGTCAATACATTTATAGTTGAGGATCCAAATGGCTTCGGTAAAGGTATTTTATACGGAATTGGGCTTAGTATCCCTTTATGGATTTCGCTCATTGGCTGGTTCCGATTTTTGATTTAAAAGCACATTTAATCTCAAGGGAATAGAGGATGAAAAAGATGAATGTAATGAACAATCAAATTATCAATTGCCCTCTCTGTGGGTGTACATATATAAAAAATGACCCAAGTGAACGTGTTTCTCATGGATACAGACATAAGAAAATCCTTACTTACAATAATCGTCATGCAGGCGGTCCGTTGTGGCCCATTTATCTATTCGAAACAGAAAGAGAAAATGAAACAAGGACAGCACAAGATATTCTGTGTAAGGTAAATTCCAGTAAAGAAGAGAAATTTCTAGCTGCAATTACACTTTTCCGGATTCAGTGGATCGAATCCTTTGAATCCGTTCTATTAAGCAAATCATTACCGAAAACACTTGGAAGCCATCCCAACTTTCCGAGCTACCTCTTATTGTTCATTAAAGCAAAGAGGTATGACGAAAACCTTATCACAGCTGAAATTACTGACTGGCTGGTTGAGTGGGCAGAAGAGAGAGGGGGGAGAACCGAGGGGATTCGTTGGAAGCATCGAGGAGGTTCCCAGGCACTTACAAACAGAAATAAATCACTAATGACGCCAACTATGATTGTAGGATAACGACAGTATCTACAATAAGAAAGTAGAAGGAAGGAACAGACATGAAAGAAGAAATACAGTTTTCATCGACAATCGAAGTTGAAATATATCATCAGGACAGCGGGACAACACCCGATATATCTTATGAGTATGGTTCAACCCTTCAAGAAATCCTGACTATTTGCTCACAAGAAAACCTTGAGAAAATTCGAGAGCAATATAATGCCAAGAAAGTCATAATAGGAAGAATCGAGCTGGTTAGCCTATCACCGGACGAAGAAATCAAATGTCGGGATAACCGTTATACACTTGAAATCACATCAGAGGGAATGGTCATGAAATTAGCGTAAGGGGGATCTATCTCTCTAAGTTATAATAGGAGGCGAGTTTAGTGTTTAAACGCAAAGGTACCGTTCTTAAGAACAAATGGCATCGTTTTTGGTTGGGATATCATGCGGTGATTTTAGAAGGTTGTCTGGATGAAGCTGAAAGCAAAAAAATCGAACAAAAGATTTTATATCATGAATTAAGGTGTGGGTGATAGGCTATGAAAATCGGTACTACTGTTGTTGTGGCCGCTATGCTTTCTGTTACTGCTGGATTCTACTTTTATTCTGAAAATAAAACAGTAGAAAACCAAAAAGCCGAAGCGAGAGTGGTTCAACCGTCTGAAAGTGCACAGGTAGGGCAAACGGAGCCAAAGCAGATGGATAAGGTAAAAGTGGAAATGGTGAAAGTCGGCTTTGATAACCGTTCCTGGAAAGAGGGGTTTCGAGACATCAATGAGCAATCCCAAATGATTGAGTACGTTTTATCTAATGAAACGGTTCATAATTGGTCTGAGTTAGTCACGGTACAGTACTTCCCGGGCGCTCGTAATCCGCAACAGCTTTTTGATGTAACGAAGGATAAGGTCAAGCAATTAGGTATTCAATCAGAATTTAAATTGGTCAATCAGACAGAAAAAGAGCTCGTATATGGCTGGTATGTTGAGGATCAGCCGAAAAAAGGAATTCCAGCTCAAGTCGAAATCTCTAGAATCATTCAGGTGGACGAAGGAACGTATTGGTTACACTATGCGATTAAATCTAAGGATCCATCTAAAAAAGGAATAGATGATTGGACAAATAGATTATCAGCTGTAAAAATCTCGGAGTAGAGGGGATATTCAATGAATTGGTTTTCGTGGCTGTCACTAGGTTATTGGTTAGGGGGAGGGCAGAATAATAATAATTCCAACTTTAATTTAGGGTGTCTATCTATCATAATTTTCGTCCTAGCTGCTGAATACATACTACCGGAATGGTTGGGTTACTTTATCAGTCCTGGCCGCCTAATTGGGTTTGAGCCGCTTAGAATCATTGTGACATTAATCATTGGTGGACTATACCTATTTTTAAGCCGTAAAGCAAAAAAAGTTCCTTTAAAGTACATTTTGTTCTTTATCGGTGTTAGCAATTTGTTCTATGCATTGATTATGCCGTTTGATTCTCGTTTTTAGTCACTATAATCCTTCCCTGTATAAAATCTAAGGGCTGCATTTTTTGCCGTATCGTAACTTGTGTGGAATACTTATCCATGCAATCAGTTATCTTCTTATTTACTGATACAGAACTTATGAGAAGGGGATTATACATATGAAGAAAACAATGAGTATCATTATGGCTGCATCAATCACATTAGGAACAGCAATCACACCAGTTTTGGCATCTCCTACCCAGGTATATGCTGAGACAGCGCTTCTACCAAAATTGGATGCTATAAACCACAACTTAGAAATAGCAAAAGGTGGTATTGATTTATACCAGAATGCATTAGATAAATTCGAAAAATTAAAAAATGATGATCCACTAGTTAATGCAGCTATGTTAAGCCAGGCATACGCCGGATATAAAATAGCTGCTGCAAAATTAAACAAGTCCCTTGAAGACATGCTTAAACTTCCCTGGTCCACTGAAAACAGGAAATTTTTTATCGATAACTATAACAATAGTATAGGCGGATTTACAGGCGTAAAACTAGAAAATCCATTAATAACATTAAGAGATGATGAAGTGAAAGAATACCTAAGCAACGTCACGAAAGAAAAAGTTTATAAGGATGGGTTTGGTATTCCAAGTGATAAGCTTGCTGGCGAGATAGCAAAAGCTGACGTGGATTTAGCTATGGCTAAAGGGCTTGGCGAAAAGTTAACGGCATCATTTGAGGCCGTGAAAAAACATTCCACCCGTATTGTAGATTTCCTCTTAAAAGATGGTGTAGAAGAGACTCCTGAACAGAACCCATTAAGTTCTCCATGGTATAGAGAGTACTGTAATTAATAATGTTCTCCCATTATTATCTTTAGTGAGATTCTTTTGCATAAAACCTACTAAAAATCCCGGCCAATAAATAACCGGGATTTCTTTTACCCTTTCATAATTTTGTAATTATCCACAGAAAACCTTTCAGCTCTACATTAGTAAACAGATGTAATAACAGAGGGGGAATTTGTTATTTACCAAAGGGGAAAAACGGATGTTATTTTATTAGACATGGTTATAACTAAAAAGATAAAAGTTATTCCCCCTAGTTATATGGTTATTTTTATTACTAAAACAACAAAAAACAGCAAGCGTATGGATGCGTCCCTTACTTGCTGTTCGCTATATCTTTATTTCAATTTCTGGGTAACTAGTTTTATCCGAGTTTATGATTTAATTGTTTTGCGATATACTTAATCAACTCGCCAACCGGATACTCCATGATTTTCTTGCTCTGGTTAAATCCTATCTCATTTTTCAACATTAAATCACATAGCTGTTCTACCGTCATTTCTCCGCGGTGAATCTTATTATAGTTTGCAATAACAAAGCTTCGCCACTCTTCTTTAGAAGAGGTAAAATAACTCTCCCCATCAATTTTTCTCTTCATCACCTCTTCCCGCATTTTTTGCCTTTCCTTTTCCGATTTATGCTGTTTATTCTCTTTCAAGGTTTTCTCTCTTTGTATTCTAGCTATTTCTACAGAAGTGTAGTGTCGATCTGGATTTAACCCTAATTCCAATAGAAGCATTCGCCTTTTTAAATCCTCATTCATTTTCTCAGGTGTTCTCATGTCCTGGCGTTTCTCAAGATAAGAAGGATATATCTGACTTCTTGGCACTGTTTTTTCTCTTTCTCTTACATCGATACTTTGTTGATCAGCACGTTGTTGTTGCCTCTTTTTCTCCTCTTGTTCTTTCGTTTCCTTTACAAACACTTTAAACTTATGTCTGGTTTGTTCCATAACTTTAGTTTCATTCATAGAGGCAAATAAAAAATCGCTTCGCTCATCGTTCAAGGTAAACATTCGTTCCATGGAAAGCAGAAAGGGGGATTCAACAATGTAACCCCATTTTGGATTGCCTATAATGGGGATGGTCCTGGTAATATACGCTATCCGTTCATCGATATTTAAATACAGAAGGCTTTTCACATCATAAGGATACAGGTTCCGACCAGTATACTTTGATAGGTACTCCCCGCCTTCCTCTTGATGCAGATTCTCAAATTCGCTTTTCCACATCCGGTCGAACATGGTTTCTCTCAACATTCGATGTTCTGCTGTACATAGGGAGAGAAAGTTTTCATTCGAAGTCGTTAACCATTTATGGTCAATGAAGAAGTATGGAACAAAGCCTTGTTTTTTATACTGAGCCAAACGTTCTTCCAATAAGCCCAAGTATGTAGAACTTTCTTTTAACCCTGTTACATAGTCAATACACCATTCTCGTCCATCGGGAAAAAGCAGCACAAAGTCAGGGATTCTTTTTAAAATACGATTGTACGTATAACCATCTACCACCTTAACTCCGTAAGGCTTCATCTGGCCCTCCAGATAGGTGCGTAATATCATCTTACCGACAAGATGTTTGGTAGGATGTTCCTGGTTCTTTCTTTGCCCTACATATGCTTTATAATTAACGTCCCCCGCACAAATTTCCTTGCTTTCATGCTTAAAGTGGCAGGTTTTTTTATTGAGTACCATGATTAAAGGGCTTTCACAACATGAACATTGTAGAGCTCGCTTGTCTGAATGTCCTCTGTACTCCTTAGTTAACTTTTCTTTGATTTCTTCCCAAGTCAGTCCCTTGATTACTAACTTTTGTTTCTCTTCCTCTATATGAATCATTTCATCTACCAGTTTTGCAGATTCCACCCCTGCTCACCACCGTATAGTTTGATTTTATACTTTTATTTTAACAAATATTGCAACTATTTTAATATTAGAAAGTGAATTTCCCCATTCGTTTAAAGAAAAAAAAGATTGGATATACTATTTTACTAGAAAATAATTCTATAAATACTAGCAAGTGGATAAAGATAATAATAACCACTTAGCGTATTTAAGAAAACGGAGGGATTAACATGACAGCAACACGTCAAGATGCCTGGACTCCCGATGATGATTTGCTACTAGCGGAGGTTTCGCTTCGTTATATTCGAGACGGTGGTACGCAGTTGGCCGCTTTTGAAGAGGTGGGTATGCGTCTTGGGAGGACCGCTGCCGCATGTGGATTTCGTTGGAATAGTGCCATTCGTAAGAATTATGAAAGCGCTATTCAACTTGCAAAAACCCAGCGTCAGGAACGAAAAAGAGCAAAAAGAAAAGTTCGAGAGGACGTACATGTTGAATATCAAGAAAACACAAGTTCAATGGAAAGTGAAGGCTCCACCGCTGTTCCAGCTGTAGCTTCACGTAGTAATGAGATGGAAGAAGAACTATCTTTTGAAGTGGTGATTCGATTCCTTCGCAACCAAAAAGATGCCATGAAACGTATGAAGCATGCTGATAAAGAACTTGAAGCTAGAACAAGAGAAGTAGAGCAGCTGCGGGCGGAAAATGAGGAGTTAAAGAAAGAGTTATCACTCGCAAAAGCCGACCATCAGGTTGTAAATGATGACTATAGGGCTTTGATTCAAATTATGGATCGGGCACGCAAACTAGCGATTCTGGGCGATGCAGAAGAGGTCGATATGAAGCCCAGATTTAAGATGGATGCTAACGGAAATTTAGAACGAGTCAATCACGGAAAATTATGAAAGTATTCGTTAAGGTCTAAAATGAGAAAGGGATAATATAGCTGTTACTTATCAAAGAGCTATGTATGAATCGTAAAAAAGCAGCCTGTTGGTA
>NZ_BBWZ01000036.1 GCF_001015055.1 Aneurinibacillus tyrosinisolvens | reverse complement strand
AATCGAACCCACGTATTCAGCTTGGAAGGCTGATGTTCTACCATTGAACTACACCCGCTTAATGAAAACGCACTGCGTCGAATCAGCTTCTGCGCTCGTTTTCGATTGTAGTGCTTTAGTGCACCCGCCTTTTAAAGGAAGGTGGCTCCGCAGGCCGGACTCGAACCAGCGACCGATCGGTTAACAGCCGATTGCTCTACCGACTGAGCTACTGCGGAATAGTTACTCATTTCATAGCGACTTAACTAATTTATCATAAATCAGCTCTTTTTGCAAGGTCCTTTTTCTGCGTTTTGTTTCCAAATTACTTTGCACACCATGTAGCGACCTATACCACAAAATTCATTTTCTAAACATAAAATGCAAACTTTTGACTTCCTTATTGTAAAAAAATGTGGTTTAATAAGAACTTGTATTGGACTTATCTATTATTTACCATTTTTCTTCATAATTATCGTATTACTAATTAGACATACTTCCTTGCTATTCACTCCAACAAACATTCCTTCATTATTATTTCCATCGAATCCGTACATAGACATACCATTTCCCACTACCTCTAAGAACACGAAAAAAGTTGCCCATCATAGTAACGCAATAGGAAGGAGACGCTTGTTTCACTTACGCTCATTCTTTGCTGTCTGTCTTCGTGTAACTATTTTTTTCATATAACAAGGAGGGAAGAATTCCCGGCTTTTCCCCGATATTCTTATCGGCACTGCGGGTTAAAATAATGGTAAAACAAATTGTAAAGGTTTTTATGCTTCTGTTCACAGCGTTTATTTATAGTGTGGTGGGTTGCTCCACACCTGCTCACGCTCAAACGCTCCCATCTGCGAGCTCTCAATATTACATTGACATAAACGGAATGCTCCGTTTTCAGCCAAATACGATTGTCGGCCCCTCTTATGCGACCGAAAGTCAAATGCTGAGCTTTGCCCGGACGGTTAACCCTAAATTCCCTGCTGAGCTTCCAAAACTGTATCTGGAAGTTGGGAAAAAATACGGGATACGCGGTGATGTTGCTTTTTGCCAGATGATAAAAGAAACGGGATATCACCGTTTTGGTGGCGATGTAAGGGCCGGTCAGTACAACTACGCGGGCATCGGCGCGGTCGGCCGAAGTGCGCGGGGAAGTACGTTTAAATCGAGCCGTGAAGGAGTACAGGCCCATATTCAGCACCTGTATGCGTATGCGACGAAGTCCGCTATCCCCCGGGGGGAAAGGATACTCGATCCTCGTTTCAGCTATGTTCCAAGAGGTACCGCTCCTTTTTGGACAAGCCTCAATGGACGCTGGGCGATTCCAGGACAGGGATATGGCCAAAATGTTCTTACCCTCTACAACCAGCTAATAGTCAACAACCCACCACCTAGAACCTAGCGGTTCTTGAAATGGGGGCTTGTAAAGGAACTCTTTTACAGGCCCGGTTGATTAGCCCCCTGCTTTCCTAAACAGGAGCCGTTTGTTTAGAATACATAGGTACTCCGGGGTACTCCACTCGCTCCGGACACTACGGCTGTTCATTAAACATCTCTAATGGGAAGGAGAAGTGTGGGCAGTAAAAACCTGGGCAAACAAGGGCGAAGTAGACCTACAGGCTTTAAGCCTGACTTATTTCCGAAAGGAGATTTAAAATGGTGTATGTCCTCAGTCAAGAAGGAAACCCTCTCATGCCTACCCAACGCTTTGGAAAAGTGAGGCGTATGCTGAAAGAGGGTCTAGCTAAGGTGGTCAAACGAAAGCCATTTACCATTCAACTGACTTATGCAAGTCCTATCTATACACAACCCATTACCCTTGGGATTGATTCCGGCTATGAGCATATTGGCTTTTCAGCCCTCTCCGAAAAAGAAGAACTCATCGGAGGTGAAGTCCATCTTTTAAAAGGGATGGTGGAACGAAACAAGGAAAGACAAATGTACCGCCGGCAAAAGAGAAGTCGCCTTCGGTATCGCAAACCCAGATTTCATATTAGCTACTGGAAGTAAGATCGAAGCGACAGACCTTCAAATCTGATTACACTCTGCAGCAAATGTCATATACCAGCCAACCATAAGAAGGGAAAATTCCTCTGGGGATGGGAACCAGCGCTCAAAAGTTTTCGCCCGGAAACCTTTATGTCCATTGTCCGCTGGAAGCTGGTGAATCACTTAGGATGCTTGCACACCTATGGATTTGAAACCAAAAGCAAGCGGATTGCACTTGGTTCGGAAAAGTCTCATTGGAATGATGCCTTCTGCATCGCTGGTGGTTCTACACAAAAAAGGATCCTTCCTTTGACTATAGAACAGGTACGGAGGAACAATCGAAGCTTAGAAAAATTCTACGATGCTAAATTTATCGACATCCGCAGTGGAGAAAAAGCAAGCGGGCAGAGCTTATCCAGTGGGAGAAGGAAAAGAAATAGGAATCTAAATCGAGAAAATCTCCGCAAGTACAGAGGGGAAAAACTCTCGAAGGGAAAGCGAGCCATTCGAGAAAATCGATATCCAATTCAACCGAATGATGTACTGGTTTATCAAGGGGAAAAGTATACCGCTAAAGGGGTACACAACAAAGGAAGCCGGGTCATTCTAAAAGAAACAGGTAAATCCGTTAAGGTAAGTGATGTTCAAATTTACTCTTTTTTCTAACGTTTTTGACCTTACGGTCTTTTTCTCTACTCCTTTAAAGCAACATATAGTTCCTATACGGAAACATAAAAATCCGGCGGGTTTCCACTAACCGCCGGATTTCTTCACGTCCGCAACTTTAAGCGCAAGGAAGCTTACCTATATACGCCTTCTTCGAAAAATCGTATTCGCTTTCCAGGCTGTATAAAGGATGGCGCCGAACCCAAGCGCAATTTCCCCTTCCCTAACTAACTGCGGTTCTTCATCGTTCTTTCCGTTCGTTAAACCATTCGCTGCCGCTGTGTCGTTCGTTGTTTTCTTAAGGAGAGAAGCGTACCGTTGAATATGTCCCGATTTTGTTTCTACAACAAGCCGTTTGTCCTTATCAATGCGAACGTGAAACGAATCCCCTTTTGGGATTGAAGCATATACGGCTGTGTTACTATAATACGACTCTTTCCCCTGTACAATATTTTCACCGGTGTTAAGGGCTCGTACCGTCGCATAATGCGCAAACCCATAATCCAGCAGTTGTGCGGTCTCTTTGTATATTTGCCTGTCCGTGTCCGCTTTCATAATGACAGCAAGCAGTTCTGTCCCGTTTCGTTCGGCGGATGTCACCAGCGTAAACCCTGACTGCCGGGTGTATCCATTCTTTACCCCGTTTGCCCCTTTGTAGAAAGAAAGCATTTTATTGTGATTAACCAGGCTGCTCTTCCACTCCTGGCCACTCCATGGTTTCACCTGGGTGGAAACAATCGTGCGAAACGTATTGTTTTTCATAGCATAGGCTGCAATCTTTGCCATATCTGAAGCCGTCGTTACATGTTCTTTGTCGTATAATCCGTTTGGATTTACAAAATGGGTGTGCACGGCTCCAATGGAAGCAACAAAAGCATTCATCCTTTTACAAAACGCCTCCGTGCTGCCATCGATATGCTCAGCGATCGCAACAGCCGCATCATTTCCTGAATTCATTAACAAACCATATAGAAGCTCCCCGAGCTTTTTATGCTCGCCTTCGGCAAGAAAAACACGTGTTCCATCGACATAACGCGCATTATGCGAGACAATGACATCCTCGTCAGGATTTGAGTGCTCGAGCGCAATAATACCTGTTACAATTTTTGTTATGCTTGCCGGGGCAAGTACTTCATTGCTATTTTTCTCATATAATACATCCCCTGAACGCGAATCGATTAAAACAGCGGCCTCACTTTGGATGGCCGGCTTTTCTGCATTGCTCTGCTGCTCAAGGAAAGAAGGGGATGCATAGGCATATACCGGACGAAATAGTTCAAGAAATATTAGAAGAAGCAGTATCCATTTCACAAGTTAAATCTCACCTTTTCTATGCGTTACTGAATCTATAGCAAGTATATAGAGAGAAGAACATGTTGTAAAGGAAATTAGTAAATAGGCCTTTATAATCAAAACCCAGGATTTTGTTTTGCTTATGTAAGGGAGTGGAAATAAAAAAGTGTGCTCAACAAATCAACTAATAAAGGAGAGATGTTTAAATGGCACGTAACAATAACAACAATGATAATGGCAACATGAGTATGGAAGAGCGCGGCCGTAAAGGCGGAGAAGCGACGGCAAAGTCCCACGGCAAGGAATTCTATCAGGAGATCGGACGCAAAGGTGGAGAAGCGACCGCTGAGTCCCACGACAAAGACTTTTACGAAGAAATTGGCCGTAAGGGCGGGGAAGCCCGTAACAACAACAACGATTAAGACTAACACACTGTTAGTATTACACTACTTTGCGTTAGTAAAAGAGATGGCTCATGAACCGTGAGCCATCTCTTTTTTTATCGTATAAGAAACTATATGTTGCTTTAAAGTCATAAAGTGGGACCGTAAGGTCCCAAAGTCCAAGAAAAACATCGCGGGCGATGACGTCTCTTTTCTTTCCCCCTGTGGAGCGTGCCGAACATAGGGCGAAAAAGACCGGCAATTGTCTCCAACACCTAAGATACCCAGATGTTTTGCCGGTCCGCCCGGCGTGAGACTAAGCGGCCGTCCCGCTTCCAGGAGAGGAAAGGACGAGCGGCATGCCCGCGATGTTTTTCTCATTTATTATTTTATCCGTTGAGCACAACGCCGCCATTTATATGAAGCGTTTGTCCGGTTACATAGGAAGAATCATCCGATGCGAGGTATACATAACCAGGCGCCAGCTCTTCCGGCTGTCCCGGGCGTTTCATCGGCACATCTTGGCCGAACTTCTTGACCTTATCCTCTGTAAATGTTGCCGGGATAAGCGGAGTCCAGATGGGGCCTGGGGCTACCGCGTTTACCCGAATTCCTTTGCTTACAAGCGATTGTGAAAGGGAACGGGTAAACGAAACAATTGCTCCTTTGGTGGAAGAGTAATCGATAAGCGTCGGGTGGCCCTTGTAGGCGGTGATGGAAGCCGTATTAATGATCGCACTTCCCGCCTTTAAATGTGGAAGCGCTGCTTTCGTCAAATAAAACATGGAGAAGATGTTTGTCTGGAACGTGCGCTGCAGCTGCTCTGCGGTAATATCTTCGATACTCTGCTGTTCATGCTGCTCGCCTGCATTGTTCACCAGAATATCGAGCCGGCCCAGTTCACTCACCGCTTGCTGCACGGCATCCTGGCATACCCTCTCGTCTCCCACATCCCCTGCAATCGTAAGGCAGCGGCGTCCTTCCTGCTCTACCTGGCGCTTTGTTTCTTCAGCATCACTGTGGCCATCCAGGTATAAAATACAGACGTCCGCCCCTTCTTTGGCGTAATTGATAGCTACCGCCCGTCCAATTCCGCTATCCCCCCCGGTAATAAGGGCAACTTTATTCTGCAGCTTCCCGCTCCCCTTGTACTGAGCGTCCTCATCTCTTGGGTGCGGAGTCATCTGGGATTCAAGATCGGGTTGAAGATAGCCGTGCTGCGGTTCCTGCGTTGCAGTTACATTTTTTTCCTGGTTGTTCTCAGGCAACGTAATCTTCTCCTTTCAATGGTCAATTTACTCACACTATATTTTGTTCCACCTCTCCTTCTTTATGAATCAAGAAAAAAGGGAGTTCAGTCTACTTGCCTTTCCCTTCCGCGAGGAAGGGGGGACTGTCCGCTCCACCTCCCTGCGAGCAGAGCCCGCAAAACATCTGGGTCGTTCGAGGATGGAGACAATTGCGGGCTTCTTCTGCTCTCCATTTTTTCTAACACTGTTGACCTTACGGTCTTTTTCTCTATTACTTTAAAGCGATATATGCTTTCTTATCCGGCAAAAAAATACAGTGCGAGGGCTTTCCCTTCGCACTGTATCCCACTTATAAATCCAGTTTATCGTTATTTAAGCATGGCTTCGTATACTTGGTTATCCAGTGCTTTCGCTTTCTCCAGGTCATACGTTTTTTCAAACCTGGGCTCTTGAACAATTTTCGCTCCCCAAAACATGCTCTCGAAAACGGCTGTAACGTCTACTTCTACTTTGACGAGCGGCATCGCTACACCTTCCATTTTCTCTTCAAGGATCGTGCACGTTCCAACAATGGAGTAAACCGTCTCTAAACCGATAACTGACAGGGTGACTCTCGGATTGGCTTTAATGTTAGCCACCGTACGGGAAGTATTCGTTACTGAAAAGCGAATTTTGTTTTCCGAATACGCTTTTACCCAGGAGATTGCCAGGATACCGGGCGTGTTCGAATCGGCGTCTACCGTGCTCAATAATACGAGTGTTTCCCCATTAAAGAGTTCCATCTGCTCTTTCGTGAGGGATGTAGGTACTTCACTGCTTTTTGCCATACTGTGACACTCCTTTATAAGATTTAGTTGTTTTTATGAACCTGAATCTCTATCTCATTTATAAAATCACCGCTCTTGCCGCCTTTTTTCGAGGCAAGATAAGCGGGTCCTACAACCATTCCCTTATCCATCGCTTTGCACATGTCATACACAGTGAGGGCCGTAACGGAAGCGGCCGTCAGTGCTTCCATCTCTACTCCCGTCATTCCCTTCGTCCTGGCAACGGCTTCGATATAGAGCGTATCATGGCCATTGTCATGAAACTGTATGTCAACGCCCGTGAGAGGCAACGGGTGGCACATTGGAATTAAATCCGCTGTTTTTTTAGCCGCCATAATCCCGGCCACCTGGGCAACAGCCAGGACGTCCCCTTTGCTGACTTTTCCTTCTTTAATCCGGACCAGTGTTTCCGGCTTCATTATGACCTGACTGCGCACGACAGCCTCACGGGCCGTCGGCTGTTTTTCCGTAATATCGACCATTTTTGCCCGCTGTTGATTATTAAAATGGGTTAATTCTTCATCCATATTCTCTTTGTCCCCTATTTACGTTTTTGGCAATTTTTCCATAGTATATCACAACAAGCCCGGTCTCCGGGAAAATGAAGAAGGAAAGTGTTCCGGCACTTGTCCAATTCTCCTAACCTACGATAAACTTATCATAAACAAGACTGGATAATCAAAGAAGAAATAGGTGAAATGTTATTATGGATACCCGCTACTCAAGACAAATTTTATTCACTCCGATTGGAAAACACGGACAGGAGCGCCTCGCGGAAAGCAAGGTCGCTGTTGTGGGAGCAGGAGCACTCGGGACCGTGCTTGCTAACCATATGGTACGGGCCGGGATTGGCCACGTCCGTATTATCGACCGGGACTTCGTTGAACCGAGCAATTTGCAGCGGCAAATGCTGTATGATGAAAATGATGCGGCAAACCACACGCCAAAAGCGATAGCCGCTTACGAAAAGTTAAAAGCAATTAATAGCAGCATTGTAATTGAGCCGGTAATCGCCGATATTACACCGGCTAATGCGGAATCTTTGCTGCAGGATTGCGATTTAATTCTGGATGGAACCGATAACTTCGAAATTCGATTTTTAATAAACGATGTGGCCGTAAAGCATGGAATCCCATGGGTGTATGGCGGAGCTGTCAGTGCTAAAGGAATGTTCGCTGCGATTCGGCCCCATGCAACCCCGTGTCTGCGCTGCCTCTTTCCTGCTCCGCCAGCTGCAGGCGGAGAGACGTGTGATACAGCAGGCGTTATCGGGCCCATTATCCATATCATAGCCTCTTACCAGGCTGTGGAGGGATTGAAGCTTCTTCTGCAGGATGAGAAGCATTATAATCCGAACCTTGAGCACATGGAGATTTGGAGAAATCTGCACTCCCAGATGAACATCTCAGGAGGAAAAAACCCGGATTGCCCGGCCTGCGGCAAAGGGCACTTTGACTTCCTCACGTTAACGGGTGAAGAAGACTTAGTCTCAGCCATGTGCGGACGGAACAGCGTACAAATTACGCCCGCGAAAGAGCACAATCTTGATTTAGAGCAGTTGGAGGCCCGCTTCAGCCCTCTGGGGAAAGTCGAGCGAAACCGGTTCCTGCTTCGCTTTCAGGCAGGCGAACATACCCTCGTTATCTTCCCAACCGGCAGGGTTGTCGTACAGGGAACGGACGATACGACCGTTGCCAGAACGCTGTATTCAAAATATATCGGTTCATAAAGAAAAAGCGCGCTTTCCCAGGTGTATGGGAAAGCGCGCTTTTTCTTTACTGATGCATACGCAAAACTTCAATTCCATGGTGCTGCATGAACAACCGCCAGGAACGGTGGCCGTTCTCTTCCTTGCGGCTGTTAAAGCTCGTTTCCATGTTTTCCTTGATTGGCGAGACACATTCCTTATTTATTAAAGCATAAGGACCGATAAACCGGTGGAGAAAGCCGACCTTAGCTACGCGTGCAAAAATATACTGTCCAACGATGAATTCGCTGCGGACATATTCCTCCTCGCGCAAAGCTACCTCAATGGTATCCTCACTCCATAAATCGACCAGGCGATATCCCTCTTCGGACTCCTCCGCTACCTGGTACACTGACGGATATGCAGCCATCCAGTGGGCGGAAAGGTGCATCTCTACCTCCGACAAGTCAGTATGCTGCTCCAGGAGAAACCGTTCAATCGTTCTTTCTCCTTTAATATTCTGATACTCAAGCAGGAGCCAGATTCCGAACTGGGCTTCCCAGAATGGGATAAGCAAAGCCTCCGGATTCAAGTCCACATGGCTGCGGAATAAGTGCTTTGCCCGTACTTTCTCCCTCAGATTGACTGACTGGGACATATATTCACGAAGCTTTTCCATTAAATGACGATGTATATCATCAAAATAGCGCTGTTTCGCGTCTCGTTCAGCAAAGAAATCGACAAGAACTGACGTATCGTGTTCGTTTTGCAAGGCAATTCCTCTCCTTACTTTACGAGTTTCCTTCTATTATACCATGAAATAAGGCGATACGCGTCGAATTTCTCGCTTACTTCGATTCGCTCAGGAACAATTTTTCATAGTCTGAATGGCTCAAAAACACATCCCGCGGCTTACTGCTGCCCGAATGGCCGGAAATAAACCCTTTTTCCTCCATCATGTCGATAAGGCGTGCCGCCCGGTTATATCCAACCCGAAACTGGCGCTGCAGCAAGGATGCGGAAGCCTGCCCGTTCTCGACGCAGAAAAGAAGCGCTTCAGCAAACAGCCCGTCTGAATTCTCCGTCGTAATGACTTGATTCAAATCTTCTTTTTCAAAAAGGTAGTTTGGCTCTCCCTGGCTTCTGGCAAATTCGGTGACCGCTTCGATTTCTTCGTCCGATACGTAAGGTCCCTGGAGGCGTACAGGCTTAGAGCTTCCGCTCGATAAATACAGCATGTCTCCCCTCCCGAGCAGCCTTTCCGCCCCGTTCATATCAAGAATGGTGCGCGAATCCGTTTGCGATGAAACGGAAAAAGCCACCCGCGTTGGAATGTTTGCTTTAATTAGGCCTGTAATTACGTCTACAGAAGGCCGCTGTGTTGCAACGAGAAGGTGAATGCCACAGGCGCGCGCCTTCTGTGCAATCCGGCAAATCGATTCCTCAACATCCTGCGGTGCAACCATCATCAAATCGGCGAGCTCATCGATAATAATGACAATGCTCGGGAGAACGTATTCTTTCTCATCCGGGTAATTCCTCCGCATCAGTTCATTGTAGCGTGAAATATCTCTTGCCCCTGCCTCTGCAAACTTCTCGTAGCGGCTGTCCATTTCCTGTACCGCCCATTTGAGCGCAGCGGTCGCCTGTTTCGGGTCCGTAACGACAGGGGTAATGAGATGCGGCAAACGATTATACGGCGCAAGCTCGACCATTTTCGGGTCGATGAGCAAAAGGCGTACTTCCTCAGGGGATGCTTTATAAAGCAAGCTGATAATGATGGAATTGATGCATACGCTTTTCCCCGATCCGGTTGCTCCGGCAATCAATCCGTGGGGCATTTTAGATAAATCCGATACGACTGGCTCTCCCCCTATATCCACTCCGAGCGCTACAGCGAGCGGAGATTTGTCGGAAATAAAAACGGGGGATTCGAGAATTTTCCGCAAATACACGGGCATGCTTTCTTCATTCGGAACTTCAATTCCAACCGCAGAGCGGCCCGGGATCGGTGCTTCAATTCGGATATCGCGTGCAGCCAGGCTCAGCTTAATGTCGTCAATCAAGTTCGTAATTTTGTTTACCTTTACACCTGCGGCAGGCTGGATTTCATAGCGCGTTACCGTAGGCCCTTGCACTGCGCCGATGACTTCGGCATTCACATTGAAATTCTGCAGGGTGGTAGCGAGCACTTCTTCCTGCCGTCTCACATTGTCTGTTTTCTCCTGTCTCAGCGGCGGGGAGTTCTTTAACAAAGAAACGCTCGGCTTTTGATGGCTTTGCTTTTCTTCTTGCAGTGCCTTCTCATTGTACGAATAGGAAAAGCTTTGTCTGTAGAACGGTTGGACTGGACGCTCATCTTCACCGCTCACCTGTCCGGACAATGCGGAGAGATAGGATGGGATGTACCCGCTGCTGCTTCCACTGGAAACAGGCTCGGCAGCTCCCGGTTCTTCAGGCTCCTCCATCTCCTTGCCGCTCTGCACTCCATTATCCTCAAGCGTCTCTTCCTTTGTGTCCTCGAATCTTACATTCACACGTTCCGCTTGCTTTTCTATTCGTATGTCAGACAGTGGAGGCTGCGGCTCGCTTTTCTCCATCTCAACTTTCTCTACCTCACTCTTCTGAATCTCCATGCCGCTGGGAGCCTCATAGGGAACAGGATTCGCAATTGCCTCTGCACTTCTCTGCTCTCGGGCGATTATCGGCCCTTCCGGTATGACAAATTTCTCCTGCGAAGCTTCTATACGTTCACTCTCTGTTTTCCTCAACGTCTCCGGGCGTTTGCGGCCATAAATAGGAGAAATAACTTCCGTAGGCTGAAAGGAGCGTTTCCCTTCCTTTTTGACAACCTGCCTGTGAACAGCAGGTTCTTCCACCTTCTTCACGGGCGCTGCCAACTGGGAAACTTGTTGTTTTGTTACTGCAGCAGGCTCATCGGGGATGAGCGGAAACTTAAACCGGTCCGCGTTCTTCCGTTCCGTCTGCTGTCTCGGTGGAACACGGCGAACTGTGCCGCGCTGGGGTTTTTCCTTTTCATTCGTTTTTTTCGGGTATATGTTCGCTGTGCGAATCGTTAAATCTCTATTCATCACTGGTACGGGTGAGGATTCTGTTTCATACTTCGTTTCTTCCTCGTCCTCGCCCTGCAGCCAGCGTTTCAGCCGGTTAATCAGTTCTTTCACAGAGCAACCTTCCTTTCAACGTATATCCTCTTGCTTTAAAAAGGGAGTTTTTCATACTGCCCCCTTCATCTTATCTATTCTATCACGACACGCGTTTGTTTTAATAGAAAAGAAGAAAAAAGCGGTTTGAATCGATTTATTTTCCACTGTCACATGAATGGGCGTATAATGAAGAAAAACATTCCAGGTTTTCCCGAGCACTTGAAGCATTGTGTTCCGGGAAATACAAAACACGAGTGGGAGCAATGGCTAGAGCACGTTCTTTCTATTACCAAATAGAGAAAGGAGATGGATTCTGTTATGCAAACATCCCGTACCTTATCCTTACTGCTTGCGCTTTTTCTATTTATCCTTTCAGGCTGCGCGGAATACAGCACGAAATCAGTGGAAACAAATACAGACAGTGAGATTAAAGCAACCTATGAAACGTACCACAAAACAATCACAAAGGAAATTCCATCCGTCCCCAATACCATTCTCGCCATCCAGCTCCAGGAGATGGAGTTCAAAAAAGGCTTGTTTACGATTACTGTTAGGGACCCTGATGGAAAAAAGGTATTGGAGAAAGCATTGAAACCTGGAACATACCAGGATGCGTACACGGTTACGTGTGATAAGGAAGGAAAATACGAACTGACCTTTACTTTTGATCATATGGAAAACGGAAAACACCTGATTACATGGGAAACGGATTGAAAAATGTATTATAATTATCTTTAAAGATGCTGCTTTGCTTACCAAATACAAAAAGCAAAAAGGGACGGTGGTCTTGTGAACTTACCCCGGGAAAACCTTATAACCATAGAAGAATTCTACAAAAAGAGGGAAGTTACAGACGGTTTATTGGAGTACGTAGATGGAATTGTGTTTATGTCACCCTCGCCGTCCACGAAACATCAACGGATATCTGGGCGACTACACGCCAAATTGTTTAACTTCTTGGAAGGAAAAGATTGTGAAGTGTTTCATGCTCCATTTGATGTAGAATTGTCTCATAAAAATCTGGATGGAAACAAAATTGTCATTCCTGATCTATCGGTAATTTGTGATAAAAGTGGATTGATGGAAAACAAGTATGTTGGCGTTCCTGCCCTTATTGTAGAAATTCTAAGCCCTTCCAACCAGGCGCATGATTTGGTTTTTAAATTGAACTTATATATGCAATATGGTGTGAAGGAATACTGGATAATCAATCCGATGCTAAATATTGTTCAAGTTTATATTTTAGACGAGGAAGGACAATATCAGCAAATGGATGCATTGAAAGAAAAGGGTGTTATGAAATCCCAAGTTGTGAAGGGGTTTCAAATTAGATTAGAAGAACTATTTTAATATGATTAGTGATTCATCCCCAGCTACGACTGTTTGTTATCGGGACGCCGGGCAGAGGGTTGATATCGACTCACCTGCCGCCCAGCCACCGGGGTGCCCACCAGTTCGCACGGCCGAGCAGCTTCATCAGAGCCGGGACGAACAGAATACGGACGAACGTAGCATTAATAAAAACAGCACAGAAAAGACCAACACCGATTGCCTTCGTAATCTCAATATCCGTAAAAATGAAGGAACCGACCACCACCAGCAGGATAAAAGCAGCGCTCGTAATCAGGCCTCCTGTTTTTTTCAGCCCTTCCGCCGTACTCCTCTCGTTGTCCCCCGTCTTTTCATATTCCTCTATAATCCTGGAAATTAAAAACACCTCATAATCCATCGAAATGCCGAATACCACGCAGAAGATTGTAACCGGCTGGATAATGCTTACGTACCCTGTGGAAGTAATATGAAGGATATTTGCCATCCAGCCTTTTTGAAACACGGTAACGACGATGCCTAAGGTTGCCCCCAGACTCAGGAGATTCATCAGCACAGCTTCATCGGCAGGAGAACGGAGCGAAAAGCGGAAAGCAGCACAGCATACGTCACCAGCATGACAAATCCGATCATGGCGGGAAAGCCCCTGTTAATCCGCTCCAGCATATCGACCCGGTAAGCGGCCCTCCCGGTAACTAAAGCATGCAGCGGACCCGAATCGATCTGGCGAAGCTGGCGGATCAGGCTGGCGGTTTCAGCGGACTCCGGATCGGAACGTGGAACGACAACGAGCAGTGCCGCGTGGCCTTTGGCCAGCTTTTGCTCCTCAAACCGCTGTTTCATTCGATTGGGCCCGAGGAGCGCGGCGGTTTGAGCTGGCGGATGGTTCCCCAGAACCGTAATGAAGCTCCTAACCTGATTTACCCCGGAAGTATGGCGGATTTTATCTGAATAAGCCTGGATATCCCGGATTGCGGCTCTCTCCCACACCGTCCCGTGCGTTTCCACAATAATTTGGATCGGATTAGCCTCCCGGACATCGTACGTTTGCTTCAGCAAATCATCGCCCTTCCTTGATTCATAAGATGGGGGCAGCACTTCAGCAGTCGGCACGCCAAGCTTCATACTTTCGATCGGAATCGTCATCAGGATCAAACCACCGCTCATCAACAGGACAAAAAAGATTGGATGTTTCATGACGAAAGATGCGATCCGCTCCCATAGCGTGGAATTTTCCCGCATGTGCTGCAACGCAGGGAATACCTTAAAACTGTTAATCTTATGGCCGAACACGCCTAATAGCGCCAGCAGCAAGGTGTTAGATATGGTTACCGAAGTTAGGACGACCAGCACACCGCCGAGGCAGAGCGCGCGCATAACCGGCAAATTAATAAACAGCATGCCAAGCATGCCGATCAGTACGGCGAACCCTGAGAAAAAAATAGACTTGCCCGCCATCTGGCACGTCATCGCCACCGCTTCACCCACCGACGGCTGCCGTTTCAGCTCCTCGCGGAAACGGCTAACAATAAATAAAGCATAGTCGATCCTACGGCAAGCCCGAGCATCGTAACCATATTGGGCAAGAAATTCGATAATGAATAAATCCGGGCAATAAAATAAGTAATTCCTAGAGTTACAGTAACGCTCATAACGCCTACAATCAAAGGAAGGAGGGCTGCCCACACCGTACCAAAAATGAGCAGCAGCACAATAAGGGCAATCGGCAGACCCAGCATCTCCGACTTGGCCATGTCCTTTTTAGTCGCCCTCTGAATATCATAGAGGGTTGCCGTTCCTCCATCCACGTACACTTTCATCCCCTGAGGCGCATGAATCCGGCTCCGGATTTCCGGATATTTATCCAGGGCGTTTGTCCTGCTAAGATTAAGCTCGATAAGAACCGATTGAATGCCCTTCCCCTTGTCCAGGCGTGCGGCGTCGTTCACCTTAATCGCTCCGACATATGGCAGCTTCTTGAGGTTGGTCAGGGAATCGAGGATGGTCTGCGTTTCCTTGCGGCCCATCAAATCCAGCGTACCGCTCGTATATACCAGACTCACCATCGACGGTGCAATGCCGAGCTGATCCTGCAGGCGTGTCAAGCCGATATCGGACTCACTGCCGCGTGGCGAAAAACCGTTATCCTTTAACAGCTCCGGCACCTTTTCGGCAAAAAAACCCAGACCGGCGAACAGCAGCACCGAGACCAGGACCACGATCCAGCGATGCCGGTATATGACGCGGCCCCATCGCCAAAACATTCCTCTTTTATCCGACTCCCTCATGTCTATGCCCCACTTCCACTGTCTTGCCATCATTTAGACTCGAAGTATAGGTTTTGCAGATTCGCCATTTTTTATGAACGGCTATGGCGGCAACTGGGGTTCATAACAAAAACGCCACCGGCATGAAAACCGGTGGCGCAGCTTATTCTTAATGTAAGGTATGTATGGCGGAGGGAGCAGGATTCGAACCCGCGTGGGCTTGCACCCTAACGGTTTTCAAGACCGCCCCGTTATGACCACTTCGGTATCCCTCCATATAAAACAACGAAAAACCTGGTAGCGGCGGAGGGGATCGAACCCCCGACCTTACGGGTATGAACCGTACGCTCTAGCCAGCTGAGCTACACCGCCATATGTTTATGGCGGAGAGTGAGGGATTCGAACCCTCGCACGGTTTAACCCGTCTACTCCCTTAGCAGGGGAGCCCCTTATAGCCACTTGGGTAACTCTCCGTAACCGCTTTACTATTCAGCAGCGACATATAAAAATGTATCATATCTGTAAAACGAATGCAATATAATTCTAAAATAAACATTTATTTTTCATAAAAAAACTCAATCACTTTACATAATGCAGGTTTATTACTATCATTAACATAGGACTTACTATTATTACAAATGGGATAGGATGTGAGCCATGAATCAGGATTTTATCCGCCTAAAAGATACGGAAGGGACACTTCTGCTCTCTCATACAAACAGAAATTTAGGGTGCAAAGTGACCACCAAAGAAATTATATTTCAACGCCCCCATTGCACATACCAGATTTTATTTGAGGATATTGTAAGCATGATTCCTCATGACGTACCGGCAAAGCCGGTTATGCTTCCTCTGTTCGGCAATTCGGCTGAAAAAGTAAGTACAAGCTTTGCCTCTTCCTATTACAAAATCTCAGCAGACCGCGTACGCATATACAACCGCTCCGGCACTTACGAAAGGGAAGCAATGGATTTAATTGTGCCGCTCCATCAGCTTTTCTTAAAATATTTTGCCCGCTACTGTAATTTGACCATCGTCCAATAAAAAAGGGAAAAAGGGAGTTCATTCCACTTGCCTTTCCCTTCCGCAAGGAAGGAAGAACTGTCCGCTCCACCTCCCTGCGAGCAGATCCCGCAAAACATCTGGGTAGTTCGAGGATGGAGACAATTGCGGGCTTCTTCTGCTCTCTGGGAGGTTCCGCTGGGTCAGGAAGGCCGGTCAGCGTGGACTGCCCTCCCTTTTTTCTAACGTTTTTGACCTTGCGGTCATTTTCTCTACTACTTTAAAGCAAGATATACTTTCTTATTCAGTAAAAGAAGAGCCCCCCGTGCGGGTGGCTCTTTTTGTTTTGCAAACTTACAGTGCTTTCTTTCCTCTTGAGTTTGCGGTATAGAATAAAATTCCCGCTACACCAAGGAAGGAAACGAGGGATACGAGAGGGCCGAAGAACGGGTTCTCTGGCAGCGTAATCCCAATGGAAACGGCGATAGCAATAAGAATCCCCATAAGCGCTTCCCCTGCGATAAAACCGGAAGCAACCAAAATTCCCCGTTCCAGCTTCTGCTTGAGAACACCTTCATTTTTCTCACGCCGCTCCAACCAGCCACGAATGATTCCGCCAAGCATAATCGGCGTGCTCAGGTGAATCGGCAAATAGAGGCCGACTGCAAAAGGAAGGGATCCGATTCCCATTAATTCAACGGCGGCAGCAGAAGCAGCACCAATAAAGATAAGATCCCATGGAAGATTTCCGTTCATGATCCCTTCCACGACCATCATCATCAGCGTCGCCTGCGGAGCCGGCAGGTTTTTCGTTCCGAAGCCATATGCCTGATCAAGAAGCATCAGTACAAGCCCAATCGTTAGACTCGTAATAAATACGCCGTACATCAAAGCAAACTGCTGATACTTCGGTGTAGCGCCGACAAGGAAGGCGGTTTTCAAGTCCTGAGACGTATCGCCGGCCATGGCAGCTGAGATACAAATGACCGCACCGATCGTGATAGCAACAATCATACCGGTTTGGCCGCTGAATCCGATAAGTTTTAAAATAAGTGTAATAAGAATAAGAGCCGCTATCGTCATTCCTGAAACAGGGTTGGACGAACTGCCGACAATCCCGACAATGCGGGATGAAACGGTCACAAAGAAAAAACCGAACAGCATCACGAGCAGCGCGCCCGGAATGCCGATATGAATTTTCGGGAAAAACGCAAGAACGGCGATCAGAAGCACAACCAGCCCTACAATGTACGGCATTGGCATGTCCTGCTCTGTGCGAAGCGGCGCCAAATTACTGTTGTTGCCCCTGCTTTGTGTAAAACCTTTCATCGCAATTGAGAAGGAAGAAAGCATGGTCGGCATGGCTTTAAACAGGCTGACAATTCCTCCAAAAGCAACAGCACCCGCTCCAATGTAGCGCAAATAATTGCTCCAGATATCCCAGAAGCCAAGCTTACTAATCACATCCTCCGCCGGAAAAATCGGGTGGCCGGCAAAAGAACCAAAATAGCTAATTAGCGGGATAAAACCAAGCCAGCCGAGAACGGCCCCTGCCAGCATATACCCTGCAATGCGCGGCCCGATAATAAAGCCTACCCCGAGCAATGACGGCAGTGTATCCATACCGACAGCCGCGTTCTTAAATCCTGGAATCTGCCATTCAATTTCGGAAGGAAAGGCTTTAATTCCATCGGCAATAAATTTAAACAGCGCGCCAATGCCGAGGCCGCCGAAAACCAGGCGGGCCAGGCCACCGCCCTTTTCCCCTGCAATTAATACTTCCGCACACGCCGTTCCTTCCGGGTAAGGCAGTGTGTTGTGCTCCTTAACAATGAGCGCCTTCCGCAGCGGAATCATCATAATAATCCCCAGAATACCGCCTGCGAGCGCGATGACGCCGATGGTCGCCAGGCTTGGATGCAGCTTCCATATAAAGAGTGCCGGAACGGTAAAAATAACGCCGGCGGCAAGCGATTCACCCACGGACGTAATCGTCTGTACCGTATTGTTTTCCAGAATGGAGTTCCGTTTCAGTACGCCGCGAAGAATGGCCATGGAGATGACAGCCGCGGGAATGGATGCACTTACCGTCATCCCTACAATGAGTCCCAAATACGCATTGGCTGCCCCAAACAGGATAGCCAGAATTCCACCGAGCAAGAGTGCCGTCCAGGTCATTTCCGGGCGGTGCTCATGAGCAGGAATGTACGGCACGAATTCCTGATCAGGATTATTGCGATGCATGGAGTTGTTTTGATCTGACATACGATCCCTACCTTTATTCATCTTGTTATTCTACTTCTAGTATTTCCCCACTTATTACCGGGCAACCACAGCTTCACCTTCCCTTCGCCCAATTTATTCATTTACCCGTTTCTACTGTAAACGAATTCGCAATTAAATGTTATACATAAACTTATATTCGTAAGAGGAGTAATTTTCACAAATATACAAGGAGTAAAAATAGTGGTACAATGAATTAAAATTCCTTATCATTAATTAAATATTTGAAAAATAAGGGAAGTATGGAGGAGATTCATTTGGCTGGATTACGCAGTGACATGATAAAAAAAGGATTTGATCGAGCACCACATCGCAGCTTGCTTCGTGCAGCAGGGGTTAAAGAAGAGGATTTTGACAAGCCTTTTATTGCTGTATGTAACTCATATATCGATATTGTTCCAGGGCATGTCCATCTTCAAGAATTCGGTAAAGTTGTAAAGGAAGCGATCCGTGAGGCGGGCGGCGTGCCGTTTGAATTTAACACGATCGGAGTAGATGACGGGATTGCGATGGGCCATATCGGGATGCGGTATTCCCTTCCAAGCCGTGAGATTATTGCAGATTCGGTAGAAACTGTCGTAGCTGCACACTGGTTCGATGGAATGGTTTGTATTCCAAACTGTGACAAAATTACGCCAGGTATGATGATGGCGACAATGCGTCTGAACATCCCTACCATCTTCGTGAGCGGCGGACCGATGGCAGCCGGACGGACAAGCGACGGACGCAAGATTTCGCTCTCTTCTGTATTTGAAGGCGTAGGCGCTTATCAAGCGGGTAAAATCGACGATAAAGGGCTGCAGGAACTGGAACAGTACGGATGCCCGACATGCGGCTCCTGTTCAGGTATGTTTACAGCCAACTCCATGAACTGTCTTGCAGAGGCGCTCGGCCTTGCCCTCCCGGGTAACGGTACGATTCTCGCAATTGACCCGGAGAGAAAAGAACTGGCGAAGAGAACGGCTACGCAATTGATGGAACTCATTAAACTCGACATCAAGCCGCGGGATATTGTAACAGAGAAAGCGATCGACAATGCATTCGCGCTTGACATGGCGCTTGGGGGCTCTACAAACACAGTGCTCCATACACTGGCTCTTGCAAATGAAGCCGGCATAAATTATCCGCTTGAGCGAATCAACGAAGTAGCCGAGCGGGTGCCGCATCTTGCCAAGCTTGCTCCTGCTTCTGACTGGCATATTGAAGACCTTCATACAGCCGGCGGCGTATCGGCAGCGCTGAACGAATTGTCCAAAAAAGCGGATGCTCTGCACCTTGATGTCATGACGGTAACCGGCAAGACGCTCGGCGAAAACATTGCAGGGCACGACGTAACGGATCATAATGTCATTTTTCCGATTGATCGTCCGCATACGGAAAAAGGCGGCCTGGCTGTCCTGTTCGGCAACCTTGCACCTGAAGGGGCGATCATTAAGACTGGCGGCGTCCAGGGCGGCATTACACGCCACGAGGGGCCTGCCATCGTATTTGAATCCCAGGAAGAAGCACTGGAAGGCATCGCAGGCGGCAAAGTACACGAAGGGCATGTCGTTGTCATTCGCTATGAAGGGCCGAAGGGCGGACCGGGCATGCCGGAAATGCTGGCACCTACTTCACAAATCGTTGGTATGGGATTAGGCACGAAAGTAGCGCTCGTTACAGACGGCCGTTTCTCCGGCGCATCCCGCGGCCTTTCCATCGGGCACGCGTCACCGGAAGCGGCAGAAGGTGGACCGCTTGCCTTTGTTCAGGACGGCGATCACATTGTTATCGATATCGCAGCGCGCCGTATGGACGTTGACGTTCCTGCTGAAGAATGGGAGAAGCGGAAAGCAAATTGGGCTGGCTTTGAGCCAAAAGTAAAAACAGGCTACCTGGCTCGCTATTCTAAGTTAGTCACTTCTGCAAGCACTGGCGGTATTATGAAAATCTAATTTATAGCCGATACTTAAGGTACATAGCTCTGGCATTCATTGCCAGACAGCTGTGTACCTTTTTCTTTTGATTAAAAAAGGAGCCCTGCTAATGAAAACTTTTGTCCAAATCATTAGTATATTTCTTGTATTTTTTTACTTTCAATTCTTTCCGCAGCAGACTGCCCTGGCTCCTCCGGCAGCGAAACGGCCCTATTATGAAGTGATTGCGGTGCCGAAAAACCAAACAAATGATCAATTAAAACAACAATTAACGACATACATCCAGAAGAAAAAAAGGTCCGGCAGCAAAGCGCCTATTATTGTCGGGGTTCCACAGCTGCCCTCGATGCCGCTTTACACTCCGCTTCCGTTCTACCAGCCGAAGATGCTGCGCTATGTGGCGCGGGATAACGGCAGATTTGTTACCTTCTTCAATGAGAAGTGCCCGTGTGAGCCGGCCGAAGAAATAGCGAAGTTAAAATTTGAAATTGGGCTGCAGCGCATTGCCCTGGAAAAAACGCTTGTAATGCGTACCGCGCTTTACCACTATTTCCTGGAGAAAAAACAACTGCCTGCACGAGCCACCGATTTGCTCGGAGCATTTCCGCATAATTACCTGTCCCGTATCCCTTTTCAGCAGCCCGTTCATAGCGGAAGCAGTCCGGCGCTCGAGAATACCGGCGTTATATACAACCCGGCGCTCTTTAATCCGGCCAGACCGTGGGACAGTTTGAAATCTGTATTAAGAAAAGCGGACTTAGACGAATCGAATGTTGATTTGGAGCCGCTAAAAATTTCGGTTTACCAGTCATCCTTTCGCATGGTTTTATCATCAGGCTCTTATACAGTACGCTCCTATCCGATTGGCCTTGGTGCAGATAACAAGACGCCTGTCGGCACGTACCGGATTGTCCTGAAGGTCAGCAACCCTCTCTCCCAGAGTAAAGTATATGGAACCCGCGGGCTTGTTCTGAGTGACGAAGACTATGCAATCCACGGGACAAACGATGAAACATCCATTGGTAAAGCTATATCCAAAGGCTGCATTCGGCTTCGCAACCGCCAGATGGAGGAGCTATACAGCATGGCCTCACTCGGCACAAAGGTAACCATCTTAAACGGACAGCCAGCAGAGTTCCTTCAGCCTACCCCTCCGGAATTCCAAATTAAACCTCGTTCGAACGAAGAAAACCCCGGCCGCGTGTACCACTGGAAAAATTAATCCAGCAGTCAGGGCGGCGGGGCTTTCTCGTGGTGTATTATTTACAAATCCCATGACGGTGCGCATAAATCGCGGCCTGGGTTCGATCTTCCACTCCGAGCTTGCTCAAAATGTTGCTCACATGCGTCTTTACCGTTTTAATTCCTATGTACAGCTCATCCGCAATTTCCTGGTTGGATCTCCCTTCCCCCACGAGGCGCAAAACTTCAAGCTCCCGGTTCGTGCACTGCTCATGCGGTACGGTTTCCGTACTCTTCTGGCGAAACCGGGACATGATTTTGCCTGCCACCTGCGCCTCAAGCACCGGCTGGCCACGGTACGCCTGCCGGATGGCCTGGGCAATTTCGGGCGCCCTCGTTGTTTTAAGAAGATAACTAAACGCGCCTGCCTCAATGACGGGGTAAACCTTCTCATCATCAATAAAGCTGGTCAGGACAATGACCTTCCCCTCCGGGTGGATCATTCTCATTCGCCGGGTCGTCTCAATACCGTCCATCCCTTCCATCACAAGATCCATCAGGATCACATCCGGTTTCGTTTGCTCTGCGATTTTTAACCCTTCCGCCCCGCTTCCAGCTTCACCGACAATTTCAATTTCATCCTCCGTTGACAGAAAAGCAACAAGGCCCATCCTTACCATCTCATGGTCGTCTATCAGCAGCACTTTTATTGTTTCGCTCATCTTAATATCCCTCGCTTTATATAAATCCTCAGCAAACATGAACAAACTTAGCACACAAGCGGCACCGTTACCTCAACCATCGTCCCGGTACCAGGAGCCGAAGAAATGGCAAGGACGCCGCCAATTTCAGCCACCCGCTCATTCATAAGCTTCATCCCGTAGGAGGAAGATTTCTTCTCCTCCGTTTCCGAAAACCCGATGCCATCATCTGTAATTCGAAGGCGGAAGTAATTCTTAATCATCGCCATTCGGATTTCCACCCTGGTCGCTTTGGCATGGCGCAGCGTATTGGAGAGCGCCTCCTGGAGAATGCGGAAGAGGTGATCTTCTATTCCTTTCGGAAGCGGCGGGATTTCATCAATCGCCCATTCAAATTCCAGCGCATGCTTCGTTTGCAATTCAACAAGAAGATCCTCTACTCCCTCATGGAGCGCTTTTCCTTCAAGGTGCGTCGGCCGCAGGTGCAGAAGCAGCGCCCTCATCTCCGACTGTGCCGCAGCCGCCATCTCCTCCACCAATTCAACCTGCCTGCTCGCTTTTTCCGGGTTCTGAATGAGCGTCCTTTTCAACGCCGCCATCGTCATTGAAATGGCAAACAATTGCTGGCTTACCGCATCATGAAGCTCACGGGCGAGACGCTGGCGCTCTTCTGTAACGGCCGCGTACTTCACCTGCTCCGTTAATTCCGCATTGTGAGCAGACAGCCTTTGCAAAGACGCTACCTGCTGCTGAAACCGGATTGCCATCTCGTTCAGCTGGCTGCCCAGCTGGCCGATTTCATCTTCCCCAAGGTAGGGGACACGCGTAGATAGATTGCCCCGTTCGAGCATCATAGCAGATTGCAGCAAAATCTCAATCCGTTTTTTCATTAAGTTTCCATAAATATATCCGATAGTGGTCCCTATAATAAGCGCTGCCATCCAGAAAAAGAGCAGCATCATCCCGGCAAAAATGACGCCGGGAAACGCCGGGACTTTCCATCCCCAGTGCTGAAGCAGCCACCCCTGAAGGGAAGCCATATCTGCCGTCATGTACCAGAGAAGGAAGAAAACAAATCCTCCTGCTGTCACTGCGCCAACACTGGCCCAGAGAGACTGCCGCATGAATTGCCATTGAATATTGGCAAGCTTCCATTCTGACATTCTTCTGCCCCCTTCTACAGATAAATTACATCGATATCGCCAATAAGCAGGCTCACCACAATACGGACGCGCTTGCCGGATTCGCGATATCCGGAGGTAGATAATGTCATGCTGCGGTTAATCCCGCCCTGTTTGTTTCCGAAAACATCAATATCACCAAAATTCACGCTGGCGGTGAGCGATATATCTAAATCGTACGGAACGTAAATATCAATATCACCGATCCATCCATTAATAATGATGATCGTTTCTCCCTCATTAATATGGGCGCGGGAGAGATCAATTTTCACATCGCCAATACCATGCCAGATATTCATATCGTGCAAATCCCAGCGGCCGCCCGTGAGAAAAAGGTTGCCGATAAGCGAATGCTTGTTTTGCGGCGAGCCCATGGAGTACGTGTGGAATGCCGTCTCCGGTGAATGAAAGACAGGCTCTTCTTCCCGCGCAGGGAGAGGCGGCACCTCTATTTCTTTGTTTTTAGAACGGATCATGCGATAGCCCATATAAATAAAGGCGGCTGAGAGTGTAAAACCTACGACTTTCCCCGTATCGATGTTAAACCAGTAGCCTAAAAACCCGCACACCCCGATAAAAAGAAGAATGCTCCCCCCAATTCGCCTTCCCTTCTTTAAAAGCTTCAAGCCAATATACATAAATAAAAACGGAAAAAAGGCCTGCAGGATTGAAATCTTTAATTCCTAACATATCAAATAAAATACCGATGCCGGCAAATATAATAACAAGGCCAAAAAAACAAGAAAAAACACGCGATCCTCTCACTGTTCCCCACCTCCTCAAATACAGAAAAAAACAAGCCATAGCCGGGACACGCCAAGCTATGGTAGATAAACTATACCATAAAGATAATCAGCGGCTCAATTGCTTATGTCTTGCCCCTATTTTAGCCTGGAAGCAGTGCATGCAAAACTGACCCGGGATTGGTTTTTGCTCCGCCTTAAGGCGGAGAATTAATAAAAAAATTTATCAACTATATTTTATTATGAAAAGGTAGGAGCAGGTAATTCATCAATTTTCATACGAAGTAAACTATAAGGTTTTTGTCGTAGGTCTTTTCCATAATGAAATCTTGCCTGCCGATGTAATTGGTTCACAATGACATATAAGTATTGATCCGGACCAATTGAAAAAGTATCCGGCCATAAAATTCTCGGATCATGTGCGATGGTTTCCATTGTGCCATTCGGCAATATCTTTCGAATACTGTTGTTTTCATAGTCTCCAGCATAAACCGTTCCTTTTGCATCGGTGAACATTCCATCAGACGCACCTTTTTCTCCCCAGTACTTCACATGATAACGTAAATCCATATCTGGTATCGTTCTGTCTCTTAGGGCTTCTGTTGAGATCGAGTACAGATGACGACTGGTTAGTGGACAAAAAAATAAAATTTTCCCATCAGGAGAAATCGCTATACCATCAGAGGCCAATCTAAAGGGAGAAGTGGAGCCATCTTTGTTTCGATTCATCAAAATTTTACCTTCTACTTTTGGTAACATATAGGGATCGGGTGAAGTTGAATTTGCTCCATTTAACCGTCTAAACGCATTTCCATTTTCTAAATCAACGACAATAATAGCTCCTGGTCCTTTGAGAGAAGAATCCGTTATATATGCATAACCTGCTTTGCCAACACGAAAATCAAATCGGACATCATTCAGATAAGTTGTTGGCAGGACAACATCTTCTGTAAAGGTATATACCTTTCTTATTGTATTTGTTTTTAAATGAACAGCGACTAATTTTGCCCCCCCTTTAATAGGTTCAGAAAAATTAGGTGCCGCAGTATCTAATACCCAAAGTGTTCCCCTTCCATCAGCAACTACACTTTGGACACTGATGAAAGACATTGTGATATTCCATGGGTTTACCAAATTGGTTTCTATACTAGGATAAGGTTGTAATTGACCCCCAACAATTTCCGCCACCGTAAATTTAACGTCGTCTCCCCATTTCGGAAAGCAAATGAAAATACGCCCGGTTTCTGAAACACTAACACCTGTAGGCATAGTCCCATAAAATGAATAAACTAGTTCTAACTTGCCGAAATATCTTTCACTAGGTAACATGGATTTCATGATATCCTCCTCAACAAATTCGAACGGATATCACCTATATATGATTAAAATTTTTTCTGGTGCCTATTTCTTAATGAGTTTTTCTATCCAAATGTAGTTTCAATTGAACCAAAGGATAGTTAAAACCGCATAAGTAAGTCCCATAACAAGAATGATAAATAAAAAAAGGATAAATAGTTTTATATTAAGCTATTTATCCTCTCACTCTTACTCTATTCAATTTTCTATCCAAAACTACTTTTTATTATTTTCCCAGTACTGTCATACTGTTTTCTATCGGATCGCAGGCGGCCTGGCAGCTCTTGTTCATCGAGCAGCTGGCACACTTTCCCTGCTTGCTCTTTTTTACAAAACGAAACAGTGCCCATCCGGCGTAGCCGAAAATAAGCGCGCCGATTGCTAAATTAGCTATCATATTTTCCCCTTCTCTCTATCCGGTTTATCCGAGACCAAGCAGCTTTCCTCCCTGATAAATCACAAAAGAAATCAAGTAGGCAATAACAAGCGCATAGCCGATGGAGAACCACGTCCACTTTGCCGAACCTGTTTCTTTCTTTATTACCCCTACCGTAGCCAGGCATGGAACGTACAGCAGGATAAAGGCCATAAAGCTGTATGCCTGCAAAGCCGTATAGTGATGCGACAGAAGCCCCTGCAAGGACGCCGTGTCAGGAACCGCATAAATGATGTTCATCGTAGCAACAACGACTTCCTTGGCGAGAAACCCGGTAAGGAGGGCAGCGCCCGCCTGCCATGTGCCAAAGCCAATCGGTGCAAGAATCGGTGCAAGCGCGCCGCCAATTATCGCAAGGAAGCTCTGGTTCATTTCCACAGCAAGCCCGCCTGGCCCCGCATAACTGAGAAACCAGATAACAACCGAACCTCCAAAAATGAGGGTTCCCGCTTTTCTTACGAATCCTTTTCCTTTCTCCCAGGTGCTTCTTAGAAGCGTACGTCCCTGCGGAAAACGGTAAGGAGGAAGTTCAATTAAAAACATGGAGCCCGATTGCTTCAAAATGGTGCTGGAAAAAACTTTAGCGAGAATGAGCGCCACCGCAATACCGAGCACATACATCGAAAGGACAATAAGCGCTTCATTATGTACGAAGAAGGCTCCCACAAATAAGCTGTATACCGGAAGCCTTGCCGAACATGACATGAGCGGTGTAAGTAAAATCGTGAGCAACCGTTCCTTCGGCTGTTCAACCGTCCGGGCCGCCATAACACCCGGCACATTGCAGCCGAACCCGATAATCATCGGAATAAACGCTTTTCCGTTGAGTCCGATCGCCTGCATTAACCGGTCCATGACCATCGCTACCCTTGCCATATATCCGGAGTCTTCGATAAAGGAAATAAGGAAAAACAAAATAAAAATTTGGGGAACGAAAACGAGTACCCCGCCGACGCCCGCTACGATTCCCTCAAGCACAACGGCTTTAATAAATGCCGAGGCGCCGATGCTACGAGCAAACTTTGCAGCGTATCAGTCACCGGTCCGGTCAAAAACGCATCAATCATATCGGATAGCGGTGTACCGAGCCAGTCGAACGTAAGCTTAAACGTTACATACATAAACAAGAGGAAGACAGGCATGCCAAGAAATTTATTTGTGACAATCTGGTCCACCCGTTCTGTAAATGTATGCTCAATGTTTTTCGTTCGGATTAAAGCCTCGCTCACAATACTTGAAATAAAGCCGCTGCGAACCTGGCGGATATGCTGATGCAGCGACTTCATTTTTGTTTCGAATCGGATTCTCTCTTCCGTTTCAGTGTGAAGGCGCTCCAGCCAGCCGGTGTCCATCTGAGAATAAAGGAGTTCTTTTACGAGGGCGTTGCCCTCGAAGAACTGCAGGGCCAGCCAGCGTTTTGGCAGCTGGATGGTGCCCGGGATTTTAGCGGCCAGTGTTTTTACTGCGCCTTCCAGGACTGAGCCATAGTTAATCATAAGCGGCTCTGCTTTCCTTCCGTCTTCGCCACTATAGCCGAGCATTTTTTCCAGCCTGTCGCACCCCGTGCCGGTGCGGGCAACGATGGGCAGAATCGGAACGTTAAGCAGCGATGTCAGCTTCACCTCATCTACTTTGTATCCTCTTTTTTCTGCCACGTCCATCATGTTAAGCCCGATAACAACCGGTTTTCCATATTCGAGCAGCTGTACGGTTAAGTATAAGTTTCTCTCCAGTTGAGAAGCATCCACAATATTAAGGATGGCCGAAAAATCCTCTGACAGAAGGAATTGCGTGGCAACCCCTTCATCACGGGACAACGGATTGAGAGAATAAATACCAGGCAAATCGATTAAGTGCCCTCGCTTGCTTTTCAAAACCCCAACTTTCTTCTCGACGGTTACGCCGGTCCAGTTTCCTACATATTCGTAAGAACCTGTGAGAATGTTAAACAAAGATGTCTTACCGGTGTTCGGATTACCGGCCAGGGCTACACTAATCATGCTGATTCCACCTGAATCATTCTCGCTTCATTACGGCGGATTCCAATCCACTGCCCGCTTGCTTCTAATGTAAACGGACCGCCAAAGGGAAGAATTCGTTTAATGCTAATAACCGTGCCCTCCATAATCCCTAAATCAAGCAGACGGCGGCGCACCATCTCAGTCACATGTGTTGTATCTGTAATTTTTGCCCTGCTCCCCGGTTTTATATCTGTTAAGAACATTGTCCCCGCCCCTGTCCTTTAATGTATTTTGGTCTATATATCATGAGAGTGATTATCATTCGTTATCTTAATTATATGAGATTGATTATCATACGTAAATAGATAATTTAAAAAAAATGTGTCAGAAGCGAGAAAAAAGGAAGCGGCATCATACGCGCTTCCTTTTCAAAGGATGATTTTTGTTAGTTTTTTGCCCCGGATTGACTTAGCAATTCGGCAAAAACGGCTGCCATATCCATATCCGCCATATTGTGGTTCATGGCCGCAGAATAGCTCTGGTACGCCGCAGAGGTGGCGGGCAGGACACTTCCGATTTCTCTTGCCTGTCCAAGAATAAGCCCTAAATCTTTGTGCATATGCTTTAAGGAGAATGCGGCCGGATACTGTTCCTCAAGCAGGAGATTTCTCTTGAAGCCAAGGAAAGGAGAAGCTACCGCCGCTTGCTGCATCATATCGAGAACGGTCGTCCGCTCGAGGCCGAATTTCTCTGCGAGGACAAGCGATTCTGAAATTCCTTGCATCGTAGTTCCCAGCAGTAGGTTAATGACGAGCTTCGCTTTCGAGCCGCTTCCATTATTTCCAAAGTAATAGCTGGCCTTCCCGACGACTTCAAAAATATCCTGGAGAGATTCAAAAACTTCTTTTTTGCCACCGGCCAGAATCACGAGGTTTCCACTTTCGGCTGCGTTTACACTGCCGGAAACCGGGGCATCCATCATCGTAATTCCCATCTGGGCCGCTGTTTCCGCCAGTTCCCCTGATGTATCGGGAGAAACCGTACTCATGTCGACGAGCACGGTTGGCGCTTCGATATAATCGAGGATTCCTTCGTCACCTGTAATGACTTCTTTGACCGCTGCATCGTTAGAAAGCATCGTAATCACGACATCTTTATGCATGACCGCATCCTGCAGCGACCCTACCGTATGTAATCCCTGTTCCTTCAGCGGAAGGACCTTTTCCGCGGAACGGTTATATACAGTCACTTCAAACCCCGCTTTGTGAAGATTAAGCGCCATGGGCGCTCCCATGTTTCCCATGCCTATGAATGCAATTTTTTTACTCATTTGTGCTACACTCCTCATCCTGTATATCGTTTCGTAAGCACTTATAAGTATAGCGCACTTGTTCCGATTATTATAAGACCTGTCCGAGTATATAATTTTTCAAATCGACGATCCGGCTTATCTTCTTTTTTTCATTATGTGCATTCTGCAAATTTTCTATTTACAACCCGGGCTGTAGGAAGTAAATTAATAATGAGTGATTACTCACTTACATAAAGGGGATGAAATGACGATGAGGAAAAAAGCATCGGTATTGTTATTGTTCGTATCCATACTTCTTACCGCCTGTCAGGGTAAAAGCACTGTACCTGTGTACTCCGGTACGATTGAAGGCAAGGAAATGCTAATTCAAAGCGAGCTTGGCGGGGCGTTGAAAACCGCTGCTGCTGAAGAAGGGCACGAAGTTAAGGCGAACGAAACCGTTGCGCAGCTTAACAACCGTGAGTACATAGCAAAAATAAACGAAGCGAAGGCGGCTGTGGAAAGCGCACAGGCAAAGCTGGAAGAGGCCGGAGCAGGCACTCGTACGCAGAAAATCAAGGAAGCGCAAGCCAGGGTTAATCAATCGGAAGCGACCGTAGCCCAGTCGGAGGCAAAAATCCGTTCTGCCACTGCCCAACTCCCTCTGCTAGAGGCAAACCTTTCCCAGCTACAAGCAAGAGCCCAGGGGGCTGAGAGCACCCTCGCTTACCACCAGAAACGGCTGCAGCAAATGAAAACCCTCCTGGAACAGGGTGCAGCGTCTCCCTCCGAAGCAGATGCGGTTCGGGAGGCTGTGAATCAGGCCCTAACCGTTGTCAATGATTTTAAAAATCAAGCTACTTCCATTCGCGCGCAAATGAACCAGGCAAAAGAAGAAATAGCGGCGGATGAAGCCGCGAGATCCTCCAACATAGCCGCCAGGCAAGCTGCGCAGGCGGACCTAGATTTGCTTAAGGAAGGGGAAACGAATTACACGGTACGTTATCTGCTCGGACAGAAAGATCAGGCAGAAAGCAGGCTTAAACAAGCAGCCATAACGGAAACTAGGACACAGGTCCGCTCTCCGGAAGCGGGAGTCATTCTGCGAAAGCATGTGAACAAAGGAGAAGTTGTCAAACCGGGCGCGACCTTATACACGCTCCTAAGGAAAGGCATCCTTGAAGTTGTTGTGTATATCCCTGAAGCCGAATTGGGCGGGGTAAGCGTGGGGCAGCAGGCTTCCATTACGGTTGATGCGTACCCGAATCGGGCTTTCAAAGGAAAAGTTACCCGCATTGCCAGGGAAGCGGAATTCACGCCAAAAAACGTACAAACACCCGACGAACGAACAAAGATGGTATTTGCCGTTACTGTAAATATTCTGGATGGGCTAGGCATGCTCAAGCCTGGAATGCCGGCTGACATTACGTTTGTCCCTGTAAAGGCAGGTGGAAAATGATGCTCCAGGCACCTTTGGCCATCTCCTGTGAAAACCTCACCAAAAGGTTCGGTTCGCTTCTCGCCGTAGATCGTGTTTCCCTGTCCATCCCAAGGGGAAGCATTACCGGCTTTCTGGGTCCGAACGGCTCCGGAAAATCAACCGTGATTCGGATGCTCAGCGGCATTCTTACCCCGACCTCCGGCTCCGGCCAGGTGCTTGGGTTGGATATCCTGACACAGTCGGAAACGATTAAGCACCACATCGGCTATATGTCCCAAAAATTCAGCCTGTATGAAGAGCTGACAGTAAAGGAAAACCTCGACTTTTATGCCGGTATTTATGGGTTAAAGGGCAAAAAAGCCCGTGAGCGGAAAGAGGAACTTATCGCCATGGCGGGGCTAGCGGGCCGGGAAAAGCAGGCCGCCGGTTCGCTCTCAGGGGGATGGAAACAGCGGCTTGCCCTCTCCTGTGCTCTGCTGCACGAACCGGAAATCCTCATTCTTGATGAGCCGACGGCAGGTGTCGATCCGGTGTCGCGCCGCATCTTCTGGGAAGTGATCCATGGCCTGGCGAAAGAAGGAATTACCGTGCTCGTCAGTACGCATTACATGGATGAAGCGGAAACGTGTGACAAAATCAGCTTTATCTTTTTCGGAAAGCTGCTTACCTCGGGAAGCCCGCAGGAATTAAGAGAGCAATCCGGGGCGGCAACCCTTGATGATGTGTTTATTCAACTGGTGGAATCCCGGGACAATGGCCTGCTGCGCGGAGGTGACCTGAGCCATGGCTAACTCTTCCGTTACACATTTCAGCTTCTCCCGCTTTAAGGCGATTGTGCGAAAGGAAGCCCTCCAGATCCGAAAAGACCGGGCCAGCATGGCGATTGCCCTCTTGATGCCGATTATGATGCTGCTCATTTTCGGCTACGCGGTAAATACCGATGTGGATCATCTTCCTACCGGTGTATGGGATCAGGCCAAAACAAAAGAGAGCCGGCAGCTCATCGCCCAGTTTACGAATACGCTTTACTTCGATTCCCTGTATAATGTAGAAGGATATAATTCTTTGCAGACCTTAATGGATAGGGGGACGATCAAAGTAGCGATCGTTATTCCCCGTGATTACAGCTACCGGCTTGATACGGGAACGCAGGCGTCTATTCAGGTCATTGTGGACGGCTCAGATCCGAATGCCGCCCGCACGGCTGTCTCCAACGCCCAGTTAATTACACAGAATAAAGCGATATCACTGCAGGGAGATAGCCTTGCCGCCCAGGGAATGAGTAAGCTTCCAATTCTCCTTCAAGCAAGCACACGCGTACTATACAATCCGAATATGAAAAGCCTTATTTTTAACATTCCGGCGTTGATCGGGCTTATTATGCAGAATGTGACCGTTATTTTGACCGCTTTCGCCCTTGTGCGCGAGAAAGAGCGCGGAACGATGGAGCAACTTATCGTCACGCCCATCCGCCCTGCCGAACTTATCGTCGGGAAGCTTGTTCCTTATATCGGGATTGGGATTTTTTCCTTTATGATTGTTCTGCTTACCGGGATTTTGTGGTTTGGTGTTCCGGTAAAAGGCAGCTTTGGCTTACTCATTGTTCTGAGCCTTCTTTTTCTCGTAACGACGCTTGCCATTGGCATTCTTATTTCAACGGTGGCCCGGACACAGCTGCAGGCCATGCAGATGGCTTTCGCAACGATTTTACCCAGCGTTCTATTATCCGGATTTATGTTTCCACGGGAAACGATGCCGCTTGTGCTTCAATGGATTGGCGGCGTTGTTCCGCTTACGTATTTCCTTGAAATTCTACGGGGAATTTTCCTTAAAGGCAGCGGACTGAAAGAACTATGGCAGGAAACGCTGTCACTGACCGGCTTCACCATTCTATTCTGCATGCTTGCTATGCTGCGCTTTCGGAAAAAACTCGACTAAGGGATGTGACATACAGATGGAGAACTCAAAGGAGCCTATATTTGACGAGGCGATACGGGAAATGCTTAATTCCCTTAAGGATGAAGACCAGATGACGGAAAAACAGCGCCGTATCCTCGAATCAGCTATCAAACTGTTTGCGGAGAAGGGGTTCCATGGTAGTTCGACGAGTGAAATTGCCAGAGATGCCGGGGTGGCTGAAGGAACCATTTTTCGGCATTTTAAAACAAAGAAGGATTTATTGTACGCCCTCATTGCCCCTATGCTCATTAAGTTCGCTTCCCCTTTAATTTTAAAAGATGTTAAGAGGATTATGGATGCGGATTTGCCTGCGGACAAAATTATTGAGAACCTGTACCGGAACCGCCTGGAGCTTGTCCGGCAGAACTGGCCGCGCATGAGAATTATTATCCAGGAAGCGCAGTTTCACCCGGAAATTATGGACGCGCTCTTAACAAACGTTGCCGAAAAAGCAAGAGGCCTTGCTGATTTATTCGTGCGGCAACGCATTGAGAAAGGCGAGTTTCGCGATTTGCCCGTCGAGCATATTCTTCGCGCCATCTTTTCTGCCTTACTCGGCCACCTCTTCTTCACCCGTGCCTTTCCGGACGAGTTTAATGAACAGAACGAAGAAGAAAACATAAAGAGCATGGTTGATATTCTGCTTTACGGAATAAAAAAACAATAAGAAAAACATCGCGGGCATGGCCTCGCGATGCTTTCTTATCCTCTAAGGAATTCCAGCTCTTCCTCCGTCAATTCACGATATTCACCTAGCTCAAGGTCCTCATCGAGCTGCAGTGCACCCATCGATAACCGTTTTAAAAACGTCACTTTTTTGCCTACCGACTCAAACATCCGCTTTACCTGGTGATACTTTCCTTCATAAATAACGAGCTCAATTTCAGAGATACTTCCCTGGGCGAGCACCGTCAGTTGAGCCGGAAGTGTTTCATATCCGTCGTCAAGTGTCACACCCTTGCCGAATTTTTCTACGTCTTCTTCGGTTACGCGCCCATTTACAATGGCAAAGTATTTTTTTGGAACGTGCTTTTTAGGGGAAAGCAGTTCGTGCGCAAGCTTTCCATCATTCGTTAAAAGCAGCAATCCTTCGGTATCTTTATCGAGGCGCCCCACAGGAAACACTTCAAATGCGTAAAACTCGGGGTCGAGCAAATCAACGACCGTTTCGTCGACTAAATCTTCCGTCGCAGAAACGACCCCCTGCGGCTTGTTCATCATCAAATAAACAAACTCCCTATACTGTACAATCTCCCCATGGATTTCAACCTCCTGCGAGTCAGGGTCCACGTGAATACTGCTGTCTTTCACGGGTTTTCCGTCTACCTTGACCGCCCCGCTTTTGCAAAATTTCTTAATCTCTTTGCGCGTTCCATATCCCATATTGGCAAGTAATTTATCCAGTCTCACTTCTATCCACCCCATTCATCATATCCGCCTTCACGAGCCGGCGCCATCTACCCAGCGCCAGCCGGCAGGATACGCATTTTTCATCATGTTTTCCGTTCCTTTCGCCCATCCGATGGGAAACCCGTCTACACAGACGAGAGTCCAGCCGCGGTCGATTTTGCGAAGAATGGTCTCTCCCTTTAGGTAGCGGATGACATCCTCTTCGTCAGATGCAAAGTTTACAACCCGGGCTGCATCTTCCATTTTAAGTCCCATAGCAAAAGCCTGGGAAGGCTCGAAGCGCTTTTTCTTTATCGTCCCAAGCAGCCACCCCTGACGGGTGATACGAAGCGAATGAAGCCCAGGCACTTGAACGGGGGAAAGGAAAACCCGGTCATCATGGAACGTCAGTTGTCTTTCGGCATTCTCAAGTCCTTTCCATCCGGGGAGCACCTCATCCACAAAGGCATAAAAATCAGTCAGTTCTTTGCTGCTCGTTCCCCGATTAGCCAGTGTCCCGGTCCGCTGCGGTGCCCCGGTCTCCTTTCTCTGCAGAAGAGCGAGATAATGCCCTTCCCCTCTTACGCGGTGAGGCCATAGCCTTACCGTACGCCTAACCGCTTCATTGCGCGCCGGCTCGTCTGTCCACTCCGGTCTCCCGTGCTGCCACCCCTCATATAGAGGAATCTGCACCGCCTCAAAATCAGGGTGTGCATGTAAAAACCCGGCAATCATCTGCTCGTTTTCCTCCGGAGCAAACGTGCAGGTGGAATACAGCAGGAATCCCCCGGGCCTTAGCATGCGTGCAGCGTCCTGCAGGATCGGGCGCTGCATTCCGCAGCACGTCTCAATTGCCTGTTCGCTCCACACCTTCACCATGTCCGGCTCTTTGCGGAACATCCCCTCTCCCGAACAGGGCGCGTCCACCAGAATACGGTCAAAATATTCCGGGAATATGGCCGCCAGCCGGTCAGGTGTTTCATTCGTGACGATTGTGTTTGTAAGTCCGTATAATTCTACATTTTTTACGAGCGCTTTTACCCGGTTTGGATTGTTGTCATTCGTTACAAGAACGCCCGTCCCATTCATAAAAGACGCAAACTGCGTCGTCTTCCCGCCCGGAGCGGCACACAAATCGAGCACCTTTTCTCCGGGGAGCGGAGCCAGAACAGCGGCAGGCGACATCGCGCTCGGTTCCTGTATGTAATAAAGACCCGCATGATAGTAAGGATGCTTCGCAGGACGAAATCCTTCCCCATAATAAAAACCGTTCTCCGTCCACGGGATGGGTGTTAATTCCCAGCGTGATTTTTTCATGAACTCCTGGGCGGCCATTTTCAGTTCATTAACCCGGAGGCCTTGCTGGCGCGCTTCTTCATATGAAGCAATAAACAGTTCGTATTCACTGCCCAGCCGCTCCTTCATTCGTTGCTGAAACGCATGCGGTAAATTCATCTTTCTCTCCTTTTCATCCGGCGCTATTTTTTAAAGTATACCAAAAAAAAGAAGAGAGCAACCGCTCTCTTCCCCAGTTCGATTTATTATTTCAACGCCCTCTACTTATTCGTCAGCGCCGACTTCTTCCTCCTGGAGCTCCTGCTTGTCGTTCTCAAACCAGTTATCAAGCACTCGTGCTTCAAGAACTTTACACTCTACATAAGTGGCCTGCAGCTGGGTAAACAGGTGCTTCCATTCGATTTCCAGCTCTTTAGCCAGGCGGGTAATCGTCAGCAGTTCCTGCCAGGCAACATAACGTTTATACCAGAAAAATTGAGGGTGCTCGTTCATATATGGGTACAAATCATCGAATTCGGTATGCTTACAATCGACAGTGCGCTCAAAATGGTTTTTCGCAGCAACAATTTGTTCTTCAAAAAATCGGGACATATCTCGACTGGTGGTCATTTCAAACCCTCCTTATCTCCTCTTTTACCTATTATAACAAATCTATGCCGACTTGCGAGAGAAACTTACGGGTTAACTGTAGTTCCATTTCCAGACGGAACGGTTGTCCCGCCGTTTGTAGTTCCTGTTCCCTGTGTTGCACCGGGATTTGCAGCCCCGCCATTTCTTCGATTTGTGTTGCCGTTCGTCTGTCCGCCCGTATTATCGGTTCCGCCTGTCGCCGGGTTTTGCCCGTTCGAATCCGCCGGATTCGGGTTATTCGAATCCGGATTACCTGGGTTCGAATTGTTTGGATCCTGTCCGTTCTGTCCATTCGGATTCGGATTATTTGGATCCTGTCCGTTCTGTCCATTCAGGTTCGGATTGTTCGGATCCTGCCCGTTCTGTCCATTCGGGTTCGGATTGTTTGGATCCTGTCCATTCTGTCCATTCGGATTCGGATTCGGATTGTTTGGATTCTGCTGGGTCTGCCCATTCGGAACCGTTGTTGTAGCAATGTTTGACATACTTCCTTCTTGCTGTGTATCCGTATTATAAGGAACAACCACATAGGAATACAACTGGTTCGGATCAAAGCTATCCGTAAAGCTTGTTGCGTTTGAGTCAGTAATAAGCTGTTTATTTTGCGGCGAGCCAAGGAAACGATACAATCGATAACTCACCCGATTATCCCCGTTCCCCGACCAGTTGATCTGCACTTTAGATCCACTTTGGTCTACTGTAGCGGATAAGTCGCTTATCCCTGGAAGAGAAGCAGCGGGAGGCTGGGGCCGCTGTATTCCCCGTGGCACGCTAAAGTCTTTCACTTCTTTATTTCGCAGCGCCTCAGACATAACAGCGGCAAACATTCTGGCAGGGTAAGCGCCCCCCGTTGACTTGATGTTGTGCTGTTTATCTGTTTTGTCAAAGCCCATCCAGACTGCTCCAACATAGTCCGGTGTATAGCCTACAAACCACACATCTTTGTTTGAACCTGGAACCGGATCGTACTGGTGGGTCCCTGTTTTCCCGGCAACCGGACGCCCAAACTGTGCCGCTCTCCCGGTCCCTTCACTTACAACACCCTGGAGCATATCTGTCATATAATACGCTGTCTGCGGGCTGACAACCTGGGCTGGGTTTGGTTTTTCTTCTACAACGACGCTGCCGTCTGCTGTTGTGATGTTCTTAATCGCATGTGCCTGATTCATTTGTCCTTCGTTGGCAAAGGAGGAATACGCCTGCGCCATCTGAATGGGTGTCACCCCATATTCCATACCGCCCAGAGCGATCGCAAGGTGTGAACGGTCGGCATCGGTTAACGGGATGCCGAATTTCTGCAAATAGCTAACGCCTGTTTTAAGACCGACCTGGTTCAGCGTCCAGACTGCGGCGGCATTTCTTGAGTCGATGAGAGCACGCCTCATCGTCGTGCTTCCCAAATAACCTTCACCGCTGAAGTTTTTAGGCGTCCATTTCCCGTATGATGTCCTTTCATCTTTTACGGGTGTATCCGGTGTCCAGCCCTGCTCCAGTGCTGGTGTATAATCGACTAATGGTTTAATGGTTGAACCGGGCTGGCGGCGCCCTTTGGCAAGGTTCAAGTTTCCTTTCACATAGTCCCTGCCGCCCACCATGGCGCTAATCCCGCCTGTTTTTGCTTCCATGATAACCATGGCGGACTCAACTTTTTTGTTATCGGATGCGTTTTTTGGGAAATTACCGTCATTTTGGTATTTTTTGAACATTGCATTTTGGGCATCCTGATCCAGGTACGTATAGATCTTATACCCGCCAAGATATAATTCGTCGCCTTTAATGCCGAGTTCATTTTCCGCTTCCTGGGCAACATAATCAACGTAAGCCTGGTATGCCGCTTTGTTGCTTTTCTTATCTTTACCGCTACGATCAGCAAGTTTGATTTTATCCTTTGTTGCTTGTTCCACCTGTTGCTGAGAAATATAGCCGTTCTTATTCATAAGAGACAGGACAAGGTTTCTTCTTTCCAGCGACTTATCAGGATTATTTATCGGGGAATACGTGTTCGGCGCCTTCGGAAGCGCGGCAAGAACAGCTCCTTCCGAAAGGGAAAGCTGATCGACCGGTTTGCCGAAGTAGTATTTGGAAGCTGCCTGAACACCAAAAACCCCATGCCCTGCGTAGAAGTTGTTTAAATACATCTCCATAATCTGATCTTTGGAAAATTTCCGTTCCAGATTGAGGGCAATCATCACTTCTTTTGTTTTTCTCATAAATGTCTTGTCATTCGACAGGAAGATATTACGGGCTAGCTGCTGGGTAATTGTACTGGCGCCTTCCGCCTTGCTGCGGGTAACGATGTCTTTTACAATGGCACGGCCGATGGAGATGGGATCGACACCGTTGTGTTCGTAGAAACGATTATCCTCTGTTGCGACAAAAGCCTCAACTACCTGCTTCGGTATTTTATCAATCGTCACGTTCTGGCGATCCTCTGAGGAAAGCTTCGCAATTTCATTCCCTTTGATATCATATACAGTGGATGACTGCTTAGCGTGGAGTTTATTTTCATCGATAAGCTGGTTCCCCGCCATATAGAGAGCGGAACACCCACCAATTGTCAGCAAAAAGAAAAGAGCTGACAGCAGAAGGATAAGCTTCCAGGGCCCTCTCTTGCGCCTCCCCTTTTTCTGATTCGCGGTTTTTCTTGACATATTGTTGTCCATTTTACCGTCTAACCCCCTAAAATGTGCAGAAGGATCATTACACAATAATAATACTAATACGAAATTAAAAAAGTTACAGGTACTTTACACCTACCCCGATTATTACCCATTCATTCCAATGGCTTATTAAAATGAAAAAAGAGCCTTCCTGCAGGCTCTTCGTCTATCATATATCAAGGTAGGCATTCCTCGCCTGTTTCAATACGTTCATAGCTGCACTGAATTCTCCCAGTTCTATGAGTTTCTCCTGGTACAATTCACGCAGTTCGTCTTCCCACATCTCATAGTCGCTTAATCTGTCTCCCATGTAAATAACAATACCGAAGCGTCGCAACAGTGCTTGCACATCTGAAACAGTTCTGATTTCGTCCATCAGTCAGCAGCTACCCTTCATACCCTTCCTTACGATATTCTACAACAACTTCGGTTCCAAGTCCACCACGTGCATTCCACAACGCCTCCACCTTCATATATAAGGGATCGGCCACTTTCACAAGGTCTTCCAGAATTTTATTTGTCGCATGCTCCTGGTAAATCCCGACATTGCGGTATGAAGTCAGATAGAACTTGAGCGATTTCATCTCAATTAGTTTCTCATTCGGAATTAATGTAATTTTGATATCGGCAAAATCAGGCAGTCCGGACCATGGACAAACCGATGTAAATTCAGTTGTGGGAATTACTACCTCTGTCTTCTTCCCGGCATATTCATATGGGATGGTATCAAGAATATGTTCCATAATAGCAGACATGTCCTGTGTATCAAACCGAATCTTTGTGTATTTTTCATAATCGTGTTCAGCATGGCTCATTTTTTTCATTCCCCTTTGATTTTATGATTGATTTACATACGCAATCGGATCGACGGCCCCGGCATCTTCAAACCCTTTCAGGCGTAACCGGCAGCTATCGCATACTCCACAGGCTTCTTCCCCGCCCTGGTAGCAGGATGTGCTCAATTCATAGGGCACTCCGAGCCGGAGGCCGTATTCAATTGTTTCTTTCTTAGACAGGTGCTGAAGCGGAGCCTCAATGCGAAGGCCTGCCCCTTTTACACCGGCTTTCGTAGCAAGCTGTACCGTCTCACTCATTGACTCAATGAACGCGGGCCGGCAATCGGGATACCCGCTGTAATCCACAGCACTGACCCCGATATAAATTACTTCTGCCCCGATAACTTCTGCATATGCGCTTGCAAGTGAGAGAAAAATAAGATTGCGGGCCGGTACATACGTGGAGGGAATTTCATCCCCACCCTCCGCGTGATTCTGTACAGGTACCTCTATTGACTCGTCCGTTAATGCGCTGCCGCCAATTTCCTTTAAGAAATCAAGATGAACAATCCGGTGCTCAGGAACTTTATAATAAGCGGCAATTTTTTTTGCCTGCTCTACTTCCTTGTTGTGCCGCTGTCCATAATAAAAAGTAAGCGGGTATGCTTCATACCCGGCCTCTTTCGCAATTCCCATACAGGTGGTGCTATCCAGGCCGCCGCTAAGAACAACCACTGCTTTTTTCTTCATTGTCTTTGCCTCCTCATACGCCGCGCATCTCCGGGTCCCAAATGACCTTATGAATCTGCATGTTCAGCCTTGCTTTTCCCTGTTGCGGGCGATGGTGCAGTAGAAGCGCAACAAGCTTCGCCGGCGGCATCGTTTCCCAGACTGGGCTGAACAATACGGCTGCTTTTGTTGGATGCTTCTCAAGTGTCCCGAGTGCAAACAGGAAATCTTCCGTATCCCGCACAACGAATTTCAACTCGTCCTGCTCTCTGAGCATCTGCAGATTCGGAAGGTGCATTTTGTCAGTTTCGCCGCTGCCTGGCAGCTTGTAATCCATGACAAAACGAACCTTCTGATTGACCTGCCCATCCTGCTCGCACAGTGAAAGGAAGGGACGCAGATCAACAGCCCCGTTCGTTTCGATATGAATGTCCCACACATTTTCGAGTTGTGCAAGGTAGTAGACAAGTGCAAGCGACCTGTCGCCGTGCATGAGGGGTTCCCCTCCTGTTAAGCAGATGACACCGTTGCCGTATTCCTGCACTTTATCCAGGATGCAGGAAATACTCTCTGTAAAAGCCGGCTTTTCAGGTGCATAGCTGTATTTCGTATCACACCACGTACACCGGAGATTGCAGTTAAATACCCGGACAAATGTAGCAGGATAACCGGCCATCTTTCCTTCGCCTTCCACGGTTTCAAAAATCTCGACCATCGGCAGGCGCAAATCAGCCGTAAAGCTTGCTGTATCAATCATTCTCTTCCATCCATTCTCTCTTCAACGTAGCATAGCTCGTCGGTGTTTCATATAGAACAAGTTCCTCCAGGCGGGCTCCTTGCGATGTAAGCTTATATTCTTCAAGTTTCTTATCTAATTCTTCCCATATCCAGACGATCATATTTTCGGCGGTCGTATTCATCGGCGGCAGCGCTTCGTTCAAATACCTGTGGTCGAGACGAGACTTGATCGCCTCCTCATAAATCTCCTTAATGGCGGAGAAATCAACACAAATCCCGATTTCATTTACAAAACCGCTTACGGTGACAACAAGCCTGTATGTATGGCCATGCAGGCTTTTACACTTCCCTTCATATAGATGCAAGTGGTGGGCGGAGTCGAAGGTGAACTCCTTTGTCACAGCAACCCGCCGCTTATGATAGCGCAGCTCCCGCGGCTGAATGTCTTCATGAAGCCGCTGTACTCTCTGTGGAATTTCAAATCCGGACATTGTTTCACTCCTGTCGTATGCATGGTGAATACCATTCCGGAAAATAAAAAAATCCCCTTCACCAGGGGATCTAGGTTCAATACTCCGGTGGTATTTTTTACGTTGGTTTTCCCACATAACAACGTCTAACGTTTTGATTATACTCAATCCGGCTTCAAAAAATCAAGCAAAGAATCATAAATTGCGGGATTAGCAGCGAGAATGCTGCTTTTTTCACCAAACGGAATGGGCTCACCGTTCAGGCGCGTAACCCGTGCCCCCGATTCTTCTATGAGCAATTTCCCGCCCGCATAATCCCACGGATTTAATGACATGCTGATGTAGGCGTCAAGCCGGCCGGCAGCCACGTACGCGAGTTCAAGTGCCGCCACCCCGTACACTCTCATTCCTCTCGACGCCCGCGCAAGCTGCTGGACCTTCTCCGATAATCCGCTCTCCATCGCTCTGCTGTTCCAGAAAATGCTGCTTGAAAGCAAGGCCTGCTCCATTGTCATTGTCCGGTGTGCTGCAAGGGGAACGTCATTAAGAAAAGCTCCGGCTTCTCTCTCCGCGTAGAACAGCTCCTCTCTCGTCGGATCGTATACGACAGCCGCTTCACACCTACCCTGATGGCAAACCGCAATGGATATACAGTAATTCTGCTGCTGGTGAACAAAATTTGTTGTGCCGTCGATTGGATCGACAACCCAGACGGTATCAAACCGGGAAATATCCTCCGCAAATAATCCTTCTTCTCCGAGAATTCCATGGTCAGGGTACGCCTCAAGAATTGTATCCATGACTAATTTTTCAACGGCTCTGTCCACCGACGTAACGAGATCAGACGCCGATGTCTTGCACATAACCTCGAGCGGTTGTTCAAGCATGCGCGTAATCAGCTTTCCCGCTTCCTTCGCGCAGTGCCTGGCCAGCTTGCCCCATTCTTTTTTGTTTGTATTCTGCAATATTCTCGCCTCGCACTATTGTTTCGTACTTTTTTTACGCTATTTTATTCTATACGTTTAACTTTACCCGATTTATTTATGCCTAGGAAGGTTTTTTTAACTATAACTGTTTTTATCATATCCAGGAAAAAGACAGAAAAATCCTTCCGATCCTTCAGCAGACTTTTCTGATAAGATAAAAAGAAAAGCTGGGGGGTTCCTATGAAATTTGACTGGCATACAGCATGCGAAAAACATTGGAACAGGATATCTGATAACTGGCAGGCCAACAGCCAGGAAATGTGGGATACAGGAAGCAGAAAAGCGATTCTTCCCGTCTTTACCCCGTTTCTTAATCCGCAAAAAGGACCGGTTCTTGATGCGGGCTGCGGGGACGGATATGGAAGCCTGCTGCTCGCGGAGAAGGGCTACGAAGTTGTCGGTGTGGATATTGCAGAACAAATGGTCGAACGGGCGAAGGAAAGAATGAAGGACGATTTAGCTTTGTCATTTACAAAAGCAGACCTTATGAATCTCCCCTTTGAAGAAAGCAGCTTTCAGGCCATTATGGCCATCAATGTAATTGAATGGGTACAGTCACCCCTGCAAATTTTGCATCAGTTCAAGGGAATTTTAATGCCGGATGGTATGCTTGCCCTCGGTATTCTGGGCCCCACTGCGGCGCCGCGCCAGCACAGCTATCGGCGCTTGTACGGGGATGAGGTTGTGTGCAATACACTGATGCCGTGGGAATGCGGCCGTCTGCTCGAAGAGAATGGGTACTGTATTATCCACCAGGAGGGTGTTTATAAGCGCGGGGTTACAGACGACATGACAGCGCAGCTCTCGATTGAACTCCGCCAGGCACTCAGCTTTCTCTGGGTGTTTTATGCCCGTCCGGCTGCATGACTTCCTGCTCCCAGCGCAACAAATGGACGAATGGATCGTTTAAATGTATAAAGAACGTGCGTGAGATGAACATTCTCCTCAACTTTATATACGGAAAGGAACATGCAGGAATGAAGAAACACCGATATGCAGCCATCCTTCTCGGAGCGACCCTCATTTTTGGCGGAACAGGCTGTTCATCGCTTATTTCAGAATCCGGACAAACCACTGCCGGACGAACAGCAGCAGCCACCTCGTGGATAAAAGAACAAACCGGGCAGAAAGAAAAGGCACTTGCTTACTGGCAAAGCGTAAACGAAAATCCAGCGGCTTCTTCCCTCGATAAAGCCGTTGCTGAATTTGCGGTTAACATTTTATCAAAGAACATTGCTTCTCTAATAAAGGAAAACGGCGATAATAACAAAGAGCTCCTCGCCAGTATACTAAGAAAAGATACTAAAGTGGAAAAAAATGCGCTCCCTTCCCTCTCCTCTTTAAAGTTAGAATCGAAAAACCAGCTTGATAACGGTAAAACCATGTACCGTCTTTCCGGCCAGGTTTTCACTTCAACGCCTGACAAGCTCTATCCTGTAATTGTCACGATAAGGGCGGACAAGGCAGGGAAAATCGAATTCTTCGAAGTTGAAAATGACTGAATGGATGTAAGGTATACCACAATACAGTGGTGTACCTTTTTTTATGTTGTAAAGACCACTAATTATATACTTAAGATTTTTGTAAGAATAATATGTTAAAGTTGACTATAGAAAATTTCAGGAGGCCATAAAATATGCTTGTACAGAAACGATGGATGCTTATACTTTCCTTATTAGGAACACTCCTTGTTTTTGCTGGATGTTCAAATACAACAAACACCGACACAAATGACGGACCCTCTCCCGATTCGGTTGTAAAAACATTTTTTGATGATTTACAAAAAGGCAACATTAATCAAGCTTCTTCTCTGCTTCAAAAACAAGCGGATAAAAAAGGATTAGAGGAACTAACGACTAATCCAGAAGGTAATAAGATAGCGACTCTATACCTGGAGCATTTAAATTATGAGATAGGTTCTCCTGACATTAATGGAGATAAAGCTGCCGTTCCTGTTAAAGTAACAGTTCCCAGCACATCAAAAATGGCTGGTTCTGTGGTAAAAGAAGCCGTATCGGGGGTTTTATCCGGAAAAACTGATTTACAAATGGAGAAAAAAGGCCTGCAAGCTATCGAAGGAGCAATAAAAGACCCCAGTACACCTAAATCAACTTACAATAGTGAAATCAAATTAGTGAAAACAGAAGAGGGCTGGAAAATAAAATCGGTTGATATGGGGTTTATAAATGCAGTTGGAGGAGCTTTGCATTTCTAAGTAATTAACAAAAAAAGACAAAAACCCCGCATTCGGGCAAATTCAGCCGACTTCGGGGTTTTTGTCTTTTATTCTTGTTGCTTAAGGAGAAATCATTATCTTAACACAGCACGATGCAGGGCTTTTTTTATACGCTGGACCGTTTCCTCAATGTCTTCTGCCGCAACATGGCGGTTCGTTACGAAACGGACAACCCCTTCACCAAACGGAGACGCTTTAATGCCGTTCTCCAATAGCAGGTCCCGGAACGATTCAGCCGAATGCCCGCCTTCTATAATCTCACACATTACAATATTCGTCTCCACTGATTCAGCTTGCACCTTTAAACCCGGCAGCTCATTTAAGCGAACAGCCAATTCTCTGGCATTGGCGTGATCCTCTTCCAGGCGCTCCACCATATTCTCAAGGGCATAAATTCCCGGTGCTGCAATGACTCCGGCCTGGCGCATCCCGCCGCCTAACCGTTTGCGCCAGCGCCGTGCTTCGGCGATAAATTCTTTCGTTCCTGTCAGCACCGAACCGACAGGTGCGCTTAGCCCTTTGGAAAGGCAGAATTGAACAGAATCTACGTACTGCCCGTACTGTTTGGCCGAAGCTCCGGACGCAACAACCGCATTAAACAGGCGGGCCCCATCCATATGGACAGACAGCCCCCGCTTTTTTGCCAGCATGTATAATTGTTCCATCTTTTCTACCGGAATCACCCGGCCACCCGCCTTGTTGTGCGTGTTTTCGACGCAAAGCACCCTCGTCCGCGGCTGATGAATGTCAGTTTCGTCACGGATAGCTCTCACTGCAGCGGCCAGGTCCATACAGCCTTCGGTTTCTGCCACAGGGCGAAGCTGAATCCCACCAAGCGCAGCAGGTGCCGCCCCTTCATACAAATAAATGTGAGAATCCTCTCCCACAATGACCTCTTCCCCGGACCGGCAGTAGGATAATAAAGCTAATTGGTTTCCCTGTGTACCGCTCGTTACGAACAGAGCGGCCTCATGGCCTACTGTTTCCGCAGCCAGTTCCTCAAGCCTTCGGACAGTCGGATCTTCCCCGTATACATCGTCCCCGACTTCAGCTTCATACATCAGGCGGCGCATTTCGTCTGTCGGCTTGGTCAGCGTATCACTCCGAAAATCAATCGTTCTCACTCTTCTCGTCTCCTTCTTCGTAGCGACAAATTATCGCCTGTTCGTTTTTTTGCGTTTTGATAATTCGGATGCTCTTCGATAATGCGGCGCATGTTGTCCAGCCATGCCTGAATGGCAGCGATTTTTTCCAGGTCCTTATTTGTAAAAATCGTCCGTTGAAAATACGGCTGTAAATCATACAGATGCTCTTCCAGGTTATGATCGAACCGATTCCACTTCATCATCTGCCGCACTTCATCGTTGCGCTCCATTACATCCCTTATCCAGTAATACTGGGACTGGTTGTCCCGAATCATCTCATAGGCTCTCCGCTGATCACTCGCATACATTTCTTCTTCGAGCCATTTTCTTTCCTTTTTATTGTAAGCAAAATAAGCAAGAAAATGGACAAGCGTGGCAAAAAGCAGGCCTATCGTAAATAGAAAGCCCCCATAGTAAACCCAATCCGGGAGCCAGATCGAACTCAACAGCCCAATACTTAAATGATAGCATAAAGACAGTACCCATAAACTGATAATGAAAGGGTTAGCCCGGATGGCCTGGCCCTCCGCTTTCTGGACCTGCTTCGCCGAGATGGTTGTAAAAGCCTGAAGGTACGCATCGAGTAAAATAACACTAATAAACAATAGCCCTACTTCGAGCCCAACCCGCATCGCGTAGTTAACAGGCACATTAACAAAATAAACGAGAACATAAAATAAAAGTATGTAAACGACAATCAGGGCGATGCGAAACGCAATGCGTCCTCCTTTTGCTTCCTGTTTTCGCCGGCGGTATTTTTCGGTACGGGAAAGTGTTTCCAACCCCATCACTCTCTTCCTTTCTGTTCGCACGCTTTCCTTCTAGATCTAATAATATGACTGCAAGCTACCTTGATTTTACCCTAGAATCGATAAAGTAACATCTACTTTCTTACCCAATAAAAAATACAGCCTCTGCTTACACAGAGGCTGCTGTTGTAGATCGCTTCGTTTTTTTCATCCTGCCTGCAATAAGAACACCGGCGACAATGATGCCGATCGCTCCCCACTTAAGCAATGGATACTGCTCAAAAAACGGGGCAATCACCTTTTCCGATAGAAGCATTTTACCTGCTGTCAGCGCCAGCACACCCGCGCCAATATAAATGAGCGACGGGAATTTATCCATCAGCTTAAGAATCATCTGGCTGCCCCATACAACAAGCGGAACGCTGATAAGAAGGCCCAGCACGACAAGAGCGAAATGCCCGTCAGCAGCTCCGGCAACAGCGAGCACGTTATCAAGCCCCATCATGACATCCGCAACAATAATCGTTCTGATCGCTCCGATCAGGGAAGAGCTGCTTTGGATGTTCCCCTCATTCTCTTCGCTGATAAGAAGCTTATAGGCGATCCACGTAAGGACAACGCCCCCGATAAAAAGCAAGCCTGGAATTTTGAGCAGCCATACAACAAATACAGTAGCAATTGCACGGATGGCAATGGCGCCTACCGTCCCCCAGATAATGGCCCTCTTCTGCTTATCCTGTGGCAGGTTTCGCGCTGCGAGGCCGATAACAATTGCATTGTCCCCCGCCAGTACCAAATCAATGATAATAATGGACAACAGTGCCGAGAAAAATTCCGCCGAAAAAAACTCCATCCTCGTCTCCTCCTTATAAATAGTGATATATCACCATCTCAAGGACGAAGGGTTTCGGTGAAAACACAAAAAGACCTTCGCCTAAGCTGGCAAAGGTCTTGCTCACAACACTTATCATGCTGCCAATAGAGCCGGGGTCCTGCGGGGTTCCCGTAATGACGACTCTACTGTTTCAAAGCTACTCCCCTTTGAAGATATTCTATTGTCTTTACCCTACAGTGTATGAACGAATCTGTCAATCTATGATGACTTTAAAAATTATTGAAGAGCAGTATGAGAAGCACAGTTCGTTCACTCCTGAGGCCATAATAAAAAAGCACGCACCGCCTACATTCAGGGCGATACGTGCTTTGCTTCTTATTTCTTCCGCTTGCGATACGATTCAGCGATCGCTTTGCGGCGCTCCTTGCGTTTTTGCTTTTCCTTCTCCATTATTTCTTTTTTCTTATAGCCGGGTTTTACCTGTTGCGTTTTCGCCTTTGCGCGGCCAGGCGCCCGTTTCTCTTCAGCCGGGGCAGACGAGCCTGCGGCTGCCTTCTCGTTCGCTTTGTCTGCCGTGCGTTTTTCCTCGTTGTCTTTCGGCTTTCGTTCGCGCTTCGCACGTTTGCTTCCGCCGAGGAATTTCTCCTCCGCCCCGCCGCTAATCGCTTTCGAAAAGCGGTTAAACATAATTTTCTGCCGCGGGGAAATGAGTGAAATCGCCTCCCCCTGCTGCCCGGCGCGCCCCGTTCTTCCGACACGGTGGATATAGCTTTCCACGTCAGAAGGCGTGTCATAGTTAAAAACGTGGGTGATGCCCTCGACGTCCAGCCCGCGTGCCGCAATATCCGTCGCCACAAGATACTGGAACTTCGCTTCCCGGAATTGGTCCATAATTTGCTCGCGCTTTTTCTGGCTTAAATCGCCATGCAGTGCCTCCGCTTCGATCCCGCTCTCCTGAAGCCTGCGCACAAGCTCATTCACGCGCTGCTTTGTATTGGCAAACACAACGGCGAGGTACGGATGCGCTTCCTGGACGAGGCGGAGCAGAACATCTACCTTATCGCTCTGATTAACCACATAATAGGATTCTTTCGTGTTCTCCGCCGTAATTTGTTTTTTCTCAATACGGATGATTTGCGGCTGGTTCATAAAGCGGTGGGCCAATTTACGTACGTCATCCGGAATCGTAGCGGAAAATAACAGCACCTGCTTTTTTTGCGCGGTCTGAATAAACACTTCTTCTACCTCTTCCAGAAAGCCCATTTCCAGCATTTTATCGGCTTCATCAAGGATAAGCATTTTCACCCGTCCGAAATGGAGCGTTTCACGGCGCAGGTGGTCCCGGATACGGCCCGGCGTTCCTACGACAATCTGGACATTCCCTTTGAGCTTCGTCATCTGCTGTGTGATATCCTGTCCCCCATGAAGGGAGAGCACATTGACTGCCAGATGCTTTCCGAGCTCCCGGATATCATCCGTAATTTGAATCGCCAGTTCCCGTGTCGGCGTCATAACGAGAGCCTGGACGTCATTTTTATCCTCTTCCAGCATCTGCAGCATCGGAATAACGAAGGCTGCGGTTTTTCCTGTTCCTGTCTGTGCCTGTCCAATCAGATCTTTTCCGTTCAGCGCAAGCGGAATGGCCTCTTCCTGAATCGGTGTTGGTTTTTTATAATACAGATCGGCGATTCCCTGCAGAATTTCCGGTTTGAGATTAAAACCCCTAAATGAATTCATTCTTTTCTTCCTTTCTAAAAAAGCAAACTCTTTCTATTGTACCCGAAGTTTGCCATCTCGACCACAAAAACCCCCTTTTCCCCAAAAGCAGGAAAGGGGGAAAAGCCTTTTGGCTTTACATAAACCGGCTCATAAAAATTTCATCGACATACTTTCCGTCCAATACAAACTGCTTCTTCCTGTGCCCTTCGATGACAAATCCGTATTTTTTATACATGGAAATCGCACGTTTGTTGTCAGCAAATACATCCAGGCACACCTTTTTAAGCCCGTGGTGCCTGGCCCACTGCAGTGTATACTGCATGAGCTTTGTTCCGATACCGTAGCCCTGAAATTTCGGGGCGATCCAGATGCGGAAATTTGCAGTGTGGCGGCTCATTTCCAGCGTTCCCCGCTTCAACTGGGCAACACCGGCGATTTTATCCCCGACTTCAGCCACCGTGTACATGCTTCCTGCTTCCTTCATACGGCGGATTGCCTTCACTTCCTCTGCCGCCGTATTCATCGTATGTTCCTCTTCCTCAAGGAACATACCGTCTTCCACTACATGCGCCAAACGCTCGGTGATTCGAGCTGCGTCTTCTTCCCTTGCCGGACGAAGCACGATCTTTCCTTTATTTTCAAGGCGATAAAGCCATGTCGCGCGAAACTTCTCTTTCTCAGCCGATTCTGTTTTCATTGTCCGGTCCTCCGTTCTCAGGTGTAAAATAATGAAGTAGGCGGTACAAATTATACCTTTTACTGCTTATCTTACCTCGGAAACCGGCAATCTATAAAAATTCGCTCTTCAAAATTTTCTCTATCTGCCTTATAATAAACTTACAACTTCATATTTGATTACTACTGGGGGAGCCCGATGAGCCGGTGCTGAGAATGAAACGCGATGAAGTTTCGAGACTCTTGGGACCTGATCTGGCTCGTACCAGCGTAGGAAAGTAGTTCGGCGTGCTTGTTTATCCAATACATACCGGCCGGGTCCCATATCAAAGGGATCCGGCCTTTTTTAGTTGATAAGAAAGGAAAGGGAAAAGAAGTGAGCAGGCATGTCATTCATGTGATCAGCAATGGGAAACAGCCACTCGAAAAAGTGGCGGGTACGGTCAGGAAAATCCACCCTTATATCGACGTATTTCACCTGCGGGAAAAAGAACGCACCGCCCGCGAACTGGCAGATAGTGTTTATTGCTTATACGAGTCAGGCCTGCCGCCTGCCAGGCTGTCGATTAATGATCGGTTGGATGTTGCACTTGCGGTCCAGGCGGGTTATATCCATTTGGCTTACCACAGCCTTCCGCCCATGCTGGCAAAACGGCTCGTGCACACGCAAAAAATAGGAGTTTCGGTTCATAACGTGGAAGAAGCGGTAGAGGCGGAAAGAGGGGGAGCCGACTACCTTCTCTTCGGCCATGTATTCCCGACAAACTCCAAACCGGGACTCCCCCCCCGGGGGTTGCCCGCTCTCCGGCACGTTGTCAAGGCATCGGGCATTCCCGTCATCGCGCTTGGCGGTATTACGCCTGCCAACGCAGCAGAAGCACTGGCAACAGGCTGTGCGGGCATTGCCCTCATGTCAGCCGTTATGGAAGCGGGGAACCCGGAGCTTGCGGCAAAACAATTCCGCTCAGCCATCGACGAGGCTTATGTAAAACCACTTCACCCCTGGTTCACGGAAGAAAATGGAGGGAGATAAAGATGAAGAAAAAAGATGTAGTTATTATCGGCGGAGGCGTCATCGGTACTTCTATCGCATACGAGCTGACAAAGCGAGGCAAGTCAGTTGCACTCGTCGAAAAAGACACGATAGGGGCCCACGCATCCAGCGCTGCCGGCGGTATGCTGGGCGCACAGGTAGAATTTGCGGAGCCGGGGCCGCTCTTTGATTTATCTTTACGCAGCCGCCTTATGTTTCCGGATTTGCAGAAAGAACTGTACGCCGCTTCCGGCATCGACATTCAATTAAAAACACCGGGCATGCTGCGAGTAGCTTTTACCGAGGAAGAAAAAAGTACGCTTATGAAACAGGCGGAATGGCAAACAGCAATGGGACTCCCGGCCACGTGGCTGGATACAAAAGAAGTTCGCCGCATGGAACCGGCAGTGACGGATGGAATTGTCGGCGCCCTCTTCCTGACCGAGGATACCCAGGTATCTGCACCTGACTTAACCAAAGCGTTCGCGGTAGCCGCAGCGAAACATGGCGCAGCTATTACCGAGAACTGTGAAGCTATCGAATTTTACCGCCAGGGAGAACAAATGACGGGAATCGAAACGACGGCCGGAAAGCTTGAAGCGGATGAGTATGTTATTGCGGGCGGGGCCTGGAGTGGGAAGATTATGAAACAGCTGGGACACTCTCTCCCTATTTTCCCGGTAAAAGGAGAAGCTTTTTCCGTCCTCTCTATCCCCCATCCGATTGAAAAAACGATTTATTCACACGGATGCTATATCGTTCCAAAATCCGGTGATCGCCTGCTTGTCGGCGCCTCGGTGAAAGATTGCGGATTCGATGCCCGCCTGACTATCGACGGGCTTCAGCAGCTAATGGCGAAGGCCGTTCGTTTGCTGCCTGTTATAAAAGATTGCCCGCTCGAAAAAACATGGGCCAGCCTGCGGCCCCAGACGGCCGACGGGCTTCCCTACTTTGGGCGGCTTTCTGCTTATAACAATGTATCGATTGCTGCGGGACATTTCCGGAATGGGATCTTGCTTAGCCCGATTACAGGGCAGTTAATAGCCCAACTGTTAAGTGGAGAAGCAACAGCAGAAGCGCTGGAACCCTTTACAGATATCCGCCATTCCATCCCGGTTTCGCAATAGAAGGAGGTGAAAGAATGAACCTGACGATTAACGGCGAAACGCAAACTGTTCCTGAAACCGTACATAATGTGCAGTTGTTACTGGAGCATTTGCGCCTTCAGGATCGCATTGTCGTCGTTGAAGTGAACCGCACGATTTTGCAGAAGGAACAGCATCTTGATATGAATCTTTGTGAAGGCGATACCATTGAGCTTGTACACTTTGTAGGTGGAGGTTGATAAACTATGCTTCGAATTGGCCCATATGAATTTACGTCCCGTCTTTTACTCGGGACAGGAAAATTTCCTGACTTTGATATCCAGCGCCGTGCCGTGGAAGTGTCTGAAACAGAAATTTTGACCTTTGCGGTACGCCGCATGAATGTTTATGATCCGGCACAGCCGAATTTTCTCGAACAGCTTGATTTAACGAAATATAAGCTGCTGCCTAACACGGCGGGGGCAAGCAATGCAGAAGAAGCGGTGCGCATTGCCCGCCTTGCAAAAGCATCCGGCCTGTGCGACATGATTAAAGTCGAAGTTATTGCTGATACAAAAACCTTGCTTCCCGATCCAATCGCTACACTTGAAGCAACGAAGCTTCTGGTTGAAGAAGGGTTTATCGTTCTTCCGTATACGAATGATGACCCAGTACTGGCCCGCAAGCTGCAGGAAGCCGGTGCGCATGCTGTTATGCCGGGAGCCTCTCCTATCGGAAGCGGACAGGGGATTTTAAATCCATTAAACCTGAGCATCATCATCGAGGAAGCGACCGTACCGATTATTGTCGATGCGGGGATCGGAATCCCATCCGATGTTGCCATTGCGATGGAGCTTGGCGCAGACGGTGTTCTGCTTAATACAGCCGTTGCGGGTGCGCAGGATCCTGTAAAAATGGCGGAAGCTATGATGCTCGGAATCAAAGCCGGACGTCTGGGATATGAAGCCGGACGCATTCCGAAAAAACGCTATGCACAGGCGAGCAGCCCGATGGAAGGTATCATAAAATAATTCCCCACTTAAAAAACCTGGCGTCCGCCAGGTTTTTTATTACAGTATAGGAAACTATATGTTGCTTTAAAGTAGTAGAGCAAATGGCCACAAGGTCAAAAACGTTAGAAAAAAGGGAAGGCAGTCCACACGATCGGGCCTTCCTGACCCAGCGGAACCTCCCGGAGAGCAGAACAAGCCCCCCATTGTCTCCACTTTCTCTGCTTCTGCTTTTACTTGTTCTGCACTATAGTAGCAATCATAAATTTTTATGAAATTCTC
>NZ_BBWZ01000035.1 GCF_001015055.1 Aneurinibacillus tyrosinisolvens | reverse complement strand
AGTTCTTCTACTTTCGCTCATGCAGTACAAGGTTTTGAGCGTTGGCTTAATCAAGGCCGTTTCATCCAACATAAAGCGGTCCAATCCTGTCTAAAAACGATGGTCAACTGGCAACAGGAAATCCTTAATTATCACCGTCTTCGTTTTACCAATGCGACCGTGGAAGGTCGCAATAACAAAATTAAAGCCCTTCAGCGCCGCCACTACTTCACACGAAATCCTTTGTATTATAAACAACGGATTCTTCTTGAGTGTAATCAAGAACGTCTAGCTTATTAAATCATGTCAAGATCATTTCGTGGTGTAGAGCCTGAATTCCAATAATATTTAGTGAAAACACGCAACACACTTTTAAGTGTGTTGCGTGTTTTTTGGTATAACTGGAATGCCGATGGCCGTTATGTCAGCTATAAAAGGCCGTATTTTTAGTTCATCCCTTCCGTGATTGTTCTGTTCAATGTATAGATTCGACTACCCTAATGATTTTACTTTCTATTCTTTATCTTTGTTATTCCCGTATACTTTATTTTTCTTCATCATGCAACTGTTCAAACGGACCAAACTTAGAAAAAAGTTCTCTAAACTGTTCAAATTGAACACTATCCAATCCAACACCATGTCCTTCCACTTCAACTACTTTTCCTTGACTGATTATTGGTTTCAATACAACAAACAGAATGACTTTTTCATTTGCAGGTGGGACAAAGTAATACAAGATTTGATTACCTTTCCAGGCCTTATTATATACCTTATACAGTCTATCTGAAATTTCCTTTGGTAGTGTTTCATTATAAATACCTGCTCCAACAAGAAACTCCTGTGGTACATTTGTGATTTCTTCCAGTTTTTTATTTGCTTGTGTACAGATGAAATCATTCTTAACCTTTTCAAAAGTAAAAAAAACTGTTTCGTATTTTCCCCCATATTCCTTTATCATTTTAAGAAGAAGGGTTACCAAATTGATTTCTTTCTTTTCCATAAACGACCCCTTAACTCGTAATTTTCTAACTTCTTATACACAAACACCTATTTAAAAGTTCATCATAAAAAGAACATGCCCGTTTCCCTATTACTCATGGTGCTTAATTCTTTAATGAACGATTCCAATAGTTCATTTCTCCTGACTACTTAGTTTCTCTAATCGAAAGACCCTATGGAAAGAATAAAAAGTCAAATACAAGAACCAGTTTGCAAGATAAGACCACCCATAGTTCCACCATTTTTCATGTGTCATATGATGGGTAGTTATATGAATCCACTCCATTGTGATACCAATTCCAGTGAATAAAAACAAATGGAGAAATACACGCCAGAATGTTTGCTGTTTAGGTAGCCATTGGATAAATAAGTATGCAACAACAATATAGCCCAAGCAATCAAATCCCTAAGTAGAAAGAACACACTGACTTCCCCTGACCACAAACAATATTTGGTAATAATTCTACTGCTGAAAGCGATTCCTATTCAACTGGAAATATAATACATATTCATAAGAGCATACAAAAAAAGGGCACAAACATGCACCCTTTTTCCATCCATCTATCCAGTTTTAAACCCTTGATTAACGAAGAGTTCCAGTAGTTCCACCAATTTGGGACTCGGCTAAAGTAATCATGCGCTTTACCATTTCCCCGCCAACGGAACCGTTCAGACGAGAAACCTGGTCGGCCCCTAATTGGATGCCAAATTCTGTTGCAATCTCATATTTGAACTGCTCCAGCCCTTGGCTTGCTTGAGGAACCAGAAGTTTATTTCGACGACCGCGACTTCCTGACATTCTTTTCATCTCCTTTATGCTAAAGTAGTGACAAGGCTTACACCTTGTTATTGTAGTTTGAGAAGAAAGTGAGCATCGTATGCATAGAATTTTAAGAAAGTACCAAAACAACAAACAAATGGGGAATCTAACAATCGTCATAAAACACATTCCCACGGATGACATGATTTGAGTTATCTTTAGCCTTTGAGAAAAACAAAAAACAGTAAAAGGATAAAATCCGAAGATTTTATCCTTTTACTGTACTAAGGTTCCGTTAGTGGAGAAATGGTAAAACATCCACCCTTTTAGCATGCCCAAGATTTCTTTGTATTATAACAACCGCTGCACTCTTTTGGTCCTTCAAGTTTTGATTTGTTTTTAGGGATACTTCTCTTTTGATGATTACATTTTTTTTAAAGAAAGGGTGCGCCAGCGCACCCTTTTTTCCATTTTATTTGGTTTTAAGCATTCGTTCCACCTGTAGTTCCACCCAGGGTTCCACCGATTTGAGACTCCGCTAGGGTAATCATACGCTTTACCATCTCCCCTCCCACAGAACCATTAAGGCGAGAAACCTGGTCAGCCCCTAACTGGATGCCGAATTCTGTTGCAATCTCATATTTGAACTGCTCCAGCCCTTGGCTTGCTTGAGGAACCAGAAGTTTGTTTCGACGACCGCGACTTCCTGACATTCTTTTCACCTCCTTTACCAAGACTTAGTGACAAGGTTTTATCCTTGTACCTCTAGTTTGGGATGAAACCGGACGTCCTACCCAAGGGAGTTTGAGGATGGACTGCATAGAAAAAGGATGAAATCCCAAGACCTCATCCTTTTTGAATGAACTGATGTCTTTTAAAAGCGTGTGCTGCACAAAGTCTTCTACGATGCAGATGCTGGCAGCAGACGAAGAATTAAAATCTCTTCTACAGCAGGATGTACAAACATCGAAGCGACAAATCCAGGAACTTCAGCAGATTCTATGTCGTGCCAATATCCAATAAAAGAGGGTGAAAACAATGAACCAACTCATGGAAAACATCACTAATACAGGCGCCATGACCGATCAGGTCATCGCTTATGACTTGCCGTTTGCCTCCAAATTCGGGACCACAAGCTATGCAAAGGCGATTACCGAGGCGGCAACTCCGGAAGTTCGAGAGATTTTGCGCAAACATCAGGAAGAAAACATCGCCATGCACGGAAAAGTCACCACCTACATGGTGAACAAAGGGTATTATCATCCATACAATGTGAAGGAACAACTTCAACTTGATATGAAAAAGGCGGACATTTACGTGTCCGCCTTTCCTATTTTTATGCCTTAAGAAAGGCTTGGAATTGGATTGGATTCTTTTGTTTGCCCAACCAAACGGTGTGCTTCCGTTCGGTTGAGTTTAACAAGGAATTACTAGTTGCCACAAACCAAAATTATTGTATCCTACTTCGGCTGTTTTATTCCTTCGTTTTTGAATGGGTTAAAAGTGAGCTTTGTTTTCTTACTGCCTATGTACGTTCATTTTCTACACCCGAAGTCGAGTTTACATCTCATTAGTTTCCCTGTAAAAAGGCCATCCTCCCTTTTAAAGAAAATTTGATACATAAAAAGAAAAACAAAGGAGACGCTATGCTTGTGTATTTGTAACAATAACAAGGAGGAATTACTATGTCTATGTTACCACCATATAACTCATTGGCACAGGTTGGCGGCTTTGCTGGTTCTCCGTCTATGATGGACGGAGCATCCATGATGCAATCAGGATTTGTTGGAGATGGCTCCCCGATTCGGACCGGAATGTTAAATGCGAATCCGGCTTCAGTTATTCAACCTGGATTTGCTAATACGGATGTTCAACGTGTATGGCAGCAAGCGTCCAATGATATTCAACGCCAGCCCATTCAGCGTCAGTTAAACCAAGCACAATTCGGTGGGGTACAAGGTGGTTTCGCTGGAGGTCAAGGCGGCTTCACAGGTGCTTCCATGTATCAACAACCAATGATGGATGGCAATATGATGCAACCAATGATGGATGGCTCGATGATGCAGCAGGGATTTGTTGGGGATGGTTCTCCAATCCGAACAGGAACACTAAATGCCAACCCGGCTTCAGTTATCCAACCTGGGTTTGCCAATACAGATGTTCAGCAGGTAAGACAGCAAATTGCCAATGATATCCGCCGTCAACCGATACAGCGACAATTACAACAAGCTCAATTCGGTGGGGTCCAGGGCGGTTTCGTTGGAGGGCAAGCTCAGTATGGCGGAGTACAGGGTGGTTTTGCAGGCGGTTCCATGTATCAACAGCCTATGATGATGCAGCCCATGATGGATGGCACCATGATGCAGCAAGGATACATGGGAGATGGCTCCCCGATTCGGACAGGAATGTTAAATGCAAATCCGGCTTCAGTTATTCAACCTGGATTTGCTAATACGGATGTTCAACGTGTATGGCAGCAAGCGTCCAATGATATTCAACGCCAGCCCATTCAGCGTCAGTTAAACCAAGCACAATTCGGTGGGGTACAAGGTGGTTTCGCCGGAGGTCAAGGCGGCTTCACAGGTGCTTCCATGTATCAACAACCAATGATGGATGGCAATATGATGCAACCAATGATGGATGGCTCGATGATGCAGCAGGGATTTGTTGGGGATGGTTCTCCAATCCGAACAGGAACACTAAATGCCAACCCGGCTTCAGTTATCCAACCTGGGTTTGCCAACACAGATGTTCAACGTGTATGGCAGCAGGCTTCCAATGACATTCAACGGGGAGCACAACAGAATATGTATCCAGGGCAAGCTGGATATGCAGGAATGCAGGGCGGCTTTATGCGCTAACTTTACGCCACGATTCGATATAAAAACAACGATGTCCTCCTCTTTAAAACGATGGAGGGCATTTTTTTGATAATTCACACCCCCGCTTGATGCTTAGAAAGGACTATCAAAGACTCTAAAACGTAAAATAGATGATTCTATATCACGAAAGAGAATCTGTCCGCCTAATAAAGACGCACTTCGGATTCGATCCAAATGAATATGAAAGTTTCAAGGATTGGGTATTCAAAATAAAAGAACTATCGAAACAACAGGCAGATTGATGAGCTATAAAGATAGTCTTGACCCGCTTAATAATCTATTCTTTTCGGTCTCCCTGGTGAGCAGTCTAAAACTTTATTTTCATCGTTTTAGGCTGATTTCAACGAACAGGAATCGATCGTTCAACTTTCAACCAATGATAAGTTTCATGTTTCGGAGGGTTGCAGGGCATAATAAGATATTTAATACATTATAAACCATGTAGCTAAAAATATATTTCTATCAACAAAAAAAGAGCCTGTAACACAGACTCTTCGTCAACAATCAGTAACCTTATATATTTCTTACACCAGAAACCAAACCATTTCTTATAATACCCGTTTTGCACCAACAAATGTTGATGCCCAGTATTTATCGTTTAAGTTGGCGATAGCTACGCCCCTCTTCGTTGTGGTAGAGATGAAAGTATTATTACCAAGATAGATACCAACAGTGGTTATACCTTTCCCTCCGTTTGTATTAAAGAAGACTAAATCGCCTGCTATAAGAGCGTTTTTATTAACCACCTTGCCTTTTTGAAATAACAGATTAGTTGTACGAGGGATGTTTACGCCGTTCTTCATAAATACATAGTTCACATAACCAGAGGCATCAAATCCTTTAGGACTAGAACCACCCTGTAGGTATCGTGTTCCTTTAAGTGATTGTGCAAGTTTTAAAATTTGGGCTTTTTGCTGCTGTGTGTTAAGTTGAGGTTTTATAGCTGCTTTAGCTGGCACTGTGGCGCGAACAGGTGCTACCGCAGGTGCCTTTGGAGCCGGTTTCGTTATCGTATGCTGCGTAGGAATTGGTGTCACTGTAATCGTATCGGCCGATGCAGAAAAGGCTCCAGATAATAAAAGTGAAGACACTCCAAGACAGGTTGCTGCTTTTTTAAGTTGTTTTTTCATCTTAATATCCTCCTAATTACATGCGATGGAAAGGTTGTTCGTACATTGTACATCTAATAGGCGATTAAATCTTTACAAAAAGGTTAAAAGCAGGTGAAAATTGCTTTTAAACAGGAAAAATATATTTAAACGTGTTGCAGAAATAAATATATGCGGAGGATTAAGAAGTTGTATAGGTGTTTGTCCATTAGGCTTATTAAATAATTTTCAATGGTAAATCCATTTCATTTTCCATGTATACGATTTACACAATAGTAAAGAACCATCCTTTGGGACAAAATGAATATGGCTAAACGTTCATACCATCTGTCATACAGGAGTGAAATATATGTTAGATAAAACGATCCCGTATCATGGCATAATTTTATGCCGCAAAGCCGGCACTCCAATCCCAAAGCCTGCATTACCCAAAGGCTATTCTTTTGTTTCATTCTTTTCAGGAGATGAAAGGGCATGGGCAGAAATTGAAACCTCTGTAGGAGAATTTGAAAATATAGGAGATGCCCTCGCTTGCTTCCAAGAAAATTATCTTCTATATCCAGCTGAGGTAAAACGGCGTACTATTTTTATCCAAAGTGAAAATGGTGAAAAAATGGCTACATTGACGAATTGGTGGGGATACACGGAGGGAAGACGCGATCCATGGATACATTGGGTAGCTGTTAAGCCGGGATATCAAGGCTTAGGCCTTGGTAAGGCTCTTGTGCTTGAGGGGATGTATAGAATGTTACAACTTGAGGGAAATCGGGATATTTACCTCCCGACACAAACATGGAGTTACAAAGCAATTGGCATTTATTTAAAAGCCGGATTTGATTTTATTAATCAAGACAAACAAGTAATGGACGGCTTTATCAATGAATATAAAGATGCAATGTGTGTATTAAGAACAAAGATGAATGTAGCGCCAAACTTTCAATAAGAAAACGATAATTATCTCCTCCCTTCATTTTTTCTTTGCTTCAGAGTCATTACCTACAACAATTAATGGTATGCTCGTTTTTCTTGATGCTAAATAGAGTGAGATAATTTTTCCGTCTTTCTCATTGAAATCTACACCTTTGGCAAATTTAACACTTAATCCAAAACAGGGTTTGTCTTCTCCAATTTTTTTCATGCACCATGCACAGCGCAGCATTAGTAACACCTCAGTTTTTTATTTAGTAATGCTTTTTGTGAAGCTTTCAATTTATGTCAATAGGTTAAACAATAAAAAGTATCTCTATATCCCGAGATACTTTCTATAATCGTACCTGTTAGCTCAATAAAAAACGAGCCGACCGCACTCGGCAGCCAGCTCGTTGATGTTTGGGGAATAATCTTCCCTGTTATGTTAAGAGGTTTCCCATCAATATGATGCGACAGTCGCCTTATCGTTTTTGAAAGTTGTGTAAATGATACAAGCGATAAGAATTAAGATTAGAACGAGAGAAGAGCCGCTCGTACCTAAATCTCCCCCCCCTTTTGCATGTTACTTTGTGAGAAGGTCCCCAAAAGTCGCTCCAAAAGGACGTGTTAAGACAAAGGCAATCCAATAAAGAACTTCAACTTTACGTGTGCTAATATAATTAACATTCAATGACTTCTCACTCAAATACCAATAAGAAAATAGGTTATACTTTTTCGAGATAAGTTGAGACACAAGACTAATCAAAAATAGACTAAATAAAATTAAAGAAAGACGACAGACCCGGGCTGCAGCGTTGTATGATGCGGGGAAAATGACTGTGCCGGAGATAGTCGAAGTTACAGCCCCCGCCTGATGTATCCAAAATCCGCGCAACTTTTAAAACACCGGGTCTTTTTTGTGTACTTGGACATATTAAAATTGGAGGTGAAAAATGTGAAAGAAGATAATTCCCAGCATAAACAGCCTGGAGGCGGAAAAGGACATTCGGAGACTAATACAGAGGGAGGTCGTAATGAAACCCCTTTTGAAAAAAACTCAATTGAAACAGAGAGGGGGACTGCGGTTATAGAACCCTATAGTGACAATCACCCTACCCCTGAAAAGAATTATTAATTTTAATGCAAAATAAAAACCGCTAGGCTAATCGCTACCAGTATATGCTTTGAGTTACAGTCACCTACAAATGGGTGGCTTTTTATTTGCGATTCTTAGTTCTGTTATAATAATAAAAGCCTCCAACCGATAATCCGGCGGAGGCACTGATTGAACCGAGGGGGTCAATTAACGCTATATGTCATCCTTGAGTAACTTCTTTAAACCAAGGGCTATATTTTAAATTTCCCAATCGTCTCTTGTAGTTCTTCTGCCATATTGGTTAAAGAAGAGGCAGAAGCGGAGATTTCTTCCATGGAAGCCAGCTGTTCTTGCGTAGCTGCCGATACATTTTGGGTTCCTGCTGCGGCAACCTCCGCTACTTCTGAAATTAAGTGAATCGAATGAACGACCTGATCCGCAGCAACAGAAATTTGCTGAAGAGAGGAAGACATTTTCTCAACTTGATTCGCCACCTCGCTCACAGAATGCTGGATTTGCGCAAAGGATTCACCTGATAAATTCACAACACCAATCCCCTGTTCCACTTCTTGTGTGGCATAATCCATTGATTGAACGGTCTTATTCGTTTCTTCCTGAATCGCCGTAATCAGCTGTGCAATTTGCTGCGCTGAATTTGAGGGTTGCTCGGCTAGCTTACGTACTTCATCTGCTACTACCGCGAATCCCTTTCCATGTTCTCCGGCTCGTGCTGCTTCAATGGCCGCATTCAAAGCGAGTAGATTCGTTTGAGAGGAAATATCCGTGATGACCTGTACGATTTGGCTAATCTCATGTGAACGCTCGCCTAGGGCTTTGACGGAATCAGAAAGGTTACCGAAAGTATCATTAATCGCACTCATTTGTTTAATCGCCAATTGAATATTTCTTTCACCTTCTGTTGCTCTTTCTAAAGTATGAGTTACAGAAGTGTTAATAGTTTCTCCACCGTTTGCAATATGCTGTATACCTACCGCCAATTCACCAATGGTTCTTGAACTATCCTCCACACTCTGGCTTTGTTTTTCTGTACCTGAAGCAACTTCTTGAACCGTAAAGGCAATTTGTTCTGTCGCTTTATTTGTTTGTTCAGCGCTTGCGGACAGCTCTTCTGCTGAAGCAGCCACTTGCTCGGCATTATTCCCAACCTGTTGAATCACTTCGCGAAATTAGTCGCCATTTGATTGAAACTGTTCCCAAGTTGGCCTAATTCATCATTCGACTTGACCTGGATGACCTCTGTTAAATCACCTTGCCCTATTTTTTCAGAGGCATGAACCAAAGATTTCAAAGGTTTCGTAATGGAATTTACTATAAAGTAGACGATTACAGCTCCAACAAGTAAAGCAATGAACAGAACAAGTACGGTTTTATAAAAAATAGGCTGTGCTTCTTTGCTTACCTCATCCGAATAAAAGGTTCCCCCAACCTTCCAACCTGTTAGTTTATTTGTTGTGAATACCATTGCTTTGGCTTTACCGTTTAATAAATAATCAAAATCCCCAGATTCTGATTGATAAATTTTTTCTGTCGCATCACTATTCATTACCTCCCCAGGTTTAACCGTAGGGTGGACAACGACTTTACGATTCTTATCCTGAATGAAGGCATACCCATCCTGACCAATTTTTACCTGATTCGTAATTGTAGCAATTGCATTAAGATTAACATCAAATCCCAAAACTCCCGAACTGTCTTTTATCACTTTCGCAATCGTTACTACGACATTACCGGTAGTTTTAGATACATATGGACTTGTGATGATTACCTCGCTTTTCCGGTTCATCGCCTCTTGATACCAGGCTCTTTGGCGTGGGTCATACCCATCCGGAACCTTATCTATAGGAGCGTCAATAAATAATCCATCTGTACTTCCCACATAAACCTCTAACATCTCAGGGTTCTTTGAGAGGAAAGGTTTTAGAATATTTGTTTTTAGAATAGGATTTCGACTCTTGTATGTATCAGCTGTAATCCGATCGGCCAGGTAATCGATACTTTGTATTTCAGATTTGAAAAAACTATCAAGGTTGGAGTTTAGTAACTTTACCGTTTCGTTTGCAGAGATTGTCATCTGCTTGTCAACGGTGTCCTTTGCTGTCTGGTAAGACGTCCATCCAATCGTAAGACTTGGAATGAGCAGGATAACGACAAAGGCAATAATTAATCTGCTTCTTACTGTTAAATTTAAAACGTTACGCATAATCCTCTACCTTTCTCTTGTTGTTTTAGCTTATGTAAAGTCTCACAAATAAAAAAGACTAATCCGATATCGGATCAGCCCTGATTATTTCTACTCTAGGGGCTTTTCGGTAACCCGGCTGTCATAGTTTAAGTAAACGTTAGACCCGTGGTTTTGCGTCCCCATTTTTCGATGGGTTTGCTATTATCGAAACAATATTTATTTTTTGCAAGTAACTATTACAAAGTAACACCATTCTACAACTACAAAAGAACCATTACAATAGTTTTGATGTAAAAAAATACAAAATGTATTAAGAACTATTTTTGTTTGTTATTAAATTTGTTTCTCCTTTGTCCCGCTTCACTACAATTTTTTAAACTCCGGTTTTCTTCTTCCTCACGCTTAATACGCTCTGCTTCCTGCTTTTTGCGTTCCGCCTCTTGCTGACGTTTGGCCTAATCCTTCGATTGGGGCCGTTAGAATAGTCCGCAGCCTAATATCCTGCGCCAGAGGTTTCTTACTTCGGTTTTTCGTGTAAAATACAATTCTGGAATATGGGAGCAAATGGTAATGAATCAATCCTTTGTTGTGAAGGTAGCAAGGTGCTGACTGGATTAACTTCTTCCGCTTCAAACTAGCTACGTAACGAGGGATATTGGCCAGTTGTCCTTTTTTTATTGGAATTTAAAGGAACTTTTTTATTTGAATCGCAGATAAACCTTTTCTTCTTCTATCATTATTTGACCAGTTACCTGCTCCATACATTTTATAAGCAATTAAACGAATAATTTCAGCTATATCTCTTCCTTCCTCTTCACTTTTTAACCAATAATACATTTGTCTTAAGTCAGTATTATGTTTTCCAAAGTGAAGATAGTGAACTGGCATTGTCAATTCATCTTGCATGTCATACTTCTTAATAAAGACTATAAGGTCTCCGAAACTAAAAACCACCCTTACATCACAATCATATCCATCTATGAGCATTTTCTCTTCTAGTAAAGCATCTTTCAATTTTATACTTTGCTCCCCCTTTAAAATCACTTTGAATTAATATCATCCTCATTTTACATTTTTTACACTATTGACTCGACACAGACAGTAAAAAAACCCGCATTTTATTGGACTAATGATTCCCATTAGGAAAGCAACGAAAAATTTGCCACTTACTCACTTAAGCGTTTATTTATTGCAGTTATCCCCTCTAAAGCACTTTTATGATGGGGGTCAAGTTTTAAAATTTCATTGAGCAACTTTAAAGCAGTAGGGTGCTCTTTCAGTTTAAAGTACGCGTAGGCCATTTCATTGAGGTTTTCTATATCATTAGGGTCGTGTTTATAAACTTTTTTAAAACATAGGATTGCTTTATCAAACTGCTCAAGCGAACATAACACTAATCCCTTGTTCCACAACGCATCAAAACAATCATTATCATAATGGTAAGCTAAGTCAAACTCTTTTAAGGCTTTCTCCTTGCCATCTAAATACCAATACATCATTCCAAGATTCAAATGAGTTTCTGCCTGTTCAAAGTTTATTTCTAATGACTTCTGGTAATACTGTTTTGCTATTTCGTATTCACTTATTTTTTCGTAATATACGCCAAGATAATAATAAGCATCTTCACTAGTGGGATTTACCATGGCTGCTCTGTTAAAACAAGCAAAGGCTTCTGTATTGTTCCCAAGTGTTAAGTAGGCACGACCTTTATTAAACAGCAACCTTTCCCATGTAGGATTTAGTTTTAGTGCTTTGTTCAGTAGTTCTATTGCCTGTTCTGAATTATCTAATTGTATTTGACAACATGCCATATAATTAAGGCAATCCGCTTCGTTTTCTTCCTCATTAACATAAGCCAACTTAAATTTTTCATATGCTTCTTGGTAAAGTCCATTGGCATACAGCTCGTCCCCTTGTTCAAACAAGTTCAATTATCTTTCACCTCTAAAAATCGCTCTCTTAGCTTTTATCCTTTGATGAAAACTATTTAATTTTAGCATTGAAAGGAAAGGAGCGGTAACATTATGCCAAACTAAACTTAATCATCATACGGAAAAGTGTAAAAGATGGCAGCGACCCCGTAGAGTACAGCTTCATCAAAACACTTAAGCGACTCTATTTTAGCATCATCCTTCTCATACCATTCACGTTTAGCGATAAACTGCTCTTCAATCCTTATGACTTCCCAGCCCTCGTCGTTAATAAAACCTTTCGCTTTACTTAATGCCGAGTTTAAATCTATCGAGTTAACCCAGCATGTAACAAAAGCTCCTGCATACTCCTCTTTCTCTGGATTATCTAAATTTGGGATAGCTTCAAACATAAAATAGTAAATTATAACCCTGCACCTCTAGCTGTATGTTTTTCTGTCTAATCATTTCATAAATGAAATGCGGCAACCGAAGCAGCATTATTGATTATTAAATTCCCATCAGCACAATAAGTTTCAATTCTTTTTCAAAATATATCGTGGTGGAGCACCATACGCTTGTTCACTTTCAAAATACGTAAGTTTGCCTGGGATACAGGAGATGATAGAAGGCATCCCCATACAATCTACACATTATATTATAACCTTCCATTTTCTAATGCAGTTTATTATCGTTTTTGTATCATAAAAGCAACTTACCACAAAGTAAGAATACATAAGATTATACATATAGTTTCGCTTTGCTAAATTTATGCAAATATCATCAATTGTTACCCCGCTATACTGCCCAATCGGAACAAATTTTATTTAGAGAGAACAGGAATTGCAAAAATAAAGATTATAGCAATCTTCAGGATGAAAAAAATCAACCAACCTAATAGCGGATAAGAATAATGAATCCTTAGCGTCAAAAACATAATGAGATTGTTTAAAATAGAAGCCCATATATTCCAACCATGATGGTGTGAAATTAATCCTAAATTTAAATTGATAAATTCAATGATGGAATATAAAAACACCCATAAAAAATAATGAAAAGCGAACTGTTTCCATCCTCTTACTGCATACTTAAGGTAAATAAGTATCGTTGCTGGATAGGCTACAAAGTCGATTAACAAATTAATCAGTAAATGATTGGGTGGTATTGCTCCATGATATCTCCATAACGGGTAGTTTAGAAATGAAGTTACAAAGTTATAGGTTAAATCCCCCGTTATAAAGAATAGAATCGTCGGGTAATACCTTCTCCAGTTTTTCCAGTCACCGAACATCCAACCAGCAACAAAAAAAGAAATGTTATATACTATGTGTAAATAAGGAATCAACATATTTTCGTCCTTTTTGGTTTATATCCCTTATTCTCCCCATGATTACCATACAAAATTCTATTCTTATCAAGTTATGAATTATTGCATAATACTGCCTGTTAGCTCAATAGTTCGTCTATAAAAGGACAGGTTTATAAATGCCTCACCAATTACAATTACTTTTAAATTACATGACGTAAGGTATAAGGTAAAAGGAATAGATTGTTTATAAGTGGAGGTGTATTTCTTAAATGGAAGAAGCAACGGCATTAACTAAACTAAAAAACTATGCAAGAAAATTAAAGAGAGACTTATTTGCACTTTACCTATCTTACAAAGATGATAGAGTCTCTTGGTACGCTAAATTGGTTGCAATTTGCGTGGTAGCGTATGCTTTTAGTCCAATTGATTTAATCCCTGATTTCATTCCTATATTAGGTTATCTGGATGACCTTATCATCGTTCCTCTAGGTATTTCACTTACTTTAAAATTAATACCCGCTCATATTATTGAGGAAAACAGATTGAAAGCAGATGAACTAAGACAGAATGGAAAACCAAAGAATTGGTTTGTTGGTACTCTCTTCATTATCATTTGGATTTTACTGGCTTATTGGGTAGGAAAGATTTTTTATGGAGTGATGTACTCTTAAAAACGACACCAACTTTTCGATTAACCTTATTACGTTAAACTGTCCGTTCGCACAACAAACAAAAAAACCTGGCAAACGCCAGGTTTCTCGCACTATCTTAAATGTGATTTTTACTGCATCATTTTGTTCAGCTTGCCTGATACAAGCAGGAGAACAAAGCCTAGCACGATTGCCATCAAACCAATTAAGCTAAACACTTCGAAATACCCTAAAGACTCGATAGTCGAAGCCAGGTATCCCCCGAGGATGTTGGCCACTCCTGTGCTAGCCAGCCATACGCCCATTAAGAGAGACGCTAACTTCACCGGCGCAATTTTACTTACGAGGGACAAGCTACAGGTGAGAGGAATAATTCACCAAGCGTATGGAGCAAATAAGTGAAGATAATAAACAGCATGTTTGCTTTGACGGCAAGGTGCTGTTCGTCACTGCCTGTTTTTAATACTCCCATGAGCAATACCATATAGCCCACGCCAAGCATAATCATACCAAACGCCATTTTTGTCGGGATTTTCAAATCGCCCTTTTTCGTATTGGAAAGCTTAACCCACAGCGCTGAAAGAAGCGGCGCCAGCAGTACGATAAACAGTGGGTTTAACGATTGGAACCAAGAAGTTGGAACCGTCCAGCCAAACACCTGTCTGTCGATAAATTTGTCCGTATACATCGTCAGCGAACTTCCTGCCTGCTCAAAGCCTGCCCAGAAGAAAACAACGAAGCACGTAATGATGACAATCACGGCTGTTCTTTGCTTTTCCTTTTTGGTTAATGGCGTGTTTTCTACCTTCCCGCTCGTTGTTTTGACCGGTTTTCCAACCGCTTTTTTTCCTATATCCCCCAAATACTTATTTCCCAGGAGATTAAATAAAATCTGTCCAGCAATCATTCCGATACAGGATGCTAAGAATCCATATTTAAAGCCGTAATGAACGACACCGTTCAATGTGGTTTTAAAGTAAGTTTCTGCCAGGAAGCCCACAATAAGGGGCGAGAAGAAGGCTCCGATATTAATACCCATATAGAAAATCGTGAAGGCTGCGTCTTTTCGCTTGTCCTCTTTATCGTATAATTCCCCAAGCAGAGTAGAAATGTTCGGTTTGAAGAAACCATTACCAATAATCAATAGAAGTAATCCCAAATATAAGGCCCCTCTACTCTGATTGGCGAATAAAGCGAAGTTGCCAAGCGCCATCGTAATACCACCGATCGTAATCGCCAGTCTTCTGCCTAAGAAACGGTCAGATAAATAACCACCCACCAGCGGGGTGAAATAAACGGCACCTGTAAAAAATCCATAAAGAGCCATTGCGGAGCTCTTACTAAATCCGAGTCCACCGCTAACCAGCTCTGCTGTTAAGTAGAGAACCAAAATCGCCCTCATACCATAATAACTAAATCTTTCCCACATCTCAGTGAAGAACAGCAAGTACAATCCCGGAGGATGTTTCTTTTTCGGCTGCTGGTTCTCCGCCTGCTGTATTTCTACGGCTGCTCCCATATCTTTATGCCTCCTACCATATTAAATCTATTTCTTTATTATATTGAACTGTTTAATTATTTTATCAACAAAGTAAATAGAAAACAACGGAAGCTTCTGGGATTCAGGGATATCACCCTTTTAAAGTTGCATATCATAGAATAATTCGATTTATTTTTATAGTGACTCTACTATGATTCGCTAATAATTTACGTTATTTATAAACTAATTTACAGTATACTCGGTTCCTGGATTTGATTATGGTGATCACAAAAAGCTGCCCATGTGAGCAGCTTTTCATATTAGAGGTATTAAAATTCTTTAGCTTATGGTTGATTTACGATGCGAACAGTAACAAATTCGCTGCCTGCCTTCAGTTGCTCCCCTGCCTCTACCCCACTGGATAGCTTAAGAGAATTCATAAGTACATTCTCTTTCAAAAGACCTTCATAACGTGTTACTATCTGTTCCATTTTCTTGTTCGCGCTCATCTCAATATCAATACGTAAGTTCACAGGCAAGTTTAACTTCTTTCGATATTCCTGAATACCACGCAGCAATTCACGGGCCAGGCCTTCCTGAATTAATTCCTCCGTTAACGTTGTATCCAGGATGACCGTATACATTCCATTTGATGCGACTGCAAACCCTTCTTTCGGTACTTTCTCAAGCAGTACCTCTTCTGCTGTTATGGTTAATGTAGTGCCGGCAGGAGTTTGAAAGCTTTCCTTCCCTCTTTCCAGGAATGCTTTCACCTGTGTATTCGTTAGGCCCTGCAGCCACTCATTCACACGGTTTGTCTGGCTGCCGAATTTCGGACCTGCTTGTTTAAAATCCAGCTTTAGTTTATAAGATAAGAAGCTCTCATCGTCCTGTTTAACCTGAAATACTTTTACGTTTAATTCATCTTTAACAATATCGCTATAGGATTCCCATGTGATATCCTGATTTTCACTTAAGATGAGCGACAAACTTGCTAACGGCTGCTTTACTTTTAACGAGGTTGTATTGCGGATACTGCGCCCTAATTCTACAACCTGCAATACAGCATCCATCTCTTCTTCTAGCTTCTCGTTAATCTTCGTTCCATCATATTCCGGGTAATCGGTTAGATGAACACTCCCGCCTTCGAGATTAGAATAAATATCCTCTGCCACAAAAGGAGTAAAGGGTGCCAGCAGTTGGCTTGTTTTTACCACGACTTCATGCAGTGTTGCATAGGCAGAAACTTTATCCTCGCCCATGACATGGGACCAGAAGCGGTCTCTTGAGCGGCGAACATACCAGTTGCTTAGCCCCTCGACGAACACAGCTATTTCACGTGCAGCATTCGTGAATTGATAATCGTCCAGGCTTTGTCTGACTCGTTTTATTGTGCTATGCAAACGGGACAAAATCCATTCATCCAGTTTGGTATGCTTTACTCTGCGTTCCTTATCCGGCTGATAACCATCCAGGTTTGCATAGAGCACATAAAAACCGTATACGTTTACCACTGTATCTATTACCTTTGACTTTGCTTCCTGTACAACACGTTCAGAAAACCGTTTTGGATTCCAGGGAGCGCTGTCCGCCAGAAGAGCCCAGCGCAGAGCGTCTGCTCCGAACTTCTGTACCAGATCAACCGGGTCCAGGGCATTTCCTTTGCTTTTCGACATTTTCTGCCCGTTTTCATCTAAGATGTGGCCAAGGGATAACACTCGCTTATAAGGAGCTTTTCCGGTAAAAAGGGTCGATACGGCCAACAAGCTATAAAACCAGCCGCGTGTTTGGTCGATTCCTTCCACAACCACATCGGCAGGAAATTGTTTCTCAAATCGTTCCTTGTTTTCAAATGGATAGTGATACTGGGCAAATGGCATCGAGCCGCTATCAAACCAGACGTCAATGACTTCCGGCGTACGTGCCATTGTACTGCCGCACTCGGAACAGTGTAGTTTTACTTCATCGACGTATGGCTTGTGCAGCTCAATCGTGTCCGGAACGGAATGAGAAGCATGGCTTCTTAATTCCTGTATGCTTTTCGGTGCATATTGATGGCCGCATTCCTGGCATTGCCATACGTTTAACGGGGTTCCCCAGTACCGGTTTCGGCTTATATTCCAATCCACCATATTTTCTAGGAAGTTCCCGAATCGTCCATGTTTAATATGATCGGGGTACCATGTGACCCCTTCGTTATTTTGGATGAATTGTTCTTTTAGAGCCGTTGTTTGGATGAACCAGCTTTCATTTGCATAATACAACAGCGGAGCGTCGCAGCGCCAGCAATGCGGATAGCTATGCTCATGCTTCTCTTTGTGATACAGAAGACCTTTGTCCGCTAAATAACGGACGATATCTACATCACAATCTTTGACAAATCTGCCCTCGAACGGGGGAACTTGGCTTGTATACTGCCCCTTTCCATCCACTACGTTAACGAAAGAAAAATCGTTTTCCCGAACAACCTTGTAGTCATCTTCCCCATACGCTGGTGCAATATGAACAATTCCGGTGCCGCTTTGCTCGGTTACATAATCTGCCGCAACCACTTGATGGCCTTTTTCCACGTTTACAAATTCAAACACAGGTACATAGGAAAGACCGGCTAATTCTCTTCCTTTGTGCCGGGATAACACGCGATACTCTTGTTTTAACACCCTGTCTGCAAGTGCTTGAGCAACAATGTAAACACTGTCTCCTTCTTTCACCCGCACGTATTCCATATCAGGATGGACAGCGAGCGCCACGTTTGCCGGAAGTGTCCAGGGCGTTGTCGTCCACCCTAAGAAGTACTCATTCTCCCGATCCTTTATTTTAAATTTAGCAGTAGCGGTTAAGTCTTTTACATTCTTATACCCCTGTGCTACTTCATGGGAACTAAGAGAAGTCTGACAACTCGGACAATAAGGCGACACGCGGTGCCCTTTATATAATAAACCCTTTTCGTGCAGGGTCCCGAGAATATTCCATACGCTTTCGATATAAGAATTATCCAGTGTGATATACGGGTTCTCCATATCTACCCAATAACCAATTTGCTCTGTAAACTTACGCCATTGTTTTTCATACGTAAATACGCTCTCCTTGCATTTCGCAATAAAAGCTTCCACTCCGTATTTCTCAATTTCATGCTTTCCGGAGATGCCAAGCTGTTTTTCTACACCCAGTTCAACCGGCAGCCCATGCGTATCCCATCCGGCTTTGCGGTGTACTTGATGGCCCGTCATTGTTTTGTACCGCGCTATTGCATCTTTAATCGTGCGCCCTAACGCGTGGCCGACATGAGGAAGCCCGTTTGCCGTCGGCGGCCCTTCATAAAATACAAAAGACGGTTTTCCTTCCCGGTTTTGAATCGATTGCTGGAAGGTGTTTTGTTCTTTCCATTGCTTACGAATCCGTTGTTCCCGTTCTGCTGCAGATTCTTTTACATTGACCTCTTTCATGTGATACCACTCCTCATATAGGTTAAAAAGCACACAAAAAACCCGCCCCTATGACTAGGGACGGGTTTACCCGCGGTACCACCCTGGTTTCTATTGATCACAATCCGTTCATCAATAGCACTCAGCAACGTACAATCATACGCGTTCTTTTTAACGGTAGACTACCGTTCAAGCTTACTGGTCTTCAGCTTGACTTCTCGGAGGGGATATTCGGCTGTGAACTAAACACCGGCTTTCAGCAAACGCCGGCTCTCTGGGGAATAGCTTCACAACGTACTTATTCTCGTCATCGAATTTGTGTGCTTTAGTTACAAAACATTATATGCACTGGGAAAGCAATTGTCAATTCACACAAGGGAATTTGCAGTAGTTACCAATAACCGATTAATGATTTAAAATCCCCTGTCGCTCCTGCACCGTTTCATCCCAGTCTGCTGCATCATCCTGGCGCCCCATGAGCGCATAGCGCATACTGTCAATTAACGCCTCCCAGCTAGCTTCGATTACATTAGCCGACACGCCGACCGTACTCCAGCTGTTGCTTCCGTCTTTAGTCGATTCCACCAATACGCGAACTTTAGAAGCCGTTGCGTCCTGTTCGCTGAGTACGCGCACTTTATAATCCGTCAGATACATGTCCTTTATATCCGGGAAGAACGATTCAAGCGCTTTGCGCAGCGCATTGTCCAGCGCGTTGACCGGCCCATTCCCTTCTGCAACGGTATGAACGATCTGTCCGTTCACACATAGCTTGACCGTGGCCTCGGTCCGAATGTCCTCATCTCCCTGTTTCTCCATAAAAACCTTAAAGGACTCAACGGTAAATACCTCTTCGAATTCATCAAGCCCTTTGCGAAGCAGCAGTTCAAAAGAAGCTTCGGCTCCCTCATATTGATACCCCTGGTGTTCCAGTTCCTTTATTTTCTGTATGATACGGCGGCCCTCGGGTTTCGTTTTATCAAGTTCGATATTAAGCTGTTGTGCCTTAAACAACAGGTTGCTCTGCCCGGAAAGCTCGGATACAAGGACACGGCGCATGTTACCGACAACGTCTGGGTTGATATGTTCATATGTTTCTCCCGCTTTAAGAATGGCACTGACGTGCATTCCGCCTTTGTGGGCGAACGCGCTGTGTCCGACAAATGGCTGTGTGTTCGCAGGTGAAATATTCGCAATTTCGTATACATACCGGGATGTGTTCGTTAATTGCTTAAGCTGTTCTTCCGGTACGCAGGAATACCCCATTTTCAACTGGAGATTCGGAATAACAGAAATAAGGTTCGCATTGCCGCACCGCTCGCCAAACCCGTTGATTGTCCCCTGCACCTGGGTCGCTCCCGCGCTAATCGCTGATAGTGAATTGGCAACAGCGAGTTCCCCGTCATTATGGCAGTGAATCCCAACCGGCGTAGGGATTTCCCTGCGCACACGGCTGACAATCTGAAGGATTTCACTGGGCAGCGATCCTCCATTCGTATCGCAGAGCACAAGCCAATCCGCTCCTGCCTCCGAGGCTTTCTGAAGGGTGGCAAGCGCATACTCCGCGTTATTTTTATACCCGTCAAAAAAATGCTCCGCATCATAAATGACTTCCAGTCCGTTCTCCTTTAAAAAACGAACGGAGTCATAAATCATATGCAGGTTCTCTTCAAGCGTTGTTCCCAGTGCCTCGGTAACATGGAAATCCCAGCTTTTGCCGAAGATTGCGACAGCTTCAACCCCGCTCTCGATAATCATTTGCAAGTTTTCATCTGCCTCCGCCTTAATACCGAAGCGGCGCGTACTGCCAAATGCCGTTATCTTTGCATGGGTAAGCTGCAGTTCTCTCGCCCGGACAAAAAACTCCATATCTTTCGGATTGCTCCCGGGCCAGCCTCCCTCTATATAATGGACACCTAATTGATCCAGCTTTTTCGCGATTTTAAGCTTGTCGTCTACCGACAGGCTGACGCCCTCCCCCTGTGTCCCATCACGCAGTGTTGTGTCATAAATGAATATTTGTGGTTTCATGCACAGTCGCCCCCCAGTTCTTGTTTCTTCTCTCATCCACACGATCTCTATTTTTCTGAATTTAACGTTTTTTTCAATAAAGTATATCACAAGACAAACAGGGTAGCTATAAGAAACTTTTTTGGCTATGATAAAAACAAACACTATGCAATGCCAAAAGAAAGTAGGTTACACTATGCGCAGCCGGTACTATGGCACACCTGAACAACTCGGTTTTACGGAAGCACTTTCCGTATACCACTATATAACCCGCCATTTAGGAAAAACGATCCACAGATACGATCGGTTTTTAATCGATGAAGCTCTTATGACACCGGCAAACTTAGATTGTTTTAACTGCCACCTCGTACATGGGCGTAACTGCTGCGAGAAGGGGCAGCCCTATTCCATGGATGGGGAGAATCTTGAGCTTTTTGAGGAGCACGCTTTCGCCATATTAGAAAGGCACACCCACGATGAGCGAGTGCGCCTGGCAAAGGAAAAGGGAGTTTTTGAGCAGACAAGGGACACAAATTATTATGCATCCATTCGAACACACAATGGAAACTGCCTGTATCTTGTAGAAGAAAACGGGAAGCGCATTTGCAGTATTCACCGCTATGCTCTCGATAACGGCATCGACCCCGCGAAGCTTAAGCCGTTTAGCTGCTCGCTTTTCCCGCTTGAAATTATTGAATGTGATGAAGGAATTCTAGTGACGGCCATTACGGAGGAAACGGAAAGTTTTAGCCGCTGGGGAGACTTTTACCGTTCCACCTATTCGTGCGTCAATCCGCTCCGCCGCCCGCCGAACACTCCGGCTGAATTTTTTAATGAGGCCGGCTATGTTCCGGCATGGGAATGGGGACGCGATCTGCTTGCAGCCTATTGGGGCAAGGAAACGATTCAGGAATTCGAAAAGCTGCTTCCTCTTGTGAAATGAAAACCATCGACCAGTTCTTCATTATAATAAATACGAATGTCTACAAGACCGGTCCCTCTATCGAGCGCTTTATTGAGTAATGTTCTGCTAACATCATGAAGCAAGTCATCACTCGGTGCCTGGCTGAGGTTTACTGTAATATCTGTGTTGCCGTCCTCTCCAACCAGGAGGGCGGCTTCGCCTATTTTTTCCTCGCCCTCGTCGTATAACTCGTACACCGATTCATCCTCGTCCTCATCTTCTTCAGTCGCATACTCATCATTTGCTTCTACAATGGTCTCCTCCACGGCTTCCCCATTTACTGTATACGTAAAGTGATATTTATCAACCAGATCGAGATCATAATCCTTAATGAGAAGAGCTTCCAAATCGTTCATTTCTTCGTTTTTTGGCTCGCGAATGAAATTGATGTCACCGTAAATTTCGGTCCCTCTAATATCAACAACAGCTTCAGCGAATAATTCTTCATCCTCATCGTATACTTGATACTCGATTCCTTCCTTCCCTACTCCTACGATCCACCTTTCGTACCCATTAACCTGTTCACCCCATACTTCATCCTCTTCCTCATCTTCAAGAAAGCTATATCGGCCAAACACAACATTAATGCTTGTTTCCTCCAAATCCAACGCAATGCGTAAGCTATGAATATACGGTCGAATATAAGCAAGCACTTCTTCTTTATCATCTTCCTGGATAAAATTCGCATCGAAGTGGATCGTACCTGACAGCAATCCGTTTTCGCGATAAATAAGGTACATATCCCCGATCCATTCGCCCCTTCGATAAATGGATACCGCTTCCCCGCCCGCTGTTCTTAGTTCCGGAAAAAATTCAATATCAGCCATGTCTGGTTCCCCTTTCACATAGTATTCCTTCCTTATTGTCGCATTTGCGTGCCTACACTATACGTAATACCCTGCTGTCTTCCGCTTTCCACAAAAAAAAAGGATTAAAAACCAGCCCAATTTCGGCTGGTTTTTTCCTTATTATGGATTCATGGCTAAGCGGATTCCTTTTATAAGCATATCTACATCCGCATTGGTGATTTCTTTTCGGAGTGACCGTAAGTTTTTCACAGATCGATCTCGTATAGGATGGGAAATCATCTTGGAAAAGCATTTCCATACACAAGGGTGTTCCGCTCGTTCCTTATTTTCGACAACGGTCAAGCTTTTTCTCTATTGTTGTATGCCCGTAGACAAAAAGCTTATCAAATCCATTTACCTCGACTTCATCTCCTTCTGACCATGTAATCGGTCTGATGTGAGCGCGATGAGAATCTCCCCCATATGAAAATACCGCTAGGTCAGCTAAATGATTACAAAATCTCTTTGACGGTCCTGTAAGCTTAAACATTTCTATTACTTGTTCAGATGTTAAAATAGACATTGTATGACACTCTTTCGTAATTTGAGTTTAGATAGAAAAGACATCAAACAGAATATCTTTAATTTTTTCGATGCGAGCATGTTTCAGTTGTACGGATTTCGTATTTCCAATATTTTTTGTTGCTATTAGCGCTTTAATTGCCTCCAGCATTTCCTCATCGGTCATAGTGTATGTGGCTACATCCATGTTAACTGTCCGCAGCCATCTTCGATGGCGGATGTTTAGCCAGCCGCATTGGCGTAGCCAATGTGATACGGTCACATTCATTGCCGTTGGCTACTAGTGTGCCGCCTATTTTTGTGTCGGAAATACAAAACGGAGAGGAAAAGATCCCCTCCATTATTGCTCGTTAATGACTCGTTGAATATGAGATTCACCGACAATTTTATTTCCTAATACGCAAGCATCTAATAAGCTTTGACTACATAAGGTATTAATTTTTCGAGGTACGCCTTGTGTGAAATGATAAATTGCTCGAAGAGCTTCTTCTGAAAAGATATCGTGTGGTGTTTGCGCAACTTGAAGATGGTGCCGAATATAGGCGTGTGTTTCCTTTTCCGTTAACCCAGTAATTTGGTAACGGAGTTGAATTCGCTGATCAATGGCTTCTAAATGCTTGCTTTTCAATTGGTTTCGCAAACTTGGTTGACCAATTAAAATCAATGACATAGGGGACATGGAATCCTCTTTGAAATTCAAAATAAATCGGAGCTCTTGCAACATATTATCTGAAAAATGATGGGCCTCATCAAGGGTAATAACCGGAATCTTTTTTTCATTTTCATAAATATCTAGCATCAAGGTTTGAAATTGTCGCTTTGCTTCTGTAGCTCGATAAGCAGGTTGCATCCCAAAAAAGTGTAAGACTTCGTGGTAAAAAAGCTTAGGTGTAAGTGCTGAATCACACAGGTATACATGCCGGTACTTTACCTGATCGGAATGATAGATAAGAGAACGAACAGCGGTAGATTTGCCTGTTCCCGGGTCCCCTGTAAGAAGACAACACTGCCGATGATGAGTAGCGTATTCCAGTCGGGCTGAAGCTTCTTGATGCGTTGCTGAACCGAAAAGATGGGTAGGTACAATTTCGCGTGTAAAGGGCACCTCTTTCATTTCGAAAAACTCTAAGATCATTACTTTTCACCTCGCTTCTTCTCTTTCCATGTGACGAAGCTCGGTGTTCCTAACTCTCTACGTTTTTCATCCTCTTGTTCTTTCTTCAGTTTTTCTAAGTAATCTGACACCACCGTCGGTGGTGTATCGTTGCCAGAGTCTGTCGGTATCCTAGAGTGTTGTTGATTACGCAGTTGTGCTGGAACGGCATCAGGAAAGCGCTGTTCGTCCTTCCATACCTGGATAAGAGATAAGTCAAAGGGGTTATATCGAATCTTCACTTTCTTCCCTCGAAGAGAGGAATCAACATCATAATTACTTCCTTCTAACTCAATTATCGCTGTTTTTCTTACGGTACGCTCTTCTTCCCACAGAAAGCATTCTTTTACCTTTTCTGCATCGAGATAGCGAACTTCTTCTTTTTTGGCTTCATATCGTTTCTTCGGTGTTTGTCCTGTTCCACGATGAATCCGATTATCGTAAGATTCTAGCCAAGAGCGAAGATATTGATTAAGTTGCTGCAGGTTTTTCAATTTGCCTTCTTGAATTAAAAGTTTTGCCTCACCAGTGAAACTGCTGTCAACATACTGGAAGAACTTTTCTATTTTCCCCTTTGACTCCGGTGAGTACGGTTTGGCATGAATGAGTTTTGTTCCGAGTTTGGCACATATAATCTTAAATTGCTTGGCACTGTATACAGACCCATTATCGCAATAGAAGATGTGGGGAACACCATGTTTAAGTACAGCTTTTTGCATACATCTTTCAAGCCTGGGAGAACGCTCTTCAAAAAAGAACTCGGCGTGCATAATACGACGACTATGGTCATCAAGGATCGCAATTAAGTAAGCCTTCTTCCGTTTGGACGGATTATCCGGGTCAGGAAGATGTAAAGTATGTTGCGTATCTGCTTGCCAGCAATCATTTGGCGCATCATGTTCGAACATACGAAATTCTTTTGTAACCGCTCGATACATGTCTCGTTTGTTCCAGCCATGCTCTTGAAAATAACGAGAGAGGGTACGAGATTTTAACACACCGCGTTCTATAACCTCCTCTAATTCAAGAATTCGGATGATTTGATCAACGCTGCGACTGGGCAATTCTTTTCTCAGTTCGAGAGCTCGTTGTAGAATGGTCGGCTCGAGATGATGCAAGCTTCCTCTCTTTTCCCTAATCTGAGGCTTTAGCGCATCAAATCCCCCACTTTCATAAGCTTGAAGATATCGCTCTAGCGAGCGGATACTAATTTTTGTTTTTTCGCTACATGGAATGGTGTACGTTTGGCCAGCGATTTCCCGCAAAAGGGCATACCTTTCCCCTGGAGCCAGTCTCCTCTGCACCACCGGTGCAATTAAACCAAAGCGAAAAGCAGCAATCTCATTTCGAAGATTGTCATCCATCTCTTTTACTCCTCCTCTATATGCAAAATAAAGCTATGACTAGTTTCTCATACAGAAAAAAGGGGAAGAGAGTGACATATTTTGTTGATACATAATTTGGATATATAGTCATATCGCGTCTGTTCGCCAACCAATCCTATAGGCTAAACCCTTACCACATTTCCAAATATGGCAGGCGGAGATTCAATTTGGAAAAAAGGGTACCCATTCGGGGGAGGTTACCTGCCTGGTTGAAGAATAGAGAGAGAAGCAGTCGTTGCTCCTGTTTGCTATTCATCCCCTCTCGATAGAGAGGAAGTAACCCCTCTCCCTCCTCATATCTAGCCGCAACTATGGCTCTTTGTCTATGCATCCAATTGTGAACTTTCGCCTTTATTTTTGCTTGCCAACGATAGAGCGTCCGTAAAGAAACAATCGATACGTTTTCCGTTGTTAAGCGCACCGGAAGGTGCGCAATAGGTACACCCTCTCGTACCCATAGCCCCATGTATTCTCGTATGTGATTGGCGAATCGTTCATACGGAATGATGAAAGAAGGCAGCAAAGAGTACACCTTCTTACAGTGCCGACATCGTCTTCTCAGAACTGGAATCTCATACACCTTTGTTTTACAGATCACATTCCGCTTGTATCCTGTATGTTTTCTCATCCGTTCTCCGCAACAGGGACAAACCACTTCTATCTCATACCTGTAAATATTTCGAATATACTTCTTGATGCTATACGCGCATTCTAGTAAAATAATCATTAGTTAGTGAGAGTCATTTGCGATAACCTGGCAGGGTGGAGGCAAATGGCTCTTTCCTTTTATCCATAGTAAAAGCCGACACGAAATCTGACTCTTCTTACTCTGTCAAATTCCCTGTCGGCTTTTATTTTCCTGTTTTTACGACAAAATAACCGGCGAACTCACTCTCTATCTCGACAAAGAATCAGTCTGCGGACAGTTAACCACGTTCTCATTCACAGGTAAGGCTTCTTTCTTAGCCTGTAGATGAAATTCATCTCCGATGATAGGTAATTTTTCAAAAACCTCTTCGGATTCTTCGGGTGTATGTTCAAATTTGGTGGCAGTAAGCAGCTTGGGGACCTTATGGGAGTAATTTGTCTACCGGTTATTTATATTTTTTAATTAAGCACTTTAAAGTAGTAACATGTGATACACTTAAAGGTAACAAATGGAATAAATTTCATATTTTAAAAACATCTTACATGATTAGTGTCTTGGCCATAAGCCTGCTTGCTTTCTTCTATAGTGTTAAGGTGTTTTTTTGTATGGATATGTGAAATTTTCCTAATCCGAACGCATAGATGCAAAAAAAGTTTTAGGAAGGGAAGTTATGATGAAAAAAACGGCAATTATTTATTGTGAAGGTCATTTTGGAGCGATGGACGGAAAGACCGCAAATGGGCTTATAAGAAGCTCAAGAAAATATCAGATCGTTGGAGTAATTGACAGTACGAAGAGTGGAATGGATGCAGGTGAATATCTTGAGGGGGAAAAAAATGGAATCCCGATATTTGCAAGCCTTGATCATGCCGTTGAAAAATTGTCTTTTTTACCAAATCAATTCATTTACGGGATCGCGCCTGCGGATGCATTTTTAAAAAATGATGAAAGAGAAATCGTTATGAAAGCAATGGAACTCGAGATGGATATCATAAATCCACTCCATGAATTCTTTACGGAAGACGCGGAATTTTTAAATCAATCGATTGAATATGGAGTTACCATTCATGATGTTAGAAAGCCACCACAAAGTAAGGATTTACACCTTTTTTCAGGAAGAATTTTAGACATTCAAACCCCAATTATAGCCGTTCTTGGAACAGATAGCGCAGTTGGCAAAAGAACGACTTCTGTTATTCTTGAAGCTGCTTTATTAGAAAAGGGATTGAATGTTGCTTTTGTGGCCACGGGACAAACAGGTATTATTCAAGGAGCTAAATATGGGGTGGCGATAGATGCCATGCCTCTCCAGTTTATGATTGGTGAAATTGAAAATGAAATTATGAAAGCCTATGATAATGAGAATCCTGACATTATTATTGTTGAAGGTCAAGGAGCTTTAAGTCATCCTGCATATATAAGTTCCTGTGGCATCTTAAGAGGGTCAAGACCTGGAGCGGTTATTATTCAACATCCCCCGAAACGCAAAAATTTAGGAGATTTTAGTTTTATGGAAATGCCAACGATTAAAAGTGAGATTGAGTTAGTCGAAAACTTTTCAAGCTCAAAAGTAATTGCTATTACCATCAACCATGAAAACATGTCAAATGAAGAAATTGAGGATGTTGTTTCAGAGTATGAAAATCAATTCCAACTTCCAACGACTGATGTTTTAAAACATGGATGTGATAAGCTAATCTCTAGCATCTTTAAGGCATTCCCGGAAATGAAGAGTAAAGTGCTTACCAATTGATTAGGCTTAGGACACCTAGGGTTGAAATTAACCTCGTTAAGCTTGCACATAATGCAGAAAAACTTTTCAATTTGTATGGTTCAAAAGGAATTGGAATTATGGGCGTTACAAAAGCAATTTGTGGGGGGCCAGAGATTGCAAAGGTTCTTGTCAATAAAGGCATTCGTATTTTGGCAGATTCAAAGATAATAAACCTTAAGAAAATGCGTGATGCAGGTATTCAGGCAGAATTTGTTTTATTACGAACACCAGCTTTAAGTGAGATTGACTTAGTCATAAAGTATGCTGATATTAGTATGAATACCGAGATAGCGGTCATTAAGAGACTTTCAGAAACCGCGATAAAAAACAAAACTCTGCATAAAATTATCCTCATGATAGAAATGGGTGATTTAAGAGAAGGTATTAGCCCACTCAATCTCGATCAGTATGTTCAAGATGTGTTGAAACTTCCGGGAGTTAAAATGGTTGGGATTGGAGCTAATTTTGCTTGCTTTGGAGGAGTCAAACCGAATGAAGACAAGATGGAAACGCTATCTTCGCTCGCTATCCAAGTTGAGAAGAAATTTGCTTTGCCACTTAGCTATGTTTCAGGAGGAAATTCAGCAAATTACAGGTGGTTTGCAACTGCTGATGATATAGGGAATATCAACAATTTAAGGCTGGGAGAATCCATATTTTTGGGAAGAGAAACTCTTTGCCGTAAGAGAATACCAGAATTATTTACGGACGTCTTCACATTCATATCTGAGGTTATAGAATCAAAAATAAAATCATCCATACCTAATGGAGAAATAGGTCAAAATGCATTTGGAATCTCTCCAAAATGGAAAAATCGTGGGCAAATTAGAAGAGCTATCCTTGGGGTTGGAATTCAGGATGTACTAGTTAGTGGACTAACGCCAAAATTAGATATTGAAATTCTAGGTTCAAGCAGTGACCATACTATTCTTGATGCTAAAAAGGTAGATTTGAAAGTAGGAGACGAAGTGGCGTTCAATCTTGACTATGGAGCACTTCTCTCCGTTATGACCTCCCCATATGTCATGAAAGAATATATTCATACTATGTAAAATAACCTTGTTTTCTAGGAAGTAAAACTAGAAAACAAGGTTATCTTTTTCGACCAGCCAAAATTTAATGTGCCATCCGATATGACTATGTGTCGCCCTTTTTAGGATTAGTTTTTAACCGATTATATACGCTAGCACATACCTTTTATTTTACATGCATGACATGGGACAGCAGCGCCCGGGGGGTTTCACTTGGATGGAGTTTGATTTTAACCCACACTGTATTCACAATAAAGAGAGCGGCCGACAGGAAAAACAACCCGTGCAGTCCGATAGCTCCGCTCAGTGACCCGCCAATGATCGGCCCAAGTAAGTTTCCAAGATTAAGCGCGCTTGTGCTGTATGCAAACGTGCTGCTTTCCATTCCCCTGGGGGAATATTTGCGAATCAAATTATTAACCGACGGGAGCAGCCCGCCGATACAAATTCCAAGCAGAAACCTGAAGAACATGAGCCACCAAACGGATTGAACGAAGGCCTGGGGAATAAAAAACACGGCTGTCCCAAGAAGGCTGAACAATAAAACATACTTTGCTCCGATTTTGTCTGACCATTTACCGAGCCAGGTTGAGAAAAGCATCGTCGAGATGCCCGCCGACGACACAACCAGACCAACAATGAGAGAAATATAATGGCTGCTGTGCCATAATTCCTGTACGTACGACGACATAAACGGACTGGTGCTCATCATGGCAAACTGAATTAAGAACCCGGTTAGAAACAGCACAGGGAGTGGGGACGTATGAATGATTTTATCAAAATCATTTCCGAATCTTTTGTCATCCGCACGCTCGGCCGGCTTTGGCTTATTAATTTCTTTTACGAGCATAATAACGAGAACAGAAGCTGTAAACAGCATAATCCCGGTTATAATAAAAATCTGGCGAAAGCTAACCCATTCGGCAAGCAATCCGCCCAGCAGCGGGCCGAGAATCGAACCGGCCACAGCACCTGATTGGAGGAACCCGAGCGCGTATCCTGACCGCTCCTTCGGCGTATTCGTCGCTACGAGTGCAACTGCAGCAGGGATAAATCCGGAAATAACGCCGTTTAGCAGCCTTAGTCCAAGCAGTTGTAAAGGCGAGGTGACAAACCCCATGCATGCTGTAACGATCGCCATCCCTAAGCCTGACCGGATTAGCATTAGCTTCCTTCCTGTTCTATCTGCGACCTTTCCCCATATCGGGGAGAAAAGGAAAGAGGTTAAAAAGTTCGCAGCAAAAATCCACCCTGTCCAGTGCTGAATAAGAGCAGGATCAGATATACCTAAGTCCTGATGAAGATACAGGGGCAAGAACGGAACAACGAGACTCATAGCTGCCATAACGATAAACTGAGCGAACCATAAAATGTACAAATTCCGTTTCCATACTTCCAAATTGATGCGCTTCCTTTCTGTTTTCACTAAAAAGCAAAATAAAAAAACCCTGACACAAGCGTGTAAGGGACCGTTGCAGAGACAAATTGTTGGAATAGCTGGCCGGACGATTCTTATACTCCACAGTATACACTAATTTTTCCAGAAAATCTATAGCAGCAGCTGCCCGTTAAAAAGGATGCGTATCGGGTAAAAAGGAAACGAGCAGATAAAACAACCAGGAGGGATTACCATGCCAAAAATTACAGTAGAAGGCTTTGACAGTTTTGAAGTAGAAGAAGGAAAAAAACTTGTGCTTGCGCTTGAGGATAACGGGGTGCCGATTATGCATCGGTGCGGCGGGAACGCTCGCTGCACAACCTGCCGGGTAGAAATTGTTGCCGGTGATGCGGGTCCTCTTAATGAACTGGAGGCACACATTATCGAAGCGAGAAATTTCGAGAAAAATATCCGGCTCTCCTGCCAGCTTCACTGTCATAACGACCTCACCGTCAAACCGGTCATGCTTTCTACGGATTCCGCTGCGGACGCCGGACCGCGCCCTAAGGATGATTAATCCAGAAAGAGGAAAAAAAGGATGCCGCCGGGGCATCCTTTTGTATTAATTCAGTTCTTTTAACTGATTTGATTTTTTCTCTTCTTCCTCATCAGCGGTTAAATCACGTGTAGATTTCTTAAATTCCTTTAAGGTTTGTCCGAAAGCCCGGCCAATCTCCGGCAGCTTCTTCGGTCCAAAAACGACGAGTGCAATAATAAGAATTAAAATTAATCCGGAGGGTCCGATATTTCCAAGCATGCAAATCTCTCCTTTTTAGCCGATCATAGGCTTATTATAAACCAAAAGCTTGCATATATCACGAAATAAAGGAGGCAAATGTCACAATTTCTTGAATCATTATGTTACGCCCTGTTACAAAGGGTAATGATATGCCATTCCGGAGGGCAAAGAAATCTTACAGGCAGTTTGGTCATGCCGATTCCTCTTGATGTGTGTACCCACATATCACTCTTATCCGCTTTCTGCAGGCCATCCGAATACTTATCCCCTAGCGGAGGGTAAACGGTAGCCCCAATAAACGGGAGGCGCACCTGCCCGCCGTGGCTGTGCCCCGACAATTGGAGCGAAACATTGTATTTCTTTGCCCTGTCCGCCAAGTTCGGCTCGTGAATCAAAGCGATGGTGCAGCTATCCGGTGGAATCCCTCCAAACGTCTTACTCCAACTCGGGTATCCCCACGCGTCATCCAATCCTGCCAGGTAGAGAGGTGTTCCCGTATCCCGGTGCACAATACGGACGTTTTCATTGACGAGCGGCTTGAACCCTGCTGCCCTGTAAGATTGCAAAAGCTGCTCCGTGTCTATTTCTTCCCATACATCATGATTCCCCAGAACAGCAAACTTGCCGTATGGGGCAGTTAATTCTCCGAGTACCTCCGCGGTTTTATTCAATTCGCTCATTTCATAGTCAAGCAAATCTCCCGTGAAAACAACCATATCCGGCTTCGCCCTGTTTATTTTCCCGACAAGCGGGATGAGGTCCTCAGCAGTCAGGCCTTTGCCAATATGAACATCGGAAAAATGGGCCATTCGAAATCCGTTAAACCCTTCAGGCAAAGCATCGAGCGGTACGGTGACATCCTTTCTTCGAAAAATACGGGGCTCAATGAAAAAGCCGTCCAGCGCACTCAGTACAGAGATTCCAAGCACTCCAACGAAAATCTTCTTTATAAACTCTCTCCGGTTCATTTTCTCTTCTCCTATTAAGTTAAGAACAAGATCGTTCTATTCTCGCGCTTTCCCTCCAAATAAGCTACTATATTATAGAAGTTATCGCAAGAACGACTTAATTATACCGGAGGGAAATCGTTATGACCGAAGAACAGGTTCGCCGGACAATGGATAAAGTAAGACACGCAATATACCTCGGGGAACGGCTGCCGGAAGGTATTGCGCCGAACACCCAGGAGGAATACCTTCAGTTTTACGAAGAACGCACCGAGCGAAATCCGCTTGAGGAAAAGGCGCTATTCAGTGATGCTGTCGCGCCTCTCCTCTCTAATTATCAGAAGAAATGGCGGGAGGAAAACGCGGCAGCGGCCATCATGACCGGGGAAACGATAGAAGAGCCGGCGGATGAAGAGCAATGGCTATTCGAGCTTTATGATGAAATCATGAGCATCGATACGGAAGAAGAATGGGGACAATTTGTCACACGATTTTTCAGCAAATGACGCTATAATCGATTTATTAGGAGGCGTTTTTATGATGAAAGGTGCATCACGCAAGTTTTTCTTCACTACAATTACAGGGGTGCTTTTACTGGCAACGGGCCTTGCCGGGTGTTCTTCAAAACCTGCCGGCGAGCACGCACAGCACGCTGCATCGAATCAACAGCAGCTGGCTGGCGGCGACACGCTTGAAACAACGTCCGGTCCGAAAGAACTGCCCACCTTCCTGAAGAATCTTGACCCGCAAATTGCTCAGATTTACGAATTAGCAGCATACAACCATGATACAATGGACCATATCGCATGCTACTGCGGGTGCGGGGAAAGCGTCGGCCACAGAAGCAACCGCGAGTGCTTTATTAATGAGGTAAAGCCGGATGGAAAGATCGTATGGAACTCTCACGGTACAACGTGTGCCAACTGTATGAATATTGCGGTTGAATCGATCCAAATGAAGCAGCAGGGGAAAAGCATCCTGGAAATCCGAAAATATATTGATAATAAATATAAAGAAGGCTATGCCAAGCCGACCCCGACTCCAATGCCGGGGGCATAGAAAAAAGCATCCCACAGTTACCCGCGGGATGCTTTTTTCCCTTGCCACGAATTTCTTCGCATCAGCTCTGCGTCAAATGCATTGAGCACTTCCCATTTTTTCCGGCTCCACATCGGTCCAATCAGAAGATCCGGCGGGCCATCCCCGGTGAGGCGGTGCACGATCATTTCCGGCGGCAAAATTTCAAGCGCATCGACGACAAGGCGCACATAATCATCTTTCTCCATGAACTCCAGCAGTCCGGCTTCATACTGTTTTACCATTGGCGTCTTTTTCAGCAGGTGCAGCAGATGAATTTTAATACCCTGTACATCCATCTTGGCCACTGCCCGCACCGTTTCCATCATCATTTCCTCTGTTTCCTGCGGCAATCCGAAAATAATATGCGAGCACACCCGAATATTATGTTTACGCAGCTTCTCCACCGCTTCGTAATAACAATCCGTATCATGGGCACGGTTGATAAGATTCGACGTCGATTCATGAACCGTCTGCAATCCGAGTTCGACCCACAAGTATGTTTTCTCGTTTAACTCGGCAAGCAATTCTACTACATCGTCAGGCAAACAATCAGGCCGTGTCGCAATGGAAAGGCCCACGACACCTTCCTGTTCAAGAATGACTTCATAGTACTCCCGCAATACGTCAACCGGTGCATACGTATTGCTGTACGCCTGGAAATAGCCGATATATTTCGCATCCGGCCACTTCTCATGCTGTCTGTTTTTTACTTCATTAAATTGTGTCACAAGATCATCGCGTCTCCAGCCGGCAAAATCGCCGGAACCCCGGGCGCTGCAGAAGGTACAGCCTCCGATCGCGATGGTGCCGTCCCGGTTCGGACAGGTAAACCCGGCATCCAGCATGACTTTAAATACTTTCTCCCCAAAATGCTGGCGCAGGTGGTAGTTCCATGTATGGTATCGCTTATCTCCCCACAGAAGAGGAGTTTCAACTTGCTGTACTTTGTTCATTTTGCTCAAACCTCCATTCTTTCAGTGTATCTTACTTAAACATATCCGCAAACAGGGCAAGCATACCTGCGGCGATGAGCGGGCCAACCGGAACCCCGCGAAAAAAAGCGACACCGAGAATGGTTCCAACGAGCAATCCTGTGACAATGTGCGGCTGGGCGGTAAGAAGGCCTGCTCCCCGCCCCCCAAGATAGGCCACAGCAACACCGATTAGAATGGATGCAATTCCATATCCGCTTTTCATCGCTTCCAGCAGATGAGTAAGATTAATTTTCCCCATCCCAACCGGGGCAAGAACACCCATTGTAAGAATGGCGATGCCAATTTTTACAGCGTATTGATTTGTCCAAACAAGGAGCTGTTCCGAATGGGTAAACCGAAAGATGACAAGTATTCCTGCTGCTATCCAGACTGCTACATTTTTAGAGAACAGACCGAGAGCAATAATAACAGCAAGGATGATATAGGAATCCATAATGTATCCCACTCCTTTAAACGAAAAAGGACAAAGCCTGCTGGAAAACGGGCCGTGTCCTTTCTGTATCCTTTATTTTCTTTTTCTCTTATCTTTATCGCCGGTCGTATTCTTTTTGGCATCTTTGTCATGATCACGCTTGCGGCCGGAAGGCTGATCATTGTTGTAGCGGCCTTCCTTGCGTCCATCTTTGCTGCCGCCCTTTGGGCCGGAATATGATCTTCCCCGGTCTCCGCCGCGTTCTCCACCACGGCCTCCTCGGTCCCTTCCACCCCGGTTCCTGTCATCATTTCGCTTGATTTTTTTTGTGCGAACCGGTGCCTCAGCGGTAAGCTGAATGTCCACATCACTCGTTGTTTTCGTCATCAGCTTGAGCGCAGCGGCAACCAGTGCAACGGAATCATAGTCCTCCAGCACTTCCTGAGCGAGATTTTTGTAATCTCCCAACTCGCCTCCTTGTACGATTTCCACCAGCTTATCAAGCGCGATACGCTGCTTTCCTTCCAGCGCTTCAACGGAACTTGGGATCTGTCTGCGATCCATTTTCCGCTTCGTAAGCTGCTCAATTACTTTGCGGTGCTCTGTCTCGCGGGACGTTACGAACGTGACAGCCGATCCTGTTTTTCCGGCACGGCCGGTACGCCCGATACGGTGTACATAGCTTTCCGGATCCTGCGGGACATCAAAGTTGTATACATGTGTAACCCCGCTGACGTCAAGCCCGCGCGCAGCCACGTCTGTGGCAACGAGCACTTCCAGCTGTCCTTCGCGGAACTTGCGCATGGCCACATCACGCTGGCGCTGGCTTAAGTCTCCATGAATGCCTTCAGCCATATATCCGCGCTTATTTAACGCATCATTAAGTTCATCCACCCGGCGCTTCGTACGGCCAAATACAATTGCAAGCTCCGGTGAATCGGTATCAAGTAAACGGCAGAGTACATCGAACTTCTGCCTTTCGTGAAGTTCTATATAGTATTGCGAGATGTTTGGAACGGTAAGTTCTTTCGCCTGAATAGCCACATGCTTCGGGTCACGAAGAAACTTCTCGGTAAGCCGTCTGATTTGCGGCGGCATCGTTGCTGAGAAGAACAGAGTTTGTCTGTCTTCCGGAATTTCTGTAAGAATCGTTTCAATATCTTCCACAAACCCCATGTCCAGCATTTCATCCGCTTCGTCGAGTACTACCATCGATACATTTTGCAGGCGAATCGTTTTCCGTCTGATGTGATCCAGGAGACGGCCCGGCGTTCCGATGATAACCTGAGGCCGATTTTTCAGCGCACGAATTTGCCGGCTGATTTCCTGCCCGCCGTATACAGGGAGTACTTTAACGCCGCTGTTGCTGCCCAATTTCCCAATTTCTTCTGCCACCTGGATGGCCAATTCGCGTGTCGGTGCCATAATGAGCGCCTGGATTGCGGGGTTGTCCGTATCAATTTTTTCAATAACAGGGATACCGAAAGCCGCTGTTTTTCCCGTTCCGGTTTGTGCCTGTCCGATAATATCATGTCCCTCTAAGGCAAGCGGGATTGTTTTTTCCTGTATGGGCGTTGCTTCCTCAAATCCCAAATCACTAATCGCTCGTACTACTTGAGCGGATAATCCTAATTCATTAAATGTCGTCAATCTTTTCAATCTCCTTTTTTCTATGCTTTCGTTTCATTCAATCTGCCTATATTTTGCAGTCATTACTGTAGTATACCCGTTTTTTGGATAAATATATAGGAAAACTTTGTCGAAAGTATAAAAATGCTTGCTAAGAGGTAGGAATTACGATTATGATTGAAGGGTTGTAGTATAATACAAATAATACAAACAGATAAACCAGCTAACACATCAGCAACGAACCACTACACTGATTACTACCTAAGGCAGGTAAATATAAATATAAGGAGCTTTTACATTAAATGAAATTAAGAGAAGACCTACGCAACATTGCGATTATCGCACACGTTGACCATGGGAAAACAACACTTGTGGATAAGATGTTAATTCAGTCTGGTACGTTCCGTTCAAATGAGCAGGTACATGATCGAATGATGGACTCTAACGATTTGGAAAGAGAACGCGGAATTACGATTCTTGCTAAAAATACCGCCGTTACGTACGAAGGTAAAACGATAAATATTATGGATACACCTGGCCACGCCGACTTTGGCGGTGAGGTGGAACGCATTATGAAAATGGTTGACGGCGTTCTTCTTGTCGTTGACGCATTCGAGGGCTGTATGCCGCAAACGCGCTTTGTATTAAAAAAAGCGCTCGAGCAGAAGGTAACACCGATCCTTGTTATCAATAAAATCGACCGGGAAAATGCCCGTCCTGCTGAAGTTGTCGATGAAGTATATGATTTGTTCATCGACCTTGATGCTACGGAAGAACAGCTTGATTTCCCGGTTATTTACGCTTCCGGTATTAATGGAACGGCAAGTACAAGCCCTGACAAGCAGGATGAGAACCTGAAGTCACTTTTTGAAACCATTATCGAACATATCCCTGCTCCAGCGGCTGACTTCGATGCGCCTCTTCAATTCCAGGTAACCATGCTTGACTACAACGATTACCTCGGACGGATCGGCATCGGACGCGTTCATCGTGGAACGATCCGTAAAGGAGATACCGTTGCCCAGATTAAACGGGATGGCACTGTTAAGCAAGTGCGCATTAACAAACTGTTTGGCTTCATCGGTTTAAAACGCGTGGAGATTGAGGAAGCGAAGTCAGGCGACATTATTGCCGTTCCTGGTTTAGATGATATTAACGTAGGGGAAACCGTTTCTGACGTTGAAGTGCAGGAAGCACTGCCTTTGCTTACGATTGACGAGCCGACCCTGCAAATGTCTTTCCTTGTAAACAATAGTCCGTTCGCCGGAAGAGAAGGAAAACATGTTACCTCACGTAAATTGCGTGACCGCCTTATGGATGAGCTGGAGACAGATGTAAGTCTTCGCGTGGAAGAAGTAACGCCGGAGCTTTATGTCGTATCCGGACGCGGAGAGCTTCACCTTTCCATTTTAATCGAGAACATGCGCCGTGAAGGGTACGAACTGCAAGTATCGAAGCCGGAAGTTATCATTCGTGAAATTGACGGTGTACGCTGCGAACCGACGGAAAGACTTACAATTGACGTACCTGAGGAGTATACGGGCGCTGTTATGGAATCGCTCGGCGCTCGTAAAGCAGAAATGATTAACATGGTTAACAATGGGTTTGGTGCTGTTCGCCTTGAGTTTATTATTCCTTCCCGCGGCCTTATCGGATACCGTACCGAATTCCTTACCCAAACACGCGGCTATGGAATTTTGAACCACTCTTTCGATAGCTACCGTCCTGTTGTACAGGGAAATGTCGGCGGACGCCGTGCAGGTGTGCTTGTATCGATGGCAAATGGGAGTTCCACCATGTATGGAATGCTCGGGATTGAAGACCGTGGAATTCTTTTCGTAAATCCGGGAACTGAAGTTTATGAAGGAATGATCGTGGGCGAACATAACCGTGACAATGACCTCGTTGTGAACATCTGTAAAGAAAAGCATGCAACAAATGTTCGTTCCGCTACGAAGGATGAAACTGTGAAGCTGAAAACTCCACGTATTCTTACCCTTGAGGAAGCACTCGAATATTTAAGCGATGATGAGTATTGCGAGGTTACACCGGAATCGATTCGTCTCCGTAAAAAATACCTTAACAAATCAGATCGTGAACGTGCAGCGAAGCAAACAAAATTCGGCGCGAACGTTTAAGAAGAAAAAAGGGAGTTCCTTCCACTTGCCTTTCCCTTCCGCGAGGGAGGTGGAGCTGGGTTAGGAAGGCCGGACAGCGTGGACTGCCCTCCATTTTTTCTGACATTGTTTGACCTTGCGGTCACATTCTTTATTACTAAAAAAGCGATGGACATTGTTGTCCATCGCTTTTTTTCTAGTTCCCACTCTGCCGTTTTGTTTGCGGGCTTTGCGGTGGTTCAGGTGAAGCGGGCTCACTTGGTTTTTCCGGCGCTTTCGGGGCTTCGGGGCCGCTGTTTGAAGGACCATCCGAAGGCACGCTCTCGCTTACCGGTTTGTCCGGATTAAGAAGATTGTCTCCCCCTGTTTTTCCGCTGTCCGAATGTTTCTTGCTTCCTGTATCGGACGATGTACTATCAGTGCTGCCTGTATGTTTCGTCGTGTGTTTTTTTGTCTGCTCGCCTGCAGCAGCGGATTTCTCTTTTTTCTTCGTTGGTGGTGCTGTTTCTTTCAAATTCGATGTTTTTTCCTGTGTATTCAGGCGCTTCTTTTTCGAGCGGCTGCTTCCGCCTGCCGGGGAATCATTATAGGTTGTAATCGTGGATGGATCAACTCCCATTGATTCCTGAAGCGCTAACCGGTTTTTATTCAGCGTCTCTATCGGGATAACCGTGCGGCTGTTTGCCCTATCCCAGTCCACGCCTGTGTTCTCTAATGAAACAATGTTATTTGTGTCCATCTTTCCAAAATCCCCGACAATGCCTTTCATCTGGTCTGTGGAGAGGTCTGTCTTGATGTTTTCTCCTGCCGCTTGAAGCACGCTAAAGAAGCTGGTAATCCCGGTAAACGACTTCATTTTATCGACAGCCGCTTTCACAACGATTTGCTGGCGGTCATTACGTTCATAATCCGTTGAGAAGTATTTTTCTCCCCGGTCGTCATGGCGGTGGCGCACGAAACCGAGAGCCTGATCCCCATTCAGCGTTTGAAGGCCCGGTGCAAGATCAATGCTCGTCCCATCCGTAGGATCGTGGTAGACAAGCTTCCGATCGACATTTACCTCGAGTCCTCCGAGTTCGTCGACGACTTTACGGAAACCTTGAAAATCTACGGTAACATAATTGTTAACAGGAATGCCGTATACACTCTCGAGCGTTTTTTTCACGAGAGAAATTCCGGTCTCTTCCGGCTGCTCTCCTTTGGCTTGTGCCTCTTCCCTCAATTGGTCTCCTCGTTTATACACAGAATTAATTTTCCGGTCCGTGTCTTCATCTGGAATGACAACATTTGTGTCACGTGGGATAGAGAGCATCGTTACTTTTTTTGTCTGCGGATTTAATGTCACTAAAATCATAACATCGGTCAACCCGCCGCCGTACTTCCCTCTCGTGTCTTTACCGAGTACAACGATAGACATCGGCTCCTGGGCATGATATAGTGTTTCTGCCTTCGCAACACCCGGCTCACTTCCGCCCGGCTCTGCCTCGGCCTGAATGCTTTTCAGGAAACCTTCCACCTTCCACCAGGCTGCGGCACCTGAGCCTCCAATAATGAAGAGGACAATCGTAATAATGAGTAACCATCTGCGCTTCTTTTTTGCATTGCGAGGTTTATTCTTCTTTTGATAACTTGCCTTGCGGGACAATCGTTGTTCCATATAGGAATCTCGCACCTCCAGAAATCCTCTTAAACTATCACTACTATTATTTGACGTGAGAGTTCGACCAAAAGTTACATATCTTCCAATTATATCTATCAAAACGATAATAGACAATCAGTTTTTATGCAACACTTTCAGGTAAAATCATAATTGTACATAATGTGAAATTGTGGTATAGTTTTCATATTGTGATTCACAATATGAAATGCTTTGTGCAGGAGGTTTATTATGACAGGTAAAGTGAAATGGTTCAACGCAGAAAAAGGGTTTGGCTTCATTGAAGTAGAAGGCGGCGACGACGTATTCGTTCATTTCTCCGCAATCCAATCTGAAGGCTTCAAATCCCTTGAAGAAGGACAAGAAGTAGAATTTGAAATCGTTGAAGGCGCGCGCGGACCTCAAGCTGCGAACGTAATGAAACTATAATTTACTTCCCTTTAGAAACAAACATCGGCCCCTGGCCGATGTTTATTTTGCGTTGACTGCTTCTCTCTCCTTGTTCATCCATTCAATCGTTTTTTGCATAACCTCCTCCTTTTCCGGCTCATTAAATAGTTCGTGATACGTCTCTTCCCACTCGATGTATTCCTTGTTTTGAACGGAAAGCTTCTCCACCCATTGCCTTGTAACAGCTGCCCGCACAATCCGATCGGCTCCCGCCTGCATGATGAGTGTTGGCACATCGGGGTAAGAATGTATTTCTTCACCGGCGAGATTCATAGCGCGGACCAGTTCTTTATACCACCGTACACTAACGAGCTTTGTAATATAAGGGTCCCTCCCGTATTCAACCGCAATACCGCTATCCCTGCTCACGTCCCTGGCTTTGATTCCCGCCGGGAGTTTAAAAGAAGGATAGATCGTATTAAGCAAAGAGGCAATGCTCTCCAGCACAGGCGAAACAGTGCGAACAAGCCCAAGGCACGGTGAAGACAAAATGACACCATTGACGTCAGGCTTTCTCTCCTGGATGTAGCGTGTCACGATAAGTCCCCCCATGCTGTGGCCAAGAAGAAAAAGAGGGCGCGCGTGCTGCCTGGCAGCCGCTACCCATTCATCCAGCGCCGCATAATAATCCTCAAACCGATCGATGTGCCCCTTGCTGCCTCCAGAACGTCCTAAGCCAGGCAAGTCACCACCGAGGACGGAATAACCCGCCTTGTTCAGTTTTCCTGCGAGCCAGTGGTACCGGACAAAGTACTCACCTGCCCCGTGAACGACAACAACCGTTCCCAGCTCTTTATCAACCGGCCATTTTTCACTATAAAATGACATACCTTTCTCACCTTTCCCTGCTTTTCTTTCAGTATACAGTAAAAAACCTCCCTGTTGAGGGAGGTTCGCTTTCGATTTATTTTATATGTCAGATGTGCGATCGCATGCAGCGAGGTAATCTGCCACCTCCGCAAGCTTGCTTTCTGCAGCCCAGGATATAGAGCTTGGAATGCTATCAACACCATTCGTCCTCGCGGTAGAAGGACCAGGTGATACATACGGTTTTCCGAAGCGCGCAATCTGCCCAGTATTTTTCCCTTCTTCCTTAAAAGGAATATCGAGCGAATACGATTGGCGTGTGCAGCAATCTTGAATATTCATTCGAAAAACAGGCTCCTCTTTACTTCCCTTTCTTTGAAACCCATGCTGCGTAAACACTTCTTCTACCAGATTCAGTGGTTTGGAAACACCGGATAATTCTTTACTTCTTAGCACTCTTTCATCCTCCTTCTTGTTCTGCGTGACACGAGAACGGGGCAACATGATATACAGAGGCGTAAGCATAAAGTGGCTGAAGTCGTAATATTTTGTTGTTTTTTCATCCTATCATAAAAGAAGAGAGGTGAAAAATGATAGATTTCGCCATTTATCGCAATCTTTACACAAATACATACAATATCTTACTTATTACCCCTTTATCTTAACATTCCTTTCATATTATCTCTTTTTGTCCCGGTTCAACTTTTCAATAATTTTTGCCCTGATGTGTTGCACAACGATTCAATCCATACTATTATTAAGACATACTAATGAACAGATAAATGACATACTAATCTCATGGAAACGGGAAAGTTAAAGTAATTCGGGAAAGGATAGGGAAAATGGAGACAAAAACAAACAAAGAATTAACGGATATTCTTACAGGAGAAAATGTACATTATAATTTATCGGTAGCTAAGCTTGTTGAGATAGCAGTATTGCGCAAACGCAGTGAACTGACTTCAACAGGAGCCGTTACTGCAAAAACAGGTAAATATACAGGCCGCTCTCCCAAGGATAAGTTTATTGTAGACGAACCCGGTGTGCACGACAAAATCGAATGGGGGGCAACAAACCGTCCGATTTCTCCGGAAAAATTCGATAAGCTTTACCAGGATGTTTTAAACTATTTGAACGAAAAAGAGCTCCTTGTATTTGACGGATTTGCCGGTGCCGATAAGGATTACCGCCTTCCTCTTCGTATCGTAAACGAATTCGCATGGCATAACCTGTTTGTGCATCAATTATTTATCCGTCCGACGGAGGAAGAATTAAAATCCCATGTTGCGGAATTTACCGTTATCAGTGCTCCAACCTTTGAAGCGCAGCCAGAAATTCACGGTACAAACTCCGAAACATTCATTATTATTAATTTTGCTAAAAAAATCGTTCTTATCGGCGGAACAAGGTATGCGGGCGAAATGAAAAAATCGATTTTCTCCGTCATGAACTATCTTCTTCCTGAGCGAAACGTTCTTTCCATGCACTGCTCCGCCAACATGGGCAAAGACGGGGACGTTGCTCTGTTTTTTGGTTTATCGGGTACTGGCAAAACAACGTTGTCCGCCGATCCGGATCGCAAGCTGATCGGTGACGATGAACACGGGTGGTCCGATAACGGTGTATTCAACATCGAAGGCGGCTGCTATGCGAAATGCATTAACCTGTCCGGGGAGAAAGAGCCGGAGATTTTCAACGCGATTAAATTCGGCTCCGTGCTTGAAAATGTAGTCATTAATGAAAAAACGCACATCGCTGACTACGATGACAACAGTTTGACTGAAAATACCCGTGCGGCTTATCCGATTGACTATATTCCAAACGCCCTGATTCCGGGAGTAGCCGGACACCCAAACGTTGTTGTCTTCCTGACAGCCGATGCGTTCGGGGTTCTGCCTCCTATTTCTAAATTAACAAAAGAACAGGCCATGTTCCATTTCCTTTCTGGATATACAAGCAAGCTGGCCGGAACAGAGCGTGGAGTCACCGAGCCGGAAGCAACGTTCTCGACCTGCTTCGGTGCCCCATTCCTTCCTCTTCCTCCGCGTGTGTATGCGGAAATGCTCGGTGAAAAAATCGACAAACACAAGGCGCAGGTATATCTTGTGAACACCGGCTGGTCAGGCGGCCCGTATGGCGTCGGAAAACGGATGAATCTTCCATACACCCGCGCCATGATTACGGCCGCGCTCAACAGAGAACTGGACACTGAAGAATTTATGCCACACCCTGTGTTCGGTGTATTTATGCCTTTGAACTGCCCGGGTGTACCTGAAGAAATCCTCAATCCGCGCAATACGTGGAACGACAAAGAAGCATACGATGTACAGGCGAAAAAATTAGCCAGTCTCTTCGTAAAAAACTTCGAGACATTCTCGGATATGCCGGAAGCGATTAAGCAAGCCGCTCCAAAAGCTGAATAATGTTGCTATCTGTATCAATTAAAAAAGGGTCTCCGTGCCCTTTTTTAATTGATATATGAATATACTGCACGATTTGTGGTATAATTACATAAGATTACTTCTTCACTCCCTCGCTGAGGGCACATAGATTACCCGGCAGCATCAATATCATTGCAGTACCAGTTCTAAAGTATGACCAATACTGATTGAACGAGGTGATGTCCGTGGAAACAGTGAAGTTAGCAACAATTATTAATACGGTAATGCCAGAAGCACACCATGTGCTTACGCAGGAAGAATTAAGTGTTTCAATTGTTTTACGGGACGGTGTCAACTCATTAAACAGGCATGATGTCCTGGAAATTGTTGAAGCAACGATCCATAATGCAAAAAGAAGCGTCCTGTTGCACTAAGGCGCTTCTTTTTATAAAAGTATTGTTATACATAATATCGTCTACAATAATACTCATAGTTAATAGAAAAGGAGCGTTCCCCATGAAATGCCTTACTGTATACACCGATAATTTAACCGTCCTGTCTGACATCCTCCCTACTGTATTTACATTGTCACTGGAGGAAAACGAAGAAGCCCAGGTAGAAGGAATTACCGTCTCCGATGTTGGAGAAGTGCCGGAAGACTACGTGGAGAAAATGAAAAGCAAGCCGGAGGTTGCTGTTCTTTATACGAAAAACCCTCCTGCTACCATCCTGCAGCATAGCAACGTATTCGAACTTCTAATAAAGTAACCAGCCCAAAGCTAAGGCCTGTCCGACAAGGACAGGCTATTTTTTTGTTACCGGGCATTTTATTTCTTGCCTTCTCAATTTTTACTATTGATTTATAGTTAATCCTTTAGTATAGTAAAGAACATTATTGATAAATTAATAATCACCCTCATCATAGGAGCAGAACTGTCATAGTTAACAGCCAATTAACTATGAAGAGCTATCTTCAACGGAGGTAAAAGGTGCGGGTTTTTACGACACCGTCAGGCATTATGACGGTGTTTTTTATTGCCCAATCCTTCCTGCGTAAAATTTAAGGAGGATTGAATCATTGTATGGCAAACAATAAATTAGGTTTTTGGGTACTTACCGCACTCGTTGTTGGAAATATGGTGGGCTCAGGGATTTTCATGCTTCCCCGCTCCCTGACTGAAGCTGCGAGCCCTGCCGGCGTTATATCAGCCTGGCTTTTAACAGGTGCAGGCGTGCTTCTTACCGTATTCGTCTTTGGCAATCTGGCGACGCGTAAACCTGAAATTACCGGTGGACCGCAAATGTACGCAAGGGAATTGTTTAACCCCGATTCTGAAAAAGGCATTCTTACCGGCTACCTTGTATCCTGGGGCTATTGGATCGCGAATGGTGCGGGAAATGTCGCTATTATTACGACATTTGCCAGCTACCTTTCCACCTTTTTCCCTATAATGACAAGCAAAGCCCCGCTCTTCAACATTAGCTCTGTAACGATGACGACAGGTAACTTTATTACCTTTGTTGTTTGTTCCACACTGTTATGGGGCGTCCATTTTCTTATCCTGCAAGGGATTGAAGGGGCGGGGAAAATCAACTTTGTTGCAACAGCAGCCAAAGTACTCGGATTCCTCTTCTTTATTATCGTGAGTTTAGCTGCCTTCCAGGCAAGCAATATCGTTCCGTTTTACGAAACCCGTACAGACGAGACAGGAGCTGTGTTCGGGTTGATGGGCCAGTTAAACCATGCGGCCATCGCTACGCTATGGGCGTTCGTCGGTGTTGAATCTTCTGTCGTTTTCTCTTCACGTGCAAAACGGCAAAAGGATGTCAAGCGCTCGACCATTACCGGGCTCCTTATCGCCCTCTTTATTTATGTCGGCATTACCATCCTCGTGATGGGGGCTATGCCGCAAAATAAGCTAATCGCATCTGAAAAGCCACTGGCTGACGCACTGTCATACGTTCTTGGCAGTTCCGGAAGCTACATGATGGCAGGTCTTGCCCTCATTTGTTTAACAGGGACTTCTATCGGGTGGATCTTATTAAGCGCGGAGGTACCTTATCAATCAGCGAAAAAAGGGATTTTCCTTCCCCAGTTTTTGAAGGAAAATAAAAAGGGAGCCCCTGTTTCTTCTTTGATCATTACGAACGTGCTGTCACAGCTGTTCATTTTTTCAACGATTTCACAGTCCATGGCAAAAGCATTTGATTTTGTTATCTTTATTGCTACCCTGTCTTACCTGATTCCATACATTTTCGCTTCCGCCTACCAGCTCAAGCTGGTCGTTACCGGAGAAACGTATGCCGGGCAGCGAAAATCGCGCACTGTGGACGGCATTATCGCTTTACTCGCAACCGCGTATTCGCTCTGGGTTATCAAAGCCGGAACGGCCGAATTGAAAACCTTTATGTACGGTATGGCAATGATTGCAGCGGGCATCATTTTTTATCCGCTCGTCCGAAGAGCGTGGAAAACTTCTGCTCCTCAGGCAACAAAAGAAACGCTCACACCGGCGGAAGCGCAAAATTAAGAGCTTACTAAAAAAAGTGCACCGATTCGAATCGGTGCACTTTTTTATTTGGAAACCCCTGCTTTGCTTGTTCCGTAAAAATATTCCCATGCCTCATGGATACCGCCCGCACAATACTGAACAGCCCGGAAAATATGCGGCTGTTCCGCCATGGCGTATAGTTCCTGCTGGGCATTGCCAACAATGACGGCCGGATAGCCAAGCGCAATCATTTCATGGTCGTTTCCTGAATCTCCGGCTACAAGAATATTCGCGCTTTGCCAGCCTCTTGATTGAAGTACATAGCGGAGCGCCTCTCCTTTTCCTGTGTTCGGAGGCAAAATATCTACGTCCCGTCCACTGCTTACGATAAGCTTATGGGGGATTTGCAGTTCGGCCAGCTTTTTTTCAAGCTCTCTTACCGGCTCCTCCGACTGTATCGTATAAGACAGCCGGTGCCGGGAAGGAATATCCTGAGGAATGAGCCCCTTACACGAGGCTGCAGCAGCGGCCAGTCGCTCAGGAAACCATTGGGCTGTAATTTGCGCTCTCCACTGCCGGTCCGGCTGCCCTGAAATTCCCTCGTAAATTTCCGTGCCTACGTCCGTAATTAAGATATGAGGCGCCGGAAGTCCCTCCTCCTCTATGAGAGAAAGGGCGGATTGAAGATGCCGGCCGGTGCTGTAAATAAGCGTTACGTCATACGGTTCGTCTTCATAATAATGGAGGAGCCTGCGGAGTGAATCCGCATCACCAACCAGCGTTCCGTCCAGATCGGTAGCTAACAGATGTGTTACGCTGTGCGGCTTCATCAAGAACCTCCTTATATAATCCTTCAATTCTTTCCGAAATGCTCGACCACTGGTAATCCCTTTTTGCAAGCTGTGCTGCCTGCTTGCCAAGGCGTTGGGCCAGCAAGTCGTTGTTCGTAAGAACCTCAATAGCGAGGGATAAGTCCTCGTCATTTTTTGGTTCAACGAGAAGGCCTGTCTCTCCTTCGTTCACTACGTTTTGCAAGCCGCCCACGCGGGAGGCAATAACCGGGCTTCCGCATGCCTGTGCTTCCGCAGCAACCATTCCAAACGACTCATAATAAGAAGGAACAACGGTCACTGTTGCGGCATTAAATAAAATAGCTAACTCCTCTTGGCTCTTTGGCCCGAGAAACTCAACATCTTCTTCGATTCCATTAATCCATTGCTTTATTTTTTCATCGCGTGGCGCTCTTCTCTCCATGTCAATCGCTTCCTGCTGCCCTCCGGCCAGCACAAGCTTCGTGTGTGCAGGCACACCATCCCGCTGCTTCAGGCGTTTAAAAGCGTTAAGAAGCGTTTCCACTCCTTTTGTTTCCTCCAGACGGCCGGCAAAGAAAACGAGCGGGCCATTATATCCAAGGCTCCTGCGCAGCTGCGGGCGGTTATGCTGAAGTTGAAACGACGGTGCGACCCCGATCGGAATAACCGACACATCCGCTGGCTTGTCTACAAACTCGCCGATTAAATTACGCTCATTGTTTGTCGTAGCGATAACCCCATTAGCTGAGCTGAGGATCGCCTTTTCCGCATCCTGCCGCCTTTCGTCCTTCACACCTGTTGCTTTTTCTTTCGCGATACCAAGAGAATGGGAAGTATGTACGAAAGGCGTACCGTACTCTTCTCGGATCCATGTGCCCAGAATACCGGATAACCAGTAATGGGTATGAACAATATCATAATCGTCTATCGAAAGCTGCCTTGTCATCTCTTTATAAAAAGCCGGGAGCATGCCATACATTTCATTTTTTGATACAAAACCTTTGTATCCTGCTGTAATTCGTATAACTCTACATCTATCTCCAAACGCTTCTACGCGCGGCGCATCCGCCTCGCACCAGTGAGTAACGACATCAACTTTCCATCCGCGCTTTTCGAGAGACAATGCAAGCTGCAAAACATAATTGTTCTGTCCCCCGGATTGTACCCCTCCAAGCTTGGCCAAAGGATCGCCATGATCAGAAATAAACAACACTCTCTTCATGCGTTTCCGTCCCCTTTCTTTGAGCGGGCTAGTACGTTCTAAAAAGCCATACTATACATTTACCCGCATAAAAAAAGGTTAAACGAAACACAGTCCATACCGCCTAGAGATTTAAGTCTTTTTACCCAGTCCCGCACCGAAGAATCCACCGATGGCATGCCGGGAGCCGAAAAGAAAACATAGTTAAATTATAGAATAATGAAGTATCCCTTTTTCATCTTCCGCCTTCTGGATTTCATCCTCCGAAAGCAAATAATTCAGGTGGGCAATCGTTTCTCCCATGGCAAACCTCTGTTCATGTACAGAAAGTTCTCTGTTAAACAAAGAACACGAGATTTGAAAGGCGGTCATGTGTCCCTTTATGTGCTCAAGAATGAAGCCAAGACGCTCTTCGTGGTGGCCAATGATTTCGGCAACACGTTCATGAAAATCTGTGAAAATCGGCCCGTGTCCTGGCAGCACAAGGGCAACGTCAAGCGACTGCACCTTCTTTAAAGATTCCAGATACGTCTTGAGAGGATTTTCATCTCCGTATCCATGGTATGAAATATTCGGGGTAATTTTCTTTAGTACATGATCTCCGGCGATGAGAATTTTCTCTTCCTTGTTATAAAAGCAAATATGCCCTTCGGCATGGCCGGGTGTATGAATGGCTTCATACATCAGTTCGCCTATCCGGTAATGTTCGCCTTCACGCAATGCACCTATTCTTTCCGGAAACGGGCGAACGAGCGAATAAAAAGCTTGATCGTTTTCCTCAAGACTGGCCGCAATGTCCTCCGGGACGCCTGCCGCCCGCACGAATCGTTTGTTACGGGCAAATGTGGCCTCAGTCCAGGCATCTAAAGCAATTTTCTTTGCCGCCTCATTCATATGTATATTGGCCCCTGTCCATTCCTGCATGGCGCCTGCATACCCAAAATGATCGGGGTGGTAATGGGTAAGAATGATGCCATGAATGCTTTTTTCCGGATGAATTCCGCAGGCAGAAAAAGCTTCTTCCCAAGCCCTTCTCGTTTCCTCCCGGTTCAAACCGGTATCAACTATCGTCCATCCCTCGCCATTTTGTGCCAGATAGCAGTGTACATGATTCAACCGGAAAGGGAGGGGGATCGTTACCTGGTGCAGTCCGTATTTCTCCATTGCTTCTCCTCATTTCTCTCTCAATGCTTTCTTTTTATCTTATCATTTATTTTGTTCCTGCATAAACTTTCCCACAGAAAAAGACAGCCGTTATATAACAGCTGTCTCTATCATTCCTATTTACTTTGGATTATTGTACGGATGAATCGGAAATCGCTTTATCGGCAATTTGCTGAATGGACTTTGAAGCTTCCTGGGCAACGGAAGAGATGACCTGAGACTTTTCCTGAATTTTGTTTACAAACCCCTGCGGGTCATTTTTCAATTCCTTTGCAATTCCTACCGTCATATCTTTTAAGCTGGAAGCTCCGCTTGAAACATTGGAACGGCTGCCTTTATCCATAATAAGGACAGCTACAGCCCCGGCAACGGCTCCTGCAAATGCGCCAAAGAGCAGCTTCCCGTAATCCGATCCATTCGCTTCTGTGTTATTGAAATTGGAATTATTGTAAGCTGTATCGTTGTTGTAGTTTGTGCTATTCATTTCATTCTGCATGCTGTATCTTCCTTTCTCAATAAATAGTGTGTACTTACTACTACCCGTAGAAAAGAAGGATCAAACAGGAGCAGGGCACCTGTCCCTGCTCCCGTATGTCTATTTATTTGTTTTAAATTCATCTGTAATTTTTTCTAAAGAAGTGGCCAGTTCGCTGAGCATCTCCGCATCCATTGCAATCTGGTGTGCCGCCGCAGACTGTTCCTCGCTTGCCGCGCTCACTTCCTCCGCGCCGGCGGAAGCCTGTTCTGTCACCGCTGAAATATTGTCTATATTTATGCCAATGATCCCGCTCTTCTCTTCGAGCAGCTTCATCGCACCCACCAGCTCATTTGCATATTCTACCGCTTTGTCGATCGCTCCGTTAATGGTTGTAAATGACTGTCCTGTTGTTTGTACCATTTCCACCCCAACCGCCACATCACGCTGCCCTTCTTCTATTGATCGGATCGCTGTGCGCGTTTGTTCCTGTGTTTCAGCAATGATTCGCTCAATGTTGCTTGCCGCACGGGAAGATTCCTCCGCCAGCTTTCTAACCTCTTCGGCCACAACAGCGAAGCCTCTTCCGTGTTCGCCGGCACGGGCCGCCTCAATGCTTGCATTTAGCGCCAGCAAATTCGTTTGAGAAGAAATGTTCGTAATGAGCTTTACAATCTCACTGATTTCCTTCGTCTTTTCGCCAAGGTCACGCATTAAGGTTACATTTGCCGATACCTTATCGTTAATTTCCGACATTTTATGGGTCGTCTGGCCAGCCTCGTTATTTCCTCTTTGCGCGATAGTAGACGTTTCGTTAAAAATCCCCACCATTTCAGACGTAATTTGATTTACTTCTTTTATTGTGGCAATCATTTCATTTACTCCCGAAGCCATATCCTGAACAGAAACAGCGATGTCGGTCGTTCCATTTGCCAAATCAGAAATCGTAACGGCCACCTGCTCGGATGAGTCGCGCGTCTCCTTACTGCTCTGTTCAAGGGTTTCGGAAGAAGCGTTTAACCGCTGCGATGTATCTTTCACTTTGAGGAGCAGATTTTGCATACTTTCTACCATATGGTTAAAATGCTGGCTCAACTGGCCCACTTCATCCGTTGAATAACTTCGCTTTTCATCGTTAAGTCTCCCGTTGCAATCTGCTGAGTTAGATTGCTTAATCGTCGGATCGGACGGACCAGACGGGTTGCGAATACAATAAGAGTAACAACGGTAAAGAACAGAACAACGGCTGCTGTAGCAAAAGACAGCTTGGCCAGGTATACCATTTTTTCCGTAGCTTCACTAATAGGAGCCGTAATGGTTATTCCCCAGTCCGCGTTTTTTATTTTTTTATAAAACGCGTATTTATCAACACCTTCGAACTTATATTCAATTAAGCCATTCTGTCCCTGAATCGCTTTCGCAACGGATTCGGAAAGTTCCTTGCTGCCGACCGAGTGAAGGTTTAACTTTAGAATATTTTCCTTTTTTGGATGAGCAATCACCAGCCCATCTTTGTTGAACATATAAGCATAACCCGTTTGGCCGATTTTTTGCTCATTTACGACGCCAATCAGCTTTTCCACCAGAACGGTCGCACCTACCATTCCCGTTACTTTACCTCCACTATACAGCGGAGCTGCCGTAACGATAACCATCTGATTTGTCGCCCGGGAGATCAAAGGATCCGTAACGACCACATTTCCTTTCAGAGCCTCCTGAAAATAAGGTCTGTTCGAAATATCAATCGTTTTACCTTCTGTAGTAATCGCTTGCTTTCCCGTTGTATCGTTGCTCACATACAGCATTTCAAGATCAGGCTGATCCTTTAAAATCTTATGGAAAAATTCAAGCTGTTTTGATGTGTTTCTGCCGGTAACTTCATCCGTCACGGCAAGCATTTTCACTATATCTTTTTTATGCTGAATCCAGTCGTCTACTTTCTCCTGAGTAGAATTCAGCTTAATGACAGCTTCATTCTCAAAATTCTCACGGAGAAATCCTTTCGCCTTATTGTGGTTAATATACGCAACGGCACTTAACGATAAAATAAAAATAGGGATAATTAACAACAAAAGCTTGCCCCGTAGTGTCCTCATCCTTCTCTTCCCCCTCTTCCACCCGTATTCCATAACGTTTTCTCTATAAACATATTTTTAACGACAAAAATATGGAATACTTTTACATTCCTTTGAATCTACCTAGGTAATTATAACTATGAATTTTTTGTTTTTCAATGTGATTCGCTTCAAATAAACAAATAAATACGAAAAATTACGAATATAGACAAAACCTTCAGCGAACTGTTCCCAAAAAACAGCAACTTTTTTTACTGCGATTATTTCCATGAGTATAATCTAAAAACACATTTTCATGTCCTGCATAATTTGCATTTATTTCGTTTTTTTTTACTTATAAAACCAGCCTGTAAGAAGAGCGAGATGAAAAAGAAGCAGCAGCGGCATACCAACGATAAATTTTACGTGCTTTGTTTTATGCCGGAACATATACATTCCAACGAGGCAGCCTGCCGCTCCCCCAAACAAAGCAAGCATGAAGAAAGAAGACTCCCGTATCCGCCACTTCCCCTTTCTTGCCCTCGATTTGTCTGCTTTCATTAGAAGAATTCCCAGCATATTTAAACTAATAGCATAAAGAATAAGAAATAAAACAGGTACCTGTTGCATGTTGACCCTCCTGGTTTTCTATTAAATTAGGAAACACAAATTATTAACATATTTTATTGATATTTTCAATAAAATTAGGTAATTTTTACGTAAACTTTACATATAATTAATAAAGTGTTAATATTTATTTAACAAATTTCTGCATAAGAGGAGGCTATCTACATGTTTACGATTTTTAATGTCCAAACGAAAAGCGGCATGGATAAAGTTCTGCTTCAGCAGGGAACGGTTATAAAAGAAACCGAGAGCGACATTTACCTCTTATTTGCGGACGGACGCTGTAAAATTCCGCGTGAGCAATATGAGCGTATCTTTACCGGCATGTAAATATAAGCAGCTTCCTATGGCGAATGCCATAGGTTTTTTTATTTCATTTGTTAAGCAATTGTGGAATAATTTAAAGAGATGACAGACTCATAATCAAAAAACAACAAAGGAGCTATCGTACCATGAAACCAAACCCTATTTCTCTTGAAACGGCAAAAATGCTGTCTGAGAAGTTAAAAGTACCGATAGAACAAATTATGCACATGCCCCAGCATATCTTGCTGCAAAAACTAACGGAAGCGGCAAAACAGGAAGAACAAAACGAAAAATAGAAAAGAAAGCAAAAAAGAAGGCAGTTTGAACGGCTGCCTTCTTTTTTATATCCATTTCCCTCATAAAATTCTGTTTACCGTAAAATTTTTACGCGGACTGTTTTATGGCCCCAATCGAGCGCCTGGTCACGGTTAGGAAAGAATAAATCAATTTCTTTGCCTTTAATTCCGCCGCCTTTGTCTCCCGCAATGGCTGTACCGTAGCCTTCCACATATAATTTGGAGCCGAGAGGAATGACAGACGGGTCGACCGAAGCAACTTTCAGGCCCGGATTTTCATGCAAATTAATGCCTGTCGCCGTAACGCCTGAGCATCCTTCACAGTCTGCTGTGTAAGCGGTGCTGTCCACTGTTAATTCCGGGCTTGCCTCGCCACTGCTGCCAGCGTCGGAGCCCTTTAAAGAGCGAAACGTTTGCGGACCTGCAATGCCGTCAATCTGCAATCCATTTTCTTTCTGGAAATCTTTTACCGCCTGTGTGGTAATCGATCCGTAATAACCTGTCGCCGACTTATAATCGAAGTTCCCTTCTGCTTTCAGCGCATTTTGAAGCTCCGCAACATCCGGGTTTCTCATTCCCTCACGAAGTATCTGTTCCCCCATCGAAGCGTGACTGACAACCGGAGTCGCCAGAGCAATCCCTGACATCAGTGAAAAAGCAACTAGTTTTGTTATCGGCTTAAGCATTTTGTTAGATTCCTCCTGTTGATTATCCAAAATGCTTCCGCTTCTTCTTCCTTAATCTATTTACTGATTATATAAAAACAACGGAAGATGAAAAGAGATTATTCCCTTTT
>NZ_BBWZ01000034.1 GCF_001015055.1 Aneurinibacillus tyrosinisolvens | reverse complement strand
GCGGACGTCGAAGCGGGCGCAGTGGACGCAGTGGACGTAGCGGACGTCGGAGCGGGCGCAGTGGACGTAGCGGACGTCGAAGCGGGCGCAGCGGGCGTCGCAGTGGGCGCAGTGAACGCAGTGGTAGAACGGGCTGGATTATATGGCGCCGTCGCTCTATAGGGCGTCGCCGCACAACGGGTCGTCGCCGTACTACAGGTCGTCGCCGTACTACAGGTCGTCGCCGTAGAACCGGGCGCAGCTAAGTTTATCAGGTCATAGAAGATAACATATATAGGAGGTGATAGCATGGCTGGTTTTTTTGATGATGAATTCAGTATTATCCTTGTACTCTTCATCCTCCTGGTAGTTATCGCGTGTGCGTGTGATTAATGAATGGTAAGAGCCAGCCTGGGCCAGGCTGGCTGCTTTGTTTACATACTCTGAAGGTTTTAAAAAGCCTCTTCGATAAGTGGCTCCTGCAGATTACTTATTTCACGAATATCTTTTTATGGTTGGTTGCGATTAGGCTGTGGATTTTTATTTCCTCCACGTGCGCCTAAAAGACCCGCTAATCCTAATAATCCCAGCCAGCCCCAATCGCGGCGTCTGGCACCATCAGGTGCAGCGGTAGTTCGAGCACCTCTATTATCGCCTCGATAACCAGCCGTATTCGTGTAACCATCCCGGTAACCCGCTGTATTTGTATAACCATCTCGATTACCTGCCGTGTTCGTGTAACCATCCCGGTTTCCAGCCGGATTTGCATATGGATTATTGTTAGTTGTACCCATATCCTCAGCAAAAACCTGAGTTCCCAGAACAGTTGTCAGCATGAAGGCCATCAGTGCAATTTGCAGTTTTCTCAGCACGGCTAATTAAACCCCTTTTTTCTTAAATTTAACTTCAAAATTTATATTTTACATTTCGTTACTTTTTATACGTCCTGCTGTAAAGATTCGATATTTTAGAGCGCGGTGCAAATAAAGGAAAAAATAAAAAGACCGAGCAAGCTGGTCTTTTTATTTTTTCCTATAAAGAGCATTTAGTAAGATTGAATACAGCCTTCTTAAACGAGTCTTCTTTCCAACTCGTTTAAAATTCCCTTCCCTTTTTCAGCACTTATTAAATCCAGCTGAACGGTGAAATCAATAATGCGGGATAACCCAAAAATTTGCGTATCCAGAACTTCTTCATAAACGGGACAGCCTGGATTATTTAGATTGTCTTTCTGTATCTGAATTAAGCGTTCAATTTTTTGTACTTCAGCCTTCAATAACGCTAGCGTCTTCTCATTTATATGCATGCTTACGATTCTCCTTCGATTTCTATCCACGCTTGGGACCACTTTGCAATTTCACTTATTACAGGCTCCAGGGCGAGGCCTTTTTCCGTTAAAGAATATTCTATCCGAACAGGAACCTCCGGAAAAACCTGACGGTTGACAATCCCTTCGCTTTCTAAATCCTTCAGCCTTTCCGATAAGAGCCTTCCGCTAATAGGAAGATCCGCTTCAATGGTACAAAATCGCTGAGGGCCAGAAAGAAGGTGGGAAATGATTAAGCCAGTCCAACGTTTACTTAGGATTTGCATCCCTTTCTCAAATCTTGGACAGAGTAAAAATGGGTTCATGTTATCACCTCAATCTCCTATTATTATAATACTTTATTACCTTTATTAAATAAATTACTTTTCGTAACTAATCTGTATTGACGTTCGTTTGTTATTATTATATACTAACTTACGAAAAGTAAACAACAAACTTCAATGTAAGGAGGTTCAAAGAATGGTTCCGTCTTTATTTTTAGCGCATGGTTCTCCCATGATCGCGGTTGAAGATACTGAATACACTCGTTTTCTTAAAAATCTCGGTGAACAAATTAAGCCAAAAGCCATTGTGATTTTTACCGCACACTGGGAAAGTAATGTTCTTGCCATTTCTTCTATAGATGGTGTATATGATACCATTTATGATTTTGGTGGATTTCCGGATGAACTGTATGCGATGAAGTATCCGGCGAAAGGCTCAAGCAAATTAGCCTCCATGCTGGAAGAGAGGTTCAGAAAACAGGGAATAACAGTAAGGAAAGATACTACAAGAGGATTAGACCACGGTTCCTGGACACTGCTCCACCATCTGTATCCAAAAGCGGATATTCCTGTGGTTCAGGTCTCGGTCAATCCTTACCTTTCTCCGGGGGAGCAGTTCAAAATCGGCGAGGCCCTTCAAGGACTTGGGAAGGAAGACATTTTGATTATCGGCAGCGGGGTGACAGTCCATAATTTACGGATGGTGAAATGGGAACAAACAACTGCAGAACCGTGGGCGATTGAATTTGACGATTGGCTGATCGAAAAGGTACACAACAAAGATTTGGATTCGCTTTTCAAATACGATGAGCAGGCGCCTCATGCCCGCCTGGCTGTTCCACGGGCGGAACACTTCGTTCCTTTCTTTATCGCGATGGGAAGCGGAGACCCGCAGGCAAAAGCAAAAGTAATTCATCAAAGTTATGATTTAGGCACGTTAAGCTATCTTTGCCTGCAATTTTAATTATCGATCTTATAAAAATTCTTTTAGGGAGAAGTTGAAAATATGGTTAGAAAATATGAAACAGGTGCACTTATTCTTCGTTTGGTGATAGGGATTACATTTTTCATTCATGGCCTGGCTAAATTCCAGATGGGTCTCGGTAATACTGCGGGATTCTTTCAGAGTATCGGGGTTCCAGGGTTCATGGCTTATATCGTGGCCACGATTGAATTAGTTGGCGGCCTTGCGATGATTTTAGGCATCGGAACACGTATTGTATCGATTTTATTTGCCCTCGTCATGGTTGGAGCCATTGTTACCGTTAAACTCGCTGTTGGATTTATGGGCAACGGACAAATGGCCGGATATGAGCTGGATCTGGCTCTACTGGCACTCTCTATCTACCTTGCAATTAGCGGAAGTCAATTGTATTCCCTCGACTCCTTATTCCGTAAAACAGAAAACCTGTAATACGTAAATAGTACTTGTGGGCAGTAAAACAACAGCCGAACCTAAATGGTTTCGGCTGTTGTTTTATAAGTTTGATAAAAGCAAGGTTTCTAGTATTGAATAATCCACAATCATTCCTCTTAGGCTACTGTATCCTCTACTTGATGGGCAACTTCCAGAAGGTTGGTAATGTATTCTCCGTCTTTTAGAATGACTTCTAATTTACTGTGATCCTGCAATACTGTAATATCCTCTAGTGGGTTTCCATCAACAACGACGATATCCGCGAGCTTTCCGACTTCTATAGTGCCCAATTCATCTTCCATCTCCATGATTTGGGCACCATATTTTGTAGCAGAGACAATTACGTCCATCGGATCCATGCCAACCAGTTTTACAAAGTGCTCCAAATCTCTTGCATATCCGCCATGTGGACACCACTTGAATCCGTAATCTCCACCCGGTAAGATACGAACGCCAGCTTGATAGAGACGTCTCATATTTTTGAGGGCAATTTCCAATCCTTCTTTATACCCGGTAGCGTCAATCGCTTCCTGTCCAAAGTATTTAGCGCCTTCTTCAATCGTGGAAACGAGCCAGTTTAAACCAGGTACAATGAAAAGTCTATCTTTGTTTTCCACTACCATTTCAAACACTTCATCATTAATAAAGTCCGCATGAGCAATAATATCAACTTCTGCTTCTACACAAATTTTTACCGAATCCGAGGAACGCGCGTGTGTATAAACTCTTTTTCCGCGTGCGTGCGCTTCTTCGACAGCAGCCCGCACTTCTTTATACGTATAAAGCGTCATTTCATTACGGGCGTGCGGTGTAAGACTCTCACCGCTTACATTCAATTTGACGAGATCGGCCCCTTCTTTAAATAGGCTTCTTACGGTGCGGCGTACCGCATCTTCCCCATCAGCCAGAATCGATAATCCACTTACCTGTACGTGACTTGGGTGTAAATCAGTGAAGCTTCCTGTCGCGGAAACTTCAGCTCCATTCGCAAGCAATCGAGGGCCAATGAGACTGCCACGGTTAATGGCATCACGGATTGCGATGTCCACCCGGCCTCTGGCGGCAGCACTTACACAAGAAGTATAGCCGCTCTTAACCATGATTTCGGCATTCTTAATCGCCGCAACCATCGTTTCTTCAATCGGCGCAAAATCAATATCTTGAATGTAGAGGGAATTGTTCCAGGTTAAATGAGTATGCGCTTCTGTCATACCAGGCATAATGGTTTTACCATTCAATTCAATAATGTCAATATCTTGAGATTGATACTGGGATGGAACTTGTAATCCGGGACCAACAGCAGTGATTCGATTCCCTTCAATTAATACATCAATGCCAGCTTTCTCTTTTTGTCCTGTGCCGTCAATTAACAAGCCATTACGTAATAATTTTGCCTTCATAAATACATCCCCTCTCAATATATTGAATTTTCAATCTAATTTTCCTAAATGTATGCCCTTACAATTTAATGGATTTGACATTGCTAGTCCAGAAAGCATTCGTTATCCTTCCGAACTAGCAATGAATTTTAGAGCGTGGTCAAAAAGGTTAATAAAGCACGGTTAACATCATTCGGTTTTTCAATAGTTGCCCAGTGGCCGCAGTCTGGGATTATCTCTAACTTTGCATTGGAAAAACCTTTATAAAGCTGTTGAGCCATCCGAATCGGGCTCGTTTTATCTTCATCTCCTACAATCAGGAGAACAGGCTGCGTTATTTCCTCATGCTCAATGGCCTTGCCATCTGCAAGTGCTCTGCATGATGCCGCATAGCCTTCCGAATCGTTCCGCTGTAACAATTCACGTACTAATCCCACAAGCGCAGGATTTGCAAATTTAGTATAAGCGGACAAACCGCCTTCAGTAATTGCGTCAGCTACCGCATCCATCCCTTTTTCTTTTACCAGTTCAGAGCGGGCGGCTAATCCATCTTTACCTGCAGGCGGAATTTCAACAATACCGCCAACTAGGGCAAGGCTTTTCACTTTTTCCGGGTAGCGGGTTGCAAAATGCTGAATGATAAGAGTGCCCATGGAATGTCCGACTAAGTGGGCGGAATCTACGTTTTCTTGCTCAAGAAGGTCTTTCAAATCTTCTACATATTGGCTAATAGAGTATTCTGGATGAGAAGTTTCTGTACGGCCTGATCCTCTCAAATCATAGGTTATTGTTTTATAATACCGGGAACAAACGTTTACCTGGCTGTTCCAGATGTTTAAACTTCCACCTAACCCATGAACAAATACGACTACATCACCGGTTCCTTTAACTTCATAGTTAATTTGAAGGCTATTCATTTGACTAAGCACCTATGTACCTCCTCCATTTTGAATTAAAATTGGTTGTGAAAATATAAAATTGGTCGAACCATGTTTATAATCCATATAATAATGGACACCTACCGACTTCGTCAACAAAGATTTTAAATTTACAAAAAATTTTTCGTTGCAAATAAAAAAACAAGCCCGATGGAAAACTTTAAGCTTGTTTTCATAAGTTCAATTAGTCCCCTAACATGTTTTCACGTACATTTTTTAAATGCTGCAAGGTTAAAAGCTGCGCCTTGTGCGAATCACGTTCATGGATAGCTTGATATATAGTATGGTGTTCAATATGGTATTGTTTCATTTTATCCGGATTCAAACTTCTTTCCTTTAGTGTTCCCCATAACTTCTCTAGCCTTACGTTGTTTATAATGTTAACCATGTGTAACAGGAACGAATTTTTAGCAGAGAGGGCAATGGCATAATGAAATTGGCCATCCAGCTTCTCAAACTGCTGGATGTCCGTATTCTCGATTGCCGTATCAAACTCAGCTAGTATGCTCTTTAACGAAATAAAATCTTCCTGAGTCGCCCTTAATGCCGATAAATGGGCTAAATACGGTTCAAAGGCATACCTGGCTTCAAATACTTCAGATGGACTTGTTTGTTTCGATATTTCTGCAAATAAACCGTCCATGCTGGAGAAGCTGATGTTCTTTATAAAAGTCCCCTGCCCTACCTTGCTTTCAATAACCCCAATAATCTCTAATGCCCGTAATGCTTCTCTTACTGTTGCCCGGCTAGTCCGGAACTTTTCTGCTAATTCACGCTCGGAAGGCAATCTGGAATCCACCTTTAAAACACCTTTTTCAATGTTATCTCTTATTTGATTAGCAATATCCAGAAAAGCCTTATTTTCACCAACGGGTGTGAAATTTATATCTAATGCTTTCATTTCATCCCTTCCCTTCACTTCGTTTACTCTCTCTGGATCTAAATAATACATTTTGGCTGCCCATTACGTCAAATATCGGCTCCAATAAAAGTCTATCTTGACTATGAAAGGCAAGTAGGATACGATTTTATCAATAAATGGTTAGACCAATTATAAAAATCGGTCCCGATTTGTTGGAAATTATGTTAAGGAGGATACATGATATGTATTTAGCAACATTTTTACATGATGGACAATTAAAGTTTGGATTTAGAACAAAAGATGAAAATTCAATCGTTGATGCTGCGGCGGCGGAAAAACAGTTTTTTCCCCATCCTCTTCTGCCTGAAACTTTGCGTGAAGTAATTGAGAATCAGGAAGCGGTAGCGAGACTAAGAGAGCTCAACAATGAAATATCGGAAAATTCAGCCAATTACATAGTACCTTTATCTGAAGTAACACTTCAAGCTCCTCTTCCGGATCCTAAAAGGGACATTATTTGTTTGGGTCTTAATTATCATGAGCATGCTCTTGAGTACACCACAGCAATGGAAGAAGCAAAAAATGTGCCCCAGTATCCTATTGTTTTTAGCAAAGCGACGACAGCCGTTATTGGAACGAATCAAGAAATCAAAAGCCACCGCAATGTGACAAATCAAATCGACTACGAAGCGGAATTGGCGATTGTGATTGGCAAAGAAGGAACAAACATTTCAGAAGAAGAAGCTTATGACTATATCTTAGGTTACACCATTATAAACGATGTAACTGCACGTGACCTGCAAAAAAAACATAGCCAGTGGTTCCTTGGAAAAGGATTAGATACCTTTGGGCCTATGGGACCTTACCTTGTAACGGCGGATGAAATCCCTGCGCCTGTTCATTTAAATATTCAATGCAGAGTAAATGGGGAAGTAAGACAAAATTCGAACACAGAACTCCTGATTTTTGATATTCCTACCATTATTAAAACCGTTTCAGCCGGAATCACACTGCAGCCTGGAGATATCATTGCTACAGGAACTCCTAAAGGTGTAGGAATTGGCTTTCAACCCCCAAGATTCTTACAAGAGGGTGATATTGTAGAAGTTGAAATTGAAAAAATCGGGGTTTTAACGAATACGGTTGCAAATTAACATTACTTTAGGGGTGATAAAGATGTTAGATAAATCATTATTAACCAAAACGACTGTTGATTATACGGATGAGCAGCTGGATGCCATTGCAAACGGCTGCTGTCCTAAATGCCTTCCTACATTCAACAGATACCGAATTCTTGAAGCTTCTTATAACACCGAACTGAATATGGAGTTACTCCATGTTAAATGTTCCAACATTGTTGAGTGTGAATGGGATGAACAGATTCCAAATAGCAGGCCGGATCCTGGACTTGAAGGATTTTTCACTTCTTAAATCACCCTTTTACCTCTAATGAGTAAGGCTGGAAGGATTATGGGGAACCTTAAAGATTCGAAATTTAAGTAAAGAAAGGATGTAGTTTAAAATATTTGAGCAGTATATTTTTCTTTATAAAAACAGCCGGACCCGAAGTGAAGGGGTCCGACTGTTTTTTGATTACGGATTAACATGTATATCCTTAAGTTGGAGCGGTGCCTTCCCAACTCTCAATTCCTTCTATTTCTTTTTCTTGTTTTCTGAAGCTATAGTATTTTTATTTTCCCCGGCAGTTGAAGAGTCCGCACGCTTGCTACCGGGTTCTTCTTTTTTGTTGTTCGCTGAAACGGCAGGGCTTTTATTATCTCGAATGCTAGAAGAGGTCGATTTCTCGACAGGATCGGCTTCCTTCGTCTCATTTAACAACTCAATGACGGTTTCCTTCGTCTCATTGATTAGCTCATTTGCCATATCTAAGATTTCTTTATCTTCTTCTGAAACTGGCAAGTCCGAAGGGGGAATTGAAAGTTCTTCCTCTTTACTGTCTATTAAATCAACGGTAGCCACGAAATCTTTATTTTCCTGAACAATCGGAAGATCCGAACGTTCAATACGAGCCTCTTCCTTCCTAATAATACCCTGTACTTCCCTGGTTTCCTGGACTCTGCGTTTACCAATGATTACTTCCTCAACGACCATTGGTGTTTTCGTCACTTCGATCCGCTCCTCTATAATAGGGACACGAATGACCTCACTCTCGTCCATCAGGGTGCCATCGAACTTGCCGTCTATAACAGGTCGCCGCTCTACATAAACTTCCTCACGGGTGAACGGAACAAAAACCGTTCTTTCTTCTTCCACGATTGCTTTACGCAGCTCTACCTCACCGACCTGTACGCGCTCCTTCGTTACGCTGAGTTGCTCTTCCCAAAGACGAACGGCTCTTTGCTCTTCGGTCTCGTACTGTGCCTCCGTACCGGTACTGTATGCCAAATCGATGGGAGCCAGGTTCGCATCAACCATTACAAGGATTTTCCCTTTATTCACCTCTGATTCATAACGCTTCGCGGTAAAATCCGGGATGCCCATTCCGGAGAGTTTATCCGCCAGTCCACTATCGCTGCTTACCATCCCACCTGTCATGACGGTAAAAAAACTCTCCATCATTGCACCGGCTAACGTACTGGCCGGCCTGCTGGATTCTACCCGTGCCCCGGTATTTGCCACCATCGGGACAGCACTTCTGTCCTGTGAGATGACCATGATGTCTGCTGGTTGGTACCCCTGACGCTTCAAGTCATTAATGGCATAAATAGCTTCCTGCTCTGAATGATAGGTTCCGACAATTCGTTTTCCCATTTTTTTGTCCCTCCTAAAGTTAATTACCTGGACATGTGGGTCGCTGAATGGACTGCTGGAAACAATTAATTATTTGTCCCCTGTTTAAAAGTACCCCCGTTTTCTGTGCTTTAACCATGTTAAATATTAAACATTTGTAAATTTCTATTTATTTTAATGCCTTCTTCTCGCCTGTCACTATGTACATAAGATTAATTGGTTCAATTGATTATGACAGAGCTGAACATCTTTTGAGCAAGGTAAAAGGGAGTAAGCTACTATTGCCTACTCCCTTTGTTGTTTCTTAATCTCGGCTTAATGAAATGTCACAATTTTGTTGAAGTCAAATCGGTGATGAGGGTATCCCTCACCATCAGGTTTTCCTATAGGAAGGATGCCAGCGAATTTCACGTGTTCAGGAAGCTTTAATAGTTCCTTTACCTTATCCTGGTCAAAACCCAGCATGGGATTACTTGCATAGCCGTATCCCTGAACAGCAGTCATCAGGAAGCCAAATGCGATGTTGGTTTGAGTTAATCCCCATTGCCCGCGTTCCTCAACACTCATACCATTAAAGAATGCTGATAAATTCGCTACTTCCTTTTCTTTTTGCTCTTCGGAAAGTCCAGGGTGAACAGTGTCTCGAAGATTTGCTAATACATCTTCCATGTCACTTGTTACAACAATGACTGCAGGAGCAGATGTAACCTGTTTTTGTCCGTAAGCTGCTTCTTCAAGTTTTTCCTTCAGGTTAACGTCTGTAACAACATGGAAACGCCATGGCTGCAGGTTCCATGCGCTTGGAGATAAACGTACAAGCTCAAAAATCTTCTGGAGATCTTGTCTGTCAATCGGTTGTTGGACAAATTTGCGAATACTATGCCGTGATTCAATTGCTTGCTGGACTGAAATGGTTTGTTCTGTCGTTTTCTGTGTCAAGTTCATCATCCTCTTTATAATATTTGTCCACTTATCTTCTCCATAAGAAAAGAATATACCCATTTTTCTGCTTGATTAGCGCTCTTTTCGAATATTTATTAGAAAAGAACGTAAGAACCAGGACCAATCAAAGCGACACCAATTGCCACAGCAATCAAAGTAAGGTTATACTCAAACCCACCTTCTGTTGCCCAGTACCCGTTTTTACCATGCACGGTAAAGATGGATACCAGCATGGTAATGACGATAAGAGCAGCTCCAACGGGTGTTAAAACGCCTGCTGCAAACAAAAGACCTCCGATCAGCTCCCCTGCTCCAGCAAGAAAGGCCATCAATACACCCGGTTTCGCACCAATCGATTCCATCCATCCAGCGGTACCTTTTAATCCATGTCCACCAAACCAACCAAATAATTTTTGTGCACCGTGTCCCATAAAAGTCAATCCTATCACTAAACGAATAATCAAAAGTCCAAGATTTATCATTTTAAATCCTCCTCTTATATTTTTTGTTCGTAACAAACTTTATGTAAGTATAATAAACTCTTTTTCTTACTTTTGTCAAGTAACTATTATAAAATAAAAAAGTTCCGTCTTAAAAATAGAAAGTTTTTAAGACGAAACCATTATGTTACCGCACAAGAATAATATGCCCAGCTGTATTATTTAGCTAATAACTTTAGCGATTCACGATTAAATGCAGGAATATCATCCGGTGTACGGCTTGTTACGATGTTCTTGCTTACTACTACCTCTTCATCTTTGTAGTTCACACCCGCATTTTTTAAGTCGTTACGGATTGACTTATAACCTGTCATGTCGACACCTTTTAATAAGTCAGTATCAATTAATACTTGCGGTCCATGGCAAATCGCGAAAACCGGTTTTCCTTCTTGGACGAATGCTTTAGCAAATTCACCAAAACGATCATCCGCACGTAATAAATCTGGAGAGAACCCGCCAGGGATGAGTAAGGCATCGAAGTCTGCAGGGTTTACTTCACCAATTCCTTTATCAATGGTGATAGTCTCCCCTTTTTTACCTGTTACCTGTTTGCCTGCTTGTTTATCAATCGTGATAACTTTATGACCAGCTTCTTTAAAAGCTTTAGCTGGTTCTGTATATTCTACATCCTCAAATAAATCCGTAACAATCGCAGCAATTTTTTTACTCATTGTAGACCAACCTCCTTAGTATGACCATTACCCGTGTTTGTTATTTCTAACACAGATATCAGTATAAAGGGTTTTATAAATCTAATATGATTTACATATATCAAAACCTTATTTCTGAAACCATTCTGTATGGAAAACACCTTCCTTATCTACACGTTGGTATGTGTGTGCACCGAAATAATCACGCTGCGCTTGCAGCAGATTGGCCGGTAACGTTTCTGTACGGTAGCTGTCGTAGTAAGCTAGAGCACTAGAGAATGATGGCACCGGAATACCGCGCTGGATTGCGATACCTAGAACCTCACGCAGTGCAGATTGATAGCTTTCTACAATTTCTTTAAAGTAAGGGTCTAACAATAAATTTGCTAAATGAGGATCACGATCATAAGCCTCCTTAATTTTTTGCAGGAATTGGGCACGGATGATACAACCGCCACGGAAAATCATAGCGATATCACCGTAACGAAGATTCCAATCATATTCCTCGGAAGCAGCACGCATTTGCGCGAAACCCTGGGCATATGAACAAATTTTACTCATATATAAAGCTTTACGAACAGCTTCAATTATCTCTTCCCTGTTACCTTCGAAAGCCTTTTCTTCCGGCCCCTTTAAAAGCTTGCTTGCCTTTACACGTTCTTCTTTCATGGCAGAGATAAAGCGGGCAAACACAGATTCTGTAATAATCGGAAGTGGCACTCCTAAATCTAAAGCACTTTGGCTGGTCCATTTCCCTGTCCCTTTTTGGCCAGCTGTATCTAAAATCACGTCAACAAGCGGTTTGCCTGTTTCCTCGTCTACCTTCGTAAAAATGTCTGCTGTAATTTCAATCAAATAGCTATCTAATTCACCTTTATTCCATTCTGCGAACACTTCATGAAGTTCCCCGGCATCTAAGCCAAGAACATGCTTCATAATAAAATAAGCTTCCGAAATCAACTGCATGTCCCCATATTCAATGCCGTTATGAACCATTTTTACATAATGCCCGGCACCGTTCGGCCCAATATATGTACAGCAAGGATCTCCATTTACTTTTGCTGAAATCGCCTTTAAAATCGGTTCTACAAGTTCATACGCTTCTTTCTGGCCGCCCGGCATAATGGAAGGGCCTTTTAATGCTCCTTCTTCTCCACCTGAAACACCTGTACCGATAAAGTGAATACCCGCTGCTTCTAATTCTTTGTTCCGTCTCCTCGTGTCCTGGAAAAACGTATTTCCACCATCGATAAGAATATCTCCTTTTTCAAGGTAAGGTTTTAACGAATCAATGGTTGCATCCGTTGGCCCACCCGCTTTTACCATTAATAAAATTTTACGCGGCTTCTCTAAAGAATTTACAAATTCTTCAATGGTAGAGGTGCCCACAAAATTCTTCCCTTCCGCTTCTGTCTTTAAAAACTCCTCTGTTTTTTCAGCTGAACGGTTGTAAACAGAAACAGAGTAGCCCCGACTTTCAATATTTAAAGCAAGATTTCTCCCCATCACGGCTAAACCAATCACGCCAATTTGTTGTTCTGCCATTCATAATCACCTCTTATTTATTTTAACTAGCTTACTTGGATAAACGCTTCTCGAGTTCCTCTTTTTCCTTTTCAAAGCCAGGCTTGCCTAACAAGGCAAACATATTCTTCTTGTAAGCTTCGACCCCCGGCTGATTAAACGGATTCACACCAAGCAGATGTCCGCTGATACCACACGCCTTTTCAAAGAAATACACCACTTCACCAAACGTATATTCGTTCATTTCATCCAATTCAACGAGCAAGTTAGGCACTCCCCCATCAACATGGGCCAAAAGGGTACCTTGAAAAGCTTTCTTGTTAACGTCATCCATCGTCTTACCAGCCAGGAAGTTCAATCCATCGATGTTATCCGGATCTTCTTGGATCGTCAACTGAATTTTAGGTTTCTTTACCTGCAGCACTGTTTCAATAAGATTCCGGCGGCCTTCCTGTACATATTGGCCCATCGAATGTAAATCCGTTGTAAAATCAACGGATGCAGGGAAAAGGCCCTTCTGGTTCTTTCCCTCACTTTCTCCAAACAGCTGCTTCCACCATTCGGATACATAATGAAGAGACGGTTCATAGTTAACAAGTAATTCGATGGCCTTCCCTTTACGGTAAAGCGCATTTCGTACTGCAGCATACTGATAGCACTCATTATTCAACAGGTCCGCGTTGTTGTATTTACGACAAGCCTCTGCTGCTCCTTCCATCATCCGGTCAATATCAAGTCCGGCAGCCGCAATGGGCAAAAGACCAACGGCTGTAAGCACGGAATACCTTCCCCCCACGTCATCCGGAATCACAAAGGATTCATATCCTTCTTCATCGGCGAGCTTTTTTAACGCTCCCTTTGCCTGGTCAGTGGTCGCGTAAATACGCTTTTTCGCTTCTTCTTTTCCATACTTCTTCTCCATATAGTCACGGAAAATACGGAAAGCAACAGCAGGCTCCGTCGTTGTTCCAGATTTAGAAATGATGTTAAGAGAGATATCTTTACCTTCTAACACTTCTAACAAATGGGATAGATAAGTGGAACTAAGATTCTGGCCGGCAAAATAGATTTGTGTTGTATTGTTCATTTGGTTATGGAAGGTATGGGATAAGGCTTCAATCGCTGCTCGTGCGCCTAGATAGGAACCCCCAATACCGATAACAATGAGAGCATCTGAACTATTCTTGATTCTCTCAGCAGCTTGTTTAATTCGCGTAAATTCATCTTTATCATAGCGGAGTGGCAAATCAACCCAGCCAAGAAAATCGGAGCCTGGCCCCTTTTTTTCATGAAGCATACTGTGAGCGACTTCCACAAATTCACTCAAATGATTGACTTCGCTCTTTTCCATAAAAGATAATGCATTAGAGTAATCAAAAGAAATAGTCATATAACATCTCCCTTTTCAATTAAAAATAATACTGTCAATATCATCTCATTTAGTTTGAACTTCTGACCTTAATTTAATCATCGAGTTGTAAAATCACACCAAAGCCTCAACACGATTTTTATCTTGCCACCACTTAAATCCGTCCTCTTCCAATAATTGATGTGAAACCTCTGGACCCAGTGAGCCCGCCTGATATAGATGAAGAGGTAAAAGATTTTCCTCAAACGCCTCTAAAATAGGTTGTACCCACTTCCAGGACAATTCAACTTTCTCTTTATAAAACATTCTCCTGGAAGAAAAATGCTCGATTTCTTTTTTCACTTGTACAGATTTTACTATAACGTGTATAACATTATTTTGTAAGTACACACTTAATTAAAGTAAGGAATCCAGCCAGTAGGAAAGTCCTTTTTCAAAGACATTTGTTGTTATAATATAAATCTAGACAGCACATCTTAAATAAGAAAGAGGGACAAAAAATGGAACCAATCATCATCACAGCCATTTTAAAACCACAAGAGGGCTTCCAGGAACAGTTGTTATCAGCACTAAAAAAAGTTCAAGCGGCATCCAGGGAAGAAGCTGGTTGTATAAAGTATAACCTCCATCAATCTGTTGGTGATTATACATTTGTTCTATATGAAGTATGGAAGGACAATGAAGCAGTAGAGCGCCATATTCAGTCCAGTCATTATCAAGAATACCGAGACAACATCTCCGACATCGTTTCAACCAGAGAAGTGTATAAGATGAAAACAATCGAATAATTAGTAAGTACTTTATACTAATAACGACCGAGCCTGGTAGAGTATCTACCGGGCTATTTATGCGGCTTAAACTTATTTCTTAATATTCATATAACCATACTTCCGCCCGATGTCTGTTAAAATAGTAAGCATGTGATTGTAACTCAAGCCTGGTGTGCTTTTTCTCATTCCGTTCTAAGAAAACAATGATAAACTACTCGTGTTGTACGATATCTAGAGAAGGAGGGAATTTTTTGTACAAACCACCTGTAAAACAGCCCATTGAACAAGAACCACAAGCTGCAAAGAAAAGAGTTATCCGAAAAAAACCAAAGAAAAAGTTCAAAAGAAAAGTATTTTCTCTCTTCCTTGGACTATGTTATATATATATTTCTACAGCCCTGTTTGTTTTCAAGGGACCCTACCAAAATGTGACAGATTACGCACTCCAATCGCTCGGGACTACACAGCATCCAAAGCTTTGGATCTCTCTCTTTTCACTGAATACTGTTTCTGCGGCGGAAATTGCGAAATATGCTGCAGGAACCGGGCAGCCTACTATTAATAGCAGCGGGAACGTAACCAGCCTGGGTGATTTTGGCGGTATTAAGGATAGTTCCATCCAAGTTGATGATTACAAAGATAATACGTACTCGGCAAAGATTATGCTTGTTCGTGATCCGATGCGCATCAAAGTTGCAGTCACAAACCAAATGGGCAAGGTTGGCCAAACAGTGAGCGAAATGGTGCGTGATAACAAAGCGGTAGCTGGTGTTAACGGTGGATCGTTCCATGATGTTGGCTGGCATGGAACCGGGGGAAATCCTCTTGGGACAACCATTCATGACGGAAAATATTACGTGACCAGTGAAAACAGCAATATTATTGGTATCACCTCAAACGGTTCTTTGATTTCGGGAAAATATTCGGCGAAAGAACTGCAGGATATGGGAGTTAATGAAGCTCTGTCATTTGGGCCGATTCTTGTTAAGGACGGGCAAGGGCTTGTTCGCGGCAATGGAGGCTGGGGCAATGCTCCCCGTACTGCGATTGGTCAGAAGGCCGACGGTACCATCATTTTTGTTGTTACAGACGGCCGCTTTATCCATGGACCCCAGAACCTGGGGGCAACCCTGCATGATATACAGGATCTCATGTTGAAATACGGAGCTGTCACCGCAGTTAACCTGGACGGAGGTTCTTCTACTACAATGGTATATAATGGAAAACTGGTGAATGAACCAAGTGATGTGCTCGGAGAAAGAAAAGTCGCTACTTCATTTATCGTTATGCCGGAATAGGAGGAGGCAACATGAAAAAAATTATCTGGTTTTTGTTAATTGTAACGGGAATTCAAGTCGGGGTATTTTCTTATTATAATCACCTGCTGGTTAGGGGAGCCAATGGGCCGGCTGCAGCCGCGGTTTCATACCAAACCGGCGGATCGAATGGAGACCCGGTTAAACTTTTTGATGGGCAGACGGAGCAGGTGGCCTTATCGGACAGCAAGAATTTGGCTGCATATGTTGATGAGCAGAATACACTTCATGTAAAAGACGTAACGAACAACAAAGAGGTATATGCGCTCAGCAATGAAGGCAAGATCGATTATATAACATGGATTCAGGATAACGGATTGCTGCTTGGAATCAGTAAAGGAAGAGGTTCGAATAAAAAACTGATCGTAAAAACAGCGATGCTTTCAACGAATAACGTTCGAACCATACGAACTATCGGTCCGGTATCGTCCACTTCGACGTTTAAAAAGATGACATTTAGCCCTTTTACGAACGATATTTATATACTGGTTGGCAACAAAAAAATCTCCAAGCTTTATCATGTCGGCACAAGCGGGGACTTTACTATGGTGGATATCAGCAGTTACTATATTGATGATGTTCTCATGGCATCCACCAAAAATGAGCTTTTCTTTGAAGATGTAAAACAGAGCATTCCTTACCTGCATAGCCGGAACGAAAAGGGGACCCATCGAATCGAAAAGAATGCGGTGCCGCTTCGAGCGATTAATGATACGCTGTATTACGGCAAGCTTGATGCTGCCGGCAACGTTACTTCCGTTTACACGTATGAACAGGGGACTTCGAATAAAATTATCGACCTAAATCAGCCGGTTAAGCCCGATCGTCTGCTTGTCAAAGAAGATGGAACACTCCTACGTGTTGGGGATGCGAATTATGTGGATCTGAAAACTAACAAGGAAACAACGATAGCTGAAGAAGGACAAGCAAGCATAAAAAATAATGTGCTGTTCAAGTCGTCGCCATCAGGTACAACACTTATCAACTTATAAAGAAAATTTGATCCAGCACAAAGATAACGGGCACCTTGATTTTTCCCTCCAACTCCAACACCAACTCTTAATCCTTGCCACCTGATAAGCATCAGGACAATCATGATACGCAGGGGTATGTTCATACAAAACCCCCTATAAGTAAAAGATAAAAAGACGGATTATAACCGTCTTTTTATCTTGGGATTATATAGCGGTGATTTTAACTAGATGAGATTTTGTGTTGCCTCTGGTGCCTGATTTTTTCTTTGGTTTGTCTTGCGTTGCAGCCATTCATAAATCACAGGAATGACAAGAAAGCTGTTGAGCGTTGAGGTAATCATTCCGCCAATCACGACAATCCCGAGTGTTTGGGAGATTACTGTATCCGTGCTATGTGTAAATGCCAGCGGCAGAAGGGTTAAAATGGTCGTTCCAGCCGTCATCAAGATTGGGCGTACCCGAGATAAGCTTCCTCGAATTGTAGCTCCTGAAGTTCCATTCCTTCCAGACGATTACGCTCAATTTTGTCGATCATCACGATCCCATTTGTCACTACGATACCAACCAACATGAGCACCCCAATTAAGGCAGCCAGGTTCCATTCTCCTCCAAAAAGAATCAGGCTCAATACAACCCCGCTCAATGCCATAGGAATGCTTAAGAGAACAGCTAGAGGCGCTCTCCACCCTTTAAAGACAGCACTTGTAATGAGCAATACAAGCAGTACAGAGAAAGCTAAGGCAATCGACATATCGATAATCATTTGTGTAACCTGCTCTGAAATTCCACCTAAAGAGAATGAGACACCTTTCGGTAAGGAAGTCTGCTCCAGGGTTTGTTGTACTTTCGCAGACACACCGCTCATGTCGTTCGATATAATTTGAGTGGTTACAGCAGTATATGGTTGTCCATCACGCTCCTGAATAGAAGAAGGAGTATGATTCTGCGAAATCGTTGCAAGCTGATCGAGACGAACTTTTTGTCCATTCTTTGCGGTGAACGCTTCACTAGCAAGAGAAGACATCAGTGTTGCTGCATCGTTCCCCCCGTTGCCTTTTTCCTGCAACTGATCAAGATACATATCACCAGGAATCGCGAGTGCACTCGTTGTAATCGAAAAGTCTTTAGGCTGGGTAAAATAACGTGAAAGGACACGTGTAATATCATCCAGTTTGACACCAGCCTGCTCAATTTTATTTTGATCCAGTGCCACCATATATTTTGGTGTTCCGTTTGTCATATCCACTTTACCATCTACACTGAGTCCTGAAACTTGAGCTAAGGCAGCCCGGACTTTCTGTCCTGCATCATCCACCGATTTCTGATCCGGACCGGTAAGCATTACTTTTAACTGTGAATCATCACCGGAAATGTTCTGATTCGACACGGTATAGATGACTTTGTTTGAAAGGGGCGAAAGTGAAGACTGAAGGCTTGGAATAAAAGAATTCAGTTGATTTTTATCCTTCAGTGTGACCGATAGGTTGGCGACATTTGGCTGTGCAATAGAGCCACCACCCTGATCAAATACGTCGTCACTTTGCGGTTCAAAGCTTGAACCGAAGGTCGCAGAGAATGCAGCTACATTTGGATTCGCCTTAAGAGTGTCCTCCACTTTTTTCACTTCTGCATCAACCTGACCGAGTGTACTTCCTTTAGGAAGTTCAACTTTCACTGCAACCTGACCTGATTTTGCACTTGGTAAAAAGTTAACAGGTAAGAAAGCGGAGTAAATCCCAGCTCCAACAAAGATCACAATGGAAGTGAGAATGACCAGTCTCTTGTTTCGAAAAGCAAAGTGCAGAAGTGGTTTCATCTTTGATTCCAGTGTGACCGATTCGCCCGTGACTCCCTTCCAGCCCATAAAGAAAAAGGACGGGATAACCAGCATAGCGACAAAGAAGGAAACCACCAGCGCGGTGACAACTGACCAGGCGAATCCGGAAAAGGAAGCACTAATCACACCGCCTACCAGGGCAATCGGTACATACACGGCAATGGTGGTTGCCGTCGATGCGAAAATCGCAGGCAGCATTTCATTGACCGCAGAAGCGGTTGTGTGCAGCATAGATTTTCCGTTATCCGCTTTAGATTCCTGTATTCTTCGATACATGTTGTCTAAGATAACAATCGAATCATCCACAATTCTTCCCATCGCAACAATAAGACCGGATACGGTGAGAATATTAAGCGTAATGCCCGCCCACTTAAGGACCGCCGTTGTCGCCAGCAGTGAAATGGGAAGAGACACTGCGATAAGCAGGGTCGAACGCACATTTCGGAAAAAGAAGAAGACGCAAAGCATGGAAAACAGACATCCGAGCAGACCTTCACGAACCAATCCCATTAAGGAAGCATTTAACTCGTGTGCTCGGTCAAGCATCATAGTAAGAGAAACATCTCCATCTTTGATGGCAGGGATTTGAGCGATCCGCTGCTGTACGCGATCTGAAACATCTGTAATATTAGCTGATGGTGCTTTTAATACATTCAGCAGTACACTTGGTTTTCCATTCGTTCTTGAAACGGTCTTAACATCGGTCAGGGAATGAGACACATCCGCAACGGCAGATAACGGGATTTTCTTGCCCTGTTTATTTTGAATGGCGATATCCCGAATTTGCTGATCGCTCCAGTTTAACCCCTCAATACGAATCGGGATCGAAGCCTTTCCATTCGGAATTTTACCGGATGCCCAGGCAGGCATGGCAGTTGTAAGCGATTTGTTTATATCATCTACTGTCATTCCATTTTTCTGTAAATCATTCATACGCACCGTAATGACATACCCATCGTTGGCTGCCCCTACTGCTTGTACATTAGCAACACCAGGAACTGATTTCAATTGTTTTGTGATGGCTGTCTGAACCGTAGAGCGGAGGGCATTTCCATCCATACGGTCACTGGTGAGACTATAGCTTAAAATCGGAAAGGAATTCGTTGTCAGACGCGTAACGGTTGGCTGATTGACACCATCCGGCAAATCAGCGCTTTCTAACGCTTGTTTCACCTGACTCTGTGCTTTCGCCATATCGTAATCCATTGGGAAATAAAGATTCATGAGAAGTCCGCCATCATAGGAGGTGGTCTCTACATTGGTAAGTCCGTCCGCTGTACGAACAGCGTCTGCTACTTTATCCGTCACTGTCTTCTTGATTTGATCCGCCTGGTACGACGGAACACGAAGTGAAACAAGCAGGGTTGTATTATTAATGCTTGGCAGGTAGTCACGCTGCATTTGGAATGCTGAAATCGCACCCCATGCAACAATGAGCACGATGCAGACCAAAAGAAGCACTGCCCTTTGCATAGAAGCTTGAATTATTTTTTGCATAGTTTCTTGGAATTAAATCTAACTCCAAATTCCCCTCCTCATCGTAGTCTTATATTGAGCTTTAGAATTCTTGCGCGCATAAAATCCTTTATTAGCCGTTCATTCAATAAGACTGTAGGAAAGGACGAAAAAGTTCGGTCTTATAAAAAAGTTTTTTTCATTCATTAAAAAATCCCCCACCCAAGCCTTTAGGATTTTGGGTGGAGGACTCCTCACTTACATTGTATCTACAACCATTTCATGATGGTTTAACCAAATACCTACGGCCATTTTAATGAAATGAATTACTGATTTTCAGTTTTCATTCGTCTTTGCCAAAGCGAAACAGCCGCAACACCAACGGAGACAAACAGAACCATAAGAAGCAGAATCCAGCCAAGAAGCGGAAGATTACTTAAAGCCGTCACTAAGGTAGCCCCTGTTAAGGTCGAGAACCAAACTTCATCCCGTTTAAACCTTTCTTGGAAAAGAAAATCGCCAATGTAATAGGCAACTATAGCGTATCCAAAGGCAGCTGCACAGAATAGGACAAGGAGAAGAATGATGGTGATTGGCAAGCCAATAATAGTCAGTCCAATCAAACTACTCACAACGGAAATTAAAATAGATAACACAAGACCAATGACACCTAATTTGATGGGAGACTGTCTTAGTATATCGATTGGTTTTTGTAGACGGTTGCGGAAAATTAGAACAATAAGAATGGGCACAATGACCAATAGAACACTAAGGGCGATACGAATTCCCCAGAATCCAACCATAATCATGAGTGCCATTAGCGTGTTATTCAATAAGGTATTGTTAAAATCAAGACTAATGCTATCGAGTACCTTCGCTCCGGTTTCCTCTGTCACCGTACCACCTAGAGCAATGACGACGCCTGTATGTGAAGTTCGGGTTAAATGGACATCACCCTGGATGACAAACACGGTATCCGTAACGGTTCCAGAAATGATAGCATCATGACCAATCACCACCAAGCTTTCCATTGATTGCCCTTGAGCTATATTTGTAGGTGCGTTTCGAATCATCGTATTGGGTTGTCCCGCCAAAACAAATCCGCCGGAAGAGGCGAAAAGAAAAAGAAAATAGGCATAACATCGCCACAATGTAAGGAAGGGTTTTTTTTAGTAAATTTTTCACATACTCACCCACTTACAGCAAAATTTCTCAATAGTTTGTTTAAACTCCAAATGCTCAACGTGATGAGAACGGCGCTAATCAATAAGATTTCCCCAAATAAAACGGTGTTCTCTAGGACAAGTGAAGGTAACACCGATAAAGATTCAGAGACAACGTGCATGAATAAATAGATGACTCTCCCTTCAAGTAACCCCAACTGGGAGAAGAACCAGGTGAATACAGCGAGGACACTCATAAGGGTACCAAGTACGAAGCCGAATATCCACCGGCTTTTACTAAACATATTTTCGGATTGTTGGATATCAGCAAAGATTCGCTCTGTAAGATCGTCCGAGGCATCATACGTAACCCACTCCTTGTGAATCGATGTAGATAAAAAGGAAAGATCTTGAAAAACGGCTCGGCAAGATGAACAGGATTCCAGGTGAACTGAAACCCTTTGATTTTCTTCCTCTGAGAGTTCATCGTCAAGGAACTCTGATAATTGTTCGACAACGTGTACATCCCTCAATTATATTTCCTCCTCGTCTTCTTGTTGTAAAAGAAAATTACGCATCTGTAAGCGCCCATCCCGCAACCTGGATTTCACCGTTCCTAATGGAATCGATAGGATATTGGCAATCTCCTGGTAATCAAATCCATGAACTTCCCGAAGAATCACCACCGCTCGTTTCTCAGGGGAAAGCTTAGCAACTGCCTCTTGCAGCGAAAGACGATCCATCGATTCTAACTGTTCTTGATGAACAGAGGGATACACGTCTACTATGCTTTCGATATCTTCTGTTTGAATCGTAGCGCGTCGTTTTTTTATACGATCGAGGCAAATGTTTGTGACAATACGGGATAACCATGAATGAAAAGCATACACACTTTTTAACTTTTTTATCGAGAAAAATGCTTTCGTAAAGGATTCCTGCACAGCATCTTCTGCTTCCATGCGATCATGTAAGATTCCATAGGCTAACTGGAAAGCAAAGGATTGGTATCGACGCACAATCTCTGTGAAAGCTTCCCGATTCCCCTGCATGGCGGATTGAATCACAGGTTCTATATCGGGATTGACCATGATACAACCCTCCATACTCTTATTTCAAACGAAAATCGGTTCAATGTCCACTGTTTCCCTGATCATAGCAAAGGAAATAAATAAATGCATCTAACCAAAACTCACTGAACACTTGTATTCATTCGCTCTTATATAAAAAGGACGATTCTTTTATGTCCAAAAGTTCGTATCGATAAAAAATTTTTTATATGACAGATAATGTTAACTTGGGGATAATAATGGTATAAGTTTTGGGAAAATAGGAAGGAAGAAACGAATCAATTTTATGAAGTCAACATAGGGGAGGGAAATTTTTGGAGCACTTAACAACATGGATTAATCATTATGGATATGAAGTTTTACTCGTCGCCCTTATGCTAGAACTTCTTGCCCTCCCATTACCAGGAGAAGCAGTGATGAGCTACGCGGGTCTCCTGGTTTATCAAGGCAAGTTAAACTGGATACTAAGTATTCTCGCAGCTTTCAGCGGAACTGCAATCGGGATCACGCTCTCTTATTGGATCGGGTTTAAATTGGGGACGCCTTTTTTTCACAAATATGGTCACTACGTTCATTTGGGTCCCGAGAGGTTAGAAAAAGTTTCCCGTTGGTTCAGCCGATATGGAAACAAGCTGTTGGTCATTGCCTATTTTATTCCCGGCATCCGGCATTTCACCGGCTATTTTTCTGGGATTAACCGTTTGCCTTTTCGTACCTTTGCCCTTTATGCCTATACAGGTGCCTTTATTTGGACTGCCACCTTTATTACCCTTGGCAAAGTTTTAGGACCGCAATGGGAACATTTCCACGGTGTAATCAAGAAGTATTTAATTATCGCTGGGATTGTGGCTGCTGTGGCGATTGTTCTTTACTTGGTATATAAAAACAACAAGGAGCAAATAAAAGAGACCCTAACAGAGACCCTTAGTAGATTGGTGGATACGTTTCATTCTCTTGGGCGTGTGAGGTTTCTTGTGACGGCAGTATTGGTAATTGGGGTCTTTCTTTTCATTGCCATGATCAGTCTAATTCAGGATCTTCTGGCAAACGAGTTCAGGCAGTTTGATGAGGTTGTGAGCATTCTTGTTCCCTTATTTTTTACTCCAGGCTGGATATCCTTTTCTTACTTGGCATCTTTACCGGTTCTAATTTCATTTGGTGTCCTTTCGCTTGTGGGGATTTTCCTTATGGGGAAAAACCGAAGAGTCGAAACGTTCTTTCTTTTCTTTGTCTTTCTCGGTGCAGAATTTTTTGAAGAAGCATTGCGACGTATTTTCCACCGTTCACCACCGTTGGTATCACATACCAAACCTCTTTCGTACACCTTTCCAAGTGAATATACGCTGATGGCAACGGTTGTTTATGGATTCACTGCCTTTTTACTTTTTCGGCATCTCAAAAGCCGAGTGGGAAAGCTTTTTGTAAGCATCAGCTTTTTTCTTGTCCTTGTTCTCATCGGAATAAGTCGTTTGTATATCAGAGTGGAGTACCCGAGCGATGTGGTAGCCGGTTACGTTTTTGGGGGCGTATGGTTGAGCTTAAACATTGTATTACTGGAAATCAACCGTTTGCTGCATAAGGTCAGAGATGTACATTCATAATTTCAACGTCTTTTTAGTAAGTACGTTCACTTTACTTAAAGGATAGAATCATATAACAAGAGAGAGGACACCGTAAAAGAACGGCGTCCTCTCTCTCACAAAAAAAGAACACGGATGATTACAAGCTTCGGTTTTCTAAGTCCTGAATCCGCTTTTCAAGTCGTTGAATTTTCCGTGCATACACACGGATTTTGTTTATCACGATTGTAATCGGATTGAGTATCTGGTTGATGATTCGCAGACTTCTAGCCGATAAGGAATAACAATGGAATAAAAAGGGGAAAATTCACTGGTGAGAATATTCGCTCTGAAAACGGGTCTGTTACCTTTCATTCATGCATACTGGCGCCGCCTTTACTTGGGGCCTGATGAGTGTATATGGTTCCATCTCGGTCTACGTATTAAGGGAGGGATAAGGATGATACAGTACCTTTTAAGCTTCTTAAACGGATTGGGAATGGTGGGTTTATTAGTGGTAATGGCTATTGAAGGGTTATCTATCCCGTTTCCGAGTATTCTCGTTGTTCCAACTTACGGATATTTTTCACACCCCACTTTGCCTGAAATAGTGTTAATGTCTTTTTGGATGAGTATTACCTGCACGGTTTTTAGTTTTGTTCCTTATATCGTTAGCAATAAATTGGAAGTGAAAATCAAAAAACGATTTTCTAAGAAGTTCCAAAAAGGGCAACGCTGGTTTCATAAATACGGGGAATGGAGCATTCTATTTTCCCGCCTGTTAGGAGTAGGTTATATTTCTTATGTTGCTGGTATGAGCAAAATAAGCTGGTGGAAATATGGATTTCTTACTTTTATAGGGGTATATCCATGGGCGTTCATCCTGTTATTTCTTGGCCAGCTATATAAAGGTAATGCAGAAGAAATCAGTCGATTAGTGGGACAATACCGGTGGTACATTTTTATTAGTTTACTTATCCTTGCTGTAGGATACGGCCTTTTTTATACTCGACGCAACTCTGAACGTTTGAAATAGTGATAAGGAGGTATGTGAATTGATTTTAATGAATAAACTAAAGCCCTTTTTTCATTCTCCACTTAGAAAGTTTGGAAACTTCCTGGTACATTATCGTGGTAACCACTCTTCTTATATTGGCGATTGCATGTGATTCGGTATGATAAAGAAAGCATGGACGTTCCTTCGGAATCCAGCAGATGATGGATATGCTCGGATCTGCTCTCGGGGCCGTCATTGCTTATCTCATGATATATGGAAGTGGAACCTTTCCGATAAATGGGGAAGGAAAAAAGTTCTGGCGGCTGGTTATCTTTTATAGGGGGTAGAGAAGGCGCTTGTCGCTGATGTTGCCCCACAGGATTTAAAGGGTACCATGATGGGACTATACTCCATGGTAACAGGAATAGGGTTATTAGCTTCTTTAATTACCGGCTTTATCTGGGAGCGATTTGGGACTCCAGCGTCTTTTTACTTTAATGGTATGTTGGCTATCGTAGCAGCACTTCTTCTCTCCTTCTTTTTGAGGAACCAGGTAGAGTAAAACGTCAATTACATTAGCCCGCTATTTTACGGCAAAGTGTTTATATTGGGTATATGACAAACAATGTCTAACAAGCTTTTTTTAAGCGTCTGCACACTTGTATTTAAACAAAAAATAAAAATATTCTACTATTATAGTAAAAACAGCTTAAAAACATTATAATAATAATGTTTTTAAGCTGTTTTAGTTAATTACTAACATTGTTTTATGCTCATTTTTATACAAATAAAAATTGCTCCACACATATGTATTGGTGGAGGCGGTGGGAATCGAACCCACGTCCGAAGACTCCGATGACATAAGCTTCTCCGAGCGCAGTTACCTGTGGTTGATTCGCCTACCGGGCTGCCAGGTAACCCACTACCTGATAGGCTAGTCTGATTAGTCTCTTCCCTCAGCTCCAGACGGAAGCTTTAGGCGTAGTCCACTAAAGGTTGAGTCTTATTCCCGCCACATGGACGATGGAGAGATAAGACCGCTACTGCTTATTAGGCAGCTAAAGCGAAGTTGTTTTGTTCTTTAGCGTTTGTATTTACGCTTGCGTTGTTTACGGAATCGCAACCCACCGGCTCGCTACTCATGCTCGAACCATCCCCGTCGAATCCAGAACGCCCCCATATAGGAAGGTCGCTCCTGGGAAATCAGAGCACTCATAACTTATTCAGTTATGTTTACAGTATAGCACATTTTGATATATTTCGCAACATACCGCCCCTATTTACCTGTTTCTTTCACGCAGCGCCCGCTGCACTTCACGCTGGGCATCTTTCTCCTTCAGCGATTCACGCTTATCGTAATTCTTCTTCCCTTTTGCCAGGCCAATCTCGACCTTGCAAAAACCGCCTTTTAAATACAGGCGCAGCGGTACGAGCGACATTCCTTTTATCTTCGTCTGGCCGAGCAGCTTGGCGATTTCACCACGATGGAGCAATAGTTTGCGCACACGCACCGGGTCGTGATTGTACCGGTTTCCCTGCTCATATTCACTAATGTGAAGGTTAAAAAGATACGCTTCTCCATTGCGGATCCCCGCGTAGCTGTCCTTTAAATTCACCCGCCCGTTGCGAATTGACTTAATCTCCGTCCCTGTGAGTATAATGCCTGCTTCGTATGTTTCTTCGATAAAATAGTCATGCCGCGCTTTTTTATTTTGCGCGACGACTTTGATTCCTTCTTTGCCCATGGCGTTCTCCTTCATCTACATTGGTTATGTGTATACATAGTACCACAAAAAGAACCGTTTAAAAAAGGAGGAGATCCGCCCACCCGTTAGAGAAATTACATAAGAAGGAAAAAATACATGGAGGAGGAATCAACCTATGTTTGCAGGAAAAGTAGCGATCATTACCGGAGGCGGCAGCGGAATCGGTGAAGCAAGCGCAAAAGAACTCGCTCGTGAAGGTGCGAGCGTTGTTGTTGCTGACTATAACGAACAAGACGGCCAGCGCGTGGCAGAAGAAATAAAAGCAGCCGGCCAGCAGGCCCTGTTTGTAAAAGTCGATGTCAGCAAGGAAGAGGATGTTCAGCAAATGGTCCAACGCACAGTGGAGGAATTCGACGGCGTTCATATCTTGTTCGCCAACGCCGGAATTGGCGACATAACGCCTGCCGCAGAATTAAGCCTGGACAAGTGGAACCAGCTCATTGGAATCAACCTGACCGGCGTGTTTCTCTGCTGTAAGCATGTCATTCCGGAGATGCAAAAAGCAGGCGGCGGCAGCATCATTAATAATGCTTCTATCCTCGGTCACGTAGGCCAGCCGGGCGTCACGTCGTATACGGCAGCCAAAGCGGGTGTCGTCAATTTGAGCCGGACGCTGGCACTTGATTATGCTAAAGATAACATTCGTGTCAACTCCGTTTGTCCGGGATATATAGAAACACCGCTTCTCAAGGATCTGGATGAAAAAGCGCGGAACTTCCTCGTTTCCAGGCATCCGATCGGCCGCCTCGGCCGGCCTGAAGAAATCGCGAAGGCGGTTAAATTCCTCGCCAGCGACGACGCTTCTTTCGTCACCGGCGCATCCCTGCTCGTTGACGGCGGCTACACCGCCCAATAATTAAGACCGCAAGGTCAAAAACGTTAGAAAAAAGGAAGGACTGTTCTTCCTTTTTTCTTTTCTCATTTCTTCTTTTTCTTTTTCGCGGATTTCGGCACATTTAGCTTCTTCTTCTTTTTCTTCTCTGCCACAACATCCATCCAGAAAGGATTATCCTTCCCCTGCGCCACTTTTCCTTTTCCCTTGTGCTTCCGGTCGCTCGTGGTAACAGCAATCACTTTCGCCTTTTTTCCCTCTCCGCGTCCCGCGGATCGGCTTTTCTTCAGCCCGACGACTTCAAAGTCGATCGTGTGCTCATCAACGTCCACCTTTAACACACGCACGCGCACCTCATCCCCAATGCGGAACATTCTTCCTGTCCGCTGACCGACCAGGGCATACTGCTTCTGGTGGAAATCATAGTAATCATCGCTTAGATTACTAATATGGACCATGCCTTCAATCGTATTCGGCAGCTCGATAAACATCCCGAACGAAGCGACACTGCTGACAATCCCATCGAATTCTTCGTCCATGTGCCGGAGCATAAATTCCGCTTTCTTCAAATCATCGGTTTCCCGCTCCGCGTCAACCGAGTTACGCTCCCGCTCGGACGTTTGCTCTGCGATAACAGGCATCTTCTGCTGCCACTCTTCGATCCGCTCCGGCGTGAACCCGCCCGGCTTTAGCGATTCACGAATCATCCGATGAACAATTAAGTCCGGATAACGGCGAATCGGAGACGTGAAGTGCGTATAGTATTCGGCTGCTAACCCGAAGTGCCCCTTGTTTTCTGCATCGTATTTCGCCTGCTTCATGGAACGAAGCATCACTTTGGAAATGATGATTTCTTCCGGAGTTCCTTTCGCCTCTTCCAACAATAATTGAAGCGAACGGGGATGAATATTACTCGCCTTTCCACGGACGAAGTAGCCAAAATTCGTAACGAATTCCAGGAACGTCTGGAGGCGGTCTGCATCCGGATCCTCGTGAACACGGTAAATAAATGGAACGCGCATCCAGTGGAAATGCTCGGCCACCGTCTCATTCGCCTTCAGCATGAATTCTTCAATGAGTTTCTCCGCAATCGTCCGCTCGCGCATTTTTACTTCCGTCGGCTTTCCCTCTTCGTCTACGAGAATTTTCGCCTCCCCGAAGTCGAAGTCAATCGCACCACGCTCCATCCGGTAATTGCGGAGTCTCAGGGCCAGCTCTTTCATCGCCTGGAAGTGCGGCACCAGTTCCCTGTACCTCTCGATGAGTTCCTCGTCATTTTCTTCGAGAATTTTGTATACGTCCTTATAAGTCATCCGCTCATCTGTACGAATCACGCTTTCGTAAATGTCGTATTTCACTACGGTTCCTTCGGCGTTGATTTCCATATCGCACGTAAGCGTCAACCGATCGACTTGTGGGTTCAAACTGCAAATCCCATTTGAGAGGCGGTGCGGCAGCATCGGAATGACCCGATCAACCAGATAGACACTCGTCCCGCGGCGGAAAGCCTCTACATCTAAGTCTGAGTCTTCCTTTACATAATAGCTAACGTCGGCGATATGAACGCCAAGCCGGTAATTGCCATTGTCCAGCGTTTCGATCGACACGGCGTCATCCAGGTCCTTCGCATCGGCGGAGTCGATGGTCACCATGACACGATCGCGCAAGTCGCGGCGCCCCTGGATTTCCGACTCACTGATAACCTCCGGCACCGCTTCTGCCTCCCGCATAACATCCTCCGGGAACGCTTCAGGCAGATCGTATTTACGAATAATCGACAAAATATCGACACCCGGATCGTTTTTATGGCCCAGAATCTCAATGATTTTCCCTTCCGGGTTTCCCCGGCCGGTTTCCGGAAACTTCACGATGTCGACGACAACCTTGTGCCCATCGACGGCCCCCATCGACTCTCCCTTAGGAATAAAAATATCTTTGGGGATTCGCTTATCATCCGTTATAACAAACCCATAGTGTTTTTCATCCTGATACCTGCCGACGATTTTCTGATTGCTGCGCTCCACTACTTTGACAATTTCACCTTCAAGGCGCGGACCGTTGCTGTTCTGGTTCAGACGGGCAAGCACGATATCGCCATTTAGCGCCCCGTTCATGTCATTTGCGTGGATATAAATATCCGGCATGCTTTTATCCTCGGGAAGTACGAACCCGAATCCCTTCGCGTGCCCCTGCAGTTTCCCGCGGGTTAAATTCATTTTTTCCGGAACACCGAAGCGGTCTGTCCGCGTTCGAACAATCTCTCCGGCACTCTCCAACTGGTTCAACACTTTTACGAACTCTTTAAAAGAACCTGCGGAATCAACGCCAAACGCTTCTTCCAGTTCTTTCACCGTCATTGGACGATACGCTTGCTCGCGCATAAAGAGCAAAATATCTTCTTCTCTCGGCATGCTCGTCCTCTCCTTTACGAAAATATAAAAGGCGGGTCGGCCTGTTCTTCACAGGCCCCTCCTTTACTTCTTACCAATAATGCCTGCCAAAAAATCAGCCACTTCTTTAAAAACGTGCTCCCGCTCCCGATCAAGCGTAATAATATGGCCGGAGTTGCTGTACCATTTCATCTCTTTATATTCTGAACCAATATTTGAATAAATATAATCAGCGCTTGCCGGCTCAATCGTTTCATCGTTCGTTGATTGGACAATGAGCGTGGGTGCCGTGACACGAAATAGGTTTTTTTTCGTGTCTTTGAGTAAATCCCACAGGCTGCCGGCGCAGGCGACCGGGTTGCGGTCATACGGAAACAAGCCTGATTCAATGTGGTCTTCTTTCCTCTCCCGCCGTGGGATATAAGGCTTGAAATAATGGACGTATTTCGCCCACTTGATTCGCTTATCGCGCACTTCCACCGGCGTATTCAGCAGTGCAACCGCCTCCGGTGAGCGGTGGTAAGAAAGGCGCATCGTAAGCAAGCCTCCCATGGAAAGCCCGGCAACCGCGATTTTCTCACAGCCGGCCTCCACAAGCCGGTCATACCCGTCGAGTGCGCTTTGCCACCAGTCGGGCCAGCGGGTTTTTGCCATTTCCTCCGGTGTTTTTCCGTGCCCGGACAACAGCGGTGCATGAACCGTGTACCCGAGATTGTGAAAATAACGTCCCATCGGCTGCATTTCGGCCGTGCTGCCGGTATATCCATGAAGTAAAAGAAGTCCTGTATTCCCGCCTGGATAAAAAAACGTTTCCGGTGAACGAGGTTTGCTCTTCATTCGGCGTCTCCCCTTTCCTCCTTGTTTGAGCCGGTAAGAAAACGGTCAATGAGGGAAAGCAGTTCTTCCTGCTCGCAATCATGACAGATGATATGCTTTGATTCAGGTAAAATATGCATTTCTTTTTCTGTCGAAGCGATCGTGTTATAGATGTATTCTGCACTGCTCGGGTCGACGAGATCGTCCTTGCCCCCTTGAATGATAAGGGCAGGCACGGTAACATGCGGAAGATCCTGCCGCAGCACCCGGACAAGATGGCGAAAATGAACGACAGCGCGCGGAGGTGTCGAGAACGCTTTATTGACATAGCGGCGGTACGTTTCCTTTGCATCCGGCCCGGACGTAAAATGCTTTTTAATGATGGCTGCCGCATCGCGAAAGAGCTGTTGGGGGTTTATGTAAAATAAGCTTGCATTCAACAAAACAAGCTTCGATACGGGATAGCGTGTAGACAGGTGGGCTGCAATCATTCCGCCCATGGAAAACCCGATGACATATACCTGCTGGCATACCTTAAGCAAATTCTGCAGGGCATCCTCGGCAGATCGGACCCAATCATGCCACGTAGCCTTCCGGAACGGCATAGGGTGGCCTTCGTGACCTGCCAGCACAGGAGATTCAATTTTCCAGCCGCGCCCCTCTAAATACCTTGCAATCGGCACTACTTCATACGGGCTGCCGGTAAAACCGTGTATAAGAAGACAACCAATCACGTCTATCGCTCCTTTGTAACCTGTAGGTAAAGAAAAACAGCAAGCATTACACTTGCTGTTTTTCCCTTCATGATTTGAAGTTAAACCAATGATCATTCTTGTTCGTTATGCCACGCGCAGCAAATAAGCGACAACAATGGTTAAAACCATAAAGGCAACCGCGAGAATAACCGTTAATCTATTCAACAGGGCATCTACCCCGCGCGCTTTTGCTTTTCCCATAATTTGCTCCGCGCCGCCCGCGATGGATCCGGAAAGCCCGGCGCTTTTGCCTGATTGAAGCAATACAACAAGAATAAGACCAATCGAGACGATTACAAGCAGAATTTTTAAGGCAACTGCCATCTTGTGTTCCTCCTCCTGACGGAGCTATACAAATTTTTATACTTTTTACCACCTCTTAATGTATCACAAAGAAGACAGCTTTTCAATGTTTGTCCCCTGTCTCCTCCCGGCAATCTTTGCACAATCCTTGCAAAATGACTTTTGCTTCTACAGGCCCGAATTCGGATTCGAGCTCGGGATCCGGTGTGACTGAAATTTTCTCCGGTGAAATATCAGTAAGCTTATCGCAGCGCAAGCATTGGAAGTGGTGATGGGGGATTTCGCTAATTTCGAAGCGCGAACGTTCATCCTGGTGGTATTCATGCACAACCCCAAGTTCTTTCAGTGATTTTAACGTATTATATACAGTCGTAAAGGAAAGGGTGGGAAAGTCAGCCTGCATGAACTGATAAATTTCCTCTGCTGTCGGGTGATCAAGACGCATTAACACATTAATAATGGCAAGACGCTGTACGGTAACTCGTCCGCCTCTCTCTTTAATCCGCGTGATAACGGTATCGATGATACCTGGACTCATACGCCGACCCTCCTTCTGCTTTATTTACTATTATAATACACTATTTGTAAAAAATCATTACAAATAGGAAGCAAGGAAAAAGGACAAAAATAGCATGCCCTAACAGCAGGCATGCTACTTCCATTCACCGGTTATCCGGCTGATTTTATTGTTCTTTAATATTGTAGAACGCTTCTCTGCCGGCATAGCCGCCAATGTAAGCAAGCTCGTCTTCGATGCGGAGCAGCTGGTTGTACTTCGCTACGCGGTCTGTGCGGGAAGGTGCACCCGTCTTAATCTGGCCGGCATTTGTCGCCACAGCAATATCGGCGATAATGGAATCTTCCGTTTCACCGGAGCGGTGGGAGACAACCGCCGTATAGCCGGCGCGCTTCGCCATTTCAATCGCATCGAACGTCTCGGTTAGCGTACCGATCTGGTTTACTTTTACAAGGATGGAATTGGCTGTTCCCTGCTCAATTCCCTGCCAGAGGCGCTGTGTATTCGTTACAAACAAATCGTCCCCGACAAGCTGTACTTTCTTGCCGAGGCGCTGTGTCAGCTTATTCCAGCCATCCCAGTCGTCTTCAGCAAGCCCGTCTTCAATGGAAATAATCGGGTACTTATTCGCAAGCATCTCAAGATAATCAACCATTTCTTCGGTTGTTCTTGTCACGCCTTCACCGGCAAATTCATACTTCCCATTCTTGTAGAACTCTGTGGAGGCAACGTCCAGGGCGAGCATAATGTCCTTGCCTGGTTCATACCCTGCTTTTTCAATGGCGGAAAGAATCGTTTGCAATGCCTCTTCACTGGAAGCAAGGTTTGGTGCAAATCCGCCTTCATCGCCGACAGCGGTATTTAAACCCTTGTCCTTCAATACAGCCTTCAGGTTATGGAACACTTCGGCTCCCATGCGAAGGGCGTGAGCAAAATTGTCAGCACCAACCGGCATAACCATAAACTCCTGAATGTCCACGTTATTATCGGCATGCGCTCCGCCATTCAAAATATTCATCATCGGCACCGGGAGCGTTTTGGCATTAAATCCGCCAAGGTAGGTGTAGAGTGGAATATCAAGCGCATCCGCCGCCGCACGGGCAACCGCCATGGAAACTCCGAGAATGGCGTTGGCGCCCAGCTTTCCTTTGTTGTCTGTTCCGTCCAGCTCGATCATCAGGTGATCAATGCCTACTTGATCAAGCGCATTAAACCCGATGATTTCAGGCGCGATAATGCTGTTTACATTATCCACCGCAGTAAGCACGCCTTTGCCCATGTAGCGCGTCGCCTCTCCGTCGCGAAGCTCAACCGCCTCATATGCACCCGTGGAAGCTCCGGAAGGAACGATGGCGCGTCCTTTCGCTCCGGATTCCAGGTGTACCTCTACCTCAACCGTAGGATTTCCGCGGGAGTCAAGTACCTCACGTGCGTATACATCTGCAATAATTGTCATATCTCATTCATCTCCTTATATCTATGTAATTTGTTTGGTTAACTGTACAAAGACTGTCCCGTCATTTCTTTAGGTTGCTCAATGCCAAGCAGTTTTAGAATCGTCGGGGAAATGTCCGCCAGAACCCCGCCTTCACGCAGGGCGGCATCCTTTTTCGTTAGAATGAACGGAACCGGATACGTACTGTGGGATGTAATCGGATTTCCTTTCTCGTCGAGCATTAAATCCGCGTTTCCATGGTCGGCCGTTATGAGAGCAACCCCGCCCTTAGCAAGGAGTGCATCCACTACTTTTCCTACGCATTCATCCACTGCTTCCACAGCTTTAATCGTAGGTGCCATGAGACCGGAATGCCCAACCATATCGCAGTTGGCGAAGTTCAGAATGATAACATCCTGGGCCTCCTGCCTGATTTCTTCAAGCAGAGCGTCCGTTACTTCATAAATGCTCATTTCCGGCTGCAAATCATAGGTTGCCACCTTCGGAGAATTAATGAGAATCCGCTTCTCTCCCTCAAATTCAGGTTCCCTTCCGCCGCTGAAAAAGAACGTAACGTGGGGATACTTTTCTGTTTCCGCAATGCGGAGCTGCTTCATCTTATGCTGCGCCAGCACCTCACCAAGCGTATTATCCAGGTTGGTCGGCTTGTAGGCAACATAGCCGTCCACACTCTCGCTGAACCTCGTCAGACACACATAGAAAAGGTGTTTCGGACACTTGTCTCCGCGATCGAACCCGCGAAAGTCTTCGTTTGTAAATACCTGTGAAAGCTGGATAGCACGGTCCGGACGGAAATTGAAGAAAATCACGCTGTCATTATCCTTTACAGTCGCTACAGGTGTACCGTCGCTGTTCACAATGACCGTTGGCATCACAAATTCATCATACACGCTATGCTTATATGACTCGCGTACCGCCTCGATCGGATCGGTGTACTGCGGCCCTTCCGCATAGACCATCGCCCGGTACGATTTTTCCGTACGTTCCCAGCGTTTGTCCCGGTCCATCGCATAGTAGCGGCCCTGCACCGTTGCGATACGCCCTACGCCGTATTCCTTAATTTTTTCCTGCAGTTCTTGAATATAATTAACCGCACTGTCAGGTGCCACATCTCTCCCATCAAGGAAGGCGTGGATGTATACTTCATGTAAATCCTGCTGTTTCGCGAGCCGCAGCAGCGCGAATAGGTGATCGATATGGCTGTGTACACCGCCATTTGACACTAACCCGTAAAGGTGCAGCGCGGTTCCGTTTTTCTTGGCGTGCTCTACTGCTTGAAGGAGGGTTTCATTTTGAAAAAACTCTCCTTCCTGGATGGCCTTTGTTACCCGCGTTAATTCCTGGTAGACGACCCGTCCGGCACCGAGGTTTAAATGCCCTACCTCGGAGTTGCCCATCTGGCCTTCCGGCAGCCCGACGGACAGTCCGCTTGCTCCAAGGGTTGTATGTGGAAATTGGCTCCAGTACCGTTCAAAGTTTGGCTTCTTAGCCTGCTTCACCGCATTGCCGTACTCTTCCGCTCTGCATCCAAAGCCGTCCATGATAATCAATGCTACAGGTTTAGGTCGACTCATTCCACTTTGCCTCCTAACGCTCCTTGTATCAGTTGTATAAATGAATCTGCAGTGAGGCTGGCTCCTCCTACAAGCGCTCCATCAATATCGGGCTGCTCCATGTAGGATGCGATATTTTCAGGTTTTACTGATCCTCCGTACTGAATACGCACCTGATTCGCTGTTTGTTCATCGAATGCCTCGGCTATAACGCTGCGAATGAAAGAGATAATCTCGCCCGCTTCTTCTGGGGAAGAAGATTTACCCGTTCCAATTGCCCAGATCGGCTCGTAAGCGATGACAAGCGTGCCGGCCTGTTCTGCGGTAAGGCCCTCAATAGCAGCCCGGACCTGGCCGCGAATCCATTCCTTTGTTTCTCCGGCTTCGTATTGAGCGAGGTTTTCTCCGACGCAAACAATGGGAGTTAATCCATGCGCAAAAGCAGCCTTTGCTTTCTTATTGACCCTCTCGTCTGTTTCGGCAAAATATTCCCGGCGTTCCGAATGGCCGATAATGACATAGCGCACGCCAATGCTTGTAAGCATTTCCGGACTGATTTCGCCCGTGTAAGCGCCGGATTCCTCCCAGTGCATATTCTGCGCACCTATGGCGATCGGGTATTCACCGAGAGATTCCGCAAGTGCCTGAAGTGCAGTAAACGGGGCACAAATAACGGTCTCCACGTCCCTTTCAGGCAGCAGCTGCCGTACCGCAATGGCGAACTCCCGCGCTTCTTCCACTGTTTTATTCATCTTCCAGTTGCCGGCAATAATCGGTACCCTTAACAAAATTAACTCAGCTCCTTATCAGCAAGAACTGCGACACCTGGCAGTTCTTTTCCTTCCATAAACTCAAGGGAGGCTCCGCCCCCAGTAGAAATGTGGGTCATAGCTTCCGCTACCCCGGCTTTTTCTACCGCGGCAACAGAGTCACCGCCCCCGATAATGGTTGTCCCGTCTACTTCCTGTAAAGCTCTTGCTACTTCATTTGTCCCATTGGCAAAAGCGTCCATTTCAAACACGCCCATTGGCCCGTTCCAGATGACTGTTTTTGACTCACGGATGGCGCCTTTGTACAACTCGATTGTTTTCGGCCCGATATCAAGCGCCTGCCAGCCATCCGGAATGGCGTTTACTTCCACCGTCTTTGTATTCGCGTCATTCGAGAAGGCATCTGCAACAACAACATCAAGCGGCACAAGGAAACGAACCCCTTTTTGCTCCGCTTTTTCCATAAATGACTTCGCAAGTTCTACTTTCTCTTCTTCCAGCAGTGAGTTGCCTACGTCAAAGCCCTGCGCCTTCACAAACGTATTGGACAGTCCGCCGCCTACAATTAAATTATCCACTTTGTCCAATAAATTCTCAATCACGCCGATTTTATCTTTTACTTTGGCCCCGCCGATAATGGCAGTAAAAGGACGTTCCGGCTGGGACAGCGCTTTGCCCATGAATTCAATTTCTTTCTCCATCAAAAACCCGGCCACCCCTTCAACATAGCGGGCAATGCCGGCTGTTGAAGCATGGGCGCGGTGGGCCGTTCCGAATGCGTCATTCACGAATAGATCGGCGAGCGAAGCGAACTGTTTGGACAGCTCCTCGTCATTCTTTTCCTCACCGGGATGAAAACGAACATTTTCGAGGAGCATAACATCTCCGTTAGCCAGCTTGTCAGCTGCATCCTGGACTTCCGGGCTGTACACCTCATCCATTTTAATGACGTTCTGCCCGAGCAGTTCGGAAAGCCTGTCTGCAACAACGCCAAGGCGCAGTTCCTCGACCACTTTTCCCTTCGGGCGGCCCAGGTGGCTGGACATAATAATCCTTGCACCCTGCCCGATTAAATACTCAATCGTAGGAAGGGCAGCACGAATGCGTGTATCGTCGGTAATGCTGCCATTTTCCATCGGTACATTAAAGTCGAACCGGCAAAATACACGTTTTCCTTTTACATCTACATCACGAACAGACTTTTTGTTCATAAAAGACATCCTCCTTGATAAGAAAAGAAGGAGAGAATGCAAATTTTTTCTCCCCTTCCATAGCTTTCTATATTTTATCTTTTACAAACCTTTTTTTGCAACAAAATTCACCAAATCAACGACACGATTTGAGTAACCCCACTCATTGTCATACCAGGATACAACCTTCACCAGATTGTCTTCAATAATCATCGTAGACAGCCCATCGATGATGGAAGAACGCGGATCTCCATTGTAGTCGCGTGATACAAGCGGTTCATCCGAGAAGCCGAGAATCCCCTTCAGTTCGTTGTCCGCAGCGTTCTTTAACGCCGCATTGATTTCCTCTACCGATGTATTCTTATCCAGTTCTGCCACAAGGTCAACAACAGAAACGTTCGGTGTAGGAACACGCATCGCAAATCCGTTTAACTTGCCTTTAAGAGCAGGAAGAACCAGAGCGACTGCGCGAGCGGCACCTGTCGATGTTGGGATAATGTTTTCCGCAGCGGCACGGGCACGGCGAAGATCCTTGTGCGGCAAATCAAGGATTTGCTGGTCATTTGTGTATGAATGCACGGTTGTCATCAGTCCGCGGCGAATGCCGAAGTTATCATTAAGCACCTTGGCAAACGGAGCCAGACAGTTCGTTGTACAAGAAGCATTGGAAATAACATGGTGGTTGTTCGGATCGTAGTTCTCATGGTTAACACCAAGCACAATCGTAATATCTTCGTTTGTAGCCGGTGCGGAAATGATGACTTTCTTTGCTCCCGCTTCCAGGTGCTTGGCTGCATCTTCTCTTTTGGTAAAACGTCCTGTCGCTTCGATAACGATATCCACGCCCCATTCCTTCCACGGAAGGTTCGCCGGATCACGCTCGGCGGACACTTTCATTTCCTGATCGCCAACGATAATGCTGTTTTCTCCGGCACGTACAGTCTCCGGATAGACGCCGTGAATAGAGTCGTATTTGAAAAGGTGGGCCAGCGTCTCCGCGTTCGTCAAGTCATTAATCCCTACAATTTGAATATCAGGATTCTGCAGGGCAACACGCGCCACGTTCCGTCCAATTCGACCAAATCCGTTAATTGCAATCTTTACCATTTCTTTTCCTCCTTCAGCTTTTAAAAAATAATGTGCAATGTATTTTAGGGACTATCTTATGGTATCCAGTAATGCCAGTACTTCTCTAATTGCCGCCTCGTCCGTAACCAGGGTGTAATTGCCCCGGTTTTCAATATAGGACAAAATCGCTTCTGCCTTGCTTTTCCCGCCTGCAATGGCAAGCACCGAGTCTATTTTTTGCACACTCTCCATGGGCATACCCATCGTACTCATCCGGTAAACCATCTCCCCGGAGCGGTTAAAATAGTAGCCAAACACTTCGGAAACCGCTTTTCGCTCTTTTAGTATACGGAGAATTTCCTGATTCAAACCCCGCCTGCGGGACATTTCAACTGCTTCCCCGATTCCGTGGACAAGCAGGCGTGCGCTTCCAATGAGCTGCAGTACATTGGAAATCGCGGGATCACGTTTCACATTGCGCTGAACTTCCTCATCCATTACGTCGGGAATGTGCAGGAGCCGATGCGAAACCCCGAGCTTTGCGGCCATCCGGGCAGCGATTGTATTCGCCTCCAGGTCCACTTCTTCTCCCAGGGCTCCCCTTGCAGGCACGAAGACGACCCCGTTCAGATGGGACAGCGGTAAATAATTCGCCATCCGTGCCACACTGCTTCCCCCGGCAACCGCCACAACGGTATCTTCGACAAGCGAATGGAATAATTCCCCAGCAGCGTGACGGGACAATTCTTCCCGCACCCATTCACTTTCATCTGAATTTCCGGGCACAATACTAACGCGCCGAATCCCCAGACGCCGGGCCGCCTCTTCTTCCAGCGAACCAATGCCGTCGGCTTCCTTCCAGAAAGAATGGAAGGCTGCCATGATTTCTTCACCTTCTGCTGTAATAAACATCCCGGCACGGTTAGAATCAATGAGCCGCTGTTCCCGTAAAAAATCCACTTCACGCCGGATGACGCGCTCCGTATTCTGCAGTGTATCCGCAAGCATCCTTCTGCCGACAGGCTGGAGCAGCCGGATTTGCCGGAGAATCTTGTAGCGGCTCTCCATAATCGGTAACGTTTCCGGCGCCATTCTTTGCAGCAGTGTAATCCAGTTTATTTCGGACAATGGCTTCCCACCTTACAGGGACACAAAACGTCCCTACGAGATAAATAATGTCCCATATAGTGTTTAAAAAAATACCTGTTTTTAAACAGGTATTTTTTTCTTCTTTTTCATCTTATCAAATTTTGACAGCCGATTCAACCCTGCTCTTTCATTCTCAACTCCAGCTCACGCCGAAGCCAGAGTTCAGCCATCTTCGATACGAATACTTTTTCCCCGTCAATGTGGACAACCGGGATAACCAGGTCATATTCGGCATGAATCTCTTCATCCTTCGTGATGTCGAACATTTCGATTTCAAGCGGATAATCGCGGGCCACTCTCTCTACTTTTTCTTTCACCTGCATGCACAGGCCGCAGCCTTCCCGTGTATAAATCGTAATATGAAAAGGCCGCCTGTTGTCTGCCGTCATGTTTCCTGCTCCTTTGATCTAAAAGCGTTTTCTCTTGGAAGAAGAATCAATATTTAGTTCTTCCCGGTATTTCGCCACTGTGCGGCGCGAAATATCAATTCCTTCTTTAACAAGGATATCCGTAATCTTCTGATCGGATAGCGGTTTTTTCCTGTCTTCTTTTTCTACCATTGATTTGATCTTTTCCTTAATGGTTAGAACGGAGGATGCTTCTCCGCCGTCTACCCGGCTGAGCCCTGTAGCGAAGAAATATTTGAGTTCGAATAACCCCCGGGGTGTCTGCACATATTTATTGCTTGTTGCCCTGCTGATTGTAGATTCATGCATTCCGACCTTCTCCGCTATGTCGCGCAGGGTCATTGGCTTGAGGCCAGTAATTCCCCGCTCAAAGAAAGCCTTCTGCTCCTCAACAATCGCCTGGGTTACTTTGTAAAGCGTCATGCGGCGCTGTTCGATGCTTTTAATGAGCCAGAGCGCGGAATGCAGCTTATCCTGAATGTACCGGTAAGCCGGGTCTTGCTCATCCTTCTGCAGCATTTGCTGATAGAAGCGGTTAATGCTCAAATTCGGCGTTGTACCATCATTGACGATGACAATGTACTCCCCCTGCACCTTTTCTACCGTGACATCCGGTGTAATATAGCGGGGTGTCCCTTTTGCAAATATGGCGGCGGGCCTTGGATTTAGTGTACGCACATAATCCGCGATTTGCTGCACTTCCTGTACGGTTATTTTCAGGGTAGCCGCGATTTTCTGGTATCTCTTCGCCCCGAGATCTTCCAGATAGTCTTCAACAACAGCCGCGGCCAGCACATTTTCTTCCGGCTCCTCTTTTATTTGTAAAAGCAGGCACTCCGAAAGCGTTCTCGCTCCTACTCCTACCGGGTCCAGGCTTTGGAGAAGCCACAGTATTTCCTCCGCTTCCTGTACCTTCACACCAAGAATCTCTGAAACTTCTTCTATCGAAATCACAAGGTAACCGCTTTCATTCAAATTACCAATAAGGTACTTAACAATGCGAAGTTCGATTTGTGTCAAATGTTTAAGCATCGCCACCTGCTCAAGCAAATGGCTTTCCAGCGTTACGCCGCCGGAAGCTACAAAATCAAGCGGATCATATTCATTCGTACCGGCGCTGGAGCTTCCCCGGCTGTAATAGGTCTCGTCCCCGGTGGCCCGGGCCTTTATATATTCGTCTCTGTCTATATCGATTCGTTTGTCGCTGTCTATCTTCTTCTCTGCTTCTCCGTAAAGCATTTCTTTCTGCTTCTCTGACAAATCGAGAACCGGATTCTCGTTTGCCTGCTCGTGAAGGAATTCAAGTAAATCAACTGCAGAATATTGCAGAATGGTTATCGCCTGCCGCAATTCAGGTGTCATGACCAATTTCAACGTCTGTTGCTGATATAAACCAAACCCCATTTGCATCTGGCATCACCTTCTGTTCTATAGAAGTCTTTTTCTATACCGTTATTATACAACAAGGGTCCGTATTTTCTCTAGCAAAAATCTTGCCAAGAACAGAAAAACATCGCGGGCATGCCGCTCGTTCTTTCCCCTCCTGGAAGCGGGACGGCCGCTTAGTCTCACGACGGGCGGACCGGCAAAACATCTGGGTATCTCAATGATGGAGACAATTGCCGGTCTGTTTCGCCCTATGTTCCACACGCTCCACAGGGGAAAGAAAAGAGTCGTCATCGCCCGCAATGTTTTTCTTGAACGTTGGAACCTTACGGTTCTATGATAAAAATGAAAAAAGCCTTGCGCTGATGCGCAAGGCTTTTCTTTCTCTATCGAAATCATTATAAGTTATCCCTATCTTCATCATCCACCAGGTCATTCACTGCACGGGCTGTTCTGTCTTTTGCTTCGCCGTACTCTTCCTGCACTTTGCCTTTTGCTTTGTCTACATTTCCTTCAAGTCGTGTTGATTCATCGCCTGTCATCTCGCCCCACTGCTTCTTCGCTTCGCCTTTGACCTGGTTCCATTTTCCTTTTAGTTTGTCGTCATTCATCGTTGATCGCTCCTTTAAAAAGAATTCAGCCACTCAGGTGCAGCAGCAATTTTGGCTGTATGTACTAATTACCCGATGAAAAAATGCCCCAAACATTTGTCCCTTCACGTGGGAAAGGGAAAACGGTAAAATGACAGGGATGCTACAATCAAGGAGGCTCACATGAAAAACTACGTACTTGCAGGCGGATTGGCTTTGATGTTGGCCGGAAGCTTACTGTCCGGATGCTCAGGCCAGCCGTCCGAAGGAAACACAGCGGCCCCTGCGGCGCAGCAGCCCGCTTCTTCATCTCCAGCTGAAAAACCTGCTGAAAACGCCGGAACCCCGGCAGTAAAATCTCCAACCGGAGATAACGGGGCAGCTGGCCAGCATGAGCAGAGTAACCTGCCAAAAACAAAACAGGGAACGATAAACATCGAAGGCAGCGATCAACAAATGACATTCAAGCTGTTTGAAGCCAACTTGAAAGGATCGGCTTCTTTTACCACGTACTATCCTGAAGACATGAAGGCAGAGGAAGTAGGTTCTGGCGAAGCTCGATTTACTTTAAACAACAACAAGGACGCGTACGTTTCCGTTGTTTCCCTTCCAGGCGTAAAAACAGACAAGGAAGCGGAAAAAGCAGCGGAAAACACCAATAAAGCGATCCAGCCTCTTAATGAAAAAAATCAAGCGTGGACGTTAAAGGAATATAATATCGATGAAACGAAAAACAACACGGATTACGGTGGCAGCGTTCTTATCGGAAAGCACGGTAGCGGCTACTTCCTCGTTGCTTACTACTTCCCGGTTGAAGCCGGTGACGGAATGGGGCCGCGAATCGATGCGATTTTGAAAAACTGGGTGTGGAGCGATACAGGTGAACACCTAGTGAAGGCCCCATAGAAAAACCGCAGCGCCCTCGGGGCCTGCGGTTTCTTTTCATTAAGGAAAGGTTCTTATAATATTTCTTTAAAAAATCCGGCTGTAACAGCGAGAGCTTCCAGAAGCTGTTCCGTGTCACCCTGGTAAGGATGCACCGTGTTAAACGTATGCCCCGCTCCCTCAATCCAGTGCAGCTTTGCGTTTCTCGCGTGCTGTTCAAGGCTTTGCGCTCCCTTTACGAGCCGGGCAAAGTCCTCTTTCCCCTGGACAATGAGCAGCGGCGGCTGCATTTTTGCCACGCAATTCAGCAAGTCGTACTGCCTTGCATTTACATCAATATCGTCAATCGCCGCTTTCTCAATTGGCATTTTCTGGCCCGTTCTTCCATTGACAATATACCCGTTCCCATTTTCTTCGACCTGCTTGCGGATTTCACCGCCAAACACATCGACATGGGCAATGCCGTTCCAGGTAACGACTGCTTTTATGTTTTCAGGATAGGAGAACGCGTAAAGCAGCGAATCCCCGCCTCCCTTGCTATGCCCTACCAATCCGATACGGGCCGTATTCATTTGCTGCGCCAGCGGCACGTTCCCGCGCTTTATTTGCTGAATAAGAAAATCGAGGTCACTTAACTCCTGCTGGTACGTATTCCGGCCAAACTTCTCCAGCTCCGTGAAATTTTCCAGGTCGCGTCCGACCCCGTTGCCCGAAAAGTTAAAGGTAATCGCCACAAACCCTTCGGATGCGAGATACTCGCCAATCCGGGGAAACATCCCCCAATCTTTAAATCCTTTAAAGCCATGGCAGATGATAACAACAGGCTTTTTACTGAACGGGTCTGCTCCATCCTTTATGAAGATATCTCCGCGAATGGTTAATTCTTTTTCTCGTGTCATTTCAAAAGGCTGCTTCATCTCTCATCTCTCCCTCGCTTCATCGCCTCATTAGGCGAATTGGTCTGGAGCGAACGCATGCTCCGGGGACCGTGAAGATAAGTCTGCCTCTCTTACTTCCACTACATGGCGGTTGTACACAATCATCTGCCGGCCTTCACTCATCGTCTCAAAGACAAACGCCCGGTTTTTCAGTGTATAGAGAATAGACCCTATTTCGCACACCCGTTCCCCGTCAAGGTCGCTGTACGTTAATTGTATCACTTTTCCGATATAGCTGTCGTATTGCATCATTTTCAAAGCCCCTTTCTTTATCCCCTATGTCTATTCGTGTATTTTTTCTATTATACATACTTTCTTACCAGTATTTTCATCTTCGACAAAGGTTCTATAAATACGGCTGAAGTCGACATTTTGTTTAGTATGATTAAATTAAGGGAAAAACGCATATAAATGAAGAGAGTATAGTGCACACTTTTAATATTTGACCTTTTTTGACCAATGCGGTACTATATTTAGTAAATACGAGAGGAGGAAGTAACAGTGAACTTAATTCCTACAGTTATCGAACAAACGAACCGCGGTGAAAGAGCCTACGATATTTATTCTCGCCTTCTAAAGGATCGGATTATTTTTCTGGGCACAGGCATTAATGACCAGGTAGCAAACAGTGTTGTCGCACAATTGCTGTTTCTTGCCGCCGAAGACCCAGAGAAAGATATTAGTGTGTATATTAATAGCCCTGGCGGTTCCATTACATCGGGAATGGCGATTTATGATACGATGCAATTCATTAAACCCGATGTATCGACGATTTGCGTGGGGATGGCTGCGTCTATGGGCGCTTTCCTGCTGACAGCAGGGGCTCCGGGCAAGCGTTATGCACTGCCGAACAGCGAAGTAATGATTCACCAGCCGCTGGGCGGGGCACAGGGCCAGGCATCGGATATTCAAATCGCAGCGACCCGTATTTTGAAAATGCGCGATTCTTTAAACCGAATCATCGCAGACCGATCCGGCCAGCCGCTTGAAAGAGTCGAGAAGGACACGGATCGTGACTACTTCATGACAGCCCAGGAAGCACAGGAATATGGCCTCGTGGACAAGGTTATTGAAAGCCTTGGCAAAAAGGATCCAAACGTTCTGTAAAGAAAACTTGGCTAGCACCAAGCCGCAGGCGCCGGTGATCGCCTTAGTTACCCTTATGTAGATAAGAAAGCACAAAACAAAAAGCCCGAAATGTCGATGCATTCCGGGCTTTTCCTCTTTATTTCTATTCCTCGCGCTGAACCATCTCGGTAAGGCTTTTTACCGCTTCTTCCGCATCCGTTCCTTCTGCGCTGATTGTAATTTCCGCTCCTATGCCAACAGCAAGACTCATAATCCCCATAATGCTTTTCGCATTAACTTTCCTGTTCTCTCTCTCAATGAATATCTCGGATGCATACCGATTCGCCTCCTGCACGAAAAAAGCAGCAGGACGGGCCTGCAGACCGGTTTTCAGCTTTACTACCACACTTTCCTGCACCACACAACTAACCTCCCCGCCCTCTACCAGGCTTCATTTTTTTCAATTATACCATGATTGTGTTGATTATTCTGCCGGTTTGGCCTCTTTTACGCGAAGTTTTGAAGCGATTTCATTAATTTTTCGCAACCGGTGATTGATGCCTGATTTGCTCACCTTTCCCCCCGGCAGCATTTCACCCAGCTCCGCCAGGTTCATGTCCCTGTACTTCAAGCGCAGTTCGGCCACTTGACGGAGTTTATCCGGCAGGTTGTTCAGTCCGAGCTCTTCATCAATAAGCATAATGTTTTCAATTTGCTGCATCGATGCCGCTACGGTTTTATTCAGATTCGCCATATCACAATTATTGAGGCGGTTTGCTGAGTTTTTCATATCCTTCACAATGCGGACGTCCTCAAAAAAGAACAGCGCCTGGTGCGCTTCGATAATCCGCAGGAACTCGGCGATTTTCTCGCCTTCCTTAATATACATAATATGCCCTTTTTTTCTCTCGATACAACGGGCGTTTAATCCGAAATTATTCGAAAGCTCCACGAGCCTGTCGCAGTGTTCCTGATGGGAAGAGAAAATCTCAAGATGATAGCTGGAAGCTTCCGGGTGGTTGACCGAGCCCCCCGCCAGGAAAGCCCCGCGCAGGTACGCGCGCTTACAGCAATCATCTTTAATAATCGCATCAGAAATCCCGTAATAAAACGTTCCCTCGCTCATAATCCCCAATTGCTCAAGAATTTCGCGCGCACTTTGCGGAATCCGCACAAGGTAAACGTTGTTCTTCTTCAGCCTCATTTTTTTACGCACAAGTAATTCCGCATGAATATGAAAAATTTTTTTGATAAGCGAATAAATCCGCCGGGCAATCGCCGCATTCTCTGTCGAAATGTCGAGGACGAATCGTTTTCCGCCGAATTGGAGGGCTCCGTTCATGCGAATGAGAGCGGTTAATTCCGCTCTCTCACAGCACAACGGCGTATTAAGCTGTGTAAGTTCTTTTTTCGTTTGCGCAGCAAAGGACATGCGATCACCTCATCATGCTTTCGCGCCGATTAACTCCATAATAATCTGACTGAGTTTTACGGCGTCATGGCGTAAAAACCCATCATAAATAAGCAAATTATCGGCGATAATATGGTACCCTTTTGCCATCAGGTTCTGTTCCGAGTAAGCTACCGGTTCTGACCCTTTGGCGGCGTACATTGCCCGGACTTCATCCGTTACCGTTCCATTATTCACGATAACATGCTGAAACAGCGAGTTACCCACGTGATCGTGGATCGCCTGGATATGATCCTCCGCCTGGTACCTGTCTGTTTCGCCGGGCTGGGTCATTACATTCGATATATAGGCTTTTACCGCTTTGCTTTCCCGAATCGCTTCCACAATTCCCGGGACAAGCAAGTTGGGCAGGATGCTTGTGTAAAGGCTTCCAGGCCCGATAAGAATCGCATCGGCCTGCTTCAGTGCATCGATTGCCTCCTGAAGTCCGTGTACGTTCTCCCTATCAATGAATACGCGCTTTATCCGTTTTCCGGATTTAGGAATTATCGATTCACCGGACACAATCGTCCCATCCTCCATTTCCGCATGAAGGACAATCGAGTGATTGGCAGCCGGCAGCACCCGCCCTCTTACCGCAAGGACGTGGCTCAACTGCTCAATCGCCCCCACAAAATCACCGCTGATTTCCGTCAGCGCGGCGATCAATAGATTCCCAATCGAATGGCCCGCCAGCCCGTTTCCATTTACGAAACGGTGCTGCAGCAGGCTTTCGAGGAGCGGTTCCGTATCGGCAAGCGAGACCAGTACATTTCTAATATCTCCCGGAGGCGGCATGTGCAATTCACTGCGGAGCCTTCCGGAGCTTCCGCCATCGTCGGCCACCGTTACGATAGCTGTAATATCAATCGGCTCATGCTTTAAGCCGCGAAGCAGGACAGAAAGCCCTGTTCCTCCCCCAATAACGACAACGCGGGGTTTATTCTGTTGTATCTTCATACTCCACCTCTATGAACGACCTCTCTCCATATCCCGGTGAGTTACACGAACGTTATATTGATCATGGTAACGTTCTCCCAGATACTCCGCAATAGCTACAGAACGGTGTTTACCGCCTGTACAGCCAATCCCTACCACAAGCTGGCTTTTCCCCTCTTGCTGGTAATGCGGAAGAGTGTAGTCTATCAGATTCGTTAGCTTTCCTAAAAACTCCTGCGTGACATCCCACTTGAATACGTAGTCGGATACCTCGGCGTCTTTTCCTGTTTTAGGCCGGAGTGTATCCACGTAGTGTGGGTTAGGCAGGAAGCGGACGTCAAATACGAGATCGGCATCAATCGGAATGCCGAATTTAAAACCGAATGACTGAATGTTCACCGTCAGCTTTTGATTGATATGGCTGAACACCTGGCTAATTTTTTCCTTTAACAATACGGGCTTCAGGTGCGAAGTATCAATAATTAAATTAGCCAGCCCTTTTAATTCCTCAAGCAGCTTCCGTTCAGCGTGGATTCCGTCAAGCGGAAGTCCCTCCGGAGCAAGCGGATGATTGCGCCTCGTTTCTTTGTAGCGCTGGACAAGCGTCTGATCGCTCGCATCCAAAAAAAGAATTTGATATGATATATTCTCCATTTCCCGGATGCGTTCAAGCGATTCGGCAAGAGAGTCGAAAAACTCCCGTCCGCGCAAATCGATGACAAGTGCTACCTTCTCAATGCGCCCTCCGGACTGGTTAATCAGTTCTGCAAACTTAGGGATAAGAACGGGTGGTAAATTATCTACACAGAAGAAGCCAAGATCCTCAAGCTTTTGGATGGCTACCGTCTTTCCGGCCCCCGACATCCCTGTAATAATGAGCAAATTAATTTCGTTCATTTTCTTTTCCATCAGTTTATTCACTTCCCACGAAAAAAGATAGGGCTTCCCCCTTAAAACGTTATTCTTTCGTTAATTTAAGCATAACACCCCTGTCAATACAAATGAGAACACGATCTGGTCTTTCGCAAAAAAAGACGCAGACTTCTGTCTGCGCCAAGTTAACTATCATAAAAGGGGTCAATTAATTATCTTTACTATACCTCTTTTATATTTCGGTAGTGTTACAGAGTTGTTAAAATTTCGTTACTTTTATATTTTCTTAACGGGAAGCGCCGGCTTCTTCCTTTAAACGCTCTTCCAAGCTTTCTACATAATACTGGGCAGAAAGGGCAGCATCCGCTCCGTCCCCTGTCGCTGTAACGACCTGGCGCAGCGTTTTCTCCCGCACATCACCTGCCGCAAAAATACCCGGGATGCGTGTGCGCATTTTTTCGTCTGTTTCAATGTAGCCCGCTTCATTGGTGATGCCTAGATTTTTCACGGCAGCAGTGAGCGGGTCCATTCCTACATAAATAAACGCACCATTCGCTTTAAATTCCGTTTCTTCTCCCGTTTCACGATTGCGAAGCAGGACGGATTGGACAACGTTCTCTCCGCGGATTTCTTTGACGTCCGTGTTCCAGATAAAGTTCACTTTTTCATTCTCAAACGCCCGCTTTTGCAGGATTTTCTGCGCGCGCAGTTCACCGCGGCGGTGGATAATCGTAACTTTTGTCGCAAAGCGTGTCAGAAACACACCTTCCTCGACCGCGGAATCTCCACCCCCCACGACAACAAGCTCTTTGCCGCGGAAGAAAGCCCCGTCACAGACGGCGCAATAGGAAACCCCGCGTCCGGACATTTCTTTTTCACCCGGAACGCCCAATTCCCGGTGTTCCGCTCCTGTCGTAATAATGACAGCTTTTGCTTTATATTCTTTGTCTCCAACTTTTACTGTTTTGTACGGATTGCCGTCCACAATTTCCTTAATATCGCCATATTGGTATTCAGCCCCGAATTTTTTCGCATGCTCAAACATTTTAGTCGATAAATCGGGCCCTAGAATGGATTCAAATCCTGGGTAGTTCTCTATTTCTTCCGTATTGGCCATTTGTCCGCCCGGAATCCCGCGTTCGATCATTAATGTGCTCATGTTTGCACGAGATGTATAAACAGCCGCTGTCATTCCTGCCGGGCCTGCTCCTGCAATGATTACATCATAAACTTTTTCTTCGCTCATCATTACTACCTCCCAATTATATATATCTTTACCTCAAAAAAAGAGGTTATACTCACTTCATCGATATATTTCGATTTAATGTCTCCATCATAAAACGAATTGCAGCAAATGTCTACTATACCTTTGCCTATTGTACATAAAAATACCCCGGTATTGTACCGGGGTTCTTCGTTTTTCTTGTTATTTCCCGTTTTTACGCAGCTTATGAACGGGTTTTCTGCACCACGCATGCCTGATGAATCATCTTATAAATCCGGGCGAGCGATGCGGCGGATACTCCGTAGCGGGCTGCCATTTCCTGCTGTGTAACCGGGTGGTTGTTTCTTCGTGCGATAACAAACTCAACGGAAGCAGCCCATGCTTCTTTCTTGCGAATCGAAGGAACATCCGGATACGCCTTGCCGATATATTCTACCCATAGCGTATGGGCTTCCTGCTGCTCAAAAATATCATAGCGCTCCTGCATTCGCTCTTGAAAGCAATCCGCAACTTCCTGCCATTTATCGAGCCAGACAGGGAGCTTGCCGGAAGGGCTTTGCGAGTCGATTGTTGTCGCCTGATGGTTAATAATGGCCTGATACGGCTCTTTTGCCCCGATTTTTCGAAGAACAGAAATAGCAACCTTCTTCAAATAGTCGTCCTCAGCAGGGTTGATAAGGAAAAGGCGCAATGCAGCCTCCACTTCCTCGTCAGCTACGTATTCAAAAGCCTCGATAACCTCCAGCTTGGTATCTTTATCTCCAAAACGAAGCGCCCAGAGAAGCGAGGAGCGAATAAGCGGATCCCGTTTCATTTCTTCGTCCATTTCTCCCTTTGGATAAAAAAACTCATCCGCGTCAGGGAGCTGGTAATGATAAGAGGCCTCCTGGATGGCAGACATCCCCATCTCCTTAAGGCGTATATGTTTTAAGTAAAAAGGTGCAATCTTTTCGGATGAGTCCAGCCGATCAACCTTTTTCCACAGCGCTTCCGCCGCCTTTAATCTTCCGGAGTTGTAGGCGGCGACCGCTCCATAATGGAGCATATGCAAATCGCAGTACCCTGTTTGGGTGATCATTTTGCGAAACAGGAAGTAGGCCGCGTCGTTCTCCCCGAGAATGCCAAGTGTGGTGGCCAGCTTGTAGGTTTGGTCGAAATGATAAGGAATGATTTTCTTTAATAAAGCGAGCAGCTCATCCAGCTTCTCCCTGTTTTTAACATGAGAATAAAACACCGCAAGATTACAAAGCCCATGAATGTTGTATGGCTCCATTTCAAGTACGCTGTCTACCGTCTCCATTGCCTTCTCAAAACGGCCCATATAATAGTAACAGAGCGCTAAGTTATTGCGTGCGGCAATAAATTTCGGATGGGTCTCACACAGGCCTTTCAACAGACGGGATGCCTGCGTAAAGCGCCCTTCTTCAAGCATTCGGCGCGCTCTGTCATGGAGAAGCGTAACCTCAAGGTCCTCTTCGGTTTCTCTTTCCCGTGGAGACTGCTGCAATTGGTATGTTATATAGTCAAGTAAATCTTCCGCTTCATCCGCATAATCGTCATTCGGAAAGATTTCAAGATATTTCAAAATGTATTGCTCTGCCAGCTCAAAATCCATAAGGTTGGCATAATTGCTCGCGAGGTAGAAGTAGCATTCCTCCATTGAGGGATCCACTTCTTCGAGCACATGCCAGACGAGCCGGTTGGACTCTTCATATTTTCCCATTTCCGCGAGAACGCCCGCCATGCTGCAGTAATGATCCGGGTTCTTGGGTTCAAGTTCAACGGCTTTACGAAAGCAGCGTAAAGCTTTCTGGAAATTAAGTTTATCAAGGTATTTCATTGCTCGCTCATAATAGAAATTTGCGTCCATGTTGATGGGAACAATGTTACTTTTCTTTTTCGGCACATGTTGTTGCTTGGCCATATGTCCCTCCAGTTAGTTATGCTTATACCTTTAGTATAGCACAATCAAGAGGGTTTTCTCCACATGGGGGGCATTCCAGAAATTAGCTAGGGATTCATATACTGTTAAATGGGTTCAAAAACCTGTCTTTTCGTTCCACGAGGAAGGGATTTTGTATGTATCGACCTCCTCTTGCTCCTTTCGAAACTTTCCTACTTTCTTACATGTAAGGATTTCTTATTTTCCCAAAAGGAGGGAGAGCGATGTTATAAGAATCTTCCTTTCCCACTTTAAAGCGACTTTTCCACTTTAAAGCGACATATACTTAATCAATAAGAAAAACATCGCGGGCATGCCGCTCGTCCTTTCCCCTTCTGGAAGCTGGACGGCCGCTTAGTCTCACGCCGGGCGGACCGGCAAAACATCTGGGTATCTCAATGATGGAGACAATTGCCGGTCTGTTTCGCCCTATGTTCGACACGCTCCACAGGGGGAAAAGAAAAGAGCCGTCATCGCCCGCGATGTTTTTCTTTGACTTTGGGACCGCACGGTCCCATGATAGTAATTCCCTTTAACACTTTAAAGCAACATATACTTTCTTTAACGATAAACAAGACCGCTTCTTATTATAGAAGCGGTCTGCAGCACTAAATCCTAATTATTCCGCTCTTTTTGCCAAAAATGTTGAATTGTCCCCAAAGTGAATTTTGAATTCACCTTCTACTATATCTTCATGCTTCATTCTGAGCCATCCAGTGCCGTGAAGATAGTCTCCTTCATCTGTCCCTTCCCACGTGAACTCATACTTCCCGCCATTTGAATACTCTACGATTTTGCCGTCCATTTGGCCTTGAACCAGACCAAACTGAAAATGATCAGTGAGACCCGCCCTGATTGTAATGTGGGCCCGCACTTCTATATTCACGTAATCTTGATCCCACATTTCCATTTCGCTAATATGCCAAACTCCTTCGATTTTCATATCAACACACTCGGTCGATTTCGAAATCCCCGGAATCGTCAGCTTCACCTGTCAGGCAGGTGAAGCATGCATTCCATCCTGCAATAGCCGTTCCAATCGCCCAGATCTGTTGGCCACATTGACTGCAGAGAGTTCCTTCTTGTTTAGCCGAAACTGCTGCTTTCAGTTGTATGATAATATCCTGCCTTTTTTCTTTAGGGTTGCTTTTTATATAAGATGCAACGAATTTATCAATAGATGTAGGAATCACTTGCGAAACCTCTCCCTCTTGCTAATAATGGATTACCTCAAGAAGAACCTTGATTACCTATAATCGTTAACTCTGGGAATCGAATTCCTCGACATATTGGTCGATATCGAAATTTTTCATTTTCCTCGCGCAGCAAAACTTGTATTTCAAACCGCTATCGCAAAGACAAGGATCGTATACGTTAGCAGGACCCAGCGTATCCTTGAGTGCTTTTCTCAGATCGGTCAAATCCTCTGTATATTCTAAGCCTATAATGTAATGCCAGCCGAACCGCTTGCATATAAGGGCAACCTTCTCCCCTTTCTTTTCCGACTGTACTTTTACAATAATGGGACGCTGTTCCGTACCGAGAGAGAACATGCCGCTTCCTCCTCCTTTCCTGAATTCCAACTTTCTTTCACTTCCGGCAAGATACTTGTCCAACGTTCGCGAATTCTCATGTTGCAATTTTTGAATTTATAATAACACAAAAGGCCTTCAGGTGGTTGATACCTCCTGAAGACCTTGATTTTCGTAGTGGTGTACCCTTACGGGTATTATTGATATCATTCTAACGAGAAGTAATTCGAGGTAGTTAGAATGACAATTTATGGTGCACCCTCAACGGGTACTACTGATATCATTCTAGCAGGAAGTAATTCGACGTAGATAGAATGATAATTAATGGTGCACCCTCAACGGGTACTACTGATTTCATCTGAACAAGGAAGCTGATTCGACGTCGTACAGATGAAGATAGATGGTGCGGGTGGAGGGACTTGAACCCCCACGCCGAAGCGCTAGATCCTAAGTCTAGTGCGTCTGCCAATTCCGCCACACCCGCACATGGGATAAATATATGGTGAGCCATACTGGACTCCGACGCGCACGACGCGCGAGGTTCTGCGTTAGGCACAGGACGTGCCTGCTTTTAGCAGAACTTCCTCTCTGGTGAGAGTCCAAAGGATGAAAAGGCACAATTCTTCGGACTTGATCATGGTATGCTTTCCACCTAAATGGTGAGCCATACTGGACTCGAACCAGTGACACCCTGATTAAAAGTCAGGTGCTCTACCAACTGAGCTAATGGCTCATTCGTTAAGAATGAAGTGGTACATGGCTGGGGTACCTGGATTCGAACCAGGGCATGACGGAGTCAAAGTCCGTTGCCTTACCGCTTGGCTATACCCCATCAAATAACTGGTGGAGGGGGACGGATTCGAACCGCCGAACCCTCAGGGAGCGGATTTACAGTCCGCCGCGTTTAGCCACTTCGCTACCCCTCCGCAGTGATGGTGGCTCGGGACGGAATCGAACCGCCGACACGAGGATTTTCAGTCCTCTGCTCTACCGACTGAGCTACCGAGCCATGCTATAGTCAACCTTTTTCAAACATAAAAAATGGCGGAGCCGAGGGGACTCCGACACGCACGATGTGCGAGGTTCGGCGTTGCAACAGGACGTTGCGGTTTTAGCCAAACTTCCTCTCGGGTGAGAGGTCCGTCTACCTTACTGTTAAATAAATGGCGGAGCCGACGGGACTCGAACCCGCGACCTCCGGAGTGACAGTCCAGCGTGAACTCCAACTTCACCACGGCTCCGCATTTATAAATGAAACTATACCATCATTGCCCTTCCGGGCCCCGTAAAAGTAATCGAACTATGCTGCAAAGCATTGGCTTCACTTTTATAGGATAATAATGGTGCCGGCGAAAGGACTTGAACCCTCAACCCCCTGATTACAAGTCAGGTGCTCTACCAGTTGAGCTACACCGGCATATGGTGGAGGATGACGGGATCGAACCGCCGACCCTCTGCTTGTAAGGCAGATGCTCTCCCAGCTGAGCTAATCCTCCGACGCACAGGACGTGCTAGTATCGCTAACGCAACAGGACGTTGCGGTTGTTAGCGATGGATAAATGGTGACCCGTAGGGGATTCGAACCCCTGAATGCATGCGTGAAAGGCATGTGAGTTAAGCCGCTTCTCCAACGGGCCAATAGGATGTTGGTCGTTCTGCGTTAGGCACAGGACGTGCCTGCTCTTAGCAGAACTTCCTTATCTACCTTTGAAAAAAGGTGGCTCCGCAGGCCGGACTCGAACCAGCGACCGATCGGTTAACAGCCGATTGCTCTACCGACTGAGCTACTGCGGAATAACAGGACGTGCCTGCTTTTAGCAGAACTTCCTTTTTAAAGGTTTTTACACCTTCAAAACTGAATCAGAAGAAACAAGCGTCTTTGTATTAAATT
>NZ_BBWZ01000033.1 GCF_001015055.1 Aneurinibacillus tyrosinisolvens | reverse complement strand
CAAGGAACTATTATTTCGTTGTCATCCACTCGTTTAGCGGCGACTTAACTATCTTATCAAATCACCAAGCATTTTGCAACAACTTTTTTCGTTGTTTTTTTGCTTTTCATTTGATGCATAAACTTTTCTGCCTCGCCACGCTTTTTCGGAGCGGCAAGAAATAATATACCATGTTATCTATATAGAATGCAAGAGGTTTTTTCACAAACAAAAAAATGATTCTCAGTAAACAGTCTGAGAATCATTTTTTATACCGATTACTTATTCATTTCCCTGTTCTTCTGCATACTCTGCCACAGAACGTTCGCGCATGAGCGGGAACAGCAGAACATCACGAATGGACGGAGAATCTGTGAGGAGCATAACAAGGCGGTCAATACCGATGCCTAGTCCACCTGTCGGAGGCATACCGTATTCGAGGGATTCAATGAAATCTTCATCCATCATGTGGGCCTCATCGTTTCCTGCTTCCCTCTCTTGAAGCTGCGATTCAAAACGCTGACGCTGATCGATCGGATCGTTCAACTCAGTAAATGCGTTCGCATGCTCACGTCCCACAATGAATAGCTCAAAGCGGTCTGTGAATCGAGGGTCCTCTTCGTTTTTCTTGGCAAGCGGAGAAACATCAACCGGGTGCCCGTAAATAAAGGTAGGCTGAATGAGCGTCTCTTCAACAAAATGCTCGAAAAACTCATTGACAATGTGGCCGTATTTCATGCCTTCCGTTACAGGAACTTTATGCTGCTTTGCAATTTCCCGTGCTTCTTCATCGCTCATTTGCGGCCAGAAATCCACGCCAACTGCTTCCTTAATGGCATCGACCATATGGATTCGTTTCCATTGCGGCTTCATTTCCACTTCATGCCCCTGGTAATTAAATATGGTTGTACCGAATACATCCTGCGCAATGTGAGCGATTAATTCTTCCGTAAGGCGCATAATATCTCTATAGTCGGCGTACGCTTCATACAATTCAATGGATGTAAATTCAGGATTATGTTTCGTTGAAATGCCTTCATTACGGAAAATACGTCCGATTTCATATACTTTTTCGAGGCCGCCGACAATCAAACGCTTCAAATGAAGTTCGGTAGCAATCCTCATGTACAGACGCATGTCCAATGCATTGTGATGAGTGATGAATGGGCGAGCCGCCGCACCGCCCGGAATGCTGTGCATCGTAGGTGTTTCAACTTCCAAGTATCCACGCTCATCAAGGTAGCGGCGCATAGATTGCAGAATAAGGCTGCGTGCGATGAACGTATCTTTAACAGCCGGGTTTACGATTAAGTCCAGGTACCTTTTACGATAACGAGTTTCCACGTCTTTAAGGCCATGGAATTTTTCAGGCAAAGGACGCAGCGACTTAGTCAGAAGGGTTACTTCTTTTACTTTAACGCTCGTCTCCCTGTTTTCGTTTTAAAACAGTCCCTTTCACCCCAAGAATATCCCCAAGATCGCAAAGCTTGAACATATCATAAGCTTCAGCGCCGACTTGATCTTCCCGAACGTAAATCTGAATGCGGCCGGTCTGATCCTGAAGGTGAGCAAATCCCGCTTTACCCTGGCCGCGCTTGGCCATCATTCGGCCGGCAATCGATACTTCCACTCCCTGCTCGTCCAACTGCTCTTTTTCAACCGCTTCATATTGCTCAAGAATTTCTTTCGACGTATGAGTGCGCTCAAATTTCTTGCCGAACGGATCAATCCCTTTGTCGCGCAATGTATGTAATTTTTCTCTTCGTACTTGTTCTAGTTCACTTAATTCTTCCTCACGGGACATGTTGCGTTTCAACTCCTCAATGCCTTTTACTTTTGTAATCCCAAAATCGGTTAAAAGCTCCCACGACATCGAAGGAGCCTCCAGTACCTGCATTAATCTACTTTAATATCCAAAACTTCGTAACGAATGACACCCGCAGGGACGTTCACATCAACGATTGAACCTTTTGTTTTACCAAGAAGGGCAACGCCTACAGGAGACTCGTTTGAAATTTTATTTTGCAGCGGATCGGACTCTGCAGAACCTACAATCGTAAATTCCATTTCATCGCCAAATTCCAAGTCCTTTACTGTTACGGTTGAACCTACGCTAACAACCCCGATATCTACCTCTTCACCAGTAATTACACGTGCGTTACGCAGCATTTTTTCGAGTGTAATAATACGTCCTTCAATAAAGGCCTGTTCATTCTTCGCTTCTTCATACTCGGAGTTCTCGGATAAATCTCCGAAGCTAATGGCTTCTTTAATACGACCGGCAACCTCGCGGCGTTTTACCGTCTTCAGTTGCTCCAGTTCTTCCTCAAGTTTTTGTAATCCCACAGCCGTTAAAATTACTTCTTTTTCCGCCATCTTCATTCCCCCGTCAGCTCTATTCTTTTTCATTCGCAATGTACCAGAGTGTATGATAAAAACGTATTTTTTATGCAAAACATATATGAAACTGCCAGTGCATCCACTGGCAGTTTTCTAACAGATATGAAGGTATTATATGGTAGGCAATGAATGTTGTCAAATTAGATTAATGAACAACTTCTATGTCTTCCTTTTGTTCTTTCACAGCCCGCTCAGCCATTTTGGATTCCACTCTGTCAAGATAAGCAAGCAATAAATTCGCCATTCCATCCCGCGTTTCCTGCACGTTTACATCATCGCGTATTTGTGCAGAAGCAGGAAGTCCTTTTAAGTACCAGGAGGCATGCTTTCTCATTTCGAGAACTGCTACCTTTTCCCCTTTTACTTTAATAAGGCGATCAAGATGCAGCAAAGCGATATTAATCTTTTCACGCGGGGCCGGATCTGCAGGAAGTTCGCCCTTTGCAAGATATTCAATCGTACGGTATAGCATCCATGGGTTGCCAAGCGCAGCACGGCCAATCATAACACCATCACAGCCCGTTTCCTCAATCATTCGCTTCGCATCTTCCGGGCTGGCTACATCCCCATTTCCGATAACCGGAATGTTTACCGCTTCCTTTGCCTGACGGATATAACTCCAATCCGCTTTTCCCTGGTACATTTGAACACGAGTTCTTCCATGAACCGCAATCGCTTTTCCTCCTGCACGCTCTACAGCTTTTGCATTGTCCACCAGATAAATGTGTTCATCGTCCCAACCGATACGCATCTTTACCGTAACAGGCTTAGACACATTTTCAACGACAGCAGAAACCACTTCCTCAATCTTTTCCGGATCAAGCAATAAACGGGCTCCCGCCTCGCAGTTTACAATTTTGGGAACCGGACAGCCCATATTGATGTCAATAATATCTGCATCCGTATGCTGATCCACGTGCTGTGCCGCTTTTACGAGTGTTTCCTTGTCTCCGCCGAAAATTTGGAGGCTCAATGGTTTTTCCCGCTCATCAACATATAGCATATCCAGCGTTTTTTTATTGCCATGGACAATCCCTTTATCACTAACCATTTCCGCACAAACAAGCCCGGCGCCGAATTCCTTCGCGATTAAGCGAAACGCAGGATTGCAAACGCCAGCCATTGGGGCGAGGACGACATTATTCTTAAGTTCTATGTTACCTATTTTCAGGTTCGCCATGTTTCCACCTTCCAAACCTATCCTTTGCATAAAAAGCAAGGCTTATTCCTCATCATTTGGCAAACGATGCCTAATCATTCCACTATTTTATCATACACCATTTTCATTTCAACCATTCCGCTGCCTCTAAGTGTCCGGAATATTTTCCCAGGGGAGCGGCTTCCACGGCTGGACTCCTTCTTTCCCTTCTACATGGGCAAGAACTTCGGCTGCCGTTACCTGCTCTTCCTTCCCTAACGGGATAAGGATATCCGGAGCAATTTCGGCAAGTGGCACCATAACAAAAGCGCGCTCACACATGCGCGGGTGTGGAACCAGCAGGTTTCCTTCCTGGATATACAAATGATCATATAAAAGAATATCAATGTCCAGTGTGCGAGGACCCCACCGTATGTCACGCGTGCGGCCGAGCTCGTTTTCAATTTCCTGCGTGCGCCTGAGCAAATCGGCCGCAGAAAGTTCCGTCTGTGCTTTAACAACAACATTTAAAAATGGGTCCTGTTCCACATATCCTACCGGATCTGTCTCATAAATGGTTGAGCTTTGCTGTATGTGAATGCCTGTTGTAAGATGAAGCATTCTCACGGCTTCCGCAAGAAGCATATGGCGGTCTCCGATGTTTGAACCAAGCCCAAGAAAAACAGTTGGCATATTAGCTTTCATCCTTCTTGCGTGCACGCCTAATCTCTACAGCAACCGATTTATAATGCCCTGGAATGGGCGGATCCGGCTTAATCACCCGAACGAGAACTTCCTGAACCAGGTTATAATCCCCGAGAATCTTAGCAGCCAGCCGCTCGGCAACAGCTTCTACCAGTTCATAGCGCTCGTTTTCCACAACCTCGCGCGATGTATTATATATTTCGGCGTAATTCACTGTATCTGCTAAAATATCGCTATGGCCCGCTGCAGAAAGGTCAAGGTAAAGCTCGAGGTCTACGAGAAAACGCTGTCCCAGCTTGTTTTCCTCTTTGAACGCACCGTGGTACCCCCAGAATTCCATTCGGTTAAACAGTATCTTATCCATCGGATCCCTCCTCTTCCTATTTCCATCCACTAAGCATAGCATCCATCATGCGGCATACACGAACAATCGGCTTCACATCATGCACGCGGACAATGCGGCACCCTCTTTCGATACCCAGGGCAACTGTAGCCGCAGTCCCTTCCAGTCTCTCCCCGGCCGGTACATCCCCCATCGTTTTTCCAATAAAGGACTTCCGTGAGGTTCCAAGTAAAACAGGATAGCCCAATTCAACAAGCCTGTCCATTCGATACATCATCTCCAGGTTTTGTTCGTACGTTTTGGCAAAGCCGATGCCCGGATCGAGGAGGATGTGTTCATCTTTCACTCCGGCCTCTTTTACAAGTGCTACGCTTTCTTTTACATCGTTCAGAACATCCTCAATGAAATCCCGATAGTCCATGTTGTTTCGATTGTGCATTAGAATAACCGGCACACCGAGTTCTCCCATTATTCTTGCCATTTCCGGGTCCGCCTTCGCCCCCCATACATCGTTAATGAGATGAGCTCCTGCACGAATCGCCTCTTTAGCCACTCTCGCTTTATATGTATCAATGGAAATCGGCACTTCGATTTCAGCAGCAAGCCTTTCGATGACCGGCACAACCCGCTCTAGCTCCTCTTCCTCGCCAACCGGTTGATGGCCCGGACGGGTGGACTCGCCGCCGATATCAATGATTTCCGCTCCATCCTGTACAAGCTGCCGGGCATGCATAAGTGCGTCCTCGATATTTACGTATTTCCCACCGTCTGAAAACGAATCCGGTGTTACATTAACAATTCCCATTACGACTGTGCGCTCTCGCAGAGGCAAGGTATACGTTCCTGCCTGTATATCCCACGCCATATGATTCTCCCCTTCCTTTCTTCTATACCCTGTCATTGCACCATTTCTTCTTGTTACACAATATTTTTTCGATAGGACGCAAGAAGCTCCGAGGTCATCGGGCCTATTGTTCCCTCCCGGATTATTTTGCTATCCACAGAATGGATCGGTACGATTTCCTGAATTGCGTTCGTGATGAACACTTCATCCGCTGTAAGCAGATGCTCAAGGTGGAACCAGCCTTCCCTGACTTCCATTCCTTCCATCTGTGCAAGCTCCATTACAAATTCACGCCTTGTTCCCGGCAGAATTCCTGTTTTCACGTCAGGTGTACAGAGCTTCCCCTCCGTTATGAAAAAAACGTTGGACACAATCCCTTCCGCCAGGCACCCGTCCTCTGTAAGGAAAAGCCCTTCCACATCAGGCTTGCTCCTACTTCCCGCTTTGCGAGCCGATTGTTCATATAATGATGTGATTTAAAACGCCAGGTTCCTTCCGGTGTATTGCGCGGCCGCTTCAGTGTCTGGAGTTTTTTCCCGGTCTGATAGAAGTGTTCAGGAAAATCGGGAAGGGGCCTGGCAAAGATTAACCAGCGCGGGTTCTCATATATGCCCGCAAAAGGGCCGAGTGCCCCGTTGCCCGCTGTTAAATCGACACGTATATACGCATCTTTAAGCTGATTTGCATTTAAAGTTTGTAAAATGGCGAAACGAAGTTCTTCCCGTGTCATCGTAACAGCAATGCCGATTTCTTCAGCGGCCTCTGATAGGCGCCGGTAATGGCGCTCAAGCAGGGCTACATGTCCGTTATAAACACGCATTGTTTCAAAAAGGCCGAGACCATAAAGAAAGCCGTGATCAAAAGGCGAGATCACAGCCTGTTCAGCATCTATTATTTGACCGTCCAAAAAAATTTTCACGCGGGTATTCAACCCCTCTGTTTTATTTCTTCATCCGGGTATATCGCGCAAGGAAATTATGCAGCAGCTGCTTTCCGTGCTCTGTCATAATGGATTCCGGGTGAAACTGCACGCCTTCCACCGGCAAATGACGGTGGCGCAGACCCATGATTTCTCCCTCAGCGGTTTCTGCCGTTATTTCAAGGCAATCAGGCAGACTTTCACGTTCCACCAGGAGAGAATGGTACCTTGTCGCCTTAAAAGGAGAAGGCAGGCCAGAAAAAATCGTCTCCCCTCCATGGTAAACATCCGACGTTTTCCCATGCATGAGTCTATCAGCCCTGACAACCTTCCCGCCGAATACCTGAGCAATCGACTGGTGCCCGAGGCAAACGCCAAAAATCGGAATGCTGCCGGCAAACCTTTCGATGGCCTCCAGGCTGATTCCTGCCTCATTCGGTGTACAGGGGCCAGGTGAAACCATTAAATAGGAGGGATTCATTTCCGCGATTTCCTCACAGGTGATTTTATCGTTGCGGACGACCCGCAATTCTTCCCCTAGTTCACCTAAATACTGCACAAGATTGTACGTAAAAGAATCGTAATTATCGATCATTAAAATCATGTCTCTGCTCTCCTCTCTCGAACTCTTCTCTTCTTCGCTTCACTCAAAGATAAGGCCTTCCAAACAGCTTCTGCCTTCTTTAATGATTCATAATACTCTGCTTTTGGTATGGAGTCAATCACAATTCCTGCTCCCGCCTGAACATGTACCTGTCCGTCCTTTACGATCATGGTTCGTATAATGATATTGCACACAGCATCACCGGTAAATCCAAGCAGGCACATAGAGCCTGTATAAGGCCCTCTTGTCACCGGCTCCAGCTCTTCGATAATTTCCATTGTGCGCACTTTGGGTGCCCCTGTAATCGTGCCGCCGGGAAAGGCGGCAATGATAGCGTCGTACATATCTTTACCGTCCGCCAGTTCACCGATAACGTTAGACACGATGTGCATGACATGCGAATACTTCTCCACGACCATTAATTCATCGACATGAACAGAACCATACCGGCTGACACGCCCAAGATCATTTCTTTCTAAATCAACAAGCATAATGTGCTCAGCTACCTCTTTTTCATTATCCAACAGTTCCCGCACAAGCTCCGCATCCTCTTCCTCCGTTTTTCCGCGGCGGCGCGTCCCCGCAATCGGCCGGGTGCTTAACTGATTCCCCTTCACTTGAAGCAGAAGCTCAGGAGAGGCGGATACAAGCTGAAATTCCGGGAAGCGAAGTAACCCCATATAAGGGGAGGGATTCAGGATGCGAAGTACCTCATACACTTCCTCGGCGGAGCTGGCTGCCTCCTTCGTCTGGCGCACGGAAAGATTTACCTGAAATACATCGCCCGCTGCTATGTATTCCTGCACCTTCTGCACAGCCTGTTCAAATTCATGCTGGGCAAACGATACGCTCGCTGTCCCCGTATCCACAATATCGCCGAAAAGGGAAGGCAGCGTCCCGTTGGATACATGTGTTTCCTTAAGGAAAGATTCCATTTGAACAAGCCTTTGTTCGGCATCCTCTTCCTTTTGTATACGAGCCTTTTGCCCGGCATGGACAACCAAAAAAATATCTTTCGTTTCATGGTCGAAAGCATACACTTCTTCCATCATCATTAAATAAACGTCGGGAAGCTGCAAATCATCTTCGGCCGTACGGGGAAAAAATTCAAAGTAGCGTGCGGTATCATAGCTTAAATAGCCGGCGGCACCGCCTGTCCAGTCAGGCAGTCCGGCTTCCTGCACCTGGCGGGAGGAAGGGGAGCTTTCGTGCATCATCCACCGCCTTACAACGGCGAGCGGATCGGCTAATGTCTGATACGCCATTCCTCCGTTCTCTTTTATTTCACCGTTCTTTATTTGAATCGTTCTCACCGGTTCCGCCCCGACGTATGTATACCTTCCACTGCGCCCGCTTTCTACGATAAAAGCATAGCCGCTCTCTTTCGTTAAGGCTAAATAAAGCTGCCACGGATCCTGTTCCCTCCACTTTACTTTACGCCACACCGGGACCCGCTCATACTTTTCCAGCCACTCTGCGGTAGAATTTTTATTTGGTTTCATTTTTTGCACCCCACATAAAAAACCCCTGCCGCCTATCCGACAAGGGTTCGACTTTCTTTATTATACTTATTCTTCATCAAATTGATAAAGAGGGGTACTCAAATAACGCTCACCATTACTTGGAATAATAACAATGACATTTTTTCCGGCACCGAGTTCTTTTGCGATTTTCTTCGCCGCGTGGATGGCCGCTCCGGATGAAATCCCGCCAAGGATTCCTTCCTGTTTCGCTACAAGGCGTGCTACCTCGAAAGCTTCCTCGTTCTCTACTTTTACAATATCAGTGTAAATATCCGTATCGAGCGTGTCAGGAACAAAGCCTGCGCCAATTCCCTGGATTTTATGCGGGCCGGGGCTTCCGCCAGAAAGCACAGGGGAAGCCGTTGGTTCAACCGCCACAATGCGGATATTCGGGTACTTTTCCTTCAGGAGTTCTCCTGCACCGGTGATGGTTCCGCCTGTGCCAACTCCGGAAATGAAAGCATCCACGCCTCCGATATACTCTGCTTGCTCAAGCAGCTCTTTCCCGGTTGTTTCCCGGTGAATCTGTGGATTGGCAGGGTTCTTGAATTGCTGGGGCATAAAGTAGTCGTTATGTTCCTGTACAAGTGCTTCCGCTTTCCGGATCGCCCCTCCCATTCCTTCCGCTCCAGGAGTCAGTTCAAGTTCCGCTCCATATGCACGGAGAAGATTCCGGCGTTCCATACTCATCGTATCCGGCATAACAAGAAGTGCGCGGTACCCTTTAGCAGCGGCTACCATAGCAAGGCCAATACCGGTATTACCGCTTGTGGGCTCGACAATCGTCATTCCTTTTTTAAGATGGCCGTCCTTTTCCGCGGCTTCAACCATGGCAAGCGCAATCCGATCTTTTACACTGCTCCCTGGATTGAAGTATTCCAATTTCAAATAAATGTTTGCTTCACCAGGCTCTATTACCCGGTTCAGTTTTACCAGTGGTGTTGATCCAATTAAGTCGGTAATGGACTCAGCTACCCGCATTGGACACCCTCCTTATCAATTCATACTATTTTAGTAGGTTTTATACACATTATACCAACTGACCTGTTATAAAGTCAATTCCCTTTACAAATTCGAGCGCAGTTCCTCTAAATCCTGCTTGTTTAAATGATATCTTTCATTGCAAAAATGGCACGTAATCTCCGCTTCGCCCTGCTCTTCAATCATGGATGTCAATTCTTCCTCTCCCAAGCTTATTAGCGCCTGGCTTACCCGTTCAAGAGAACAGTGGCAGTTAAAGACGATTTCCTGGTAATCAAGCAAATTGACGTCTTCACCAAGGATTTCACGAAGCATTTCTTCCGGGGAAAGCCCATCTGCAATCATCGTAGATACCGGGCGTATATTAGAAATCGTCTTTTCTAACGCGGTAATTACGTCTTCCGGTGTATTCGGCATTAGCTGAATAATAAAGCCGCCCGCTGCTTTTATGGTATTATCCGGATTTACAAGAACACCGACACCAACGGCAGATGGAACCTGTTCAGAAACGGTAAAATAATAAGCAAAATCTTCTCCAAGCTCCCCTGATATAATTGGACTGCTTCCCTGGTATGGATCTTTCAAACCCAGGTCTTTCGTTACTATAATCGTTCCATCTGTGCCTACCGCTCTTCGCACATCAAGCTTTCCCTGTTTATTTAAATCAAAATGCACATGAGGGTTTGTGACATAGCCACGCACCTCTCCGTGGGCGTTTGCATCCGCCACAACCTGGCCAATCGGGCCGCCGCCCTTGACTATAACGGTAAGTCTTTCCTCTCCCTTAAGCATTGCGCCCATCATGGCAGCCGCAGACACGGTACGGCCAAGCGCCGCACTTACCGTTGGCCACGTATCAAGCCGCTCTTGAATCTCCTGCATTGTATGTGTGGTACGAACGGCAAAGGCGCGGACAAAACCGTCACGAGCCGTTCCCCTTACCAGATAATCCTTCATGCGTTTCCTTCTTCCTTCCTGTTTCATACTCTACACGTTAGTTTACCACAACGTGCAAAACTGTAAAAAGACAGGGATACAAAAAGAAATTCTTTTTGTATCCCTGTCTTTTATTATTTCCAATTTCGATCGTAAATCAAACGCAATCCCTTTACAGTCAGCCACGGATCAACAATATCGATTTCATTGGATTCATTTCCGATTAATTCGGCAAGACCGCCGGTAGCAATGACCTTCGGGTTGCTTTTGCTCTCTTTCTTCATCCGGCGGACGAGTTCGTCCACCTGGCCGACGAAACCGTATATTACACCGGATTGCATCGCATGAACGGTGTTCCGCCCGATAACGCTTGGCGGCTTGCTAAGTTCAATCCGGGGCAGCTTAGCAGCCCGGCTATAAAGAGCTTCTGTTGATATAGCGATACCCGGAGCAATCGCACCGCCATGGTAGCCCCCTTCTTCATCAATGAAACAGAAAGTCGTCGCGGTCCCAAAATCTACAACGATAAGGGGCGTTCCGTAATGGTGAATGGCGGCGACTGCATTTACGATTCGGTCTGCCCCGACTTCACGGGGGTTATCTGCCTTAATATTCAAGCCTGTTTTTAACCCCGGCCCGATAACCATAGGTTTCACGCCCAGATACTTGTAGCACATTTTTTCTAATGGAAACATCAACGGAGGAACAACAGAGGAAATGATGGCACCCTCAATTTGCGAGAAGGTAATTCCCTTATCCGCGAATAAACTTTTTATAAGCATGCCGAATTCATCATCTGTCTTCGAACGATCCGTATGAATGCGCCAGTTATGCTTCAATTCGTCTCCCTCATAGACGCCAAGCACAATATTCGTGTTTCCTACATCAATTACAAATAACATGATTTCTACCTGCCTATCGTTTTCTCTCGTTTAAATCGAGGCTAATATCAAGCGCTGATATGGAGTGCGTGAGGCTTCCGACGGAAATCACATCAACGCCGGTCGCAGCAATCGTTCCTACCGTCTGCAAAGTAACGCCGCCTGAAGCTTCTACAACCGCCGAGCCGCCAACCCGTTTTACGGCTTCCCTCATCGCCTTCGGGTCCATGTTGTCGAGCATAATAATATCCGGTCCGGCTTCCATTGCCTCCTGCAGCTGTTCCAGGTTTTCCACTTCTACTTCGATTCGCATTGTATGTGGAATCGCTTCCCGCGCCCGGCTTACCGCCTGCTTGATTCCACCCGCTGCTTTAATATGATTGTCTTTAATCATCACTGCATCGAACAGGCCAATCCGGTGGTTATGTCCGCCCCCTGCAACGACTGCATACTTCTCAAGCATACGCAGCCCGGGTGTTGTTTTCCTTGTATCAACGATGCGAACTTTTTCACTTTCTTTGCGGGCCTCTTGCACATATTTCCTCGTTACTGTTGCTATCCCGGAAAGACGCTGAAGGAGATTCAATGCAACACGTTCTCCGCTAAGCAGGCTCTGCACCCTTCCTTCTATTTCCGCAACAACGACACCTTTGTCCACATAGGAACCTTCTTCCACCTGCGGTGTAAAAATAAGACCCCGATCCATATGAGAGAATACACGGGCCGCCACCTCAAGCCCGGCAATGACTCCCGCTTCCTTTGTGTAAAGGATGCCTTTTCCCATCAGGTGGTCAGGCACAGTTGCAAGGCTGGTAATATCCCCGAATCCGATGTCTTCCTGCAGCCATTTCTCTATCTGTTCATCCAATAGTCTTTCATTCATCCTCATTTAAATTCCGCTCCTCTGAAACCCCGTCTTCAATCGACTGGACGATGTGCTTTCGCCATACAAGTTCATCCCGCTTCGGAAAATCCTCACGGTAATGGCCTCCACGGCTCTCCTCTCGCTGAAGGGCTGCATTAGCAACCAAACACCCGCAGGTTAATAAATTCAGGTATTCAATCTCTTCCGGACGTTCCATTTTCATGCGAAACGCACGCACGAACCTTTCCAGCTCCCTTACCGCTTTCGTCAGGCCTTTTTCCTGCCGCTTTAGACCGACATAAGCCAGCATTAATTTCTGAAGGCGAAGCTTTCTCTCCATTACGGTCTCGTTGTTCGTTGTCTGCTGGCGCATTAATGAAAACGATACGGCAGGTACCTGCTCGTCCAGCACCGGAAGTTCAGCAACGCGATTTGCGATACGTTTCCCGAAAACAAGCGCCTCAGCAAGCGAGTTACTTGCTAAACGGTTGGCCCCGTGGACACCTGTACATGATACTTCACCACAGGCGAAGAGCCGGCCTACCGCTGTCTCGCCGTATAGACCGGTTTTGAGTCCACCCATAATGTAGTGTGCAGCCGGCGCTACCGGAATCCAGTCCGTGACCATATCCAGCCCATAACGAAGGCAAACTTTATGAATGGTTGGAAAACGATGTTTGATTAACTCTTCAGATTCGTGGGTAATATCCAAATAAACGAACGTGGAACCAGTCAATTCCATTTCAGACACGATCGCGCGCGCGACAACATCTCGAGGAGCAAGTTCTTTCTGTGGATGATACTTATCCATGAAACGCTCCCCGTTAATATTACGCAGTACGGCCCCTTCACCGCGAACCGCTTCTGAGATTAAAAAGCGAGGGGCCCCTGGGTAAAATAGAGAAGTTGGATGAAACTGGATAAATTCCACGTCTTTAATATACGCACCAGCCCGGTATGCCATCGCCATTCCATCGCCGGTGGCAATCTCCGGGTTGGTGGTATAGCGATACAACTGGCCGGCTCCGCCCGTAGCAAGGACCGTTGCATTCGCTCGTATATAGATCTTCTGACCATTGGGCTTGCGAACAAGTGCCCCGATGCATTCTCCCTGATGCGTAACAAGATCCAGGGTAAAGTGATTTTCCAAAATTCGAATTCGCTCATTTGAAAGCGCACGTTCTGAAAGCGCACGCACAATTTCAGCCCCTGTAGCATCCCCCTGCGCATGAAGGATTCGGCGCTGGCTGTGAGCGCCCTCTTTCGTTAACGCAAGCACACCGTCTTCTTCATCAAACTTTGTTCCATAATGGATTAAATCGCTGACACAAGAAGGCCCTTCATTATAAAGCAACCCCCCGTAAGCACTTGCTATATGCAAAGTGTATTTCCACTATTCACAAGTGTTGGTTTATCAGTATCATACCTTTAATTGTCTGAATTGTACACACCCTGCCTGTACTTTAAAAAAGGAAAAGCCTCCCGCTGACGGGAGGCTTTGTTGCTAAATTATGCGTCATCTTTACTGTCGCTGTCGATGCCAGGAAATGGTGCCGCATCGTCAGGCTTACCGGTAATTTGTACTTTTACGTCTCCGGTTGTAACCTCTTTTACCTCACCGATGCTGCTGCTGATTGTACCTGTTTCAATGATGCTTTTAATCTGCTCAGCATCAAGCGTTTCAACTTCAAGCAGCTTGTGGGCAACCGCTTCGAGCTTATCCATATGCTCTGTCAGCAGGTCGGTACAACGCTGATGACAATCGCGGATAATCGTTTGAATCTCCTGATCGATTTGACGCGCTGTCTCGTCGCTGTAATTCTGCTCATGGCCGAAGTCGCGTCCGAGGAATACCTGGCCCTGGCTTTGTCCGAACTGCATCGGCCCAAGATTCGTGCTCATTCCGAACTCCATTACCATGCGGCGTGCAATGCCCGTCGCACGTTCAAAGTCATTGTGAGCACCGGTACTTACATCTTTTAATACAAGTTCCTCAGCAACACGGCCGCCGAGTAAGCCAACAATCTTATCCAGCAAATCAGACTTGGTGGCGAAGAAGCGGTCTTCCTTCGGAAGCATAACCGTATATCCGCCCGCACTGCCGCGTGGAATAATCGTTACCTTATGAACCATATCGGCATTTTCCAGGAAATAACCACAAATCGTATGTCCTGCCTCGTGGAAGGCAACCAGTCTTTTCTCATCGTCACTGATAACCCTTGATTTCTTCGCAGGACCGGCGATAACGCGGTCAATCGCCTCATCAACTTCCACCATGCCGATTTTCTTCTTATCACGGCGAGCCGCAAGCAGGGCCGCTTCATTCAACAAATTCTCAAGATCCGCTCCTGTGAACCCAGGCGTGCGGCGTGCAATAATATCTAAGTCCACACCTTCAGCAAGCGGCTTGTTGCGTGCGTGCACGTGCAGAACTGCTTCCCTTCCTTTTACGTCAGGGCGGTCAACCGTAATCTGACGGTCAAAACGTCCCGGACGAAGCAGGGCAGGGTCAAGGATATCCGGCCGGTTCGTCGCTGCAACGATGATGATTCCTTCGTTCGCTCCAAAACCGTCCATCTCAACAAGCAATTGGTTTAACGTTTGTTCCCGTTCATCGTGTCCGCCTCCGAGACCCGCACCACGCTGACGCCCAACGGCATCAATTTCATCGATGAAAATAATGCATGGCGCATTCTTCTTCGCGTTCTCAAACAAATCGCGCACACGGGAAGCCCCGACACCGACGAACATCTCTACAAAGTCTGAACCGCTTATACTGAAAAAGGGAACGCCCGCTTCCCCTGCAACAGCACGGGCAAGCAAGGTCTTACCGGTACCCGGAGGACCGACAAGCAATACCCCTTTGGGAATTCGTGCACCGAGAGCTGAGAATTTACGTGGATCCTTGAGGAATTCCACAACTTCTACAAGTTCGGCTTTCTCTTCATCCGCACCGGCTACATCATCGAATGTAACCTTCTTCTTCTCATCATTGTACAATTTGGCTTTACTCTTGCCAAAGTTCATGACCCTGCTTCCGCCACCCTGGGCTTGATTCAGCAGAAAGAAGAAAAGAATAAAGATAATAACAAACGGAATGATGGATGTAAGAAAAGTGAGCCAGACGGAATCGCCTTTCTGCTCTAAATATTCTTCTCTGGGCAGATTCGCTTCTTCAATCCTTTTCAACAGCTCAGCGTTGTCATACAACGGACCGTTTGTATAGAAAGTGCTCTGATCCTTCAGCTTCCCTTGAATATAATACGTACCCCGTTCAGGACGAATCTGGAGTTCAGCTATCTGTCCCTTACTAAGATACTGTCGGAACTGATTGTAGGGTATTTTAGTTGTTTCCGTACCCTGATTGGTGATGAAATTTACAATTCCCACCGTTACTAAAATAATTAGTAGATAAAATCCTGTATTGCGGAAGAACCGATTCATTCCTTACCTCCTCTCACGCTAAAACACCTACATTATTTTACCACATCAAACTATGCGCTACAACTTGCCCACATTAACTGTACACTTCCGGTTTTAAGATACCTATGTAAGGCAAATTGCGGTATTTCTCCGCATAATCCAAGCCATATCCAACAACAAAAGCGTCGGGAATTTGAAACCCGCTGAAATCCGGAGATAAATCGACGGTACGCCGTGCCGGCTTATCAAGCAGTGTAACCACCTTCACTGAAGCCGCATTACGGCGCTGAATAATGTCAATTAAGTAACTAAGTGTCAGGCCGCTGTCGATAATATCCTCTACAATTAAAACGTGACGTTCATCCACCGCAGTATCTAAATCCTTGATTATTCTTACGACTCCGGATGATTTTGTGGAAGCGCCGTAACTTGACACCGCCATAAAATCCATTTCCAGGGCAATATCCATGCGGCGGATTAAGTCAGTCATAAACGGAGCTGCTCCCCGTAAAACACAAATAACGAGTGGGTTCTTTCCTTCGTATTCCCTGGAAAGAATACGGCCCAACTCGCGTACTTTTGCCTCAATTACTTCCTCTGTGAGCAATATTTTCTCAATGTCTCTTTCCATGCTGAACCTCCTGGTCACTTAAAAAACAACTATTCAACAACCACATACAATAGAACTTCAGTATCCCCTGCAGGCAAAGCTTCGTTTGAACGCTTAATACAGGGAATCCACAATATACTTTCATCATCGCTGACAAGCGGTACCCGATCACGCTGCGCACGGGGAACTTTAGCGTCGATAAAAATATCTTTTACTTTTTTACTCCCTGTCATGCCTTTGAGCGTCATTCTGTCTCCGGCAAGCCGCTGTCTTACGTATAGCTTACCCTTAATTTGTGCCGGATCAAACACCGCAAATTCACCCGGGTACAGCTTTTCTTCCTGCCCCCGCTTACTGTAATAGCAATGAAACGTACGGCCAATCTCAGGAACATATGTATACCCCGGCATTTGCAAACAATGTATATAAGCAGGGACGCTATCCACATCCGGTATAGACGAAAAAATCACCCGCTTGTACTCACGCTGCACCCGCAGCCCTCCAGGCAAATGAAGGCTGACAGACGGATGGGGATCTTTAATCATTTGTCTGATACTTTCGATATGTGTGTAACCAATCTCCCCCGCGTTACTTCCGGACAGATAACTTAATATTAGTTTAATCATCCTCCTTTGTAAAGCAACGGCAGACAATAAGAAAGCTTTCTGTTTTATAACCATCCTATTCGCTTCTTTTTCTTCTATGATGCTTTCCAATTCTTCCCGGCTCTTCTCTTCCATGTACGCATTTTCGTCGCGGACAATGGATGCCATCTGCGAAACAACGGCAGATAACCGGGGATTTTCCTCTTTCATCCTGGGTATCCAGTGCAGCCGGATACGATTTCGAAAGTATTGGTCACTGAAGTTGCTTTGATCGTGTCTGGGTTCCAGCCCGTGCTCAGTGCAATAAACCTCTATCTGGTGCCGGTTAATTTCTAGAAGGGGGCGGATAATCTCAACCCCGCTCTCCATGCGCCGAATGGGAATTCCGGCAAGGCCCTCAATCCCGGTTCCGCGAATGAGACGCATAAGGATCGTTTCAGTCTGGTCGTCAGCATGGTGGCCGGTGGCTACTTTGGCCCTGCCCAGTTCCTTTGCTACCTTCGTTAGGAAACGGTACCGAACCCGGCGGGCAGCGTCTTCCGGGCTAAGTCCTGATTCTTTGATAAAGCGCGGAACATCAATGGATTCTGCATAGCAGGGAACATTCAACATGCGGCAAAGCGATTGAACATAGAGGCTGTCTTCCTCAGCATCCATCCCGCGAAACTGGTGATTCAGGTGGGCGGCAGCAATCTGCAGCTCGTAAGATGAACGCAGCTCCGCCAAAGCGTGTAACAGAGCGACCGAATCAGGTCCCCCTGACACAGCAACAACAACGGCGTCGCCCTTCGCAAGCAGCTCATTATCTACAATCGTTTTTTTCATTTGCTGCAGCATAATTTTCACCTTCAATGAAAGGGATGCGTAGTACAGCTTACAATATCTATACGGTGCCCTTCAAAATAAGTTTCATTTTTTTCGTATTGTACTCTACCACAAAAAGGCCATGGTCGGCAACCGGAGTGATTGTCGACCACGGCCTTTCTTCTATTAACTCACAAACCTCGGCCGTTCAATTCTAGGGGCATTTGGCATCTGAATGGCTGCCCAGGGGGGCATATACCGATCAATGCGGGCCACCATAACGGTCATGTCATCCACAATCTCTCCATAATGGTGCCGTATAACGAGCTCCAGCAGACAATCCGCTACCTCCTGTGGGTCGCTCGTCTGCAGTTCGGAAATCTTCCGTTTCATCCACAGATTTTTATTTTCCACCGCACGGGGCGCCTCATAAATACCGTCCGTCATCATAATCAACAAGTCACCCGGCTTTAATTGATAGCTTACAACGTCCACATCGATTTCATCCAAAATTCCAATCGGTAAATTATTGGCCGAAATCGGAATGACTTCATCCCCCCTTTTTATGAAGCTCGGTGTTGAACCTGTCTTAATAAATTTTGTTTTCGCCGTATGCAAATCAATTAAAGCCAAATCGACGGTGGCAAACACTTCGTCAGGTGAGCGGAGGGAGAGAACGGTGTTTACGGATTTAATGCTTAGCGTTTCTTCCATCCCGGACTCAAGAAGCTGCTGCAGCAGCTCGAGTGTGGAAGAGCTTTCTCTGTATGCCCTCTCTCCGTTTCCCATGCCGTCGCTCATCGCCAGCGCCATTTTCCCGCTGCCAAACTCCATAATTTTGAAACAATCACCCGACAGCAGCTGCCCTCCTTTTGCAGCGCCGGCCATCCCGGTTACAATTTCAAATTCCTGTGCAGACCCCAGGCACATCGTGCAGTGCCCATCGGCAAAAGCCTCGCAGTTCTTCTCCTTTACCGTTATTTTTTCACCGATAACATCGGATAAGAGCGGAGCGATAATTTTGGCGCACTCATCCCTCCCATGGCATGTCGGCTGGCTAATTTCAATATCCACCTTCCCTTCATCAAGGCTAATAATATCTACATCACGTATGGATAAGCCAACCCCCTCCAGAGCTCCAAGAATCTGCTGTTCCTGAACATGCATATGGATGCCTTCCCTTTGAATTTCTTTAGCAAAGTCCTGCATAACACGGGAAACCCCGGCAAGCTGCTCGGCAACAAGGCGTCTGCTGTCCGCAATCTGGTGTTTTAAATAAAGCTGATTTTGCCAGCGCCCGTATTCCTGTTCCATGCTTTGCAGCACCCGGTCCTGCTTGACGCACCTCCTCAGCCAGTCCTTCGGCATCTCGTTTACGTTAATCTCACCGTCCTTTTTCATAGACTGAACCATTTCACCAAGGGCGAAATAAGTGCTGTCAAATTCCCTTTCCCAGCACTGTTCCTTCTTCCAGCAGCGCTGGCACGTGTTTTTTGTCACCTCGCTTAAAAAGTAGTCTTTTTTCCTGTCTTCACCCTCCTCGTCTCCTTCGTTCGTATTAACAAATGTATCTGAAAGCTGTGTAAAAAGGCGGGAAAACTGCTCCATTTTACCAGCCGTAACATCACGGACACGCCGTAAATACTGCTGCTGAGAGGAAAGATTCTCCTGTGTGCCTGGAATAAACTTGGCGATTTCGTTTAATACCACCCTCGGAGTCAGCAGGAAAAAGAAAATGCCGGCGAATGTCTCCATGGTGGACTGCAGGATTTCTCGCTGTTCACCTACGTATACAGTGAGAATAGAGGAGCCAATAAGCAGGCCAATGGCTACTGTAAGCTTATTTCCTTCCCGCAGCAGGCCGGCAAGCAAGCCTGAAAAAGCCAGCAGGCTAATCTGGTATACTGCATCTATATTTGCCAGACTAAGAACAAGCCCGGTTACAACCCCCACAGCGGCTCCGATCGTTCCTCCACCGACCGCAGCAAACAGAAGGATTAAATACCTTGCCAGCGCATTGTCCACCGCTACATCCTGCACGAGCCACCCCACCGTTCCCGTCATTACGGAGGCCAGCAGGATGATAAGGCAGATGACCTCTTCCGTCCGCAGCTGCTGCTGGCTGTGCCTCAACGTAATCACAGGAATCGCCTGGACAAAAATCAGCGTGAGAATCATGCTGAGGAGCGCTTCGATTCCGTTCATAAAGAGAGCGTACCATGTGAAGTGATTGGCGATGTAATCAATCGCTGTATTGCTCAGGAGGACCGCGAGAAAAGAAAGGAGCGGTGCATGGTTGAGCTCCGCTTTCTTTCGTTTTTCCAAAAAACTGAGCATCACCAGAACGATGGCCATCCCAAGGAAATTTCCTGCCGCAATGCCCATGGACTGCATAGCACTTCCGGCCACAATCGAAAACATAATGAGAAGCAGCCGGTTTTTCTTTAAAAAATACATGACAGCGAAAAATGGAACAGCGAAAGGAGACATTTCCTGCAAGATAAGAGCTCGTCCAAGAAGAAGGCCCATCATAAGGTGGAGGACGCTCCATTGTTTAGAAGCAGCCCACACCCAATTTTTTCCTTTCCCGCTCATTTGCTGAAGAGGAGCCCCCATCTTGCCTTCCATTGTAATCGATCCGTTACGTATCATATATCACACCGCCCCATCTGATTTTTTGTGATTCCCATTATAAACACAGCGAGAAGTGAAAATTTGTCAAAATAGGAGGATTAATTAAAAGAATTTTCCGACAAATATAGCTGCATTTTCGTGCTTCTGTCGATTCAGCAAGCAAGCATTTTTTCTTCCGTACAAAATAAAAAAAACAGATGCTTCCTCACCGGGAGCACCTGCTATTACTGCTTTTTCTTCGTTTCTTCAGGGGTCAAAAACAGAATTTCACCCTCTTTTGAAAGAAAGAAATTCTTTCTTGCTAACTCGCCGATATACTCATTGTCATGGAGGCGCTTCACCTGTAATTCGAGCCGATTCTTCTCCTGATTTACAACCGCTGCCTGGCCTTGTAACTCCGCGAGTTTGCTTTGTTTCTCTGCGATTTGCCGGCTCTGCGTGTAATACACCCAGCATGCCCAAAGTAAGAGGGCAACGACAACAATCTGCAAAAGACGCATCCGGCGTCTGCGGCCTTGTATTTGGGATGTAGATTGTGATTTTTGCATTGCGCTGGCACCTTTCTTCTGTTATGGGTTATTTTACATTTTCTTACCTTTTACCCAGCGCGTCAAGACTTTCCCCGTATTCAGAAAAATTCTTTTCACTTTTTTCACCGGTGTCTTTACCAATTTCCCCGTCCGTTCCCACATTCGGCGCCCAAGCCAACGAACCGGCCGGTAAAACCAGCCTCCTATTGCAAGCAAAGCGGTTAATAAGAAAACAACGATCGAAAAAAGAAAGCGGTAAAGGAAGCGCAGCGGAGCTACAATAAGATAATAAAGAATGCGCAGGATAACCCGGTACGAGAACAAACAGAAGGAAATCAGCTTTTTAAGGATGACCAGGTACATACTCTGCAAAGCAAGGAAGTAGACAACCATACCAAGGCCAAGGCCAAGAAATATATAAATCCGCACCATGCCCTCATTTACACGGAGAAGGGTGCCGAATACAAGGAATGTGCAGCTTAACCAGAACAAAAAATCGCATACCCGAACCAGCCACCGGGTAAGATAGCACATTCTCTCCAACGTCCTATAAGTATCATAGAACATACCCATTGCGATTCCGCACACGACCATAGAAAGTAAAGTTTCTGCCTGTCCGTGGAGTGTCACTTAAAAATCCGGCCAAACAGTCCTTTGGCCTTTTCCCCCTGATAGGATTCATCAATATACTCTATAGCAAATACGATGCCTTCAATCGATACCTGGCCTGTTTCAAGGCTTAAATTTTTCATATGGAGGTTCTGGCCTTTTATTGTTAGAAAGCCCGCCTCCGTTTGCAGCAAAAACTCCTCATGGTCGAAGCTTTCAACTTTAAGGACGCCAGTGATATCCAGCTTCTTCCGGTTAATCATAACAATATCATGCCGTATCGTCTTTTTCGGGTTCGTCTCCATCATTACGGTACAGCCTCCTTTTTTGTACATGTTATGGGAGACAAACCATATTTAGAACAAGGAAGGGAGGGAAGTCCATAAAAAAGAGGCCCGAAGGCCCCATCACGTTTACCCGGTATAGGCAATTACCATATCGTAGCGTCGGGCTCGTTCCCGGTTTCCCGGGGCAAGAACTCCTCATTGATCATTGTATATAGCGTTGCCGCCTCTTCCTTCTTCGTTGTATCGAGCAGCTTCTCTATTTTTACGGTTACAAGCTTGTTTCCGTACCGCACGGTCAGCTCGTCCCCCACTTTTACGTTCGTGCTTGACTTGGCTTCCTGGCCGTTTATCGTTACCCGGCCCTGATCGCACACTTCTTTCGCCAGCGTGCGCCGCTTAACCAGCCGGGAAACCTTTAAAAACTTATCGAGTCTCATGACAGTTCCTCCTCTTCTTTCTTTTTCCGCTTTGCTTCCTGCCACCATGCTTCCATTTCCTCAAGTGTGGCACCGTCTGCTGCTTTTCCCGCTGCCTGTATTTTTTGTTCAATATAAGAGAAACGGTATTTGAATTTCTTATTCGTTAATGCGAGTGCTTCTTCCGGGTCGATTTTCAAGAACCGGGCCACATTCACGATAACAAACAGCAAATCACCGAGCTCTTCTTTCCGGTGCTCCGGTGTCCCTGCTTCCCGCAGTTCTTCCCACTCTTCCTTTACTTTATCGAACACATCGGAAAGCTTGTCCCAGTCGAATCCAATTTCCGCCGCTTTTTTCTGGTACTTATATGCCCGGGAAAGGGTGGGCAATTCGCGGGGTACACTGTCCAGCCGGGAGGTAAACCCCTTCCCTTTTCCCTTCTTCTCTTCCACTTTAATCGCTTCCCAGTTCTGCAAAGCCTCTTCCGCGTTACCCGCTTCGGACGTGCCGAACACGTGGGGATGGCGGCGAATGAGCTTCTCGTTCAGCGTTGCCACGACATCGTTTACTGTGAAATAGCCTTCTTCTTCCGCCATCTGTGAATGAAGCAGGATTTGGAGCAGTAAGTCCCCCATCTCCTCGCACATCGCATCGGGGTCATTGTCATCGATGGTTTCGAGCACCTCGTATGTTTCTTCAATGAGGTTTTTCCGGATCGATTGGTGTGTCTGTTCCCGGTCCCACGGACAGCCTTCCGGGCTGCGAAGAATAGCAACGATTTCCCGCAGGCGCCAGAACAGACGGTTTGTTATCTGATCGTGGGCGGTCGGCGGCACATAGACCGTTGTTAAATTTGTATACTTGTCCATCCGGTCCAGTTCGTAGAGGGGGAGCGATAAGATTTCCTCTTCGCCCGCCACGCCGGCCGCTGTGACGATAGTAACAGGGAAATCATCGGGATATACCTCCATAAGCGTCAACTTTACATCGGAAGCGACAAACGAATCGTATACCTGACAAATCAAATGGTGCATCGGCGGCTGGAATTGATGTTCCTTTACATCGGTAGCATCCAGCAGAACAAACCCTTCCACCGGATCGATTTTTAGTGCAGCGAAAATCGGATCAAGGAAGCTTTGCCCTCCTTTTATCTCAATTTCTACCTCGCGCTTCGGCCCCTCCTCAAGCAGCAGCTGTACGGTACGTTCAGCTACGAGTGGATGGCCGGGTACAGCATATACAACCGCGCCTTTTTCCTCAGCCGCTTTAAGCAGCCGCTCGCATATTTCTTCATATACTTGGGGAAATTGGTCATGTGCTTCATATACCTCATCAAAGCTCTCATAAGACACCCCTTCCCCCTCAAGTTCCCCGACAACCGGGTGCTTTGCTGTTCGAAGGAATAGATGGGGTGCCCCTAATAGTGCGCGGTACAGTCCAAGGGGCAAACCCTCCAGGTTTCCCGCTCCAAGTCCAACAATCGTTATTTTCTTCACGCGATAAGTCTCCCTTCTGTTAGTACCTCATAAGAGCCGGAAACGCTTCAACAGTGGAATCAGCTTTCTGCCCGGTTTTGTAGTCTCCAATTCGGCGCGGCTAATCGTTCCGGAAAGAAACAGGGCAATGACATACATAACAACACCCGCCCCAACCGCCAGGAGGCTGACGGCGGAGAAATACAGCCGGTGCGATGGAATTAAATCCAGCAGCCCTTTTTCCGCGGCCTTTCTGGTGACAAATGCGGCCAGGGCCATCATAAGAACGGCGATAGCCGGCTTGATAAAGAAGTTCTTTATATGAAACTTAATCCCCGTAAAATAAGTAATGGCGTACAAATTAAGCAGAGTAGCAATCATATAAGAGCATACGGTAGCCATCGCAGCCCCTGTAATACCAAAGGAAGGAATAAGAAAAATATTGAGAGCAAGCTTTGCTGCAACACCGATAAATAGGTTTCTTACAGGGAGTGTAACCTCTCCCATCCCTTGCAGAATACCGGCCGATGTAATGCCCAGCGTAGCAAAAATGGTTGTAAAGGCAAGTACGACAAGCGCGGTTGTTCCATTATCATTTTCGTAAAGCATGACATTAACCGGCCCCGCTACTACCGCCAGCCCGATTGAAGCAGGCAGCCCGAACAAAAAAGTAAGCCGCAGCGCCAGCTCCGTACGGGCTGCAATGACCTGGCGTTTCCCCAGTGCCTGTGCCTCCGCAATAGCGGGTACAAGCGACAGGGAAAGAGCCGTAGCAAAGAAAGCGGCAAATTGGACAAGCGGTTGTCCCCGGTCAAAAATCCCTTTTAAGCTATAAGCGGTTTCCGCCGTATTTCCTCCCCACATAAGCATGCTTACGACCGTAAAAGAATCAGACAGCTGCATCAGCGGCAGGACGAGGGAGCCAAGGCAAATCGGAATGGCATAATAAACGAGTTTGCGTACAATTTCCCCGATACTTTCCTGCGTATATGTATACCCGGCTCCGGGCTGAACAGGCATATATTTCTGTATTCGATGATTACGGCGCCAGAAAAACAGCATCACAACAAAAGCAAAAAGCGCACCCGTTACCGCGCCAAACACAGCGCCAGCCCCGGCGAGATAGACATTCCCCGTTGTCTTCATAAACCAGTAAGACAGAATAATAATAGTCGTGACCCGGACAAACTGCTCCGCGATTTGTGAAACAGCAGTCGGGACCATATCATGATGGCCTTGAAAATATCCCCGCAGCGCTGCCATGACCGGGACAATAAGCAGGGCAAACGATACGCTGCGAATCGGCAGCACCAGCTTGCTATCCCTCATCGAAGCGGCGATGAACGGAGCGCCGAACCAGAGCAAAATAAAAAAAACAATTCCGGTTATGGTTAGGACACTTGCGGAAACGCGGAAGAGTCTCCGTGCCCCGCGTGTATCGCCAAGCGCAAGCTTCTCGGCAACAAACTTGGAAATCGCAATAGGGAAACCCGCCGTTGCGAGAATCAGCAGGGCACTATACAGCGGGTATACCTGTGTGTATACATAATAGCCCAGGTCCCCTGTTATGTTCTGGTACGGTATACGGTACACGACGCCCAGCATCTTGGATAAGAGTGCTCCTGCACCAAGTATGGCCGCCCCTTTAAGAAAAGACGAACCCCGCTCCTTAGACATATGTTTCCCCCTCTTATTCCGGTAAATTCTCGGATATTATATCATAAAAGCTTGCCTTCTTCCTTCTAAGTGTATGAACAACATGTACATATCTTTCTCCCCATTTAAAAAAGCTTCCCGGCAGATTCCTGCGGAAAGCTTTTCCTCGTTATTGTTCCATTTGTTTGGCTAGAAATCCTGCAGCTGTTTCTGCCAGCTTCATTTCTAAATCGCCCATCTTCACCTGTTCACCCTTGCTGACAAGAATAACCGAACCAATCGGGTCCCCGCCGGCAATAATCGGCGCAATCACATATGACGAATATTGTTCACTATTGTCGCGAACAATTTCATACTGTCCGGGGTTTGTTTGCAAGGTAGGTTTTCTGTCCTCCATGCAGCCTTCCACAATCTCGCCAATAGCCTTGTCCATATATTCCTTCTTCGATGCTCCTGATACGGTAATGACCGTATCACGGTCACTAATCATTGTGATGTGGTTCATACTTTCATACAGGGAGTCAGCATACTCCTTGGCAAAGTCGCCAAGTTCTCCGATAGGAGAGTATTTCTTCAAAATGACTTCTCCGTCGCGATCCACAAAAATTTCGAGTGGATCTCCTTCTCGGATTCGGAGGGTGCGGCGAATTTCCTTTGGAATCACCACGCGCCCCAAATCGTCAATTCGACGCACAATTCCAGTTGCTTTCATAAGTCTTGATGCCTCGCTTTCGTGGAGTAATTACATGACTGCAACTTATCAACTTGCTTGTAGTATTTATCTCCTTTCTGGAGAATATTCACCAACGTTTTTATTGCAAATGAACAATAAAAAACCGCTCCGGCAAAGGAACGGTTTTTTTCTCGTGTTATTTTTGATTGGATGGCGCCTGGACCGGCGGCTGTTGTCCCGGAACCTGCTGGACTGGTTGTCCCCCCGGTTGGCCAGATGGTCCGGGGCCCTGCTGGACCGGCTGCTGCTTAATCATCGATGCAGGGATGTTTTCTTCCTTAATAATCCCTTTCAGCTTTTCAGTGTAAAATTGCTGTTCCTTCTCCTGTGCCATCGCTCGCGCCAGGTCGCCTTTAATTTGATCGTACGGCTGCTCAGTACGGCTCTCTACGCGCATAATATGATAACCGAACTGCGATTCAACTAAATCACTGATTTTGTTAATCGGCAGCGTCATTGCCGCCTTCTTATATGCCTCGTCCGTTTGCGCAAGTGACTGCTGGTCATCATAGTGATATAGGCCGCCTGTTTCCTTGCTTCCCGGATCATCTGTATTTTCTTTCGCCAGCTTAGCAAAATCCGCTCCGGCCCGCAGCTGTTGCAGCAATGCCTCCGCCTTCTTCTTTGCTTCTGCTTTCGAGCGCTTCTCCGTGGAAACAAGAATATGGCGCACATCCGCTTTCGTTAAAAAGCCAAGGTTTTTCGCTTCCTCGTACTTCTTTTTCTTCTCTGCTTCAGGAACATCTTTTGAGAAGTAAGAAATCATTTTGATTTGATTTAGGAAGAAGGTTTTTAGCTCTTCTGTCGTTACCTTCTTGTCAGCGTAAAACTGTTCAATTTTCTTTCCCTGTCCCAGCTGCTGTTTTGTGTACGCCTCAAACTGCTTGAAGCTATCATCTGCTTCCTTCTTCATCTGGGCATCTTCTTTTACTTTGCTGGAAAGGTAGTCCGTCATGACCTGGAAGTGGAGCACCTGCTGGAGGGCTTCTTTGTCTCCTGCATCAATTTGCTTCTCGATACCAGGTTCTACGGTCTTCACGAGTTCAATGTAGTCCCTATATTGAGATTCGGTAATTTGCCCGCCGTCATATTTGGCGACAACCGCGTCCTTCTTGCCGCAGCCCGCGATAAGTGCGGCAGCAAGAATAAGAACAAGAAGCGCTGACCATAACCGCTTATTTTGCAACATTTTTTTGTTTCCCCGCTTTCCCTATTGTTTTTTAATTGTTCGAATTGAGTGAGGAAACTTTCCACAAGTTCAATACTCTCTTCGGGAGTCAGCCCTTTGACTTTTACCGTTACATTCATTTGCTGCCCGTTTTGTCCAACGCCAATTTTTCGCTGCAGCAGGCCTTTCAGTTCAAACAAACTGCCCCAATCGATCGCATTTCTTTGATCCTCATGGAACAGAAGGTGAATATCCTGCCCTTTTTGTGATACTTCTACAATGCGATGCTTGATTGCATACACACGGAGCTTGGATACAAGCAACAAATTGCTGACGCTTTGCGGAATCATGCCAAACCGATCGATCAGCTCTTCGGTTAAATCATCAATATCCTCGAAGGAAGAGACGGCAGCGAACTTCTTATACATTTCGATTTTCTGTTTTCCGTCCCGGATGTACTCCGATGGAATGAATGCATCGATTGTTATATTAATTTCGGGATGGACTTCCTCCCTCTTCTGCGGCTCTCCCTTCAACTCCTCGATGGCATCCTTAAGCATTTGACTGTACAAGTCAAAACCAACGGAAGCGATAAAGCCGTGCTGCTCAGCCCCAAGCAGGTTACCCGCACCCCGAATGGAGAGGTCCCGCATGGCAATTTTAAACCCCGAGCCTAATTCTGTAAACTCTTTAATGGACTGCAGCCGTTTTTCAGCCACCTCTGTAAGCACTTTATCCCGCTGGTACGTAAAATACGCGTACGCAATGCGATTCGATCGGCCTACACGTCCACGCAGCTGATACAGCTGAGAAAGTCCCATTTTGTCGGCGTTTGTAACAATGAGTGTGTTTACATTCGGAATGTCTACACCGGTTTCAATAATCGTCGTGCTGACGAGAACATCGGCTTCTCCTTCAAGGAAGCTGAGCATAACAGATTCAAGCTCCGTCTCACTCATCTGGCCGTGTGCAACAACGACTTTTGCTTCCGGTACGAGCATACTGATTTGATCGGCCATCTTTTCAATGCCCTGCACCTGGTTATAAAGAAAATAAACCTGTCCTCCTCTGGCAAGTTCTCTCTCAATGGCCTCACGTACAAGTCCCGCGCTATAATCCATGACATACGTTTGTACAGGGAACCTGTTTTCCGGCGGAGTCTCGATAACAGACAAATCACGCACACCAAGCATCGACATATGAAGGGTTCGTGGAATTGGCGTGGCCGTTAGTGTAAGAACATCCACATTCGTTTTCAGCCGCTTGAGTTTCTCTTTATGGGTAACGCCAAAGCGTTGTTCTTCGTCCACAATAAGAAGCCCTAAATCACGAAATACGAGATCCTTAGAGAGAAGGCGGTGTGTACCGATAACAATATCGATCGTCCCGTCTTTCACTCCTTTGAGTGTCTGCGTCTGTTCTTTACGGGTTCGGAAGCGGCTAAGCACTGAAATATTTACCGGATAATCTGCAAACCTTTCCCGGAATGTCTCATAGTGCTGCTGAGCAAGAATGGTTGTCGGCACAAGAACGGCTACCTGTTTCCCGTCCATAACCGCCTTAAATGCCGCGCGGATGGCCACTTCTGTCTTGCCGTATCCAACATCGCCGCAAAGAAGGCGATCCATGGGGCGAGGCAGCTCCATATCTTCTTTTATCTCCCGTATCGCACGAAGCTGATCATCAGTTTCATCGTAGGGGAACATGGCCTCGAACTCTCCCATCTCATCACCGTCACGGCTAAAGGCATACCCTTTCGCCGCCTGGCGCTCCGCGTACAGCTTGATTAAATCCTGTGCGATATCCTGTACAGAGGCCCTAACTCTACTCTTTACCTTCTTCCAGTCTGTGCCACCGAGCTTGTAAACCTTCGGCTCCTTTTCTTCACTTCCAACATATTTCTGTACCTGATCAATTTGTTCAATCGGCACGTACAGTTTGTCGTTACCGGCATACTTGATATGCAGGTAATCTTTGTGGATTCCGTTAATATCGAGCGTTTCGATGCCCAGATACTTTCCGATTCCGTGGTTTACATGGACAACGTAATCGCCTACCTGCAAGTCTGTATACGTTTTAATTCGCTCAGCGTTGCTCAAATTCTTTCTTGTCTTGGATGCTTTCCGCTGTTTCTGGGTAAATACCTCACTCTCTGTTACAACAACAAGATGCTGCATCGGAAGCTCGAATCCATTCTGCAAATTGCCGAGCGTAATGACGGGCCGCTTGCTCAAGAGAGCTTTGTCGGATTCAAGCACGATATCGGCTTCAATGTCATAGTCGTGGAACACCCGTTCAAGCCGGCGGGCTCTTTCCTCATCTGCGGCGCAGAACACAATCGTGGCATTCGACCGCTTCCACCGCTCAATCTCCGAACGCAGCACATTCATCTGACCATGAAAGTTCTGCATCGTTTTACACGTGAAATTAATAATGTTTTGCGGGTTCGTTTTCGGAACCTGGCGTAAAAACAAAGACACGTGAAGTACTTTTCGCTTTCTCAAAGAAAGGATTTCTTCCGAGGGATGGGAAACCTCAATATCCGGGAGGAACTCCCCTTCCTGGGTGAGCGCCGTTTTCCATTCAGCTTCGTCTTTGTCCATGTGGGCGGCAGATTCAATAATCCGCGTCGGCTCGTCTACAACAAGAATAGGCCTTCCCTGCATGTAGTCTACTAAACTCTGCCGGCCCGGATAAAGAAAAGAGATATATTTGTAGATTCCAGGAAAAGGGTGTCCCTGCCGCAGCTGCTCGATCTCCCAGCCGATTTTTTCTACAAGCCGCTCTTTTACCTGTTCATCTTTTATTTTTGTAAGGGAACCGGCTAAATGTGATTCAAGCTTATTCGCCGCCCGCATGAATACCTCTCTATCACCAAACACTTCACGCGTAGGACCGATCACAATTTCCTGTAGATTTTCAACAGAACGCTGATCCGTAATATCGAACATACGGATCGAATCTACTTCCACATCAAATAGCTCAATTCTGATTGGGTGCGGCATGTAAACGGGAAACACATCAATAATCCCGCCGCGGACACTGATTTCACCACGCGTTTCTATCATTTCCACACGTTCATATCCGAAGGAAACCATTTTCTCTAAAAAGGATTCAATGTCAATCTCTTCCCCTACACGGATCACCATCTGGGCCTGTTTCCATTGTTCCAACGGAATGACGGAACGGCGAATCCCCGCATACGGTACAATTAGGATCCCTTTTTTTCCGCGGGATAACTCGTTCAGCACTTCGATTCGCTGGCTTAATGTTTCCGGGCTTGAAATGGAAACCTCAGAAACAACCAGTTCATTCGCCGGATAAATCCATAGATTCTCAGCCGGTATGAGCTGACTCATATCATCATAAACCTTTTGCGCCTGAAACATGTTATGTGTAACAATCACCATCGGCTGACCGGTTTTCTGGTAAAGGGCGGCAAACAAAATTTGGCGTGCCGAGCCGCTTAATCCAGAGGCAAGCTGCTCACTGAGCCCTTGATCAAAGCCGCTGGCAATTGCCTGGAATTCATTATCCTGAATGAATTTTTCTATAAGTCCCTGCACCTCTCGTCCTCCTCTCCAAACGGCTGTATCGACAAATGCAAAAATAAGCCTTAGCACAAAAGCCAAGGCTTTGTCCGTCATCGTTTATTGTAAAGGGTGTGTTAACTCAGGATGCCGGTAAATGGCCTCACTACAGTACTCACACGTCACACTCGCCACAGTGTCCCCATTCTCTTCATAGCTAATTATATTTGCCCTCTCTTCTGGGGTCAAGGAACCGAGCCCAAGCGTATCCTCTGTCACCATATTGGTATCAATAGCCGCATGCTGTGTCCCACAGTGAGGGCAAACGTACTTTATTGCCATTCTTATGCCTCCCGTAAGTATGATATGCTTTTTTCTATTATTTCCAAAAGACATACCCGCCATACAGAAAGGCGCAATCGGCTTACTATTTATTAAACTGATTCATAACCCGAAGAAAAGAAATGCTCATCCATTCCTTCGCGGCTTCACATGCCCGTTTTACCGCCTCTTCTACTTCAGTCTGTTTATCCGGTGGAAAAGAAGACAAAACATAATCAGGCACTTTTCGTCCCGGTTCAGGGCGATCAATGCCTACTTTAATTCGTTTAAATTCTTCCGTTCCAAGATGTGAAATTAATGATTTAATTCCGTTATGGCCGCCGGAGCTTCCCTTTGTACGGAGACGTAATTTGCCGCACGGTAAATCCAGATCATCATAAATAACGAGCAAATCTTCCTCCGCATCCAGTTTGTAAAAGTTCAAGAGCGGGGCTACACACTCTCCGGACAGGTTCATGTATGTCAGCGGTTTCACCAGCAGAACCTTTTCGCTGCCTGCCCGCCCTTCCCCAATTAATCCTTTGTATTTCCCCTGGTTAAGCGTAATACCCAGGTCATCCGCTAACCTGTCAATCGCCCAGAAGCCGACATTATGCTTGGTTCTTTCATATTCTCTCCCTGGATTCCCTAATCCCACAATGACTTTCATTCGCCTTCTCTCCTTATGAAAAGCATCGAAAAACGATAACAGGAAAGAAGCGCAACCGGCCAGGTCACGCTTCCTTCTCTTTCTTCTGCCTACCCATTGACTGCTACGATTCGTCAGCCGCAGCTTCTCCCGTCCGGGAAGCTTCCGCATCCCCGGCGGCATCGCCCTCAGTACCTTCATCAACCGGTTCAATTCGAGGCGGCACGATGCTCAGAACAACATCGCTTTCCTCGTGCTGCACCGTTACATCTGCCGGGATGTCCAAATCACCGACTGTCAAAGAATCTCCTACAGCTAACTTCTCAACAGAAACAGATATCGAATCCGGAATGGCGCCCGGCAAGCAGCGAATGCTCAATTCACGAAGCTGCTGCTCCAACACACCTCCGGCCTTCACACCTTCTGCTTCTCCTTCAATTGTTAGCGGAACAATCGTATCAATTTCCTCATTCATGTTTACTTTACCAAAATCAATATGCAGCGTTCTTCCCTTCAGAGGTTCACGCTGAATATCTTTAATCATGACATTGTGTTCAGTTCCATCCACAGCCAAGCGAACAACATGATTTATCCCCTGCTGACGGACAACCTGCATAAACTGTGATTCCTCAATGGAAATCGGCTGGCTTTCCACATCGCTTCCGTAAATAACCGCAGGGATTTTCCCCTCGATTCGAAGCTGACGCACGACCGAATGTTTGCCAGCTCCTCTCTTCTGAGCCTTCAGTACAATTGCCATTCATTCATCACCCTCCTGAGTGGTTTGTCCTCATTAAAAAGCAGGACAGGATAGAGCAGAAACAAAAAATCCTCATTATCTACCTTACCCAAAACTGAAGAGGAAGAATCATTTATTAATCAAACAGTTTACTTACGGACAGTTCCTCATGTACGCGGATGATCGCTTCCCCGATAATTGGCGCTACCGAAAGAACTTTAATTTTATCAATGCGCTTTTCCGGGCCGAGTGGAATGGAGTTCGTAACAATCAATTCCTCAATGCTTGAATTCTGGATTCGTTCAATTGCAGGACCGGATAAAACAGGGTGTGTACAGCATGCATAGACTGCTTTGGCTCCCGATTCCATTAATGCATTGGCAGCCAGAGTTATTGTACCCGCTGTGTCAATAATATCATCAATAATAATCGCTGTACGGCCTTCAATGTTGCCGACAATATTCATTACTTCCGCAACATTCGGCTCGGGACGGCGCTTATCAATAATCGCGATCGGAGCTTCCAGTCGTTCTGCCAGCTTACGGGCGCGCGTTACACCGCCATGATCCGGCGAAACGACCACAACGTCCTGCAGGTTTTTCTCGGAGAAGTGCTTCCCGAGAATGGGTACCCCGAGTAAATGGTCCACAGGAATATCAAAGAACCCCTGAATTTGAGTAGCATGAAGATCCATAGTAATGACGCGGTGCGCTCCAGCTGTGTCAATTAAATTCGCCACAAGCTTTGCCGTAATCGGGTCACGGGCGCGTGCTTTTCTATCCTGACGGGCATACCCGTAATAAGGGATCACCACGTTAATGCTTTTTGCCGAAGCGCGTTTTAACGCATCCACCATAACAAGAAGCTCCATTAGGTGCTCGTTAACAGGAGCGCTTGTTGATTGAATAACAAAAACATCAGCGCCGCGTACACTTTCATTCAACTTAATCTGGACCTCTCCGTCGCTGAAATGCACGACTTGTGCATTCCCCATTGGGAGTCCGATATGATCAACGATTTCTTTTGCCAGAGCTGGATTTGCATTACACGTAAAAACCTTCAATTTCGGATCGCGATAATTCGCCATGCTACTCAATAACCTCCATCGTTTATTTCTTAATAATTTTTTTAGCGTAATCTTCTTTATTTGTCTGCCGTTCTCTTGCAACCGCCAGGGAACCGTCCGGGACATCCTTTGTGATGGTCGAACCCGCAGCAACGTAGGCACCTTCTCCTACAGTAACAGGGGCAACCAGGTTGGCGTTGCAGCCAATAAAGGAATGATCTTTTACCACTGTCTTATGTTTCCGTACACCGTCATAGTTAACCGTCACCGTACCGCAGCCTACATTTACATCCTGGCCGATTTCGGCATCACCAAGGTATGTAAGGTGAGAAACCTTGCTTCCCTTGCCGATAGTCGTGTTTTTAATTTCCACAAAGTCCCCGACCTTTACATTCTCGCCAAGGTGGGAGCCTGGGCGTACATAGGCAAACGGCCCGACGGTTGCCCCATTATCAATCCGGCTGTCCGCCAGCACCGATTGCTTAATTTCCACACCGTCTCCAACCTGGCAGTTTTTCAACTGGGTTTGCGGTCCGATGATACAATCTTCTCCGATCACGGTTCCTGCTTCAATGATTGTTCCAGGGTAAATCACGCTGTCTCGCCCGATTGTAACATCAGCCTGGATGTACGTATTGTGCGGATCGATGACCGTGACACCCTGTCTCATATGGTGGTTCAGGATCCGTTCTCTCATAAGCGCTTCCGCTCTGGCCAGCGCAACTCGATCATTGACCCCTACCGTTATTTCTTCCGTAATGGATGCTTCGATTTTTTCACCTGCGCCTTTCAAGATTTGAATGACGTCTGTCAGGTAATATTCTCCTTGAGCATTCGCATTCGAAACCTTATCAAGCGCTTTAAATAGCTTCTCATTATCAAAGCAGTATGTTCCGGTATTAATCTCCCGCACTGCTCTCTCTTGTTCTGTCGCATCCTTCTGTTCCACAATTCGTTCTACAAGACCATCAGCACCGCGGATAATTCGTCCGTACCCTGTCGGACTTTCCATGACCCTCGTCAGAATTGTTCCGGCCGCTCCGCTCGCTTCGTGGTGCGAAACAAGCGCCTCAAGCGTCTGTGAACTAATAAGCGGTTCATCGCCTGAAAGAACCAGGGTTGTGCCCGGCTTATCCTTAAGTAAAGAAGCTACCTGCATAACAGCATGAGCCGTTCCAAGCTGTTCCTCCTGCATGACATATTCTATATTATCGCCTAATTGCTCTTTTACCTTCTCGGCGCCATGGCCGACAACAACAACAATTCGATTTGTGTCCAACCGGTTCAAGCTGTCTACAACGTGCTGAACCATTGGTTTTCCGCAAACAGGATGCAATACTTTATACAGTTTCGATTTCATTCGCGTACCCTGTCCGGCCGCTAATACAATCGCAAATTTATCTGGCATGGTACCCTCCTATTTCGATAAGTTCCACACTGACTATATCTTAATTAAGGGTTGATTTCAAGATGGTAACACCTGTGACACTAAAGGCATAAAAAAAAGAGGCCCCTCTACAGGCCCCTTGTGCAACTGGATTCTATGCTCCCTCTTCTACCAGTTCTCCCTCTGCTGCCTCTCCTACGCGCTCATATTCAGCCAGAACTGCAGCCTGAATCTTCTCGCGAGTAGACGAAGCGATAGGATGTGCAATGTCTCTAAATTCTCCCTCGGGAGTACGTTTGCTTGGCATTGCCACAAACATACCGTTATTCCCATCAATTACACGAATATCATGGACAACGAATTCATTATCGATTGTAATCGAACAAATTGCTTTCATACGCCCATCCGTGTTTACCCGGCGAAGTCTAACGTCAGTCACTTCCATGTCTGCTCACCACCTTTTTCCAGTTATCAGAAGCTTGTAACTCTATTTCAACAAAGGTGGATAAAATCCTTCCAGTTTTTTTAAAAAAATGGAGTTTTTGTAATCTTTGTGATTTTACACTATGTAGCTATGCAATAACCTAGACGAAAGCGATGAGTTCGATTTCAAGAGAGACATCTTTAGGCAGTCGGGCAACCTCAACGAGCGACCGGGCCGGGCGGTGATCGTTGAAGTATTGTCCATACACCTCGTTAATCGCTGCAAAGTCTCCCATGTCTTTAACAAACACTGTAGCTTTCACAACGTGATCAAGCGTGGCGTCCGCTGCCGCAAGCACTGCTTTTAAGTTGGCAAACACCTGGTGCGTCTGCGCTACAATATCCCCTGTTACGAGGTCACCTGCCGGCGTTAACGGAATCTGCCCCGATGTAAAAATAAAGTTTCCTGTTTTAATCGCCTGCGAATACGGCCCAATCGCGGCCGGTGCCTGTGCAGTCGTAATCTTCTCTGTCATCTTTGATCCCTCCAGTTTATTCTTTCCCGGTAAAGTAATTGCCAAGCTCAAGACGAATTTCTTTGTCACGTACATCCATATTAACAAGGCGCAGCAGGGATACATAATCGTCGACCAAACGCTCTTCCACATCCGCTGTTTCCATTAATACGCCTACGCCTACAACCTTTGCTTTAAACTCCTCAAGCAAGTCGATCATTCCATGCGCTGTGCCGCCTGCCTTCATAAAATCATCGATAATAAGTACCCGCGAATTCTCCGGCAGGCTCCGGCGTGCGAGCGACATGGTCTGGATTCTTTTGCTGGAACCGGATACATAATTAATGCTCACAACAGAACCATCCGTTAGCTTACTGTAACGGCGAACAATGATAACAGGAATATTTAAATAGTAAGCAGCGGCATAAGCGAGAGGGATGCCTTTCGTTTCTACCGTCATTACATAATCTGCTTCCGCATCGGCAAATATCGAAGCAAACACTTTGCCGATTTCGCCCAGCGATTCGGGATCCCCAAGCAAATCAGACATATAAAGGTATCCGCCCGGCAGCAGCCTTCCCGGGCTTTCGAGAGTACGGCCGATGCGCTCAATTGTCTGTCTGGCCTCTTCTGCCTTCATGCGCGGAATATACTTTACACCACCAGCCGCGCCGGCTACCGTTTTCAGCAATCCGACACCTTCCGACTCAAACAGTTCTTTAATAATGGAAAGATCCTCACTGATAGATGATTTTGCAGCTCCATATTGATCAGCAAAAAAGGTGAGTGGGATTAGCTTATGGGGACGGGCAAGCAAATGCTGGGTCATATCAACAAGCCTGGCACTTCTCCGCAATTTCTTCATATACGTTCCTCCGTATCAAAAACCGAATATTATTAAGTGAATATACCACTAATGTACGGAAATGCGCAAGTGCTAGCTATTATTTTCCCCAATCATTCGCACAGCGTGCACTTCTTTGCAAAAGCCGCGTAACCCATTATAAATCCGCTGCATCCTCGATTCCCTTTCAACTAAAGCAAACACAGTCGGCCCGCTGCCCGACATCAGAACACCATCCGCTCCAAATCGCTGCATCCTGTCTTTAATCATCAGAACCTGAGGGTGCATCTGCAGCGTCACAGACTCCAGGTGATTGCCCAATGCCCGGCAGATTCCATAAAAGTCGCCTTCTTGAATTTCTTTTATCATCTGTTCCGATTTGCAGCCTTCCGTCAGGCTGCCGACCTGGAGGGCTCCATAGACCTCACCGGTAGAAACACCAATCGGAGGTTTAGCCAGAATGACCCAGCAGGGCGGAGGCGCCGGAAGAGGCTGGATTTTTTCTCCCCTTCCCCTGGCAAGAGCGGTGCCGCCGTATACACAGAAGGAGACATCCGAACCGATTAGCGAACCAAGCTCCGCCATTTCCTCTATGCTCATCTCTAAATTCCACAACCGGTTCAATCCTCTAATCGTGGCGGCCGCATCACTGCTTCCCCCGGCCAGCCCGGCAGCAATGGGTATATGCTTATCGATATAAACACGGACACCCTTCTTAATGCCAAAACGTTCTTTTATTAGCTTCGCGGCCTGGTACACATGGTTTCGCTCATCAAGAGGCAAATAACAAACCGAACAATCGAGAACGATTCTGTCTTCCTCAAGAGTTTCAATAGTTAACCGGTCAGCTAAGTCGATGGTTGTCATGACCATTTCTATTTCATGATAGCCATCAGGCCTTTTCGCTAACACATCGAGTGTTAAGTTGATTTTTGCCGGGGCTTTTACCATGAGACGTGAATCATTCACCGAATTTTTTCTTCCCTTCACTTTATACTTTGACCATTTTAGCACTAATTATAAAACCATCGCAATACAGAAAGGCCAGGGGAGCCCCCTGGCCTTTCTTCGGGAAAGTATTTATTTGGGATTCTGTCTGGCCAACGATTCTTCAGCGAGTTGAATCGCCCGTTTCACCAAGTTGCCTGCATCACGGGTTGTGACACCGCCCCAACCCTCTCTTTGAACGGTATCATAAAACCCGAGGTCTTTTGCCAGCTCATATTTGAGCTGTTCAGACATTATACTTCGTCTACGTGCCATCTATACAGCCTCCTTCCTTTCCCGTGCGTATAATATGTCCTTGTTTCGTTGAAAGGACGCATGGGAAATAATGAAAGGAAGGCAATAAAAAAAGGAAAAAAGGGAGTTCAGTCCACTTGCCTTTCCCTTCCGCGAGGAAGGGGGGACTGTCCGCTCCACCTCCCTGTGAGCAGAGCCCGCAAAACATCTGGGTAGCTCAGTGATGGAGACAATTGCGGGCTTCTTCTGCTCTCCGGGCGGCTCCGCTGGGTCAGGAAGGCCGGTCTGTGTGGACTGCCCTCCCTTTTTTCTAACATTATTGACCTTGCGGTCTTTTTCTCTATCTGTTTAAAGCAGCATATAGTTTATACAATAAAAAACAGCAGGATAAGTGTATCCTACTGCTGTTCGAGCGCGATCCGAATATTTTCATCGCTGCGACAAATGGTAAGTTCAACTGTTTCTGTTAAAATGTCTGCGTAGCTGTAAGACACGCGTTCAAAGGAATGCTTGTCCTCATCTAACTTAACAATAAAGACAGAAGGGTACGTCTCTTCGAGTACGCCCGATCTTTCCACGGTCTTGCGACGGCCGCCATTAGCCCGGAGCAGTATCCGTTCACCAATGTGACTATCTAAACTACGTTTAATGTCATGTAACGTATTTCTCGCCATTCAGACCACCTCACTATATGTAAGTATACCACTTCGTTATTATTATGTCAAACAAAACGATAATTATAGCAATCTAAAAGGAAAATTGTCAATGAGTTTTTAACGGCAAATTTCAACAAAATACGATAGGGTAAGGAAGGGCGGAGGACCCCATCCTACTTGATGCGGGGGATCCCAAACCGAAAACACCCCCTTGTTTCCAATCCGCCGACACCATCGATTCCAGTCACTGTATTTTTAATCATCTCAAACAGGTTCACAGGCTGTTGAATGGATGTATATGCGACCTTTTCTGCTATGTATACCGGATCAAGCGCATGAATGTTAATTCGTTTTGGTGAACTGGCGAAGTTCGCTCCGGCGGCAAGCAGCGCTTCAAAATGCGATTGGCAGGCGCCTGCGAAAATAACAAGGCTGTCTTTATCCTGCTGGAAAGTCCTCGCTTTTTCTACTGTCTGGATAAAAAACTTCGAGTTTCGGTAATTATTTAAATCCTCCGCAGGCCCTCTCTTCGCCTGAAATGCATCGTGCCCCGTAACGACCAGAATATCAGGCCGGTGTTTTTGCAGCAGGGGAATCACGTTTTCAGGGAAGGCTTTTTCAGCGAGATAGTACCCGTCAACGGAGATTTTCAGCTCCCTATATACTGATAAGCATTTCCTTAAGAAATTCGCATCCCCGTCCAGGTGCAGCACTTTGCCCGGCCAATCAAAAGTTCTAGCCGCATCTGCCGCATCTGTTGAGGCACTGACGGCCCTCCACGTATTTTTCTCACGTAATGTGCGTCTCTCCTGTTGGATGGCACGCATGGACGCCTGCTCCCTCTCTGCGCTCTCTTTTCTCCTCTTCTCCATTTCATCCGGATCCAACTTAACCAAATCGTCAAGGGGAGCATCCGCCAGAAGCCTGTAATCCAATCCCATTAATGAAGCCATTTCCCCGTCTACATTTAACTCCGTGATTCGGAATAGCATATCATTTCCATACGATTTTCGCGTAACAATGTCACCGACGCGGAGATTATTTTTTGACATCGAAAAAACCCCTTTCCTCCTGCCATCGTATGCTGGGCGTGGAAAAGGGTTCTTCTGCTTTATGATTTAGCTATTTTGGCCGCGCGCTGAAAGCAAGTTGCTTATCGCCGCAAATTCAGCGAGGGACAACGTTTCCCCACGCCTTGCCGGATCGATTTCAGCCTTCTGTAAAATCTGCAGCATCTCTTCCTTATTTTCTTTACCAAAAAGATTGTTTAACAAGTTATTGGAGAGCGTCTTTCGCCGCTGCGCGAAACTCGCCTTGACAACCCTGTAAAACATCGTTTCGCTGTCCACTTCAACAGCCGGCGTCTCGCGCACACGGAGCCTGAGCACAGCAGAGTCTACATTCGGCTGCGGAATAAACACCGTATGGGGAACAATCGTAACCAGCTCCGCTTCCGCATAGAACTGAGCAAGCACGCTAAGTGCACCATACACTTTCGTACCTGGCTTTGCCGAAATACGCTCCGCCACTTCCTTTTGGATCATAACGACAATATTTTCAAGCGGAAGGCGCTCCTCCAGCAATTTCATAAGAATGGCGCTCGTTACATAATAAGGGAGATTCGCAACAACACTTACTTTCTGCTGCTGCTCGAACTTCTCCGAGATAAGGGCCGCAACGTCCATTTCCAGTACGTCGCCGTGGACAACCTCAGCATGAGGATAAGGGGACAGCGTGTCAGCAAGAATGGGCAATAGGCGCTGGTCGATCTCTACCGCGACAACTTTTCCGGCCCGCTTTGCCAGCTGTTCTGTCAGCGCGCCAATTCCCGGGCCGATTTCAATCGCCCCTTTGTCTTCGGAAAGATCGGCTGCCGCCACGATTTTATCTAAAATGTTTAAATCAATCAGGAAATTCTGGCCGAGGCTTTTCTTAAAGGAAAACCCGTATTTTTTTAAAATCTCTTTCGTCCGGATCGGCGTTGCAATGTCGCGCATGGTCATTCTTTTTCCTCCTGTGCTTCCAGCCAGGCGAGCGCCTGTACAAATTCTTCCCTTGTGATCTGCAGCATAAGCAGCCGTTTATGGAGCTGCTTTGCATTTGCGTAGCCGATCCCCAGCTTTTCGCCCAGGAGCATTCTTCTTTCTTTGGCACGGGCACCGCCCACAAGACCGGCCTCAATCATATCATCCTGTGTAATCTGTTCATCGGGGGTTTCCGCTTCCGTTCTTACCTCGGCGAGCGCCTTGCGGATCGCTTCCGGCGCCGCATACTCAACACCGAGATTTCGCTTTCCCTGGCTGTCCTCCCGTTTAATAAAAGCATGCTTACAGCCTGGAACGGCCTGGCTAATGATTTTCCGGATACGCTCTCCGGGAAAATCAGGATCGGTAAAAATAATAACCCCTCTCTTCTCCTGGGCTCTTCGTATCCGCTCAATCACCCGCTCAGAAACCGCCGATCCTCCCGTTTCGATTGTATCGGCATCAACCGCTCTTTTAATCGCTACCGTATCGGACTTGCCTTCCACAACAATAACTTCTTTTATCATCCCATTCAATCTCCTCTTAAAAGCAAAAAGAACAGGGAAGACGTTACCCTCCCCTGCTTGTATATTACCATTATTCTGGTTTATTTGGTCCAATAACATACACGGTTTTCTGCTGGACACCGAAGTTCGTCGCTTCGTCCTCTGAATTAAAGAACAGGTCTACTCGATTGCCTTTAATGGCTCCGCCGGTATCTTCGGCCTTACGAAAACCATACCCTTCAATATAAACCCACCAGCCGAGAGGTACGACATCTGGATCTACCGCAATGGTTCTTCCTTCCGCCGCCGTTGTGCCTGTCCGTGTTTTTGCGTAATCCGGGTGGCCTGGACTCTTTCCAGTCGAGGCGAAGTCAGCCGAGTAGGCTGTCATTTTCATCCGGAGTACTTGTCGCGGGGTGAAGCCTCCATTTCCTTCAGCGAGCATGGAAGCCCGCCTTGTGGAAACGGCACTCCGGGATACCGCTACCATACGTCCAGTTCCAAGCGCTACAATTTGATCCTTTGAATTCTGCAGCACATTGGAATCTACTAGCTTCTTCGAGATTTCTTTCCCATTTCTGTAGAGCACTTCATATCGTTCCATCACTTTTCCCGGTTGCCCTTCCTGGACAACCTTTTTTTCTCCTGCCAGCATCGTGTGTTCTGATTTTTGCTGCGTATTGAAGGCTATTGTCTTCTCCTGCTGTATAATTTTCTTCTCTACCCTTGTGACCACGATTTTTTCATTCTGCCCAATTTCCTGATCGAGTGCGGGAACGGTTTCATCAAGCGGGCCAAGTTCGATTTTTTGCTCCCTCAGAATGTCCTGCACTTTTCCCTTTAACGTAATGGCCTGCCGCTGTTCGCCGCCGATGGCAAGTGTTATCTTCTGTCTCGGCGTGTAAACTACCTGCGCTCCCTCGGTAAGCTTACCCGTTGGCTCAGGTTTTACTTCATCGAAAACTCCGGGTGAGATTCCTTTCTCATCCAGGAATTCCCCTATTGTTTCCGCTTTTGTGCTCATGGCATATACCTTGCCACTATGTACAAACGTGATGTCTTTTGTTTGTATTGCATTCATAATAAGCACAAGACTAATGCCAACAACGATACTACCAGCGGCTAGAAGAACCCTTCTGTGATCCCTCAAAAATTCCAACTGAATCATATTTTGTTTCACAGTCTACCTGCCTCCTTAATGGTCGAGAGCCATTGTAGACGATATAACAAAAGTTTGTCAAACCAGTTTTTTACACCCCGTTCGACATAACTCGCAAAATTGCAATAGTTATATAGTCCCAAAGAATCCCTCAACCATTGGCATCACTGAGGCGAGACAACATGAAAAAAATACCATTATTCCTGTATTTGGAATAACCTTTTCGCATTTTCTGTCGTGATTTGGGCTAATTTTTCGAACGAAATATTTTTCAACTGGGCGATTTCTTCTGCTACATATCGCACATATGCGCTCTCATTTCGCTTTCCTCTATATGGGTGAGGAGTTAAATAGGGACAGTCTGTTTCGATTAATAAACGCTCCAGCGGAACTCTTTCAGCTACTTCTTTTGGCTTTTTGGCGTTCTTAAACGTTACAGGTCCCCCAAGTGAAATGTGAAAATTTAAATCAATACACTGCTCGGCCATTTCCGGACTGCCGGAAAAACAGTGCATAATGCCGCCCACTTCCTCCGCTTTTTCCTCGCGCAGAATATCCAGAATATCCTGGTGCGCTTCCCGGTCATGGATAATGATAGGCAGCTTTAGTTTTTTTGCCAGCCGGATTTGTCTCCGAAACACCTCCTGCTGTACATCTTTTGGTGACGTATCCCAATAATAATCGAGCCCGATTTCTCCGATAGCGACAACTTTGCGCTCTTCCGTTGCCAGCTTTTCAATCCAGGCCAAATCATCATCGGTCATTGTTATCGCATCCTGGGGATGCCAGCCAATGGCTGTATAAATAAAATCATATGTATGGGCAAGCTCAAGGGAAGACACGATCGTTTCTTTGTTATACCCAATGTTGCATACATATGAAACACCGTTTTCGTGTGCGCGGGCAATTACTTCTTCCCGGTCGTCATTAAACTTCTCATCGTTGAGGTGGGCATGCGTGTCGAAAAGCATAGATTTTTCCTCCTTTTTTGTAGAAAAATTGGCTACCGGCCGATTAATAAACCAGCGGTAGCCTCCTAATAAACCAATCCCTTTTATTTTACAATTGCGCCGTTCGGCATTCCCTCAGGAACCGTGGCGAGCACAAGCTGTTCGCCTTCGGAGGCGGCAAGGATCATGCCCTGCGACATTTCTCCGCGCAGTTTTACAGGCTTAAGGTTCGTTACGCAAATGACTTTTTTTCCAACGAGTTCTTCCGGTGTATAGTGCTTCGCGATGCCGGACACAACCTGGCGTTTCTCATAGCCGAGATCGAGCTGCAGCTTGAGCAGCTTGTCAGCCTTCGGAATTTTCTCCGCTTCAATAACCTGAGCAACCCGGAGTTCTACCTTAAAGAAATCATCAATGCCAATTTCAGGCGCGGTTTCCTTTGCTTCACCTGGGGCAGCTGCAGACGGCTTTTCCTGCTGCTGTTTATTTTCTTCCGCTTTCTTTCGGGCCGCGGCTGTTGTCGCATCAATGGCCGCAATTTCTGTTTCCAGTTCAAGGCGTGGGAATAACGCTTCCGCACGGTTCACTGTAATTCCATGCGGCAGCTTGCCCCATTCTTTTGCAGAATCCCAGCCCGTGATGTCCTCTGCTTCTGTAAGCCCCAATTGATTCCATATCCCTGCGGCGCTTTTGTCATAAATGGCTGCAGACCGATGGAGATAATTCGAATGCTTTCGGCAAGATTATACATAACAGTTCCAAGCCTGTCTTTTTTCTCTTCATCCTTCGCCAAAACCCACGGTGCCGTTTCATCAATATACTTATTCGTGCGGCTCACAAGCTCCCATAGACTTGTTAACGCATTGCTGAACCGCATCTCATCCAGGTGTTCCTCAAGGCCGGCAAACGATGTGCGCGCGCTGTCCTTTAACGCTTCGTCAATCTCTTCTGGAGCGGTAGGCGCCGGGATTTTTCCGCCAAAATACTTCTCGATCATAGCCGTGGCCCGGCTTACAAGGTTGCCGAGGTCATTGGCCAGATCAAAATTCAATCGCTGGATGAAAGCCTCCGGTGTAAAGATTCCATCCTGGCCGAAAGCAATCTCACGGAGCAGGAAATAACGAATAGAATCGGAGCCGTAACGTTCTATGAGGAACTTCGGATCAATGACATTCCCTTTCGATTTCGACATTTTTCCATCTGGCATAAGCAGCCAGCCGTGACCAAATACTTTTTTTGGAAGAGGCAGTTCAAGGGCCATCAGAATAATCGGCCAATAAATCGTATGGAAACGAAGAATGTCTTTTCCAATCATGTGTACATCAGCCGGCCAGTAACGCTTAAATTTCGAATCGTCCTCCTGCAAATAGCCGAGTGCGGTAATATAATTGGCGAGCGCATCGATCCATACGTAAATGACATGCTCCGGATCGTTAGGCAGCTTAATCCCCCAATCAAATGTCGTACGGGACACACTGAGATCTTCGAGGCCCGGTTTTAAGAAATTATTTACCATCTCATTGCGGCGGGACTCCGGCTGGATAAAACCAGGGTTTTCTTCAATGTGCTTTAGGAGGCGGTCCTGATATTTAGACATGCGGAAAAAGTAACTTTTTTCCTTCAGAAGCGCTACATCACGCCCGCAATCCGCGCAAACATATTTGTCATCTTTTTTCGCCTGGTGCTCGGTCCAGAACGCTTCGCAAGGTACACAGTAGTAGCCTTCATACTCACCAAGGTAAATATCCCCTTTATCAACGAGCTTCTGGAAAATTTTCTGTACCGCTTCTTTGTGGCGCGGTTCGGTTGTGCGGATGAAGTCATCATAGGAAATGTCAAGGCGGGCCCATAAATCTTTAATCCAATCAACAACCGGATCAATGAATTCAAGCGGCTTCTTGCCCTCTTCCTGGGCGCGGCGCTCCAGCTTCTGGCCGTGTTCATCCGTACCCGTTAAATAATACACATCATACCCGCGCAGCCTCTTATACCTTGCCAGTGCGTCACAGGCAATCGTCGTGTATGCATTTCCGATATGAAGCTTATTGCTTGGGTAATAAATAGGGGTTGTAATATAATACGTAGGCCGATTCATCTGTATCATCCTCTCTTTTCTAAGTACTAGGAACCTTTTTCCAACAAAAAAAGCCCCTATCCCATAATGGGACGAGAAGCTCTCGTGGTACCACCCAACTTCCCTGATTTCTATTCCGCTTGAATACAATCAGGCTCAATCCCATAACGCGGGCGACGTCACTTCCTTACAAACTTACGCTCAGAAATGAAACTCCGGGGCCATTTTCATCTGCTCTCTTCCACCGGCTCCCACCATTCTCCGGTTCTCTGGGCGAAGATACGACAGACTACTCTTCCCATCATTGTTTTTTCATCCTATCAATCTCTATTTGTTCCCGTTCTCTTTTTATTCTATACAGAAGTTCCTCCTATTCGTCAAGTGTTGTCTTCCATATGTAAAAGATTACGATTTTAATTTGGTACCTTCGAACTGGTAATTTTCGCTCAGATTATTTACTTTTTATCCCTTTTTGTTGAAAAAAAAGGGTGCTGTTTTAATTGTTAACAATCTTGTTTGTTTTCGTTAACAATTGATTTATCAACGTTATCCCCGTATTGGATGGTGCAGAATTTGCATCTTGAAAAAGCATTAACTGGCAGTAAATGGTTGACCTTAACTGGAAATTTTGATACCATAGCTTTATTGTCGATTTGTCGAATTTTGACGATAAAATATAGAAATATACATTTATACCATAGCGAGAGGAGAAACAAAAATATGAAATCAACAGGAATCGTGAGAAAAGTCGATGAGCTCGGCCGAGTCGTTATTCCAATTGAATTGCGCCGCACCCTCGGAATTGGCGAAAAAGACGCACTTGAAATATATGTAGACGGCGAACGCATTATGCTCAAAAAATACGAGCCTGCTTGTATTTTCTGCGGCAGCAGCGAAAACACGGTTACATATAAAGAAAAAATTATTTGTGACGAGTGCCTGTCTGAAATGCCTGTTCCACAGAAGTCATAAGCATTTAATTTATATAGATTCCATGAGAAGGCGGGCATGCAGAAGAATAGTCATTCTGTGCCCGCCTGTTTTATTTTGTTCGGGGTTATTTTCATTCATTTTTGTGGTACTCGTTGTAAATCTCGCGCTTAGGGAGGCCCCGGTCTTCTGCTGCTTGCTTTAATGCTTCTTTCTTATTCCAGCCCTTTTCAATATATCTGTCAACGTGGGAGGCAACATCCAGCTCACTCCACCAGTTATCCTGATTGTCTTCCGCCCCGCCCGTATATCCTGCCACAATGACTGTAAACTCTCCGCGAATTTCCTCGTGCTCTTCCAGAAAATGAAGGACCTCTTCCATTGTGCCCCGGGTAAATTCCTCATAGCGTTTCGTCAGTTCTCTTCCGAGCACGATTTGCCTGTCACCGAGCACTTCTTCCATTTCTTTTACCGTCTTTGTGATACGATGCGGAGATTCATAAAAAATAAGTGTTTCAGGATAGTAACGAAGCCTTTCCAGCTCGGTACGCCTCTCTTTTTTATCCCTTGGGAGAAACCCGCGAAAGACAAACCGGTCCGTGGAAATACCGGAAACAATAAGAGCGGATAGGCCCGCATTGGGGCCCGGAATAGGAATGACGGGGATTTCCTCTGCAACGGCATCTCGCACGAGCTCCTGGCCTGGATCCGAAATCGCCGGAAGACCGGCATCACTGACCAGTGCGAATGATTTTCCTTCCTTTAACATGCGAATAATCTCCGGCCCACTTGCTGTTTTGTTATGTTCATGATAGCTAATGAGCCGCGTCTCAATTTCAAAATGAGTGAGCAGCTTCCGCGTTTGTCTCGTATCCTCGGCAGCAATCATGTCCACTTCGCGCAGTGTCCGTATCGCCCGTACCGTCATATCTTCGAGATTTCCGATCGGAGTCGCAACCAGGTAGAGTTTTCCTTCTTCATGTCCCTTCTCAAAGCTTTTTTGCACGAACATCTTAGCCCTCCGCTTTCTCACCGTAATAGATAGAATAAATTTCGTCACAGTATTGCCCGTTATCCTGGTAAACAACCAGCGGGGGGAGTACCTTTACATCCGGTTTCCCATCCCGTATCCCTTCAATTAGCACCATGTTGGCCTCTGCCTCCTGTCTCGGGTGTACAAGGCGCAGCCTTTTTGGCTCAATGCGGTACTTTCTCATAAGCGCGATGATATCCGCTAGCCGTCCGGCCCGATGAACGTACGCTACTTTGCCTCCCGAACGAACGAGCTGGCTGCTGGTCCGGATCATCTCCTCCAGTGTAAGCAGAATCTCGTGGCGGGCGATAGCCACATGGCTGCTTTTATTCTTTTCTCCCCCCACCACTGGCATATAAGGAGGGTTACATGTCAGCACATCATACCGGCCGTTCCCGAGAAAAGACAGAGCGTCTTTTACATCCCCGTGATACACTGTAATTTGTTGTTCCAATTCATTTAATACGACATTTCTTCTTGCCATATCATATAAACGTTCCTGAATTTCCACGCTGTCAATCAAACATGGGGTGCGGCTGCTTAACAGAAGAGGAATGACACCATTTCCGGTACATAAATCTACAATCCGCCCCTTTTTCTGCGGTACGGAAACAAACCGGGCAAGCAATACAGCATCAAGCGAAAAGCAAAATACTTCTTCGCTTTGGATAATTTTCATATTTTTTGTGAGCAAATCATCCAACCGTTCTTCCGGGTAAAGAGATACGTTGTTCACCTTTTGGATTCCTTTCGCAAAAAGCGACCCGTATACAAACGGGTCGCTTCTTTATCCTTGTTTATTAAGGAAAGAGAGGCAGAAGAGGCAATCTCCTTCTGTACGCAGGCTTCCATAATGCAGATTGCAAATATGAAACCCCTCCTGGTACAACCGGGCAAGGTTATCGTACCCCTCTCCCACCGGCTGCTTCTTCTTCTCTTTCTCTTTCTTATCTTTCTTGCTTCTCGGTTCTTCTCGCTGACGTTTTTCCTGTTTCTCGATTTCCCGTTCTCTCTGCTGCAACCGTTCCCTAAGGTGTTGATTCTCGATTAGAAGGTTTTTATTTTCCTCAAGGAGTTCAACGAGCGCGCCTTTTAATTGGCCGATTTCCTGATACAAACTCCCAGTCTTTTCTTCCATCGAAGCAACTTGCTGAAAAATATTTTGTTTATTCACAAGGCTCCACCTCAGTATTCTCTACTACACCTTTTCAGCTATGCTAATTTCTTCAAGCGGAAACTCAATCACACGTTCCGCTTCATACAAATTCACCTGTATTTTTCGCTCAAGAATGTTTACACCGACCACGCGGCCATGGCCCATAACGGTAGCCACTTCTTTTCCGATATCCGGGAGCTCATCACGCCCGCTCTCATAGTTATCATTCTCATATTTCAAGCAGCACATAAGCCTTCCGCACAGTCCGGAAATTTTTGCCGGATTTAACGATAGATTTTGGTCCTTCGCCATCTTAATGGATACCGGCTCAAAATCACCAAGGAAAGTGGAACAGCAGAGAATGCGCCCGCAAGGGCCGATGCCGCCGAGCATTTTCGCTTCATCACGCACACCAATCTGGCGCAGCTCAATACGCGTGCGGAAAATAGCCGCCAGGTCCTTAACAAGCTCACGAAAGTCCACCCGGCCCTCTGCGGTGAAATAAAAAATAATTTTATTTTTATCGAATGTGTATTCCACATCGACAAGCTTCATATCAAGTGTATGGGCAACAATTTTGTCCTGGCAAATCGCAAAGGCTTCGCTTGCGATTTTCTTGTTGTCCTCTACCTGCAGACGGTCTTTCTCATCTGCAATCCGCAACACCTTTTTCAGCGGCAGCACAACGTCTGTATCGGCCACCTGCTTGCGGCCGATTACAACCTGTCCATATTCCACGCCCCGAGCCGTTTCTACAATCACATAATCATGATTGTTTACTGCAAACTCACCCGGATCAAAATAATATATTTTTCCCGCTTTTTTAAAGCGGACACCTACAACATCAAACAAAATGTTATCCCTCCTGCAGACGAAGTACCATATCTTCCAAGGATAACTGAAGGTTGGCATAGTGCGCTAACCTGTTTTTCGTTACCAGGATTGTCCCCATTCCGTTAACAAGCTTACGCTGACTCATGCGCATTGCCTGTTTCTGAATGGTCTCCATCTGATCATTATTCGTTATCTGGGATTCCCGTCCCAGTAAAAAAAGCAGTAAGTCACGGAACCAAAGCAATAGGAGGTCAAGAAACAGGTCGATTTTGTCAGATGCTTTCTCGTGTTTGAGAAGTTTATCATGAATGGTAATCAGGGCATACGTGCCCCTCTCCATTATATCCTCACTCAATTGTATCATTAGATTTCTCAACTGCGCAAACCATTCTGCTTGACAAAGTTCGCGAGCTTCATCCAGACCGCTCGAGATTCTTGCGGCTGTCCGGGCCAGACCCGGCTTTATTCCTTCTTCTATTAGCTGTGCCGCCACGGTTTCTTCCATGGGAGCTGCGAGCGTGATAATCTGGCAGCGGGAAAGAATGGTAGGCAGGATGCTGTTTATTTGCTCTGTTAGAAGGACAGCAACAACCCCCTGCGGAGGTTCTTCAAGAAATTTGAGAAGGCGGTTGGCCGCCTCCCCTGTCATTTTATCGGCCTCTTCCATAACATACACTTTATGATTGGATTCCACGGCCCGATAAGAGAATTCTTTCTGCAAATCTTCTATTTGCTTAATCTTTATTCTTGCTCCTTCGGGTGCGATCCAGTGAACATCCGGATGGTTTCCATTCGTGATTCTGCGGCAATTGTCGCATACCTCGCAACTGTCTCCGTCTCTCTTAACACAAAATATCGCCTTCGCCAGCTGCAGGGCCATTTTTCGCTTACCGGCCCCTCTGGCTCCGTTAAACAAATAAGCATGGGCCATTCGACTGTTGCGCAAACTGCGGTGCAAAAATTCTGCCGCCTGTTTTTGTTCGAAGCAATCCTGCCACATCGTTTTATCCCACACTTCTTTCTCTCAATAATTACATGTACATATTAACAAGCAAACCTTTAATTTCCCCAATTGTATCAAGGATATTAATCGCTTTCTGCTCCTTATCGATGACCGCGTTCGTAACATCCGTGAGTTTCTTATCTACCTCAGTAATAATTTTGTATACCTTGCTGCGCCCGCGGCGGCTGAATCCGTGGCGCTCTTCCATGGCTACCCCGTTTTTGACGGCTTCTTCCATGAAATTTTTTACGAGTGATTTATATTCCTTTAAATCTTTAATCGTGCGGGAGCGGGCAAGGCGCTCTCCCTGCATATCGATTTTCTCAATCAATTTATTAAAATTATCGACATCAAGCTGCCGGCTTCTGCTGTGCATGACTTCATCAAAGTCAACATACTGGGGGAGAACCTTTTGCTTCGGTTCAATGCCCGGCGTTTTATCAATCGGCATATTTTCTCCGATACGCACCGAAATCACCCTCTTCTAAATAATGCTTTTCAATTAGCAAATTTGTATTCTATCAATTATACAATACAAAAAAATAAACCTCTAGGAGTTAATTTCCTAGAGGGATTTCCATTATATCTCTTCTTCAAACCGCTTCAAATCCGTGTTATGGCCGATAACAACAAAAATATCCCCTTCCTGCACCGTATCTTCCGGATTGGGCGCAATATTAAAATCGTTTCCGCTCTTGATCGCCATAACGTTTACCCCGTAACGAGCCCGGATATCCAGTTCAATCAGGTTTTTCCCCTGCATTTTTTCTGAGGCAGCTACTTCTGCAATACTATAATCTTCTGCAAGCTCAACAAAGTCCAGAACGTTCTGGGAAACGAGGTTGTGGGCGACCCGCAGCCCCATGTCCCGCTCAGGAAAGACCACTTTATCAGCACCTACCTTGTACAGCACCTGGCCATGCCGCTGGTTTTGTGCTTTTGCAACGATACGTTTTACCCCCAGTTCTTTTAAAATAAGCGTCGTTAGAATGCTTGCCTGAATATCAACACCAATGGCTACAACGACTACATCAAAATTGCGGATTCCGATTTCCCTCAATGCATCTTCGTCCGTTGTATCGGCCTGAACAGCATAGGTAGAGATGGATGAGTTCTCCTGCACTCTCTCTTCATTTTCATCAATTGCCATCACTTCATAGCCCATCGTGTGCAGGTGTTCCGTCACACTTGAACCAAAACGGCCGAGTCCAATCACCGCAAATGAGTTATTTTCCATAGTTTTTGTATGCTCCTTGTAAGTTTCTCTTTATACGATCACTATTTCCACAAACGCGGCTTTGTATATCACTATGGACAATCAATCCTCCGTTACAGTGCCAAGAACAGCTGCCTGTTCTGTCTACAACACTCGTTGTTCCAAAATAGTTTTTACTTCTTCAAATACATGCTCAAGAGAACGACTCGCGTCCACCTTAACGATTCTTTCAGGGAACATCTTGAGCAACTGAAAGTATCCTTTTCGAACATTGTGGTGAAAGTTCAATTCCTCCAGATCCAGCCGGTTTATCTCCCTTTCTTTCGCAGCGTTAATTCTTGCCAGTCCGGCCTCAGGTTCGATATCAAGATAGATGGTTAGATCAGGCATACAGTTCTCAATCGCAAATTGATTGATGGAAAATACCTCTTCTATCCCCAGCCCTCTTGCATATCCCTGGTATGCTAAACTGCTGTCAACAAACCGGTCGCACAACACGACTTTGCCGCTTTCCAGAGCCGGAAGTACTCTCTCAACCAGATGCTGCCTGCGGGCGGCCGCGTAGAGCAGCGCCTCGGTTCGGCCGTCCATCTCCGTATTCTTCCTATCTAGAATAACAGAGCGGATTTGTTCCGCGATTGAAATTCCGCCCGGCTCCCTCGTTTCAATAAAATTGACGGACTCTTTCTCAAAGTATTCCACAATATATTTAATCAGTGAAGATTTACCAGCTCCATCTCCACCCTCTAATGTAATAAAACAACCTCTCAACGAACAGTCCTCCCTTATGGCTTATGCTGTTAATCATAGTCAAAAAAAGGCTTCCTGACCAGTGCAAGGGGACTATGCCTATTTCATAATAATTCCTCGCAAATTTTAGCTTATGTATAAACAAAGAATGCTGCTACTCAATCTCTGCAAGCACCTGTATATCGTTTACTCGTTCATCCGATGCTCCCTGAAAAAAACCACCCGCCAGCTTTATCGCTTCAATAGCAAGAAGATGCTCAGGTGTTATCCTCTCACCCGGTATGAGCAGTGGGATACCCGGCGGGTATGGGATAACCATCTCTCCACTGTATTCTCCTACGCTTTCAGCCACAGCTATGGTTTTTTTGGGGCGGTAAAAAGCTTCCTGCAGCGAAATATTCGGCTGGAATAGCGTACCCGGCTGGGAAAACATCGGTGTATAGGAAGGCTGGGATAAATCGGCTGGCAGGGTGGAGTGCTGTAGTTTTTGGTCAAGTGTATAGAGAGCCTTGCTTAAATGGTTTAATTCTTCTTCTGATGTATTCGTTGAAAAAGCGAGCACCATGTTTCGCGTATCCGCCATTTCAGCAACACAGCCTAATTCCCCAAACCAATCAAGCAGCTGATAGCCGGTAACCGCCGGGTGCTTGATTGTAACAACCCATTTTAATGGATCCTGGCTGTATACGGATGAATTTTTCTCATAAATAGAGAGAGTGCATAGTTTGCTTCGAATCTCTTTCTTTATTTTCTTCAGCCGCTCCACCGTCTGTCTTAATAGCACCTTTCCTTCAGTGGCAAGATGACGCCGCGCTAAATCAAGCGACGCCATTAGCGGGTAGGAAGGGCTGCTTGATTGAACCATAGAAAGCGCGGAAGCAAGCCGTCTGCGGTCCACAATGTTTCCCTGTACGTGCAGCATAGAAGCCATCGTCATCGCTGTCAGCATTTTATGCGTGGATTGAATGACAAGATCGGCGCCCGAGGAGAGGGCAGAGGCAGGCACAATATCAATTTGTCCAAAGTGGGCGCCATGCGCCTCATCGACAATAAGCGGGATGCCCACACGATGGCATTCGGCTGCGATTGCGCGAATATCTTCACCCATTCCATAGTAATTCGGGTTCGTAATCCAAACCGATTTCGCTGTGGGGAACCGGCGCAGGGCTTCATATATATGTGTGCGGCTTATGCCAGCCGCAGCGCCTGTCTCTTCGTCAATGTTAGGAGAGATAAAGACAGGCCGGGCTCCGGCCAGCAGCAATCCGTTTATGAGCGACTTATGGGCATTGCGCTGGACAATAATCGTATCTCCCGGGCTGCATACGGTAAGAGCAGCCGCCAGGTTCCCTGCTGTTGAACCGCCGACGAGAAAAAAGGTTTGCTCTGCTCCGAAAACTTCCGCCGCCAGCTGCTGTGCTTCTGCGATCGCCCCCAGCGGATGGTGCAAATCATCCAAGCCTTCCACTTCGGTCCCGTCAATAGCAAGAAGCGGCTTGAAATAGGAATTCCCTTCCCTATCAAATACCCGGCCGTCCTTATGGCCCGGAACATGAAAGGATGTGTTTTTCTTTTTTTCATATGTAAGAAGCGCTTCATAGAGCGGCGCCTGATTTTGGTTCACTGAATGGTATCCCCTCTCGATAATGATGATAGCTTTATTCTCCCACAAATAGAGGGCAAAAAGAAAACCCTTCTTTTTTAACAAGAAGGGTCAGGCGTTTTGCTTTAGCCAGATTTTCCGCATTTGATTAATAAAGAATAAATATCTATCGTCTCTCGCATCCGTGGTGACCATTTCCTGCTCACAGTTTCGGCAGACAAAACAATCAAAAATAGAGATGCCGTCCGTTCCTTCTTTCCCGCATACAATACAACTGTGGTTGTCCCGCTCCATTTGATTATCACCCTTACCTTTTTACTTACAATGATTCCCTATTCTATGTGTTTTTATTCAATTTTGTTACGTTTTTCGAAGTTCTTCCGGGCGATATGTACTGGCAGCCTGCGATTTCAAGTTCATTAGGCTCGTATGAGTTACACAAATCGATAATGAGAGGGTGCTTCATTCTTTCCTTTTGCAGCTGCCATTCTTTCACTTTTATGCTAGAAAAAGCGGGGGAATTGGAAAGGATGAGAACCGCATCGGCATTATTTACCGCTTCCCATTTGTTATCATAAAGCACAGATTGTGAGGTTTTCGGATTTTGCTTATGAGGATAATATTGTTGAAAACGGCAGCCCCATTGCTGCAATTGTCCTACCATTTCCTTTTCAGTTTCATTCTCCATATCATTCCAAATGCAAAGAGTCGGCACGGTTCCTTCCCTCCTTGCAGGCACAACATAGTTTATTACCTGGTCGCCAACCCAGCTCGCAGGCCGTATTTTCTTATAGCCGCTATCCTGTCCGATTTTCGGGTGCAGTCCGATTCCCCTATGTATAGTAACGGCGTCACACCCACTGGCTTCACAGTAAACCATCAGTTTATCATAATAATGTTTTTTTTCTGCTTTATAGAGCGCGGCAAAGTGGATGAGAACCTCCGCCTCATACCTTGTCATAAACAAAATGGGAGGCGAGAAATGAGAGACAACACGACGGAAGCTGCGGACAGCCGGCCGCTCTTCTTCCGGGATGCCAAAAACCAGGCCCGCAGGAGGCTCGCTATCCTTTGGTTCAACGGGCAGTAGAAAGGCGGGAAAATTGATGACAGTCATTGGCATCTTTTTTTCTTGAAAGAGGTTCGAAAGCTGGTCTGCCGTACCCGGGGGGAATGGAGTGGATATAAGAAAAACGGATGGCATTGTTGTACATTTGGAGACAGACAGAATCCATTGCTCGATTTCTTCCCAGAATTGTGCGGCATGTTTATGTGCTGCATAAACAATATAATTGACTGCGGGCATTTTTTGATCCAGGACGGTTAATATTTTTTCGCTGCTCTCATTATGTACCACTTCTTGTCCGTGCGCAAAAAGAAAGGCCGCCAGTTTTTGCGCCGTAGCATTTTGGCCGATAATTCCCCACCTGTTTGTGTTTTTCAACTTTTTCACCTCGCGTGCTACAAATGCATACCTGCCTGCTTTGGTTTATGGCATAATGTCTCTATAGAGAAAAATTGGGTAGAGAAAGGTTCGATTCATCGTGGCAGAAAAGAAAACAAAAAAAGGACAGGCTAACAAAGACGCAACGATATATAGCTATACGCTCCATTACCGGTACCGGTGGGGACTTCCGATGATTTTACTTCAACTCCTCATGCTAGTTGGACTGTTTGTTGTAGCCAAGCAATATTTTTATGCAACAAGTGCAACGATTTTAAATTCGCTTGGCCATCTGGTCATTCTTTGGGTATTACAAGGAGTTTCCTTCTTCTTATACTGTTATACCTCATCGCTTCCCTTTCGCTGGCATATAGATGCCCTTTTATCCCCATGGGGAGGATGGCGGACGAAAAACCATCTTTCTATTTCTGATTACCAGCAAATGGAGTGGCTGTTTTTCTGCTTCGGAATTGGTGCGGGATTGTTGGCAGCCGCGTGGTGGCAGCCAGTCTATGGTTTTTTACTGCTCAGTTTTCATCTTACTCTTAGCATTCCTCGAATCGTTACAATTTTTCGCGTACAAAAATGGAAACAGGCAAGAAACCACTATATTATTAAACACGAACGTCAGGGAGTTGGACTGTATTCTACCTCTGGATGAGGGGCGAAAAAAGGGAGTTCAGTCTACTTGCCTTTCCCCTCCGCGAAGAAGGGGTAACTGTCCGCTCCATCTCCCTGCGAGCAGAGCCCGCAAAACATCTGGGTAGCTAGGTGATGGAGACAATTGCGGTCTTTTTTGTTTAACGAACCTTACGGTTCTTTTACTTTGCTAATACAAAAAGGCCCCTACCCACGCCGGATAGAGGCCTTTTCCATTACACCTTCAAAACTGAATCAGAAGACACTAACAGGATGTTAGCGGTTCTGCGTTAGGCACAGGACGTGCCTGCCTTTAGCAGAACAACAATGGCAATGGTTTTATT
>NZ_BBWZ01000032.1 GCF_001015055.1 Aneurinibacillus tyrosinisolvens | reverse complement strand
TATGGGTAGGGGCCTTTTTGTGTTATAAAAAAGAAAGGAACCGCAAGGTTCCTCTAAGTAAAAAAGGATGAACCTTGCGGTTCAGACTAGCAAAAGAAAAGACCGTAAGGTCAAAACGTCAGAAAAAAGGAAGGGCAGTCCACGCAGACCGGTCTTCCTGACCCAGTGGAACCTCCCGGAGAGCAGAAAAAGCCCACCATTGTCTCCCGCCCCGAGCTACCCAGATGTTTGGTGGGCTCTGCTCGTAGAGGTGGAGCGGACAGTCCACCCTTCCCCGCGGAAGGGAAAGGCAAGTGGAATGAACTCCCTTTTTTCCCGCAAAAAGTTTTAATTTTAGCTATAAATGCAACTAATTTGCGACTTGTTTCGTATTTATAAATGAAGGATACTGCAAGTATAGGTGTTTTAGACCATATTTTAGAAGAGCTGATAAAGGAGTAGTACACAATGGAAAAAAAATATTCTCCACGAGTGAAAAGAACAAGAGATAAAATTTTAGACTCGGCAGTTCAAGTGTTTTCGCAGAAAGGGTTTCAGGCTTCCACCATTCGTGAAATCGCGCGTTCAGCGGGGGTAAACGATCTGACTGTCTACCGCCATTTTGAAAGCAAGGAAAAGTTGTTTAATGAAATGTTTCGCCAGCACACCCTTCTGTCGGAGATGAACAATTTCATAAATAGCCGGGTAAAAGGGGACTTTAACGCAGATATCCGGGCTATTATTACAATGTTTGTTTCTACCTTTAAAAGGGAGATCGCACTTGTGAAACTTATATTAATTGAATCCGAGAACATGATAGAGTGCAGGAAATACCTCGCTTCCTTCACGGGTACAATTATTAAAGATTTAACGGCGTTCTTTATACATTACCAGGAGAGCGGAGTGATTCGTCCGGAAGCGAATTGTTATGCTATTGCTTCAAGCCTTTACAGTACCGTTTTTGCCCGCGTATACTCGCTTATTTTATATGGGGATGTAAGAGAAGAGCAAGACTGGATTTCAGAAGAAGAGCTAATCGAAGGCTGGATCGATATGTATAGAGCGTCGGCTACAAACGTCCAATATGTTCATTAACATACTTTAAGTACCGCCATTTACATAAAACACGAATGAAGAGGACCGACATGTGTAAAACATTCGTTTTTTTTCTTGCTCGTTTTGACATAACAAGTTATAATCATATAGGTTTGAAATAAGTTTGTGTGACACTCTCGTGACTTTAGTCATCAGTTAGCCACAAAGCACTTTGGTTTTGACCTTCTATTTTACCTGTATATCCCTTATAATAAGAATGTATGTTCGAGGAATGAGGGATGCATAAATGCCAAAGGTTGCGGATAAAAAGAAAGGCGCATCGTATAAAAAAGAGAGACCTGAAGGTGTTATCGTGCGCTATCAGGGATACCGTTTTCGTATCTACCCTACTGCCGAACAAGCAGCCCAGTTTGCCAAAACCTTTGGCTGTGCTCGCTGGGTGTACAATTTTTATTTATCCGAACGAAATGAAGTGTACAAAAATACGGGTAAAACCCTCACCTTTACCGATTTTAATAACGCCATCAACCAGCTTAAAAAACATCCGTACTTCAATTGGTTAAAAGAGGTGGACAAATTTTCACTAAGCAATGCCATCCTCAACGCGATACGGCTTTCAAAAACTTTTTTGAGGGTAACGCTCGATTTCCACGCTTCAAAAGCAAACGAAAAAGCAAACAAAACTATACAACCAACATGACGAACGCCAACATTAAAGTCGATTTTGACCGGAAAGTCATCCAACTGCCGAAGGTGGGTGAGGTTTCTTTCCGATGTGGTAAGAAAGTCAAAGCCATAAAGGGAACCATTAAAAGCGCGACCATTAGACGTCACAGCAGCGGGCTCTTTACCGTTTCGATAGTAACGGAAGAACAAATACAAAGAGAAGACGTTCAAATCTTCGATTTGTCCAAGGTAAAGACAGAAGACATCATGGCCCTGGATATGGGGTTAACCCACTTTGCGATTACGTCCACCGGACAAAAAATCGACAATCCGAGATATTATCAGGAAAACCTGGTGAAAGTCGCCTCCCTTCAACGCAAGCGAAAAGACTTCCTGCATAAGGTGTCTTTCGAACTCGTTGACAAAAACCACGTCATCGTCATCGAAGACCTGAATGTGAAGGGAATGATCCGGAATCGCAAGCTGGCAAAAAGCATTCAGGATGTGGGCTGGGGCATGTTTAAAACGTTGCTTTCTTACAAATGTGAGCGCAAAGGAAAAAGACTGGTTCTCATTGACCGTTTCTTCCCCAGCAGCACCAAGCAATGCCATGGCTGTAAAGAAAAGAATCCCCTGCTTTCCCTATCCGACCGTGTATGGGTATGCCCGTCATGCGGGTGTGAGCACGACCGGGATCTTAATGCAGCTATCAATATTTTAGAAGAGGGGATGGCCCTCTTGTACGCATAAAATCCTTCTTTACTTACCGTGGGAACCACGGGGTGTGCCTGCTCGTGTGTATGGATGCGGGATACCGGGAGAGTTTCTCTTCTGGTAGTGGAGAAAGTGCAAGCCTGAGGTCAAACTTCGCTGTTTTCGATGAAGCAGGAAACAAGCGACTCGCTTTCGTCCGTTCGAGTTTTCACGTCCGCAAGGACGCAGAATCTCGCGACTTTAGTCGTGAGTAGTTCAAATAAGATATATTTGCATCCAAGGGGGACACCGATTATGAAATATGATGTGATAATTGTAGGTGCCGGACCCGCCGGTATTTTTACGGCATATGAACTCGTCAGAAAAAGCCCTGACTTAGATGTTTTATTAATCGATAAAGGGCATGATATATTTAAACGCCACTGTCCCATTCTGGAAAAGAAAATAAAAAAATGCCCCCCTCCAGCGGGAAGAAAGGATTTCAGCGGTTGCCTGCCGGCCTGTTCAATAACAAACGGCTTCGGGGGAGCCGGGGCTTACTCGGATGGTAAATTTAATATTACAATCGAGTTTGGCGGATGGATGACCGATTACCTTGAACCGTCTAAAGTGCTGGAATTGATTCGTTATGTTGATGAGATCAATCTTGAACATGGAGCGACGCTAAGCATTACGGATCCGACAACCGAGGCGGTTCGTGAGATTGAAAGGAAGGGTGCCGGCGTTGGTTTAAAACTGCTGCGGGCCAACGTGCGCCATCTTGGCACAGAACAAAATCTCCAGATTTTACAGAGTATATATAAAGAACTGGAAACAAAAATCACGATGAAGTTTCGCACCGAAGTCGCCGACATTCTTACCGAGAAAAATGAAGAGGGGCTCGCGATCACTGGCATCGAATCAAAATCAGGTGAAATGTACCTGGCAGACAAGGTTGTCATTGTGCCCGGCCGTGACGGATCAGAATGGTTCGGAAACATATTGAAGAAACAAGGCCTGCGCCTTCTTAATAACCAGGTGGATGTCGGCGTGCGCGTCGAAACAACAAATGTTGTGATGCAAGAGATTAACAAGCATTTATATGAAGGCAAATTCATTTATAAATCTTCGACCGACCAAATTATTCGCAGCTTCTGTTCGAATCCAAGCGGACATGTTGTGGTAGAAAACCATAGTGGGGTTATGGCGGCTAACGGCCACGCTTATAAGGATGAGAAGCTTGGCAGCCCGAATACGAATTTTGCGCTGCTCGTTTCTCATGTTTTTACAGAACCTTTTGATAAGCCAAACGAGTACGCGAAAGAAGTATCGCGAAGAGCGAACGACCTGTCAAATGGTTCCGTTATTGTCCAGCGGTTCGGGGATATAAAAAAAGGACGCCGTTCAACGGAAAAACGTATAAAAGAAGGATTTATAGAACCGACCCTAAAAGAAGCGGTGCCAGGTGATTTAGGTTTGGTTTTGCCATATAACACGATGAAAAGTTTAATTGAAATGGTAGAGGCGCTTGATCACGTAACCCCCGGCATTGCAAGCGAACATACTCTGTTTTACGGGGTTGAAGCAAAGTTTTATTCCGCAAGGCCACACCTGACGGTGAACTTCGAAACGGAAATCAAAGGTTTGTACGCAGGAGGGGACGGAGCCGGCATTACGCGGGGGCTGGCTCAGGCAGGCGCCTGTGGCATTCATATTGCCAGAGACATTCTGGCAAAAGTCGCGAAACCATTAGAGCGGGTTTAAACAGTACCTTCACTTCTTCAAAATCTCTCTGTACCTGCCTATCCTGTGCTATAATGGTAAAAACAGGGGGAATGCATAATGGCGGATAAGCTGCGGGTTCTTATCGTTGATGACGATGTTGATATCTGCTTTTTGATGGCGACAGCTATTGATTCGCAGAACATAGAAGTCCTCACCGCTCATACCGGTCAGAGTGCCTTAACATTATATGAAGAACATCGGCCGGAGCTTGTGCTGCTGGATGTTCAACTGCCTGAAATGAATGGGATAGAGATCCTTGCAGCGCTCAAAGCCATTAATCCGGATTGCCAGGTTATTATGGTAACGGCCTATGCTACCATCGAAACAGCTGTTCAGGCGATGAAACTCGGCGCTCTCGATTATATATGCAAGCCGTTTAAACTCCCGCACCTTCGTGAAACGGTGCAAAACGCAATGGAGTATATAACGATGAACACTTTGGAAACGCTGCCCACTCTGGAAGAGGTAGAAAGAACGCATATTGAGAAGGTTCTCACAGAAGTAGAAGGAAACAGAAGGCTCGCGGCTGAAAAGCTGGATATTTCACTGCGCACTTTATACTATAAAATCAAACAATACGACATTCAAAACAATTAAAATCCAACGGCAAAAACGCCCTGGATTTTTTTTCTGCAATTTTTGCACTTCTGACCTATGGTAAAATAAGTTTACAATGATTCTATAGCCATATAGAGAAGGAGTACCGTAATATGAGGGTCATAATCATTGTTATTCTTGTTCTTATCGCAACTGCCTGTTCTCCTCTGTTTCAGGTTGAAAATGCAGTCAGGGTAAAAGAAGGAACATCTTTTCATGCAGCTCTTCTCGTAGAAGGCGAAATATATGACCAGGGATGGGACAGCCAGGCTTATAAAGGGTTAAAAGAAATAGAACGCACGATGAATGCTAAAGTGAAGGTTGTTCAATATGTTGATAATGACGATAAAAGAAGAAGTGAAACGGAAGCGCTGGCCAAAGAGGGATACCAGTTGATTTTCGGGAATGGAAGAAGCTTTGAGCGTGCATTTAATAGCCTGGCTAAGAAATACCCGAACACGCACTTCGTTTTTTTTAATGGACAGTCGAAGGAAACGAATGTATCGGCCATGAATTTTACGCCTGAGTCTATGGGGTATTTCTCCGGTATGGTTGCGGGGCTAATGACAAAGACGCATAAGGTTGGCCTCATTCCAGCTTATCAATCCATGAAGGAAATCGATTCTTTTGTAAAAGCAGTTAAGGAACAGAACTCTGCTAATCAAGTTTTAATAGAAGAAGTGCAAGATTGGAATGATGGGGAGAAGGCAGAGAAAATCGCCCGTGAAATGATAAAAAGCGGGGTGGACATTCTCGTGCCGATGGGTGATGGCTTTAATCTTAAAGTAATCATGGAAGCGCACCATGCAAACAGGCTCGCCATTGGGTATATCTCCAACCAATCTTTTGTATCCAAAGAAACGGTAATTACAAGCACGGTTCAGCATGTGACGAATCTATATGTGGAAATCGCCAAGAAATATCAAGAGGGCACATTGCAGGGAGGAAGTCTTTATTTTGATTTTCAGGATGGGGTTCAGGAATTAGCCCCTTTTGGCCCAATGGTCCCCCCGGAAGTTCAAAAAAAGGTGATGCTTCGCCTGGCACAGTATAAAGAAGGGAAGTTTACCCTGCCGGTTGTGGTACATAAATAGGAATGGTCTGGAGTTAAAACGATGAACATGTTTCAGAAATGGAATCATTTGTCCATCCGGATGAAGCTATTCAGTGGCTTTCTTGCCATTGTGCTTACCGGAGGAATCGGCATGCTGATTTTAAACGTTCAGCTCCTGAATGTTGTGCGTAATAGCGAAGAAGTGACGAACCAGTCCGTTCCCAAGCTGGTTACCCAGCTTCAGGTAAAAAGCATGATTATGGAACGGATTAATTTTGTCATGCTTTACGTTACGACAGGAAATGAAGACTTTGTTAGAAAGTTTGATGAGGCAAGCGGCCGGGCAGCCCAAATTGAGAAAAAGCTGCTTGACGGAGCCTCCCCCCAGGAAAAGTCTGCTGTTGAGCAATTTATCTACCATAGCGAGGACTGGGAGTTTTTGCTGCGGGATCGGGTAATACCGGTGTATCAATTGGGCAACAAGAAGGATGCCATTTCGACATTAAATACGGAAGCGCAGCCAATCGCCGTGAAGTTAATGAACGAAGTGGAAAAGCTCTCACAGCGTAAGTCGGCAGAGCTTTATGACATTTACCAGGATGCGATTGCGAATGCATGGTCCGCCGTTAAGCTTAGCTATGTTGTCATTGGCGTAATCCTTCTGCTTGCTATTTATTTCGCCCTATATCTGTCCCGAATGATGACCCATCCGGTTCTATTTTTACTGCATGGTGTAAGAAAAATGACAAAAGGGGATTTTACAGCCCGGGTTGATGTGAAAACCGGGATGAACTTGGGGAACTCGGAAATGCTTTTAATCAAATGAGCATTAGCATTTCACAGCTTGTTGCTGAGCTCCAGATGGCTAACATCCGATTAAAGGAAGAGTCAGCGCGCGCGCAGGAAGCAACCCGTCTTAAATCAGAGTTTCTTGCTAACATGTCGCATGAATTGAGAACGCCTCTAACCGGCATCATTGGATTTGCTGAATTAATTTATGAGGGGAAAGCAGTTGGAATGCCGATCCCTTCACAAAAGCAGTATGCTACAAACATCATTAATGCAGCCGAGCATCTCCTTTCTATGATAAATGATATTTTGGATTTAACAAAAATTGAGGCGGGAAAATACGAGCTTGAATTGTCACGCTTCAATTTAGCTGCACTAATAGACAGCGCGCTAACGATGCTGGCACCTCGCGCGGAAAAGAAGGGAGTCCGGCTTATAAAGAATATTCCGGATCCAATAAAACCTATTATTACTGCGGATGAAATACGCATAAAGCAAATCCTTATTAATCTATTATCCAACGCGATAAAGTTTAGTTCGGGCGGCAGTGAGGTGTCGGTATCGGTAGAGCAGGCAAATGAGTCGTTACGCATTCGGGTTATTGATCAAGGGATTGGGATCGAGGCGGACAAGCTGGATAAAATATTTGAGCAATTTTATCAGAACGATGGCAGGCTTGAGCGGAAATATGAAGGAACGGGCCTGGGGCTCGCGCTTACTAAACAGCTTGTAGAACTGCATGGCGGAACAATTACAGTCGATAGCACGATTCATGAAGGAAGTATTTTTACAGTTTGCCTGCCTGCCCTGTATCAGGCAGATAACAAAGTGGAGAAACTCTCCCAAAATGAACGGGCAGGCAACATCCTGCTGCTTTACACGGCTGAATTTGCTTCAAATCTTGCCGCGATGTCTGAACGGCTTCAAAAAAATACCATCCACCTCGATGCGTTTATGGTAAAATCGGAAGAAGAAGTAAATCTTCCGCACATTCCAGACTATGACCTGGTTATTGTCGCTGATGTCAATTATAAGACGGAGTACTTGAATATACTTGAATCGATCCGGTCCCGTTACGCAGGTATGCTTCTTGCTTATTTTACAAATACACCGCGGTTTGTCGAGCGCGGGCAAGTCATGCGCCTTGCTGATAGAGTCATTCATTCTGCTGATGAAATACTATAGGAAGCATAAGTACATGAGCCTTCCTAATATAATGGATAAGGTAAAGGGGAAACAGTGTATGAAAAAACAAATTTTACTCGTCGAAGACAATCCTTCGAACAGAGAATTATTTGTCGAGATTCTTCATTTGAATGAGGAGTACGAATTGCATTTGGCGGAGAGTGGAATGCGGGCGCTTGAGATGCTTGAAAGCTTTCGGCCGGATTTGATTCTAATGGACATTCATATGCCGGAGATGGATGGATTGGCCGTAACACGTACGATTAAGTCGATACCGGAGCTCGCTTCGATTCCGATTGTTGCGCTTTCTGCATTAGCGATGAAATCAGATATTAAATCTGCGCTGGACGCCGGGTGCAATGGTTATATTACAAAACCAATCCGTATTAGAACATTTTTGGAACAGGTTGAGACTTATATTAAGCAAGAGGTACAAACTGAGTTTTCTGTTTCACTTCTTGGCAAAGAGGAGTAGGGCTGCCGCGTGAAGAAGGAAAAAGACATATATTCACTTCAAATCTCTATTTTTCTCCTGTTAATTACCATTCTACCGCTGGTAGGATGGTTTGTTTATATGGGAATCACGATACCAAAACCATACGGAAAAGAACTATGGATTAGCGTCACGATTAACATCATTCTGCTTGGGCTCATCTGGATGGTGAGCAACAAGATGGCTGCCCAATACCGGATGCTCGAGGAGACAAACAGACAGCTGTCGGAACTTGACAGGCTGAAAACGGAGTTCCTGGCCAATGTTTCCCATGAACTCCGGACCCCCCTCACCGTTATTATGGGATACTCAGAATTGCTGACAGAACGGCTTTCCCAGAAGGAAGGAGAGGAGGCCGATTTGAAGTTTGTCCAGACAATTCACCGTAAATCGGAGGACCTGTTGAATTTAATTAATGATTTAATTGAATTGTCGCGTATTGAATCGGGAAAGGTCGAGATGAGGATGGCTTACATATCCCTTGATGAGATTATAAGGGAGACCGTAGATGAATTGAGAACAAACGCCGATAAAAAAAATCATACGCTTGAGGTCCTGACGCAGGAGTCTCCGCTGAAGCTGTATGCGGACAGTGGTAAAATCAAACAGATTGTAAGCAACCTGGTGCAGAATGCTATCAAGTATACACCTGCGGGCGGAAGGATCGTCGTACGGGCCTATATTAAGAATGGAACATGCTTTGTTGAAGTTGAGGATAACGGAATTGGAATTTCCGAAGAGAACCTCCACCGGATTTATCAGCCGTTTAAGCAAGTAGATTCATCGTATAACAAGAAATATGAAGGATTCGGCCTTGGCTTAGCCATTACAAAGAGCCTGGTCCAGTATCATAGAGGTACAATTGATACGAGAAGCGTCGTTGGAGAAGGATCGACCTTCATTGTTTCATTCCCTATAGAAGGAGGTAAATAGTTTCAAGCAAAGCAAAAGCGGGTAATAGGAGGGTAATAATACATATTTATCGTAAACGCATATCATGAAAATACGCGAATACAATAATGGAAAAGAGAAGGGATGATGTTAATGGCGAAATTATTGCAAGAACAAATTGCATTGAACCTGTCTAAAATTCCAGGCTGGTCATCGGAAGGCAGCCGTTACATCGAGCGAACGATTACTTTCGCCGATTTTCGCCAGGCGCTTGCATTTGTCAACCAGGTAGGCGAATTCGCTGAAGCGGCAAACCATCACCCTGATATTGACATACGATACAACAAGGTAACCATAAGGTTGAGTACCCACGAGGAAAACGGACTTACAGGAAAGGACTTTGCCCTTGCCCAAAAGCTGAACAGCATAACGCTTCCCCAGTCAAAGGCGATATAGAAAAAAAGCAGATCCGCGCAGGGTCTGCTTTTTTTCTTACGGTTTGTATGTCCGTTTTGGTGAATCCGCCCCGTATTCTCCTTCATACTTCTTTTTAACTTCCTGCTTGATTTCATCTGCAGATTTTCCCGCGTCCTTCATCGTAATGACATCGGTTGCCACAGCGATTGCTTTACCGCTCGTCATCCCATGAGAATTCCACGCAAGACTTCCATCGGCGTTGACCTTATAAAAAAAAGCTTCCAGAACACTATTGTATGGACTTCCGTCATAGACAGGAACTTGCTTCATTATATCCTGGTGCTCCAGGGCAAGGGCATACACGCTTTTCACGCCGCCGTCCGCAGTCGTTAGAATTTCGGGGAGATCGTGAATACTGGCAGTCGTTTCTATCGTATCGCCGTTCGGCAATGTTTCCTGTTTATTACCGGAAGAACAGGATGTGAGGACGAATAATAATAAAATAAACAGAACGAGTATCGTATTCCTGTTTTGCATTTGTGCCGCTCCTTTCACCGATAGCACATCCATTATAATTCAATTGGCTATTATGCGAACCGTGAAATTGTTACAATTTTTGGATGAATATAAAATTACATACCTGATAAGGGCATATTTTATTGTACAAGGCATACATAAAAATTATAAAAGATGTGGGCGAGCTTAAAGGAGATGAGCAATCGATGTGGCTGCGGAATATTATCTGGTTCATTCTGCTCGTAGGCATCATCATGTTCAGCATACTGCTCTTTTTGCTTGTTATGGACCCGGTACCGGATTACAATCCGCCGGCAACAAGTGAACAGACTGCGGGAACAGGTCAAGGAGTGACAGCCGAAACGAAGCAGCCGCCCTCCTCTCTAAGTCCGGGAGACACGAGCCATGCGGAAACAAAGCAGCAGGATACGACAGATAAGCAGAAGGTGGAAACTCAAACCGGGGATACAAAAAAGGAGCAGATAGAGCCTGCTCCAAAGGAACCGGCGAAGGCGGAAAATCCCGCCGGGCCGGGCCAGACACCTGTTCCCTTTTTATATCAAATGGGGCGGGTTACAGGCTATCTTACCGTCATTTTTTTTCTTTTTCCTATCGGTCTGCTTTCAATGACAGGAAAGCGTCAAACGTTTGCTATGCGGCGTTTCTCCACGGGAGCGCTCCCTTTCTTTCCTCTTTCTTCATTGCTAGCCCTATCGGCAGCCATGATCCATGGAGGAATGATGCTGCGCATGGTGGCTGATTGGAATCGTCACCTTGTATTCGGGGTTGCTTTGCTCTGTTTTGCTGTTCTTTTCCTTATTAGAGCGAGCCTGATCTTTATCAGCTCCAATACAAAGGGAGGACGGGCGTTTCCTGTATTTATCGCTCTTATCCTCTTGCTGTATGTGATCCACGTAATCGGTTAATCCGGTGTCCGTTTCAACTCTTTTTTCAGAATTTTTCCTGCCGCGTTTTTAGGCAGATGGTCAACAACTTCCACGTGGCGCGGCAGCTTATAGGAGGCGAGCTTTGGCTTCAAGAAATCAAGAATGCTTCTCCGGTCGAGGCTCTCCCCTTCCTTGGCCACTACAAACGCTTTAATGACCTCTCCTTTTACCTCATCGGGCACGCCAATAACGGCGGCTTCGAGAACGCCCGGGTGCTGGTACAGCACTTCTTCAATTTCCCGCGGGTATACGTTTAAGCCTCTTGTAATGATCATATCTTTTTTGCGATCTACAATATATACATAACCCTCATGGTCTATATATCCCATATCGCCGGTATGAAGCCATCCGTCTACAATGGTTTCCGCTGTCGCTTCAGGTAGATGTAAATATCCCAGCATGACGTTCGGGCCTTTTACAATAATTTCGCCGACTTCATTCGGTTCCAGCATTTTCCCCTTATCATCAATGATGCGCACCTCTACGCCAGCCAGGGGCAAACCGACGGAGCCGGGTTTTTTCTCCCCGTGCAGAGGATTAAAACAGACGACAGGGGAGGCTTCCGTTAGACCATACCCTTCCATAAGCGGAATGTTATAATGGTGGACGAACAAATTAAGAATCTCAACAGGCAGGGGAGAGCCGCCGGATACGGCAAGGCGCAAATCAGGAAATGCAGCTTTTCCTTCCCGCAGCGCCTGGGCAAGCACAACAAACATGGCGGGTACGCCGCAGAAAACAGTGATTTTATTCTGAACGAGAGATTGCATAATTTCTTTCGGATGAAACGCTTCATGAATGACGATTGAAGAACCTGCAAACAGCGGAAGCAGAACGGAGGTAGTGAAGCCGAACGTATGAAACATCGGCAGCACACAAACAAACACGTCCTCTGCTTTATGGTGCAAGGCTTCCATACAGGATGCGGTGTTGGCCATTAGGTTGCGATGGCTCAGCATGGCACCCTTCGGCTTTCCCGTTGTTCCGGAAGTATAGAGAAGGGTGGACACGCTCTCAGGGTCGGGGTCGGGAAAATCAGACGGTTCCAGCGAGTAAATGACTGACGTTAATTCGCTTCCAAGCGTAAAGACGTGCTCAAGCCCAAGCCCTGCTTTTAATGCTGCTGGTTCGCTCTTTAGCTTTGTGAGGATATTTTCGTGAATAAACATCGCTTTCGCGTTGGAGTCCCGGATGATGAATACGATTTCTTCCAGCGTTAGCATGAGGTTTAAGGGCACGACGACGGCTCCGAGTTGTGTGATGGCAAAATAGCTGTAAATAAACTCCGGTGTATTGTAGCAGCTGAGCGCGATAACGTCCCCTGCCTTGAGGCCCTCCTGTTGAAGGTAGGTTACATACTGTCTTATGGTGCGGTGCATTTCCTCGTATGTAATCTTCTGATCATGGTAAATGAGTGCGGGATCTTCCAGTTTGGAACGTTCCGTGTAGAAGTTTCCGAAATGAAGCTCTTCCAGCTTTTTAAATGGCAAAGTACGATTCCTCCTTTTTTACATTAGTATACAGGGGACAGGAACACGTGTAAAATTTCCCTATCATTATGGTGGAAATAAGAACGGGAAAATAGTTCTTTTTTGTTGCGGGAAAAAAAGGTAAAATAGGAGAATATGAATGAGAGTGGAAGGGGTATACAAGATGGAAGTTGCTTCGTCGCGCTGGCTGGCCGAAACGGTTGTTCTGTCTCTTGCCGAGAAAGATCCGAAGCTAAAGGAAAAGCTGGGGCAGCAGATGTTATCCGCACAATCGGAAACATTCTCAGATCTGCTCGCGGCAGCCGTAAAGGATGAGAGCGCTGCGCTTATTAATAATCCAGATCAAAACGGAAGTGGTTCTTCCTTTCTGAACGCCATGCTTACAGCATCGTATCAAATGAACCCGGCGTTTCAGATGACCGGAGACGGTACTGGCGAACAGGACGGGGAGCCGATTGTACCTGCCATTTCCACACCTGTATTGAACACAGCGCCGATTTCATATCCGGCAGCGGACAATGCACCAGCAGTTCCCGTATCCGGAACGAAGAATGAGATTGAGCGTGCCATTGCTGCGGCAGCCGCGAAGTATAGCGTTCCGCAAAATTTGCTGCGGGCAGTCATTCACCAGGAGAGCGGATTTGACCCGAATGCTCAGTCAGGTGTTGGGGCGATGGGTCTCATGCAGTTAATGCCAAACACGGCGTCGTACCTCGGTGTGAAAAATCCGTTTAGCATAGAGGAAAATATAGATGGGGGCACCCGGTATTTAAAGTCGATGCTGGATAAGTATGACGGTGATATCTCTTTATCGCTGGCCGCTTACAATGCGGGGCCGGGAAATGTAAAAAAGTACGGGGGAATCCCGCCGTTTAAAGAAACACAGAATTATGTACGCAAAATAACCGCCATGATGTCGCATATGGCATAGGTTTTATACTGAAAAGGCTCCTTCCGGCTCAAAGTTTGAGTGGAAGGAGCCTTTTTGCATTATTTTAGGCAAGAAAATACGATTATCGTAGGAGCCGTCCTCCGTCTGGAGGCGGAGGAAACGGAAAAAAATGGTTGGTAAAATAAGAGTGGAAACATATGGAATGCCATCTTATCCGTTCTACCCGGGCAAGTCGTGCTGAAAAGAAAAAAGAGAGTAGGGAGACCGTTGTGAAAAAAAGATTGATTTTACCGATTATCGCTATCCTGGCCGTCAGTTCCGGCTGCAGCCAGCCTGCAGCCTCCAAGGCGCCGGAAGAAGCAAAAAAAGCAAAGGTTGTAGAAATCATTAAGATAGCGCAGCAGCAGCAGCCCATCATGCTGACCAAATCAGGTGTCGTCCAGGCGAAACAAGAGGTGAAGCTGGCTTTCGGAACGTCAGGAAAAATTATTAGCTTACCGGTGAAGAAAGGGATGCAGGTGAAGGCAGGGCAGGTTCTGGGAGCCCTTGATACATCAGCATACCAGAGCTCCCTTGCCCTGTCTTCTGCGCAGATTCAGGAGGCGCAGATAAAACGGGCTAAAATTCTCAAGGGGGACAGTAAGGTTACTGATACATACGATAACAGCATGAAACAGACAGACGACTCACTGGCCAACACAGAGGACGCTATAAAAAAGCAGAAAATCAAAATTGAAAATGATAACCAAACGTTGAATCAGGATAAGACTGACCTTCAGAGAAACGAAGCACTATTTGCGAGTGGTGCCGTGTCCAGGGTAGAGGTAGATAACCTAAAAATAAAGGTGGATCAGGCTGAATTATCATTGCAAAGTGAGCAGGTACAGCTTACCGCGCTCGAAGGGCAGAAAAAAAGATTGCTGGAGCAAAAGCAATTAACGGCTCAACAAAGGCAGAAAGCAGTCCAGGCGGAAAAGGACAATACGGATCGTCTGGCTTCCACAGCGACCGAAGTGGCCAGTGCGAAAAATGGCATCACACAGGCAAATAAGAACATTCAGGACGCAAAAATAACCGCTCCTTTCTCCGGCACGATTGCCGAGGTAACTCCTTATGTCGGGGATATGGTTTCACCGGGGACTGCGGTCGCCACTCTCGTTGATTTATCACAGATAAAAGTAAGCGTCCAAATTGAGCCGTCTCTCATTAGCCAGTTTGCTGCAGGCAAAAAAATAACAATGAACCGGGAAGACGGAAGCAAAACGACGGGCACCGTTACGTTTATTTCCCCGCTGGCCGATTCGGCAACAGGCAAATACAACGTAGAAATAACAGCACCAAACCCTGATGGGGTATGGCGTGGGGGAATGGTTGCCAATGTAGAATTGCCCCGCACACTCTCAACAGGTTTCATTCTTCCGCTCCAGTGTTTAGGCGTAGGAGACAAAGGGCGATATGTGCTTGTTGCAGAGAATGGAACAGTCAAGAAGCGAATGATTGAAGCCGGACAAATTATCGGCGACAAGATTGAAATTCTCTCAGGCATTAACCCAGGGGACCAGGTCATCGCTTCCGGCATCTCTTTCCTCCTGGAAGGTGAAAAAGTGGAGCCGAAGGGGGAATAAAGGATGGGAAAATTTATTGAGTTCTGTCTAAAGCATAAACTTATTATTTACTTGCTGACTTTTTTTATTTTATTTGCGGGGACCGCTTCTGTTTTTACGTTTAAACGGGAATTGATGCCAGAAAGAAATTATCCATGGATTAGCGTTACGGTTTCCGGCACGCCAATACCTGCGGAAGAAATAGAAAATAAAGTGACGGACCCGGTAGAAAAAGAAATCAAATCAATAGCGGACGTTAAAAATTACCGTTCGACAACAACGGCAGGGGCGGCTTCTTTCAATATTGAAGCAGAGGATGGGAAAGGTGCCAAGGTAAAGCAGGATGTAGAAGCAGCTGTAAACCGGCTGCGGGGTTCTTTCCCAAAGAGCATTAAGGATGTCATCGTTACACAGGAAGGGAATCAGGCGACTGAAATTCTGATGGGCGTCGCTCTGTCCGGTAAGGATGTCCCCGTCCTTTATAACCTGGCCAAAACAAAGTTTAAAAGTGAGTTTGAAGCTGTGGACGGCGTCAAAAAAGTTGAAGTTTCGGACACAAACATCGCAAACAAGATTCAAATTACATTTAGGCCTGACCAACTGCAGGCACACAACATCGCGCCGGGGGATGTGGCCGGACAGCTCCAGGCGATGAATCTTAAACAGGCAATCGGCACGCTAAAAAACCCAAGCTTCAATACCGTCGTCGAAATTGACAACTCACTAAAAACGGTGGAGCAGATGAATGGGCTTCTCATTAAAACGTCGCTGGGCGATGTCCCTCTTTCCAACCTGGCTGCTGTTGAAGATTTACGCGGCAAAAAGAAAGATGCGATTAACAGATACAATGGACAGGAATATGTCGACCTGTTTTTGACGAAAACAACGGGCAGCGACATCATTGGTACGTCGGATAAAGTAAAACAAGTAATTGATAGAATCAATAAGGAAGCCAATGGACAGTACAGGATGACTGTTTACGTCGATTTCGCTTCTTTTATCAAGCCGGCAATTAGTAACTTAAGCCGGGATTTAGTCATTGGCGGCGCGCTGGCCATTATCATTCTCTTTGTCTTTCTAAGAAACTGGCGGGTAACGCTCATTATTTCTACTACGCTTCCGCTGTCTATCATGATGACATTCATCGGGATGAAATTCGGCGGTTACAACATTGACCTCGTTACCTTAATTTCACTAAGTCTGTCAACAGGATTAATCGTAGATGCCGCTATCGTCGTCCTCGAAAGCATTTACCATTTCAGGGAGAAAGGAAAAGAACTGCAGGAGTCCATTAAACTGGGCGTGAAGGAGGTATTAACCCCGGTTCTCACCTCCCAGCTTACGCTCATTGTTGTATTCATTCCGCTTGTCGTTTCGGGCATCGGGGGAGCCGGGTTTAAACCGATTATGATAACCCTGGCGTTTACCATCACGGCAGCGATTGTCGCGTCCACGATTTCGGCGCTGCTCTTTGTCCCGGTTTTTTCTAACGGCTTTCTTAAGAATGACAGGAAAGCACAAAGTGAAGGTGAACAAACGAGGTCTCGCCTGACCCGCTTCTTCACCGGCCTTGCGGCACTCGCCCTGCGCCGTCGGCTTGTAACGGTTGCTCTTGCTGCTCTTTTGCTTGTTGGGGCGCTTTTGCTCACTCCTTTTGTAAAAAATGAATCGGTGGGAGATGTGGATGAGAACCATGTAAGTGCCGGCGTCGTGCTGCAGAAGGGAGAAACAGTAGAAAGTGCGCTCCCGAAGGCGCTGCAAATCGAAAAGAGCTTCAAATCCATTCCGGAAATAAAGGATTTATACGTGCGCACGAATGAGAGCGCCATTGATTTGGACATTAACCTTGTCAGTATGGAGGAACGAAAACGCCCGAAGGAGCAAATTCTTCTCGACGTTAGCAATAAGCTGAATGCGATTAAAGGAATCGACAGAGCCCACGTTAACTTTGGAAACAGCGGCCAGACTCAGCCCGGGGTCGAGCTTGAAGTAAAAGGAAAGGATACAGAAAAAATCCGCCAGCTCTCAGATAAAGCAGTGGAGATGCTCGCTGCGATACCGGGTGTAAAAAACGCCCATAGTGACTTCAGCGCAGGAGAGGAGAAGCTCACCCTCACGCCGAAACAGGACGTTATGAATCAATTCGGCATCACACAGCAAAGCCTGATGAGCCAGATTGGCGGCCTTATTAACGAGCAGGCTGTAACGAAATTTACGGTGGAGGATTTAGATTTGGACGTTGTGGCCAGGTATCCCGAGAATTTAATGAAGCATCCTGAGCAGCTGCGCCAGGTGACCATTGCGACACCGAACGGCCTGAATATTCCGCTGGCTGACCTGGTGGATTGGAAATACAGCAAAGCCTTAAAAAGCATTGCCCATAAAGACGGAGATCGGATTTCGAACGTGAGCGCTGAAATTATCGGCTCCGATGCGGGAACCGTCAGCCGGGAAGTGGCAAAGAAGCTCGCTTCGATGTCTCTGCCGGAAGGATACAGTATTCAGATGGCCGGAACGTTAAAACAGCAGGGGGAAAATGCCCAGAGTGCCCTGCTTGCTTTCCTGGCGGTCATCGGCATGATTTACCTTATCATGGTCGCGCAGTTTAACCGGCTCAGCCATCCGTTTATTATTTTGCTGTCGCTTCCGATGGCGGTTGTCGGCGTTGTTGTCGGCCTAGTCGTGACGCAGCGCCCGCTCACGGAACTCGGCTATGTCGGGATTATTATGCTGGTCGGCATCGTCGTATCCAACGCGATTTTGTTAATTGATCGGATTAACCTGCTCCGTACGCGCGACAAGATGGAGCTTGAGCCTGCCATTCTGGAGGCGGTGCGAAACCGGGTGCGCCCAATTTTAATGACAAAGCTAACCGCCATCCTTGGCATGCTGCCGCTTGCGCTCGCTATGGCGGAAGGCAGTTCGCTTGAAGCTCCTATCGCTACGATTGTTATCTTCGGCTTGATTTTCCATACGCTAATCACGCTTGTTCTGGTGCCGGTGTTGTATTCGTTGTTTGAGGGCCTGCGGATGCGGATAGATAAACTGAGAAGCGGGAGAAAGCGGGGAAGAAACAAGGTGGATGAAATTCCAGAAATAACCCACGCTTCGTAACGCAAAAAGCCATCCCCTCTGCCTGTTTGGCAGGGGGGATGGCTTTTTTCTTGCTATTCATCAGGCGTATTAACCATGTGGTGGGCGACCTGAATCAGCCGGTTATACATGTATTCACGGGGCGGGCCTTCCATTCCAATGTCATCCATCGCTTCTTTCATGAGCTGCAGCCAGCGTTCCGCCCGTTTAGGGGTGACAGGGAAAGGCATATGCCGGGCGCGCATCATCGGGTGTTCATACTCGTCACTGTACAGTGTCGGCCCTCCAAGAAACTGGGACAAAAACATAAACTGTTTTTCTTCTGTTAATGTTAAATCTTTAGGAAATATAGGGCTAAGCAAGGGATCCCTGGCTACTTTCGGATAGAAGGCGGCCACTAATTTTTTTATCGTTTCAGCACCGCCGATTGCATCGTACGGGCTTTCTTGTGGTGAATAAAAAGTCATGAAAAAGTTACCTCCAGTTTTATACTTCTCGCATCTTTCTCTATAGTAAGTATACCTCATAATAGCATACATAGAGCGCGTAACAAGGTGACAAGGATCACACGGCAAATAAAAAAAGCCCTCGGAAAGCTGAGGGCTCTGGTGAAATCCAGGCAAAAGACGTACGAACAGTTAGCCGACCGCAACCAGTTTCTTTTGTTCCTGTCCGCACAGTATGCTTGCGTCGGCTTCTTCACCGGCTAGCCGGTAGGCAGGAAATGAAGGATACCCAAAATCAATAATATCTCCACAATGAAGGCAAATGCCTGGTATGGCTCCCTCTTTACTGATGTTTCCGCGGTATGACATAATGGACATTCTACTCTCATGATAACCTCCGTATAAATAAAAATTTAACAACAGAACAACAATCATTATTATGCCACGACAGTGAAGTGAATTTTGTCAAACGATAGTAGTCTATTCCTTCTATGCTTCTTCTATTTTTGTCGAATTTGTCGAAAATGTGAACAAAACAGACCGATTGTTTTTTGATATGATACAGTAAAGAGAGCAGCATTGTATATTCCGGCCAAGGGAGATGAGCATAATGGAAAAGCAAGCCTTTGTGAACAGCATGGCCTCATTGCCTGATCCGGCACTGCGCCTGGTGGTGGCAATGATGGGAAAAGCGAATGTCATTGAACTCCTCTCAGGAAAACTGGCAGCAACCTTTGAAAGAGAAGCGGCTGCACTCACCAGCCGCTCCAGAAATGATTTAATTCTTGCGCTGCTCCTGAAGTTCAATCGAATGATACATAATGAGAAAGTAATGTATACCACGAAAGAAGATTTGGTTCACAATACGCTCACCATTGTTAATAAAGCCATTCAGGAGCTTGAGAAGGCCGAGAAGGAGTTCCAAGGTGATACTCTCTTTGATTTGTTTGTTTATGAGGGTGAAAAGGTAGAACAAGTCCGCCATGAAGAAAAAGAAATCGAGCTGCAGGCAAATCCGGAATTGCTGGCCATCTATTTACAGAGGCTTTATGAACCTGATTTAGGCATGCTTCCTGTGATTTCAAATCAGCGGTTGCGGGAGCGCATTCTTCCTTTTGCTCTATATTGTATTTTTCTATGGGGAAAAACAGGCGATGTGGACAAAACGGAAGAAGCCGTTCAGGAATTCTTAAACTTCTGGCAGGAGAAAAAAGGGATTTACGATCATATGAAGCAGAAGATGGATGAGCATACATACTCTATAGAATTGGAAGAGAGATTGCTTGAGCAAAAACAGGGAAATATCAAAGTATTGCAAAAGCAGCTGGATCAAATCGCGGATGAGCGTGAGCAGGCAAAGCTGGCTTTAGGACGGAGACTGCCACAGGATATAAATAAATTCCAGGGTGTTTTTGAAGGGAAGGCAAAGCTGCTGCTTACGAGGCTGGGAAAGCTGGAGGAGAAGAAACAAACAGGAGAGGGCGAGGCGGAAGAAGGGCTGCTGCGAATGCTCTGGCACAGAATTGATAGTACGATAACAGACGCACAGGCTGAAAAGGAGAGCAAGCGTCTTGCTCTCAAGCTTGTTGACGAAATGATCGCAATGAAAAGAGAGATTACAACGCTCCCTCTATATTATATGGACCGAATCAAGACGATCCATGATTTCGACAGTAAAATTCAAGAGATTAGAAGATGGCGTTACCAGCTGGACCAGGAAGTACAGGCCCATAAAGATACGATTGCCCATCACAAAACACATCGGGGCACACTGGAACAGCAGTTAAAAAATTGGGAAAAAGAATATTTTCTATCCTAGAGCTGTCCGCATGCGGGCGGCTTTTTCTATTCTGTGCTTGCGGGAAGGGAAAGTTGACAGGCAATAGGCATAATCAGGGGAGGGACAAGAATAAAATGTAGAAACGTAAAAGATGGAAGGGTGGGGACCCGTTTGAAGGGAAAAATAGGAAAGTACATCTTAGTATATGGGTTTATATTAATGAGCCTGTATCTTGGATTTACTAAATACCAGGCTTATCAGTCTGAGCAATACGTATCCGCATTCAGAACCTTAAAAGGGGAGGAGACAGTCGACCAGCTTGCCGGCCTGTATAAAGAAATTATTGAATACCAGGCGACGTACAAATTAACACCACAGGCAGGAGCACAGCTTGTACAGAAGCTGCTGCTTACAGGCAAGCGTCTGAAAGATGTCGACCAGAAGCTGAAAGAGAAATATTCGGCCCAGCATGTCGACTTCTCCTATGTATACCAGGATTTATTTCTTGTAACGAAGCAAATTCAGGACAAGGCAAATGACGCTAAGCTCAGTGTTATGGTCGTTCATGCGGTGGAGGGGCTCGGCAATGTGAAAATACAAATCTATAGATGCGACAGATGAAAAAGAGGAGTACAGCAAGGGACGTCCCCTGTGTACTCCTCTGTTGCTATCGGATGAAGAGAGCGATTAGTTTGTAAATGAGACCGGCCAGGAGGGCGGATATCGGCAGCGTAATAATCCACGTAATCACAATCCGGCGGGCAACGCCCCATTTTACTCCTTTTACCCGCTTTGCAGCTCCGACGCCCATAATAGCGGAAGAAATAACATGGGTTGTACTGACCGGCAATCTAAGTGCTGTAAAACTGAAAATAATAAGAGCTGATGATAAGTCTGCCGCTGCCCCATTAACAGGCTGCAGCTTCATGATTTTTCCGCCGACGGTTTTAATAATTTTCCAGCCGCCGATGGAAGTCCCAATCCCCATGGAGACAGCTGCGCCTGCACGGACCCACATTGGAATATCTGTGGATGTTTGATAATGTCCCGCAATAAGGGCCAGGGTGATAATTCCCATGGCTTTTTGGGCGTCATTCGTCCCGTGAGTGTAGGACTGAAGGGCAGCTGTGAAAATTTGAAACAAACGAAACCCACGGTTTGTTTTTCCTAGGCTGAAGTTTTTAAAGATGGCATGGAAAAGGCTCATCATAAGAAAGCCGACAGCCAGTGCAATAAAGGGAGAAATCACGAGTGCTTCCAGTATTTTAATAAAGCCTGTATAGTTAATCGCGCCCGTACCGGCCGAAGCGATGGCAGCTCCGGCAATTGAACCGATGAGTGCGTGCGATGAACTGCTTGGAATACCGTAATACCACGTAATAAGGTTCCAGGCGATGGCGGAAAGCAGCGCGGCAAGGACAACAATCGAACCGTTCTGCAGTGTAAAAGGATCGACAATATCTTTACTTACGGTTTTCGCGACACCCGTAAACGTCAGCGCACCAATAAAGTTCATGGAGGCGGCAAGCAGGATGGCCGCCCGCGGGCTTAGTGCGCGCGTGGACACAGAGGTCGCGATGGCGTTGGCTGTATCGTGAAATCCGTTAATAAAGTCGAATGCCAGCGCCAGAATAACAATACAAATAATGAGCAGCAGTGTAGTATCCATAAAAAAAGAGCCTCTCCTTACGCGTTTCGCATGATGATGGTCTCAAGGGTATCGGCCACATCTTCACAGCTGTCTGAAATACTCTCAAGAAGTTCATATAACTCTTTGTACTGGATAATTTTGATCGGATCTTTTTCTTTACTGAATAACTCTTTAATACTAATACGGAGCAATTCGTCGCACTCTGATTCAAGAGCATTGATTTTAATCGCATGCGGACGGATGTCCATTAATTTTTTCTTCGTCAGAAGCTTTGCCGACTTCGCTACTTCTTCTGTGCTGAGAAGAATTTTATCAACAAATTGCACCATGTAGTTATCTGCCCGGGTAATGTTGTACATTTCAAAGCGGGAAGCACACTGCTCCATTCCATCGAGGATATCATCCATCGTATTCGCCAGCTCCAGGATATCTTCCCGTTCCAGCGGTGTAATGAATGTTTTGTTGAGGGCTACGATAATTTCATGAATGTATGTATCCCCCTTTGTTTCAAACTCTTTCATTCGCTTTGCGAATTCTTTCAAATCCGCTTCATTCTTAATTTTAAAATCGACAAAGTATTGAGCTGACTCTCTAACGTTTTCAGCTATGTTTGAGAGCATGTCCAGAAAAACATCTCTTTTCGCCGAAAAAATCATGCGACAAAACCTCCGGAATTTTTTTTCATACAATCTTATTTTATCAAATCGTGTCGAATATTGAAATCTTAATTAAAAATTAACCCAATTACAATGCGAACATCACAAATTTTACACAAACCTAATAATTAATCCGCGGTTTAGCAGGCGGAAATCGGAGAATCTGCTTTATAAAAAATTTCCCTACTTTCTCTTCCTTATTCATGTGAGCTGTTTAAGTGGTATACTGTTTGGAAAAAGACGGAGAGAGGGGAATGCAGAAGTGGCAACGATCGGATTTATTGGCTCAGGGCGCCTGGGAACAGCGTTTGGGCTCTACCTGGCGGAAAATGGGCAGCAAGTTTCAGGTTACTATAATCGAACGCCCGCCAAAGCGCGGCAAGCGGCTGGCCTGTTTCCTTACCACTGCGAGGCTTTCAGTTCAATGGAACAGCTCGCGGTGCAAAGCGACTGGATTGGCATCACAACGGCGGATGATGCCATTCCTGCGGTCGTTTCCCGGCTCGGGGAAGCGGGAGCAGTGCTGGAAGGGAAGCTTATTTTCCACATGAGCGGAGCGCTCTCATCCGGCGTTCTTCATCCTTTACAGCTTCAGGGAGCGAGGATCGCTTCCCTTCACCCGCTGCAATCCTTTGCGGACGCCAGATCGGGAGCTGCCGCTCTCAAACATACAGTGTTCAGCGTTGAGGGTTCTCAGGCGGCGGCGGAACAGCTTTCCGCTATGCTGACGAACTTACGTAACGAGTACTTTGTCATTACGGCAGAACAGAAGCCGCTCTATCACGCAGCGGCGGCGATCGCATCGAACGGGATGACGGCCGTGATTGATTATGCCCTTTCTTTAATGGGTGCAGCAGGAATACAAGAGGAACAAGCGCTTTCATCGCTGCTTCCTCTCATCGAGGGGAGTTTGCGGAATGTAAAGGAGAAGGGAACGGCCAGAGGGCTTACAGGGCCTGTTGTCCGCGGGGATGCCGGAACGGTTCAGGAGCATATAAAAGCGATGGCTAAGCTTGCTCCCGAACTCATCCCTTCCTATATGGAGCTTGGCCGCCTGACGCTGCGGACAGCCCTCCGCGAACAGCTGACTGATTCAGGCCGTATTCAGCAAATGCGAGAGCTATTTGAAGGAAAAGGAAGTTTGGAATAAAAGGATGCGCGGTATGTAGCTATATGACTGTTTATTATATAGCTGTCTGGAAGAGGGTGAACCAGCATGTATCCGCGCTTTTTTCTCGTACTACTGATAGCAGCCGTTATATCGATAGAAATCGGTTTTAATAGCTTGTTTATCATTCTTCTCCTGCTCCCTCTAACTGTTGATAGACGGGCTAAAGAGAGAATTCTTTATACGGGTAGGGAAGACTGGTATACGAATGCAGGGCTGCTGCTTATCATAGGTTTTATGGGAGTGCTCTCGACTTCTATTTTTAAAACAAATGATGCGCTGCACAGGTGGGCAGAGAAGCAGCCGTTTTATACTGATTTGAACCACTGGATGGCTTCCATCCCCTATAATGATGGTTCTTTTCTCTGGTTTCGGGGACTTACCGTAACGGACCCGTTTTACAACATTTATACAATTGGATTTATCGGCATCTATTTAATTTATGCTGTATACGCATTCGCGACGGCGAACCGGCAGATGCTCGTCCGGCTGCTATTTGTTAACTGGTTTGTTCACGGGGTAATCGCGCTTCCTTTTTACCTGTTCTTGAATGTCCATGAAGTTTGGTCGACTATGGGTTACAACTGGGGGCATGTCCCTTATTCCGTAAAAAACTGTTTTCCAAGCCTTCATACATCCGTCGCTTTTTCCTGCATGCTTCTTGCGAGGCGGGAAAGCCGGAGCTTCGCAGCCATATGGGGAATATATGGTGCGCTTATTATATTTACTACATTATATTTGCGCATTCACTGGGTTATCGATGTCCTGGGTGGACTCGTTCTTGGATGGGCATTGTATACGCTTGCCAATAAACTGGCTCCGTATATGCTTGTGCGCCTGGAACGGAGGAGAAAGAGGGCGCCCCGGACCACGGCGCCCGTATTGCGGACTTCAATATCAATCTTGCAAAACCGGAAGTAGAAGGGGGGCTTTGCCCCTCTTTTATTATGCGCTGGCAGGCGGATCGTCATATCATTCAACAGCTTCGTAAGATACATCTGCTCATATTCCTCAAAACAGAATTTCACCCCATATTCATACAGCTCTTTTTCCTGCTTGTTTCTTCTCACAAGATAGCCAGGCAGCGTGATTGTCTCATCCATAATCCTGGTTTCAAATTCCAGCACGATATACGGGTTAACGGGAAGCTTAAGGAGTATGAACGTTCTCATAAAGTATTACTTAACATAAATAGCGTAAAAAACGGCTCAATAAGAGCCGTTTTTGTCTATTCCTTCTTGTCCAGTTGGGTTATAGATTCCAACTTTTGATTACTTTTGTTGGACCGTAATTTTCATCAAAACCATATGCGTCAATATGGACTTTACCGCTTTGATATACTTTGACAGTAACCCATGAGTACATGCGGTCGGATGCTTTGCCTGTTGCATGATCGGATTCAAATGGTGATCCTCCGGAACCTACCAACACTTGATATGCTTTACCGCCGAACGGTTGGCTCACATTGAAAATATGTTCATGACCACTGAAATAAGTAGCTTTGTATTTTTCGATAACATTCCAGAACGCTTTAGCTTCTTCCGGGTACGCATCTAAACCGCCGGCTGCTGATGCTGTGTTATCATATAAATATGTAGAGGCCATTTTATGTCCGAATACGAAAACGTGTTTCACTCCGCGTTTTTGAGCAGCCGCCAAATCTTGTTCTAACCAGGCTGTTGGTGCATGGGAATCATTTCCTGAAGGATCCGTATTAATAACCGCAAAATGAGTACCTTTGTAATCAAACGAATAGTCTAGCTGTTTTTGATCGCTAGTGACTTTGTCTGAAGTTCCCAACTGTGGGACATTATTTGGATCGAAAGCACTAACATCTTGACCGTTGATCTGTTTAAACCGTTCTTGATCGATGATAATGTCGCCCATGTTGTCTCTCCAAGTATTTTCGTTGGCAACAGTCGCCTTTTTCACAGTTTTACCTTTCTCATCCGTATATTTATCCTGTACTTCATGATTGCCTGGAACAGGAAACACATAAGTGCCGTTTTCAAACATGTACGACATCATGCCACGCCAGAAAGCATATTGCCTATTCAATACATCAGTATTGGAATTAGGTGTGTATCCCATGATCATATCACCGTTAAAGAAAAGCATATTGGTTTTTTGTTGGTGCATTTCCCTCATCATTCGCTGAGTCGCCTTACTGTTAACCAACCATTTGTAATCCTGTTTAGACAAACCAGGCAATTTGGAAGGATCATCTGCTCTATCATCCCCTACAGATGAAAATGTAAACAATAGCTCGTCCTGCTTTTCAGACTTTTTATCTTGATTTTGAGACTCTTTAGAATGTTGTGGCGTTGTTGCGGAAACATATCCAATGGCAGAAACCATCAAACTGCAAGTGACGACCACAGCAATAGCGATCTTACTCTTTTTCACACTAATTCCCCCTAATAAAAAATAAATTAATTTACTTATTATTCTATAGCTGAATTGTTAAGTTTATTGGCGTCTTAAATAAATAATATGTTAAAATTCGGGAATTTTCAGTGCCGCCGTAACATTTCTCCCTCCATCTACGAGTTGTCATTAGTGCAGGTTCTTTTATTATCTTCAAAGTATTGGTGTGGTGAAAAGAGCCAATATGGATTTGAAATAATCGTTCATTTTATTTATCGATTGATAAGGTGTAACATAGGGGAGGATTTCAAAACAAGGAGTGGAGCAGCATGTCAAATCTTTCACTTTTCGATAATGTTAGGTTAGTGAAACATGGTATTGAGCTAACGAGAATCGATAGTTAAATTAACCGCTCTTATCACGGGTGGTTTTTCTTTTGGTCAAAAATCAACTTTTAAACAATTAATTGTATAAGGCTTCTTTTAAATTCGTTAAAGTTACTTTTATCCTAAATATTTCCGAAAAAAATAAAATTATTGAAAAAGAACAAGGTTGTCCCGCCGCTGGAAACTTACACGGAATAATAGAGTAGAACGGCTCAATGAAGCCGTTTAAACAGGAAGGGAGGGGAGAAGATGGCAGTAGTTAGCGTAGCGAAGTCAAACCAGATGGCGCTTGTGTTACAGGATGGAACAGACGAGAAAGGAAAACCGAAGCTGAAGCGAAAAACGTACGGAAATGTTAAAAAAAGATGCGGTACAGCAAGATATTTACGACATTGCAGCTGCATTATCCGGGCTTCAGTCCTTGCCGTTCGCCGGGGTCGAACAGACGGTCCAAACAGAAATTGGTCTTGCGTAATGATGCATACCAGAGAGGGAAAGGGGGAGCATAGATGAAAACGTTAGAGCTTGTCTTTACAACAGCAGGAGGTGGTTCAGCTCGGCTGAGCGTTCCGGAGCCTGTACTGCCGGTGAACCAGACGGAGATTAACAGCGTAATGGATTTGATTATCGCCCGGAATGTATTTGAGACAAACACAGGGGCATTCACTGCTAAAAAAGCGGTGCGTGTAGTTGACCATGCAGTGACGGACATTCCTCTGAGCTAAAGGCGAAAGGAGGAAGGCAGATGAACGAGTGGATTACGCTGATTTCCAATGTTGGATTTCCCGTAGCTGTCACTCTGTATCTATTAATCCGCATTGAGTCCCGCCTTGAACAATTGACCGGCTCCATTGCCCAATTGTCACAAAGCATTCATTTAATGAAGGAATAGAGTGAGAAAGGGGGCTTCCCGGTGGGAAGCCCCCTTTCTGCGTTCCATGTAAGGGAAAAGGTTACGAATTAGACACCAATTTAACATTGAAAACGTGCTATAATAAAATAAAAGCGTTTTCAATAAAGGAGGACCTTCTTTGATGAATGAAATGGTGGATGCGGCGGAGCATCCAAAACTGTATGAGATCCGCCTTCTTATATGCGTTGCGCAGGCCGACGGATATCTGGATGAATCAGAGAAGGAGAGAATTTTTCACCAGGTAAACCTTGATATCTTCACTGTGCGCGAACGCCAAATTTTCCACGATGATATAGAAAATCCGAAGAAACCGGCAGATCTGGCAGAAGAGGTAAGCCCTTATTTGTCGCGGGAAGATAAGCTTATGCTCATTAGAAAGATGTTTAAGCTTGCAGCACTCGACAAAGACATCACGGAAGAAGAAACCGGGACGGTTTATTTAATCGCACAATCGCTCGGAATTGAAGCCGAGAAAGTAAAAGCGGTGGAACACTGGGTTAAGGAAGGTGTTTCCTGGGCCGCGAAATGGAAAGTCATCATCTCTTAGATATAGAGCTTTTTAACCATATATAGAAGGATCGCAGAACAGAAGAGGAGGGAACTTATGGATACGACGCAAACAAATGTAGAAAATAAAATTTCGCTTACAAGAGAAGGACATCTGGCTCTCGTGACGTTAAACCGCCCTGATGATTTAAACTGCTTCGATATGGATATGCTCGCACAGCTTGAACGAGCGCTTGAACAGATTCGGTTTGATAAAGAGGTGCGGGTCGTTATTTTTACAGGGGCCGGTGACCGATCATTCAGCACCGGTGCGGACCTGAAAGAAAGACGAACAATGACTGAGGCGCAGGTGCGCAGCTTCATCCATAAAATCCGCTCGGTATTCGATCAGGTAGAAGAGCTTCCACAGCCGACAATCGCCGCAATCAATGGTTTTTGTTTTGGCGGCGGATTTGAACTGGCGCTTGCCTGTGATTTCCGCTATGCGGCTGATACAGCGAAGCTTGGCATGACCGAGGTAAGCTGGGCCATCATTCCGGGAGCGGGAGGAACGCAGCGCTTGCCGCGCCTCATTGGAAAGGGAAAAGCGAAAGAGCTTATTTTAACCGCCCGAAAAATCGATGCGGCCACAGCGGAAACACTGGAAATTTTAAACGGCGTAGCGACAAAAGAAAACCTGCTTGCCAAATGCACCGAACTGGCCGAGGAGATTATGCAAAACGGACCGCTCGCAGTTATTCAGGCCAAGTATGCGATTAATTACGGTTGTGAGGTCGATTTGAAAACAGGCCTGAAAATCGAGTCCAAAGCATATGAAGTCATTATTCCGACAACCGATCGCATCGAGGCGCTGAACGCGTTTAGTGAGAAGAGAAAGCCTGAATTCAAAGGGGAATAAAGAAAGAAGCGGGGAAGTTTACATGAACGATCCCCGCTTCTTTTTTATTAAAACGTGACAAGACCCATATTTTTGCGCGCTTTATCCATCGTTACGGTCGCAAGCGCGGAAGCGCGCTCAGCGCCCTTTTTCAGAATGTCGGAAAGCTCCGGGCTTTCCATCCAGCGTGTATACTCCTGCTGGATCGGCGCAAGGGTAGTAACGACAACTTCAGCCAAATCTTTCTTGAAGTCCCCGTAGCCGCGCCCTTCATAGCGGTTTACAATGGTTTCGATTGATTCGCTGCTGCACGCGGCATAGATAGTAAGCAGATTGCTGACAGCCGGTTTGTTTTCTTTATCATAACGAACCGCTCCTTCCGAATCAGTGACGGCGCGTTTTATTTTTTTCTCGATTGTTTTCGCATCGTCGAGCAGTGCGATATAGCTTCCGGCATTCGGATTGCTTTTGCTCATTTTCTTTGTTGGGTCATCAAGCGACATGATGCGTCCGCCGAATTGCTGAATCATGGGCTCCGGAATGACGAAAGTCTCCCCGTATTTGCGGTTAAACCGCTCGGCTACATCACGGGTGAATTCGAGATGCTGTTTCTGATCCTCACCAACCGGGACATGGGTTGTGTTATAAAGCAGAATATCGGCCGCCATTAAAGCAGGGTATGTAAGCAGGCCCCCGGTTACGACGTCTTTTCCTTCTGACTTATCTTTATACTGGGTCATCCGCTCCAGCTCGCCGATGTATCCGGTACATTGCATTAACCATCCTAATTCAGCGTGCTCAGGAACCTGGGACTGGATAAAGAGAATCGCTTTCTCAGGATCAATCCCAATGCTGAGATACATGGCTGCCAGCTGCATTGTATATTCCCGAAGCAGAGCCGGATCCTTCGGGACGGTTAATGAATGCAGATTGACGATACAATAGATGCAGTTTCCCTCTGTTTGTAGATCGACGAACCGTTTCATGGCTCCGATATAGTTTCCAAGGGTAAAGCTTCCGCTTGGCTGTACGCCTGAAAAAATTTGTTTCATGTCTTATACCACTCCTTTAGATAAATAGAAAAAGCCCTCCATCCGCAAGGGACGAAGGACCGTGGTGCCACCCTAATTAACCGGTTATGCCGGTTCACTCCATTCCTGATAACGGCAGGAAATCCGCCAGCGCCTACTTTATTGTTCAGCGTGGAGCTTAGAAGCCCATTCAGCCGGGAAGCACGTACCGGATTCGCAGCTCCTCCGGCTCTCTGTAACGTCTTGTCCGCTTACTATTCTTCCTCATTGCTGATATTACGTATAATTGACATTATCATATCTGAAATAACAGCGTTTTTCAAGAGCGGCTACATCACATTGTTTTTATGAAGCTCCTCATAAATCCGCGGGACTAGTTCCCGGGCAAACAGTTTTTTCTCAGACAGTGGGGACGTTGGATCACAGTTTTGCACATAGCCGTAAATAAAGCCTTCGAGTTGTTCGTATGACGGCTGCCAGGAGGGAAACCAGCGCTTGACCTGCTGCATAATATCAGATTGCAAGGAACCTACCGTCTTATTATACATAATACACCTCTTTTCCATATTTGCCTTACCTTTTATATACCCAAAAATAAAGCACCTCCCCAGCGCAGGAAGGTGCTTATTCGTTCTCATATTGTTTTCTTTGCTCGCTTACGCGGGATAGTTGTTCTTAGCCTCACACTCATCACAGCTTGTTTTGTAAGATTCTGCTTGCTCAGACATAACCGCACCGCAGTGAGCACAGCTTTTCCTGGGAAGGTTGTTGTAGAATTCAGAAACTGGTTGCATAGCTGACGCCTCCTTTTTTTTCATTGTAATATAACAGTGAATATTAATCAAAAACCTGTTATACAATATAAACGTTGTTTTTTACCCTTAATCCTCATTTTTCGCTGGAATGCTCCATTATTCAGATTATTTTGTTGTTTTTCATTTGCCCTTCTTATGTTTTGTTTCCTCTCCTGGCTGTATACATTAATATGAGAAAAGAAAAAGACTCCCTGCTCGAGAACAGGGAGTCTTTTTCAGCCTATTTCGTTGTACGGAGGGGTGTCTTTTTACGCAGCTTATCAATCCCCTGGTAAATGCTAAAACCTGCTGCGGTCCACTCACTCATCTTATCTGTCCACTTCATATCTTTCTTCAATACTTTATCCTGCAGGCTTTCTGATGCAAGGGTAACCCCCCTTCCGATGGAGTCAACCGCCTCAAAGCTGCTGTCCAGCTTATCCATTTTTTCAGCGATGTCACCTGAAATCCGGTTGATTTCGCTGAGGGAAATATCTACGCTGGCCATCAGGCGATTAAGATTGCCCTGGACCTGCTGCACCGTGTCATCCGCGTGCTTCACCAAAGGAATCAAATTCTTAAAAAAGATAACCATATAAACGGTAAGCACAGCCATGGCGATGGCGATGATGGATACCCCAATTGTCATTGCTGTTTGCATTCCATTACCTCCTCAGCAAGCTGTATGTAGTGTTTTTACCCCTGGCCGGCAGCCAATAAACAACCCCGCCGTAAATGTACAGGGGGGTGAAATGATCGGTCATTTTTTGATGGTGATTACTTTATTATAATGGCCGGGTTGTGAATAATTCGGTTCACATAAAATAATCACCTGATTTTCTTCTTCGTACATGGAACTTACTTCCATTGTTCCGATACTTTGTGTGTTAATGTCCAGGCAAAAATGAAGGCACTGGTGTTTTGTTCCCATAATTTCCGCAGAGACCTTTTTTAAGATACCCGTGAACTCTCTCTTTTCATTATTTGTTTCTACGGTTACCGTTACTTTCTTTCCTGTGAGTGCAGCGAGGAATTTCTTTGCTTCTCCCTGTAACACTTGAAGTGTCTTTGGTCTGTTGTCTCTCCTGGTTAATACACTCCTAAAAAAACTAACCATAATTCCTCCCTTAGTTATTTTGCCTGCGAGGTTAGCTGACGGGTTCGGACAAAAGGTATGGCCCTACACCAGTGGTGATTCACCCCAATTACATGGTTCCCCCGCTCCATATGGATTCGGCGATTGAATCATGATTGGAATATCATACTGCAACATATAAAAAGTTGTCAATTGGATTTTTAAAGGATCGGATACCGTGCTTTGGATGCTTTTCCAAATGGAGTTTTACAAGTAAAATAGAAGAGGAAAATACCTTGCAGGTGGACAATGTAAAGGTAAGGATATGCAACAGGGGGAATGGATCAATGGTAAAACAATTCTTGCGTCGGGTATTTTCTCCCAGAAAAGTTGAAGAGGATACGGAGGAGCTTCTTCCGTCCCGGCAAGAGAGTGAGGAAACCCTCTCTATACCGAAAGATACGGGGCGGGTATTGGAAGAAATACGGGCAGAGCTGCTGCAAGAGGAAAAAGAAGAGCAGCCATTCACATTGCTTATAACGAGGGAAAAAATCGATCACCATAATTATAAGGAAGCGGTTGGCCTTGTTAGTGAAATTATGGAGGAAATACAGGAAGGGACCCGCAGATTCGCCCGAATCCAATTGAAAATCGATCAGGAGCTTTCTGTGCTGCAGGACGAATTTCTTGGCAGGCGCATCGGGAAGTATATCGATGCAATCGAAAGAGAAACGTATGATGCAACGGCATTGCTTGACTGGCATCATGAAGAGACAGTGAGCATTTACCAAACTTTCGTTATGCCCGCGCAAATTCAAAAACAGGATGCTTTTATTCAAAGCCGGGTGCTGATGCTGCACGATACATGTGCCGACATGGGCTGGGATTACCGGGAGTTATCAAAGCGGTTCGCATCGTCCCTTGGATTTATTCTCGCTGACGACTATTTTGATTCCTTTGAAGAATGGCTTGATAAGATGGAACGAATGCCTGAGGCGGCTGCAGAGGATGCTCTCGCTCCTGAGAAGGAAGAAAGCTCTCAGGATATTACTTCCTTTCTTATTTCCCGTGAGGAAGTTGAACAGGAAGATATCGGGCAAATCGCCTCTTTCCTGGACGGGCTCATCGCGGATAAGCAAAACATAGCCGCACGTAAGGGAAGTGTCGTTTTTTCTTTTTACGGTTTTTCAGGGGAGGTAGAAGATTTAATGATGAACCCTGCCGTTACGGCCTGGGCCAGCTACCTCGTTGAACGGTATCCGTACCTTTTTTATTTTCTGAACGATAGCCACGTCCCGATGACACGGTTTGTAACATCTATGGTTGTTTCGGCACAGATGCACGGGGATCAAATTCTTTTTGACCAGGAAGAACTGCAGGAGTTTCTCGGCTATATTCAGGGAGCGCTGGAGAACTTTTCCGAATGGGTCCATGAGGATGCGGAAATACTGAAGGCGGAATTTGCAGCCAAGCTCTCGACGTAAGTTAGGCGGATTTGCTGTAAGAAGAAGATGCATTTTGAGAGGCACCTGAGTAGGATAATAAAGAAAACTTGGCTAGCGCCAAGCCGTAGTAGGCGCTGGCGATGGCCTTAGTTGTCCTTATGTAGATAAGAAAGTTATACTTTCTTATCTACGAAAAAAATGGAGGTGCCTCTCCTTGAAAATCATATCATTTCCCCGCGACAAGGCTTTTCGCCGCTTTGCCGAGCAGATTCAAAACAAAAAAGAATTCGCCGGTGTTCGAGTGTTTAAGAATGTGCAATGCCTCTGCATCCCAGACAGCCAGTATGAATCTCACGCGAATTTGTTCCGCTCATCGGCGCTGCGGGTAGAGAACAACATCAAAGTCCGTCTCCATAGCTCAGATGAAATCCCGTGGGGGGTTAAGAAAATAGGAGCTCCAACTATATGGGAACGCTCGATGGGAGAAGAAATTAAAGTAGCGGTCATCGACACGGGAATATCGAGAAAGCATCCGGATCTTCGCGGCCAGGTGAAGGGGGGAGCTGACTTCGTGCCAAGAAGGAAAAAAAACGGAGACACAAGTTCGAGCGGGCACGGAACTCACGTGGCGGGAACGATTGCAGCAGCACTGAATCAACGCGGGATTGTAGGAGTGGCCCCACGGGCTGCTCTCTATGATGTGCGCGCCTTCCATCCGGATGGCTCCGCTGAAGTATCGAGCATTATTGCCGGGCTCGATTGGGCTGTGGAAAATAAAATCGACGTCATAAACATGAGCTTTGGAATGCCCGAAAATAGTAGGGCATTGCACCAGGCCATTAAAAGAGCGGCCGCTGCGGGTATCTATATGGTAGCGTCTGCCGGAAACAACGGCAAAGAGCTGGAGTATCCTGCCAGGTATCCCGAAGTCATCGCCGTCGGAGCGATTGACGAGAAGGGGAACCTCGCCTCGTTTAGCTCCCGGGGAAGAGGAATGAATGTAGCGCCCGGAGTAAACATTTTTTCAACGTGGTTAAAGGGCGGCTATAAGACGCTGGATGGGACTTCGATGGCTGCCGCCCACATATCGGGGGCAGCCGCTCTGCAGATCGCGCAAAGCAAAAGAAGGCAATCCGTCAGGAAAGTGAGGAGGAAGCTTCTCACCGTTTCTGTGTCTGGATAATACGAAAATATATCATGATATGAATAGGGACGGTACAATATGGAACGTGACAAACAAACGGAATTTGAAAACGAAATACGCCAAAAAGCAGCAGAAATGATTCGTACGTCCCTGACCGATGCCTGGAGAGTGGAAAGCCTGGCAGATCGTCGTGACGCACTGAAAATCTATCGTGCGGAAAACCCGGAAAGCAGTCTGCTTATCCAGCTCGGCACTTTATTTGAAAAAGTAGAGAAAAATGAATCGGAGCAAGAAAACATCCTATCCGCCTTTGCCGCCAATGTGAAAAAAACACTGGCACAGACAGGAAAAGAACATAAGATTAGAGGAAATGAAGGGCGCATTTATCCTGTGATTCGCCATGCATCTTTTCCCACGGCTTCCGACAGGAATGCCGCGTTCGTATTCCGCGAGCATACAGCCGAGACGGTTGTCGCTTATGCGCTCGATTTAGGGGAAAGCTATATCCTGATAACACGGGAGATGCTGCAAAAAGCGGGCATGACAGAAGAGGAACTACACCAGGCGGCGCTCAGCAACGTAAAAAAGCTGGAGAATTCGCCTTCAACCGATCGGATTGGAGATAATGTTTTTTATTTTCTTACGGGAAAGGATAGCTACAGCGCAAGCCGGGTGCTTGACACTGAACTGCTGGATACAATGGCAGGCCGCATGAAGGGGAAAATGGGAGTGGCGATACCGCACCAGGACGTACTCATTTTTGCTGATCTGGCGGATGCCAAAGGGGCCTATATGCTTTCCCAGATTGCCGTTGACTTCTCCATGCGCGGTACGATCCCGATTACTCCGATCCCGTTCATGTATGAAGAAAGCGTACTGGAGCCTTACATGGTTATGCGCAACCCTTCTTCCCGCCATAAATACCCAAGTATGGGCGGGAAGAAGAAACGTCCTTCAGATTCTTAAGAAAAGGGAAGTGCACAGTTTGTGCGCTTCCCTTTTTACATCTATATGAAATAGGTCTAAAATGATAAAACTTTTTATTTATTTCAAAAATACTGTACAAATTAAAAAATGATATGGTAGAATGCAAGAAATGGTATACAATATACTCTTTCGTTTTATTAAACCTATTGGCACTGTGAAAAGATTTCGAGGATCGTTAAGCATCTCAAAAGGATGTTTAATAGGAAGGAGGATGGCGAAAAAGACAAAAAAATAAAGAAAGCGCTTACCACAAATTGAGGGAATTGAGAAGGAGGACGTGAAATGAGCTGGGATGCAGCACATATTATTTATGCTCTGGGTGCCGTTACTGTCGTGTTAGCTATGCTTTTCCGTAAAGGCGTAATTATTCCTTCTCTCGTTACAACCTTCCTGCTGGGATGGGCGTATAAAGGCGGCCTGGCAGATGGAGCCATCGCCGGGCTGGCTGCGATTTACAATGCCAACATCATGGCTGCAAAAGAACTGTTCAGCATCATCCTGCTCATCGCTTTTATGGTAGGCATGCTGAACGCGCTGAAAGAACTGGGAGCCGATCAGAAAATGATTGTACCCATTCAAAGATTGATTATAAACGGCCATGTAGCGTACTGGGTGCTTGTCATTGCAACGGCATTGCTTTCCACTGCCTTCTGGCCAACACCGGCCATTCCTCTCGTGGCGGCTGTTTTGATTCCCGCAGCCATGCGGGCCGGGTTACCCCCGATGGGCATTGCCATTGCGATTACCCTGGCAGGCCAGGGGATGGCTCTGGCAGCCGATGCGCTTATGCAGGTAGCTCCTGCCCTGTCAGCGAAAGCGGCCGGTGCACCTCAAATCGTGGGAGCGATTTGGACAAAATCGATCGTTCTAACTCTTATTGTCGGCGGGGTGTCCACGCTCGTTTCATACGTACTGATTGCGAAAACGATTGTAAAGCCGGCTGGAAAGTCTGCAGATGCGGGTGACACGGAACCATTGATTTTCGCAGAAGGTGAAGCGGAAGCTGCAGCTGTCCTTGAATTCATGCCAGTTAAACAGTCCCAGCCATACGCTGTGTTTTTTGCCCTATTTACCGTTTGCATGTTTGTCCTCGATGTCATCGCCATGATTGTGTTTGATATTAAAGGCGGCGATGCGGGGGCGCTCATCGGTGGTACGGCAGCGATGATTATGCTTATTGCCACGTTTGTAAAGCACAAGGGCGATGCTTTTGAAGAGGTGGGAGAACGCCTTACGGAAGGTTTTGGTTTTGCGATAAAAATTATGGGTTCGATTATTCCGATTGCTGCGTTTTTCTTCATGGGCGACCACGAGCATTCCGCTATGGTGCTTGGCCAGGGTGCCCCCGGGTTCCTGTTCGATATCGTAGACAGTGTACAAGCTTATATTCCGCACAATGAATTTATCGCTGCTTTCGGTGTCATGCTGGTAGGAGTGCTTTGCGGGATTGACGGCTCCGGCTTTGCGGGCCTGCCCATTACCGGCGCTCTTGCGGGGGCTCTCTCTCACGGTACCGGAATGGATACGTCGATGTTAGCGGCCGTGGGTCAGATGGGCTCCATCTGGTCAGGAGGCGGGACCTTTATCGCGTGGTCTTCCCTGGTAGCCGTTGCGGCATTTGCAGGTGTGTCACCGATTGAACTGGCACGGCGAAATTTCCTGCCGGTTATAGCCGGCCTTATTATCGCAACATTCATCGCAGTACTCGTCTGGTAGCAGCAGCAAAAAAAGCCGTTAACACGGGTTAGGTTCCATTCCGTCAACGGCTTTTTTTTGCCAGCTATTTCTCAAGGCGGAGGCACCGACTAAGGCGGAGGCGATAACCTTGGCCATGCCGCGGACCGCTTTTTCATTCGCTGTCTGAAGCATCATATAATTGTAGGGGCCGATGCTGTTTACGATGGCTTTCATATGAATATCTCCAACCGGAGGAAGCTGTTTTTTAAGGCTGCTGCCTGGCAGCAGGGGACCTTCCAAAAGCTGAATATAGCCTATATGGTGCAGGTGGCCTAAGGAAGCGTCAATGGCAACAATATAGGGCTGCTCATAAATCGTATGAATGAGCAGCATTGTCTCCTCCAGATTCAATGCATGAACAGGCTGCTTAATCGTTCCGTGGATGAAGATGCTGCTATCTAAGGACAGGTCCTCGAGCAGCGTACCTATCATCGGCCCGAGGGCATCGCCAATTGCCTTAATCGTTCCAATGCAAACAATAACGACAGGCCGTTCACCAATAGAACGGAACAAAAGGCCGAGGCTTCTGCTGAGGGAAAGGGCAGCGTCACTTTCCTTATAATGCGTTTGTGTAATCACGTCCATCTCTCCAATACGTTAATAGAAACAAGTATAACATAGTACATCATTACACCGTTCAACCGCGTGCTCAAACGAATAGAGTTTCCGTATAAGCTAACTTATGGTATACAATATACATTAAAAATAGGATGAAATCAACCAATATTTGGAGGTGTAAACATGCAAGCTTATCACTTACAGCAAATGACCTGGCCAGAAGTAAAGAAGGCGCTATGTACTGTAAAACTAGCGATTATTCCAATTGGTGCACACGAGCAGCACGGTCCCCATATGACGGAAAGCTGCGATGCGGTGCTGGCGGAAAGAATGGCGGTAAAGCTGGCGGAACGCCTGCATCCGCTCGCCCTTGTTACCCCGACAATCTCCATGGGGGTTTCACCACACCATTTAAATTTTCCGGGAACGATTTCACTGCAGCCTGAAACGCTCATTCATGTGCTCCGCGATATGCTCGTCTCGCTTAAGCACCATGGGATTACAACTTTCTTATGGTTAAATTCCCACGGAGGCAACCAGTCTACTCTCTCCATCGCCTGCCAGAAGCTAACCCTGGAGCTTGGTGTAACGATTTACTATGCAAAAACAACAGCCTCGGCGTCTGATGTGTTTAAGGAGCACATTACATCAAAGCCATACGGGCACAGCTGTGAACGTGAACTATCGGAAGCTTACTATTTGGCTCCTGAACTTATAAGGGAAGAAGAGGTGCAGCGAGGGCAGCTCACAGAAAACCCGCGCTGGCGCCACCTTCGTCCCGGCCAGCCCCTGCAGGGTTTTTACCGGTATGAGGAGATGACGGCAAATGGCTGTATAGGCGATGGAACACAGGCAAGCTATGAGCTTGGGGAAAAAATAGTAGAAACGGCGCTTACCCGGTTAGCGGAAGAAATACAGTACCTGCTTTCGCTCGAAGAAAGTGATCAAAGCGAGAAACAATACAGTAAAAAGCGAAATTATTAAATTTTTCTGTTAAATGTGTTGACATGGTGCTTATATATGATAGTATAGGGAATAAGAAAAAGCTTCACCCACTTTTGGTATACAATATACTTTATAGATAAGAGCTTTCCTTTTACCGGTAAGTATAGCCGATATAACGGACAAGTTCTTATTAAAAAACATTTTTGGTATACAATATACGAGGAGGAATGAAAAATGGCAGAATTAATGGACAAAGAGGTATTCCGCGAAAAGCTAGAGGCAGCAGTACGAGGCAACAGCAGTGAAGCAGCTCCTTTTACAACAGCATGGGCTGAAGGAAGACTCTCCCGTGAGCAGTTTGCAAAGTGGGTTGAGCAGCACTACCACTACGTTGGACCGTTTGCAGATTATCTGGCCTATATGTATGCAAACTGCCCGCATGAGGATGCAAAGGATTTCCTCCTCCAGAATATGTGGGAAGAAGAACTGGGCGGAGATCGCCATACTGACCTGCTCATCCGCTTCGGGGAAGTTTGCGGCACAACAAGAGAACAGGTAGAGAGCACAGAAAACCTGCTTGCGACGACAGTCGGCTTGCAAAGCTGGTGCTACACGATGGCAATGCGGGAAAACTTTATCGTTGCTACAGCAGCTTTGATTATCGGGTTAGAATCACAGGTGCCTGGCATCTACCGCAAACAAACGCCGGTTCTTCGTGAAAAGTACGGATTTAACGACCATGAGATTGAATTCTTCGACCTTCACATCGTTTCAGATGAAATCCACGGTGAACGCGGTTATCAAATCGTATTAAAATACGCCAACACACCGGAATTGCAGGAAAAATGCCTAAAGGCAGTTGAAACGGCTACAAATATGCGCCGCATGTACGTTGATGGAATCTATCGTTCTTTCGTAGAGGAAAAACAGTTAGCGTAATGGCACGCACATAAAAAAATACTTAACTTTCGACAGCTCTCCATATGCGAGGGCTGTCCCTGTATAGGAGGGGCATTGTATGGCGATAACGACGGGAACAAAAACATACAAAAATCTAATCAACGGTGAATGGACAGTTCCTTTCAGCGAACAATATTTTGAAAGCTCTAATCCGGCCAACAAAGAAGAAAGCCTCGGGCAATTCCCTGCTTCTAATATCGAAGATGCAGAAAGAGCGATTGTTTCCGCACGGCAGGCACAGAAGAGCTGGGCGGCGTACTCACCTTCAAAAAAAGCGGCAATTTTGTATAAGGCAGCTGACTTGCTGGAGGATAGGGCAGAAGAGTACGGCAGGGAATTGACAAGGGAAGAGGGAAAGATTCTTTCCCAGGCCATTATGGAAGTGAAACGTTCAGCACAGACGCTTCGCTACTATGCTTCCGAGGGGTTAAATGTTACCGGGGCTACCATCCCCTCCGATGATGGCAGTTTCGTCTATACGAAGATGGAGCCGCTTGGCGTCGTGTCGGTCATCACACCGTGGAATTTCCCAATATCCATCCCGGCCCGTAAAATTGCTCCCGCTCTCGTCACCGGCAATACCGTCATATTCAAACCAGCTTCAGAAACTCCATTAAGTGCTCTGCGGCTTGTAGAGTGCCTGCATGAAGCGGGTCTTCCGGCGGGGGTTCTCAATTTTATCACCGGATCGGCATCCAAAATCGGAAATATCCTCGTATCCCATCCTGAAATTAATGCTGTAACGTTTACCGGTTCCACTTATGCGGGAGAGCAAATCCATAAGGCCGCCTCCTTTAAGACAAGGCTCCAGCTTGAACTGGGTGGCAAGAATCCTCTTATCGTTATGGACGATGCGAACATCGACGAAGCGGTTTCGACGACGATTGCCGGCGGTTTTAGCCTTACAGGGCAGGCATGCACAGGAACGAGCCGCGTGCTTGTCATGGAATCCGTATACGACAGCTATGTACAAAAGCTTGTGGAAGCAACAGAAAAGCTGACCGTTGGGGACGGAATGGAGGAAGGGGTTAAGCTGGGTCCGCTTGCCAACGCGAAACAGCTGGAGACCGTTCTTGAATACGTTGAGATTGGAAAAGCAGAGGGAGCGACACTGTTAACAGGCGGACAGCAGCTTACGGACGGTAAGCTTGGCAATGGATATTACGTATCCCCGGCGATTTTCGTTGATGTCACACCAGGGATGAGAATGGTCCGTGAAGAAATATTCGGCCCTGTCATAGCGGTAATGAAGGTTTCTTCATTAAATGAAGGAATCCAGCTGGCAAACGATACGGAATACGGATTGGCTGCAGCGATCTGCACATCCAATGAACAGGCCATCTCGCGTTTTATCCAGGAAATTGAAGCGGGTATGGTAAAAGTAAACAAGCCCACGACCGGTGTGGCATACAACGTGCCATTTGGCGGCGTGAAAAATTCAAGCACAGCGACCTATCGTGAAAGCGGCAGAGACGCGCTTGCCTTCTATGTTCAATCTAAAACGGTATATCGCTAGAAATAAGAAAATAAGATTAGAGGAGGAATAGACGATGAAACAAATTTTACGACTTGAACTGGAAGAAGCCAAAGTCATGATCGAAGCGGCCAGAAAGAAAGCGGAAGAAATCGGCGTTCTGGAAACGATTTGTATTGTTGACGAAGGCGGATATACGATTGCGCTGGAGCGTATGAACGGTTCCCGTATTACCGGGGTCGAAATTGCGATGGCCAAAGCATTCACGGCATCGGGCCATAAACGCTCGACTCACCTGTTCAATAAGGAAGGCGGACCGGCCGCGGTTGGTGGCGAAGCGTTCGGCATCCAGCAGATGATTCCCGGCAAATTCGCCATTTTTGTGGGAGGATTCCCGATTGTTATTAATGGAGAGGTCGTAGGCGGTGTAGGCGTCAGCGGCGGAAACGGGGAACAGGATACTGCTGTAGGCGTTGCCGCTCTTGAGGCTCTCCAGAATTATGTTGGACACGAATACGACGTTGTAGTGGAAGCGGATATCAAAAAATAGCAGACGCGGCTCAGGTCCTCCGTGAATAGGGGAAGTTTACAATGGCGCAACGGACTGGCTCTTGACAAAAGACCCGGAAAAAGCAAACAATTTAATAGAAGGATTACAGGTCGCATTTCGGATTTCTCTTCTGTTTTGTTTAACGGGTATCTTTTTTCTGCTTATCGCCATGCGCAGTAAATTAATCAAGAAGTGGGGGAGAGCATCATGAGCTATAAGGAGTTATTTATCGGCTTTTTTCGTGCCGGGATCCTCGGTTATGGTGGCGGGCCTTCGATGCTTCCTCTCATCCATGCTGAAGCGGTCAAGAAATACAACTGGGTGGATGACGAGGAATTTTCCGATATTGTAGCTCTTGGAAATGCGCTGCCAGGGCCCATTGCGACGAAAATAGCCGCCTATATCGGGTACAAAGTCAAGGGTGCGCCGGGTGCGCTTGTGACGATTTTTGCCGTTTCCATCCCGGTTCTTATTCTCATGATTGGACTGCTCGGCTTCCTGTTTCAATTCAGGCATTCACCGATTGTCAAAGGAATGACAGCAGGAATCCAGCCGGTTATTGGGGTGATGATGGGAGTAATGGCGTATGAATTTTTCACGAAGGCGTGGCAGCAGGGCGAGAAGGGAAAAAAAGGCGGTATTATTGTTTTAACCGCAGCCTCCGCTATCTTGCTGACTGTATTTGCTCTTTCCCCCGCGATCATTATCGGGGTTGTGCTTGCCGGGGCGTTCCTCTGGTCCACAAAGAAGCAAAAGAACAAGCGTGTTACCGAAATAAAGGCAGTTCACCCGAACAAGGAATCCAAGATTGAACGGAGCGTGTAAACGATGGTGCTGTGGCAGCTGTTCTGGGCCTTCTTTGTGGCAAATATTTTAGGATACGGGGGCGGCCCCCCCAGCATTCCTCTCATCCAAAATGAAGTAGTTAACCATTATGGATGGATGACGAACCAGGAATTCGGAGAAGCGTTTGCTTTTGGAAACGCACTCCCGAGCCCGATTGCAACAAAGCTTGGCGGGTATATCGGCTATCAGGTAGCGGGAGTGCCGGGCGCGCTTGCAGCTTTGCTGGGAACGATTGCTCCTTCCGCTGTTGCGATGGTTGTACTTCTCCGATTTTTAACCCTGTTTAAAACAGCGCCGCAGGTAAAGGCAATGACGCAGGCAATACGTCCCATTGTCGCTGTTTTAATGGGCATCCTCGCGTATCAATTCTTCAGCAGTGCTATTATGGGGAACGCAGGCATATTGCATACAATCTTACTTGCCGGATTAAGCTATCTGTTTATGGAGCGAATCAAAGTCCACCCTGCGATTATTATCGGTTCTTCCTTGCTCTATGGCGCTGTATTCCTCTCTTAGCTTGTTAATTCAGCCTGCTTCCATTAAGCTAAGAATACAAGAAAAAGCGAGGAGGTATATTGTATGCAAACGGAAACGTGGATAAAGGAAGAACTCAGCCCTATCAGGGATAAAGTGTATCGATATATTAAAGATTTAATTCTTAATGGAGAGCTCCAGGCGGGTGAGCGGATTGTAGAGAGGGAGCTGGCGGATAAGCTAAATATTAGCCGGACCCCGATTCGGGAAGCGTTATTTCGCTTAGAGTCCCAGGGATTTGTGAAAACGCTGCCGCGCAAAGGGGTCGTTGTATCGCGGATGTCTACCGAGGAGATTATCGAAATCTTTACGATATTATCTTCCTTAAAAAGCCTTGCCGTAAAGCTAGCTGCTTCTAAAATTAGCGAAAGCGAGAAACACCAGCTGGCCATCCATATTGACACGATTGAAAGCCTGCTGACACAGGAGACCATTGATACGAAGAATGTAGCCGAGCTTCTTCACCTTGAAATCAACGAGACGATTTATAAGGCGGCCAAGAGCCCGCGCCTCTACAAAATGCTGCACAGTCTGCTGGATTATATTCAGGCGTTCGCAACAGTAGGACAAGAAATTCCCGGCCGGGTACGCAAGTCCATGGAGGAACACCGCGACATCGCAATGGCCGTTCGAAATGGAGAGAGTGATTTGGCGGAACAATTGGCCAAGATTCACATTGCCAATTCAAAAACAGCTTATCTCGAAGCACTGCAAACGTAACTTTTTCTACACTGGGGAGGCTATAAGATGAGTAATAAAATCAAAGTAGAATTCTGCCAAACGAATCTTACCCGACACGCACAGTCGCGCGAAGCCTTTGAATATGTGAAGGAAAAAGATTTGGAACATGCTGTAGACCTGGTAGAAATGAAGTGCGGCGGCATTTGTGTCGCCTGTAAGATGAGTCCTTACGCGCTGATCGACAAGAAGTATATTACAACGATGGATGCAGCGGAGTTTATGCAGCGTTTTAAGAAGGAATTAGACAAACAGACAGCCGAGGTTAAAGTAACAGGGCAGGCGATGTGAGTATGCGGGTAGAACACAATCTTGCTCTCCTTGGTGCAGAACTGCGGGACTCTCCCCACGTTACCAAAACGTACGTGACCTCTCTTCTGGATAAATATCATATTTATGTAAGCGGGATTCACGTGCAGTGCCCCAGCCACTTATTTTATGAAGGGAATATCATCGGAAAGCAGATGTCTGTGGACGAACTTCAAGCATGTGCATGGGACAGTCTCGTCAACCAGTTAAGCGTGCTAAAAAAAATGGTGGAAGACCTTGATTACGTGGATCGGATTATGAAAGTTGTTTACTATATTAACGGCGTTGGAAGTAAGGAGCAATGGAAGGAGGCAACACGGGACACCTCCTCTCTGCTTAAGGAAGCATTCGGGAAATCCGGCGAACATGAGAGCTGTGTGATCGCGCCGGTGCCTTTGCCGCCGGCCCAGCCTGTTCAGGTGGATATTCTTGTGTCCGTGCCGGCTGCTATGATAGAGGTGCCCTTCTTCAAACAGGAGTATATGGAAGGAAGCGCGTAAAAGATGGAGTCGAACCAATGGCATACAATAAACAAGAGAGGACGGTGGTGAAAAAAACCGTCCTCTCTATTTGTTATACCTGAAGTATAGCGTTCGTCTTTCTCAGATTCCAATGACGAAGGGCTCTACCTGCTGGAGAAGCACTTTTATGACACTCATGGCGACAATGTAGCCTGTTTTCGGATTGTCCTGCGAAGGTGTATTCTGAATCGTGATCTCTGTTTTTCCGGCGAATCCTTCCGCGATAATTTGGTGTGTGTTCCGTGAGATGGCCGGATCGACGTACACTTTCACCTGCGTGTTGGCGAAGCCGATGCCTGCAAGGCTAAGGGCCGCAGATACGTTTACGCTTTCAGGGAACAGCAGAGCCGATTCAGTAGCCGGCCCGCTAAAAAGCAAGGTCGGTTCCTTAACGGAAGCAAGGTCCACCTTATCCTCTGCAATCGTACCATACCAGGCGGCGGGAGGCTTGCGGGTGATAAGCTCAACGGATTGCAGTTCCTCTAAGCGGCTGGCGGCAATCCGATCGAGTCCGCCGATAGCTCCGGAAGGAACGATAATTTGTCTGCCGTTATGTAAAGCCGCATCTTTTAATTCCTCGAGCAGATTACTTTCCGCCAATGCCCCGATGCTCACCACGATAAAAGACGAAGATTGCAGTGCTCTTTTGCCGTATTTGCCCACCGCCTGGTGGCCGGCCGCTTCGATAACAAAATCCATATCGCGATCAAAAAACAAATCTTCATCTGCAGTAATGAAGCAGTTTCCCGGCAGATGATAATCCCTGCTTTCGTCCCGTACGAGAATGGCTTCAATTTTAATCTGAGAGGCGTAACGTTCAAGAGCGTACGCTGCCACGGAGCGGCCGATCGTTCCGAGTCCGATAATTCCTATTTTTATAGAGTGCATAAGTTTCCTCCTGTTTATTGTATACCATAAGTATACTTCATCAGGATTAGTGATGCTAGAATAAAGTGCAAACTATCAAAAAATAAAATAAATTTAGTATATTGTATACCATTCAATAATAGAATATGGTATAGTGAAAGAAATCGTTAGGAGGGATAAGGCATGCAGAATATATCCTTTAAAACAAGCGGGAAAGAACTTCAGGTGAATAAAGAATCTAACTTATTACGTATGTCTATTCGCTATGAGGGAGAAATCCCCTATAAGTGCGGCGGAGGGATTTGTGGGACATGTGTCGTAAAAGTAGAGCGCGGTGCAGGTGTGTTAACGGATCCGAGCAGGAAGGAAATCCAGAAACTGGGCGAAGAACTATTAAGCCAGGGATATAGATTAGCCTGCCAAACCTTCGTTAACGGTGATATTGCGATTAACTGGGATGAAAATCCGCTCTTGAAGAAAAAGAAAGCGGTTGCGAAATAAATTGCAAACAAGAAATTCCCCCTTCACAGAAAGATTTAAAAAGGTGACAATAGAGAAATAGAACAATCTGTGGAGGGGAAATAGAAACGATGGGAAAAAGTTCGGATTTCTTTCATTGGAGTAAGTATTTTCTCATTTTCATCGGTGTTATCCTCGTTATACGCATCTTTCTTTTTGCTCCTTACGTAGTTGAAGGTATTTCCATGTATCCTACGTTAAAAGATAAGGAACGCATTCTCGTTAATAAAATGATTTACCATGTTTCCGATCCTTCGTACGGGGACATTATTGTTTTACACGCGAATGAGGAAGAAGATTATATTAAGCGAGTCATCGGCATGCCTGGGGATGTGCTCGAGCTGAAGAACGGTACTTTATACCGGAACAATAAGGTGGTGGAAGAACCTTATATTAGTGAAACAACGCTGACCGGCTTCAGCAAGCTCACGGTTCCGCCCGGCTCGTATTTCGTCATGGGAGATAACCGGAATAAAAGCATGGACAGCCGTGAAATCGGGTTTATCTTGCGGAAAAATGTGGTCGGTAAAGCTGAATTCATTTTCTATCCCCTGGAAAACGCAGAAATGCTTCGCTAGTCAACTACCCACCACTTAGAGCCAAACGGCTCTTGAAGTGGGGGCTTGTGTGAACGCATAGGCTGGGTTGATTAGACCACAAACCCGGACGGTTCCCTTTGCGATCCGGCAGGTGCGCCGGAATCATCGGAGTTTGGAGAAATTCTACGATGCCAAGTACATCGATATTCGCACCGGAGCCAAAGCCAGCGGACAGGATCTTTTCTGTGGCCGGCGCACACGAAACCGGGAGATTTCAGGGGAAAATCTGCGGCAGTACCGAGGTGAGAAGCTCTCCAAGGGCAGAACAAAGGAGCGTATGTGAAACTGGAGGGCCTTGCCAAACCGGTGAAGGTCGAACAGGTGACAAGGGTGAAGTACGGCAAAGGGTTTCACATAACCGCACCGATTCATCCCCTCCCTACCCCTATTGGGGCTTGAGGAAGGGGTCTTCTCGGCAGTAATGATAAAAATGACGTACAGACCGGTAATGGTTTGTACGTCATTTTTTGGTAGATTAAGTATAATTAAATCCGAACACAAGAGCTTTCGCCGCAAATCCTTGAACTTTTTCAAATACAAAAAAATGGCTCCAAAGCCAATGTTTATTGCTGTCTTCAAAAATGAATGAACTCTAATTGGATTAAGTATCTGGTTGATGATTCGCAGGCTTCTAGCTGATAAGGAATAACAACGGAATAAAAAGGGGAAAATTCACTAGTGAAAATATTTGCTTCGAAAATGGGTCTTTGGAATATATTACATATTTTGGAATCCCTCTTGGTATGGCATTGCTTAATTGCTAGGAGTTAAATTAGGACAACCTTTCATTTGTCGTATTAAGGGAGGGATAAGGATGACACAGCACCTTTTAAGCTTCTTTAATGGATTGGGAATGGCAGGTTTATTAGTGGTAATGGTCATTGAAGGGTTATCCATCCCGTTTCCGAGTATTCTTGTTGTTCCAACTTACGGATATTTTTCACACCCCACTTTGCCTGAAATAATGTTAATGTCTTTCTGGATGAGTATTACCTGCACGGTTTTTAGTTTTATTCCTTATATGGTTAGCAATAAACTGGAAGTGAAAATCAAAAAACGATTTTCCAAGAAGTTACAAAAAGGGCAACGCTGGTTTCATAAGTACGGGGAATGGAGCATTCTATTTTCCCGCCTGTTAGGAGCAGGTTATATTTCTTATGTTGCTGGCATGAGCAAAATAAGCCGGTGGAAATACGGACTTCTTACTTTTATTGGAGTATATCCATGGGCGTTCATCCTGTTATTCCTTGGCCGGTTATATAAAGGTAATGCAGAAGAAATCAGTCGATTAATGGGACAATACCGATGGTGCATTTTGATTGGTTTATTCATCCTTGCTGTAGGGTACGGCCTTTTTTATACTCGACGCAAATCTGAATGTTTGAAATAGTGATAAGGAGGTGTGTGAATTGATTTTAATGAATAAACTAAAGCCCTTTTTTCATTCTCCACTTAAAAAGTTTGGGGCCCACTTATTGTGGGGAATTATAGCTGCTGCCCTCTTCCTGGGTTTATTTGCAAAGCTGGTGGATATAGTTTCCCCAGCGGGCATGCAATGATATCCGCTTCGTTTTATGGAATGCTGGGATACCTGTTATGGCTGAATCTTCGGGAACGATCGAAACCTTCCTGGTACATTATTGTAGTAACCCTTCTTCTTATATTGGCAATTGGAATGAGCCGCATTTATCTTGGTGTTCATTTTCCAAGCGATGTTGTCGCCGGATTTGCGGCGGGAGGTGCATGGGTGGCAGCTTGTATTATTGCTCTACATGCCATTCGATATTACAAGGGGAACAAAAACACCAGCCTAAGTGGGGAGTGAGAAAGGCAAATGAATAACATCAAAATCCTGGCATTGGTTAGTTTTTTCACTGATTTAGGCACCTACATGGTATACCCGCTTGTCCCCCCTGTTTCTTGCTTCTGTTGGTGCCACTCCCTTTATTATTGGTGTTATTGAGGGGATTGCGGAAAGTCTGGCAAGCCTGTTGAAATTTGTAACAGGCTACATTTCTGACCGAACGAAACAGAGAAAAAAGTTAGCCATTTATGGATATGGATTATCAGCTGTAGGAAGAATCTTATTGATTTTTGCTCATTCCTGGCTGGGCGCATTTTTATGGCGCGTTGCCGATCGGTTTGGGAAAGGAATCCGAACGGCTCCCCGTGAGGCGCTCATTATGGAATCCGGGGAAAAGGAAAGCATGGACGTTCATTTGGAATCCAGCAGATGATGGATATGCTGGGTTCTGCTCTTGGGGTCATCATTGCCTACCTCATGATCTGCGGAAGTGGATACAGCTATTCAGCTGTTTTTATCTACTCTATTGTTCCTGTACTCCTCGGAGTTGGTTTGATTTTCTTGATTAGAGAGCCAAAAGAGGGAGTTAACCTCAAGAAGAAAACGATAGAACTCAGCTGGGAGCGATTAGATGGAAGCTTAAAGCAACTTCTAGTTATTTTTTACCTTGTTGGTTCTATCCTTTCGTATCCGGCAGGGAAGTTTTCAGATAAGTGGGGAAGAAAAAATGTACTGGTGGCGGGATATCTTCTATATGGGGGAGTGTATTTTGGTTTTGCTGTGATACCTTCCCCCTGGTGGATTTGGCTTCTGTTTGGACTGTATGGTGTGTACAGGGATAACTAAAGGGGTGGAAAAGGCGCTTGTCGCCGATGTTGCTCCACAGGATTTAAAGGGTACCATGATGGGAATGTACTCGATGGTCACAGGAGTAGGGCTACTGCCAGCTTCTCTGATTACCGGGTTTGTCTGGGAACGATTCGGAGCTGCGGCGTCTTTCTATATGAACGGTGCACTAGCCATTGCAGCAGCCCTTCTTCTCTCTTTCTTTTTGAGGAAACAGGTGGAGCAATAAAACGTTATTTATAGGTTATCAAAATTTAATTAACAATTGTCTTGTTTTCTTCAAAATACAATTTCTGTTTTTTGTCGGATTGCACACTTTTATTACCAAACTCGACATCATTAGAGAGTATAGCTGTAACAATTGTCGCACGATTCGTACTTAACAGCAGTCTTCTTTAGTCGTTATACTAAAAATAGGGATTTACTTTTTATGAAAAAGGAATTTTACAGGTCATTAAATTTTGTGAATATTTTAAAACAAAATAGCAACTATGAGTACGAGTTACCTTCAAAAAGCAGGCTTCTTTATCACAGCAACACTCACTTGTCTATAAATAGAATCCCTGGTTTCTACGTATTCACTCGGTTTTATAGCTAGCTGTATCATTCACCTCCTTCCAGTGACGAACACGGAATAAATAAAATGGATTCCTTTATAAGTGAATCTCCTAGAGGAGTGGTTGATTATGAAAATAGCGGATTGGGTGCATATCGATTATAAAACGAATAGAGCGACTGGATTTATCACCGAGATCACAGAGGAAAAGGTAGGCATCTTTGTCACAATTCCAAAACATTACGGTGAAGTTAAAGTGGATAAAAATCAACCAATGTTAGCCATATCCTTACTCGGGCCGGACGATCTTCCTTCCCTTATTGATTTAGCCTTAGAAAGTAAAGATCCGGAATGGTTTCAAGCGTTATCTTACGAATTGAATTTGTGGAGACCAGGTAGTGGGCTTATAAAACGAAGCAAATAGTAGAAGAAATTCGAGCTATAAAGTCATTCAAAAAACGTATAAAACCCCATCGATAGAATCTTTATCTTTGATCAGATATGGTAGCCCCGTTATTATTGGCGCTTAAAGCAGATCATACGGCGGTCCAAAAGCAGTTCCGGCCAACAGGACAATGTCAAATTCATTCGGTGGCGTTCCCCATGCATTACCTGAAATTGTAAACGTGGACCGATCCACCAGAATTCCACCTTTTGTATTGTAGATTATATTATTAAGGACTTGACCCGTTGAGTTTGGATTAAGGTACGTCCCCGTACGTAACGAATAGAACGTATTCCCTTGTATCAAGACATTAGTTGCTCCTACTGCCCGATTCACCACCCAGTTTGACATAGGCAGCGGCTGCGGTGGCCCAAATATCGTATTATTGATGATGCTGTTATTATTACCCCCTACCTGTATAAATTCCCTTGCGTATGATCGCTGCTGTACCGGATGTCGCGAGCCGGTTAATCACCACTTGCGCTTGTTATCGACGTTGGTCCGCTGATTTCTCTTGTTAGCGAAAGATCTGTCACACGAAGAGTTAATTCAGATTGTCAAGAGACAAGCAGAGACGATCGCGGCACGGACAGCCCGTGTGGCGGAATTGGAAAAACAACGCAACAAAAACAGCTCCAATCGTCACCGCTCTCCTTCCTCAGACGGCGGTGTAAAAAAAGTGCACCGGACAAAAAGTGAACGACCCTCCACAACGAGAAAAACAGGCGGACAGCCAGGACACAAGGGAAGCCATCTTCCTTTTTCCTTACATCCGGACATGGAGGAAATCCATTCTCTTTCGGATTGTTCTTCTTGTGGATGTTCACCCGTCATCCATGTCGATGAAACCGGGATGGATATCCTGCCGAAGAGACAGTGGGTTCATGTCTACAACACAGCAGAAGAAACCTATTATTCAATTCATCCAAAGCGTGGACGTGAAGCCATAGAGGCCATCGGCCTCCTTCTCATCGAAATGAAAAAGCAGAAAGAAAGATATCAAAATATGGGCCTTCCTCCACCTCGGGAAGAAATGGAGCGACTGTCTGCAGCGTATGACGAGCTCGTTTCGGAGGGATGCGAGAAAAACCCTATGTTTTATGCAGAGGGAACGCTCAAAAAGAAAGGAAGTAAGAAGCAGTCTCCTGCCCGCAATATGTTGGACCGCCTCCTGTTGCATCGGGATAAGCTTCTTCTTTTTCTGCACAGACTTGAGGTTCCGTTCGATAACAATCAGGCCGAACGGGATTTGCGCATGATGCGAGTCAAAGAGAACATCTCAGGTGTATTCCGAAGTAGTGAAGGTGCACAAGCTTTCTGTCAGACACGCTCATTTATCTCGACCGTTCGAAAGAAAGGGCTCCGTGTTCTCTCGTCCCTTCAACAGGCGGTAGAAGGGACGTTTGTTTTCTCATAAAAAATGAAGAGGGGATTGACAGGTTTACTATATTAGGAGGTGTTTTGGTTCTCGCGGGTATTAGTATGATTGTTTTATTATAACCTGAACAACAACTTGTACAAAAAGAAGTAGAAGTTGTTGTTCGCAGCCTGAATCACCTTTGATTTATAGGAAGGAAAATACTTCTCGTTCATTCGCTGAATTGGACCAGCAAGGCTGACTGCAGCAATGACTTCACCACTGCTTTTGAGATTGGCTGTGTCGTTTATCATGATATTGAACTGTGCCAAGTGGCTTTTCCTCTACTGAACAAACTGATAAATACTGTTCGCGGTGTCATCCAACTTGTTATGTATGACCATGAGAGCGTCATTTATTTGCTTAAACTGCCCGAAGACCGAGAAACACAAATTTTTAATCGAATGGGCAAGCGTGTTCCTGCCTATGCCACGGCTTCTGGTAAAGTCTTATTAGCCTTTCAGGATCAAAAAGAAAGGGAACGCGTATGTTCGGGGAAACTTCAATCGCTTACTTCCAATACCATCACCAACCAGAAAGAACTTGAAGACGAATTAAATCTAATCCAAGAAAAGGGCTATGCCCTATCCAAAGAAGAATTTAGATTCGGTATGTACTCAATAGCCGTACCTATTTTTGATGAAATGACCAAACAAATTATTGCTGCAATTAGTATCACAGGACCCAGAAACTTGTTCTCCCATTCACAAATGCAGGCCAATGTAAAAGAGATGAAATATTATAGTCGCTTAATTTCTGAACAGCTTAGCCCACGTGAAGGAGGAAGATCCTCCGTAAATTCGCTTTAACCTAAGCCGATGGTTAGTTTCAATACATAAATACGTTCTTAATCCTTACAGAAAACAGAATCCCCTCGTGAACGGGAAAACAAAGAACTGACAAAGAAAATCCGACAGATTCACCTGGACAGCAAGGAACGGTACGGAGCTCCCAAAATTCATCTGTCGTTAGTCAATGGTGGTTTTCAAGCTAGCCTAAAACGTGTGCAGCGTTTAATGAAGAAGGCAGACATCCGTTCCATTACGAAGAAGAAATACGGGTCCTATCCTTCAAAAGAAAATGAATTTATGAACTTTGTTCATTCTCTTGGTATGGTACAGTCCTTTAGCCAAAAGGGCTGCCCGTATGATAATGCTTGTATCGAGTCCTTTCATGCCATTTTAAAGAAAGAAGAAGTGAACCATACCCAATACGTAGATTACACATCTGCCAAACGAGCGATGTTTCAATTCATTGAAAGCTGGTACAACCGAAAAAGAATCCATAGCAGTTTAGGGTACCAGGCACCACAAATGATAGAGAATCAAATCAAACAATCAGCTTAAAACTTAACTTTTTTGTGCCCAAGATATTGACCCAAGTCCAGTACGAAGCTAGGTGGTTTTTTGCTTTTGTTTTTTGAAATGGAGTTGAGAGAATGATAAAACATGGATAATTATGGTTAGAGGAATGGCGGGCAGTTCATTAATTGAGACTACTAGGAAAAGAAGGGCGCACCATTGAGGATAACCTTGTTTCATTTAGTCGTCACGTAGAGTATCTTCAAGAAAAAGACAAGTCATCAGGAATAATAAAATTAATGGGCAATACGTTCTATATACAAGAACACAGGAATTTTCTCAATGCCTAACTGTTTTAATATAGATATAACGATTTCAAAGATTACATAATGGAAGAGGAGGAATACAATGTCAAAGCTTAATCTTACTTTTGCTTGCTGGGATTATGATAGGATTCAACCATTAACAAATGGGACAGTACAACCCAAAGGAATTAACTTGAATTGGTTGAATATGCCGGTGGAAGAGACGTTTTTTCGGATGATGCGTCATCAGGAATTTGATGTCTCCGAATTATCCTTATCGTCTTACCTGATTGCCAAGGACCGGGGGTTTCCCAACTTCACGGCTATTCCCGTCTTCGTTTCAAGGTTTTTCCGCCACTCCGGAATTTACATCCATGCCCATTCTGGGATTGAAAAACCAGAAGATTTACGTGGAAAACGAGTAGGGATTCCGGAATATCAGTTAACGGCCTGCCTATGGATCCGCGGCATCCTGCAAAGCGAATACGGGGTGGCGGCTTCCGATATGAACTGGTATATGGGAGGGGAAGAAACTCCGGGAAGAGTGGAAAAAGTAGCTTTGAATCTTCCACCGGAGATTAAAATCCAATCGATTGGAGCGGAACAAACGTTAAACGAAATGTTAGAATCCGGTGAAATTGATGCGATGATTGCCCCGCGGGCCCCCTCATCCTTCTTGGATGGTTCACCCAATGTAAAGCGGCTGTTTCCTGATTATGTTTCAGTAGAAAAGGAGTACTACAAAAAAACAGGCATCTTCCCGATTATGCATGTGGTCGCCATTAAAGATGAAATCTTGGAACGCCATCCTTGGGTAGCATACAATCTTTACCAGGCTTTTGTAGAAGCTAAAAAGGTAACTTATCAGGGCCTATATCAGACGGCAGCCGCAAAAGCAACCTTGCCCTGGCTGATTGCAGAAGTGGAGAGAACGAGAGAACTGATGGGTGATGACTTTTGGCCTTATGGTTTGGAGAAAAACCGTAAAACACTGGAGGCTGCGATTCAGTATTCGTATGAGCAGGGCATGATTAATAAACAATTAGAAGTAGAGAATCTTTTTGCTGGATCCACCTTAGAAGAATATACAGTGTAATAAGAATAAAAAATTTCCATATAATCCATGTTGGAACTTTTCTGATTTTCTGGTTTAAAAGATTTGGAAGAAAAGCGGTTGGTTTTGACTCTTTATTACTTCTTAATCATCCAAACCCCTTAATTGATCCATTTTTATTGATAGTGGAGGAGTTCTTCTCTTAGGGCCCTGCTTTACTCGTATACATTGGCCTGAGAAGGAACAACAAATCATACAGAGTAAGAAGAATAGTGGGACAGAGAATGTAACCCTATCTTCAAAAAAGACTAAGAATAGAACAATAAACCATTTAAATTTACAATTACCTACTACTTGTTGATGGTTGATTCTCCATATATATGTACTATCTAAGCTGACATTAACGAAATTGATGAGGATCTTTACCAATCACAACACTTATGGAATTGGCTGCAATTAAACTGGACTCGATTCCTCAAATGGGAATGGGACAAATGGATTTTCGTTCTGCTTTATAAAGAAGGAAAGGGGTGTTTGTGGTGCCGAACATTCAACGGATCAATATATCAAAACAAGAGAAGCTTTATAGTGATGGAGTTATTTTTGGAAATGTACTTTGGATTTCCGGCATGCTTCCAATTGACTCCAAGGGGGATATCGTGGGAAAAGGCGACGCTGCCTTACAAGGAGAACAAGTTTTTCAAAATATTCATGCTGTATTAGAACAGGCCCACTTAGATTTTAAAGATGTGGTTAAGTTATTTATTTACCTTAAAAATATTGATGATCGCGCAAGAATCGCGCTTGTTCGTAAAAACTGTTTTGGAGATAACTTGCCAGCCAGTACTCTAGTTGAAGTCAGTTCTTTAGCTCATCCCGACGCTCTTTTGGAAATTGAGGCTGTGGCTTACAGAGGGTAAATTAGACATGCATAAATGGAATCCATAGAAATTTATGGTGCCTGTTCTGAATAAAAGAACAGATTTCTTCCTACCAATGCTAATAAAATATATTCTTGGATTAACTTACATATTGGCCCTGGTATCTTGAAATAAACTGCACATGAGGGGAGTGAATGATATGTCCGGAAAAGTATTAGCTGCAGTAGCTGTGGATATAAAAACAACCCAGTTGTGGTCCTTTGATAGACCGGAAATTCCACCGGACGGCGGATTGCTCCGAGTGGAAATCGTTGGTGTTTGTGGAAGTGATGTTTCCTATTATAAACAGATTAAAGAACCTAAAATATTGGGGCATCATGTTGTAGGATATATTGAAGAAATTGGGGGAATTGCTGCTCAGCGTTGGGGAGTAAAAGTAGGAGATAGGATCGCAATGGAAGAATATATTCCTTGCGGCCAGTGTGAAGCTTGCCGAACGGGATTATATCGTTCCTGTGCTGTGACGGATCCGAGAGCGAATGGGATTCGTTATGGAGCAACCTCAGTCCATCTTACGCCATCATTATGGGGTGGATTTAGTCAGTACATGTATTTACACCCGAATGCTGTCGTACATAAAATGCCCGAACATGTCCCTGCGGTAGAAGCAGCTTTAACGTTACCGTTGGCCAACGGGTTTGAATGGATGAGCATCAAAGGAGGCGTGGGGCCGGGGAAAGTGGTTGTGATTCAGGGTCCCGGCCAGCAAGGACTAGCATGTGCTTTAGCGGCTAAGGCTACTGGTGCAGAATGTGTTATTGTCACTGGTCGAAGTACAAGCGCTAGGCGTTTGGAATTGGCCCAGCAGCTTGGTGCCGATTATACAGTTAATATTCAGACAGAAGACCTGAATACCCGTGTTCATGAGATTACCGGTGGAAAGATGGCCGATGTCGTCATTGATCTGACTTCCGGTGGAAGTGAACCTATAGTTTCCTCTGTTCAAGTGGCAAAAAAAGGCGGGATCGTTATTTTAGGTGCGTACAAATACCAAAAGATAAGTGAATTCGATAGTGATGTCATTATTGCTAAAACGTTGACGGTCATGGGAGTACGCGGTCATAGTTATACCTCCGTAAAAATGGCAATAGACTTTATTGCGTCTGGTAAATTTCCTCTTCATATGATGAACTCCCATAATTATAGTTTAGATAATGTGGGACTCGCATTAGATACGGCAGGGGGAGAGGGCGAACCATCACCACTCTTAGTAACTGTTTCTCCATGGCAATAATATAAGCTTACGATACAAAAGGCAGCCCTAATAA
>NZ_BBWZ01000031.1 GCF_001015055.1 Aneurinibacillus tyrosinisolvens | reverse complement strand
TTGATAAAACTAAAAGGGAATCACAAGACTGAACTTCCTTTTAAATTATAATAAAGAAAATGAGTACGGAAATACTAAAGAGAAAGCAAAGAATTGTTTAGTTGTTCCAGTGAAGTCAAAAATAACAAATGCAGCATTACGGCTAGAAGATTCAGTGAGGATTTTCTCCGTCAGTTTCTCCAATTAAATCTAAAACATAGGCGATTTCTTTATGCGCAAACACAGTCTCAATTCCCATAACCCGTCCCCTTTCGCCCGACCGGATTCTACGTCCCTGTCCATAACCACTGCATAATTCTCATCAAAAGTTAATTTTTTCGATGTTAGAAAGCGTATTAACTGAATAACAATATATTTATAGTAATAAAGATATTATATAATATACAAAATAGACGATAGGTGAATAATTAGGCCTCTTTTTTAAGAGAGATGCTAATTAGACGTTACAATATCTAACACGGAGGCTCGTCGGAAAGTGTTAAGTTAAGTATAATAGAAAGATACATGGCGAATTTAGTGAGGTGAAAGGCATGAGCGGCATCGTTGGTTATTTGGGAAAAAGAAATGCGCTGCCCATCCTTCTGGATTGTTTAGATAAGGTAGATTATCGTGGATATGATTCGGCAGGTGTGGCTGTATCCAATTTAGAACATATTGAACTGCGGAAAACAGTAGGGAGGATTAGAGATTTACGTTCTCTCCTTATCCGTGAGCCCTTGCATAAAGGCACACTCGGAATTGGACATACACGCTGGGCGACACACGGGACACCCTCCGTTACAAACTCACACCCGTTAACCGGCTGCGATGAACGGTTTATTGTCGTCCATAATGGCATCATTGAAAACTATCCCTATTTGAAGAGAAAATTAATTAAACAGGGACATGATTTCGCAACGGAGACCGATACAGAGGTCATTCCCCATCTGCTAGAGGAGCATGACACTGGTGATTTAGAGGAGACAGTACGGATAATCATCCCTATGCTTAAAGGGTCATTTGCCCTGGCAATTATGTCAAAAGAGCAGCCTGGTATCATTGTCGCCGTTTCGCAGGATAATCCGCTCGTTTTGGGCTTTGGCAAGGGCGAAGCGTTTCTAGCATCCGATATCCCCGCACTTCTGCCACTTACCCGTGAAATCCGGCCGATAAAGAATGGGGAAATCGCGATTCTGTCAGAAGGAAAAGTAACGCTCAAAAATATGGACGGAACTGCTATCGAGCCCGGGCACACTCTGATTGAATGGGGTTTGCAGGACGTAATGCTGCAGGATTATGAGCACTATATGCTGAAGGAAATTTTTGAGCAGCCAAAAGCGATTCAGGAAACACTATCCGCCAGGTTAAAAGAAGACCGTGTTTTTCTTCCTGAATTGGATGAACTATGGAACGAAGAGGAAATCAAAAGTTTAACAAGAATTACGATTGTAGCGAGCGGTACTTCGTATCACTCCGGGATGATTGGCAGAAAGGTATTGCAGAAGCTGCTTAATCTCCCCATTGAAGTGAATTTTTCATCAGAATTTCGTTACGAGCATCCGGAGCTTACAGAACAAAATCTAGTTATCATATTAAGCCAGTCAGGGGAGACGGCAGATACCCTCTCCGCCCTCAGGGAAGCAAAAAAGTACGGTTGTCCTGTAATAGCTATTACGAATACGGCAGGAAGCTCGGTTTCCAGAAAAGCAGACTGCACACTATACACAAAGGCCGGCCCGGAAATGGCGGTAGCATCTACAAAGGCATATACATCCCAGCTGGCCATTCTCGTATTGCTTGCGATTTGGTTAGCGGAAAAAGGAGGCTGGCACGGCGCCGAACAAATTCCGGAATTGCTTAAATGGCTAAAACGCCTGCCGGGCGATGTAGAGTCGACTCTTATTATGACGCAGGATGCAATTGACCAGTTCGCACAGCTTACATATGATCAGGAAAACATTTTTCTTATTGGACGGGGATTGGATTATGTGCTTGCACTGGAAGGTGCGTTAAAGCTGCAGGAGGTGGCGTATATACACGCGGATGCCTATGCTGCCGGAGAAATGAAGCACGGTACAATGGCTTTGATTACACCGGGTGTGCCGGTTATCGCGCTGGCGACGCAGCAGGAGGTTTTAGAAAAAACAATCAGCAATATTAAAGAAGTTAAAGCAAGGGATGCGTTTGTGATTGGGATTACAACTGTAGGAGATGATTTGCTGGCAGAGGAGGTGGATGAAGTGATGTATATTCCGTCAACACACCCACTGTTAATGCCGATTTTAGCGGCGGTTCCGCTTCAATTGCTGGCGTATTATTCGGGTACGGTGCGTGGACATGACGTGGATCGGCCGAGGAATCTGGCGAAGAGTTTGACTGTAGAGTAATACTGGTTTGGAAGTTCTATATGTTTGTTGCTTTACATTAAAGTCGGTAACCTGACATTAAAGTTGGTAACCTAATAGTATTTTATTAAATGAACGCATTTGGATATTAGGTTGGTAGTAGCCAAAGCCAATATAATGTATAAAAAAATTAAGAGTATGATGTCGATTTCATTTAATTTTGTCACACGTTTCATCTTAATTTGTCATATGATTTCAATTTAAAATGTCACAGGAAAAAGATATAGATATCCTTGATTTCACAAGGATATCTATATCTTTTTCTTAATTAGCAAAAATGTTTAGTTAAAGAAAAAGTATCAAAAAAGCTTATATAAGCTGCGTTGGCTTTGACCAGTTTATACCCCGAACGCTGATAACGGAATCCCATCCGATACAACATGCGTAAGATGCCGGTTCTGGACATTGAGACACCGAAACGATTTTGAATAAACAACTGCAAAATGTGTGTATCTCATGAAGCAAATGGTTCCATTCCTTCTTCTTTTGGTCTACTTTCCAGTATGACACACTCCAACTCTGTGTGCTGTTCTTCGGACAAATAGGGTTTGCTTCCTGGCGGAAAATTATGATGAAAAAGCTCAGTCAGCCCACTTCAGTTAAACATTTTTACATACCTAGAAACGGATTAACGGCAAATGTCTAAGATGTTTCCGGGATCCGTAGCAGAGTATCCTTCCGTGACGAGTCACACCACCGTGAGGCGTTGCTTAAAGAAAGCGTCTTGTATTTTTCATTCTTCTACAGGTAAGCTTTCCGGTATAAAACCATGGGTTTGTGTTACCGTGAGTTTTCCCATAAATTCCGCTCCTTTGACTTTTTCTTAGGAATCAGTTGGACAAATTTTTCCCAATTAAGACGTCAATTCACATTTATTTATATCGAATGAATTAAAAGATTGGAGCATCAGGTTGTTTTTCTCATCTTTCACTAATGGTTAACTGATAATCAACCTTCTCTTTTTTGTCCTAATACTTCCAAATGTGTATCTGTAATAAAGAAGTTAAGAAATATCGGAATATATATAATGTTTTTTAAAAAGGTGTTGAAATCTTATTAAGGACAGGATAAAATAAAATCAATAAATGGGTAATCGATAACCTATTTAAAAGTGGGGTTGAAAGCGCTTTAACCTAGTTTATTGTAAAAAATCAACGTAAAAAGAAGGATGATAAGGAGGCTTTTTGCAAAAAATAATAAAATACCTGCCTTTTTTGAATAATCGATAACCCTTATTTTTAAATTAATAGAAAAACATATTATAGGTGTGATCCGCCAGCTGTATAGAGAACAATTAGTACTAATAATATGTTAAAAATGTAAGCGTTATCTATATGGTGGATACGCGAGATGATTGCAAGAATTGAACACACTTCAATTCTTGCTCATCTATTGGAATGTAATTCGTTGATCCAGAAATACATAGGTAAAAAATTACTTATCTATTTATAAAAGGAGAAGAGAGGAGAAATTCAAATGAGTAAACAGGGAAATCAAAGGTCGTTTTTACGTACTATTATCTTAGTCTCGACATTCGGCGGGCTTCTTTTCGGGTATGACACGGGTGTCATTAATGGAGCCTTACCGTTTATGTCTGAAGCACTTGGTCTTAATTCATTCACTGAAGGTCTCATTACAAGTTCACTTCTTTTTGGGGCAGCATTAGGTGCAGTATTTGGCGGCCGGCTATCAGATATTAATGGCCGCCGCACAAACATTCTTTATCTCGCAGTGTTGTTCTTTTTTTCTGCACTTGGATGTACACTTGCTCCTAACGTAACAGTTATGGTTATTTCTCGTTTCTTTTTAGGACTTGCTGTAGGGGGAGCGTCAGTAACAGTTCCAGCTTATTTAGCGGAAATGTCATCTGCAGACAGAAGGGGCCGAATGGTTACTCAGAACGAATTGATGATCGTTACTGGACAACTATTTGCTTTCGTTATCAATGCTATTTTAGGCAGTACAATGTCTCATAATGAAAATATTTGGCGCTACATGCTTGCTATCGCAGCACTTCCAGCTATTTTCTTATTCTTTGGTATGCTTAAAGTACCAGAAAGCCCGCGCTGGCTCGTATCAAAAGGGAAAAATGGAGATGCCCTAAGTGTCCTCCGAAAGATACGTGAGGAAAAACAAGCTCAATCAGAGTTTAATAAAATTAAGGAAACTTTTGCCGAAGAGGCAGGAGCTAAGCAAGCAACATTTAAAGATTTAAATGTACCTTGGATCCGTCGTATCCTATTCCTTGGGATTGGAATTGCTGTTGTTCAACAACTTACAGGTGTTAACTCAATCATGTACTACGGTACTCAAATTCTTAAAGATGCTGGTTTTGAAACTAAGGCGGCTCTTATTGGTAATGTTGCAAACGGTGCCATTTCGGTTTTAGCAACTTTTGTTGGTATTTGGCTTCTTGGCAAGGTCGGCCGTCGTCCAATGTTGATAACTGGTTTGTTAGGAACTACGGCGTCACTTTTACTTATTGGGTTATTCTCGCTTATATTTGAAGGATCCGCGGCACTTCCATATGTTGTACTTACTTTAACAGTTACGTTTCTTGCTTTTCAACAGGGAGCGATCTCACCGGTAACATGGTTGATGCTCTCGGAGATATTCCCACTTCGTTTACGTGGTTTAGGTATGGGTGTTACAGTACTTTTCTTATGGGTAGTGAATGGTTTAATTGGTTTAGTATTTCCAGTATTACTCGATAAGGTAGGTTTATCCACAACGTTCTTTATTTTCGTAGCTTTGGGACTTGCGGCAATCGGATTTGTAAAGAAATATTTGCCGGAAACCAAAGGACTTACACTTGAACAGTTGGAACTTAATTTCCGTAATCATGATGGGCAAGATAATCAGGCATACTTGAAACAGGTTGACGCCCAAGCAAAATAAATAAACTAAGAGGAAGACGATTGTAATTTTAAAAATTAATATGGCAGAAACCAATAGTTTGGCTCCGGACTCGGAAAATTAATATAGCTGCAACTCTTCTATAAATCCCTGGAATAAGGTTGGTAATAACTGGAAAAGGATATCATTATCGGTATAGAAATAAGTCAACAGACTGCAAAGGATTTCTTAGTGAAAGCTTTGCAGTCTGTTATATTTCGTAATCATCTGCGCAATATCCTATAGTAATTAAAAGATTGAGGAAAGAAAAAGCTGCCCTATAGAAGCGAATTTCTTAAGAGTGAGAAGGGATATACTGTATTCAAGCGGTTGTGATATAATTATCAAATAATATACCAGTAAGACAGCTGGCAGAAGGGTATACCACTTCGTTGTGAGAAAAATACACATCAGTTGAAAGAGTAGGGAGAAATGAAATTAACCATTCACGATATTGCGAAGGAAGCGGGAGTATCTGCAACTACGGTTTCCAAGGTTATTAATAATAAGGGACGGATAAGTGAGAAAACAAAAAATAAAATAATGCAAATCATAGAGGAGTTTCAATACCAGCCCAATGTGTTGGCTTCTGCACTGAAAGGAAAATCCACTTACACTATTGCACTATTAATTCCTGATGCGGCTAACCCTATATATGCCCAATACTTAAAACATATAGAGGAATATGGACAAGAGTTGGGATTTAGTGTTGTCATGTGCAGCACGGGGGGTGACCCTAAAAAGGAAGCTAAGCATATTACATTATTAAGGCAGAAACATGTGGACGGATTTATTATAGCTTCGATATTTAAAAATGAACCGGTTTTAAAACAGTTAATTGAGGAAGAATTCCCGATAGTACTTATTTCTCTTCAACGGCCTGAACTTCCTGTAGGCAGCGTAACCGGCGATGATTATTTAGGAGGTTATATTGCAACTGAACATCTGTTGTCTTTAGGACACCGCAAAATTGGAATTATTGCGGAGGAAGCAACCATAAGTGGGACGGAACGAATAAAGGGATATAAAAAGGCTCTGGAAAATGCCGGAATAAAGGTTGATGAAAACTTAGTCATTACGATTAATGAACCAACCATTGAAGGAGCAGAGGTGAAGGCTAAAGAATTGCTTAATAGCGGACAAAGGCCTACGGCGATTTTTGGTTGTAATGATATACTAGCTATTGGGACGATGCTAGCAGCGAAGGGACTTGGTATCGGGATACCGGATGAATTGTCTATTATAGGATTTGATAATACGGTTATGTGTAAAATCGTAGAACCTCAGCTTTCATCCGTAGCTATACCGATACACGAAATGGGAAAACAGGCGATGGAACTGTTGGCTCAACGAATTCAAAAAAAGGACAACATGAAGCAACGTATTTCTCTTTTGCCGGAACTTGTTATTCGTCAATCAACAGCAGAACTAAATGAAAAATAGCAAAATATAAAGTGAAATTTGTATCAGTATGGGCACTTCCATTCACCTGATGGTTTATTAAGGCTTTGGTGATGCGGTCACACAGATATTGCCCAGTTTACTCTTATTCAAACATAGCCCTTATCCATCCTTCTTAAATTTTCTAGGTCTTGAAGTAAAGGCTTTACTGTCCGTTAATGCGGCTTAAAATTAAGCTTTTTAAAGTGTATGGGTCAGTTCTATAGAAAAGCGGCAAGAAAATCGTAGTTTCACTCGACTTTCTTGCCGCTTTTTATTTAAAAATAGTTACGTTAATTTTCATAATCATTTCGCGTTAATTCAAATAAGATTAAGTGGAAACCAAAAGAATATTTTCATAACAATTTTGTTTATTTTTTTATTGAACTGCAAAGTAGAGGAGAGTTACAGATCTTTTGATAGAAAAAATTGAAAAAGGTTACAGGGCTAAACAATGCGCTCTCCTTTCTCCGGAACTTGTTATACAAGAAACAACGACCTCACCTAAGGGAAAGATAAAGGTTAGTTAATATACATAATAGTTACACTCAGGACCTTATTCAAAACTACAATCAAAAAGTAATCTGAATATAACCTTTTTAAAAAGTTATTGAAATATCATGAAGTATAAGATAAAATGAAATCAACTTAAGGTAATCGATAACCCTGAATTAGAGGAGATAATTCAGTTCAATTTAATATTTTTAGATAAAAAGGGAGGATATTAAGCTGTATATTAGGGTAATTTGTTGAATTCCCATATATTTTTTTAAGGTTTTCAAGGAAAACGATAACCCTGATTTTATATTAACTGATATTAAAATCGTAAATGTAAGGAAGTCATCTATTAATTAATAAGGGCAACTTTAAAATAACAACAATGAAAAAAATTTTTTGCTGTTTGCATGGAGGACACTGTGTTTATAGATTTGCTGAATTTGTAAGCGTTGTCCTTCTGATTTATAAGATTTGTAGAAATAAAAACATATTTTAAGGAGGCAAAAAACATGCCAGAAGTAGTAACGAAAGTAGTAAAGTTGAAAAATTACATAAATGGTGAGTGGGTTGAAAGTAAAACAACAAAATATGAAGATGTCTATAATCCGGCTACAAAAGAAGTGATTGGCCAGGTTCCAATTTCAACAAAAGAGGATGTTGACTATGCAATAGAGGTGGCTGCAAAAGCGTTTGAAAAATGGAAAAACGTTGCAGTGCCACGTCGTGCAAGAATTCTATTTAATTACCAGCAATTATTAATAAAGCATAAAGAAGAATTGGCTCACTTGATTACAAAGGAAAATGGAAAAAGCCTTACCGAAGCACTAGGAGAAGTTCAACGCGGAATCGAGAATGTTGAATTTGCAGCGGGAGCACCTTCTTTAATGATGGGAGATTCACTATCCTCGATTGCAACAGATGTTGAAGCAACAAACTATCGTTATCCAATCGGGGTTGTTGGCGGTATCGCCCCCTTCAACTTCCCGATGATGGTACCTTGCTGGATGTTCCCGATGGCGATTGCGCTTGGTAATACATTTATTTTAAAACCATCTGAAAGAACACCGCTCTTAACAGGAAAATTAGTCGAGTTATTTACAGAAGCGGGACTTCCAAACGGTGTGTTCAACGTAGTTCACGGCGCACATGATGTTGTAAACGGTATCTTAGACCACCCTGAAGTTAAAGCGATTTCATTTGTTGGCTCAAAACCTGTTGGTGAATTTGTATTTAAACGGGGCAGTGAAAACTTAAAACGTGTTCAAGCATTAACAGGTGCTAAAAACCATACGATCGTTTTGAATGACGCTGATTTGGATGACACAATCACAAATGTTATTTCTTCCGCATTCGGTTCAGCGGGTGAGCGTTGCATGGCATGTTCAGTTGTAACAGTAGAAGAAGGAATTGCTGATGAATTTTTAGCTAGACTGAGAGAAAGAACAGCCAATATTAAAATAGGTAACGGTTTAGATGATGGTGTGTTACTTGGTCCCGTTATCAGAGAAGAGAACCGAAAGCGTACAATCGGTTATATCGAAAAAGGAATTGAAGAGGGAGCAACGGTTGTATGCGATGGCCGAGACCGTTCATTAGATGAAGGCTTCTTCATCGGCCCGACAATCTTCGATGATGTAACACCAGATATGACCATCTGGAAAGAAGAAATCTTTGCTCCAGTATTATCTGTAATGCGTGTGAAGAACTTAAAAGAAGCAATTGAAATTGCGAACAAATCAGAATTTGCGAATGGAGCTTGTATCTTTACAACAAATGCTGCATCCATCCGCTACTTCCGTGAAAACATTGATGCAGGTATGTTAGGGGTTAACTTAGGGGTACCAGCTCCTATGGCATTCTTCCCATTCTCAGGCTGGAAATCATCCTTCTATGGTACATTACATGCGAACGGAAAGGACAGCGTAGATTTCTATACACGTAAAAAAGTGGTGACAGCACGCTACGCTGCCCCAATATTTGAGTGAAAATTATCGTTGTCTTAATTATTTAATTTATCCATTAAATTAGTGGATTTTACTATACAGTAAAACAACCGGTCCCTTGTATTACAAGGGACCGATTTATAAAGACTAGTAGAATGTCAAGGTAATTTGTTACAGTGTGACAAATAAGTAAGGAGGTACATATGAGTAAATTGCTCCGAAAACCCGAAAAAAATGAAATTTCCAAAGGAGTGACTGTTGTTCAAGAAGTATCCGCAGGGAACTCTCCGTTGGAATACGTCGGATTTAAAATTGTTGATTTGGCGCCAGGTGCTAAATACTCGGAATCATTAGAAAAACAGGAGTGCTGCATCGTCGCTCTCACAGGAAAAATCAATGTGACAGACCGTGAAGAAAAATTCAGTAACCTCGGCACTCGTGAAAGCGTATTCGAGCGTGTTCCAACCGACAGTGTGTATGTATCAAATGATCGCCGTTTTGAAGTCGAGGGAGTTAGTCAGGCTCGCGTCGCATTATGCTACTCACCTTCTCACAAGCAGTTGCCGACAAGATTGATTAAGGCTTCAGATAACGGCGTTGAAAATAGAGGAATATTGAATAACAAGCGTCTCGTCCACAACATTTTGCCGGACTCGGATCCAACTGCCAACAGTTTGCTTGTCGTTGAAGTGTATACGGAAAGCGGAAACTGGTCAAGTTATCCGCCGCATAAGCATGATCAGGACAACTTGCCAGAAGAGTCGTTTTTAGAAGAATCTTATTATCATGAAATGGATCCACCGCAAGGTTTTGTATTCCAGCGAGTTTATACGGATGATCGTTCTCTTGATGAAACGATGACGGTTGAAAACGGAGATGTTGTACTCGTGCCGGCAGGTTATCACCCAGTTGGGGTGCCTGATGGCTATACATCTTACTATTTAAATGTCATGGCAGGGCCGACACGCATTTGGAAATTCTACAATGACCCGGACCACGAATGGATTTTAAAGCGTTAATAAAAAATGTTAGGAGCAGCTAAGGGATGAAATACGAATTTAATGCAGAAAGAGAATATGACATTATTGCGGTTGGCCGTGCATGCATCGATTTAAATGCAACAGAGTATAACCGTCCAATGGAAGAAACGATGACGTTCACAAAGTATGTAGGAGGCTCGCCTGCGAATATTGCAATTGGCAGCTCCAAACTAGGTTTAAAAGCCGGATTTATCGGCAAAATCTCGGATGATCAGCACGGACGCTTCATTGAGCAATATATGCGCGGTGTCGGAATTGACACTTCTAATATGGTGGTAGACCAAGAGGGACATAAAACAGGATTAGCCTTTACAGAAATCAAGAGTCCGGAAGAGTGCAGCATTTTAATGTACCGACAGGATGTGGCAGATCTTTATCTGTCTCCTTCTGAAGTAAATGAGGAGTACATCAAGCAATCCAAAATCCTGCTTGTGTCAGGAACAGCCCTGTCAAAAAGCCCGTCCCGTGAAGCGGTGCTAAAAGCCGTCAGCCTTGCTAAGAAACATGACGTAAAAGTGGTGTTTGAATTAGATTATCGCCCGTACTCGTGGAATTCGCTTGAGGAACTGCGTTGTATTGCTCATTGGTTGCCGAGCAGGCAGATATCGTCATCGGAACACGCGATGAATACGATGTGATGGAAAGCAAGCAAGGTGGGAAAAACGAAGATACGATCCGCTACTTGTTCAGTCATTCTCCTGACCTGGTCGTGATTAAACACGGAGTAGAAGGTTCCTATGCCTATACGAAATCAGGAGAAACATTCAAAGGCCAAGCTTACCGCACGAAAGTGTTGAAAACGTTCGGCGCTGGAGATTCCTACGCTTCCGCTTTCTTATATGCCTTAATCAGCGGAAAAGAGATTGAAACAGCTTTAAAATACGGCAGTGCCTCCGCTTCTATCGTTGTAAGCAAACATAGTTCTTCAGAAGCGATGCCGACATTAGAAGAAATCGAGCAATTAATTGCTGGAAGCTCCTGTAATGAAGCCATCGGGGTAGGAGGGAGCAACTAATGGGAACGATCAGATTAACAACAGCCCAGGCTTTAATTAAATTTCTTAACCAGCAATATGTTCATATTGATGGACAGGAATCACCGTTTGTAGAAGGAATCTTCAATATCTTTGGACATGGAAATGTATTGGGGATTGGACAAGCGCTCGAGCAAGATTCTGGTCATTTGAAAGTCATTCAGGGGAAAAATGAACAAGGAATGGCCCATGCAGCTATTGCTTACAGCAAACAAATGCTTCGCAAAAAAATCTATGCGGTGACGACTTCAAACGGACCGGGTTCAGCCAATCTAGTAACAGCAGCAGGAACCGCGCTTGCTAATAATATTCCTATTTTGTTGTTGCCGGCTGATACATATGCTACACGCCAGCCGGACCCAGTATTACAACAACTGGAACAAGAACATAGTATTGCGATTACAACGAATGATGCGCTCCAGCCAGTGTCAAGGTATTGGGATCGTATTACTCGCCCAGAACAATTGATGTCCAGTTTAATTCGGGCATTTGAAGTGATGACAGATCCGGCAAAAGCAGGTCCCGCCACAATTTGTATTTCACAAGATGTGGAAGGTGAAGCCTTCGATTACAATGAGAAATTCTTTGAAAAACGGGTTCATTATATTGATCGTAAATTGCCAAATGACCGTGAATTAAACGGAGCAGCCGAATTAATTAAAGCAAGCAAAAAACCGGTAGTCGTTGTGGGCGGCGGAGCTAAATATTCAGAAGCACGCAAGATTTTAGTTGAATTTTCACAAAAATATAACATTCCGTTAGTCGAAACTCAAGCCGGTAAATCAACGGTCGAGTCTTCGTTTCAAAACAACTTGGGCGGACTTGGAATCACTGGAACGCTGGCAGCAAATAAGGCAGCCCAGCAGGCAGATTTAATCATTGGCATCGGCACAAGATTTACAGATTTCGCGACCTCTTCGAAAACGATTTTTAATTTTGAAACAACTAAATTCTTAAATATCAATGTGAGCCGCATGCAAGCATATAAGTTAGATGCCTTCCCGGTTGTAGCCGATGTGAAATCAACGTTTGAGGCATTAATTCCTATGCTGGAAGGATACAAGAGTGAGTTTGGCGGCACGATTGCGGAATTAAAAGAAGAGTGGTCAGCTGAACGCGATCGTTTAAGCAAAGTTGTATTTAATAGAGAACACTTTACTCCTGAAATTAAAAATCATTTTTCACAAGAAGTGTTAAATGAATACGCGGATGCATTACATACGGAATTGCCACAAACGACTGCATTGATTGCCATTAATGACACAATCGATCCTGACAGCATCATCATTTGTGCAGCTGGTTCGCTTCCGGGAGACCTGCAGCGTTTATGGCGTTCAGATGTGCCGAACACGTACCATCTTGAATATGGCTACTCCTGTATGGGATATGAAGTATCAGGGACATTAGGGTTGAAGTTGGCTGATCCGGCAAAAGAAGTATACACCATCGTTGGAGACGGAAGTTTCCTTATGCTGCACTCCGAATTCGTCACAGCCATTCAGTACAATAAAAAGATTAACGTACTTCTGTTCGATAACTCTGGATATGGTTGCATCAACAACTTACAAATGGATTTCGGGAACGGCAGTTACTATTGCGAATTCAGGACAGATGACAATCAAATTTTAAATATTGATTATGCAAAATTGGCAGAAGCATACGGAGCGAAAGCGTATCGTGCCAATACGGTAGAAGAATTAAAAGCCGCTTTGGAAGACGCGAAAAAACAAGACAAATCTACTTTAATTGAAATAAAAGTGCTCCCGAAAACAATGACAGACGGCTATGAAGGCAGCTGGTGGAATCTCGGAGTGCCTGAAGTGTCGAACCAGGAAGGCGTTCAGAAGGCATATGAATTAAAGCAAGAAAAACTTAAAGAAGCGAAGCAATACTAATAGGGGATGGTAGCCATGAGTAATCAGGATATTTTATGGGGAATCGCACCCATCGGTTGGCGCAATGATGATATACCGGAAATCGGTGCAGAGAATACATTATCTCACCTATTGAGCGACATTGTAGTAGCGGGTTTCCAGGGAACCGAAGTGGGTGGTTTTTTCCCTGAAGCAAAAATATTAAATAAAGAACTGAAATTAAGAAACTTAAAAATAGCAGGCCAATGGTTCAGCAGTTTTATCATTCGTGATGGAATTGGGGAAGCAGCTCAAGTTTTCCACAAACATTGTCAATATTTGCAAGAGGTCAATGCTGTAGTGGTGGTTGTATCAGAGCAAACTTACAGTGTGCAGGGGATTGAAAAAAATGTCTTTTCTGAAAAACCTCACTTCACGGATGCTGAATGGAAAACTTTATGCGAAGGTTTAAATGAACTAGGAAAGATTGCCGAACAATACGGTTTGAAATTAGTGTACCACCACCATATGGGAACAGGTGTCCAAACATTGACAGAAATTGACCGCCTCATGGAAAACACGGATTTAAACTATGTGCATCTGCTATATGATACGGGCCATATTTACGTTTCTGACGGTGATTATATGACTCTATTAAACAAGTATATTGATCGCATTAAACATGTTCACTTTAAAGATGCGAGAAGAAACGTGATGGAAGAATGCAAGAAGCAAGGCAAATCGTTCATGCAGTCCTTCTTAGCCGGCATGTTTACAGTACCGGGCGATGGATGCATTGATTTTACAGAGCCGTATAAGAAGTTGCTTGAGTACGATTACAAAGGATGGATTGTGATCGAAGCTGAGCAGGACCCGTCTATCGCTCATCCATTGGAGTATGCATTGCTAACCCGAAATTATATAGATAAAAACTTACTTGTCCTTTCCAAAAGCGATAAGGCAGTAACCATTAAATAAATTTGGAGGAAAATGACTATGACTTTAAAATTTGGTGTAATCGGAACAGGTGCGATAGGTAAAGAACATATTAGAAGAATCACAAACAATTTATCTGGAGGAAAAATCGTTGCTGTAACGGATGTGAACGAGGAATCAGCAAGAAGTGCTGTTAGGCAATTTGGGCTGGACGCAGTTATATATCCGGATGACAAAGCACTTGTCGCTGATAAGAATGTTGACGCCGTGCTTGTCACAAGCTGGGGACCGGCTCATGAACAAAGCGTACTGGCTGCCATTGAAGCTGGAAAGTATGTGTTCTGTGAAAAGCCTTTAGCGACAACAGCAGAAGGGTGCATGAGAATTGTTGAAGCAGAGATGAAATATGGTAAGCGTTTGGTCCAGGTTGGATTTATGCGTCGCTATGACAGCGGTTATGTACAATTAAAACAAGCAATTGACAACAATTATATCGGTGAGCCATTAATGGTTCGGTGTGTACATAGAAACCCGGACGTTGGAGAGAGCTATACGACAGACATGGCCATTCACGATACGCTGATTCATGAAATTGATGTTTTGCACTGGTTAATCAACGATGAGTATAAATCTGTACAAGTAGCATTTCCGAAGAAAACAAAACGTGCATTAGCCCACTTGTGCGATCCGCAACTCATTACGCTAGAAACAAAGAGCGGTATCATCATTACGGCAGAAGTATTTGTAAACTGCAAGTACGGCTACGACATTCAATGTGAAGTTATTGGGGAAGAAGGCGTTGCATATCTTCCGGAATTCTCTGGTATCACTACTCGTAAGGATGCGAGACTTGGTACAAGCATTTTAACGGACTGGAAAGACCGCTTTATCGATGCTTATGACAAAGAGTTACAGGATTTCATGGACTCAATCAAGAAAACGGGCGAGCCTAATGGCCCGACTTCATGGGATGGTTATGTTGCAGCTGTAACAGCGGATGCTTGTGTGAAAGCGCAGCAAACAGGAGGTAAAGAGACTGTTGCTCTAACGGAAAAACCAGCCTTTTACAAAATTGAAAAAGAAGTAGCTGAAACAGTCTAAAACTTTTATTAACAAGTTTATATAAAGAATTTAAGAACAACGGAGGGATGAAAATGAAATTAGCACTAGATCCATATATGTATAGACATTTACCAATTCCAAAAATGGTGGAGAAAGTGGCTGAATTAGGCTACGAGTATATTGAACTATCGCCGAGGGAAGATTTTCTTCCTTTCTATAAATACCCTCGCGTAGATAAGGTTAGAATTAGAGAATTCAAAAATGCGTTGCGTGAAACAGGTGTACAATTATCATCTTTATTGCCGATGCAGCATTGGGCTGGACCGGAAGAAGAAGACAGAGAAGCGGCCGTTAGAAACTGGAAGCGTTGTATCGAAATCGCTGTTGAGATGGGTGTTGACGTTTTAAACACGGAATTTACAGGTCATTCAGATAAACCGTATAAGTGTGAACAGATGTTTATGCGTTCCATGGAAGAACTTCTTCCTATTATTGAGAGAGAAGGAATTAACCTTCATATCCAAGCGCACCCATTTGATTTTATTGAGCGCAACAATGAGGCGGTAGATCTTATCCGCGGACTTGACAAAGACTTTGTTGGTTACTTCTATGCGGTGCCGCATACGTTCTTCTATGACAATGGTAAAGGTGATATCGCTGCGATGGTGGATTATGCAGGCGATAAGCTGAAGCACATTAATATTGCTGATACTTATAATCACAGAGCATCTTCATGCCTTAGATATGTTGTGAACCCTCCTGGCGTCCATGCAACGGTGCACCAGCACATGGATATCGGTAAAGGAGATATCAAATGGGATGCACTTTGGACAAAATTGCGTGAAATCAAATTCGATGGCATCGCAACGGTTGCAGTGTTCGGGGAAGAAGAGCGAGCAGATGAATCAAGCAGATTTATGCTGCGCGAAGTGAAAAAAGGACTAGGTTTAGAATAAGAGTCTTTTTTAAAGCATAATGTTTTTAGTTCGCTGCAGCTTTTCAGAGGTCTTATAAAAAATAATGGGGGAACTAATATGAAACTTTGTTTTAACCAAGCTACCACATTGGAAAACTCCAATCTAGCCAAAGATTTGGAATACTGTAATAAACATGGCTACGACTATATCGAAATCCGTACAATGGACAAATTGCCTGAGTATTTGAAGGAGAAGTCTCTTGATGATTTAGCTGAATTCTTTAATACACACCATATTAAGCCGTTAGCATTTAATGCTTTAGTGTTTTTCAATAACCGCGACGAAGCCGGATATAAGGAAATCATCAACGAATTTAAAGAAATGGTGGAAGCAGCTAAAAAACTAGGTGTGAAATATGTTGTAGCAGTGCCGCTTGTAACGGAACAGAAGATATTGAAACAGGATATCAAAACTAGCTGTGTAGAGGTGCTGAAAGAGCTGTCAGATATCGCAGAGCCGTATGGTGTGAAAATTGCAGTCGAATTTGTCGGACATCCGCAATGCACCGTCAATACATTTAGGCAGGCTTATGATATTGTTGAAACAGTCAATCGTGAGAACGTCGGATTAGTACTTGATTGTTTTCACTTTCACGCAATGGGGTCCAGGCTAGAAGATCTTAAAAAAGCTGATGGGTCTAAGATCTTTATTTTACATATCGATGATACGGAAGATTTTCCTATCGGCTTCTTGACAGATGAGGATCGCGTATGGCCTGGTCTTGGTGCGATTGATTTAGACAGCATTTTATCAACACTGAAGGAAATTGAGTTCTCAGACGTTGTCTCCGTTGAATTATTCCGTCCGGAATATTATAAACTGGATGCTGAAGAAGCGATCAAGACTGCAAAAGAAACAACACTTAAAGTGGTATCTAAGTATTACGATATACAACCAGTATAAGTAGAAGTATTGATATCTTTGTGAAAGGGAGCGGTATTAATGACTTTAGTATCTATGGAAGATGTACTGCTCAAAGCGAAGGAAGGCGGTTATGCTGTCGGCCAGTACAACATCAATAACCTCGAATCGGCACAAGCTTTTTTAGAGGCTGCACAAGAGGAACGGGCTCCTATCATACTGGCGGCTTCTGACAGGCTTGTCGATTATTTAGGAGGATTTAAAACGATTGCTGCAATGATGAAAGGCCTTGTGGAAGAAATGGGGATAACCGTTCCGGTTGTATTGCATTTAGATCATGGTATGAGTTTTGAGCGATGCAAAAAGGCAATTGACGCCGGATTTACGTCCGTTATGATTGACGGTTCCCATTATTCGATTGATGAGAATATTGCCATGACGAAACAAGTAGTTGACTATGCACATTCAAGAGGAGTGTCTGTAGAAGCGGAAGTAGGAACAGTCGGCGGTATGGAAGATGGCCTTGTGGGCGGAATTAAGTATGCCAATCCTAATGAATGCTTGCGAATCGTAAAGGAAGCAGGAGTAGATGCCCTGGCTGCCGCCCTTGGTTCGGTCCATGGACCATACCAGGGTGAACCAAAACTTGGTTTTGATGAAATGAAAGAAATCTCTGAATTGACGGGTGTTCCGCTTGTCCTGCATGGAGGTTCGGGAATACCTGAATATCAAATCCAGAAGGCAATTAAACTCGGGCATGCGAAAATTAATGTTAATACAGAATGTATACAAGCGTGGGCCCAAGCGATTCGTGAGGTTTTAGCCTCCGACGAGAAAGTGTATGAGCCTCGAGTTATTATCACACCAAGTAAAGAGGCAATAAAATCCACGGTCAAAAACAAAATGAAAGAATTTAAAACAAGCCATAAAGCATAAGGAAAAAGGGTGCACCAGAATCAACTTTGGGGTAACCCTTTGAGATAAAGAGTTATTCAGAAAAGGATAGGTTAATGGAGTGGCTAAAGGAAAATACAAGTATATTTACCATTCCAATTGTAGAAGAACTTTTATTTGTACAACAAATTTTTGATGTATCATACTTTAACCAATTAGTATCTAGAAGAGTTATCCTTAATGTAACGGTGGATGGTCCGCTGCCGCATAATATACATATTGAAGGAGAATTAATCTTTCCCGTTTCTCTCCATCTTCTAACGATAGCGGGAAATGATTTGAACAACATTCAAGAGGTTTGGTCGATTCTCCCCGCTCTTGCACAATGTAGGAACTATATTAAGGAATTAGGGGCAAAGAGCAGACAATTTGACAGCACTTCAGCAGCGGTAGAAACTCTAAAGCGGCAGCAAAGACATGATGTTGCCGCTATCGCTTCTGAGTCAGCGGCTCGTGTATTTGATTTACACATCACAAAGAGAAATATTCAAGATAATCTAGAAAACCACACGCGATTTGTTATCGTGAACAGAGGGGATAGTACAACATCCAACCTACATAAGACAATACTGGTGGTCACACCTTGTGAGGATTGTCCAGGTGTACGGACTACCATTTTAAATGTATTTTCTGCGCTTTCCATTAATCTACTTGGATTGAATCTCGCCCAACAAAGAAGAAATTGGGAACGTATCGTTTTTTTCTTGAAGCTGAAGCTGGTATATCTGAAACAAGAGTAAAAAAAGCGCTTGCTGTTCTTCAAACGTTTGGACATGAGGTACTTGTATTAGGTAGTTGCAATACGACAGAACTATAATTTATTTGTATTGGAATGTTCGATACGATGTAAACCGTAATTTAAATCGTCTGAGATTTCCGCCTCTTTTCGGCCATAAAAATCCCCTCCAGTTGTCAATGTTCTTCCTGCATTTTACCATGCAACTCTCGGACGTTTATAAATTGGATACATGCCTTATCTCTGTTATGTCTTTTTCAACATACAATAAGGAAGGAATGCATGAGTACAAAAAAGGAGGTGTTTTGTCATCAAGAAGAAGAACAGTCTAAACCGGAGAAAGGAACGAGGGGCCATCAGCCAACGAATATCAGCAAGTAAAACTACATGGAATAAAAGAGGAAAACACGCGATTGGGAGCCATGAGGATAGAGGAACCCTTGAAAATAGGCTGCGAAAAATAGAAGAATATGTGATAGAGACCAAGGAGTATAGGGAAAACCTTGAAAATACCCTTCGTAAAATAGAAAAGCACGTGTTGGAGACCAAGGAACATAGGGGAAACCTTGAAAACATCCTGGTAGAACTGGGGGATGTTAAACGGCATTTAGTCCAAAGAAACAGTGAACAGCCCAGGCGTCAGCGCGCTCCTCGTTTTGGGAGGAAGCAGCGCAGGAAGGGTGAAGCGGACATTCAAACTACACCGACAGAAGAACTGAAAAACGGAACGGGAACGGGGAGAAAAGGGGGCTTCCTTCAGGGTTTCTTAGCAATGTAGATTTTGCCCAGATTACCAGTCTTTTGCAAAACCCGATGGTCCAATCGATGCTGAAATCGATGCTGAGCAAAACCGGATAAAAACCAAAAAGCAACGCTCCGTTAAAAGGGAAAGTGCCTGTTTAGGTTCGGGGACCGTTTATTCGGGCGCGAACCTGTGACGATCCTCTTCGCACTCGGATGATGTAAAGGACCGCTTTTGTCCAGACAAAGGCGGTCTAGAAGTGTTCAGATTGATAACCCAAGCTTCTAATGGTTTCTGCTATGCGTCGATGGCCCTTATCGTTGGGATGGATGCCATCGATAAATAACAGTGTATGCTCATGATGTAAAAAGGCGGTATATACAGGGGCAATCTTTGTATGGGAGTCGGCTGCTTTATGGAGAATTTGATTGAATTTTTTCACCCATTGTCGAGCGAGAGCCAGTTCGGGCAGTGGGTTATACAGTTCGATGTAGCGGATCATATAGGGGGTACTCGAAGATTTTTTTATGTCTTTTATGCTTTGATGGATGGAAAGAAAATGATGGTGAAAAGCACGAAGGGCCAAGTCTCCCGCTTTTTTATTGTTCCTTTTATCATAAACACGGGCTGCCTGAAGTAAATCATTGCCACCAATGGAGCAGGTAATAATGTCGGCTGTCTGTATGGCTTTGATCAATCTTGTATCCGTCTTAAGTCCGTGTAACAATTGCTGACTTGTCCAGCCTGGCTTCCCTACATTGCGAAAAATAACACGCGTCTTTCGATCTTCTTCTATAAAATCTCGATACCGCTGCGCATATCCATAATGAAACCAGGCTCCAACCCCTGCGGTAATTGAGTCTCCTATCGCTGTATAGCAAGGGGGCGATAGAGGAGGCATGGCCATCACCTTACTTATTACTTAAATTTTCCTCTCCCCTTATGATTGTCGTTAAAATTAAAGGTAGAGAATGGGACGCTCTCTCCTTTTCTGCTTATGAATTATTTATTGCCCATCTTCCTTTTAATTTCATCAATTTGGCCCTTAGTAATGCCGCTTTGCAGAAGCTTCGACATCAAGGAAAGAATGCCTCCACCTTTCGAAAAACTTCTAAACTGCTGAACGTATTTGCTAAGTTCAGCCTCTGAGAATGTTTTTCCATGGGCTTTTCCGGCCTCTTTTATTGCCTTTCGAATCGTTTTTTCATCGTTCCATTTGTCTTTCGGAATCCCTTTTACAATTTTGATAATCGTATTCACATCCATACGAAATCCTCTCCCTTTACATAAGATAGTATAGTTTATGGTTCAAGATTTCGAGAGGGGACAAGGCGAACGCATAAATTTTGAATAACCCTGTCTTGAAATTTTACACGTCATCCTTTCTATTGTTTTCTTTTGTAGAATATGGCAGTAATTTAGGTATTCCTCCTGCTCCCTGTACACCCTCTTTTTCTCCGCTTTTCATATACTGCTATTACGATGTAAATAAGGAGGTTACCAAAATTTCAAGGATGATAACGGACATGGGACCCATGTATCCGGGATTATTGCCGCTACCGGAAGATCGGGTGGCTTATACGGCGTTTCCCCGGGTGTGCATTTATACGGAATTAAAGCCTTGGACCGGGACGGCAACGGGAGGGTCAGCGATGTCATTAAGGGAATGGAATGGGCGATTGATAATCAGATACAGGTGCTGAATATGAGCTTTGGAGATAGCAAGTACAATGCCGCCTTAGAACACGCGACAGGGAAGGCCCATCAAAAGGGCATCATCCTGGTCGGTTCCGCAGGGAACGACGGGGAACGTGGCGGCACGATCGACTACCCCGCTCGTTTTCCCTGGGTCCTCTCGGTCGGAGCTGTTGACCGTGATATGAAGCGGGCATCCTTCTCCAGCAAGGGAGGCCGCATTGATATCATGGCACCTGGCGTGGACATCCGAAGTGCCTAGAAAGGAGGCGGGTATAAGGTAGAGAGCGGTACATCCATGTCAGCCGCACATGTAAGCGGGGGAGCCGCTCTTGTACTTGGCCGTAATCCGGGTATGAACAGTGTGAGGGCGCAGCGGTATTTGGTACAGCTAAATCAACCCCTTGGGCCACGACGAGAGTACGGCCATGGTCTTCTTGAACTTTCTCCCCTCTCCAGGTAATGGTTGAAACTCGTATGTAAAGCAGGGGAAATATGGGATGGGAAACTTCCTTTCTACGTGATAAGTAGGGGGAAAACACAAGAATGTACCTAATGGCCAAAAGGACTTTTTTTCGTCCGGCATTTCTGAATTGTAAAAAACGCTATGAAAAAAAAGCCATAGCGTTTTTTTGCTCAATACAGAGGGTATAGGCATTACGTTTAGGTTCCTTCAATTGGAATGACACGTGACCTATGCCAAATATGCACGCTCATTTGTTCTGAACTCCTCAGTGGAATCGAAACGGCCAGCACGTTATCGTGGTAGGTTGCCTTCGTCTTTTCCGTATCCACATTGGCTGGTAGTCGAACGATTTTTAGGATCCTTTCCGGTGTAGATCCGGTTATAATGGATACCAAGTCGTTCGAGATTTCAACTTTTGCCTCTTTTCGCATGGCCCCTGGCAGCTTCACCTGAATTACGATTCCCCTTCCTTTTTGTTCGATATGGGGGATGTCTGTATTTGAAACGTTTTCCGGCTGCTGATTGGAGGTATGTTTTGACTCCATCGTATAACTTCTCTTTGCTTTCCTATAAGAATAATGTTTTTCTTATTTGTTACATACAGAATATGTCCTGTCATTTTTTATGTGTAGATAATTATTCTGAGCAGGTAAAAATCGGTATGTAGAGTTTTTTAGGGGAGTAGGATAGGCAAGTTTACATGATGGAAATCGATACAGAAGGGAATGAGAAGGTCTCTTTTCGTTTTACCTATCAGGGAGGTGATAAATCTTATATTGTCGGGTTAAACACACAAAAAGTCTCTTCTGAAAAAGAGGTTTTGTGAGGCGGAGAGTTGTGGGGTTATTCTTTCTATGTAGGGGGATAGACAAAAAGACATATGGTAGGGTTTGCCTTTTTTACTTCACAACGTTTGTCTGATGCGAAACAGCAAATCAACATTCCGCAATTCAATGAGTTTGTGGCTAAGCTGCGCGACTCCGGTTTATATAAAGAAAGCCCTCCGTTGTAAAACGCCACAGGTGCCTGCCACCTTTATTAAAATATCATGACTCTTTACTCAAAAAGGAGGAAGGGGAGCTTTAGGAATCTCCGTCTCGTTTCTTTATCCTGTTGCTGGTATCTTCATCGATGTTCTCTCCGTGGAATGAAAACAGGGGCAGACAGCTTTTACCTCCTGGCCTGCAATTTGGATTCCTTCTGATAAGGAAAATAAGTCAAGTAACTAGGACAAGAGTAATTTGTTTTCCATATCCTATGGTGAAATCCTCAAGAAAGGAGGAAACAAAGAATGCCTGATCTCCGTCAAACGTTGAAAGAAAACACAGGGAAATGGACGGTAGTCAATACAAAGGCCGGTGCTCTCCATGTAAAAATTGAAAGTGTAAATAACAAGGGTGTCACTGTATTACTCCCGTCTTCTTATACGGTGAATGATCCTTCCGTTAAGCTCGTGGAGCAGAACGTAAACGCGAAAGCAGAAGATATTCTTGCGGTGCAAGGATTTTTTAGACGCAGACGACGCTTTTTCTTCCGTCGCTTTTTCTTCCCCTTTAGCTTCTTCTTGTTCCCTTTCTTCTTTATTTAATAGGCGGTGGTGTATCTTATTTGCCATGGATTTCTTCATCCATTGGACAATAAGAGGTCGCGTATTAAAAGGAGGACAGCGAGGAGTTGTTTCCCTTGTTCGACCTGCCCGTCGTCACTACCATTGGAACCAGCTTTGCAAACGGTTAAACAGCCCTATTATGAAGCATATTAGGAAGCCGGAACGTCTTCTAAAAACCTTTGTGTTTGATGTTTGGATATGTAATGTAGATAGACACGGGGACAATTTGATTGCATATCCAAAAGGAAACAAATATAGTTTTTACCTGATTGATCATGGTCTGGCATTGCTGGGGGCCATGAAATGGAGAAGGGCCCCATGGTATTCCCCCTATTGGGATGAGGTAGCCAAGTACAATCGACACTATGTTCAAGGACTACGCTCGTACATTTACAGCTATCAGCAGCTGTCTCCTTATGTAAAACAGATACAAAGGATTCCTAAATATAAAATCAAGAAGATAGTCAAATCGATCCCTTCGTCGATTTTATCTTATCGTAAGAAAAAAACGATCATAAAGCTTCTTTTATCCCGCCAGGAGTATTTACATTTTATTGTCCACCGCTGGTTTGCTTGGAATAGAACTAACGGACAATTGAGATAATATGTCGATATAACAAAGCAACTTACTAGATTTTAGGTGGGTTGCTTTGTTACATGCTGATGTATATTTGGAAAATCCACTGCTACCTCAATGTGAAAGTCTGCTGGCATTTGAGCATTGAGTATTGCCTAAGCAATTTCCCCTATGGGATATATAATGAATCCTATTGTACATTTCGACAAAAAAAGGGTGATTGCCCAACACTTGTCCAAACCACTTCACATAATCTGATACTATCTCTTGCTTAAATGGAAGGGGGATGGAAAAATGGCAGGTTTCGGCTTTGAGGAGGAAATCGGGATTATCCTTGTACTCTTCATCCTACTCGTGATTATCGCATGTGCATGTAACTGATAAAGACTAATGAAGGAAGGATTCCTTTGTTTCTTACGCAGGAGCAAGGGAATCCTCCACAAAGTAAGTGAAGACAATAGAGTGAATATCTCGAGGTTATTTCTACAATAGTCTCTATGGAATGTTGGTATCGGTATCATACTCAGATAGGATACGAGTACAGGCGGAACCGACCTTTTAGCCTAAGTCCTCGCTATCCCTTTTCATATCAATGTAGGTATCGTGATTTTTAGCATAGATGCTATTGTAATCAGTCCTAGAGGAGTTCTTCTTTCCTCCTTTTCTCATCTTTCTGTACATCTCCAACGTTTTGATTTGGGTTGTCCTTATAAAATCGCTCCTACATTAGGTTTTACATGAAGCATTTTTTGTTTTTGTTTTCATTTTGATAAGCTGGAGATGAAAGGATAGTTTATCCACCTTGTATTTTCTTTTACATGCTGCTCGATTAATTCAGAAACTGTAACAAATTTATATCCTTGTTTAGAAAGGATATGGAGAGTTTTATCCAAAGCCTTTATCGTCTGGGTTCGATTCACCCCAGAATCGTGCAGTAAAACAATTTGTCCGGACTGAGCGTGCTGTGTAACTCGCCTTATTATTGTTTGAACCCCGGGATTTGCCCAATCTTTTGGGTCTTGATTTTTTGACCAGATCACAACCATATGATTTTTCTTTTTTGCTGCATTAAAAATAGCGGCGTTTTGTATGCCTCCAGGAGGGCGAAAGAGAACAGGGTATTCTCCTGTTAAAGAATGGATAAGATTATCTGCCTTTTCAATTTCTTCCTGTAGTTGCAGTGAAGTAATTTTTCTCATGGAGGGGTGAGAAAAGGTATGATTTCCAATTTCATGACCCCGTTCATTCAGTTCTTTAATGACGGACGGAAAACTTTGTGCCCGTTGTCCCGTGACAAAAAATGTACCTTTTTAACAAAAATTCTTAAGCTTGAATAAAAATAAGATCAGGTAGCAGAAGAACTTGAATCTCGCCAGCCTGAACCCATAGGAGCTGAATAAGCACCTGTAGGATAAGCAGCTCCAGGATGAGCACCCCAATGATGTTTCATCCTATATAACCGATCAACCTCCTGTGTATGATAAAAATGTTTTTGGTAATAGTGCATATGCAAAGCCGGGTCCACATATTCATACTTTTTCATTAATAATCCGTACAACTCGGCTTTCTTTAGGTGATGTTTTAATTCACGCATTCTTTTTCCTCCCCATGAATTTCTTCGTTACAAAATTAAGCATATGCGGAGGATGAAAAAGTTGTATAGGCGTTTGTCCATTGGACTTATTAAATTATTTCTGATAGTGCACCTAATAGTGCTTGAAATGATAGAAGGCGACATAGCAAAGGTTATCATAACATACTTGTTATTGAGCTATGTGTCTTTAGCGTATATAAAAGAATGATTACATACGATTTTTTTTAGCAAATAGGCATCAACTAATATACACTATTGCAGGGGTTCTCCCCCAATTCTTTTTTTGAGAAGGTGTTTTTTTGAGAAAAAATGAAAGGTGGCGCCTTGTTGTGAGCGAGATGTACCAGATCCTCTATGAGTGCTTCCTCACTCACTGTTCTACCTGTGTGTTGCTTGGAATGCCGAGCCGTTTTGCCACGGCGATATAGCCTAACCGTTCCTCCTCCTCATAAAGACGAACCACCTCGGCTTTAAATTCAGGGGTATAGGTCTTGAAGTTTTGTCCCTTTTTAGCCATAAAAAATCCCCTCCAGTAATCAGTGCAAAAAAGTCTATTGTATCAAATAGACTTTTTTGCACTGTCAACCATAAGGGGATAATACCATTTTCGCTGTCCTTTTTGCATATCACTAAAAAAGCTTAGTTGTTGTTTCACCTAGACGTTACGAAAACTTTTACGATTGTCTATTTATTAGGGTATTTCATTCCGTTTCGGTCTTTATTACTTGAAACAGGTCACGAAAGATGGGAATTCATTAAAAGATAGTACCGGTGCTTTTGCTTGCTGTGAAGCTGGCATAGTAACGTTTTGAGCCGGACAAGTAGACGGCTTCGCCGGTACTCCTTGACTCTTATTGCCCAGAGCTTGTTGAACTAAATTATTTAATCCTTGATTATTAGCGGGATTCAATTGTTGTGTTCCAATGTTACTACCGAAATTTTGTGCTCCGTTGGCGAAGGGGCAGGTGCTAGCTGCACTTGCGGTACCTACGTTGAATCCCAGCAGAGATGCACCGAGAAGAGCAGCTCCTAGCAATTTTTTCATGTTATCACTCCTAATCTGAAAATTGGTGTTGGCTAACTCATGTTCCATCCTAACATACATGTAAACGAATTTTGGCTGGTAAATGTTTGTATACAGCGAATCAAAAGCGAACGTCTGTTACGAATGCTCATGTTGGATGTTTTGTAATATTTACGGATGGCATCACCGCTATACGGTAATTGATAAGCTAAAATCAGGAGAGAGGAGTGTTGCTCTATTTTAATGGGGAAGAGATATAATTATCCAACCGCTTGGCCAATCGTAGAGTCATGGTGGATGCGGAGAGAATAGAGAGATCGGATGTCAAAAATGGAGGGATAGGTAAACCAGTTTAATGGGGCTGAATGGGAGACATTTCTCCTGGCAAGCTCCAATAAGGTCATGTTAATTTTCTTCTTCCTTTGTTTTTAATATGAGGGTAGCGCCACATGCCTATCAAGCTATCCTAAGTGTTAATAATTTCATCCTTTTGATGGTGCCGTAACTACGCGGCATGGTTGTCTCCCCTGGAAGAACAGCAAATCTTCCGTCATGTGTCGTGCTGCATCCACGGTGTAGGTGGCTAACGGACAGTCATCATTGCATCGTTTGTCCTCCAAGAAGAGTATGAAAGGCACTCTTGATAAGGGTGTCTTTCTTCTTGTATCCACGAGTATAGGAAAGATAAAAAAGGCACCCAAAGAAATCCTTGTTTTTATAGAGAATCGATTATGAAAGATTAATTTTATTGACTATGGTTAATCGAACAATCAGCAATTTCTCCTTCATCATAACTTGAACTAACATATCGGAAGGAGGAATTCAAATAAGAATCTTTTCGGCACGTTTAAGAGGGGCAGAAGAAGTTCCACCCGTATCCACGAATGCAAAAGGAAAATTTTTTGCACGTTTACTTGAGGATGGAAGAAGCTTAGCGTTTACCTTAGAAATTGAAGAGATTCGAAATGCCTTTGTGGGTCATATTCACTTAGGACGTAGAGGAGTTAACGGCCCGATTGTGGTTTTTCTCTTTGGCCCGCTTCGACATCCTATCTCTGTTAGAAAAGGAGCAGCAACAGTGACAGGTACAATCACAAGAGAGAACTTAGTAGGTCCGTTACAGGGGCACTCTCTACGAACATTAATCCGTCAAATGCGTTTGGGAAATGCCTATGTCAATGTACACACCAGGCAAAATCCTAACGGTGAAATGAGAGGTCAAATCCGTCATCGATAAAAAGTAAGGTGATTTTACTAAGACCATCAATGAAGAATCGCAACTTTCATTATGCAAGAACAGAATACCCTTTAAGGGATGAATGATAACAAGGAAACCTTGCAGGAACCTTTTCTGAGTCACCATGACCAGCCTTTTTTGCCCACTTTTGTTCCACCCAAAAGTGGGCTTTTATATCACCGTGATTATCATGATGAGTACTCGTCAAAAGTATGGGGCAGAAGCCTTCAATCTTTGATTAGAAAGTCAATAAAAATTCGAAAGGGGAGGATGAAAATGAAAGAACAGATAATATTGTTACAAATGGAGTGTCTCCCACTCTGAGCACGTACCTTTTTAAAGGACATGTGTTTTTTTGTTTTTATAAGCTGTTTTTTAGCAGTGATTGCACCATCGGGCTTTGCAAAAGCTTCATAATCTGGGCGAAATCTAAATTCCCAATTAAATTCTCTAGGGAGCCATCATTTTTGCTCGTTATCGTACCATTGGGAGTAGTTGCCGCTTCTGCTTCGCTCTTATCGCGCCGTTTCCTGGGCCGTCTATTATTTCTTTCGGCTAGATGCTGTTTCACCTCCGCTAGTTCTACCAGAATATTTTCGATTTTTTCCCCATTGTTCTTTGTCTCCCTAACATCGTCTTCTATTTCATGCAACGTATTTTCCATTCCTGATAATCGTTGGTTGATGATATGCAGTTCTTTTCTCCGATTTGGACTGACCTTCTTTTTCATGACAAACCACCTCCTTTTTCTTTTGTACGAATGCGTCCCATATCATAGTATGTTGAAAAAGGCATAATAGAGATAGAGCATGTACCCAGTTTATAAACATACAAGAAGAGAAAGAGGAGAGAACACAGGGAGAAAAGTCCAGGCCATTGTTTTCCGAGTATAATAAAAAATTGCTTTTTAGGACGTTAGTGTATGTAAATGAAGAATTTTCCAGGTTTTTGTCTAAACATTCCCGTGGAGTCGGACAGGCAACATTCCCCCTCATTTTAGAATCACCTTACGCTGGTTCGTTTTTATATAGCCGAGATTATAGGAGACAACATCCAAACTTCCGAAAAAGATAGGGCAAATATATGGCTGTGATTGATACTGATAAAGACAAATGAAGGAAGGATTCCTTTGAAGAAGACCTGAAAGACAAATTCATCGTTCTTTACCACTTCAGCCTCAGTGATGTAAAGTTTTACCCCTCACTACAGGGACCAGGCAAAGCACTACTCATTAAGGAGTGAAAACGGCATGCTTAAAATGATGAAGCGGTTCGGCAAAAAATGCCGGGCTTTTTTGTTGAAGAAAAACAAAGTCAGATTGTACATGAACTTAGACTTGGAATTTCACCTTTACCGAGGATTTATCCTATTAAGCCAATCATAATTGACAGACAGCTTGATTATCAAAAGGCACGCTCTCAGCAACGGTACTGGAGTAAGTGGAAGAAGCGGAAATAAAAAAGAGTAGAAAAATCTACTCATCATCTGTTAGGCGAGAAGTATAATATTCAGCACTATTCCAGCTAACAAGTGAAGCTCCGCAGCTGCATTTATTTCTCATCGGATACTCCATTTCTTCAATATCCCATATCCTTCCGCAACTTGAGCATATTTGATGAGATGAACTCATTATGGTTACCTCCATCATTTAAGTTTTATCCAACCATTATTGTGCGGATTAGAAGGGGAAATATACCTCCTGCCGAATTAATTGATGGGAGACGATATAATGACAATCAATGAGGAATTGATTAAATCAGCAAACGAGTTTGTAAGATCAATTGCAATCGATATACCAGTCGTAGAATGGGATGGAAGTTTAGGGCGCCATGAGAGTAAAGAAGGAGTAATTAAACTCAATATTAATGCGATTAGAGATTTATATATGCATCACAAAGAGGGTCTGCCGTATGCAGAATCATTCGAACAATATGTAATGCTTATTCTATGCCATGAATTAGGTCATTATAGAGATAATACGGTTCACAGTTTAGCAAGCGAATTTCTTGAAGGTATACTAAGTAATATTTGGTTTTTTATGACAAAAAATAATGAAATTTACATGTTGTTGTTTAACATTAAAGTCGGTAACCTGACATTAAAGTTAGTAACCTAATAGTCTTTTATTAAATGAACCATTTAGATGTTAAATGGTTGGTGCCAGTCCGATTAGATAAATATCTATAACAATAAAATAAGAGTATGGGTGAACGTGAAAAACAAAGTTGACTTACACTAAAGACAAAAAGATGTATAAGATGCGGACTTGCTCATTCAGTGGCGGAGAATTTTCACTAGGTAATGAGCTTTCAGTTGATAATGTAACTACAACAGCAACTCCAGATACAGTTACAACTCATTAAGTAAAATAGAAGAGTCGGGTGATTACATTCGACTCTTTTTTTATTGCGACGGGAATCGTTAGTGAAGTATGGCTGTTACGGCAGTCGTTTTTTATTTGCTCAACTAACTGGCAAGACAGTTGAATAATGAGGTTATTTTACTTTAGATAGTAACGAAAGCAGTTACTTATCATTTTTGTAAACGACCTTTTTTGTTACAAAAAAAGCACCCATTCTGGGTAAAACCAGGTTGGACGCTTTGGTTTGCAGTTTTATTACTTTATCAAAGATTCTTGGTTTAACTGCTTATTTTATAGGTTTGTAAGAGCATCACGGTTTACGGTTTGAGGTGGTTGCTCCAACCAAGCATTATCAATCATAATATTTGCTCCATCCTCAGCATATTTCATAATCTCAGCTGTAAGGCGCACATAATTTGTTGATAAATCCGTTCTCATACTCATGCCTATAGCAGCCCCGTAGTTACCTATGCCTGCGCTATTTAACGCATTTGTATGTGCCATCATTAATTTATCTGAAAAAGGAGGCATAGTAGAATCTGTTACCAGGTCATCCCATGGCATGGGGGCAGGCAAATCCTCATCCCTTAAAGTGGAGCTAAATACTTCAATGTGTTTCATCGCAATTTCCTTTCCTCGCAGCATGTATTCACGAACCTCTTTCGTTCTTGCCACTTGAGCAAATCCAATAAGTAGGGCTTTTCCTAATGTATTTTTTTGTATGTTTCCAAAAAGGTGTGTAATTTCGATTGCATTTAATGGTCGTTGGTCTCCAAAGAAACCTTGTAGAAAGCTTTGTTTCTCAACAAAATCCACTTCTTTAGGAGTTGAAATATACGGTGGGCGAACAAGAAGTCCTTTGGACAACTGAATCTTTGTTACTTTATTTTCAAGTTCTGCTGATGAAGAAAGACACTCATTATAAAAATCACGGACATCAGAACGAGCAGACATAGGTAAAGCTAGACTACACGCCACTAATCCCATTCTTGCCATTTGTTTAACGTAATAAAGAAAAAACACATCAGAATAAAGCCGAGGTGCGTCTACATGTACATCTTCATTTGTAAAACCATGAGGAATTGGATACTTTTCATGATGGAAAATTTCTGTCACCATTTTTATGTGTTTTTCACAATTACTCCGAGTATATTCCAATACAGGACGGATTTCGGTATCCTCAACTTTCTCCAAAAAATAAGAAAGGACACATCTCCCCATACTGTCACTTTGGTATGTACTCCAAAGGTTTGCTATTTCTGCTGATGTTAATTTTGTATTATGTTTCGTTTCATGGTGTGTATGATGCTTTGCTTCTGTCTTCATCTTTCCCCTCCATATTCGCAACTAAATAAAGTGTTTCCTTGGAGGGAAATTATATGTACTTTACTAAAAAACTGATGCTGCTTTTTAAGCAATTAAAAAAACTCCACCTATTGGTGGAGCACTTACAACCCTAGATTTTTAATTCGATCAATTAAACCTGTTATATCATTAATTGTATTAACTAGCTGTGAATTTTCAAGTTTATCGAGTGCTAGGTGACCGTTTTCTACCACTTTATTTATCTCTTGTAACAATACTTCATTTTTGTCTACCAATTGTTGATGAATATCTTTTGCAATCGAAGGGGGACTTATCAGATTAAATTGTTCGATTTCCTTTTTTAATCCGTTTAATTGATTTTCAAGTTCCTGCTTTGCTTCTGGATTCAAAGCGGCATCTTTCATCATTTGCGGTGCTTGTTCAGCAAAATTACTCAATTTATTTATGTGTTCCGTAGCTTGATTTACATATTCTAATGAGTTATTTGCTCCTTCTATTAAAGAACACGCACTCAACATCATGGATGAAAGAATTAAAAATAGTAACATCAATTTTCTCATAATATTTATCTCTCCTTCTCTGTTATTTTTCCGACAGAAATTAATTTTTTGTTATTGTTTTATTACGTATTTCTAGAAAAAAGGTTTCAATTTCACGCTTTGTAAAAAAATCTTCTACTTCTTTTTAGTAATTACTTATATTTAGGTATTTGACATTATACCCCTGGGAGTATACAATCGGATTATAATACACCCTGGGGTATAGAAAGAAGAGGTGAGGAGCATGCTGTACTTCCTAACCCTTATAATAGCAATCACAATGGTGAATATGTTTTATAAACGATATGTTTCAATTCGAGGTGTACGTTGCATTAACATGGGCAACGTGGTATTAGATAAAAATCTCGTATTACTCGATTTGAGGGATTATAATGAGGCGGCAAAAGAGCCTATAAATGAAGCGTATAATTTACCGTCTGCTTATTTGAAAAGACATTATCGTACGATTAAGAATCACGATATCATCATCCTTGTTGCGGATGAAATGTCAAAAAATACAGGGATTCGATTTCTTCGTCGGAAGGGATTCCATGTTGTAGGATATTCATTCATTGGGGACAATAAACAACAGTTTTTAAATAAATGCTGTATGGAAGGAGGAGTTATGAATGGAATATAATGAGCAAATGAAAAATAGGTTGAAGCGGATTGAAGGACAAGTCAGAGGTATCTTAAGCATGATGGAACAAGGGAAAGACTGTAGAGATCTTGTGACCCAATTATCAGCTGCACGTAGCGCAATTGATCGTACAATTGGTGTCATTGTCAGTTCGAACCTTGAACAATGTATTCGGGAGCAAATTGAAAAAGGCGAGGACACAGAACAACTGATTAAAGAAGCAGTTAATTTGCTTGTAAAAAGCAGATAAATAACAGCCATTAATTTTCTAGCCAGACAAATTTTTATTTATCCTATATTATACCCCTGAGGGTATTTTGGATGAAGGTTAAGTAACAAGTGTAAAGTATTGATTAAAAAGTTTTTTAATACATTTAATACCTATACGGGTATAGGTGAAAGTGATGGAGGTATTTGAATGAATGTTGACAAAATTGTAGATGCAAAAGGCTTAGCCTGTCCGATGCCCATCGTAAAAACAAAAAAAGCAATAGATGGATTAACATCGGGTCAAGTGTTAGAAGTACAGACGACAGATAAAGGTGCAAAAAGTGACCTTACTGCATGGGCGAAATCTGGCGGACATGAGCTGTTAGATTTTAAAGAAGAAGGCGGAGTATTTACATTTTGGATTAAAAAAGGATAAAAACATCTTTAAAAAATTTATTTTTATTAATACCTACTAGGGTATATAAAGGGGAGAATACAAGGTGAGTCAAGATAAGAAAAAAACAAACATTATTTTGTTTAGCGGTGATTATGATAAGGCAATGGCAGCCTACATTATCGCAAACGGTGCAGCAGCCTACGATCATGGGGTAACGATTTTTCACACCTTTTGGGGATTAAATGCCTTGCGTAAAGATGAATTGGTCCCTGTAAAAAAGGGATTCCTTGAAAAGATATTTGGGAAAATGATGCCTCGTGGTGCAGATAAAATGGCACTTTCAAAAATGAACTTTGCAGGAATGGGTCCACAAATGATTAAACATGTCATCAAAAAGCACAACGCTCTGACGCTTCCCCAATTAATTAAAATGGCACAGGAACAGGAGATTAAACTTGTAGCATGTACCATGACCATGGACCTTCTTGGATTGCAAGAAGAGGAGTTGCTGGATGATATTGTGTATGCAGGTGTCGCTGCTTATCTAGCTGATGCAGAAGAGGGACAAGTCAATTTATTTATTTAACAGATTCAGCACATTATTTTTTTGGTTTACTCAATACCTATAGGGGTATATGTGTGAAATATAGATGTGAAAAAAGCATGTGAATACCTTTCTGGATTTGGTCACTCACGGCTAAAGAATATGACCGGCGGGATGTTGAATTGGAAGGGTCAAACAAAAACAGAGTAAAGGCGGGGAGAATATGCAAATCACAGTAGATAAAACGGTTGATGCCAAGGGGCTTGCTTGTCCGATGCCCATTGTAAAAACAAAAAAAGCCATGGATGGAATCGAGCCTGGACAAGTCTTAGAATTGCAGGCTACCGATAGAGGTTCCCTGGCTGATATTCAAGGTTGGGCAAAAAACACGGGACATCAATATTTAGGTACAAGAGAAGAGGGAGATGTTTTAAAACACTACCTTCGAAAGGCGAATCCAGGGGAAACAAAAGAAGAAACGAAATATCCGCATACGATTCAAAATGAAGAGCTGCAACAAAAACTTGAGGGAAATGAAAACATCACCGTAGTGGATGTTCGTGAGCCTGCTGAATACACTTTCGGTCGGATTCCGGGTGCAAAATCCATTCCTTTAGGTGAATTAGAAAAACGCATCCACGAACTGAACCCAGAAGAAGAAATACACGTGATTTGTCGTACAGGAACCCGTAGCGATTTAGCATCTCAGTTATTAAGTGAAAAGGGATTCCAACGTGTAAAAAATGTACTACCTGGGATGTCAGAGTGGAAAGGAAACATCGAAAAAGATTAACTAACCAAGGAGGAAATCGAAATGAGCACAAAAGTAGCGATTATTGCAAGTAACGGAAGTTTGTTTGATGCCTATAAAGTGTTCAATATTGCGACTTTCTAAAGAGAAAAGGGGAGAATGATTCATGGCAGATAACAATGAAATAAAAGGGATGTCCGCCGGGGAATTGACTCGGATTGTTTTAAATAAAGAGGAATTGTTTATCCTTGATGTTCGTAATGAGAGTGATTTTGACAATTGGAAAATCGAAGGGGAAAGTATTGAAATTATTAACATTCCCTACTTTGATTTATTAGATGGTGTTGATCCAGCTTTAGAAAAAATCCCAGCGGATAAAAAACTCCTTGTGGTTTGTGCGAAAGAGGGTTCCTCCGTATTCATAGCTGAGCAAATTGCCGAAGCGGGCAGGGGGAACGTTTATTACCTTCAAGGTGGAATGAAGGCATGGAGCGAGCACCTAGAGCCTGTTAAAGTTGGGGATTTAAAGGATGGCGGAGAAATCTACCAATTTGTACGGATTGGTAAAGGCTGTTTATCTTATGTAATCCTGTCGAATGGAGAGGCAGCCATTGTGGACACCATGCGAATGATGGATGCGTATGAATCCTTTGCCGAACAGCACAATGCAAAAATTAAGCATACGATTGACACCCATCTTCATGCGGATCACATTTCCGGCGGTAGAAAACTTGCAGAGAAAGTAGGAGCCTCGTACTGGCTTCCCCCTAAAGATGCAACCGAGGTGACCTTTGCCTTTGACAAGCTTGAAGAAGGTCATGAAATTACGGTGGGAAATACCCAAGTGAAAATTTATCCGATTTATTCGCCAGGGCATACCATTGGAAGTACATCGTTAATTGTGGATGAACGTTATCTTTTAACCGGAGATATCTTGTTTGTTAGCTCCATTGGTCGCCCGGATTTGGCAGGAAAGGCAGAAGACTGGGTTGGAGATTTAAGAAATACCCTTTACAACTTGTACGCCTCACTGTCCAAAGACCTTGAAGTCTTTCCTGCGCATTTCGGTAATATTAATGAATTAGGTGAAGATGGAAAAGTGTCAGCAAGCTTAGGGGACCTTTATCAACAAAATCCTGGACTTAATATTCCTGATGAGACTGCTTTTAGAAAAGCTGTCACGGAAAACTTACCTCCCCAACCTAATGCATACCAGGAAATTCGCCAAACCAATATGGGGAAACTGGACCCAAGCGAAGAGGAACAGCGCGAAATGGAAATCGGGCCCAACCGCTGTGCTATACACGATAAATGATAAGTAAGGAGGAGCAAATATGAAAAGTGATAAGGTACTTGATGCGAAAGGGCTTGCTTGCCCAATGCTGATTGTAAATAACCAAGCACCCCATTGTTTGGGGTGCTTGAATTTCTTTTGTTAATTTTTATAGATAATACTTACCCCAAGATGAGGATAGGTTTCTTCTGAAAAATGCCCATTGGGGCAGGATTTAGTATAATAAAGATGATTGCTACTATATTCCAAAGATTGGTTGCACTCAGGGCAATCATCAGTAAATAATTTCTTTAGTGAACGGAGCATAAATACCTCCTTAAATTCGCATTTGTTTACTTGGTATTATACTCTACTTTTTGATCTTTATACAATGTATTTTTTTCAGCTAGGAAGATTTTTCTAATTTGTGGAAAGGGGTAGCCCTTATGGCATTATTAGAGCGTATTGTGATGCTATTTATTGGACTTGTCGGCTCGTTTTTTTCAGGTTTGCTTGGTATAGGCGGCGGCATCATTAATTATCCTTTATTATTATATGTACCCCATTGGTTTCAGGTAACTGAATTTACGCCTAAAGAAGTCTCGTCGATCAGCATGTTTCAAGTTTTCTTTGCATCCCTAGCCGGGGTCCTTGCTTTTCGTAAACAAAAACAGAGTGGCAATTCCCTTGTTCATAAAAAACTCGTTCTAGTTATGGGAGGAAGTATTTTATTTGGAAGCTTATTAGGTGGATGGGTTTCTGCACTTTTACCGAGTTATCTCATTAATATTATTTATGGAATGCTTGCTATTGTTGCTGTTATTTTAATGCTCATTCCAAACCGTGGCTCCCGGGAAGACAATGAGATAAATGACATTCCTTTCAATAAATGGATCGCTTCTGTTTCTGCCTTTCTGGTAGGGGTGGTTTCTGGAATTGTGGGTGCAGGGGGAGCTTTTATTTTAATTCCCATTATGCTAACGGTACTTAAAATCCCTACCAGGGTAACCATTGCATCCTCTTTAGCCATCGTGTTTATCTCGGCGGCAGCTGGTATTGTTGGGAAATTGACTGCTGATCATATCCCTGTTTGGGCAACATTTTACGCGATTGTAGGAAGTCTTATTGGTTCCCCCATCGGTTCGTATCTAAGTCGCCGTATCAGTGCTAAAGGTTTAAGGATCGTATTAGCCTTATTAATTAGTTTAACCGCCATAAAGATATGGATTGATATTTTGGGGTAAAGAGTTATAAATGGGATGAATATAAATAACATTTTAACTTGGTAAAAGTAAATTTCTTGTTTGTGCGTAGAATGGAAAAATAAACACAAAATAAAAGTAGTTTCACTATACAGTAGGCACAAATAAAAAATGTAATGGTGACTCCAAGTCCTAAAGCATAAGCCGGCATAAAAAGGAGACTATAAGAGCGAATGGGAAAGGAAATGGTTTGATTTGGTGTTTATATAAAACCTTGGCTGTCATCTATATTATTCTGCATGATGTAATAGTGACATCTATAAAAAGTATTGCTATGATTAGTAGAAAACTTAGGTCTTGCTTGGTATTAAGGCAAGGCAATAGCCATAGTTGAACTTATGTGATGAAAAAGGAGTAAATAAAATTATGGAATTTAATATGAAAGAAAACGGATTTGCGACAAATTTTTCATATGGTGAACTACATATTTCGGGAGACGAAAATTATGGATTCCGCCCCTACCAATTATTGGTGTCTTCCGTTGCAGTATGCAGTGGGGGTGTATTAAGAAAAGTACTGGAAAAAATGCGTATTCCATATGACGATATTAAAGTGACTGCAAATGTAGAAAGAAATGAAAAAGAAGCGAACCGGGTTGAAAAAATTCATTTGCATTTTATTATTAAAGGGGAAAACATCCCAGTGGAAAAGATGGAGAGAGTTTTGGAACTAACTCGGAAAAACTGTGCCATGGTGCAATCCGTTAAAGACAGTATCCAAGTGACAGAATCCTTTGAATTGATTCGATAAAACTCGATGCCTTGGGTTGTCAATTTGATTTATTTGTAGTTATTTATGGTTTCTATCCCTACCTTTCACATAAAATTGACAGCTAGAAATAATGAGTTTACTATTATAAATAATTTAATACTAAATTAATTCTTATCAAGAGAGATTGAGGGTTCTGGTCCAATGAAATCTCAGCAACCTGTAGGTATATACAAGGTGCTACTTCCAGCAGAAAGGTTTTCTGGCGGATAAGAAGATGGAAATTGATTATTATACCTCCTCTTCTGTTTCAGAAGGGGGGGTTTTATTGTTTGGGTTACAGGGCCAGGATTTCCCTGCTGTAAACAGGAGGGAAATTAAATATTCCTGTACCGTTATTAGGAATAGAGGGGGGTAATATGGAAAACACAGTGAAAGAAAATACTTCTACTCATCAGGCTTATGCCATTACATCACCTTCTATTTTACAGATTAATAATCTGTCTCTTTCTTATGATGGAAATAAAGAAATATTGAAAGGGATCACATTATCTGTTGAAAAAGGTGAATTTATCAGCATTATTGGTGCCAGTGGTTGTGGGAAGAGTACGCTGTTAAATGTGGTTGCAGGATTTATAAAACCGACTGGTGGGAATGTTGCTGTCCATTGCTATCATTGCCGAGAAGAAAAGAATTGCCGGATCCAGCGATTATTGTCGTTGCACGCAGTGAATTTTTACAACAACATCCGGGTGCAGTAAAGAAATTTACACAAGGACACCGTGATTCGATTAAGTTTGTTGAGCAAGATAAAAAGCAAGCAGCTGACATTCTTGCCAAAGCATTTAATGTTCCACTGATGTAAGGTGGTAAGATATGAAGCAATTTAAAGGGGGTATTTTGTCCATCCCTTTTATTATTCTGGTATGGATGGTCATTTCGAGTCGTTATACCGCCCTTATTTTTCCAGGTCCTTTGGTAGTTTTTAAGGAAATGCAAAAGCAATTGATTTCCTTTGAATTTTATCATCATATCGGGGTCAGTCTATACCGCCTTGCCATTGGATTTGCTATTGCAGCAGCAAGTGCCTTTTTGATAGGCACCTTGGCGGGTGTAAGTGAACCATTTCGTAAATTTTTGAGTCCGATGGTTATGTTTTTTCAAGCAACACCACCGATGGCATGGGCGCCTCTTTTGATTTTAATGCTTGATTTAGGGAATGCTCCCATGATTGCGGTCATTGTGCTTGCTGCATTTTTCCCGATTTTGGTGAAAATGATTGGGGGCAATGAAGGGATTGGTTGGCTCATTGCTTCAACTGGACAGATCGGTAATTCCTCACTTGTCATGGTAGGAATTATTACGATTGGGGTATTAGCCATGTTTTTTGAATTTATATTATTAAAACCACTTAAGAAACGTTTTGTTTCTTGGGCATCACATTCTTAACATAACGAGATATCACCAGGAGGATGTCATGAACGTATATCAGAATATTACACAATTGGTAGGAAAAACCCCTGTTGTTCATTTGCGTCGTATTGTTCCAGAAGGAGCTGCGGATGTATTTGTAAAATTAGAGATGTTTAATCCTTCAGGTAGTGTAAAGGATCGCGCGGCTTATAATCTAATCGCAGTTGCAGAAGAGCAGGGTTTAATTCAACCGGGTGATACCATCATTGAACCGACAAGTGGAAACACCGGCATTGGTCTTGCCATGAACGCGGCTGCTAAAGGGTACAAAGCGATTTTTGTTATGCCAGACAATATGTCAAAAGAACGTATAAACAATCCAGTTATTTTATTAGCGGATGAGCCTACGGGCGCGTTAGATACAAAAACAAGCATTGAAATTATGGATATTTTTCAGAGATTAAATAATGAAGGAAAAACAGTGATTTTAGTTACACATGAACCGGAGATTGCTGAATATGCGAAACGTGTGGTTCGATTTCGTGATGGACAGATCGTCGCAAGCGAGCCTGTTGTTCAGCGCCGAATCGCAAGCGAGGAGGTGCAAACAGGATGAGCTTTTGGGAGAGTCTACGGATTTCTCTGCGAAGTATAAAATCCAATAAGCTGCGTTCGTTTTTAACAATGCTTGGGATTATTATCGGGGTTTCTGCTGTGATTGCAATGGTAGCCATTGGACAGGGAGCCTCTTCAAATGTAGCTTCACAAATTAACGGACTTGGCAGCAATTTACTCATTGTGACACCGGGTCAAGCACAGCAGGGAGGAGTCAGATTAGGAGCAGGTTCTCTTAATACGTTAACGTTAAAGGATGCGGATGAGATTGCCAAGCAAAATACCATTTCCGCAGTTGCTCCGGATATAACAACGCAGGGACAGGTTGTATGGCGTAATCAAAACAGTGCCACGACAATCGAAGGGACGACGGAAAGCTACACCGAAGTTCGAAATACCACGGTCCAATCCGGACGATTTTTTAATCGGTTTGAAGTCAAAGGACAGTCCAATGTTGCGGTCGTTGGAACACAGGTTGTTGCAGCTTTGTTCGGAGATGAACGTGCCAATCCGGTAGGGAAAATGATTCTAATCAATCAATTGCCATTCGAAATTATCGGGGTTTTAGAAAGCCAGGGCAGTCAAGGAATGGCAAATAATGATGATCGCATTCTCATTCCGATTACTACAGTTATGAACCGTTTATATGGAAAAACCAAAGTAAGAAGTATTTATATATCAGCTGCATCTGCTGCTGTCATGGACAAAGCGCAGTTTGATATTAGACAGGTTTTACGCGCTGAGCACAATTTGTCACCGAAAGACGAGGATAATTTTCAAATTAATTCGCAAGCCCAAATATTAAGTACAGCACAAAGCGTGAGCGGGACGATGACCACTCTGCTATCTGGTATAGCCGCTATTTCTTTAGTAGTAGGTGGCATTGGAATTATGAATATCATGCTTGTCTCCGTTACGGAACGGACTCGTGAAATAGGAATCAGAAAAGCGATCGGAGCAACACGGGGTGCGATCCTTCAGCAATTTTTAATCGAATCGGTAACATTAAGTTTATTAGGTGGGTTGTTTGGTATTTTGCTCGGTGTGGGAGCGGCAATGCTAGTGAGTAAGACGACAAGTTTAATGACCAGCATTCAGCTAGCGCCCATTCTGTATGCCTTTTTCTTCTCTATGTTTGTTGGTGTAGTTTTTGGTGTCTATCCGGCGTATAAAGCATCTCGTTTAAGGCCGATTGATGCTCTTCGTTATGAATAAATAATTGCCTGTCAATGATGGAGTGTGTTCATAAAGGCCCATTTGCTTCGAGTACATGCAAGAAGGGCGTTATTCATTGTAGCAGTATTAGTATGTCTGAGTTTGATAGATTTTGCACCAGAACCGATAAACAAGCTGGATAAATAGCTCAGGCCGTTCGGCACGAAATATGATACGGAGTGAAGTTGATTAACTGTCTGTTATCAGGACGCTTTTTGTTCTAGTGTATGTCTGTATTTCGTACACTATATATTTTTTTCGTATGCAGTTTATAAATCTATGACTATTTAGACTGGCATGTTATTTGCTTCAAAGTATCAGAGAAAAGACAAGGACTAAAAGGAGCAGAAGTAACTATGGTCAAAATAGTAGGAGTAGTAGGCGCAGGAATTATGGGAAGTGGAATTGCACAGGCAGACGTCATCCGCCCTGATCGCGTAGTCGGATTGGATACATTGCTGCTGGTCATTGAAACCTTACATACGGAGACAGGCGATTCGAAGTATCGGCCAAGCCTCTTTTGAAGAAGCTCGTCCGGGCCGGACATCATGACCGAAAAACAGGCAAAGGATTTTACACATACTAGAGAGGAGAAATGTATATGCTACTTTCGGATATACTGCAGCAGCACGCTGTGAATCAGCCAGACCGAACAGTTACCGTTTTTCAAGGATGTGAAACGAGCTATCAGCACATGCAGGAGAACTGCCGCAGCCTTGGAGGCTATTTCCATAGACAGGGGCTTGTTCAGGGAGATGTCGTCGCCCTACTGCTCAATAACTCGGACTGGTTTGTGACGTGCTATTTCGCATGTCAACTGGCTGGGCTCGTTGTCCTTCCGATTAATACTCGCCTGGCTCCGCCAGAAATCGAATACATTTTGAATCATTCCGAAGCCCGACTGCTTGTGTATAATCAGGAGCTGTCCGACGTGGTAGAGCAGCTAATTCCACAGGTTCCGAATCTACAGCATTTCGTTCATGTAGGAGAAGGTGGTGGCGGATTCGAACTGACAGAGGCCATCAAGCTCGGAGGCGAGATTCCAAAGCTTCAGCAGCAGGAAGATGATACCGCTGTCATTTTTTATACATCGGGTACAACCGGGAAGCCGAAAGGGGTTATGCTGACGCATCGCAATTGTGTCTCCATAGCCTCCATTTGGCACGAGGCACTTGGCATGCAGCAGGAAGATCGTGTCATGATTGTCGCTCCGCTGTTTCACTGCGCAGCGGCGCACTGTTTTATGCTACCGGGGATTTACGGGGGCGGCACCCTTGTAATTGAGCCGGGCTTTCATCCGCAAGAAGCAGTCGAATCGCTTCAGAAGAATAATGTTTCCATCTTCTTTGGGGTTCCGGCTATGTATATGATTCTATTAAACACGACGGGGATTGAAAGCATGGAAGCCCCGCATCTTCGCAAGTTTATGTATGGCGCAGCGCCGATGCCGTATGAGCTCATTAGAAGAATTAAGCAGTTGTTCCCGCAGACCGAGGTGCAGAACCTGTACGGCCAGACAGAAAACGCGCCGGGTGCGACCACATTAGGAGATGAACATGCATTAAGCAAAGTCGGATCGGTAGGGAAGCCGCTGCCGCGCACCGAGGTGCGTATTGTGGATGAAGAGGGAAATGGAATGCCGACAGGACAGGTCGGGGAAATTGCCGTCAAGGGTAATCAGGTGATGAAAGGCTACCTGAAAAATCCGGAAGCTACCGCACTCGCGATGCGGGATGGGTGGCTATTAAGCGGAGATTTGGGCAAGTTTGACGAGGAAGGGTTTCTGTATGTCGTAGACCGCAAGAAGGATATGCTCATTCGCGGCGGCGAAAACATCTATCCGATTGAAGTGGAAGAAGTATTATATGAGATGCCAGAAGTGCTCGAAGCAGCTGTAGTGGGAATTCCGCATGAAGTATACGGTGAAATACCGAAGGCATGCGTGGTAGTAAAACAAGGATGTGTACTGGCAGAGGAGCGGGTGTTCGATTTTTGCCGGGAGCGCCTGGCAAAGTATAAAGTGCCAGCCATCGTAGAATTCGTGGGTGCACTACCGCGAAATGCAAGCGGCAAAGTTCTGAAGACCGTGCTGCGTGGCGAAATCAAGTTTTCCTCATCATAGAAACAAAAAGCACAAGAAAGCCGTCGATTATGAACTGACGGCTTTTTTCATTCTATTCTGAAAAGGAATAGGTACATATGTGATTTCTACTTTATAATAGAGTATATACATACAATCACGATTTCAATAGACAGAATAGGTGTGATGGCATGTGATTCAACTACGAGAGATTATGACCCCTGTTAACGAATGTCTGAGTCATAAAAGTACGCTGTATCAGGCAATCGAGATTATGAAGCGAAAAAAATGGAACATTGTCCCGGTAATTAATCAAGCCGGGTGTCTGGTTGGTGTGTTTACGCGGAGTATTCTTTATCAAATGGTGTTGGATAGCCGCGAACTGCACACCCCAATTGGTGCATATATGAGAACCGATGTTGTAGCGTTCCCGGTTGATACACCTTACTCCATCATCGAAAAAGTCGTCGAAAACAGCAACGTGGGATCAGGTGTTGTGCTTGACGAGGAGAAGAGGCCAATCGGTTTAATTACAACGACTGATATTGTGTTGACGCTTCTTCGCACAAGTTACTCTCTGCGGGAACAGCTCGAAGCCATACTGGCTACCTCTCAGTTAGGGGCAGTCATGACCGACGAAAAAAATCAGGTCATTTTTATGAATGCCCGGTTTTGTGACATGCTGGGATGTGCAGATGAGGAGATGATCAAGCAAAATATACAGGATGTGATTCCCGGTATCCATACAACTGAGTTGAAAGAGATGGAACATGATATTCACCGTCGCCTGAAGATCGGAAGCCACAGCACCATCGTCCGCCTATCCAAATACAAGACAGTCAAAGGCCAGGAAGGGTTCATCGCTTTGTTTCAAAATATTTCGGAAGTAGAGCGGATGGCCGAGGAGCTCGAATCGGTCAAACGATGGAAGACACTGCTCCAGACGGTTATTGATAAGGCGTACGACGGCATTGTGATGATCAACAAAAAAGGAAGCATATCGTTTTTAAGTCCGTCGCTTATTGAATTGTTTGAATTGGATAAATCCCAGGCGATTCATCAACCGATTGATGAGCTGCTGCCCCAGCTCGGCCTGACGCGAGTCGTCAAAAGCGGGCTTGCTGATATAAGCGATTTTATGGAGGTAAACGGCATCCAGTATATCGTCCATCGCATCCCGGTCCTTCAGAATCAACAGGTGGTGGGCGCGATCGGAAAAATTATGTTCCGCCAGCTGCAGGAAGTGCGGGAACGTTTTAAGCGATTTGATAGCCATGAATCGAAAAACAATATGGTTAAGCAGCAGCAGAGGCAGTCGGAATCATCCCGGTTTACGTTTGACGAAATCATTACGGGCGATTATCAGATGGAGAAGCTCATCCGAAGTGTAAGCAAAGCGGCAAAAGGACGTTCCACCATTTTAATCCGGGGAGAAAGCGGAACGGGCAAGGAGCTGTTCGCCCATGCAATCCACAGCCTGAGCCCACGCGATGAAAAGCCATTTGTGACCGTGAACTGTGCTGCCATTCCAGAGCACCTATTAGAATCTGAGTTTTTTGGCTATGATGAAGGCGCTTTTACGGGGGCGAAGCATAAAGGGAAGGTCGGCAAATTCGATCTCGCGCATGGCGGCACGCTCTTTCTTGATGAAGTGGGGGACATGTCCCTTCCGCTGCAGGCGAAGCTGTTGCGTGTTCTACAGGAAGGGGAGTTTTACCGGGTCGGCGGGACGGATCGCATTCATGTCGATGTTCGTATTATTTCCGCGACGAACCGTCCGCTTGAGGATATGGCAGAAAAGGGGACGTTTCGAGAAGATTTATTCTATCGTCTTAATGTTATTTCCTTTGAGATCCCGCCCCTGCGCCTGCGAAAAGGCGATATTCTTTTATTATGTGACTTGTTTATTAAGGATTTAAATAAGATAAACGGGACGAGCATTACTGGTATGGATCCGGAGGCGGAGAGAGTGATGCTTGGGTACGAATGGCCCGGCAATGTCCGGGAACTGCGCAACGTGCTGGAGCGGGCCATGGTATTTGCCGAGTCAGGTAAAATCCAGTTGGATGATCTGCCGGATTATGTGTTGAAAAAAACGCCTCTGCCATCCAGTCAGCCGCCTGTTTTGCAGCAAAATTTATTAAACAAGGCGGAGCAGGATGTCATCCAGCTGGCCCTGCAAAAAACAAACGGCAATAAATCCAAAGCAGCCGGTCTACTGGGCATTAGCCGATCTGTTCTATACGAAAAATTAAAGAAGTACCAGACGAAGTGTCCGTAATCAGGACGCTGTTTGTTCCAGAACTGTCTGGATTCTCAACATTTTGTACTGAAAATTGCAGATAAAGCACCATAATAGGGGGTTTCACGGCTGGCATGGAACTTGCGTTATTTATATGTGGAGAAACAGCACATCATGTTTGGAGGGGTTCATATGACCGGCCGATACATTCAGGACGAGCATAAAATATTTCGTGATGCATTCCGTAAATTTTTAGAAAAGGAAGCATATCCTCATTATGATGCATGGGAGAAAGATGGCATCATCCCCCGCGAATTCTGGACGAAGATGGGGGAGAACGGCTTTCTGTGCCCGTGGATTGATGAGAAATACGGCGGGTTGAACGCCGATTTTGTGTACGAGGTCATTATTAATGAAGAATTGGAGCGCGTCGGTTCAAGCCTGATTGGGCTTGGACTGCACAATGATATTGTTGTGCCCTATTTGGATACATATGGTACAGAAGAGCAGAAAGAGCGTTGGCTTCCTGGCTGTATCAGTGGTGAGTTAATCACAGCGATTGCCATGACCGAGCCTGGCGCCGGATCAGATCTTGCTGGAATCCGGACAACAGCGGTGCGTGACGGGGACCACTATATCTTGAACGGGGAGAAAACCTTCATTACAAACGGTATTCACGCTGATCTAGTCGTTGTCGTATGCAAAACTGATCCTGCTGCCAAGCCTGCGTATAAAGGTATCAGCCTTCTCGTCGTGGAACGCGGTACGCCTGGATTCTCACGCGGCAAAAAGCTGGATAAGGTGGGCCTGCGCAGTCAGGATACAGCCGAACTTATTTTTGATGATGCACGCGTTCCCGTGCAAAACCTGCTGGGTGATGAAGGGAACGGATTCTACTACTTAATGAATAAGCTGCAGCAGGAGAGGCTGATTGTCGCAATCGCAGCGCAGATCGCAGCGGAGGAAATGCTGAAGCTGACAATTGAATATGTACAAAATCGGAAAGCATTTGGGCAGTCGATCGGCAGCTTCCAGAATACTCGTTTCAAAATTGCGGAAATGGCAACGCAGATTGAAATTGGCCGTACATTTCTGGATGATCTTATCGTGAATCACATGGAAGGCAAAGACGTCGTTACACAGGTCTCCATGGCGAAATGGTGGTTAACTGACATGGCCAAGCAGGTGGCATCAGAATGCATGCAACTGCATGGCGGTTATGGCTATATGGAGGAATATGAAATTGCCCGCCGATACCGCGACATTCCGGTAGCAGCGATTTATGCAGGCACAACCGAAATTATGAAAACAATCATTGCCAAAAGTCTGGGATTATAAAACAACGGAGGGGATTTTCATGCGTGAAGTCGTAATTGTAAGTGGGATTCGGACACCGATTGGGGATTTCTCAGGAGCATTAAAAAGCTTGACTGCGGTAGAACTGGGGATTATTGCGCTGAAAGCAGCGATTGAGAAAGCGGGTATTGGCACCGATCAAATCGAAGAAGTGCTCGCCGGTCACGTATACCAGGCCGGATGCAAAGGAAATCCGGCCCGCCAGGTCGCACTCGGAGCGGGCTGCAGCGTGGAAACAGTGGCAGCTACGATCAATCAGCAGTGCCCGTCTTCGATACGGGCAACGGAAATTCTCGTGCAAGAGATTATGCTTGGTAAGGTTGAAATCGGGGCGGCAGTCGGCTTCGAAAGTATGACAAACGTGCCGCACCTGCTGCCCAAAGCACGTGACGGCTTCCGTATGGGTGGCGGAGAAATCGTCGATTCGCTGCTGTACGATGCACTCATTGATCCATACAACAATTACCACATGGGCGTAACGGCTGAAAATCTTGCCGAGCAGTATGGCATTTCTCGCGAGGAGCAGGATGCGCATGCGCTGCTCAGTCATCAGCGCGCCTGCCAGGCTATCAAAGAAGGGAAATTCAAAGATGAAATTGTTCCGGTTGAAGTGAAAACGAAAAAAGGAACGCGCATCATTGATACCGATGAGCACCCGAATGCCGAGGCCGATCCGGACGCCCTGGCTAAACTGCGCCCCGTCTTCAAAAAGGACGGAACAGTGACAGCCGGCAATGCATCCAGCCTTAATGACGGGGCAGCCGCTCTTATCATTATGTCTGCAGATAAGGCAAAAGAGCTCGGTCTCAAGCCGCTCGCTCGCATCGTCGCAACGGCGTCTGCTGCGGTCGATCCGAAGATCATGGGAATTGGCGTTGTTCCGGCGGTTGAACGTGCGCTAAAGTTTGCGGACAAGAGCCTTGAAGACATTGGCTACTGGGAAATCAACGAAGCGTTTGCCGCTCAGTTCCTCGCGGTGAACCGAGAATTAAAGATCGATATCGAAAACGTAAATGCCAACGGTTCCGGTGTATCCCTCGGTCATCCGGTTGGCTCGACAGGTGTCCGATTAATCGTGACAATGCTCAATGAAATGAAGCGCCGGGGCGTCCAATACGGCTGTGCGTCTCTGTGTGCAGGCGGGGGTCCTGCTGCAGCTATTATCGTGGAGGCGCTTGACTAGCATAAGCAATCGAAGAAAATTACGGAAATTTAAAGGTAATAAAAAAAGAACCCTTAAAAAGGGTTCTTTTTTTCATTACGTCTATTCAGGTTCCACAACCCGATTGCAACAGACGTAGCGCAAATATCGGCTCAGGCATTTATTATAACACCTTTTTAATCGAAACACCACTATAACCAAACAATTTTTCAGTCTGTTATCTCTATCCATTGACCTCTTTATTTAACAAATCTGTTGCCTGACTTTCAGTAAGTCCTTCGACTAACGCGAGTTCACTAATTAAAATTTTCTTTGCATTGTCTAGCATTCTTTTTTCGCTTGAGCTAAGGATTTTTTTCTTCGTTCCTACGCATTAAATCACGGACGACTTCAGCAGCTTCTTGTATATCACCCGTTCCCATTTTATCCGTGTTTATGCGATACCTTTCATTCCACGGGAGTGATTGTTCTGATCCTTCGTGATGAAAACCAAGCAATATATTTTCCATTGTAAGCATATCAACAACGGGGCGTACGCCGAGAGTAGATGCTTTTTCTACAGGAACCATTACTTGCATATTACCAATGGGCATTTTTATGACATAATACTGCTGCTTCTCTCCCAGGATTTCTTTTTCTTCTATGGCTTCGATTACACCTGCACCATGCATTGGATAAACAATCTTGTCACCAACTTGGAACAAAAAATCCACCTCCAATAGAATACCCTTTCCTAGGATACCATTTAGGAGATAAATTATTAAAATAAAATAATACCATAGATGAATCAATTTCATAATTACTCATTAAAAACTACATTTACCCAAATAACTTCCTCGAATAACATCTGTTTTTTTAGCGCATACTAAGTTAGATTGACTGAAAGGACTGATTTCATGCCACGTAACAAACTATTAGTGCCAGGAAGCGAAGCTGCACTTGATATGCTGAAGAATGAAATCGCTCAGGAATTCGGTGTTGAATTAGGAGCAGACCAGACAGCCCGTGCAAATGGTTCAGTTGGTGGAGAAATGGTCAAGAGGTTGATCAGATTGGCTGAGCTCGAAATGCGTCAGCGTTAGCCAGGAGAGACCGTGTAAAAACGGTCTTTTTTATTTGTCATAAAAGGTGTATGTCATATCTCTAAGCATAATTCCATTCTAATCTTCAGGCCATTCAAATACACTCTTTTGGAATTCTCCATCATATTCTATTTCATAAGTAAAATAACTAACCTCTTTAAATGGAACGCCTTTTACCTGTAATTTCTTTCCTTTGGATGATTTACCTTTCGCTCCCAAATCTTTGATTGCTTGCATGCATTTATTACGGTTACGAGGAGAGGTAATGAGTTGAAATTGTTCATCTGTTACTTCAAATTGTTGTTCATTGATTGTTATAGCCCTCACGATAGCAACTCCGTTTGTCATATTTTTCCAATAACGCAATACATTAGCAACTTATTGTTTCCTTAAAAACAAACTATTATTCAAAAATTGTATCAATCAATTAATTAACCAGTTCTTTTATCCTCACTTTTATGTTTACATATTTCTACACATAAATCGATATTTATTCCTAAAAAATTCTTGACTTCACTTATTTATTTATGATAACATTTAAAATTTTCTATTATAACTTATGTGTGGTATCCTTAAAGAAGAGACTTACTGGAGGTGGATTTTTTGTTCCAAGTTGGTGACAAGATTGTTTATCCAATGCATGGTGCAGGTGTAATTGAAGCCACAGAAGAAAAGGAAATCCTGGGAGAGAAGCAGCAATACTATGTCATAAAAATGCCCATTGGTAATATGCAAGTACTGGTTCCTATGGGGAAAGCATCAGATGTAGGCATACGCCTGGTTGTTGATATGCCTACATTGGAGAAGGCATTATTTATTTTCCATCATGGGGAATCCGATCAATCACTTCCATGGAGTCAAAGGTATCGCCTACACATAGCTAAAATGAAAACAGGTGATATACAAGAAGGCGCTGAAGTGATCCGTGATTTAATGTGTAGGAACAAAACAAAAAAACTTAATCCAAATGAAAAAAAAATGCTGAACAGTGCGAAGAACATTTTAATTAGTGAACTCGCGTTAGTCAAAGGATTCACTGAAAATCAGGCCATTGATTTTTTAAATGAAGACTTTGATGACTAAAAATGACAGGCTAAACGATTCTTTAGAACTTGATAATAAATCGATTTTATTTAAAAAAATCAGAATAGACTGAATACAATTTTGCACTTCTAATCGCCAATTTGTCTGCATTAAACTATTTTACTGTACCTGTGTTCATGAAGGACCTCCAAAAATTTAGTTAATATGCTGCTTAAACTTATCGCAGAGAATAAAAATTCACATATAGGGGGAACAATTTATATGGGTAATGTAATAAAAGTATCATCAAAATCAAATCCAAATTCGGTTGCAGGTGCAATTGCAGGCACATTAAGAGAAAGTGGTAATGTGGAAATTCAAGTAATTGGAGCGGGTGCTTTAAATCAAGCGGTTAAGGCCATTGCGATCGCAAGAGGATTCGTAGCTCCCACCGGTGTTGACCTAGTTTTTGTTCCTGCATTTGCAGATGTTTTAATTAATGATGAAAAAAGAACAGCAATCAAATTAATTTTAGGTCCTAGAAAAAAAAGATAGAGTTGTGTTGAAGCGATTAATATAAGAATGATTTGAAAAATACCCCCCTATTATTAAATTAGTTTGTTGACTAACGGGCAATTTGAACTTGTTTTATTCAAGAGGTTAGATATACCGATTCAAGTTTACAAAAAGTGTTTATCTTTGCTATAATGAATAAGGAATATTTGAAAAATTTATTTTTTATATAATTAGGAGGCAATTTAAATGGAACGTGGAAAAGTAAAATGGTTTAACGGTGAAAAAGGCTTTGGATTCATTGAGCGTGAAGGTGGAGAGGATGTATTCGTTCACTTTTCAGCCATCCAAGGCGAAGGGTACAAATCATTAGATGAAGGTCAAGAAGTTGAATTTGACGTTGAAAAAGGTCAACGCGGACCCCAAGCAACAAACGTACGTAAAGTATAAGGAACAAAACAGTAAACAGACCCTAATTTTAGGGTCTGTTTTTATTTTATGTTAAATGGATCATAGGAGCTCATTAGGGAAAGGGAACACCTTTACGGCCTACTTCGTTTTCACCGTTTTTTCACTTTTCTTCTCTATACTCAAATCTGTCAGAAGGACAAGGAAGAGGAGGCTAACAGATGAAAGCAAAACTAAGGAAAGGCTTACCATGGATTTTAACTACACTCTTAATCCTGGCAGCCATCGCCTTTGCTGTAAATACATTGGGAGATGGTTTTCATGAGAGGGGGTATGCCCCGCCTATAATAAACTCAAATTACAATGATAACCAAAGCCCGGTTGTACAAGGAAATAATCCAGGACGTGGAGATTATTCAATGTATGGACACCAGCATGGAGACCATGCGATGCGTGAGCATCATGAGGGAGGATTCCACTTCATTGAACCTGCTATATCCTTTGTTTTTGGATTAGCTGCCCTTGTTGTTTTAATCAGATGGGTGCGAAAAAGAAGAACAATGCATCCGTTTACCCAATCCATCATCGATACGCCGATTTCTTATCCGGTCTATACCGTAAACCAGAACCAGCCGGATTTCTTGGATGAATGGGAAAAAAAGCAAACAAACCAAAAAAATCATAAGGAGGAAGAATAAGATGGGAATTTTTAAACGAATTAAGAACATTACAATGAATGAGGTACACGATCTGCTTGATAAAGTGGAGGATCCGATTAGCATGTTGAATCAATCGATGCGGGAAATGGAGGAAGAAGTCAGTAAAGGGCAGCAAGCGTATGCTCATCAACTCTTTCTTGAGAAGAAACAAATGGCGTTAATCGCGGATACACACGCAATCATTGCGAAAAGGGAGCGCCAGGCAAAACTGGCTGTCGATAAGGGGGAAGAACCCATTGCCAAAATGGCGTTACAAGAAAAAATAAACCAGGAGAAAACCCTAAACCTGTATAAGGAACAATATGAAACTATTATAAACCAGACAAAGAGCCTGGTTGAAAAGGTAAACGAGCTAAAAGACAAGTATAGTGAACTGCAAAACAGAAGACTCCTTTTACTTTCAAGAGCCAACGTGGCTCAATCGATTAAGCAAATGAATCATATGGTGGTCTCCTTCAATACAGATAACATCGCCAAAGGCTTTGCTTGTGCCGAAGAACGTGTCTTACTGCTGGAAGCAGAAGTAGAGGCCAGCAACCGGCTCCTCCATCATCCACAAGACATTCATACTTTTTCGTTTGACCCTGTCCTGCAACAAGAAGTGGAAAAGGAGTTAGAAAAATTAAAGGGTACCCAAAAGGAAACCGTTTAACTCCCCGGCTTGTGTATCGATTCGCTATCTGAAGCAAAGGAAAACCTCATGTGGTTATTCACATGAGGTTTTCTACTGTCTTTTTTAAAACTTTATGGTCATTGTTACGGTCCTATTGTGGGGAGTTATACGAATCGTAGATTCATCGGCTAAATAAAAAGGAAATTCCATTAGGTAAACCTTAAATTTTAAAATGGATTGTAAATGTCATTTTATAACCGTTTTTGTTAAGCAAGGTGGAGCCGTTTCGTTCTATAACACCATGAAGAGGTGAGCCTAAGACGTAAGCGAATCGATAACCAATTTGTTTTCAGTGCCTTTCTCATTCATAAAGGTAAAGGAAGTGGACTCCTTTATATATCTAGTAGGTTATCTTGATACCCGGATCGTACGAAAGATAATCATGTTGATTTTCAAAAAACAGAGAGGATTTATTCACTTGACGTTGGCTGTAAATCGGGAAAGGTGTTATCTCCCCTGGATCCTTTCTACTCTTTTCCCCTTCTTCCTCACATAATTCACAGCAAATCATATTAATATCACTAAAATCAGCAAAGGACATGTTTCTTCCTCCTTTCCTAATTAGATTTAATTTTCTTTCATTATTATCATGTTTTTAGTGAACGCTGTAAATAACTGAATTTTACATCTATAAAGGTCTGGCTCCTACCTATCAAACCAAATTTAATCAACGGCCGGTGGTTTGCGAAATGAAAAACAGCCACCTCTGCGCCTGGTGGCGATTTCATGAATGGGAACTCGGTAGAGAATAAATGTACAAGCAAATCACATTATGGATATCGATTCATCTGCCATCTATGTAAAAGGGCCAGAAAGGACAGGATTAGACGGGATCTGAATCCTCTCCTTTTTGGCTTTTTTCCACGTTTTTATATAAAGTAATTAATGGATAAAACGCTAACCACAGATAGTAAAGGCAATACGACTTGTTTAAAGCATTTTGGTGGAAAAGAATAAGGGTAGAGTTTTGCTACCAGGTTTTTTATCTTTGGAATAGCCAGGTGAACATTCTCGTGGTCCACATTGGTAATATAGCCTTCATATATCTGATTATCTCTTGTTTTTATTTTTACATATCTGGAAATATTCTCTTTACATCCATTTAGAATCGAATGGTTTGAATCGGAGTTTTTCATTCCTTTTCCCCCTTTATATTGGTTGTTCAGCTTTTCAAAATCCTTTTCATGACTTTTTTACGTATACGATTCAGCATCGCACTGAAGTCCTTTTGTTCGGGCCCTGCTATTTGGGAGACCGGGCGACAGGATATGGGGTCTTTTTTCATTTTGTGCTGTTTCTGTTCTTTCATCGATGAACGGTTTGCGACGGGCACATAAGCGAATTTTCACCGGTTACACATCCTTTTCGTGAGTTTGGTTCCACCTTTATGTAACAAGATTCTTTAGTGTTACTATAACGTGTAGTTCTTCTCAGAATAAACCGGTAAAACTTGTAAGTTTAATAAATAAATGAAATCAAAATGAAAAAAGGTGTTTCACCCGCAGCCTCCCGAGGAATTGCTAAAACAGTATAGGAAACCAAAGGAGGGGAATACGATGTTTGGTCTCTCCGACGTCATGAAGTTTCTAACTGCTTTTTTTGTCGTTCTTCCGGTTGTTACCTTGTTGCATGAAGCCGGCCATGTGTTTTTCGCAAAGGTTCTGGGCGGGAAAAACATTAAGGTGGTGCTTGGATCAGGCGATGTCGTATGTAAAATAGGGGCTCTTGAGATTCGAGAATATTATTTTTGGTATGGAATATGCCATTACGAAAGGCTACGGTATAACAACCGCTTTACGAATATCCTCGTCTATTCTGGCGGCATTGTATTTAATAGCATTTCGGCTCTGGCCGTTGAACTGCTGGTGCGGCATCATGTGCTTGCAAACGAGACGCTGTATTATCAATTTGTCTATTTTTCCTTTTACTTTGTGTTCTTCGCCGTTTTTCCTATGGGCTATCCGGATGGCAGCTACAGTGATGGAAAGGTCATTTTGAATCTGCTGCGAAACAGGTCGAGCGGTGAAAGGGAGACGGTTTATATTGTTGCAAAGGACGAAGCACACAATCAATGGATTTTCAAGAAAAAGCATGGGCGCGATACCATTGATGTGTGTTCACAGAAAGGCAAAGCGATTCATTTAGCCGAAGATATGGCGGAGAAGAATAAACCCAGCCGGCTCCTTATTTATTCAAGACAGGGAAAGGTAGAAGAGGAACGAATTTATACGGCTCTCCCGCAATAAACAAGCCATCCTATTCTCAATGGCTTGTTTAAAGATAAAAGGAGAAGGGTAGAGGGAGGGTGTCCACCCAGATCAGCGAAGTGCCACGATCAATCAAACTGAAGAGGGTGAAATTCTTGTCCTGGTTGACGCGGATGCTGAATGCGAACACCATGTATATGAAACGTTCTGTACCAACAATACGCTTAATTCGCATATGTACGGTCCGAACCGAAACGATATACCGGGCGTGCATCAAGACACTAATTGTCGGTATAAAAATGCGGGGAGGTATCGGTTAAGTTTGTTGTATCCGCACTTTCAAAAAGGCTCAGCATTTCTATCGATAGGATAGGGATACCGAGCCTTTTGCTATTTTATTTTTATGATGGGAACAGATACCTCCTGCACGAGACATTAAGAAAGTATCCATTTAAAACTTGATGCGATATGGTGAGGGGGAGATTCTAATTGGAGTGGCATCAGCTTGAATATTTTCGAAAATTAACCAAAGTTCAGAACTTTACCAAAGCAGCAGATGAACTGGCTCTTACGCAATCAGCACTAAGCCGGTCGATTGCCCGGCTGGAGGAGGAACTAGGGGTTCCGTTGTTTGAACGGAAAATCCGTGGCGTGATTTTAAATCGATACGGGGAAGCTTTCCTTAAACATGTAAATCGAGCCATGATGGAAATGACTTTAGCTAAACAAGAGCTTCAGGATATGGTAGACCCATTCCGTGGAACCATATCACTTGCGTTCATTTACACATTAGGAAAAAGCTTCGTACCCGATTTAATTAGTGCATTTCGAGAACAGTACCCAGGCATACAGTTTCAATTGACTCAAGATGCAACCAGGAAAATCGTGAATCAACTAGAATCCGGAGAAATCGATCTCGGATTTTGTTCCCCCAATGAAGAGATGGAAAATATAAGTACGGTTCCGGTAATTAACGAGGAACTATTTCTGATTGTTCCGAAAGACCACCACCTGGCAGATAAGAAGGAGGTTGATTTGAGCGAGGTGGCGCATGAGCCCTTTGTCCATTATAAACATGAAACGGGATTGCGTGAGGTTATTGATAAATTATGCCGAAGAGCGGGATTCCAACCTGAAGTGTACTTCGAAGGTTCAGAAGATACGATGATCGCCGGGCTGGTAGCCGCTAACTTTGGAGTTGCCCTTATTCCATTCCTGCCAGGTCTTGATATGACAAAAATTTCACTTCTTCACATAAGGGAACCTCAATGTAGAAGAGTGATACAAATGGCCTGGCGATCGAACGGGTACATGTCACCCGCTTTTGTACGTTTTAAGAATTTTGTAAAGGAAACGAGAGTTCAATTCACATAGATAACCATTACTAAAAATCATCGATTCGATGATTTTTATTCATTTTATAAATAGATTAAAACAAATTATAATTCAGATAAGAAGAAACAATTAAAAAAGTTAAAAAAGCTTGTTTGAAAGCGCTCTCTCGCAAGATGATGGAAACATCATTTTAAACTTTAAGGAGGATGGAAAATGAAAGATTTGATTTCTCACCAACTGGTAAAATACCTCGAAAACAGAGGGGTTGAACATATCTTTGGCCTGTGCGGACATACCAATATTGCCGTACTGTCTGCCCTGGAGAATAGCTCCATTCAATTTATCAATGTCCGGCATGAACAAATCGCGGCGCATATGGCGGATGGCTATGCCCGGGCGAAAAAGCAGACGGCCGTTGTCTTAAGTCACTTAGGCCCTGGATTAACGAATGCAGCCACAGGGGTCGCCAACGCCGCGCTGGATTCCGTTCCGATGGTGGTTATTGCCGGGGATGTTCCCACCCATTATTACGGAAAACACCCGCACCAGGAAATCAATCTGCACGCCGATGCTTCCCAGTTTGAAATCTACCGCCCGTTTGTCAAGCGGGCCTGGCGTGTGGAACGGGCGGATTTGTTTCCGGAAATTATCGAGAAGGCGTTCCAGTTAGCGGAAAGCGGAAGACCGGGTCCTGTGCTGGTTTCGGTCCCGATGGATCTTTTCTCGAAAGAGGTGGAGGTCGCTTTATTTGAGAAGCTGGCTCACCATACGAAAACCCTGCACAAACCATCCATTGATGACGAAACGGCCACCCGCATCATTGAAACGCTGGTGAAGGCTGAACATCCGCTTCTTTATGTAGGGGGCGGGATTATGCTGGCCGACGCTTCCAAAGAACTAAGGGAATTCGTCGACCATCTCAGCATTCCGGTTGCCTATTCGCTCATGGGAAAAGGGGCCGTTTCGGATGACCATCCTTTCACCCTTGGCATGACGGGGTTCTGGGGCACGAAATTCATCAATGACCAGTGCAAGCAGGCCGATTATATTTTCGCGCTGGGCACTCGTTTTGCGGAAGCCGATTCCAGTTCATGGGAGCCGGCGTATACTTTCAATTTCCCGCCGACCAAACTCATTCACATTGACATTGACCCGAACGAAATCGGAAGAAATTATCCGGTGGACATCGGCGCAGTGGCGGATTTGAAACAGGCGCTGACCGTGTTGAACCGCGTAGCGAAGAAACTTCTGCCTAACGGACGGCAGAATGAGGCGCTCCAACAGGAGATTGCCGCGTACCGGGAAGAATTTAAGAGCCGCAATCAACAGAACATA
>NZ_BBWZ01000030.1 GCF_001015055.1 Aneurinibacillus tyrosinisolvens | reverse complement strand
GAAGGTCATTTATCGCTCTTCTACTCAAGAAGCTGCCCTTACCCAGTTTCAGGTGTTCCAGGAAAAATGGGCCAAGAAGTACCCAAGGGAAGTGGCTTCCTGGGAGGAGGATTTGCCCGTTCTCCTTACGTTTCTCTCGTATCCATCTGCCATCCACAGTGTGATCTATACAACGAACTGGATCGAACGAACCAACAAAGAAATACGCAAACGCCTAAGACCGATGAACAGTCTATCCAGTCTGAAAGCAGCAGAGAAAATCGTTTACCTAACCATACAAGGCTTACAGGAACGATGGTCGACCCGTAAACTGAAGGGATTCGCGACCGCCCATACAGCTTTACAGGATAAATTCAAACAAAAATATGGAGTCTAGAATCCCCTCCTCTTGAGCATTGTAAAAAAATAGAAGAACCCGTCAAGGGGGCGGTACCCCCTCGCTTTGGCTCGCCCTTGACTGAACCTTCTGTATTTTTTTCCTGGTCTCCAAGGAGGTTGATTCCGATTTTGTATCCACCTTCCGGTGGATGCCCTACTCACTTACACAAAATTATTGACACTACCCATTTTTAATCTGAATTCATATGACAAGTTAAGATGAAACGTGTGACAAAATAGAATGAAATCAACACTACAAGTGTCAGGTTACCTTTCTCATAATTATTCTACAGTTAAACTTTTAGCTAGATTCCGTGGACGGTCAACATTTAATACCCATGCCGGGCGTACATAAAAACACCCAGTCTTGATTAAGACTGGATGTTTTGTGAGTTACAAGCATAACTTTGCCGTTTTGATTTTAGTAGTTAATGTACTGGTCGCGTTCCCACGCATGAACCGTTGTACGGAACATATCCCACTCAATTTCTTTTGCCTCAATGAAGTGTTCCAGCGCGTGCTCGCCGAGTGCACTGCAGATTACTTCGTCTGCTTTTAGAAGCTCGATGGCTTCCTTCAATGTAGCAGGCAGGCTGTCGATACCTACTTCCTGGCGTTCCGCTTCATTCATAACGTAGATGTTGCGATCAACAGCCGGTGGTGCCTGAAGTTTGTTTTCAATTCCGTCCAACCCGGCTTTCAGAAGAACGGTAAGTGCAAGATACGGGTTAGCAGCCGGATCCGGGTTACGGACTTCAACACGCGTGCTTAGGCCACGGGAAGCCGGGATACGGATAAGCGGACTTCTGTTCTTTGCAGACCATGCCACATAGCAAGGCGCTTCGTAACCTGGAACCAGGCGCTTGTAAGAGTTTACCGTCGGGTTTGTAATCGCAGCAAATCCACGGGAGTGCTTCAGAATGCCGGCAAGGAACTGGAGCGCTGTCTCGCTTAAGCCAAGTTCAGTGGACGGATCTTCGAATACATTTTTCCCGTCAGAGAACAGCGACAGGTTGCAGTGCATTCCGGAACCGTTAATGCCGAACAATGGTTTTGGCATGAATGACGCGTGCAATCCGTGCTTACGGGCAATTGTTTTAACAACAAGCTTAAAGGTTTGGATTTGGTCTGCCGCTTCCACCGCATTGGCATATTTAAAGTCTATTTCATGCTGGCCCGGTGCTACTTCGTGGTGGGATGCTTCTACCTGGAATCCCATTTTTTCAAGGGTTAACACGATGTCGCGGCGGCAATTCTCACCCATATCCAGCGGCGCAAAGTCAAAATATCCGCCCTGGTCATTCAATTCAGTTGTCGGCTGTCCGTTTGCATCGAGTTTAAAGAGGAAGAATTCCGGCTCCGGCCCGATATTAAAAGCGTTAAACCCGAATCTCTCTGCATCTTTAAGAGAAGCTTTCAAAATCTGGCGAGGGTCACCCATGAAAGGCTGGCCATCCGGAGTGAATACATCACAGATGAAGCGGGCTACTTTGCCGTCTTCTGTTGTCCACGGAAATACAACAAAGGTATCTAAGTCAGGGTACAGGTACATATCGGATTCTTCGATACGCACGAAGCCTTCGATGGAAGAGCCGTCAAACATCATTTTATTATCAAGCGCCTTTTCCAGCTGGCTCGTAGGAATTTCAACGTTTTTAATCGTTCCAAGCAGATCGGTGAACTGCAAACGGATGTATTTTACGTCTTCCTCTTTGACTAAACGGTAAATATCTTCTTTTGTGTACTTTGCTGCCATTTCCAACTACCTCCTTAGTAATCTCTCCATGCAAGGAGACTCCCAGTATTATTTTGTATCTATTAGTGGAAGAAGCGGGAAAGCTCCCCCCTAATAATCGGTGTTTGTCCGGGCCTGTTTGCGTGCACGAGCTGCTGCTTCAGCAAATCACGCAGCTCTCTCTCGGACATTTCTTTTCTTTTTTCTTCTGTCTTCTCATTTAGTACTGTTGGATCGGCCGGCATGTTACTCTTTAATTCAAGAACCTGCTTAATACCGGCGACATTGAGCCCCTTTTCAATCAGCGCCTTAATCTCAAGCAATTGATCGACATCGTTGAATGAAAACAATCGCTGGTTCCCCTTCGTACGGGCGGGCTGAATCAATTGCTGCTGCTCATAATAACGGACCTGGCGTGCGGTTAACTCGGTTAACTGCATCACGATTCCAATCGGAAAAAGAGCCATATTGCGGCGAATATCATCGTTCATTCGTCTTACTCCTCTCGCCGGTGAATCTCCTTGCTTCCTTGTTTTTCATTTTACATGTGTGAGCTTTCTTCGTCAATATATGTTAGGTAACTTTACACATATTTTTTTAAATCGAAAGCAGCCCTTTTTCGATCATTTGATTCAACGCGGTAAGCACCCCTACTTTAACATGGGAAGCGGTCAATCCGCCCTGTACGAAACCAAGATAGGGGGGGCGAAGGGGCCCGTCGGCGGACAGTTCAATGCTCGCCCCCTGAACGAATGTGCCTGCTGCCATAATGACATCGTCGGCATAACCCGGCATATAGCTTGGCTCCGGCACGACATGCGAATCGACCGGCGAAGCTTTTTGGATTCCCTGGCAGAAGGCCACAAGCCCCTCTGCAGTGCCGAATTGAACCGATTGGATTAAATCGGTCCGCGCGGCATCCCAGCGCGGGTTTGTAATGAAGCCGAGTCTCTCAAGCAGCCCTGCAGTAAATACTGCTCCCTTCAACGCCTCTCCTACAACATGGGGCGCCAGGAAAAACCCCTGGTACATCTCATGCAGGCTATAGAGCGAAGCGCCGACTTCCGCCCCAATTCCCGGCGCGGTCATCCGGTAGGATGCCTGTTCTACATATTCTTTTTTTCCGACGATGTATCCGCCTGTTTTCGCCAGGCCGCCGCCCGGATTCTTAATTAAAGATCCGGCCATGATGTCTGCCCCGACTTCCAGCGGTTCTTTATTCTCGGTGAATTCCCCATAACAGTTGTCCACAAAAACAACCAGATCTGAACGGATGCTTTTTACAAATGAAACCATTTCTTTTATTTTCTCGATCGTAAAGGAGGGACGGTCCGCATAGCCGCGCGAACGCTGAATCCCGATAACTTTCGTGTTCGTATGTATAGACCGCCTGATTTCTTCCTTATCAATTTCGCCGCCTGCTGTAAGGGGCACTGCGTTATAGCCAATTCCGTACTCTTTTAAGGATCCTTTGCCGTGACCGCGTATGCCCACAATCTCCTCTAACGTATCGTACGGAGCGCCGGTAATGTAAAGCAGTTCGTCACCGGGCCGAAGCAGGCCGAATAAGCAGATCGCAATCGCATGGGTTCCGCTCAAAATATGCTGGCGCACGAGCGCGGCCTCGCCGCCAAAGACGCCGGCGTAAATGTTGGCGAGCGTTTCCCTTCCTACATCGTCATATCCGTATCCGGTGGATAAAGACAGATGAAAGTCGCTCACCTGGTGCTGTTGAAAGGATCGAAGCACCTTAAATTGGTTTAGATCCGCCATTCGTTCAATTTCGCGCAGACGCGGCTGGATCATTTCTTCCACTTCATGAACATAAGGGGCCAATTGGGCCCCGTGCGTTAAATATGAAAACACGTGATTCCTTCTCTCCTCTAAACAATGTATTCCTTTAACTCAGTTGAGATTTGGTCAAGGTTTCTCCCTTTTACCTCCATCTCATACTGTGTGCCGTCCTCGCTTATTTCTTCCCTTTGGATATGCATCTTCCGGTGGATAAGCGCATGCAAGTCCCCCCGGGCAGCCGGAATGCGCAGCACATAGCGCTGGTACTGGCGTCCGATATAGTCTTCAATCATGTATAGAAGCTTTTTCATATCCGCTTCATTGTAGGCGGACATATAGATTAAATCGCCCGAAACAGGAGCTACCGGCTTCTCCGGGGCTAAATCCATCTTATTAAAAGCAATCAGCCGGGGAATCGACAACGCTTCAAGCTCTTCAAGAACTTCATCCACGACTTCCATATGAATCTGATATTCCGGATGGGACGCATCGACCACCTGAAGAATTAAATCCGCTTCAGTTGCTTCCTCCAGCGTGGAGCGGAAGGCAGCAATGAGCTGATGGGGCAAATCCTGAATAAAGCCAACCGTGTCTGTAATAATAATCTCCTGCCCGCCCGGAAGTATGACCTGGCGTGACGTCGGATCGAGTGTAGCAAAAAGCTGATTCTCTTCCAGAATTCCAGCATTGGTAAGGCGGTTCAAAATCGTAGACTTCCCTGCATTCGTATAGCCGACAATGGCCACCTGGAATGCTTCGTTTTTCTTTCGCCGCTCCCGGTGAAGCTGGCGGTGCCGTTTCACTTCAGCCAGGTGCTCATTAATTTCCCCGATGCGGCGGCGAATGTGGCGGCGGTCGCTTTCCAGCTTCGTTTCCCCCGGCCCTCTTGTCCCGATGCCTGCCCCAAGGCGGGATAGTTCCGCTCCCTTTCCGGTCAGGCGGGGCAGCCTGTATTGCAGCTGGGCAAGCTCAACCTGCAGCTTCCCTTCCCTCGATTGTGCCCGCTGGGAAAAAATATCAAGAATAAGCTGGGTTCGGTCAATTACCTTGCATTCAATCGCGTGTTCCAGGTTCCGGACCTGCATTGGCGTCAATTCATCGTTAAAAACAACGACATCAGCGTCCAATTGCTGAACGAGCTGATTAATTTCTTCCACTTTCCCTTTTCCCACGTACAGGCGCGCATCCACCTGCTCCCGGCCCTGGGTAAGCACGGCCGCCACTTCAGCGCGGGCCGTTTCCGTTAATTCAGCCAGCTCTTCCATTGATAAATCAAAGTGGCGCTGGGCGCTGTTCTTTTTATAATACCCGACCAGAATGGCCCGTTCCGTTTTTTGTTCATCAATCGTATGAATAAGTAACGCCTCCTTTATCTTTTATTATCTTACCAAATCTATACCCCAAACACGAACGGAGAATACAAAGCGAAAACTCCCCGCAGACAAAAAACCATGGGGAGTTTTCCTTTGCAGCACAGTTTATTTCACGGTAGGGGGCGCTTGCAGCACGGCCTTTCCCCCGCGGTAGCCGCGGCTATTCAAGAAAAAGAACCGCGTGTGGAGCGGGGAGGAACGGATAAGCCGCTTCGCCACGTCCTGCACCATCGGCTGGCGGGTCACCTTCCCGTCCGAAAGATAAAGCCCGAGCAGCCCGTCAATGATCATCTCATGAAACTTCCAATCAGGCAGCACACTGATTTTCTCCTTCGCTTTCCGGGCGATGAAGGAAAGCCGTTCGTAAATTTCAGCTTTACTGGAATAGGAGGCGATAAAATTAAGGTCGCCACCGAGTTGATCCTCTTCTAAATCGATTAAATAGTCCAACAGAATATGTAAAGAACAAATCCAGGGAAAATAAACCTCCATAATGCTATTTATTCGTTCCTGTGAGATTTGCAGGTCAGAAGCCGCCTGAAACAAACAAAACACGCCTAGCGTCGAACCGGTTGCCGCCGCGAATTCGTTCCACGAAAGGCCCGGTGCCATTCCTTTATTATTTTCCCACCAGGCAAGGAGGCGTTCCTCCCTCTTCCCGTGCGGTAAATGTTTATACGTTTGCAACTCGCAATAGAGCGTGGCGAGACGATGCACCTCTTCCTTAACAGCTGGGTACCGGGCCAGCTTTCTTATTTCCTGCTGGCAGGTTAGAACAAGCTCTCTCAAGTACCCTCCGTCATCCTTCTCGTCATTGAAGGCATAATAATCAAGCATAGGCGGCGCCAGCGACACAGCGTCCTGCATCGCCTGGTGCAGCCTCTTGAAATTCTCCAGGCTGCATGATGTAGAACGATCACACAGGTTGTCCAGGTAGTCGCTTATGGTTTGATAAGCGACTATTAACCGGATTAATGCATCCTTGAAAACCATGTTTCCCGCCGCATACACAGAGCCGCCTTCACAGTGGAAGGTTTTATTCTCAATGCTGTCCAGTGCCTGCTTGCGCAGTTCCGGATCGGGAATGCTGAGAGCACGCTCTTTCCACCTGGTAAGCTCTTCCCTAACAGCAGGGAAAATGTGTCGATATATCCGGTACATCAAACGAAGGGGTCCCTTCGGATACATGGAGTTCACCACCTTTACGTACGTTATTCTCTCTCAAAGTCCTGGGCTCTAAGTTCCATCAGCATATTTTTGCTCACTTCGCGGACCGCAGGATCGGTAACAATACGAATGGCCTGCTGGCGGATGGCCTTTTCAATCATATTCCGCACATATCTTGCATTGCTAAAGTGGTCAGTTCCCTCTTCCTGCTCCTTATTTAGAAGCTTACGAATAAGAAAACGGGCTTCCTGTGACAGGTGGTAGGCCTGTTCGTTACACATTGAATCCGCAATTTCAATTAACTGGTTAATGGGGTAATCAGGGAAGTCCAGCTTAATTGGAAAGCGGGAAGGGAGCCCTGGATTACAGGAAAGAAAATAATCCATTTCTTCATTATAACCGGCAAGAATGACGATGAGCTGTTTCCGATCATCCTCAAGGCTTTTAATCAGCGTGTCAATGCATTCTTTACCAAAATCCTTTTCCCCGCCCCGTACAAGGGAATACGCTTCATCAATGAAAAGCACACCGCCGAGTGCCTTCTTTATAATATCCCTCGTTTTCGACGCTGTGTGACCAATATATTCGCCGACGAGATCCGCTCTTTCAACTTCTATAAGATGCCCTTTTTCCAAAATCCCCATATCTTTAAACAGCTTTCCTAAAATACGGGCCACTGTTGTTTTACCCGTTCCAGGATTTCCTTTAAACACCATATGAAACATATGAGGAGAGTTATATAACCCCTGTTCTTCCCTTAACTTACGAATCGTCAAAAAGGCGTAAATTTCATATACGAGTTTTTTGACTTCATCAAGGCCTACGAGACTTTCCAGTTCTTTAAGCGCGCCCGATTCATTGTCCAGTGCTTTCATGCGAGAACTAATGATCTTATCGCGATTAACGGGAGCCAGCTCCTCGTTTCGAAAGACGACTTTAATTTGATTGCCGGTTGTTTTTCCATTCGTCCCCATCTTCTCACCTCGAATCGTCTCAGCGTTTCGTACCTTTCCCATCGTGTCACCTCTCTCTTCTGAAGCAGTATATGACAAACGCCCAGAAGAAGTGAATCCCGATGAATGCTGCTTATACTACTGTATGATTCTGTCGGACGAATTAGGAGTAAACGGAACGTCTTTTCCCCGAGTCTATTGATTTGCAAACATTACCAACTAATTTACTATGAATTGTATGTTACTATGGTAGAGGTTGTCCAACAGCCAATCTACTATAAAGGAATGATTTGATGAAGAGAGTACTAGCTGCATCATTGATTTGTGCATCCATTTTTACCCTCAACACAACAGGAGTACAAGCAGCCAGCGAATGCCCGGCATCTGCAGGGTACAAAACCGTTTATCAAACACCTTCTACTTCATGGGGTGATTTTCAAAGCCTACTGGACAAATATAGTAAACAATATAGCATGATTCCAGTAGAAACGGTAGGAAATAATGCACCAGCCGCCCCTGCGAAGGTAACCCGGCCAGCCCAGCCTGCACCTCAACCGGTAAAGCAACCGGCAGCGCCAGCTGCTCCTGCACCAGCTGCTTCAGCTACTCAAGGCCTGACTGCTGATGAACAGAAAATGGTAAGCCTTGTGAACCAGGAACGTGCAAAACAAGGACTGGCACCACTGAAGGTAAATATGGAATTACAAAAGCTAGCTCGATTAAAAGCACAGGACATGATTAACAAAAACTATTTCAGCCACCAATCTCCAACCTACGGCTCACCGTTTGATATGATGAGAACCTACGGCGTAACATACCGCACAGCCGGTGAAAACATCGCTGGAAATGCAACCGTTCAGGCTGCGCATACGTCTCTGATGAATTCACCCGGTCACCGTGCGAACATCTTGAACAGCGCCTTTACGGAAGCTGGAATTGGGATTGTAAACGGCGGACCGTACGGCAAAATGTTTGTGCAAATGTTCAAAGGATAAATTTATTTGATGGAGGTATTTCTCTTAATGAGATTTACCTCTTTTTTTGCATATCAACAGGACAGCACGTGCTGTCGCTGGCTTTAGTGTAAACATCTGCATCTTCTTTTGTACAAAGGAGTTCCCATCCGTTTCCATTAATATCAAAAAATTGATTTATAGAGTAAAAAAATTTAATTTCCCTTACCGGACAGAAAAACGCAGCAAAGTTGGTTTGAAAGAAGACCACTCAACTCTTTTTCGCTCAATTGATAATAGCTCCAGGTTCCTATTGTCTCTTTCTCAATGAGGTTCGCATCAAGGAGAATTTTCAGATGATAAGACAACTTTGACTGCTGCATATCTACAATCTCTGTAAGATCGCAAACACATGTTTTTCCCCGCTGGCATAATTCATACATAATATGAAGACGTTTTTTGTCTGCCAGAGCTTTGAATTTTGCTTCGTACTGTTCAAACGTGTTATCAAGGGAATTATGTAGTAACGGCAATTCTTTCTTCATGTGTATTCTCCCTCATTTCTTCAAAAGCAGTAATAAAGTTACATCAATATTATTTGATTTAATTGTAGTATATGCAAGTTCGACCAATTATGCAATGCATTTATCAAAAAAAATTGATTTATTTTTTATAGGAAATAAAAAGGCGACTCCGGATTCGACTTGTTTCGTCGATCCGGAATCGCTCATAAACTGGTTTTTTATTTTACCGTTATTTCAAATTCGATTTTCGTCCCTGAATACGGTTTGTTGCTGTTTTGTGCCAGTTCAACCGCAAACCTATGAACCCCTGGAACAAGGGCCGGGATTTCTTTCTTACCCTCATATACGGAAGACTTCTTTCCATCAACCCAAACATTTATATGCCCTTCCCCCTGCCTGTTCGGCGCACGCACACCTTCCGGAGTATAGGAGAAGTTCCGGGTGAGAAAGGACAGATACACCGTATCCCCTTCAATGGAATGAGAGACGGCAAGACTCGGGGATTGGGCAATTACTTCTTTACTTTGCGTACCCTGATCCCCGGAAGATAACGACCGCTGAGAGGAGTCGCCCCTTTCCTGGCAGCCCGCCGCGCCAAATGCCATTAGCAATACCGTCACACACGCAAGCAGTTTCTTCATTCGTTGATCCCTCCTGTGTTAGGTTCTCCTTCACAGGATGTACAACAGGAGGTGAAACTAAACTATTTTTTTATTGATATTTTTACGTCCCCATTAAGGAGAGACTGCCCTTTGGTAATTACTTTCTGGCCTGCGCTAAGCCCGGTAACAATCGCCCGGTCGCTGTTTTCCTCAACAATCGTGATGGGTTTGCGGACCGGTTTATCTCCCTGAGCAATGAAGACATACGGTTTTCCATCCTCACTTAAGACGGCAGCTGTCGGAATGACAATGCCTCTCTTTGCACCCGGGGAAGCGACATTCACTTGAATGACCATGCCGGCTTTTAACTCTCCGCCCGCGTTAGGAACTTCGATCGTGATCGGATATCCTTTGGACTGCAGATTTAACGGGCTGATGCTCGCCACCGTTCCGTTTGTCGTCATCCCTGTAGAAGGCACCTGAACGTCTACGGTTTGACCCATCGCAAAAAGATGGACAAGGTTTTCCGGTGTGTTCACAATCACCTTCATCGGATTCAGATTTGCCAGGACCATAAACGGGCTCTGCGGCGAAGCAAAATCACCAATCTCACCGTTGATGGTCCCGATCATGCCTGAAATCGGCGCCACGACCGTCGCGTTCGCAAGGTTGTCGCGGGCGATTTTCAGCGCGACTTCCGCCTGCTTCACCTGCTGGCGCGAGACTTCGATCCCGTCCCCTTTACGCGCATTGCTCACTTGCTTTTGTGCCGTTTGCAGGGAGGCCGCCGCATTTTTCTTCGTCGCCTCCGCGCTGCCCTTCGCTGTCTCGGCATTCTTCAGGGCCGCTGCCGCATTTTTCTTTCCTACCTGCGCATCCCGTATCGCAATCTGGGCGTTCGTCAGCTGTGTTTGCGCTTGTTCCAGCTGCTGTTTGCTGGCCGCTCCCTGATCGAAGAGCATCTGCATGCGATCCGCGTTCGTTTTGGCATCATTATATGCCTGCTGTGCCCGGTCCAATCCATTGTTTGCCTGTTCAAGCCCATTCGCTGCTGTCGCAAGGCCATTCACGGCCTGATTCAAGGCCGTATTTGCCTGAATGAGACCGCTGTTTGCCTGGTTAATGCCACCCTGAGCGCTATCAACCCCGCTCTGCTGCTGCGATTGGGCTTGTGCCAGCGTCGCCCTGGAAAGGGCGAGGCTTTGCTGCGCCTGCTCAACAGCGTGGCGTAAATCCTGGCCGTCCAAACGGAAAAGCACGTCCCCTGCACTCACTTCCTGGCCGACCTTTACGTTAATGGAGGTCACCCGCGCGCTCGTTTTCGGCACAACATTGACAAGCTGCAGCGCCTGCGTCGTGCCTGCTAACGCCCGGCCCTTATCAAGCGAACCGGTTACGGCTGATGCTGTCTCAACAGAAATTGTCTTTATCGCTGCCGGGGCTGCAGCCTCCTTGCTCCCGCCTGCTCCGCATCCTGCGGCAAGCACGCTGCTCACCACAAGACCGGCAATCGTCATCCCCATTACTATTTTACGCATGGAATGGTTTCCCTCCTGTTTCCTGATCTCTCCGCTGTCTTTTTTTCTCCCGACGCTCCATCCGGCGACGCCTGCGTTTTTCAATCATATCGTCAAACAACGTGTAGACGACAGGAATAAGCACAAGCGTAATCATGGTGGAGAAGGTAAGCCCGAATACGACAACAACGGCGAGCGGGGCCATGCCCTCGCTTCCTTCCCCTCCGCCGAATGCCAGCGGCAGAATGGCAAGCACCGTTGCCAGTGTGGTCATGATAATAGGGCGCAAACGTATAGGACCTGCTTTTTTAATGGCTTCATCCCGTTCCATCCCCTCTTTCCGGAGGGTGTTTACATAGTCGATGAGCACGATGGCGTTATTCACAACAATCCCGATAAGCAGGATGTAGCCCATGAGCGCCGGTACCCCGAGTGACTGTCTCGTCACAAGCAAACCGATAACGACACCAATAAGTGTCGGTGGAATCGAGAACATAATAACGAACGGATAAAAAAGCGACTCAAACTGGCTGGCCATAACCATGTAGACGAGAACAATCGACAATACAATAGCGAGGCCGAGACTACTAAAGGAATCTGCCATATCCTTTGATTGGCCGCCCGTTTCGATGAAATACCCGTCAGGCAGCTTTAATCCTGCCAGCTTAGCATCAACGTCCTGTGTGACTGCATTTAATGGACGCCCGCTAATATCCCCGGTAATATTCACTTCACGCGTCTGGTTTTTACGCGTAATTTGCTGTGGAACGACTTCCTTTGTAATCGTTGCGACCTGGCCAACGGCTACCTTGGCGCCGCCTGGCGTTGAAATCATAACACCTTCAATATTGTTCATTTCAGACTTGAAATTTTCCGGGAATTTCAAACGAACATCAATTTCATCATCGCCCGTCCGGTACTGTGTTGCGACCTGGCCGTCAAAAGCGGTGCGTACAGCTGACAGAATTTGACTCGTGGTCACACCGTACTGCGCGGCGACATTGCTGTTTACTTTAAGCTGGAACTGTTCATTCTCGGCATCCAGTGAGGAGGCTACATTACGCGTGCCTTCTACCTCTTTCACCAAACCGGCAATCGACTTACTCAAATCAGCCAGCACTTTTAAATCGTCCCCGCGCACTGAAATATCAACAGCCGATCCCTGAGGGGCCCCGCCCGGAGAGGCAAGATCAACCGTAAATTCAGCACCGGCAATGGTGTTCATTTTCTTGCGCAGCTCTTCGACTACTTGTTCCGTTGAACGGCTGCGTTTGTCTTTTGGCACAAGCTTCAACTGAATCGAAGCAAGATTGGCTGTATCTACCTGGACGACACCCGGGATCCCGCCGCGCCCTATGGAAGTATATACCCTTTCCTTCTCAGGAACTTTGTTCACAATTTCTTCGGCCTGGCTAACAATCTTCTCTGTTTCCTCCAGCTTGGAGCCTGGCTGCAGCTTAACCTGTACCGCTACTTCGCCCTGGTCAAAAGCCGCCATGAACTCTTTTCCGATGAGCGGTGTAACAAAAATAACAACCGAAGCGATAAAGGCGCCAAGCGTAAAGAAGATAACCGTTTTCCGGTGGGTGAGCGCCCAGGCAATCAAGCTTGCATACCGCTCGCTCGTGCGGTGAAATCCTCTCTGAAATAACGCCATAGGGGTTTTGCTGCTGGAATGAATATATTCTTGCGGCTCACGCGGCGGTTTTTTTAGCAGCTTGGATGACATCATCGGTACGAGTGTAACCGACACGGCAAGGGCCGCAATATGAGAAAACACAACCGTCAGCGCGAGCGGCCCGAACAACTGTGAAGCAAGCCCCTCAACAAATACGATCGGGATAAACACAGAAATCTGAGCCAGGGCAGACGCCATGACTGCCGTTCCGACTTCCTTCGTACCAAGAATCGAAGCGGCCGTGATTTCCAGTCCCTGCTGGCGCTTGCGGTATATACTCTCCAGTACAACGACGGCAAAGTCGACAAGCGACCCAAGACCCAGCGTTAATCCCCCTAATGAAATAAGGTTAATCGTTTGCCCGGAGAAATACATAAGGCAAAACGTCGCGATTAAAGAAATCGGAATAACAACTGCAACGACAATCGTTGAACGGAAGCTGTTCAGGAAGAGGTACAGGATGATAACCGCGAAAATACCGCCTTCCAATGTATGGCTAATGACCGTGTTAATGGAGTCCTTAATAAAAGTAGATGTATCGAGAATAGTTACAAGCTGGACGCCCTTCGGCAGTTGTTTCTTTATTACCTCCAGCTCTTTCGCCACCGCGTCGGCCACGTTTACGGTGTTGGCACCCGATGCTTTCATTACATCAAGCCCCAGGCCGGTCTGGCCGTTTACCTTCGTTTTCTGGGCTACTTTTTTATAACCGTCTGTAACGGTCAGAAGATCCGCCAGCTGAATGGTGCCGCCGGAAGGTAAGGCTACCGGAGTTTCCCCGATATTCTGCACGCTGTCAAATTCACCTGTTACCTTGATACTGACGTTCCGGTCGCCTTCCGCTACGCTCCCTGCCGTCCCGGACAAGTTGCGTGCACCGAGGCTCTGGGTAATCTGTTCTACCGTTAACCCGTATGTATTTAAAGCATCCGGATTGATTGTCAATTGAATTTCCCGCTCTTTCCCTCCGGAAATAGAGACCGAGGCAACACCGTCTACCCGCTCCAGCCTTGGCTGGATTACATCTTTCGCGATTCTATTTAGTTCGGTCACATCCGTCTTCCCATACATCGCAAGCGATACAATCGCCGTGCTGTTCGGGTCGATTTTAATGACGCGCGGTGCGTTGGCGCCGTCAGGGAGCCTGTCACGCACAAGATCGATCTTCTCCCTCATATCGAGCGCAGCCTGATCCATGTCGGTTCCCCAGTTAAACTGGGCGATAACCTGGGAGGCACCGTTGATGGAGACAGAATTTATCGTTTTAATTTTACTTACGGTTCCGATTGCTTCTTCAAGCGGTTTGGAAACGAGATTTTCCACTTCGCCCGGCGCCGCACCCGGATAACTTGTAGCGACGACCGCTACGGGAACATTCAGTTCCGGGTATAAATCTACCTTTAGCAACGGCAAAGAGATCATTCCGAATAGCACGACCGCAATGCATAGCATGACGATCGTTACAGGACGCTTTACCGATAATTCAGCTATTTTCAACCTCTATCTCCCCTTTTTTACTCCCTGTAGAATGGTTTCTTTCTCAGCCTATCGATACTTACGCTATATATAGCCGAAAAGTTTCACTCCCCTATCCTTCCTTTCGGGCTCATTTCGTCTATGAATCAATGTTCATTGTAACTGATTCGTCCCAAAAAACAAAGTAGTAACTTTTCATTTTTAACGAGAAAATGCGGCGGATTGAAGTTGCGTTTTCCCGCATACACATATAGTACCGCTCGTCCTATAACAAAGGAGGCTTAAAGATACGTCTATGAACCGCTATATTTCGAAACGAAGGACCTTTTATAACATGCTGGCGTTATTTATCCTGTATATAAATATCACGCTTGCTTTTTCTGTTCTGTACTGTGCACTGGAGCTTACCGGTTTTGGAAACATCACCGATCATTACGCCGCCCCTTCCCATCAGAGTCAGCCATTCGATTTGGTTACGCGGTCCTTCTACTTCAGTTCCATTACGCTTCTTTCTGTGGGGTACGGAGATATCACGCCGTTTGGCTGGGCACGTGCCGCCGCTATTGTGGAAGCGATGATTGGCTACATTCTTCCTGCCGCTCTTGTCATTAAATATTTTCAGCTGCCCCAATACGACGCCATGCGGGCGTCCGATAAAAAGCGGACGCACTCTGATAATGCCTCCCTTTGAATACAAAAGAACCTCAAAAGGATTTACCTTTTGAGGTTTTTTGCTTTGCCGTGCATCTGTTTAATCCGGTTAAAAACCGTTTCAACATTCCGCATGAAGTTCTGGACATCCCGCATCGATTCAGCAATCTGGTGTGCCATCATCTTGTGCTCTTCAGGCAGCGGCTGCCTGCTTCTTTCCCACTCCTGCACAATTTCTTTGTACTTTCGCTGCTTTGCGTACGGTTTGAGTTTCGAGGCGTGCCGGTTAGCCCAATCCCCAAACTCCGGATGCTCTCTGGCAAACCTCTTTATATCACGCTTGTTCATTTTTCTCACCCTCTCCGCTTCGGCATCTACTATATACTACGCATGTGCCATGGGAGAAGGAAGAGGGACAAATACCCAATGAAGCGAACGCTGCCGAATTAGACGGTAAGGCTGCTGTGAGAGTCTTCCGCTCGGTCTTCCAGCGTTTTTATATCTCGCTCAATCTGTTGAATGTCGTCCTCAAGCAGCTCACAAAGCCGTTTCTTTTCCTTTAAGAGCTTCCTCATTTGATCCAGCCGCTCTTTCATATCAAATACACCCAGGTACATGAAAATCCCTCCAGTTCTTACATTCACACCTTTATATGTATATGCAGGAAGAGGAGAGATAGAACACGGCGCTGCTTAGCGTACCCAGTTTCCGACGAGCGGATAGTGGAACTCTTCCCCCTTCAGCGCCCGAATAAATCCTTTAATCGGGTACCACAAATAAATCAGGGCAAAGATGGGAAGCAGGACAAACCCGATTAACAAAATCATTAAAAATGCTGCTACTGCAAAACAAATTGACATCACAATGTGAAACAAAAGCGCTTCAACCGCCAGATTTCTCACATAGCGATCTTCGGCAAGAAAAACAAACAGCAAAGGCACAAGAATCGGAGCAAAAAACGTACTTCCGTGTATGATTAAACAGGCTGGTTTTCGGTCCATTTAGTTATCCTCCCATTATTTTCGTCACCTTACCATACGATAAACTTGTGAATTCGTTTCACTTTTTGTATAGTCATAGTAAAAGAGAAATAAACTAGTTATAAAACCCTCAGGAGGGATTATAATGATTACATGTGAAACCTGCGGAAAGCTAAGTCCGGGGAACGATATCGGAAACCATTGGGTGTGTGGAGATTGTAACATTGAAGTAAACACGGAACAAACGGAAAAAGAGCAGGATGAGAAAAAGCTCCACTAATTTGGAAATAAAAAAAGCAGCTATCCTTCACTGTCGGGATAGCTGCTTTTTTTTGCATTTTGATTCCCTTTAAAAATTAACCTTTAGATTCTTTTTAATGTATTGAACAATTTTGCGCAGGTCGATTACAGACGGACGGCCGAATGGACCCGTTTGCTTTTGTTGGTAGAGCAGGCGGCCATTTTCGTCAACGAGGAAATAGGCCGGTTCTCCGTGTGCACCATGGTCTTCATAGGGAGCATCATCGCCATGATAAAACACACCATAAGCCTCTACTGCCTCTACGTTTTCATCGCATAGCACCGGAAAAGACAACTTCTTATCATCAACCAGCTTTTTTAAATTATCACGGTTGTCAGTGGATATCGTCGTAATATAGACGTTTTTGTCTTCAAAAAACCCTTTGCCTTCCTCCAAACCTTGGAGGTCTTCGACACAGACAGGTCACCAGGCTCCCCTGAAAAAAACAAGCAAATGCCAGCCCTTATGATTCCTTTGGTAAGATTCAAATGAATACGGTTCACCAGACGCAGTTAAAAGCGAAAAGTCCGGTGCCTTATCTCCTAAAGCTAATGTAGCCAATGCCATCCCTCCTAAACGCTTCTCTCATTATTCTTTCCTAACGGTTAACATTTAATTAAAAAAGACCGAGGCGACCGATTCTTTCCGCCGCCTCTTCCAGGCGTTTTTTCGTCCACGAGCAAGCCTGTTCTTACATATCCTTCACCGTGCTCACCAAACCCAATGCCCGGCGCCACAACAACGTGTGCTTTTTCCAGCAGCAAATCAGAGAAGGAAGCAGACGTATAAGGCTGAGGGACAGGCAGCCAGGAAAAGAAGGAGCCTTTGATCGGTTCGGCCTTCCAGCCGATGCGGTGGATAGCGCCATAAAACGTGTTGCGGCGTGACTCATACACGCTAACAAGCTCTTTCACACAGTCCTGGGAAGCTGTTAAGGCTTCAACAGCCGCCATCTGCACGGCGCCAAACAGGCTGACAAAATAATGATCCTGGTACAGGTTAATCAACCGGACGACTTCCTGGTTGCCAATCGCAAAGCCTACCCTCCATCCGGCCATGTTGTATGTTTTCGAAAGGGTATAAATTTCCACCCCTGCCTCTTTCGCTTGCGGATGAGAAAGGAAGCTGGGCGGGGTCACACCGTCAAATCCGATGGCACCGTATGCATAGTCATGGATTAACAGAATTTTGTTATCCAGACAGAAGCGGACCGCCTCTTCGATAAAAGCAGGCGTTGCCACCGCCCCGGTCGGATTGTTCGGGTAGTTTAAAAACATCATTTTTGCCTTGCGTGCTGTTTCTTTGGGAATCGCAGAGAAGTCGGGCAAAAAATCATTTTCCGCGCGAAGCGGCATCATCACCATCTGGCCCCCGGCCATCGCTACACCGGACCAATAATCCGGATACCCCGGATCCGGCACAAGGCAAATATCGCCCGGGTTGAGGAAAATGTTGCTCATTTCGACGAGCCCTGCTTTTCCGCCAAACAGAATGGCCACCTCGGTTGCCGGGTCGACAGAAACCCCGCGTTCCTGCTTATACCAGTGGGCAATCGCTTCTTTTAGTTCGAGCCGCCCCTGAAAGGGCGGGTATTTGTGGTGGAGCGGGTTTTCCGCTTCCCGCTTTAATGCCTCTACAATGTGGGAGGGCGTTGGACGGTCGGGATTTCCCTGTCCAAGGTTGATGACATCATGCCCCTGCTCCACTACCCGGTTTACTTTGGCTACTAAGCTTGAAAAAAATTGCGAAGGCAGCCGCTTCATCCCTTCTGATGCTTCAAACTTCACGGGTGTTCTCCCCTTTATCTCTAGTCTTTACGCATTGCGCGCGCAATCCGATTTCCAAGCGTTTGGAAAATCTGAACAAGGATAATTAAAATGATAACCGTAAAAATCATAACAAGCGTTTCCCAGCGCTGGAATCCGTATCGGTAGGCAAGGTTCCCGAGCCCGCCGGCCCCGATAATGCCTGCCATCGCGGTCGCATCAATCAAGCCAATGAGTGCAATCGTAAGCGATAAAATGAGCGCAGGGCGCGCTTCCTTCAGCATGACATTGAAAATAATCTGGCGCCGCGTCGCCCCCATCGCTTGAAAGGCTTCAATCAGGCCTGCATCCACTTCCAGAAGGGCTGATTCCATCAGCCGTGCAATATACGGGGAAGCATAGACGACAAGAGGAACAATGGCACCCTCCACACCAATAAACGTTCCGGACACGAGCTTTGTAAACGGGATAAGCGCGAACAGCAAAATAATGAACGGCACAGAACGAATAATATTGATGATGGTGTTGGCAATCTGGTAAATAAACCGTTGTTCAAAAATGTGCCCCGGCCGCGTAATGACAAGAAGAACACCGAGCGGAATTCCAATCAGGGTAGCAATGACGATTGAAAACCCGACCATGTACAATGTTTCCTGCAACGCCGGGATGTATAAATCCCAGTGCGGATCCATTCCGTTAAACATGATGAATCACCTCCGCCTTTACTCCCTTTTCATCCACATACTGCAATGCCTCATCGAGTACGGCCGATTCCCCGCTGAGCGAGATGACAAGATACCCGAATGTTGTTTCCTTGACCTGTGTAATATGCCCGAAAAGAATGTTCGGTTTTAAATGATAACGCTCGGTTAATTCGGCCAGTACTGGATCCTCTGTGTTATCCCCGATAAACGTCAGGCGAACGATCCGGCTGCCGGGCGCATGCTGCACGCGCTCCAACAATCCTTCCGGCAGGGAGTCGTCAAAAATACTGCGGATAAAGTTCCGGGTCGTTGCTGTCTGGGGACGTGAGAAAATATCAAGCACGGTTCCCATTTCCACAATGTCCCCTTCCTCCATCACCGCAACCCGGTCACAGATTTTCTTAACAACGTGCATCTCATGTGTAATGAGCATAATCGTAAGGTTGTATTTCTTATTAATATCAAGCAGCAAATCGAGAATCGAGTCCGTTGTTTGCGGATCAAGAGCAGACGTTGCTTCATCGCAAAGCAGGATTTCAGGGTCATTGGCAAGCGCCCGGGCAATAGCTACCCTCTGCTTCTGGCCGCCGGAGAGCTGGGATGGATATGCACTCGCACGCCCGGCGAGACCTACGATTTCAAGGAGCTCGTTTACCTTTTTCTGAATAACGCTTTTAGGTGCATTGCTCAGTCGGAGCGGTGCCGCGACATTGTCAAACACCGTGCTGGAAGACAGCAGATTAAAGTGCTGGAAAATCATCCCGATTTTGCGGCGGGCCATCCTCAGTTCATTTGTGGATAGCTTCGTTAAATCCGTTCCGTTAATAACAACCGAACCTGAAGTAGGGCGTTCCAGCAGGTTGACACAGCGGATAAGCGAGCTTTTGCCGGCACCGCTGAAACCAATAACACCGAAAATCTCACCCTTTTGCACTTCAAGGTTTGCGCCCTTAATGGCATGGACCGCTGTACTGCCCGTCCCGTACGTTTTTACAACATTTTGAATGGAAATCAATCGGATCTCCCTCCTTACCTATATAATTGTATATGAGCGTTTGCACGGCAATTCTTTGTGCATATAAAGAAAACTTGGCTAGCACCTTAGTTGCCCTTATGTAGATAAGAAAGTTATACTTTCTTATCTACTAAAGAAACACAATACATAATGTACTGCATTTATATAAGTTTAGTCAATTTCTATCCGAATTTAAAACGAGAAAGACCGCCCTTTCCAAGGCGGTTCCCCATCATTTAACCTGCATATCGTTTTGCTTAACAAATTGCTCCGGATAGCCGGCATAGAAGTCAATCATTTCCTCTGTTATGTTCCACTTAAATACCTGCGCAAATGTTTCATTCGTAAAAAACGACTGTGCGAGTTCCTTATTTAGCCGGCGTTCATAATCGACAACGCGTTCCTGTATATTTTCCGCTGCACGGCAATGGACAGGCAGCGCCTTTGCCGTTTTCCCATCAGAAAAATCAAAATGCCGGAGTTGAATTTTCTTTCTTTCCTTTTCACGGTTTGTGAAGAAGTGAATTTCCAGGTTGGCAATATCATACACAATCGACCAAACCGTATCCTGCCGTTTAACAACTTGCAGTAGTTCAAAAGCTTCGTTTGCAGACACCGGGGTACCTGCTTTGCGTGATTGAATGAGCCTTGCTGCACCGGTAAAGCGCTCCAGGGAATTTTGTTTATATTCATCTAAACCATTTTCTGCAAGAATGGCAGGTTGGTCTGCATATTCCAGCGATTGTTTATATGTGCTGTTCGAAAGGACGGGGACGGGTAATTCTTCTCCCGTATAGACCGCCAGGTTTCCCTCCACAAACTCGATCACAGCAGTATCTCCCTGTCTATCGCATACAAGATAATGAAGAGGAGGCGTGCCCTGGCCGATTCTGATCCGAGATGCAGCTTCAATTACTTCACGAACCGTACGGCATGTGTCCAGCATGTATTGGATCCATTGAAGTTCACTGATGGCAGGCCGACCATCGTCCATACTATATTCAGTCTCCCACAGCGTCATCTGCTCAACGACAAGCCCTGTTTCATTCATTCCCCCCACCGGAAATTCCTTCCCACTCTGGTGAAAGGTAAGGCTGCCATATTGGGACACCCACACTGCCGGTTTCCCGGGCGGCAGAACAAACGCGGTCTTGGCGAGATTCCGCTGGTTGCTAAATAAATACCCGTCATCATAAAAAACGTCCATATTTTTTCCAACGATTCGCCCTGCGGCATCCCCGATTACAAAACTTGTGCACATTTCATTTCCCCCTCTTTTGTTCGCTAATGATATCGTTTAGCCTGGCTGTGTTTCCCGATTCAATCTGTTCCAGCACGGCGTCAATCATCGTATCGATTTCTTCATTTTCCTGATGGAGGATAGCAGCCAGCCGCCCGATTCTTATTTGTTTTGCTTTTTCTTTCTCCAGTTTTTCCAGTTTCTCTTTGTAGGGACTGATATCTTCCTCGCCTTTCTCCATGATCTTCTTAACTAACAGCATCTGGATGTCGATTTTCGTAACCTCTGTTAAATTTCTTGCAAAATTCTTTTCATCAACCAAACATCTCTCCCCAACCTGAAAATATTCACTTAATGCCAGGAGCCTTTCCTTAGGAATCGGTCTGCGTTTCTTAATCCAATCCGAAAATTGCTGCGGTGTGATATGTAGCTCTCTTCCAATTTGTGAATACGACTGCTCATTTACTAAAACTAAATACTCCAGCGTTGTTTTTGCATGTAACGCTTCTTTTCCATTCATGCTCATCACCTCCGACATAATTTACGTCAATTATAACCAATGACATATTTTATGTCAATGGTTTTGACGTAAAATATGTCGATATATTCTCTATACTTTTGGCTGGTGAGCGACACACAAAATCCCCACTGTTTTAATTAAATAGACTATAATGATTAGAGGATAGATAGTTCAGTATGAATCTATTTATCCTCTTCTTTTTTCATATTAAATTAATTTTTCTTGCAAAGGTATCCATAGCACCCTCTTTGACGCATTTATTCCTATTCAGACACAAAAAAACCATCGGGCATGAACAAACTCCCAATGGTTTAGGGCACCTAACGGTGCCTATTCTATTTAGTTTCTCAACATCCTGAAGAAAGACATGATAAACGTGTCTTTCTCCCTTAATCTGTTATATTAGCCTCACTCAACTTCAAAAATCTTCCCGGGATTCAATATGCCTTTCGGGTCCAGTGAATTCTTTATTATTTTCATCACATCTAACGCAGCTCCATGTTCCTTGCGTTGATACCCGGCCTTGCCAATGCCTACGCCATGCTCACCGGTGCAGGAACCGCCGCGGCTTAGTGCGTAACTTACCAGATGGTCATTTAACCTTTTGGCTCTCTCCACTTCTTCTGGATTATTTAGGTCCAGCATTAAAAGAACATGGTAGTTCCCGTCCCCGACATGGCCGAGTATAGCCCCATCTAAACCGGCCTCATTAACAGCCGTCCGCGCATCCCGGACCGCCCCTACCAATTCAGAAATAGGGACACACACATCTGTCACCATCATTTTCTTGCCCGGTGATTTATGAATAAAGGCGTAAGCCAGATTATGACGAACTTCCCATAGCTGGGCCCTTGCCTTTGAATCTGTTTCAAATACAAAGTCCTCGCAGCCGTTTTCCCTTACCAGTTTTTTTGCAAAATCAACATCATACTGAAGCCCAGCTTCATTTCCATGAAATTCAATAAACAAAGTCGGCTTGCCGGGGTAAGCTGTGTTATTATATAAATTTACTTGTTCAACGGAGCGTTCATCCACCAGTTCGATACGGGCTACCGGAATGCCCGCTGATAGAATATCAACAACCGACGTGACAGCATCTTCTACCGTCTGAAACACAGCACGCGCTGCAGTAATGGCTTCCGGGATGCCAAACACGCGCAAAGTCAGTTCCGTGAATACACCTAATGTTCCTTCTGAGCCGACAAACAGCCCCGTAATATGGTAACCAGATGACGACTTAGCTGTCATGCTGCCTGTATGAATAATCTGTCCATCGGCCAGGACTACTTCTAAATCACGTACCTGATCCCGCATAATTCCATACCGTACAGAGGTCGTACCGCTTGCATTCGTTGCTGCCATTCCCCCAAGTGTCGCATCCGCCCCTGGATCGACCGTGAAAAACAGTCCGTGTTTTTTCAATTCCTTATTTAGCTGGGTTCGGGTAATCCCTGGTTGTACCCGTACCAAAAAATCATCCGGGCGAACCTCGAGGATTTGATTCATCAATTGGAAATCTAACGAGATGCCTCCATGATACGGAATAGCGTGCCCCTCCAGGCTTGTCCCTAAGCCAAATGCGGTAACAGGAATTCCATTTTCACAGGCGAATTTCATAATTTTGCTTACTTCTTCCGTGTTCTGCGGAAATACAACAACATCCGGCAAATGCGGTGTATGATATGATTCATCCCTGCTATGCTGTTCTAATACGGTCGGATTCACTGTCACCTGGTTCTCAGAAATCATTTTTCTTAGTTCAACCAGCAATGTTTCTTTCACCATATTCATTATTACCCCTCCACAGATATAGAATAGAAACCGGAATATATAAAGTAAAAATTATACTAAATATAAAGAAAATATTAATGATTGAGAAATTTATTCGCTAAGATAATTATTCCATTCAATATCATTAATTCCTTCTGAACTTCTACAGATAATGAAAAGGGTGGGGATTTTAGTAGGCTCTGCAGCCGGGTCTTTATAATTAGAAATCTTTCTTTTCAACCGAATATCCTTCCTGTTTAAGAGCATAGCGAATTCCCTGCGGAAAAGAAGAAAATGTTTTTACCTTCGTCTCAATGCCGGAAAGAACAATATAGCGGGCCATAACCGGCGTCAGCCCAACATAAATCGTTTCTGTTCTTCTTTCTTCTGCGCCTCCTCCTTCGTTACATCCTGCCAGATTAAGATGTACCCTTTCACTTCTTTTTCTTTATTTCTATATTCGGTTACAATAATTCTAGCTGTATATTTCCCGAGTTTAATCTGAGCCCGGTGAGGAAAAGGGCCGTTCCGCAAAATGCGTGCCTGATGCTGTGGATCACGGTGAAAGCGGCCAATATTATGGCCTATTAAGTCCTGATGCCCGCCGATATGCAAATCAGCCGCAATATCATCAATCAAGTTTTGCGCGTATTGGTTCATCCATACGAGACGGTGTTCTTTATCCGCAATAAAAATATTTTCCCCGACACTGTCCAGGGCATAAACCGTTTCATCTTCTTCAAAAACACTGCGATATGTCAAGCAGCAAACCACCTTTCTAGAACACAACTTGTCCTCTATGTACATCATACCCACAAAAAAACCAGACAGCATACAAACTGTCTGGTACGGTGCCCCAAAAGCAAAGATTACTCGCTGTCAGGCATCAAGGAAACCGGTCGTTGTGGTAAGAAGGTAGAAATGGCATGCTTGTATACCAGCTGCTGCTTTCCTTCTGTATCAATTACAACGGTAAAGTTGTCGAATGCTTTAATCAAACCGCGAAGCTGGAACCCATTTACAAGGTAAATGGTTACAGGCACGTTCTCCTTTCTCAGGTGATTGAGAAACGTGTCCTGAATGTTGATGGTATTTGCCATGGGAATACCTCCTATTTATCTTTATTTATTTTTATATATTCGCCGCTTATCTAAACTTTCCTGCCACTTTCTCATAAATTCCTTGCCTGATTGAGGACTCAGTTCCCAGTCCGGGTGTTACATCGAACCAGACAATGTCTTTCATGGCACGGAACCAGGTAAGCTGGCGTTTGGCAAAATTACGTGTGCGCTTCTTTACAAGTTCAACGGCTGCTTCTTTCGTTGTTAATCCCTGTAAATAGGCGATGATTTCTTTATAACCGAGCGCCTGCATCGAGCGCAAAGAAGCGTCATATCCCTTCCGCAAAAGCCCCTCTACCTCTTCAATAAGGCCCGCCTCTATCATTTGGTCGACACGGGTGTTAATTCGCTCATAAAGCAAAGCGCGGTCCATCGTCAAACCAAGAAGCAATAGGTTGTAAGGCGACTCCTCACTTCTCTGCTGATACTCTGCCATCGTTTTGCCCGTCAGGTGATAAATTTCAAGGGCACGAATGACACGTTTGACATCATTGGGATGAAGGCGGGCCGCGGTGAGCGGATCAACAGCACTCAGCTTAGCATGCAGAGCTTCATTCCCGTCTGTTTCCGCAAGCGAGGAAAGGGAAGCGCGGTATGCTTCATCTTCGCCCGCTTGTGAAAAACGGTAGCCGTATAGCACAGATTGTATATAAAGGCCTGTACCACCAACGATGATGGGCAGGATTTGACGGCTGTTCATGTCAGAAATCAGCGCAGCCGTTCTGCGCTGAAAATCAGCGACCGTAAACTCCTCATCCGGGTCGCAAATGTCGATAAGATGGTGCGGAATGGCCGCCCGTTCTTCCGGGCTCGCTTTCGCCGTCCCTATATCCATACCCCGGTAAAACTGCATGGAATCGCCTGAAATGATTTCTCCGGAGAATCGTGCTGCCAGTTCAAGGCTTAACGCGGTCTTCCCGACAGAAGTAGGCCCGATGATAGCCAGGACGTTCTCTTTTTCTATGCTCATCGCTGCGCTCCCCCGGTTTCTATAATTCCATATGTAAATGCTCTTTCCGCTCTCTTAATGCGCTTGAATCCGAGGCGGTCAAAATCGGGACTCTGATCGTGGTTTTTCATGACGACCCGCTTCACAGCGACCCGCTTCGCTTCCTCGATCGCTTCCGTCGCAAGCGATTCATAGTTCGCAAACGGCCGAAGAATAGAAATGCTCTCCGAGGAGGGAACCGCTTCAAAAAACATCGGATCAAAATACACAACATCAAAACTATTATTTTCACATTGCCGCAAAAAAGTCAAATGATGGACGGCGATGACTTCAATGCGGGCCATGGCCTCCCGCATCTGGGGAAGGTCCGTTTCATAGCGCTGCAGTCCGTCCGCGACAATACAGGCGGGAATGGCCTGCGACTCCAAACCGACTACTTTTCCGCTCTGTCCGGCCACATAAGACGCGACAATCGCGTCCGCCGCCAGGCCGAGCGTACAGTCCAGGAAAGAATCTCCCGGAGTTAATCCGCATGCCCGGACCATTAGATCATTATCGCCGCTGAGCAGCCTTTTTATACGGAGCATGGCCATTCCCGGATGGAAAAAGAACGGCGCCTCCCGCCCGGCACTGTATGCCCGCAGCCCGTCCTTTGTGACGACAACGATTTCCGGGTCGAGTTTATGCAGCCGGGCAATGGAAGCCTTTCTTCTTTCCACATACGCTGCGCCGAGCTGACCGGAAAGCAGCCTGGCTGCAGCAATTAATTGTCCGTTCGGTTCATGGGGAGTGGTGATTATCATTGTTCTCTTCACTCGCTTTACTGGATTCAGGTTTCTATTGTAGCACAGCGGACACAAAGAAACACCTCTTCACAGCACGGCAAGTGCATGGAGGTGTTCCCTGCATCGTTATACGTTTAGTACTTCCTGGGCGATTTTAATGTTTTGCGAGCCTTCTCTTTTCTTTCCTTCCGCGAACGCTTTCGCTTCCGCCAGCGTTTTAAACGTCTCTACCTTCTTGTGCAGAAAGCCAAAGTCAGTCATTGCGTCATAAATGACAATATACATATTTCATCAACCCCTCCCCTTGTATAAGCAGCACGAATCGTTCTTTGTATGCTAATTCTATGCTTCTACAGCCGCTCTTTATATTCCTCTTTAAAAATTAGCTTTTGCCGCCAAAAAGCGCCGATGCGTGCCACCGGCGCTTCTAATATATAGCGGGACTTGCACAATCAAAGGTTACGGAATTCCCCGACAACCTCACCGTTCTCATAGCTTTTAAGGGTATTCCTGTAAAGAATCAAATTGTTGTCCTTTAAAAAGCCGTCAAACTCTTCTTCCGTCACTTCACCAACAAGGTGTTCCTGCTGGGCAGCAAACTGGGTGCGGCCGTCCCTCACCGCGTCAAAAAACAACTGATTTATATGGTTAGCAGATAGTTCCAGTTCAATCACAGTATCACCCCTGTACTTTTCCTGTATTTTCTCCACTTACCGGTTCCCTATACAGGCAGGGGTGCTTACCCCCCCAGCTTTTCGTTCACGGACTCCAATTTCTGCTTCATGGAAGCGGCTTTATCTCTGCGCTCATCGATTTTTATCGAGGTTGACACACGGAGCGCTCCCTTCTCAAACGGCCGCTCGTGCATGCGGCGGATAACAGCGAGGATGTCATCGAGGTCTCCTTCAATGATTGTGCTCATCGGTGTCATTTGGTATGAAACAGGCTCAGCTGCCTGTTCAAGTATTCGGTGCACGTCTGCGACATATTCACTTACCCCTGGTGAGCCTGTACCGATGGGAACGATGGTTACTTCAACAATAGCCATGTTTATCACTCCTATATTGAATGTTACTCTTCTATTGCTTGTTTTTTTCACATCTTACCATATTGAACATGTTTTTAGGTACCCGCGCATAAAAAAATCCTTCTGCTGTTATCATAGCAAAAGGATGAAAGATCTGTTCGTTTACCCAACCTGTTTCTTTTGTTCAGGAATGAGCGCAAGAATATTGCGCACGGAAAAATAACGGGTCGCCTTTCGTGTAAAGCAATACCCCCGCACGTATCCATCCGCTACAGAAATAAGACGGATTCTGCGCTGGGTCAGCTTCCCGTTTCGATCTATATAAATAATTTCAACAACACGGCCCAGATAGGAGAGAAAATTCAACACCAGTCCGCCTCCCGCCTTCAAAATCTGTTACCATCAAACGAAAATAAGCGATTTAACAAACGTTTGTTCTTATTTTTATTATACCAGAATGTGTGTTCGTATACAAACAGAAATAATATGCGGGAGAAAGCAAGCAACACGCTGGCCCCCTCCCGCTATTGGGTTATCTGTTCATTTTATCCCGCCGGCTTTTATTATTCCGAAGGGCGGTTTGGGCCTTCTAGCTTCTTATCGCCAAAGCCAGGGGCCGGCTCCATTTCTGGCTGCTTATCGCGTTCCTTCCGATTCTGTTCCAAATTGCTGATCTTCTTGTCTTCCTTCTTCACTTCTATCCCCCCTTTTCGGGACTAGTATTTGCAGAAAAAATCCATTACAAACAAGGGAATGATTACCGCTAAAGTTAAGCCCAGCAAACCGGGCATCGGAGAGGTATACTTGGTCGTAAAATCAACAACAAACGATAACAGAACTAATTTGAAAAAGAAAAAAGGCTGATTCACAGCCCTCTGTTTTTTATATTTTTATTATGGGAGTTTGTTTCCTCTCGAAGATACATAAAGGGAATACCATTCCTCTCGTGTCATTAATTCAGACTGACGGATAGCATCCTGACAGTTCTTTATACGTTCGGGGTTTGTCGTGCCAATCACTGGTTGAATCTTTGCTGGATGACGCATTAACCAGCCAAGAACAAGGGCTTCCTTCGTTGTGTCTTTTTCGGAAGCCATTTTCTCCACTAATTCCTTCGTTTTCATTTCAGCCTCCGAAGGACGTTCAATCTCTTTTCCTGAATATATCCCTTTAGCCAATGGAGACCATGCTTGAATCTGTATATCATTTACCATGCTATATTCAAGTAAGCCATCGGCAAAATGAGTGGAAGTTCCTGCTTCTTGATTGACTAATACACCTTGGTCAACCCAGTCAAGTTTGTTTAAACTCATTTCCATCTGATTCACAATGATTGGGTCTTCGCAATATGTTTGAAGAAGTTTTATTTGCCCCTTATTCATATTTGAGACACCAAAATGACGCACTTTCCCTGACATTTTTAGTTGTCGAAACACTTCTGCAACTTCTTCTGGTTCCATTAAAGGGTCAGGTCGGTGTAACAGTAAGACATCTAAGTATTCTACTGCCAGCCTTTGTAAAGTTCCATTTACAGAGTTTAAGATATGCTCTTTAGAAAAATCATATCTGCCAGGTCCAATCTCATCTGTAAAACGAATCCCGCACTTACTCTGAATAACTATATTCTTTCTCAAGCTTGGCTGAGCTTTTAAAACCCTGCCAAAGACTTCTTCTGCTTTTCCCATCTTGTATATATCAGCATGGTCAAACATTGTGATTCCTAAAGAAAGTGCTGTATCTATCGCTTGTTCAGTCTTTAAAATTTCTTCATTTGATATTGGATTATAATCCCAATTGCCTCCGAACCCCATACATCCTAATACTAAACGACTTGTGGTAACACTTCGCTTTTCCAAAGGCATCATACGCATGAAATAAACCTCTTTCTTAATTTAGTTAGACATTTAAGCTAAATCCAATTGTAAGGAAGGCTTATATATCATGCAACTTTTCCCTTTTTTTAAGAGACAGGATAACGATCGTAGCGATAATGCAGGCGGCGCCGAGCCACTCGATAACCCCAAATGGCACGTGCAGCCAGATAACCGAAAGAAAAGCCGCCGATAGCGGCTCAGCGCAGGCAAGTAAACTCGCTTCTGCAGCCTGGATGTACTTTAAGCTTTCCAAATAGCAGTAAAACGCGATAAGGGTCCCAAACAATACGACAAACAGGACCGCCAATATAGAAGGGTATGACCACTGCCCGCGAAAATTCCAGGGCGGATAGAGAAAGCTAAATCCTATCCCCCCTACCAGCATTCCCCATCCCACGATGAGGGTCGAACCCCACCTGTCCAGCAGCTTATAGGGCTGCAGTGTATAGAAGGCTAGAGCAACAGCGGAAGCAATGCCCCAGAAGAGCGCCCATTTTGAAATGGACAAGGTCTGGACATCCCCATTTGTTACGAGAAAGAAAGTACCGGCCAGCGCCAGTATAATGGCGATAAATTCGTATAGAGTAGGAAGGCGTTTGGATCGAAAGGCAATATAGCACGTAATAAATACGGGACCAAGGTATTGCAGCAAGGTCGCGGTTGCGGCGTTCCCTGATTTAATCGCAGCGAAATATGTATACTGGACACCGAGCATACCGATAATTCCAAACAAAAGGAGGCTCCAGCGGTAAGTGTTGGACTTCCAAACCTCCCACATCTGTTTGTCTCCTTTGGCAAAAGAGAACAACAACAAAATAAACCCTGAGAGCAATAAGCGCACCGATACAAGCCACTCCGGGCTGAAGTCTTTCTTTTGAAATAAATACTGGGCAACAGTGCCTGAGATTCCCCATAGCGTAGCGCCTATGAGTACAAGCACAATCCCTTTAGCTCTGGATTGGACCGTCATTACACTTTCAGAAGCCATCTATCTATCCCCACTCCTCTAAATAAATATTCTATTAAAATCAAAACTTTCAGAAGTGCCTCGACATCTATCATACGCTTCCCATCGCAAATGCAATCAACCTTAAAAAGCAGCTACCCTGGCTTGAGCCAGAGTAGCTGCTTTCGTTTACAAAATCAATGTTCCCAATGTTCCCGGCGCTCTTCCTTTATTCCTTTATAACCGCAAAGTACTCAAGCGCCTGACTTAGCTGAGTGAAGAACCTACTATCTGCAAAATACTCCTCCATATCAGCCATAGCTGATGCCACATTGGGCCGTACACCTGTGAACACGGCTTCGACTCCTACCAATCGGAGACAATTTGTCAGGCGTTGTAAAAAAGCAATAAACATTTCATTCGCATCAACAACCGCCGTTAAGTCAACCGCCAGGTATTCTATTTTTATTTCCAGGCAGCTCGTTAATGCTTTTTCGAGAAAAACGGTATACTCATCATTATAAGCCATTCCAGAGAGAGGCTGTAAGGGGAGAACTCCCAGTTTAGACATGACCGGGACAATATTGGCGGCCATGTCCCGGATAGCCTGGCTTAATTTACGCTGCTCCAGGACGTATTCCGTTACATCGGTAGTTTCGCCTATTGCTCCAATCATTTCACCGTTTCTAATTAACGGTTTCATCACAACATCATAATATTTGCCTCCGAAAGGAACCGCGCTTCTACTAATCTCTTTTTTGGTTGACAAAACAGTAAGCAAATCGGGTTTATGATTAAGTTTAGCCTGAAAATAATCCCCCATATTTTCATGTAACGCTTCTTCTCTTTTGATACCGAGATATTTTTCGCTCAATGTATTAACAAAAACGATCGTGCCATTCGTATCAATGACGAGAACACCTACGTCAAGCTGATCCAACGTCGCATCAAGCATCTTTCTACTCCCCTTAATCGCATAATCAATCCGCCTCTATCATAGCATGGTTTTACTTTTCTGCAAAAAAATAAGGAAATAAAAAACCACCTGACATCGGAGGGGCCGCACATGCGGCGGACCCTTCTAATTCAGGTGGTTTGTTTTCTTTCTCAAAGCCGGTTTATTGCGGCATGTTCTGGCCGCCGTACATCGAAGAGGAGCCTGTCTGATTCTGGCCAGCAGAACCACTGCGTCCAGTCATTCCAGCCTGCCCGGAAGCCGACGCGTATGGGGAACGTCCATACCCCTGCCCCTGCATGCCGCCATACAAGGCGCTTTCCGGGGAACCAGCAGACAAGTTGGCCATCGTTTGTCCGGCGTACCCCGTGTTTTGCCCGGAGTACTGGGCCTCCAGGGACGGGCCTGCCGGCTGGTAGCTATGAAGCAGCGTTTTAGCCGTATGGCTTTTCAATGTAGGGACCTGGTACATACCCTGCTGATTCATGAACAGGAACACCTCGTACGCCTGATTCGCGCAGTTGGCAGCAGAGTTCAGCAGCAACTGGCGCAGGTTCGGATCGGCGCATTCGAGGGTGGCCCATGTGGAGTTCCGAGCCGCGTTTTTATGGCAAAGCAGCATAGCGGTTGCGACTTCCCAATCGCTCAGCACGGCGTCGGATTGCGGCACGAACTGGGGCGGTTTGTTGAGGCCATATTGAATCTGCTCAGGGTTAATCCCTCTTATATTCGTATTAGGGGGAACCGGAGTAAAACGATTGTAGTCATGCGTATACGCTACGATTTCATTGTACGCCCGGATTTCCTCCTGCTGGTGGCGTGCGATCATATCCAGCAGCTGCGGGTTCTTCGCTTCTCTCGCGTAAAGGTTAAAGTGGGTAATCATGTTGATTTTTTCTAATAAGATTTCATGCACTTCCATCGTTTCGTGAGCGCCGTATGGCATAGGGATCACTCCTTTGACTTTTTTTACTGCCCAAGAGTACTATCTCCCACTGCCTGCTGATTATGCACCGGATTCTGTTCATCAGCGCGATTCCATTTTTCAGTTCGCTGCTTTACACAGAAAGTTAGTTTCCGGTTGTGGATAAGCACCTAAAAGTTTAACAAACTAACCCTTGAGGGGGTGAATATGTTGGCGGATGTATTGGGAGATATGTTAAAGGCTGCTATAAATACGCTAAAAACACTTGTTGATGACAAGCCAAAACCACTGTCCCATGACGAGCCAAAATCACCGTTGCATGTTGGAGAGGTAATGGATTGCTGGACCTACCTCATCATACTCCAGGAAGCTATTGATTTTGCAAAAATTGGAATAAATACAACAATGGACGATGAAGTACGAAATATGCTCCGGGAAGCGATAGACATGTGTGAATCACAAGTTGCAAGACTGAAAGATTTTATGCGAAATGAGGGAATTCCACTCCCGTCTCTGTCTCCACCAAAGCCAAAATCTGAACCAGACGCCGTTCCACTGGGGGTAAAGATGGCCGATGGTGAGCTTGCAAACAATATAGCCTTAAAAGTATCCGGTGCAGTACTATCGGCTACGGCGGCAGCGACAAAATCCATTCGCAGAGACGTGGCTATGATGTGGGTTCAATTTCAATCGGAGCAAATGACATTTGGGGGAACGTTAAAAGCAATGATGCGCAGGAGAGGCTGGATTAAGATCCCACCCTATTATTATCCCCCCGGTTTGCCTAACTAATAATGGAAAGACCGAGCCAAAACACCAGCTCGGTCTTTTATGCGAATGAGCGCAAGAATGCTTCTTATTTCAATGAGGGGATAAATCGCGTCTGTTTTTTCTTTCCAGATGGTATATAATAGCAATACATGTTCGTATTGCTATTCTGCGAAAGAAGGTCTTCTATGGGCGTATAGCCCTTGATGATAAATAAGAAAACCGAGGGTGTGTCTTGAACCGGGCGCACAGGACGTCAATCACTTTAGCGGAAGCGTTGTCCATGAAAGTCACCGGGAGCCGTGCCAACGCCCGCTTGTTGTATCCACCACGAACGCAGGCGGCGAGAGAGCGGGAAATGCACATGTACCGAAGAACCTACCTACTTTAGTGGGGAGAGGTTCAGGAGAAGAACCGATACAATGTCAACTACCCACCACTTAGAGCCAAACGGCTCTTGAAGCGGGGGGCTTGTGTGAATGCATAGGTTCGGTTGATTAGACCTCTTCCCTCGCGGGAAGGAAACGTTGGGTGGGAATCCATAGGCACGCCGGGGTGCTTCCCAAGCTCCGGCCCCTGCGGGGTATGATTAAACATCGCTGTTGGGTAAGCGAAGTGTCATATCCGGTAAACCCCACCCAACCGGTCGATGGGAACCTACGGAGACGGTTTCGCAAGAAACTGATTCTCCGCTTTATCTTCGCAAAGGAGATGGTTTAGATGGTGTATGTACTGAATCACAATGGAGAACCCTTGATGCCAACCAAGCGGTTTGGCAAGGTGCGCCGGATGCTGAAAAACAAGCAGGCGAAAGTGGTACGGCGCAGGCCGTTCACGATTCAATTGACGTATGAAACGACGAACTACGTTCAACCGGTGACACTCGGGGTGGATGCCGGCTATCAAACCGTCGGTTTTTCGGCGGTATCGGAAAACGAAGAACTTCTCTCAGGAGAGTGTCACCTTCTCATTGGCATGAGGGAGCGGTTAAAAGAACGTGCCATGTACCGTAAGCAGCGGAGAAGCCGGCTTCGCTACCGCGCTCCCCGGTTTGACAATCGGAGACGGTCCGAAGGGTGGCTGGCTCCCAGCATTCAGCACAAGCTGGACAGCCATGTGCGGCTGGTGGAACTTGTAAAGAACCTCCTTCCCGTACAAAAAATCATCGTGGAAGTCGCCAATTTTGACATTCAAGCCATCCAAAACCCTGAGGTGGCAGGCACTCTGTACCAGCAGGGAGAACAGCTCGGCTTCTGGAATCTGCGGGAGTACATCCTGCACCGGGACCATCATCAATGCCAGAATCCTCACTGCAAAAACAAGTCCGTGCATCCCATTCTGCAGGTGCATCACATCGGCTACTGGAAGGGCGACCGTTCGGATCGACCCGGCAACCTGGTTACACTATGCGACAAGTGCCACATCCCGGCGAGCCACCAGCTAAATGGTTTCCTGTATGGATGGGAGCCGAAGGTAAAATCGTTCCGTCCCGAGACGTTTATGAGTATCGTCCGGTGGCGGCTGACCCAGCTTTTAGGCGGGGCGGCGACCTACGGGTATGTAACGAAGCACGTTCGCATCCAGCATGGGATTGAGAAAAGCCACGCCAATGACGCCTTCATCATTGCGGGTGGGCACTACCCAACCCCGCACCGCTCCCTTTGTCCTCCAGCAGGTGCGCCGGAACAACCGGAGCCTTGAAAAATTCTACGATACCAGATACATCGACGTTCGCACCGGAGCCAAAGCAAGTGGGCAGGAGCTTTTCTGCGGCCGGCGCACACGAAACCGGGAGGTTTCAGGGGAAAGCCTGCGGCAGTACCGGGGAGAGAAGCTGTCCAAGGGCAGGCGAAGCATCCGACGGAGGCGCTATTCCCTTCAACCGATGGATACGGTGCAGTATCAGCACCGCAAGTATCTGGTGAAGGGCGTGCAGAACAAAGGAGCGTATGTGAAACTAGAGGGCCTTGCCAAACCGGTGAAAGTCGAACAGGTGACCCTGGTGAAGTACGGCAAAGGGTTTCACATGACCGCACCGATTTATCCCCTCCCTGCCCCCGTTGGGGCTTGAGGAAGGGGTCTTCTCGGCACTAATGATAAACTGTATAAAACAGGAACAATACCCATCTTTACTCATTACTGAAAGGTGGGCAATAGCAATACATAAACGAATGGAGGACGATGAAATGGCGAACGCTCTTACGGACAGCACTACTTTAAAAAATAATGTAAAGATGCCGTGGCTTGGGCTTGGGGTATGGAAAGTGACGGAAGAAGGACAGGCAGAACAGGCTGTATTATCGGCAATCAAGGCCGGATATCGCAGCATAGATACGGCGGCTGTTTACCAGAACGAAGAAGGAGTGGGAAATGCGATTCGCACATGCGGCGTCCCACGCGAAGAGCTTTTTATTACAACAAAGGTTTGGAATGCAGATCAGGGCTATGAATCTACCCTGGCGGCATTTGAGGAAAGCCGCAAAAAACTCGGTCTCGAATACTTCGACCTGTATTTGATCCACTGGCCGGTTGCGGGAAAATACAAGGAAACATGGAAGGCACTCGAGAAATTATACAAGGACGGGCGTGTCCGGGCCATCGGGGTGAGCAATTTCCACATCCACCATTTAGAGGATTTGATGGCGGACTGTGAGATAGCGCCAATGGTAGACCAGGTAGAATACCACCCGCTGTTAACGCAAAAGGAGCTGCTTGGCTTCTGTAAAGACCACGGGATTCAGCTGGAAGCCTGGAGTCCATTAATGCAGGGCAACCTCGACAATCCAACGCTGATGGAGCTGGGTGAAAAATATCAGAAATCACCTGCACAAATTATACTCCGCTGGGATTTGCAAAATGGAGTGGTGACCATCCCTAAATCGGTAACCGAGAGCCGAATTATAGAAAATGCAAACATTTTTGATTTTGAGCTTACTGCCGAAGATATAGAGAAAATCGACAGCCTAAACAGCAACAAGCGCTTTGGTCCTGACCCGGACAACTTCGATTTTTAATCGAGTTTCAGATTCAGAATTCCCCGCTCGTGGGTGATGACAAACGAAAGAAGCCGCTCCAGTGTGGAACGGCTTCTTTTATACTTCCTTTTCATTGCCTGAGGAATTGTCACTTCCATAGGTCGTCCAGCAGCGATTCATTTCTATTTCATGTTTTTTCGCGTATGTATCTCCCCATTTGCACATCTCAACCAATGTTGCCTGCAGTTTTTTCCCTTCCTCTGTCGTCTCGTATTCTACTTTCGGCGGAACTTCCGGATAGATTGTCCGATTAATAAGCCCATGTTCTTCAAGTTCCCGCAGCTGCTGTGTGAGCATTTTCTGTGTGATGCCCGGTAAACTCCGTTTTAACTCACTAAAACGCTTTACCCCTTCATTTAAATTCCAAAGAATTAACACTTTCCACTTTCCGCCAATGACATCCATCGTCAATTCAATTGAACATTGATATTGATTGTTAAGGGTTTTCACTTTCATCCTCCGTTCACTTCTAGTAGGTTTCCTTTTGGTAACTAGGTCACAAAAGAGTGCCTACTTGTTTATTATAAACTAAGTATATATTATAAACCATGAAAGTAGAAGGAAAATGATTTGAGGAGGAATATTCCATGCATAAGAAAGCATTGTTTATTATACCGCCGGACCGGTTTAACGAGGACGAGTTATTCGCTCCAAAAGAAGAACTGGAACAAGCTGGATATGAAGTTACGGTTGCGAGCACAACAGCAGGTGAGGTTACAGGCGATAATGCAGGCAAAGCTACCGCCGAGCTTATTTTTTCTGCTGCGAATGCGGCAGACTATGATGTAATAACTGTTATTGGCGGAAGTGGTACAATCGATCATTTATGGGGGAAACAGGAAGTTATTGACTACCTAAAAAGCGCATACAACAGCGATATTCTTGTATCAGGCATTTGTGCCGGAGCGGTCGTCGTAGCAAAAACCGGCCTGCTTTCCGGCCGCCAGGGAACTTGTTATCCGGTAGATGTAATGATTAATGAAGTTAAAGCAAATAATGTTGAATATGTGGAGCAACATGTTGTCGCATATGATGACATCATCACAGCGGACGGTCCGATGGGAGCAAAAGAATTCGGGCAGGCGCTGGTGAAAAGACTAAGCCAAACGGTGTAACATACTAAGGAGCGAAAAAACTTATGAATCCCAAATACCAGCCTTTATTCGAACTCTTTTCTTTGCGCAGTGACATTCAACTAAAAAACCGAGTCATTATGGCACCGATGACAAACTTCTCCTCCAACCCGGACGGCACCGTTACCGATGCTGAAGTGGCCTATTATGCCCGCAGATCGAAGGGTGTAAGCATGGTTATTACCGCTTGTACATATGTGACTCCGAACGGAAAAGGGTTTGCCGGCGAATTTGCCGCTGACAGCGACGAAATGATTCCAAGCTTGCGCCGTTTGGCTACAGCGATTAAAGAACAGGGTGCTAAAGCCGTGCTGCAAATTTTCCATGGCGGAAGAATGTGCCCGCCTGACCTCGTACCCGGCGGAGAAGTCGTTAGTGCAAGCGCTGTTCCCGCAGAACAGGAAGGTTCCCCAGTTCCCCGTGCGCTGACCGATCAAGAAATTGAAGAAATCATCCATGCATTCGGCGAAACGACACGCCGGGCAATTGAAGCCGGTTATGACGGCGTAGAGATACATGGTGCCAACGGGTACTTACTTCAGCAGTTCTTCTCACCGCACTCCAACCGACGCGATGACCGTTGGGGCGGCAGCCTGGAGAAGCGGTTAACCTTCCCTTTAAGAATCGTCGATGAAGTGAAAAAGGTCGTTGCTGAACATGCCCGCCAGCCGTTTGTTGTTGGCTACCGCTTCTCGCCGGAAGAGCCGGAGACGCCGGGAATTACAATGGCTGACACACTCGTGCTCGTTGATGCGCTAGCAAAGAAAGAACTGGACTATCTTCACGTATCACTTATGGACTTCTGGTCCGAACCGCGCCGCGGTGTGGAAGATACACGCCCGCGCATTGAAATCATCCAGGAACGCGTTGGAAATCAGGTGCCTGTGATGGGTGTCGGCTCCATTCATACCGCAGATGAAGCTTTAAAAGCGATAGAAACCGGTATTCCCCTGCTTGCACTCGGCCGCGAGCTCATTATGGAACCGGATTGGGTTGAAAAAGTGGAACAGGGAAGAGAATCCGAAATCCGGACGACGCTAACGAAAGACGATCAAGAGCGGCTCGTTGTCCCTGATCCACTCTGGCAGGCGATTATGAATACACCAGGCTGGTTCCCTGTTGTTGAGCGCCGTTAAGAAGTAAAAAAAGAGAACCGCTAAAAGGCAGCCCTCGATTTATGGGGGCTGCCTTAATTTGCGGGACGGCTCCTCATTAACTGGATGGCAGATTTGATTGTATGTTTGGCTCTATTTTCAATACTTTTGTCGTATAAGTAAAATCCCCGTAACAATACGGATAGCGGAAGTTGTTCTGATCCCCGCCGCAATTGTAAACATTCGGCTGTTTTTTTACCTGGACGGAGGAATAGTGTTTAGCCAGGCTTTCGGAATGTTTTTTTCCGTGCTCAGCTACAAAATCAATGTAGCCTTCCCCCATATTATATGCCTGTATAACCGCAGGGAAATCCACCTTTCTCTCCTGCCCATAAGCAAGCACTTCTTTAAAATGACGCACACCCTGCCGGATGCTGCGCTCAGGGTTTTGGATGGCATTCGGCGAAAGTCCGGCTGACTCCGACGCCTGCATCGGGTCACCGCCTTCCCCTCTGCTTTCCTGGTACATGACAGCCAGCAAAACATCCCTATATTGTTCCAGCCTGTATTTATGCAGTTCGGATTGCAGTGCAGGCTCGTATTGTTTGACCTTCTCATACGTATCGGTTTGCGGCTGCTTTCGATTATAGTTTAGTATAGTAATAAGCGCCACTGCCAGGATGAAAATCCCGAGCAATACCGTGAGCGCTCCTATCCACTTCCTGATTTTCCTCATTCTTCTCCTCCACCTGCTCTATGTCTGTTCAATCTATCATACAGCAAAACCGTCACCTTCACATTTCTTGCGCACATTCATCCGCCATATATAATAATAAACTTTATTGTAAAAATCAAAGGCCGGGGGACGGAGCAGCATCTCCGCCCCTCGCTCCATTGACAGGTTGCCGTTTTACAATAACAATACAATTAATAATAACGAAAGGGTGGCTCCCGATGAAATTGATCTGGCATTGGATTGTTTCAGCTCTTGCCCTTCTCATTGTGGCGTGGTTATTTAACGGAATATGGTTTGACACTATTGGCGCGGCTTTCGTAACCGCTCTTGTTTTAGGTCTTCTTAACACATTCATCCGGCCTGTTGTGAAACTTCTTGCCCTCCCCCTTACCATTCTCACCCTTGGAATCTTTGCTCTTGTCATCAATGCGGCAATGTTATTAATTACAAGCCACTTTGTAAGCGGGTTTCATGTTGAAGGGTTTTTCACGGCTTTCTTTGGATCAATTGTCCTGTCTATCGTTAGTGGAATTATGTATGCCGTTCTTGAAGATTAATTTTATTTCATACTTTTTTCATCGTATTTTCATATAAGGGGTTTATTATTAATGTGCAGGGGATTTCAGTGGAAGAGGTAAAGCGTGAAGTGTGAAAGAAGGAAGATTTATGGTGAAAAGACAGAAATTAGATAAATATATAGAAAAACTATTAGAAATGGGCATTTTTAAAATTAAAGGCCGTCAGCTTTATGAATGCTCGGAGAAAGAAATAAAACACGTTTTGTTTACTATCTTAACAAAAAGCAGAAAAGCAAATGTATAGCACTATGTTTGTCAAACAAACGGTAAATAAATGTCCAAGAATTCGCCTTGTTTCGCCGCCTTTACCAAAAGTGCCCTATTGCCTTATACGGCAGCAGGGCATTTTCTATACTAACTTGGCTTCACATAAATAATCAATTCCTGGCACAATTCCCCGCTTTTATGGTAGTGTTTTAACGTCATGGACTCATATTTATAACAGTTGTTTTCAAACGCAATATTGTCTGCTTCTTTTGCAGCCGCTATTATCCCGGAAATATCACTACACTTAAATTGATCCAGCTGAGTATTATTATGAAAGAATTTTACTAACATTTTCATCCCTCCCACCAGATACTTCGACAGGGGAGGATATTTTCCTTTAAATGAAAAGAACCGTCTTGTAAACATGATTACTTAGCATTTCATCGACGTAAAATTATAAAGGATGATGGTAGACAACGCTACTTATTACAAATAAAATAAAATGTAGCTATTTATTACCATCTATCTTAAAATTCAGGAACCACGATAATGGCAAACCCATTGAAAAACGGGGACGCAAAACTGCGGGTCTACGGTTTAATTAAACTATGGCAGCCGGGTTACCGAAAGGAGCATACGCATGCGTAAAACTTATGAGCAAGAATTTAAATGCCACATAGCGAAAGAAGCTTTAGAAACAAAAGATGTTGGAGCACTCGCCAGAAAACATACACTAAACAGTGCAACCATATACCGCTGGGTAAAAGAATATAAAAAAGGAAAATATGGTTCCCTGCAAGGTGGATGTCTACACTCTGCAAGTCATGCTGCGGATCTAGCAAAAGTAATTACCATTCCTTATCCTGATTATGTAACAATAAGAGAAAACCGGGCCTATATCCAGACGGAAAACATGCATTTTGAAACTGAATTCATTCACCATGTTTCCAGTGAATATGATCCCTCTATCCCAGCTTACATTCTAATAATTGAAACAGCAAATGGGATTTATAAGTTAGTTGGAATTTCAAAGCTGGTTGGAGTGTTCGACAATAGTGGAATACAAGGGAGATGAAATATGGATACCCAAAACCAAAAGGTGAATTGTTCATCTCATGATATCATTACCATTCCTGCCGGAGGAGATATTTTTTTATCTTTTTGACCTTTAATACTTTAAAAAGACAAAAGCCGTGATTATGCAAGCGACATAATCACGGACAATGTAAATGTAACGCGGATTAAATTATTCAATAATATAGGCTTTCGCTATGCTGACACTGGACGCAAATTTTCATTAAGGGTTTGATTTCATATTCATGATGGCAGCCAGACTGAATGTTAGATAACTCTTTTTCTAAAAGCTGGATTTTTTCTCTCCACCTTCTAATCTCCTCTTTAATTTCTATGGCTCTGTTCATGAAAATCCTCCTTAAAAGAAGTCTGAAAGCTTACTTATATATTTTACTTCCGCCTTCCTTAAACTCCTTCGCCTTTTCGTTTAGTCCCTCTTCCATTGCAGAATCAAGCGGCATCCCTTTATCCTTTGCATACTCGCGAATATCCTGAGTAATTCTCATGCTGCAAAATTTAGGGCCGCACATCGAACAGAAATGGGAGGTTTTGGCGCCTTCTGCTGGCAGGGTTTCATCATGGTATTCTAACGCTCTTTCCGGATCGAGCGACAAGTTAAATTGATCGCGCCAGCGGAACTCAAAACGCGCTTTCGATAAGGCATCGTCTCTCGTTTGTGCACCCGGATGGCCTTTAGCAAGATCGGCTGCATGGGCCGCAATTTTATAAGTAATGACACCTTCCCGAACATCGTTCTTGTTAGGTAACCCCAGGTGTTCTTTTGGCGTAACATAGCACAGCATGGCTGTTCCAAACCATCCGATCATCGCCGCGCCAATGGCCGAAGTAATATGGTCATAGCCGGGCGCAATATCCGTAGTCAGGGGACCGAGTGTATAAAAGGGAGCTTCCTGGCATACCTCAAGCTGGCGATCCATATTTTCTTTAATTTTGTGCATTGGAACATGGCCTGGTCCTTCAATCATCACCTGCACGTCATGCTTCCAGGCAATTTTCGTCAGTTCACCAAGTGTTTCTAATTCTGCAAATTGTGCCTCATCATTCGCATCGGCAATCGAACCGGGCCGAAGGCCATCTCCCAGGGAAAAGGCGACATCGTATGTTTTCATAATTTCGCAAATGTCTTCGAAGTGTGTGTATAAGAAATTTTCCTGATGGTGGGCTAAGCACCAGGCGGCCATAATCGAACCTCCGCGTGAAACGATGCCTGTTACGCGCTTTGCCGTTAAAGGGACATACCGCAAGAGCACGCCAGCATGTATGGTAAAATAGTCGACGCCCTGCTCAGCCTGCTCGATGAGTGTATCCCGGTAGACTTCCCACGTTAAATCTTCCGCTTTCCCATTCACCTTTTCTAATGCCTGGTATATCGGTACGGTCCCAATAGGGACAGGTGAATTCCGGATGATCCACTCTCGTGTCGTATGGATGTTTTTGCCGGTGGAAAGATCCATGATGGTATCTGCCCCCCAGCGTGTTGCCCACGTCATTTTTTCCACTTCTTCTTCAATCGTAGATGAAACCGCGGAGTTCCCAATGTTCGCATTGATTTTCACATGGAAGCTGCGTCCGATAATCATCGGTTCACTCTCCGGATGGTTTATATTCGATGGAATAATGGCGCGGCCTTTCGCTACTTCGTCGCGCACAAATTCAGGGGATACCTGCTCACGTATCGCAATGAATTCCATCTCAGGGGTGATGATTCCCTGGCGGGCGTAATGTAATTGGGTCACGTTTTTTCCTGCTTTAGCTCGTAAAGGGTTACGATTTAATCCGGGGAAGACTTCATCATTGGTTCGAACACCGGTCGAATGCAGACCATCGTCTTCCGGTTTTACCTTCCGGCCCTCATATTCTTCTACATCTGCCCGCTCTAAAATCCACTGTCTGCGTAAGGGAGAGAGTCCTTTTTGAATGCTAATGTTACAGGAAGGATCCGTATAAGGCCCGCTTGTATCATATACACGAACCGGCGCATTCTCTTCTTCCCCATACGCGCTTGAAGAAGGGCTTAGCTTAATTTCACGCACAGGAACGCGAAGATCTTCGCGCGAGCCTTCTACATACACTTTTTGACTTCCAGGGAAATTGGGTACTGCAGGAAAATCGTGTCCTACTTCTGTTGTTTTTGACATGGTATTACCTCCTAGATATTAGATAAAATTTTGTTACCTACTGAACCTTTCTTAGGAGGCGGAGGGTACACTAAACAAAAAAACCGCCACAGGAAACAGGCGGTTTTTTACATACAAGTAGTGTACAAAGTATTGAAGTATGTAGGTTAATTCCTCCGCTGGCATTATCCAGTTCAGGTTCAACGGTCGACAGCAGAATAGCTATCCTCTCAGCCTGGTTCCCCAAGCTCCCGCATATTTAATTGTAAGTATAGCTTATGCAATATTCTTTCATTTGTCAAATCTACTCGGGAGAATATATATCCGGGTTCAGATTTTTATTTAGATTATCCAGTTTAAATACGCAGTATTTTATTACTAACCTAACAAATCTATAGTTGAATAAGACAAGATTGTTTGCCTTATAAAAACGCTAAACAGTCTGCCCCAAGTCTGATAGATGTTGATACTGCCAAGTTCGTTCATTGGCAATAGGGATAGCATCAAAATTAGTGGCATATGCGACTGACTTGACCGCATATGTGGATGCGTGAATCGCATGTTCAAACACATGAGCTGTGGCGACAGATTGTCCCGCTGAACGAGCTGCTTCAATAGCTTTTCTTGGCCCTTTGTCTTGCGGATACTTTTGTTCGAAATAATGAATTACATGTTCAGCACAGTCCGTAGCCCAAAGTACAGCTGTTTGATGATTTACTACTTTAAGGTACTCTTCAATTGTTTCTTTCGTGTCTGTATCTACAAATTTTTGCTTAGGCATAATATTAATCTTGGAATGGCTCTAACAAGACGAATGAGCAAATAATAGAACGCATTTCTTTCTTCCCTTGGATAAAGTAATATCCATTATAATAAGTCACATGCTGGCTGCCACATAGTTATCGTCCACTTGTTTACATATCCAAGGATAACGGACCTAGAAGCTTAATTTATATTTTATTGAACTAACGATTCCCATCCCTCGCTTTAGTTAATCTCGTTTTTCGATTAAAGAAAAAAAGGAGACTACCGTCTCCTTTTTTAATGAAAAAATTTATTGATTTTGTCCGTTTTGATCATCCTGTGTTTCGCCATCCTGATCCACTTGCTTATTGCCCGTATTAGGTTGTGCAATGGGTTGACCTGTTGCTGGGTCTAAGAATAATTTCCTGTTTTGCTGTTCACCTTCGTGTGAAAAGTCAAACATGTTGTTTAAGCTTCCTGCAACGGCATCAAAGGAGTTGTCACCAATTCTACCCAGCTTCCAGTTATCTTCAATGAATCGCAAGATGGATGTCTGATCCGTTAACGTATGATCCACGAAATTCTTTTTCGCATATGGAGATACGATTAAGAGAGGTAAGCGTGGTCCATATCCCGCACGGTCCTTATAATTGCCGAGTCTGATTTTGTCTGAACCTGGTCCTGCGAAAGCGACATCCGATTGCGGGTCATTCGATCCGTTTACCAGAGGGGATTTCACATGATCATACCATCCGTCGGAATCATCATAAGCTAAAATAACAGCCGTATCTTTCCATTCTGGCAGTTTTTGCAGACGATTAATCGTATCGACAACGAAGTGTTGTTCATCAATCGGATCGGAATATCCAGCATGGCCGTCTTGATAGTTGGCCGCTTTAAGGTAGCTTACCGCTGGCAGGTTGCCGTTACCGGCAGCTGTCCAAAAGTCCTTCAGATCATACTGGTGGTTGGCTTGATCTGTTTTGCCGATCATGGCTGGGGAAGAAGGGGAAGGTGGTCTTTATTCGCTGTTTGTGGGTAATACTGGAATGGCTCGTGGTGCGGATTGTAGTCTGTTTGCATTTTTCCAGCAATATTTGCGTGTTGAGCTTTTGGATCAGCGAATCCGCCCTGGAACCATCCCCAAGTGATATCCTTCTTGTTTAATAAATCCCCTACGTTCTTCCCGCTCATTGTCACTGTTGTTTTAGGGTGATTGGAAGCTTTGTCTAATTGAGGGTCTGGATCGCCAATGACGGTTCCGTTCATCACTTCACGCGGAACGTTAAGCTCACCGTCATTCTTATCATTCTCATAAACAGTGGCACCGTGGGTTTGTCCAGAAATCAGGTTGAGTGCGCCTGGAGTAGAAGGACCAAATGTAGTGTTGAAAGAATTATCACTCATGGCAAAGTTTTGCGCATAATTCCAAAACCCTGTTACTGTATTTCCATCAAAATAGTTCATAACGACAGGATTATTACGTCCGCCATTCGGAACATACTGGTCCATTTTTCCGCCATTTTGCGCTTTCTGTTCCGAAGTATAATTATGATCCATGCTATCGGTCATTGCTTGAGAAGGCGACATCCGTTGCGGGTTCACGGTATTTCCGTTTAAATCCTTGTTCGGATTGTTTGTGAGCAGCTCTTGTGTTAATCCATTTACTTTCGGCGTATTTTTGGCTGCTTTAAAAACAGGTTCCCCAGGTAGGTTTTTTGCATTCGGGTAAGTTCCGAAATAATGGTCAAAGGATACATTTTCTCCAAAAATAACGACCACGTGCTTGATTGGGGTGGTTGTTTGAGTGGAAGCCTTTCCTTTAAACGTAGAAAATTCATGATTGGAATGATTTTCTGCTGCTAAAATGGAAGAGACTGGAGTAGCAAAAAAAGAACTTAACGCAACGATGCCAGCGGCAGCCAGGGTTAATGCTTTCTTCCTTGTTTTTGACTGTTTCATGTTTTCACTCCTATTCTTCTGAACTTTATCGTGCAAGTACAGGATATATCCAAAATACTTTTGTTCTATTAACCCCATGTATATTATCTGTAAAGAAACGGATAGAAAAATTAGAAAAAGATGAGAAGAAGATGAGAAATATCAGAATAAATAAATCCAATGAGCGAAACTATTATGTAAAATTGACATCCCCGATATTGATATTTAAAAATGTACGAATGCCTGGCAAGAATCCTGCCGACTTTCAAGATGCTTTTTTAGCCATACTTTGCATTGTTAACCCCTTCCCATGCACAATCACCGAACAGTTTTCCCAGTTGATATCCTCGATATTTCAATTTCTGAACTTCCCCAACACGACAACAAATAATCAGTATATTATCCGAATAATAAATTTTATTCGGATAAACACCGACAGCCGGGTTTCATTTATTCATCATACTGTAATTTGAAGCCCCATTTGTGCCAGGTACCCTTCGGCGCAGTTGCCTCTGCGGTGAATGATTTCCCCATCCGTTTCCCACACCTCTGCACCTTCTTGAATATCATCTCCGCATCCAGAGCAGCACTCAACAACGTTCACTTCCTGTTGGTTCAAAGACCCAATTGTGAATCCATGAGCCATCTCTGCAATCGTCACTACCTTACGTCCAATGGGCCGATCCCCATCACAAACCACTTCGACTATACCTGCGAATTCCGTTAAGTCCTTCATCGAAAAACACCCTCCCTTTCAATAAAATGAAAGTATTTACCTGCCCCGCTGCTTGTTCATAGGTTCTATTAAATGTTTATGATCGTAAGCAATAGATTCATACCAGCATACTTTCTCTATAAAACAGCTAAAGATGCTATGCATTTCCGTTAAATATATTGATAATTTCTTATTGTTCCATTATTCTTATTTTAAGTAATTAATATCCAATTATAGGCACTCTATTTTTTATAACTTACGACGCAGGAGGATGGATGAGAATGGTACAGGATAAAGTTCGCGTAGCTGTTGTTCAAGCCGCATCAATTATCATGGATCGTGAAGCAACGACTGAGAAAGCAGTATCTTTAATTCATGAAGCGGCAGAAAAGGGAGCCAATTTAATTATCTTCCCCGAAGCTTTTATTCCCGGTTATCCTCGTGGCTTATCATTCGGCATGAAAGTAGGAAGCCGAACAGAAGCCGGCCGTAAAGATTGGCTTCGCTATTGGGAAAACTCAGTGCCCGTTCCCAGCGAAACAACAGACATTTTAGGTGAAGCAGCGCGGAAGGCAAATGCGTATCTAGTGATTGGAGTCATTGAGAGGGATCAGGAGTTCAGTGCAGGAACTGTATACTGCACAATGCTATATTTCGGACCAGACGGAAAAATTCTCGGAAAACACCGGAAGTTAAAACCGACGGGTTCCGAACGGTTGATTTGGGGTGAAGGGGACGGAAGTACGCTTCCCGTTATTGAGACGCCTTTTGGAAAGATGGGCGGCCTTATTTGCTGGGAAAACTATATGCCTCTAGCCCGAACCGCGATGTATGCAAAAGGCGTAGAGTTATATATTGCCCCGACAGCTGATGCACGGGATACGTGGCAGTCAACGATCCGTCATATCGCTTTAGAAGGCCGATGTTTTGTGTTGTCCTGCAATCAGTTCGTCACAAAGGATATGTACCCGACGGATTTAGCCTGTTACAATGATTTAGCGTCATCCCCGGAAGAGATGTCTTCCGGTGGCAGCGCCATAGTTGGACCGCTTGGAGAATATATCGCCGAGCCTGTATTTGGGAGAGAGGATATGCTGGTGGCGGATTTAGATTTGCGCCTCATTCCTTATAGCAGACTAGATTTTGATGTCGTGGGCCATTACGCAAGGCCGGATGTTTTCCAGCTGCTTGTGAACGAGCAAGAAAAACGCAGTGTGGAATTGAGTAATGGAAAAGAAAAATAATCAATACTGTGTATGCAGCTGAAATAGAAGAAGCGGGCAATTCGCCCGCTTTTCTTGATATTATCGAAAAAACCTCGACAGCCTATCGTTCTCTAGGATTTAACAAATTCCTTGCTTTTTTCTTTGTCATCGCTTCCACTTCTAGTCCTCTTGCCCCGATAAAGACAACGATTGAATACATAGGAATGAATAGACTGTAGAGAAACTTAAATCAATTGAGCAGGTCAGCTCTAGAGAGTGTACTAAAGGGGGACTTATAATGAAAACACGTTTTGAAGAAATTGTTGACGTAGAAGCCGTTGGCGGCGAGAACACGAAAAAGATGAATGATTTATTAGCTCTGGCAGGTTTAGAAGACATACCTCCTTCCTATGCAGACACCGAAAAGATATTGTTCATCGGAATTGATTTTCAAAATGATTTTATGGAAAATGGGGCACTGGGAGTTCCTCATTCACATAAAGACATAGCGAATGTAACGCGGTTTATTTACAATCATTTAGAGAAAATTACAGCGATCGCAGTTTCTCTCGACACCCATCACCTGCAGCAAATCTTCCATCCAAGCTGGTGGGTCGATGAAAATGGGGAAAACCCAAAACCCTACACCATTATAACCGCAAAAGATGTAGAGGATGGGAAGTGGACTGCGGTTGAGAAGCAGGAAGAAAGTCTGGAATACGTACAAAACCTTGAAAAATTAGGTAAAAAACAATTGTGTATCTGGACGTATCACTGCATCGAGGGAACCGTTGGGGCTGCACTGGAAGGCCAATTCTCGAATATCATTCATTTTCACTCGCTTGTGAGAAAGTCAAAAATAGATAAAATAATAAAGGGCCGGGATCCCTTAAGTGAAATGTATGGCATTATAAAACCGGAATATGACAAATTGAACTACTGTAACAATCAATTTTTAGAGACAATAAGGCTGTATGACAAGATTATTTTTGCAGGGGAAGCTAAATCCCATTGTGTGTTGGAATCCGTCAAACAAATTGTAGAATATTATGCAGATGAGAAGAATATCACTTCCAGAATTTATCTGTTAGAAGACTGCATGAGTTCAATCCCGGGATTTGAATTAACAACTGAAGAAACGTTCCTAAGCTTTGAAGAGCAATACCAAGTAAACATCGTTAAATCAACCGATTTATCATTACGCTAGGCAGACTATTTCGCAAAGGCTTGTCCATTCAACTCCTTCACCTCCGCAGCAAAGGAAAAAGCCGCTCCGGGTGAGCGGCTTGAGGATTTATCATTTTGTTTCTCCGACTTTTAGCAATGTGACTACTGAAGCCACAGCTGAAGCAGCGAGGAATTTTTTATTTCTCATAAAGCACTGCGCAACCTCCTCCATTCATCCAGCATCTTCTGCATACCGGTTTGTATTTGTCATTTCCGCCAATCTGTATTTGTTCCCCTTCATAGACCGGCTCTCCGTCTTGAAAGCGAAGGACCATTGTTGCTTTTCTGTCGCAATACCAACATATCGTCTTCATCTCTTCCAATTTGTCAGCATATAAAAGTAATGCTTCGCTTCCTTCAAAAAGGTGATTGGAAAAGTCATTCTTCAGTCCGAATGCAATAACGGGAATATTGAAATCATCCACAATCAAGGCAAGCTGCCTCACCTGAACCCTTGTGAGGAATTGTGCCTCATCTACCAAAACACAGTGTGGCGTGTAGTCGAGCCGCCCTACATAATTACAAAGATTAAAACTCCTATCCACTGGCACAGCCTCTCTTTTTATTCCAATTCTTGAAACCACCTGCCCTACACCATCACGGGAATCAAGAGAGGAAGTAAAGATGGTAACCCTTTTTCCTTGCTCCTCATAGTTATGAGCAACCTTTAAAAGCTCAATCGATTTTCCACTATTCATAGTCCCGTATCGATAATATAGTTTTGCCATTCACTCACCGCCGTTTCATAGCCATGTGTCTACATAACCCTCTTAAACATCTTCTCGATATCATATGTCGAGAAATGAATAATAATCGGGCGTCCGTGTGGGCACGTAAACGGGCTCGTCGTCCGGCGCAGCCGCTCAATCAGTGCTTCCATCTCCGCATGGTTCAAATGGCGGTTCGCCTTAATTGCCGCTTTACACGACATCGTAATCGCTGCCGCTTCCCGCAGCTTCACCACATCGATCCCTTTCTTACTCTCCAGCACCATACTAACCATCTCATGCAAAATGGCTTCTTCTTCGCCTTTCAGCAGCCAGCGCGGGTGTGAACGGATAATGTAGCTGTTCGTCCCAAACGGCTCCATATAAACGCCAATTTGCGCAAACCAATCCCTGTGCTCTTCCACCGCCACCGCTTCTGCTACGGTTAACTCAAGCGTAATCGGCAGCAGCAAATCCTGGCTTTCAATCGCTTCCGACCGCAGTTTATTCAAGAAGTACTCGTAAAAAATCCGCTCCTGGGCCGCGTGCTGGTCAATCATGTACATGCCGTCCTGGCTTTGCGCGAGAATGTACGTACCGTGGAGCTGGGCCATCGGGTACATTTCCGGCACCCGCATGCCGCCACTTTCACCTGCTTCCTTGCGTTCCCCTGCTCGTTCCGTCTGCTTGCTCTCTATTGCAGGCGCAGGATCTTGTTCCCCAGAGCGTTCCACATAAGGTGTCCGTTCTTCCACATACGGGGTCCGATTACGCGTATAGGATTCATCCACCACGGTCTTTTCCAGGTACGCTTCCATATCCGCTTCATACACCGCTTCTTGCTGCGGAACATAAGCCGCCTCCGTTTCCAGATCGGGCAGCGGCCTGGACCTTTCTTCTTTCCATTCCTCTACCCGGTCTTCGATAACGGGAACAGCAGCCTCTTCCTTTGACGGTACAAACAGTGTCCAATCCATTGATGCCTGGTAGTCTTTGTTTTTCGGTCTCGAATTGTTCGTCTGTTGCCGGCCCGGTTCCGGGATGAGGCGCTCTTTGCCCCATACCTGCTTGATTTCCTGTTCCACAAACTCATACAATTCCTGCTCTTTACTGAAGCGCACTTCGAGCTTGGCCGGGTGTACGTTCACGTCAACCAGGCTTGGTTCCATTCCAACCGAAAGCACGGTAATCGGATAGCGATTAATGGGCAGCAGCGTGTGGTAGCCGCGAAGAATGGCGTGATTTAATCCTATGTTTCGAATATAGCGCCCATTAATGAGCGTAGAAATGTACGAACGGTTCGCCCGGGTGAATTCCGGTTTCACTACATATCCGGATAGCGCAAAATCGAGTGATTCCGCTTCTACCTTAACCATACTGCGGGCGATGCTCATGCCATACACTGCCGCTATAACGTGCAGAAGCTGGCCGTCACCCGATGTTTTCAGCATTTGCTTCCCGTTATGGGTTAGCAGAAAGGAAATCTCAGGGTGGGACAGGGCAAGCCGGTTAATCATGTCGGATACGTGCCCGACTTCCGTATGAATCGTTTTCATGTATTTTAAGCGGGCGGGCGTATTGTAAAACAAATCTGGACACGCACTTCTGTTCCCCGGGGAAAAGCAACCGGTTCAAATTCCTTTTGCTCTCCGCCGACCATCAGAATACGGGTGCCCATCGGCTCCCCTTTAAGAGCGCTTTTGATTTCCATGCGGGAAACAGCCGCGATGCTTGGAATGGCCTCTCCACGGAACCCGAGCGTCCGAATATGGGGCAATTCCCGTTCTTTTTTCAGCTTGCTGGTCGCATGCCTTTCAAAGGCAAGGCGGCAGTCTTCTTTGTCCATTCCAGCTCCATTATCGACAATGCGGATTAATTGGAGGCCGCCTTCTTCCAGGTGGATTTCAATGCGTGTGCTGCCTGCATCAATCGCGTTCTCCACAAGCTCCTTCACAACAGAGGAAGGACGCTCCACCACTTCTCCCGCCGCAATTAAATTGGCAAGGTGAGCGTCCATAATTTGTATGTTCGCCATGCGTCTCCTCATCCTCCCACTTCTATGTTATACGTGCTGCTTTAACTCAAATAAGAAGTTCATCGCCTGCAGAGGCGTCATATTGATCAAATCCGCCTCGCGCAGTTTTTTCGCGAGTTTTTCTTCTGCCTTGCTCAGCGTAGCGACCGATTTCCCTGTCTTTGCCGGCTCGATGAACTCACCGAACAAATCAAGCTGGGCAGGCGGCTCCGTAACCTTTTCCGCTTCTATTTTGCGCGGCCGCTCCTGTTTTACCTCTTTCACAGGATTGGCAGCCGGTCCATCGTATTCATCGAGCAGTTCATTCGCCCGGTCAATGATCCGCTCCGGCAAACCGGCAATTTGCGCACAGTAAATCCCATAGCTCTTGTCCGCCGGGCCGTTTACCAGTTTGCGTAAAAAAATGACGGTATCGTCCGATTCGTTGACAGCCATATGGAAATTTTTCAGGCGCGGCAGCGTTGTTTCCAGATGGAAAAGCTCGTGATAGTGCGTGGAAACGAGCGTTTTACAGCCAATATCATGGTGAAGGTACTCAATGACAGCCTGGGCGATAGACATCCCTTCCGATGTCGACGTCCCCCGCCCGAGTTCATCAATAATAACAAGGCTGCGGGAGTTTGCATTCCTAAGGGTGACCTCGATCTCCTTCATCTCGACCATAAACGTGCTCTGCCCACCGACAAGATCGTCGGCTGCGCCGATGCGGGTAAAAATCCGGTCAACCGGGGTAATCCTCGCAGCTTCCGCCGGCACAAAGCTTCCCATCTGTGCCATAATGACAATGAGGGCTACCTGCCGCATGTACGTGCTTTTTCCCGCCATATTCGGTCCTGTAATCAGGAGGATTTCCTGATCGCTTCCCATTTGTGTATCGTTCGGGACAAACGGGTCTTCCGTTAGAACAGATTCAACGACCGGGTGCCTTCCATCCGAGATTTCCAGCTGCCCGGAAGAGATAATTTCAGGCCTCACATACCCGTGCTCCTGGGCGACAACCGCCAGAGACTGAAGCACATCGATTGTGGCAACTTGCAGGGCAAGAGCCTGGAGACGCTGCACCTGCGAAGATACAGCTTCGCGCACTTCGGTAAACAACTGGTATTCCAGTTCTGACCGTTTTTCTTCTGCTTCAAGAATGAGCGCCTCTTTTTCCTTCAACTCCGGTGTAATAAAACGTTCCGCATTGGCAAGCGTCTGCTTTCTCTCATACCGGCCTTCCGGCAGGGCCGGAAGATTCGCTTTCGTCACTTCGATATAGTAGCCGAATACTTTGTTATACCCGATCTTTAGGGAACGGATGCCTGTCACCTGGCGCTCCTGCTGCTCAAGCCCGGCAATCCACTGTTTTCCTTCCCGGCTTGCTGTCCGGAGCTTGTCCAAATACTCGTGGTACCCTTCCTTAATCAGACCGCCTTCCTTCATCGCCAGCGGCGGGTCATCCACAATGCTGTGTTCAATGATTTCTACAACGTCCGAACATTCGTCGAGCCTGCCGGCTACTTCTTTAATGGCCTGCGATGCATCAGCCAGGGTCAACAGCGCCTGTTTTAATGCCGGTATGGCAACAAGGGATGATTTAAGCTGAATGAGATCTCTGGCACTCGCTGTCCCGTACGCCACCCGCCCGGCGAGCCGCTCCAGATCGTACACATCCTTCAGCTGTGTCCGTATTTCATCACGTACGAGCCAGCTGTCCAACATCGTTTGGACGGCCTGCTGGCGCTCCTCGACTTCTGATTTGGCGAGCAGAGGCTTGTCGAGCCAGCGGCGAAGCTGACGTCCCCCCATCGCGGTAACCGTTTGATCAAGCAGCCATAGGAGCGAGCCTTTTTTCGTTTTATCACGAATTGTTTCCACAAGCTCAAGATTGCGGCGCGTAAACTGATCCAGCACCATATACGATGCCGCTTCATACAACTGGACACGGTGCAAATGGCCGAGCGAACGCTTTTGCGTCTCCTCCAGGTAGGACAGCAGCCCTCCTGTTGCTGCGAGCATTTGTCCGGTACATTCTTTCTCTCCGTTCACTTCACTAAACCACTGCTGCAATGCCGCAAGCGGCGCGCCTGCAGCGGCGCTGCCCTCCGGTAGCGGCCGCTTCGTGACAACAATGTTGTGGGGGTGCAGGTGCTCCATCACAACCGTATCGCCCTGGCCTTCGACGATAACGACTTCGGAAGGCTGGTACTGGATAATCTCATCCAGCAAAGGCTGAAGCCCCGCCACTTCCGTTACATAAAATTCTCCGGTAGAAATATCACAGGCGGCCAGTGCCGCCGCATTTTTGCCCATATATACAGAAAGCAGGTAGTTGTTTTCCTTATCCGTCAGGAATTTCCCTTCCATCACAGTACCCGGTGTAATTACACGGGTTACTTCCCTGCGTACGACCCCTTTTGCCTGCTTTGGATCCTCTACTTGCTCACAAATAGCAACCTTGTAACCTTTATCAATTAACTGCGAGATGTATGTATCAACAGAATGATACGGCACACCGCACATCGGAATTTTTTCGCTTGCTCCTCCGTCCCGTCCTGTCAATGTGATTTCAAGTTCTCTCGCAGCGCGTACCGCGTCATCGAAAAAAAGCTCGTAAAAGTCGCCCAGCCGAAAAAATAAAAAAGCATCCTGGTGCTGTGCTTTCACGCTTAAATACTGCTGCATCATGGGGGTGTAGTTTGCCATTTTTCTCTCTCCTGTGTCTGCAATTTCTTTCATTATTATATCATATTTTGTTTATATACTCGCTGATTAACTGCACTGTCGTTAAACGGGGGAAGCTTCCATACCTCACGAATATCCGTAAATTCATCCCACTCTCTCTGTTCAAGCACCAGGCTTTTGAACGGGAGAAGGTAAGCGTGGTGTTCCGCAAATTCCTCCAGGCCCTCCAGTTCTTCCCACAAGCCCGGGAGGTACGCTGCAATCACATTTTTGTCTCCGGCGTAAAACGCTTTTTGGACGGCCGGATCGAGCAGCGGGAGACTGCGAAGCTGCCGATAAGAAGAAGCGATGATACTGCTCAAAGCAAACACTCCCCTTGTAATGGTTGGGGAAATGAGCCAGCTTGGCAAGGTCCGGTATTCAAAACCGCCATGAAATTGTGTGCGGAAATCACCCAGATACCCGTACCTTGGCCTGCGCAGAAGGGAGCGGGGACTCTCAAGCATCAAGATTTGCAAAGCCAGATAGTTATCAAGCGCACGAAGCAGCTGGGAGTTTAAGGAAAGGTTGCTGAAATGTACATGGCCCCCGATAGGGTAGTCCGTTAGCGGCATTCCCCCGGCCGCCCACTGGATGTTTCGCGAGTTCACCTTTCTAATCCCTGTGAGCATCGCCCGATATACATTGCGAAAAAGAGTTCTCGGGTCCGATGCGGGCTCGGGCCGCAGTTCGGCAAGCGGCATAGGCCTGTGTGACGCATCCCCCCTCATCCGTATTTGATCACACCCGACGATACCGTCTTTAGAAAAAAAGGCAGATGCCATCAGCACTTTTCCCTGGGCATCGCGCAGCACAAATTCCGGGTCCGCTCCCAGTACAATATCGTGGGACTGAGGGTTGAAATAGCCGTCCATGAAGCGTGCGAACAAGGCGGAAAATTTTTCGGCAATCGCGGCGTTTATTGGAAATGTTTCCTGAACATCAATCACCTGAATTTTCCCGCGCGAATCCACCCCAAGGAGCACACCGCCAAAATCAAGCCCAAGGCAGTATACGCTGCGAACCGCCAGCTCCATCACTTTCTTTACTTCCTTCGTCTTCTCTTCCCCTTTGACTATTTTAAAGGTTTCGTCCGGAGCCGCTGCCCTGTTGTGCAGCCAAATTTGCCTTCCGGCTGATCGGTACAGCACAACGACCTCTTGCTGAAATACGGCCGCAAAGTAGCGTTTATGTGTTACAACTCCTTGCTGCGACGGTGACTTTTTCTGGGCGACGGGAATTCCGCTTACGGCAAGGAGACGTTTTTTCACAGCCGCCGACCGGGTGTTCGCTATCGCTTCGCTGCCATTTAGCACGACTGTACCTGGCGTAAAGGAAGAAAGCCCCCCGTTTCCCCATTGTATAATAGCGGAAAACGGAGCATCGAGCACCCTGTCCCCCGCCTCACATCCAATGTGCTCCGCCAATACATTCACTTGTCGCTGAGCGGTATGGAGCAGGAAACCTGTCATTGCCACGATTCCTTTCTTTTGAAGAATAACGTAATAATTCCGCATGAAAAGAAAAAGGGAGGACGCTCCTCCCACGCTTCAGATGATTCCCTTTTTAGTCCTTTAATCAAGGAATGTGTCAGGATCTAAATCGGCAAAATCATCCAGTTCCTCATAGTCATCCGTATAGGAGTCATCTTTCGCTTCGTCATCCAAGGCATCGGTTACAAGGACACATAATTTCGTTTCACCTACGACTTCGACGGAGTACTCGCGTTCTACCGTTACGACAACAGAGCCGGAAGCCGTTATTTTTGCTTCCACACAATTCGGCTCCTGTGTGACCCTTGCTGTTACCTCCATATCCCCGCGGCAATTGCTATCGTAATAAGAAAGCGGGACAATCTCAACGAACTTAACGGTTTCCTTTAATACGGTTGTTTCACTGTGGCTACGCTAATTGTATAAATCAAACTTAAACTTTACACGGGTAATTGTTGTCTTATCATAAATATCGATTCGTTCAATCAGCTTATGGAATAAAGCCCGAAGTTTGTGTATTTCGTCCGGGTTCATCGCGAGGCGCTCGCCGAGCACTTCCTTTACCGTGTGGACTTTGTTCTCGGCTTTCTCATTTTCTTCTATTTGCCTGCGAACGGTTTCGATTTGCTGTTCCGTCGTCTGCATCCTGCCTTTAAGCCCTGCCATGATTTCACGAAAAGCTTCGGCATCAAACAGATCACCGCTTGCCGCAATGTTGACCTGTTTTTTCTGCAGCTTTTTTCTCTGTTCTTCCAACGCTTGCAGCCTTGCTCCCAACGAGCCGCTCCCGGCCTTTTTTCGCGAGAGCAGCGACTGTTTTGCCGCCTTGTTTAGCTCGTTTAGAACGAGCTGGAAAACATCGATTTCCAGCTCCCGTGCCGGCACAGGCTCATGCACACACGCACGCTTCCCGAATTTGTGGTTTTGCCCGCATTTATAGTAGCGGTAGTTGTAGCTCTCATTTCCTGGCTTTGTTGAACGGATCGAAACCATACCTGCCCCGCAGCGGTCGCAGTATAAAATTCCTGAGAGTGGATATTTGGCGCGATTTGAGGTACGCCCTACTTTTCCCTGCCTCTCTTTTCTAATCTCCTGTGCCATCAAAAAAGCAGCGCGCTCAACAATGGCAGGGTGCGCGTCACGGCAGATGACAGGATTGCCGGTCGCTACGTATTTCCGGTTCTTTCTTACGAGGTTCTGGTTTGCATCGTATACCCGCTCAAGCTTCGCGCGGCTGATTCCATATACGATATCTCCTGTGTATACTTCGTTGACCAGGATTTTGCGGATGGCAGCCTGTTGGAAGCGGTTTTTGTTTGCCGTTACGTATCCCATGTCATTCAGCCGATTGGCGATGCTAAGTGTCCCTATCCGTTCGTACACATACCAGTTGAAAATCATCCGGACAACTTCCGCCTGCTCTTCCACAATCTCAAGGCGGTGTGTTTCAGCACTGCGCCTGTAGCCAAAGGGGACTCTCGATGAAGGCCATTTTCCGGAACGGGCTTTTTCACGGAATCCCGCTGAAACGCGGCTGCTGATGCGCTCTGATTCAACTTCCGCCATAAAATTGCTGATCTTAAACAGCAGCTTCGACTCCGGCCTTTCAGAATCATAGCCGTCATTGGATTTAATGCGGACACCCGACGCTTCAAGAATGCGCACAATTTTGAGGTTTTCCTCCTCATCACGCCCCATCCTCGTGATCTCTTTAAATAGTACGACTTTAAATTTTCCGCTTTTTGCATCTTCAAGCAATTGGCTCATGGCCGGACGTTCCAGAATCGTGGTATAATACCCGCTGTATCCCTCATCCACATAAATCAATCTGTCAGCGGTTTCGTAATCCTGCGTGAAATGGCGGCCCATATAATCCTTCATTAACGAAATTTGGTGGTGAACGGACTCTCCCTGCTGGTCGGTGGAAACCCTGGCGTAAATGGCAACAGGTATCATGTCATCACCCTTTTTAACTAGATGTCATTTCGTTCGTGCCCCCGTCAAAAAAGGCCATCATTCCAACGGCTCAAAAATTTCAACTTCCACATCCTCTCCATACTTTTCTTTGTAAAAAAGAACAATTTGTTCGATGAAGTAGTTTGAAATCGGTTCTGTTCCATATTCAATGTCTGCAATATAAATCATGTGCATCACCTATTAGTAACCCTATTTCGCTTCGCCTGTCAAAATATCTTGTACTCGTTTTTACAGCTTGTATTTATTTTCTGTATGTTCGCAAACTGGCATTATCCATATTTTTCTTGTATTCTATTGAGAAAACATGTTTTAACCTAAAAGTAGAGGGAGATAACTTTTTTATATGTATCGTTTTTTATCTGGCAATTACGGTTTTAATGGAGGAAACTAATGAAAATACGCTGGCTGTTTGCCGTTATTCTTGTTCTTTTGCTTTTAAAAGGCTTCCCCGCAGCGTCCGCTGCTGTAGGAAATACGATACCCCTTTCCGACTTGTGGCCGTCCATAGAGAATAGCACCATGATTTCAAATATAAGAAATGAAATAAAAGCAGGGTTGCTCTTTCTTTCCGATTTAATGGACCCAAAAAGCAAGGCCACCCAGCTGCTTCATGAAAAGGTAATGGACAATGTGGATCAACTGGGTGGGCTGTTAGAGGATGTAAAAAGAGGAAATAGCGATGCTATTTTATCAAACTTGCTTATTAAGCACCTGCCTGAAGATGTAGGCAACGGAGAGTATGCCGTTGGAAAAAAGAAAGTGGAGAATGTGTTTATTAAACCAGGGGACAAAAATGTAACACAGAGGACAGTTGACAGGGTAGCTTCAGCGCTTACTGACGTATCCCTGCCGCTTCTTAAAACAGGTGTTGGGGGAAAACCGCAGAAGGATGTATCCATTACTTTGTTTTCATCAAAACAAAGTTACGGAAATGCCCTTATCAAGGCAGGAATCCCTGCGGAATCCATCCAGAATTATATTGAACACACCGGTGGAATGGCGGCTGGAAATCAGATATGGATTCCCCTCTACGCTTCTCACACAAGGGAAAATCTGATTAATACCCTTACACATGAATTAAGCCATACGGCGCTGAATGAAAAAAATATCGCTTATAAACTTCCCACATGGCTGAATGAGGGAATTGCCATGCATAACGGAATGCTGGCAATGAAAAAGCTGGATCCTCAAACGACGGATGATGTTATTAAGTCAATGAACAAACAAATCGAGGAAATCGCGCATAGCAACGCACTGCTTCCCCTTTCAGCGGATGAAAATGACATCGTAACCGCTTCTTATAATGTGGAGTGGGTAGATTATATGGCGGTGGAAAATCTTATAAAGAAAGAAGGGGAAAAGAAATTCGCCAATTTCTTAGATGATGTGTCCAGAAGTGGAGTGAATGCAAGTTTCGAATCCCACTATCCTTTTTCGATGAAAGCATACGAAAAGACTTTTTATGAGTCCCTGCATTGAAAAAAGGTGCGAAAAAAGGGAGTTCATTCCACTCGCCTTTCCCTTCCGCGAGGAAGCAAAAACTGTCCGCTCCACCTCCCTGCGAGCAGAGCCCGCAAAACATCTGGGTAGCTCGAGGATGGAGACAATTGCGGGCTTGTTCTGCTCTCCGGCAGGTTCCGCTGGGTCAGGAAGGCCGGCCTGTGTGGACTGGCCTCCCTTTTTTCTAACACTGTTGACCTTGCGGTCTTTTTTTGTTTAACGAACCTTACGGTTCTTTTTTTTATCGACACAAAAAGGCCCCTACCCATGCCGGATAGAGGCCCTTTC
>NZ_BBWZ01000029.1 GCF_001015055.1 Aneurinibacillus tyrosinisolvens | reverse complement strand
GTTCCTTTCCGATAGCTTTCTATATAATGAGGCCCTAGACACATTTGTAATTTCACAAATTTGATTTACAGTCATATCTCCCTCTTTATAAAGCTTTACTGCATAATTCATTCCTGCATGATTTTTATGGTACTTCTTTAACCGACCTTTAAACTTTCCTTCTTTCTTAGCCAGTTCAATTCCTTCACGCTGCCGCATACGGATAAGATCACGTTCTAATTGGTTTACACCCGCCATAACCGTAATTAAGAATTGGCTGTAGGGATTATCTTCTGATAAATCTAGCCATGTATCTTTTAAGGATTTTAAATTTGCCTTTTTACTCCGTATGTTATCGATTAATTCAAATAAATCTTGTGTACTACGAGTAATCCGAGTTAAGTCCGTAACATAAATGATGTCACCTTCTTGTATATCCTCTAACATTTTTTGAAGTTGCTCACGATCTTTTGTTGCTCCGGAAACTTTTTCTTCAAAAATAATATCCATTCCGATTTCGTTCAGTTGCTGAAATTGCCTTGAAGGATTCTGGCTAGTTGAACTGACACGTATATAACCGATTTTTCGCAAAATATCACCTCATTTTTGAGACAAGTCTTATGAGACGCTCTTAACTATGATTTTATCAGTCTCCTACACTTGTATCAATAGAGTACACTCTATTGATATATAATTGAACTAATTAACTGAAAGAAATTCGAAGTGAATACGACTTTGTAACTTTTACTCTAAAAGAATATCGAATGATATTTAAGCATCTTCATCAATTAGCTTTGGAAAATGGTGATGCCATTCATCTACTACATGAATGCATAAATTTTCTAAGAATAAACAAAATCATACTGCCTGCTATCACTACACTTGAGAGAATGGTGTGGGAGGCAAGGGCAATGGCTGAAAAGAAGCTATTTAATACGGTTAGTCAATCTCTGACAAATGAGCAAAAAGAAAAGCTTGAAGAAATCATTACTTCGCAGCATCCATCCGAATCTAATAAAACGATATTAGGTTGGTTAAAAGAACCACTGTTGATTTAAAATAAAGTTTGATAATTTGTAAAGAAGTTCGATAATTTTTAAAAAAAATGATAATTTATAAAAAAGTTTGATCAAAAGTCCTGTAATGATATGCAGGATTTTTTTGTTCCGAAATCGGGCCAGATTATGAAGGAACGTCTACAGAATATCCTCTTTTAAAAAAGTGTTTGAATAATAATTTAAATCGTATTACCTTATCCAAAAGGAGAGATTTAAAATGAAAATAACTATTGAAGAAATACCTGAATCAAGAATTGCTTATTTCCGTAACGTTGGAGAGTATGGCGAAAAGCAAAACAAGGAACTAATGGAGTCCTTAAAAAAGTGGGCACAGATAAATGGTGTATTTGATAATTCCACGATTTTAGGAATACCGCAGGATAACCCCCAGGTTACTCCTAAAGAAGAATGTCGTTATGATGTTTGTGTTGTTGTAAATAAAGATTTTAATGTGGCAAGACCAGCTCAAGTCGGTAAATTTACTGGTGGGAAATACGCTGTTTTCGTCCTTGACCATACAAAAGAGGCAGTCGGTGAATTTTGGGGCAATATTTTTTCTGAAATAGAAAAAAGCAATCTATCAATAAGGGAACAGCCGATTGTAGAAAGATACACTTCACAAATGATCGATAACCATTTGTGTGAAATATTAGTTCCCATACAGTAACAAGAGCAGGATATTTATTCAACAAATGGGGGCGATGGTGGAGGGAATACAGGTAGAAAATGATTAATGTAATGAGAAAATAAAGTTGTGGACTGGAAAATGAAGTATTAGACTGAGAAAATAAAGTTGTAGACTGACTGCCCAGTTCATTAAGCTAATGGGCAGTTTAATTCAACAACATGTTTGATAATTCTTGCTGAACATTAAAGACAGCAATTCAAAAGAAGCTTAGAAAACATTGAATGTGCTATTATTGGAATGATAATGTCGATCACCCGAGGGTGGAAGTCTTTTTATCAAATAAACTTACAGACACACATTAGGATGCAGAGGAGGCTTAAGCATGAGTGACATAAAAAGCGGTTACAAGAATGTAAATGGATTGAATATGTATTATGAAATCCATGGGAACGGAGAACCGTTAGTTTTGCTCCATGGTCAGTTTGCGACTGCCCGTATGTTCGATCCGATATTGCCGGAGCTGGTTGATCACCGTCAGGTAGTATTAATTGAACAGCAAGGACATGGCCATACGCCAGATATTGACCGCCCGTTAAGTTTTGCTCAAATGGGCCGTGATACATCTGAATTGCTGAATCAATTGGGAATCGCTGAAGCGGATGTGTTCGGATACAGTGCTGGCGGAACAGTCGCATTGCAATTGACTAAGACGAACCCCAACCTGATCCGTAAACTGGCACTAGCCTCGACCGTATATAGTATGGATGGCTACTTTCCCTATATTGTCGAAGGACTCAAACATGCTTCCGCCGAAGCTTTTCCACCCCAGATGAAGCAAGAATATGAACGAGTAGCTCCACACCCTGAAAACTGGTCCAAACTGATTGCCAAAGGTGCAGAAATGGCAAATAACGTAAGTAAAGAGGATTTTCTAGAACCCGCAGAACTGGAACAAATTATTGTACCCGTCCTACTCATCATTGGAGACAATGATATTATTCGACCTGAGTACGCTCATGATATGGCAAAGTTGCTTCATACTAAGCTTGTAGTAGTGACTGGTAATCATGCTTCGTATATTTCTACACAGTATCAGTCATTGCTGGCACATCTTAAAAGTTTTTTCGAATTATCCATTAACCAGTAATGTCAGGGAGCTTGGCAAAAAAATTATCTCGATCTTTCTAATACTAAAGCTTCGACGATTAAACTATCGGAGAACGTTAGTTCAGCAAAGACAGCGGCAGTGTAGGACTTTATTTTTCACGTCCTGGTCCGCCGCTGTTTCGTTATTATGGTCAGTCTAAAACTATATTTTCACTGGACAATCAAACTTTTTTATAAAAACCAAACTTAAATCTGCTGGAGAAGAATCCAGTTTTGAGCAATCTTTTTTCAAAATGGATTCTTTATATTTATTGTAAAATTTGGGTTTACGAGATATTTTTGATCAAACTTTATTTCAAAGCAACAGGATTTGTACCTGCAAAATTAAGTTCTTCCTTAGCCAAATAAACTGTATTCTTGGGCAAATAAATCGTTCCCTCACACGAGCGAAAATCGGAATCACCATCCGATTTTCCTCGTGTTTTTTATTGGATGAAAAGAGCGAGGAAAAAGCTGGATTCTGACAAAAAATAGGACGAAAAAAGGAGGAGGTTAGGGAAAAACCTATTTGACGACAGAAATTGGGAAATGCAGGAATGACAAGGGTTTGAGAGAAAGGGAAGGAAAGAACTTAATTTTTCAACTACATAGAAGCAGGACATTTTTGAAGAAAGAAGCTAAGATGAATCTGAATTAGGGAATAGGGGAAAGGGCAAGAAATTTTTAAATCTAAGCTTGGTTAAAGTGTGTTGTTAATTTTGTTATTCAACTATTGGGCAGTTTAACGTAATAAGAGGACATAATTCCTGATCCTGATTCTATTCATAATTTAAATTGGGCACCTGAACCAGTGTCGAATACTTAGTGAATAGAATTAGAGGTGTGATTATTTTGGAAAACCAAACAAGGAACGGATATATACCGCAACCGATAAGGGATGGTGCCGGATGGTGGGATTTTGGACCACGGGACGTTATGCGAGACCTTGAGAACCCCGACATGTTAGTTCCGCCCGCCACCGATGCTGGCTCGTTGCCCAATATGAAGTTCTCTTTCTCTGACACACATATGCAGTTAAATCAAGGCGGCTGGTCACGGGAAGTGACGGTTAGAGAGTTGCCGATAGCAACCACGATTGCTGGGGTGAATATGGATCTGACTCCGGGTGGTGTGCGTGAGTTACATTGGCATCAGCAAGCGGAATGGGCTATCATGCTTGTGGGGCGAGCGCGCATTACATCAGTTGACCAGAACGGGAGGAACTTCATTGCTGACGTAGGCGTAGGCGATCTGTGGTACTTCCCTCCCGGAATTCCGCATTCTATTCAAGGGTTGGAAGAAGGTTGCGAGTTTTTACTCGTCTTCCCTGACGGTAAATTCTCTGACCTCAATACTTTATCCATCTCTGATTGGTTCGCACATACGCCAAAGGACGTACTATCGGCGAATTTTGGTGTTCCAACAAGCGCTTTTGCCCATATCCCGAATCATCAGCTATACATTTTCCAAGGAACTATTCCCGGTCCACTCGAAAGTCAGCAGGTAGCAGACCCACAAGGTACAGTACCAAAAACCTTTACACATCGACTCCTTGCACAAGAGCCGATTGTAACTCCGGGCGGGAGTACCGTGCGAATAGTCGATTCAACCAACTTTCCTATTTCCACTCAAATTGCCGCATCGTTGTTGGAAATCAAACCGGGCGCAATGAGAGAAATGCATTGGCATCCAAACAACGATGAATGGCAATATTATATCTCAGGTACGGCGCGCATGACGGTTATGGCACCCAATGGTACGGCTCGTACTTTCGATTATCGTGCTGGGGATGTAGGATATGTACCACGCGCCTTCGGACACTACATCCAAAACACCGGTAATCAAAGCGTATGGGCTTTGGAGATGTTTGCGAGTGACCGCTTTGAAGATGTTTCACTGAATCAGTGGATGGCGCTTACACCTCATCAACTTGTACAACAGAACCTAAATGTAGGACCAGAATTAATGAACGCATTGAGAAAGGAAAAACAATATATAGTGAAGTATCCGGGATGTTGTTATTACCCAAGAACGTGTAAATAAGAACATCAGTATTATATGGTTCTCCATTTTAATTGGAGAGCTTGTTGCGACGGGAATCGTTAGCACATTACGGCTGTTACGGCAGTCGTTTTTTATTTGCTCAACTGATGGGTCAGTATAGTTTGGAAATAAAAATAATTATAACCATACACTTTATGGTAAAATTTATAATTATTATCTGGGGTTTAAAAGGAGAGAAGTATGGAGTTATACATTGGTTCACATTTTTTATGGATGATTCTTGTTCTGTGTTTTTGGATGGTAGTGAGGCGTAATCGAATTGCGTTTGTTTATTCATTAATCTTTAACATTATTTTCTTCGCTTTTTTATGGGTATGGTGGCTAAATTACACAGCGGATGGGATTGCCCAAGGAATTGGTATTGTTATTTATGGAGGCACATTTATTTTTAACGTTATCATTTTAGGAATTCTTACTTGGATTAAAAACAAGCCTAAACGTTCATCTTGCTAAGGAGAAAAGGTTCTCCTTATCGAGACTATATCCTCTTAATAATTTAGATTGAATATTGTGTTAATTTATAGGATAATTATGGAATCTTATATAAATGCTTGTTTAATAGAAAGTTTTTCGTAGCCGATACATAAAAAAGAAATTTGGTTCATATTAGGTAGGTTTTAGAATAATGGTTAGTCAGATATATAGATAAGGGTGTGAAAAGCAGTCAACTACCCACCACTTAGAACCTGGCGGTTCTTCAAGTGGGGGCTTGTAAAGGAACTCTTTTACAGGCCCGGTTGATTAGCCCCCTGCTTTCCTAGACAGGAGCCGTTTGCTTAGAATACATAGGTACTCCGGGGTACTCCACTCGCTCCGGACACTACGGCTGTCCATTAAACATCTCTAATGGGAAGGAGAAGTGTGGGCAGTAAAAACCCAGGCAAACAAGGGCGAAGTGGACCTACAGGCTTTCAGCCTGACTTATTTCCGAAAGGAGATTTAACATGGTGTATGTCCTCAGTCAGGAAGGAAACCCTCTCATGCCTACTAAGCGTTTTGGAAAAGTGAGGCGTATGCTGAAAGAAGGGCTGGCCAGGGTGGTCAAACGAAAGTCGTTTACCATTCAGCTCACTTATGCAAGCCCTGCCTATACACAACCCATTACCCTTGGGATTGATTCCGGCTATGAGCATATTGGCTTTTCAGCCCTCTCCGAAAAAGAAGAACTCATCGGAGGTGAAGTCCATCTTTTAAAAGGGATGGTGGAACGAAACAAGCAAACTTTATGTCCATTGTCCGCTGGAAGCTGGTGAATCACTTAGAATGCCTGCACACCTATGGGTTTGAAACCAAAAGCAGGCGGATTGCCCTTGGCTTGGAAAAGTCCCATTGGAATGACGCCTTCTGCATCGCCGGTGGTTCTACACAAAAAAGGATCCTTCCTTTGACTGTGGAACAGGTACGAAGGAACAATCGAAGCCTGGAAAAATTCTACGATGCTCAATTTATCGATATCCGCAGTGGAGAAAAAGCAAGCGGGCAGGACTTATCCAGTGGGAGAAGGAAAAGAAACAGGAATCTAAACGGAGAAAATCTCCGCAAGTACAGAGGGGAAAAACTCTCGAGGGGAAAGCGAACCATCCGAAAAGAACGGTATCCGATTCAGCCGAATGATCTACTGGTTTATCAAGGGAAAAAGTATACCGCAAAAGGGGTCCACAACAAAGGAAGCCGGGTCATTCTCAAAGAAACAGGGAAATCCGTTAAGGTAAGTGATGTTCACATCTACGCCTACGGGAAAGGATTTAAAATCAGCTAAAAGGGGGAACGCGCATTCCTCCCCTACCTGCGCTTCGCTTAGAGGAAGGGGTATCCTGCGCTAAAATCTGATGAATTCGATTGCATCTGTTGCTCAATACTTAATAAATAATGCGGAGTCATTAGCAACTGAAGTAGTTTACTATAATATTAATAAATTGGACTTTGAAGTACCTAAAGAGATAATAAAAAAAGCAATCATCTATCAAACAGAATTTATTAAATATGTAGGTGAGGCAGTTACTTATCATGATGAAGAACAAGTAAGACAAGGCTTTGTTGAATGGGACAAAAAACACGGACAACATGAAGAAGCGTTTTTACTCACTAAAGTTTCAGATATAGTCAAACCCTTTCCAGATATTCGGCTGTTTTTCAATAAACGTTTCACTGCCATTAGCATCGAACATAACCTTTCTACTGAGGAAATTGTCACGATTAATAACCGGCTTAATTATATACTTGATGTCAATATCGTTGAATCCGTTCTTGCATACGAAAGCTATACAGATAAGAATAATAAAAAAAGACAAAGAGAAATCAATGAGTTATCAGCTCCCATTGTACCTATTCAAGAGGGAATGGCGGTTCTGCCATTGATTGGTTCCATTGATACTGACAGAGCTGAATATCTTATGAGCAAAGTTGTTCCAAAGATTAACCAGTTAAGCATTGAATATTTAATCATTGACTTTTCAGGCACCGTAACGATTGATTCAGATATTGCAAGTTATGTATTTAATATTAATAATGTTCTACGTTTATTAGGGATAAATGTGATTGTAACGGGTATACGCCTGATTTAGCCACAAGAGTTGTTAATGACGGGATTGATTTTTCATCTATTAAGGCATATGCAAATGTTAAGCAAGCGTTGGAGAGCATAAAGTAATACCAATGTTACTGAGATTTTAATAGCAATTTTAATTTGCATTTTATTTGTTAAGCAGAATCATTACCCCAGTACGGCTGTTATGGCAGCCGTTTTTTATTATACGAACGGCCAGTTTAGTTGAACATGGAAAAGTTAGATATATACAGTGTTAAATAAGTACAACTTAAATGAAAAGAGTGACAACCAATGAATTACAAAAACTTAATGAAATGAAAAGGTTATATTTATCTTAAAGAATTGGCTGAACCTGATGAAAATTCATTAAGGATACTTATTAATAGATGTAAAGTAGATAATCAAAGTGAAGCTGTTAAGGTAGGAGAACAAGTGATAATGGATTCTTATCCCATTGAAGTTGATGATGGGTTGCCAATAATTCAATTGGATTTTGAATCATATGTTTCTTATTCCATAATCAATGAATCTTTTACTGTAATGGACGAATATGAAATTTTTGATGGTGGAGTATTCAGGATTTATACAAAGTCAAGATACTTGGATTTCGTTAAATTAGGAACAATCGCCGAACATATAAATCCTAACGAACATTTTGTTCATTATCAAATTCCCTGTTTAAACCATATAATTGACGTAATTTCATATGAAGAACCTAAAATAAAAGAAATAAAAAGAGGTTAATTTTCAACCAATGAAAATCGATAATTCAACACTGGGAGACCCAAGATGAATAAGGTTGTAATTTGCAATTCTGTTGGCTCTTATGCAGAAGCATTAACAAGAGGCAAGGAATATGAAGTCATAGCTGAAAATGAAGAAAAAGAACAGATAAAAATACTCGGTGATAACAAACGAGCAAGGTGGTTTAAAGAGGATTACTTCGTATCTTATGGAAGCAATGTCCCGGTGTTGGTTCAATGGCAATTTGATGATGTCATTCATGATTCAAGTGAAAACTCATTACAGCACCCTGAAATCACAGTTATTTTAAGTGATGGACAAAAAAGATGGTGTTCAATATGTACAAAAGTTGGATTAATGGATTATATTCAACGCAATATGGACGGAAATGTTTTTCTTATTGAGAACCAAATTATTATTAAGGATTTTTCGCATGAAGTGGTGAATGATGCTCTAATCCATTTAGACCAGCAAAATGAATTAATCAGTTCAACCAAATTATTGAGCTAATGGACAGTTTACTTCAGTAACTATTTTTGCTTCGGGATAATTCCAGGCATAAATTACGTCAAAATCATTGACGTAATTTATGCCTTTCATTATTATTGACTTAAATTACGTCAAGGAGTGAAGAAAATGAGTGCTCAGAACAATTTAAACGCTAAAACCATTCGTTACATCGAACCATCGCAACGCGCTGGCATGAGGTTCATGCAGCGAGGCATTGAGGGTAGCATCATCATGCTGAACCTACTGCGTTTTCGTGATGTTGCCGATTACACAGCCAATCCTGAACTAACACCGGAGGTCCCAATCAGCGGTGCCGAAGCTTTCAACCGCTATATTGAGCACACGCTCCCATTTCTCCGTGAAAGCGGGGGTGAAGTCATGTTTCTTGGAGATGGCGGAGAGTTTCTTATCGGTCCCGAAGACGAAAGATGGGATCTTGTCATGCTGATCCGCCAGAGCAGCGCGCAGTCGTTTATTGCTTTTTCAAGTCATCAAGATTACCTAGCCGGTATCGGACATCGGACTGCAGCAATCGAAGATTCACGCCTTCTGCCTATGGCAGAACTTCCGATACCGATTTAATTGGAGGAGAACATGACCATGAACATTCTGAAAGTCAACGGCGTCGATTTGGGCTATGACAGTTTCGGTAACGAAAACGACGAGGCTATTATCCTAATCGCCGGGCTTGGAACCCAGATGATCCGATGGACGGTTCCGTTTTGTCGAATATTAGCAGCGCGGGGTTTTCGCGTGATTCGCTTTGACAATCGCGACGCAGGTTGCTCGACGCACTTTAGCCATCATCGGGCGCTGGATTTTGACGCACTAGCGACTGCTCTCATGTCGGGACAACGACCGGACATCCCCTACACTCTCGATGACATGTCCGATGACGCTATTGGACTGCTCGACGCCCTTTCAATTGACCGGGCACATTTCGTTGGCAGGTCGATGGGCGGAATGATCGCCCAGATTGCAGCCAGTGAGTACCTTGAACGGGTTTTATCGCTCACCTCCATTATGTCCAGTTCCGGTAATCCCGCCCTTCCGCAATCTGCCCCGGATGTCATGGCGATGATGACTAAACCGGCGCCGAACCCATTTGAGGATGAAGCAGGATTTTTGGCGCACAGCCTCTCTTTTGCCAAACGCATCGCCGGCACCGGCTATCCGTTTGAAGAGGACGCTTATCGGGCGCTCATTCTGGAGGAAGTCCAGCGAGCCTACGATCCAGGCAGTGTCGGACGACAAATTGCAGCGATCGCTGTCTCCGGTGACCGTCGTCCGCGGCTGGCGACCATAAAAGTACCAGTACTTGTCATTCATGGGGTGGAGGATCCCCTGTTCGTCCCGGCGTGTGGCGAGGACACGGCTTCTGCCATCCCGGGCGCCGAGCTAATGTTGGTTGACGGCATGGGACACGACCTTCCGCACCAACTGTACAAAGTAACCGCTGATGGCATAGAGCGAACGGCTCGTCGCAGTTGACACGCGCTTCCTGCACCTAGCAACCAGCCGCCTACTTCGCTTCGTACATCGTGGATTACACCGATTTCAGCGGAACGTATATGGCGAGGGCGATCGTGCCAAAGGTCGGATTCACGGGCAAGAACATCATCGGCATGCATTACCATTCGGGAACGAAAACCTTTGCCGATATGACTGGGAACAAAAAGATGTGCAACTGCTCGCTTCGCATTTGATCATCAACGAGGTGACGGCGAATTGATTCGAGCCGAATGCGGACATCACCCGGGCGGAAGCGGCGGTGCTCTTGGAACCGTTGTTAAAGCAGCTCCATTTCATCAATTAACGGTGGTTCATAACCAGAGACTCCATTTGAACGTATATGTGGAATCGATCGAATAAGCGCCGGTATTATGTCATTTGTTATTGTTGACGTAAATTACTTCAATAAGAGAGGGGAATCCAATGGGTGATAAAAATATATTAAACTCTAAAACCACTTTAGAATATCTGGTATTGGTTAATGAACAATCCTATTCTGGGATCGGTAGGGAGTTAAATATTACACCACAACAATTTTCGGATTGGATTAAGAAACGTAGACCTATTCCGCAAGAAAGATTGAAAACACTAAGTGACTATTTTGGTATTGATGAATCCTATTTAGTTGATCAGAATAACTTCACAAAAAATCTCGACTCAATTAATAAGATCGATATCCAAATGTTGCTCATTAAGAAAAAAATTAATGAAGGTATTGACGAAGAATCTTACCATGAACATATCCAGAAGCTTCAAAAGGAGAAATCCAAACAAATTCGCATAGGAAGATTAGCTTCGATACTCCATCATGATAATGAGGAGATAAACCAAAGAATTGATCAATTCTTGGCAGAAATGGAGCAACTGATAAGGGGAAGAGAATTACATGGACATGAATAGGCGCAAGGAACTGCAAGAGGATTATAAGCAGATTAAGACGTATATGGGGGTATTCAAAATAACAAATAATCTAAATGGAAAAATGTATGTCGATAGCTATCCTAACTTAAAAAACAAATGGTTAACTCTACAAATGCAGCTAAACATGGGGAGATTTGCAAATTCCCAGTTACAAAAAGAATGGAGCAAATTAGGGGCAGAAGCATTTACCTATGAAGTGTTAGAGGAGAAAAAAGCAGACAAGATTATAGATAGGCGATGGGAACTTAAAAAAATGAAGAAACAATGGCTTGGGAAATTGCAACCATACGGAGACAGAGGATACAATAAGCCAGCAAAAGAATGAGATATGGGTAAAGATATCCTATTTGAACATTTTACACTATCAGTTGTTTAACTAACGGAAATCGCTAGCGAAAAACGGCTGTCACAGACAGTCGTTTTTTATTTGTTCCGCTAACGGGAGTATAGTTTAAGAACATCTGTTAGAATTAAGTTAGTTTTGCTATAGAGAAATAGCTTCTGCATGAAAAGAGATGATTAAAGTGAACAAATTTGAAATTGCAGGTAAAAACGGATTTATACGTATTGAATTTAATGAAGTTTTTGGTTTTCCTAAACAAACAAGTTATTTAGGTGGCTATGATGTAGAGGGGAAAATCGAAATTAAGAGCAGAAATTATTATGTTAAAGAGGCTAAACTTTGGTTTTCAACTGGGCAGGTATATGAGTTTTTCATTCGGATACAAGAATGTTATAACCTTTTAAAAGGAAATGCTACCTTTTCAGACTCAGAAAATAACTTAGAATTTAGCCTTAGTTTTATTAAGTTAGGGCACATACACATTCAAGGACGTTTTCAAGAATTAGGACATGAAGAAAATATTTTGAAGTTTGAGTTTGAAAGCGACCAAAGTTATTTATCATCAACATTACAACAGTTAAAAAATATTGTTGAACATTACGGTGACCTAAAAGGTGTAAAGAATAAGTAATTTCTTATTCCGTTAACAGAAATCTTTAGTTGAACATTTTAAAATTAACTATTTGTGTCGGCATTATACTATGGCTAAAAGAGCGACAAAAAAGTCGCTCTTTGTTTAACTTTATTGGTGTTTAATAATTTTATCAATTAACCCATATGATACTGCTTCCTGTGCATCCAAAAAATAATCTCTATCAGTATCTCTCGCTATTTTCTCCAAAGGTTGTCCTGTCTGTTTAGATAAGATGTGGTTAAGCTGGTCACGCAATTTTAAAATTCGTTTCGCACTGATTTCAATATCTGTTGCCTGACCTCTTGCTCCTCCAAGGGGTTGATGAATCATGACTTCACTATTTGGAAGGGCTAATCTTTTTCCTTTGGCTCCACATGCAAGTAAAAAAGCTCCCATAGAGGCCGCAATCCCAATACATAAAGTGCTAACATTAGGTTTAACATGGTTCATTGTATCGTAAATGGCCATCCCTGCTGTTATGGAACCGCCTGGAGAGTTTATATAAAGAGAAATTTCCTTTTCGGGGTCCTCAGCTTGTAAAAAAAGAAGTTGTGCTACCACACTATTCGCAACATCATCATTAATTTCACCCACTAAAAAAATGATTCGGTCTTTAAGAAGCCTTGAATAAATGTCATAGGAACGTTCTCCTCTGCTTGTTTGCTCAACAACATAAGGAATGAGATTCATGGATTTTCCTCCTGTTAATTATTTAGAAAAACGCACAATCAATTCGATATTTTTTTTCTAAGCTTGATAATTCATTTGTTAGATACTGCGTCTGTAAAGGAAATCCAACTAATCCTTCATCTGCATTCCGTTCATTTATCTTCTCTAATTGAGAAATTACTTCTTTATCAATTTTCATATCATCCATTTCATCTTCAGAAACTAAAACCAAAGGAATAGAGCTTGTCATTTCCTTTGGTTGACCCTGGCCATCCTTATAACTCAGACTGACCGTGATTTCTGTTTTCCTACATGGGATTTCCTGTTGGGTATAAATCTCAATCATAATGTTCAACTCATGTGAAATACTCCCTAACAACATGCAGGCGCTCTTATTCTCAAAATAACCATTAAGGTTTTCCGAACGATATACACCATTAGGTAGGTGAATAGTTAATTGAGCATGTTTTAAAACCTGGGACGATAAAGGATGAATGCGAACCCACAAATGGTTCATCCCTTCTTCATTCTCCATTTTTGATTTCGCTAATCGGATATTTAACATTAGGATTGTTCTCCTTTCAAGATTTGGGAAACGGAGTTAATCACCTTTTGCTTCATTTCTGCGGATATCTTTGGGCTTAAGGTAATAAAAACATCGTCATTAATCTTGTGTGTCTCATTTTCAAGGATTCGATTTGATTGATAAAGGGGCATCTGTTCACTGATTTTTTCAACGGCTTCAAGGGATAGGGATTGAAGCTTCTTTTGAATGGATGATAAGGTTTCGCCTGTCTTTGCCAATGTAAGAACGGCACGGAAATAATGAAGATGTTTATCAATATAAACTCTCTTGTTGCCAACAAGTTCTAATGGGGGAATGACACCAATTTGCGTGTAGTACCTGACTGTTCGTAAGTTTATATTTTGACCTTCACTTTCCAAAATATCTGTGACCTGTTTTGCAGTATAAGTCTGCATAGGAAGCACCTCTTTTATACAGTTAAATGTTTGATTATCGGTTAAATGTTATATTAACAGTATACTGTAACGAAAAAATATTAGTCAAGAAAATTGTGGAATGATTAGTTAATTAATCTAAAGGTACACTTATCCTGATAGACACAAGGAAAAAATTTCTATATTTTTCCTTGAAATCGCTTTATACTATAGAAAATAACAAAAGAGGGCGGTTTCAGACATGATTGAAGGAGTCATTCTGTTTTTATTCCTAACGTCACCATTATGGATTTTCATTATTACCAAACACCAAAAGTATAAGAAAAGCACATACAGAAAAGAAACCATGAACTCATATTGGAAGGTAATACGGGATAAAGGGTTATTAGGGGAATACTTTACAACCCAAAGGCTTGATAAGGTAAACGGATACCATAAGTTCCTGGTCAATTGTTATGTTCCAAATGGAAAAGGGGGAACAAGCGAAACCGATATAATCTTTCTCCATGAGACGGGAATTTATGTTATTGAATCTGTGAACGGCCAAGGTAAAATAAGCATAAGCGGCCATGCAAAAATCTCCAGTAAAAAATAAAATCCCACTCCAAAGCTCCATGATGTATTTTGGTAAGTGACCAAACAAACCAAAGTCATCAGGAGTAGGAGTGGGAAGATTGAAAACGTTGGAGGTTATTTACATGGTTCAGTTTTTACAGCAGCAGGGGTTAAAGCAGACCCAGATAGCCGATCATCCTCTTGTTGGGAGTGACCGGGGAACCGTACGAAACATCCTAAGAGGAGAGCACCCTCTTCAGCAATCAGAGAGAAAGAAAAGAGAGGCAGAATCTACCCTCATTTCAGCTTATATTCCCTACATCCAGGAACGTCTAGAGAAATATCCGCAGCTGTCAGCCGTTCGTATTCATGAAGAAATGACAGACATGGGATATACAGGTTCCATTCGTACAACAAGACGAGGGGTAGCCGCCTTGCGGCAGCCAAGAAAGAAAAGAGCCTATAAGCCCTTTGAAACCTTGCCTGGTCAGCAGATGCAGGTCGATTGGGCAACCTTTACCATTCACTGGCCCGGAGGGGCGAAACAAACGATTTATGCCTTTATCGCCGTTCTTGGTTACTCTCGTCATGTATACGTTGAGTATACCACATCGATGGATATGAATACATTCTTAGCCTGTCATCACCATGCGTTTCTTCATTTTAAGGGGGTTCCACAAGAGGTGGTCTATGATAACGCTCGTACCGTAACGCAAGAGCGAGTCGGTTCGATTGTACGGTTTCAGCAGGAGTTACTGGCTTTCTCTAAGCACTATGGATACCGGCCCCACGCCTGTTGGGTTCTAGACCCTGAATCAAAAGGGAAAGTCGAGTCTTCCGTTCGTTATGTACAGGACAATTTCTTTTATGGACGAGAGTTTGAAAGCATGCATCACTTAAATGAAGAAGCCATCACCTGGTGTCAACGCGTCGCAAGACGGGTTCATGGAACAACCCGAAAGATTCCTTATGAATGTTGGAAAGAAGAACAAGCGTATCTTCATCTTCTTCCGGAGCTTCCCTACCTATCTTCAAATATGCAGGTGAGAAAAGCAGATAAAACAGGACTGATTTCTGTAGAGGGAAACCGCTATTCTGTTCCATGGATGTACCAAAATCACAACGTACGTATCGTGGATCACGGAGATACCTTTGATGTGTACAACTTGGAGGGGGAATGGTTGACCGCTCATACAAAGGCCAAGGAAAAAACAAAGCCGATCATCCTGGATGACCATTATAAAGATCGGCCACATGGTTCTCTCTACCGCAAGCAGCGTTCCTTACAAACAAAATTTGAAGGTTTAGGAGAGCGAGCAAAAGAGTTTGCGGTGGGTTTATCCCTTGAGCGGGAGGGCGGGTCCCTTCGAGACCAGATGGAGTCTATTTTACGACTGACAGAGATCTACCCAGCAGTGGAAGTATATGAGGCCATAAAAAGGTGTTGCGAATTTCGTAACTTCACGTATGGAGCAGTAAAACGCATTGTAGAAACACAGCGTAGGCATCCAAAGGCGCTTCCTTCTCCTCCGAATCAGGCCAGTATTGAAACCAATCGATACGATACATATGAACAGGCCGGCATTCGATCTGCTTCCTATTACGAGGAGGTGGAGTAAGAATGGAAGTGTATTTAAAACGCCTCAAGCTTCGGAGGATTCGTGAAGTGTTTGAGGAGAGGTGTCTTCAAGCGGAGCAGGAGAAATGGACCTATGAAGCCTTTCTTCTTCATCTCCTTGAAGAAGAAATTGAAGCAAGGAATCAAACCGTCGAACAAAAACGTATGCGGGCAGCTAAATTCCCTTCGGAAAAAACCATGGGCGATTTTGATTTTACTTTTCAGCATGGCTTATCGAAAGAAAAAATCATGCGGCTATCCACCCTTGATTTTATTGAAAAGCGGGAGAACGTGATGATGATTGGCCCAGCAGGCGTAGGAAAAACGCATCTTGCCATTGCATTGGGCCGCGAGGCCGTAACCGCCGGTTACGCCGTCTTGTTTCGAACAGCCCAACAGCTGGTGGAAGAACTGTATGCCTCCCTGGCCGATGGGACAGTGGCCAAGAGAATTCAGAGTTATTTACGGAACGATCTTTTGATTATCGATGAATTTGGCTATCTTCCGATGGATGAAACGGCTTCCAATCATCTTTTCCAGGTAGTTTCTCACCTGTATGAACAAAAATCAATTATCGTGACAAGCAACTTGTCCTTTCGTGAATGGCCAACGGCCTTCTCATCAGAAGCGATTGCGGTGGCCACTTTGGATCGGCTTCTTCATCATAGTCACCGTCTTGTATTTAACGGCGATAGTTATCGGTTAAAAGGAAAAAAGACAGCAAACTAAGGAGATTTTTCTTGGCCGTAAGTGATGATTTTCGGATGGCCGTTGACAGAATCTAAAAATTATAGCGGGTGGATATTTGGGAAAGAAACAGATAGAAACTGGTGTCAAATGTTTCCCAATAAACGTAAGGAGTTCTTTTATAACCCGATTAAACAAAATCAAACCCATATTCAAGCCTTGCAAAATATTCTTACCTCTGTGCGTTCCCACCATTTTAAATCTCTTATTGTATTCAGTGAACGATGTGAATTGAAAAAGGTATCCTTTGATGCTACAAACTTATTCATTTTGAAAAGGAATAGATTGGAGAAGATGATGAAGGAATCAATCGAAAAATCACCTAAAGTATTTACAGTAGGTGAGATTGACTGTATTTATGACAAGTTAAAAAGGTATTCAGGTGTGTCTGAAGAGGAGAAACAAAACCATCTGGAACGGATAAAACGGTACAAATAAAACAAGCTTTACCTCAAGTAGAACAATCTAACTAACTCATTTTACTCTGTTTCAGGAAAGAATTAGCTATTAGATTCAATAGTCTATAGATTATAGTGTTGAGAAAAATGCTTACAAAAAAGGAGTATAGAGTGCCTATTATCAAGCATCAACAATTTATTAAAGCACCCATTAAGATATGTTTTGACCTTGCGAGGAACGTAGAAATTCATACCCAAACAACCTCTAAAACAAAGGAAAGAGCCGTTGGTGGAGTTACAAAAGGGTTATTAGAGGAAGGAGATACCGTTACCTGGGAAGCTGTTCATTTTGGTATTAAACAAAAGCTAACAGCCAAGGTGACCACAATGCAAAAACCATACAAATTTGTGGACGTTATGTTGAAAGGAGCTTTCCATTCCTTCAGTCATATCCATCAGTTTATTGAAGAGGGAAATGGAACAATAATGATAGATACATTTCAATATAAGTCTCCATTTGGTCCAATTGGAGTTATAGCCGATAAATTGTTTTTGGAAAAGTATATGAGAGACTTTATTGTTTCTCGTGCAAAGGAATTGAAAAATATTGCTGAAAATATGGCTTAGCTTTGTTCCGTTACGGTGTTTATCAAGATAGTTGTCGTATTTTCCTTGTTTCCTAGAGTTCTATTTATTGAACCAATGATCTTATAACTCAGCCTACTTCTACCGCGCTTCGCTTGGTGTCCTTATCATAAAGGTGGTTACTCCTACCGTGGAAACAAAATAGCGGTTTGTCCACAGGGAGGGAATGCGGCTTTTGAGCCAGGGGAATTCACTCCGCAGGATTCGAGAGGATGCCCCTTTGAGATGACGGACGAGTTTATTGATGCCATACTGAGGATCCACTTCGACGAGAAGGTGAACAGGGTCGGGCATCACTTCCATCTCGATGATCTCAGCCCCGACTTCAGCTGCAGCATCCAGCAAAATTATTTTAAGTCTTTCATCTACCCCATCAATCAAAACATTTCTTCTATATTTTGGACACCAAACCACATGGTATTTACAGGAATAAACAACGTTATGATTACTTTTATAAGTCGTATAACTTTTCATAATCCAATTATATAATAGGGTTAATTCTAATTCAATTTGATTTAAATGATTGAACAAAAAAAGGTCGCTATCCCCATACATAAATGCAGGGGCTTGCGCGACCTCTAAAAAAACGGTCAAATACATAATAATCAATCTCTATTCTTTAGATAACAAATATATTTATACAGAAAAGAGGTTTTCAAATGAAAAAGTTGGCCGTTCCTTTTCTCAGTTTAGCTGTACTATTTCCATCAGCATCCAACGTATTTGCTGCTCCTCATACGCCTGCTCCAATCGACAAGGTAGAGTTTATCGGCATGAAGGCTCCACAAACACCGGAAGAAATCAATACGATGTATTCCAAGGCTTCTGCGGAAGTTACATACAAGAACGGAACTAAAAAATATTCCCTCTAGCTTATGAAAGTCTTTTCAGACCCGGTGACGTGATTAATGGAAAAACGGCGGGAGCCACTTATGATGCCAAGGGGAATGTCATTACGGATCCGAGCACTTCAAAACCTTTTGTTTCAACCTCCCCGGATAGTAATAGCTTAATCAAAGTAGGGGATAAATTATATCTGGTTAATCATTACGAAGGAATCAGTGGCACGAAAACAATCGGAAATTTACCGAAATCCATGGCATTAAATACAGTAGAGCAGGATAAGAACACTGGAAAGTTAACGGTAACAGATATGAAACCCATTGACTTTTCAGCCGATGGCGGAATTTGGACTCCATGTGCCGGATCGCTATCTCCTATGCCGGATAACCGTACTGTTTATATGGGGGATGACGGCAGCTATACGATGATGTTTATGTATGTAGCGGATAAAACAAAGGATTTATCTGCCGGAACGTTATATGCTGCCAGGTGGAAGCAAACCGGTGATCAAAACGGCGGATCAGCCAATTTAGAATGGGTTAAATTATGACACGCAAGTGATGCGGAAATTCAAAAATTAGCGCAAAGCTTGAAGTTCAGCGATATCTTCGAAACGACCAGCGATGACGCTGTTGCCCAGGCTAAAGGGTTTAAGAAAGTAAAAACCAATAGCAGCGGTGGAAAAACGGAATGGTTAAAGTTAAAACCGGGAATGGAAAAAGCTGCTGCGTTCCTTGAATCCCGCCGTTACGGTGCCCTTCTTGGAGCAACTGCCGAATTCAACAAAATGGAAGCTGTTGATTTAAACAAACAAGACGATAAATTATATATGTCCATGTCTTATATTGAAAAAAGCATGGAAAAAAACGCTGCCGATCCTGTCGATGATATTCATGTAAATAAGATCGCTGCAGGTGGAGTGTACTAAATCCAACTGACAAAAACGCAAAAAGATCGGAACGGTGAAGCGATCAAGAGTAACTATGTACCTCTTCGATGTCCGGGCTTGTACTGGGTGAGGATCTTGCTGCACCGGATGCTAGAGGCAATACAGCTAATGCGGATAAAATCGCAAATCCGGATAATGTTGTTTTCTCTGAGAAAATGAGAACTCTGTTTATTGCGGAAGACAGCGATAAGCACACCAATAATTTTGGCCGGGCTTATAATATCGATACGAAGAAACTTTCCCGCTTTGTATCTGTTCCGGATGGGGAGGTGACAGGTTTACAAATGCTGGATAACTTGAATGGATTTACTTACCTTATGGTAAGTTCCCAAAATCCAGGGAATGTGGGATACTTAGCTGGTTTACCAAGCATGGGAAATCAAGATGATGGTGATAACGAAGATCAAAATGATGATAACAGCCAAAATTAAAAATATAATACTCGACAGTCTGAGGAGAACCAAAAGGTTCTCCTTTCTTCTGCTTAAATAATTTCCATTGGGCGCATCATTTCGTGATCTTCATGCTCCAGCATGTGACAATGCCACACATAACGCCCGGTGAAGGGTCCAAAACGGGCTATAATGGATGTAACGTAACCAAAGGGGGTTCGAACTGTATCTTTTGATCCCATTTCATAGGGATTAGGAGGAGTGGGAGGTCCCGTAAAAATAAGGTTTCCGGTTTTTTGAAAATGAGAAACATCAAAAGGCTGGCGATCAAGAATTTGAAAGTCGATCAAATGGAGATGGATGGGGTGAGGATCATCATCGATTATATTGATGATTCGCCATACTTCAACAGTGTTTACCTCAATTCTTTCTGATATGCGATCTATCCACATTTTACCGTCTAATAAATTCAAGGATCTGCCATATTGATCCTTGATTCTGACGAGTGTTAAATATCTTATTCTCCTTGCCATCCTCAGAGAAAGTCGTTCGAATTTCCCTAAATAAAAAGGTAGAGAACTGGTATCTCTACTTGTTAATGGAACGGTTACTCGGAATTGCATGACATCGGTTGTTTCGGGGGATGCACTCTTGGTGACATTTTTGAGAATAATGGTTTGACCGTAGGATTGAGAAAAATCAATGATCATATCTACACGCTCGGCACTCATAAGTATAAACTCATTTATTTTTACTGTTGTCTCAAGAAAGCCGCCATCCGTGCCAATTTGATAAAAAGGCTGACCGGAGTCCATTTTTAATGTCAGGATTCGACTATTGGAGGCGTTTAAAATGCGAAACCGGTATTTTCTTGGTTCAACGTCCAGAAACGGATACACCTTTCCGTTTACCAGAATGGTATCCGCATCAAAAGGAGAGACAAGAGAAGGATGAGGAAGACCTGGATCATTTTGATCCGGTTTGCTGGGGTAGTAAAGTGACCCGTCTGGGTTGAACGAACGGTCCACAATTAAAAGAGGGATTTCATATTTTCCTTTCGGAAGATTCAGGGATTGTTCATGCCTGTCACGAATGAGATACAATCCCGCGAGTCCCGCGTAGACATTCAATCTTGTAATTCCTACCGTGTGGTCGTGATACCATAATGCCATGGCTCGGTCAATGTTTGGATACGTATAAACCTCTCGTTCAAATAAAGGTCCTGTTTGTTGAAAATTTCGCGTAAACCATGCTTCGGGGTAGCCATCACTATGGGCAGGCGTTGTTCCTCCGTGTAAATGTACAACGGTTCTACCCTCTGGAAGAGTGATTTCGGAACCATGAATCGTTGTATCAACGGGAAGAAAGTGCTTATTAGGCAGATCATTCACCCATTTAACATACACTGTTTCATTCTTCATCACTTCGAACGTAGGACCTGGAAATGTTCCTCCATAACCCCATAAACGGGTTGGCCCGAGGTCCCTGTGCAGCTTCTGGGAAAACTCCTTCATAGTCACTTCGTAATATGAACTCGTATTACTTCGCTTCTTGGGAGATAACGTATTTGGAATCGGCAGTTCATCCACAAATTTTTGCAGCTTTATCTTTTCAGGCATAAGAAAGGTAACCCTCCTCACTGTTAAGATCAATTGAGTAAGTTTATGAACGTGAACTTGTCCATTATGTTTTTAAAAAAACTTACTCAAATCCTAATTTATAAGTGGTGTTTTTTTCTTTATGAACCCCTTTCCATCAGCCGTTTTAGCTTCGCTTCTGTAGAGGAGTCTTCTACCGGGGTATATACACTGCATCGTAAATCTGTGCTCCCCTGTACCTGAAGTGAAGTCAAGTTGAATAGCATTTTTCCTGCTTTAGCATGCCTGAATTCAATCAGCACCTCTGGAGCGGTGCTTACCTGGCTTTCTTCCCACAACGACTGAAACTCCGGGTGAAGCTGACTCATTTCTTCAATAAATTCGTTATACCATCCATCCCTTACATATTGACCGTAGTAGACACGAAAAATGGCAAGAAACCCCTTCACAAAATGCTCCCAATTGACGGCTAATGACCTCAATTCTTTTCTTGTAAACACTAAGCGAATTAAGTTACGCTGCTCGTTCGGTACCTGTTCAAAATCCAAAAAAACATGGGCTGCTGCACGGTTCCAACCGACGATTTGGCAGTGCCGATCTGTGATAATCGTAGGACAGTATTTCAGTTCCGTTAGAATTCTTTCCAATGAAGGGCTGATTTTCGTTTGTACTTCTTTTTGCTGAGGGGAAGCTGGATTTGGATTTATTTCTGAAGCCAGATTATATAAGTAATTCCGTTCATCGCTATTTAACTGCAGAGCACTGGCGATGCAATCTAACACGGTCGAAGAGACTTTTATATCCCGCCCTTGCTCCAGCCAGGTATACCAGGTCGTACTTACTCCCGCTAATTGGGAAACTTCCTCCCTTCGAAGCCCGGGCGTCCTCCTCCGGGTTCCCACTGGCAATCCCACAGACTGCGGCTGGATTTTACTGCGCTTCGATTTTAAAAAAGCTGACAGTGCTTCAAGTTTGGCTTGATTACTCAACATCTCCAACCTCCATTATGATAACCATCATCCTGGTGTTAATTATACTAGGATAAACAACAACTTGTAATAGGATAATTTGCGTGTAAAAATATGAACATAACTTTAATTGGGAGGGAATGGGACTTGGAAAGAGTAGTCATTACAGGCATGGGAGTGGTGTCACCGCTCGGAAATAGTGTGGAAACGTTCTGGCAGCACCTGGTTGAAGGCAGGTCCGGAATTTCTGTCATTGATTCATTTGACGTAACCAGACATAAGACGAAAATTGCCGGAGTTGTCCGGGACTTTAATGCTGAGGATATATTGGATCGTAAGGAAGCCAGGCGCTTAGATCGGTTTTGCCAATTTGCTTTGGCTGCAGCCGAACAAGCATGGACGGATTCCAGGCTAAATCTTGATAATATCGATACAGAACGGCTTGGTGTATATGTTGGCTCAGGTACGGGCGGAATTGAAACCTTAATCAAAAATGTTGATATACTGCGTGAAAGAGGACCGGGAAGGGTGAGTCCGACGCTGGTACCAATGATGATTTCAAATATGGCTGCAGCCCAAATTAGTATGAAATGGGGTGCAATGGGCCCCACCATGTCGCCGGTGACTGCTTGCTCCATCGGAAATACAGCCATTGGTGAAGCGTACAAACTCATCCGGTCCGGCGGAGCAGATGTCATATTTGCAGGGGGAACGGAAGCGGCCATAACGGACTTGTCTTTAGCCAGTTTCGAGAATGCTACCGCTTTATCAACGAGGAATGATGACCCTGCCGGAGCCAGCCGGCCATTTGATGCGAATCGGGATGGATTTGTCATGGCCGAGGGGGCGGGCATTTTAATACTCGAATCGTTGTCCCACGCTTTATACAGAAATGCACCAATCTATGCGGAAGTCATCGGATACGGTGCAAGTTCGGATGCCTATCATATGGTATCTCCCCATCCGGAGGGGAAGGGAGCTTATCTTGCTATAAAAATGGCTTTACACGATGCGTCCATTTCTAGTGAAGAAGTCAATATGATTAGTGCTCATGCAACAAGTACAGAAATCGGCGATCGATGTGAAACGATGGCGATTAAGAAGCTGTTTGGAACGGAGGCATACCGGATTCCGATAACAGCTAATAAATCCATGACCGGCCACATGTTAGGTGCAGCGGGTGGAGCTGAAGCCATTGCATTGGTGAAAAGCTTGCAGGAGGGCATCATACCTCCAACAATCAATCAAGAACAATCCGATCCGCTATGTGATTTAGACTATGTACCAAATGTTGCCCGCCAGGCCAATCTAAATATTGGGCTGTCCAATTCATTTGGTTTCGGCGGCCACAATGCAGTTATCGTTTTGAAAAAGTATAAGCAGGATAAGTTGTAAGAAAGGTACCTCAATAAGAGTCCGTTTGGTGTTACCAGCACCGACGGTCTTTTTTTATGTTAAAAAGTTACCGATTTTTGCAATGAATCTTAAGCATTACTTATTGAAAAATTTATAATTGTTTAACATTTATATTTTACACTATCCTTGTATTAAAAATGTTAAAACATAACATTTCAACCAGGAAAAGAGGGTGTTTATGAAGAGCAAGAACAAATGGTTAACCGGACTCCTTGCGTTATCTCTTAGTTTGCCCGTCTCCCTCCCTTATCTTACCCCTATCGCTTCAGCGGAAGGGCCAAGTGACCCGGCCCCTGTACTCACAGCAAAAATAACCAACCAAAATGCCGGAAAAAAGATTCTCTTTGATAACATCCATGGACAAACTGCCGGAGCAGCTGATTGGGTTATCAATGGAGGATTTTCAGACTTTGGAAATGGACTTGCCAATAATGGTTTTTATGTAAAAGAACTTCGTAAATCCACCCCGCTCACCTACAGCGACCTCAGTTCCTATGATGTATTTGTCATTCCGGAAGCTAATATTCCATTTAAGACGTCTGAACAGGCAGCTCTGCTGCAGTATGTACAAAATGGAGGAAGCGTGTTCTTCATTTCAGATCATTATAACGCTGACCGAAACAAAAACCGATGGGATGCTTCCGAGGTTTTTAACGGATACCGTAGAGGAGCCTGGACAAATCCAGCAAAAGGCATGACAGTGGAGGAGGCAAACTCAACTGCTATGCAGGGCGTAAGCAGCTCAGACTGGCTGGGAAGTAATTTTGGCGTACGCTTTCGCTACAATGCCATCGGAGACGTAACGGCAAACCAGATTGTCCCTTCCAGCCAGGCGTTCGGTATTACGAACGGAGTCTCCACGGCTGCCATGCATGCGGGATCTACCGTAGCCATTCTTGATCCGAAGAAAGCCAAAGGAATTGTATACCTTCCCGCAACAACAGCCAAATGGAACAGCGCAGTGGATCAAGGTGTATATAATGGCGAGGGAGTTCCAGAGGGGCCTTTTGCGGCTGTTTCGAAGGTAGGAGCAGGTAAAGCTGCGTTTATCGGAGATTCTTCTCCCGTAGAGGATGCAACCCCACGCTATGTAAGAGAGGAAACCGGCGGGACAAAAACGACACACGATGGTTATAAAGAACAGAATGACGCGACTCTTCTCGTTAATATTGTAAACTGGCTGGCTAAAAAGGAAAGTTACACGAGTCTTGATCAAGTATCAGGGCTGCAGCTCGATAAACCAACGTCATTATTGTCTTTTGAAACACCGAGCCAATCTACTGAACCGAAGGCCGAACCGTGGTCTGCTCCGGCAGCGGGCTACAAATGGTATGACCCGGCTACTTTTAAGCCTGGCTCCTATGGAGCGGTGTCAAAAACAAGCACACCGCCGGCTCCGGCTCCAGCAACTGGTTATTCTTTTGATCATCAATCCGTTTTGCCTAGCGCACAAGCTTTTGAAATTCGAGTAAAAATCGATGGCCAGGCACCTAATACCACCTATAGCGGCTATAACATAGGAATCTATACCTCAAGCGGCACGCAGATAGCAAAGGTACAGAACGCGAATGGAAGCTGGCCTTCCGCTTATGGATACAGTCCTTCCTTCTCTATGACAACTGATAGTATGGGACACGCTGAGAAGGTACTAAAAGTACAGATCCAGCCGGGAACCACGGGGGCGGGAAGCCTGCGGCTCAGACAGAATACGACAGCGAAATATACAGAATCAGTATCGATTGGGAATGTTCCTGCCGAACCGCTTCAGTAAAAGAACAATTTATAAACCAGTTAATGAATGGAGGGTACTTAAATGTTTAAAATGAATTTCAAGGCTTCCGTTTTTTCCATCCTATTTATGCTTATGTTTTTGGCAGCCAGTCTTTTTACAGTATCTACTCCTCATGAAGTTACGCAAGCCGCTAGTTACGACAAAGTCCTTTATTTTCCTTTAAGTAAATATCCTCAAACAGGCGATCATATCCGGGATGCGATTGCAGCAGGGCATTCTTCTATCTGTACAATTGATCGGGGGGTACAGACGAACGACGAGCGGCATCTCTGGCTCCTTATCCAACGAAGCCTGGTTACGATCGGGATGAGTGGCCGATGGCAATGTGTGAAGAGGGTGGAGCAGGAGCCGATGTAAGATACATTAGCCCGTCAGATAATCGTGGAGCAGGAGCCTGGGTAGGAAACCAGGTGTCAGGCTATCCGGATGATACAAGAGTGAAGTTTATTGTAAGATAGCTGTAGGAAGATTTGTGTGAAGGAGTTCAACCTATGGAAAAATCATGGCCTAGGCAAGAATTAACGATTTCCTATTCGCAAATTGCAATATTCAATAAAGGAATGGACACTCCCTTCTCTGATTGGAAAGACGAACATGTGAAGCAGGGGTTTGCATGGAGGGAAGGAACGGTTTCCTTTGGAACGCTGGCAGATGATACGTGCGAAATAGAAGTAAGCCTTAACGATGAAGTAAATGCCAGCGAACAAGCCGTTCGATCCATTGTTGTTCCATTTCAAGTCGGGGAAAAAGGAGTGACGGTAAGCAGCATTCTTTCTAAACAATATGACTTTGATATTCCTCACGGGATATATGAACTGTTATTTGAAGCCGTTCCATTGGAGCCGCCATCAGCAAACGGAATGTTCAAAGTTCGTTATGTTTTTAGATTTACCCCTTCTGCAGCTCCGAAGCAGCGAGTAATCAAACATGACGCCGAACTATCACCGCCTGAAGAACTAGTTATGAAGGCTGAACCGGCGGTTTGATAATCTTCATCGAATACCATACGTATAAAAAAGAATCCAACCCGAATAGGTCGGATTCTTTTTTATTCATCAACTATATTTTTGGCAGTGACCCGCAATGAAAAGCTAAAAAATTAAAAAGGATACCGATATAAAGATATAGGAAAGAAAATGGGTTCTTTTTCTGCAAGCCATTCTTTTATTTTTATTAAGGAAAGGGTAGGTAGCAATGGAGAGATGGGAAAGCACAAAAGGTACTGGTGGACAAAAACCCATACAACGATGAGCCCGTTGCGGAATTCCGTATAGCAAATTTGCAGGACATCGATGAGGCATACCAGGCTGCGGCCCGTGCCAAACAAGAATGGGATAAAGTTAATCCATTTAAAAAGCGGATGATTCTAGAACAGGCGATAACATACATAGAGCAGCACGAAAACGAGATAACAGAAATTATTATTGATGAGTTAGGCGGAACCCGCCTGAAAGCTGCCTTTGAAATTGGACTTGTTAAAGACATTATTAAGGAAGCAGCTACTTTTCCGGTGCGTATGGACGGAAAAATCCTCCCTTCCCCTGTAGACGGAAAAGAAAACAGAGTATACCGCCTTCCTATCGGCGTCGTTGGTGTTATTAGCCCCTTTAACTTCCCCTTCTTTTTATCCATGAAATCAGTTGCGCCTGCACTTGGTGCGGGGAATGGAGTCGTATTGAAACCGCGCGGGCTGGCCAGGATGGAAGAGGATTTGCCGTAGTGGCGGATGAGGTCCGAAAAATGGCCATCAACTCCCGGGAAAATGTGGTGCAGATTGATGAGACGACGAGTCTTATCCAAACCCTTATTTCTAAGCTGGAAGATTCGCTAGAGCGAATTAACGAGACGACGAAAGCCCAGGCAGCGGCTACTGAACAGATATCGGCTACTATGCAGGAAGTAAGCAGTAATACAAACAAGGTGGCACAGATGGCCGAATCGTTGCTGAAAGGCTCAAATTAAAAATTTCTTGTATAAATAATGAAAGGCATAATATGCAGAAAAGTGGATGTGATCCCTTTCCTGTATATTGTGTCTTTTTAAAACCTCTTTATATACAATAGGGGGATGAAAAATGAGAATACAAGGAGGAGCCATATCAAAAAAACGGTTGACAATAAGAGGAAATCATTATAAGTTGTATGTACAACTAACAATGAAAAGCATTAAAGGAGCATATCGTGGAGAAACAGATGAATTTTGAGGAGGACGGTTTTTTTGATTGTCCTTTTTTTAATGTAAACCGGTTAGCGCGTGTAATGAACAAAATGGCTGAGGAAGAGTTTGCACTTATCGGCTTGTCACCTTCCTACGCATATTTGTTAATGGTTGTGGAACAGAACCCTGGTATTACACAGAAAGACTTAAGTGAAACACTGCACATTGCCCCCTCAACAAGCACCCGTTTTATCGATAAGTTGGTTAGCAAAGGTCTTGTACAGAGAAAGAGCGAGGGAAAACTGGCCCTTATCTATCCTACGGATAAAGGGCTGCAGCTCCATAAGGAAATAAATCGGTGCTGGCAGCGGCTGAATGAGCGCTTTGCAGATATTGTAGGATCTGAGCAAGGCAGCATGCTTAGCGGGATGATGCATGCGGTAAGTGAAAAGGTGGAAAAAAAGTAAATATTTTTTTCTGTTTAAAATTGTTTGTACATACAAATGTAAAATCTAATAGAATAAGGGAGGAATTATAGCATGGTTATACAAATAAAGCGGGGGATATTTGACTCATTGGAGGATGAAATGGTCGGTGCGGCGTGTTTTCAGCCGATGCTCCTCGTTTATAAAAATAAAATAGCAGAGCAGACTGAGCAGGACCATTACGCAGTTAAGTCGCAGTTTTACCGTCAGCTAACCGGCGGGCAACAAGCATTGTTCACATTCTATGTGTACCATAATCACGCATGGAAGTCCCCGGTTGAGTTTTATTGGTGGACTGCCTATTTTCTTGCACAGCCGGAAATCTGGTCAGCAATCAAAGGCGGGCTGCAGTATTTCGAAGCTGATTCCATGCTGAACCTTCTTGAAGAGACGGAAGGGCTTCTTAAAGTGAAAGACTATCCACGCAGTCTGGAGGATTTTTCTGTTTCACGTGAGGATCTTGACACCAATGAGGAACTTCTGACAGCTATAAGGTCGCTCCATGCTGCGTACCGTGAACTCACTCCTGCAACCTTAAGGATGGTAGGAGAACACATTCGAAACAACCCGAACGAATTTGTTGACTTCATAGATTAAGTGTAAACGTTATATAATAGAAAATAACAAAAAGGGCAAGTTATCAGATAATTACCAGATAACTTGCCTTTATTCTAGACAAAGAAGAGGAGAACAAAATGGGCAACATCCCTTCACCGGTAAAATCAGCACCGCGTTCTATTTACTGGATTATCGCGGGAATTACCTTTCTAACCTTATTAGTCTCAGCGGGTGTACGCTCCGCTCCGAGTGTGCTTATGGTCCCCTTTGAGGAAGCGTTCGGGTGGAGCCGGACAACGGTTACCTTTCCACTGGCCATCAATCTGGCACTCTACGGCCTCTGTGGCCCGTTTGCGGCAGCTTTTATGGAAAAGTATGGGCTAAAGAAAATTATGATTTTTGCCCTTTCGCTGCTCGTCCTGGGCACCAGCCTTTCAGCCGGAATGCAAACCGCCTGGCAGTTTACCCTATTGTGGGGATTGGTCATCGGCGTGGGTACAGGGTTAACTTCCTCGGTTTTAGGGGCAATGGTAGCAAACCGCTGGTTTAAAGAAAGGCGAGGGCTTATCGTAGGCGTATTTACGGCAAGCGGAGCAACCGGTCAGCTTATCTTTCTTCCTTTATTTGCACAAATCGTATCTTCCTACGGCTGGCAGATGGTCGTTTGGGTTACAGCATGCTCTTCTCTTGTTGCCGTTATACTTGCAGCGGTTTTCATGCGTAATAAGCCGGAGGATGTGGGCATTCTGCCTTATGGTGCAACAGATCCGACGGAGGCTGAGGTTCCTCAAACCCGCATGAATCCTTTTCGGTCTGCGATGGATGGATTAAAGGTCGGAACCCGCTCTAAAGATTTCTGGCTGCTTGCGGGAAGCTTCTTTGTCTGCGGATTGTCTACCAATGGCCTAATTGGGACACATCTCATTCCCGCCTGCCTGGAGCATGGGATTCCTGAAGTGACGGCAGCGGGGATGCTTGCTGTTATGGGGATATTTGATATTATCGGGACGACGATGTCTGGCTGGCTATCCGATCGGTGGGACAGCCGGTGGCTGTTATTCTGGTATTACGGATTGCGTGGGATTTCCCTCGTCTTCTTGCCGTATGCCCTTGATTCCACGTTTTTTGGTCTCGCTGTCTTTGTCGTTTTCTATGGGCTGGATTGGGTAGCAACAGTCCCTCCTACGGTGCGTTTGTGTTCGGACGCGTTTGGAAAACAAAGCGGCATCGTATTTGGCTGGATTTGGGCCTCTCACCAACTCGGAGCAGCAACCGCTGCTTTTGGAGCCGGAATTCTGCATACATGGTTTGGATCGTACACATTTGTCTTTATTGTCGCAGGTATCCTTTGTGTGACTGCGTCCGGATTTGTTATTCAAATACGGCAGAAAAGGGAATCATCTGTTCAATACATAGGCTAGTTGAAACTTTTTGTTTCAAGCATGAAAAATAGAAGAAATTCCTTACATGCAGCGTGGCTGATACACTTCAGGTATAAACGTAAGGAGGTTTCCGAAATGAGAATAAGCGTGCTTGGAACAGGGCGGATGGGACAGGGATTAATCAAAGTAATGTCCCCCCATGTAAAAGGAATTAGTTGGGGTTCCCGTTCGCCTGAAAAAGCAGAGGAATTAATCAAAAAATCAAACAGCAAAGAGGTTTTTCCCGTTACATACGAGAAAGCTTTACAAGCGGATATTATTTTTCATTCCTTTTGGTTCAGGGATTTGCTTCCTTTTGTAAAAGAAAACAAGGAGGAGCTGGCAGGTAAAATACTCGTAGACATTGTTAACCCTTTTACGGAGGATTTCTCAGATTTTACAACGGAGTGGGGAACATCCGCTGCAGAGGAGCTGCAAAGAACTCTCCCTGATACGAGGGTAGTGGGCGCTTTCAAAAATACATTCTTCGAAGTATTTAATCAGCCCATTCACGTAGGAATGAAAAGTGATGTATATGTTACTTCGGATGAAGAGGAGGCACGCGATACCATTGTAAAATTGCTTGAACCACTGCCTTTCCGAATTTTGGACGGCGGCCTGTTGAAGAATAACCGTACAATAGAACGCATGACGCTTTTTGAACGCGAACTTGCCATTCGCTACGGACATTATCCTTATGTATCCTTTCGCCTGTTTGGGGCGGAAATAGGAGATAAAACCAGGGAGGGGCTATAATGTTTATTGTTCTCTTGAAGTATCTAAAACCGTTAGACCAAGTGGAAACGTTTATTAACGAGCATCGGGAGTTTTTAGGAAAGTATTATAAAGAGTCTAAATTTCTTGCTTCAGGACCCCAGGTTCCCCGAGAGGGCGGCGTTATTATTGTCAATGCAGACAGCCGGGAAGAGGTACAGATGATAATAGAAGAAGATCCGTTTAAACGGGAAGAGATCGCCCACTATAATATCATTGAATTTACTCCGACCATGCATGATGAACGAATCTCGCATATTTTACAGCAAGCCAGGTAAGCAGCACTATTGCTTGAAATATTTTCGTAAAAGAAAGCCGTCTTGTTCGGATGCACAGATAAGGGAAATCGTCCGCTTTGCTTCTGTATCACGAATGGGGAGAGCTTTCAACGTGTTATGGCCTAAGTGCTCAACCGCGGTTTTTGGAAGCACGGTGATTCCTGCCCCCGCAGCGACATAGCCGAGGAGAAAGTCTCCAAATGCGACTTCTGTTTGAATCGTAGGAACTATATTGTGCTTTGCAAAAACGGACGTCATCGTTTTTCTCACATGACACTCCGCTGGATAAAGAACGAGCGGCTCAGTTGCTAAATTAGCTACAGCTATATATTCGTTAGAGAAAAGCTGGTGATTCTGGGGAAGAACGGCATAGAAGGATTCTTCGAAGAGGTCCGTTATCCAGAAGGATTTATGCACAGGCAGACGTTCAATAACCGCAGTGTTTACTGTGCCTGACTTTAGCAAGTCGAATATTTCCAAAGAGGTATTTCGAACAACGATTTCAACTTTAATCCCTTTTTCCTGCAGAGCCATTACTTTTTTCGGCAGGTAGTGGGCGGCTAAGCTTGGCAGAGTCCCTAGTACAATGGACTTTTTCTCGCTGAACTTGTTCATGTCGGCCTGAATCAATGCCATTTCCTCAAGTACCGGCTCAATTCTTCTATATAGGGTATCGCCTGCTTCCGTTAGCGAAACGCCGGAAGTTGAACGGGTAAATAGAGCCACACCGAAATAATCCTCCACTCTGCGGATTTGTTTACTCAAGGCCGTGTGGGTAATATTTAGATTTTGGCTTGCTTTAAAAATACTTTTTTGTTTTGCTGTTTCAACAAAACTAGCAAAGTAGTCGATATTCATTTTTTACCTCATCTCATTTTTAAGCCGGGAGCAGAAACTTCCGGCTTTTTACACCTTATATTTTATATCTGTTTCCTAAAGAGTGGTATAAATATTGTTTGGAAAATAAGCGTTTTTCGATTAACGGGGAAGGAGGCAGGGAACGTTAGAAGTATATAAACGAAAGAGAGGGAACAGCATGGATAAGAAAGAAAAGCTTGAACAGGAAATAGCCCAGATTCTTACGGAAGGTGAAATAGAGCGTGAGGATCCGCAGGAAGCGGCACGAAAGCGTCTTCCACACAAGCAGGAGGTACGCATTCAAACGCAAACCGACCCGATTGTGGAAGAGACAAAAAAATTCCGTGAACTCGCGGAAGAGGTCGATGACCGGTATGACAAGTATTCATAGAGAGAAATAGGGGATATAGGGAAGGGGACGGAGAAACTAAAGCATGCTTTGTACGTGTACCGGGATTTGGACAACAGGGCTTTCTTAAACAGGCTTACGGCGGAATGTATTAAGGAAGGGACTGTCATTTCCGATGATGTTTGTTTAATTTCGATTACGATTCCATAAGGATGATAAGGAAAATGGGTACAGGAGAAGGAACGTCTCTGAAGAAAATTGATGTAGTAGGCGCCGTTATTCAGAATGAGAAAAAGGAAATCCTTTGCGCGCTGCGGTCGCAGCAAATGTCGATGCCCGGCATGTGGGAATTTCCCGGCGGAAAGATAGAAGAAGGGGAGAAGCCGGAGCAGTCATTGCGGCGGGAGATTAAAGAAGAACTTTCGGTACAGATTGAAGTAGGTGAACTTATTACAGATGTTGTACATGATTATCCGGCTATCCAGGTTCACCTTTTTACATACCATGCAAAGATTGCATCAGGAGTACCACAAGCAAATGAGCATGAAAAGCTTTTATGGCTGCCAATTCAGGACCTCCTTAGCCTCCACTGGGCTCCGGCCGATATGTCTACTGTGTATAAATTGCTAGGTAAAAATACCCTGTTAGATAAATAATTAGTCATTCCCTGAGAAAATATTTGCAATGCGGTAAATGAGCATATATAATTAGGGTGAATTTGTAATAATATGTCGAATGACCCATAAAAACCGATAAAGGCAAACCTGTTGAAAGGCAGGGACGCAAAGCCACGGATCTAAGGTTCTAAGGACTGCAGAACTATGAACGCCGGGTTACCGAGGACATCATGAAAGCAGAGATAAATAACTGAGGTAACGATGGCTATACCGGACACTGGTATAGCCATTTTTTTAAGGAAGAGCAAAGAAGGAAAAGGGGATAAGGGGATTTTATGCGGGAGAGTACAAGTGCAATAGAAAATGAGCTGTTAATAGAGAGCATAACCCAGAGCAGCCCGTTATATCAGGCATTGTTTGAGTATTATCCGGAACCTGTGTGCCTGATGAGCCTGGACGGGACCTTTGTCAATATAAATAAGCCATGGGAAGATATTATCGGGTACGGTAAAGAGGCACTGCTTCGCGTGCGTTTTGAGCGTCTCATTTGTTCAACAGACATTGAAAGGGTAGACGCTTATTTTAGAAAAGCAATGCGCGGTGAAGCGCAAAGCTATGATACAACGGTGCTGTGTGAAGACGGAAAGAGTATTGAACTGAGTGTTGTCATGGTCCCTATTATAACTGAAGGGAAGGTTGTCGGAGTCTTAGGCGTGGCGAAGGATATTACAGAGCAGAAAATGGCGCGTGATGTATTCAACTCGTCCGCGCTCCATGATATTCTAACCGGGCTTCCAGGCCGCTGGTTGTTTAAAAATGAGCTGACAAAAGCAATAGAAGAGGCCGAGAAGAATACCCATAAGCTGGCCATTATGACGGTGGATATTAATCGATTCAAAAATATAAACGACTCGTTCGGTTATCAGTGCGGAGATTTGCTGCTAAAGGAAGTTTCCATGAGATTAACGCGCGCTATCGGCAGGAATGGAACGATCGCCCGGATGAGTGAAGATGAATTTATTCTCCTCTTTCCCCTTCTTCGTGATAAGGAGCAGGCAATCCCTATAGCGGAAAAAATAGCAGCCGAATTCAACCCGTCGTTTCATATAGAGAGTTATGAATTCCAGATTACAAATAGCATCGGCATTTCCCTCTTTCCAGATGATGCCGCAGATGCGGAAGGGCTTATCCGCCATGCGAGCACCGCCCTTTATTATTGTAAAGAACAGGGGAGCGCCTACTATTTTTACAGTGAAGAAATAGAGAAAGAAATATACGAGCGGTTTGAAATGGAGAAAGATTTGCAAAAAGCAATCGAGCAGGATGAGTTCATTGTTCATTATCAGCCGCAGGTTAACGTGAAGACGGAGAAAATTGTCGGTGCTGAAGCGCTTTTGCGCTGGCAGCATCCGGGGAAGGGAATCATTTCTCCCCTGAAATTCATCCCGCTGGCGGAAGAGACAGGCCTGATTATTCCCATTGGTGAATGGGTTCTGCGAACCGCATGTGGCCAGGCGAAAAGCTGGCATGAAGAGGGACATTCGCATATGAGGGTTGCCGTAAACATTTCTGTCCGCCAGTTTCGTCAGCGAAACTTCATTCACAGGATCGTTAGCATTCTGGAAGAAACCAGGCTGGAGCCGGAATTCCTTGAACTGGAGATTACAGAGAATATTTGCATGTCCGATATTGAATATGCACTGCAAATGATCCACGACTTGAAGAAACTTGGGATTACGATTTCCATTGATGATTTTGGGACAGGCTACTCTTCCCTCAGCTACTTGAGTAAGTTTCCGATTGAGACGCTCAAAATTGACCGCTCCTTTATTCAGGGAATTCACCGTGAAGAAGGGAATGCCGCCATTGTGAACTCCATTATTGAGCTGGCTCAAAGCCTGCACCTAAAAGTAGTGGCGGAAGGAGTAGAAACAGAAATAGAGCTCGATTACTTGAATAAGAGGGGCTGCGAAATGGTACAAGGCTATTATTTTAGCGCTCCAGTTGCAACGGAGATGTTTACGGATCTGCTTCAGGCGCAGAAAGAATAGAGGCTTTTAAGAAAAGAAGGCTGCTTTTGCGCCTTCTTTTCTTATCCTATTCGGAGAATGCTAAAACTGGATAACCGGCTTTTTGGTTCGTCTTTAAATTCGTTTTCACTTGCTGGACAATCTCGCTCTTCATATCAAAACGGTCTGGAGAATCCAGTAAGGCAATTTTTGAAAGCTCCGGCTGACTTTGAAAAAAGTGGAACAGATTCAGAAGATTTTGCTGTACCTGTCCCTGAACTTCATGAGCCGGCAGGTTCGTTACGAGGGTTCCTGTCTTCTTTTGCTAAGTTATTGAAATTACTGCCATCCACGAGTACAATAAGTGTAGTAAAATGCAACAGTGTAGTTTGTTGCAAAATGAGGGAGAATCATATGACACGCATTCTTGCTATCGCTCCTTACCCGGGGCTTAAAGATTTATTTCTGGAAGTAAATGCTGAGCTTCATAAAGATATTCACGTAGAAATCGGCGATTTATACAAAGGGCTGGCCATTGCAAAAAGCATGGAGGATAAAGGGTTTGATGTTATTATCAGCAGAGGAGCGACTGCACGGCTGCTGCGTAAGCACTGCAATCTCCCGGTCATTGAAGTGAAGATATCCGGATACGATATTCTCCGTACGCTGACGCTTGTAAAAGGCTATCCAGGAAAAATCGGTCTTATGAGCTACTTTAATACGATCCAGGGAGCGGACGCGATCGGCACGTTACTGGAAATGGATTTATCCTTCTACCCCATTGGCGAAGAACAGGAAATAGAACACGGAATTAAAAAGGCGCTGGCCGAGGAAGTCCAGGTCATTATAGGGGACGTAATTTCCACTTCTGTCGCAACGCAGCTGGGCATGCACGCTATCTTGATTACTTCCGGTAAAGAGGCGGTCATTGAATCGATTGATGAAGCGGAACATATGGCCTTCTATACTAAGAAGGAAAAAAAACGCAGAGAACTGTTTGAATCCGTTGTGGCAGGTTACCATGAAGGAATCATTGTGGTTGATAAAGACGAGAAAATATACATGCTGAACGATAAAGCGGAGGAGTTTTTAGACACGAAATCCAGTTATGTATCAGGGAAGCTTGCGGGCGAAGTTCACCCGATGCTCCATTTTCAATCGGTGTTTAGTACGAATGCATCTTCTCCTGGACAAATGATCAGTTTGCGAGGAGAAGAGTACATCATCAGTAAATTCCCTGTTACGATGAATTTAGAACTTATTGGAGGCCTTGCGGTTTTTGAGTCGGTGAGTAAAATACAAAAGGTTGAAAGCCAGATTCGCCATATGCTTATAAATCAGTCAGAACGGGCGAATATGCACTTCAACCACCTTGTCGCAACAAGTGAAGGTATGCGTGAAACGATCGCAGCGGCAAGAAAGTTCAGCCGGACGGATTTTTCCATTCTTCTATATGGGGAGCCGGGAACCGGCAAACGCAGCATTGCTGAAGCTATCCACAATGAGAGCGAGCGCAGGGAATTTCCGTTTGTTTTTTTTAATTGTGAAGCACACGACAAAGAGCAACTCGAGGCCGAGCTTTTTGGCTGGGAAGGGAACGGCGAAAGGCAGGGAGCGATTGAACTTGCCCATAATGGCACGCTTTTTATCGATGCCATCGGGAAGATGCCGCTCTCCATTCAGGCAAAACTAATGAATGTTCTACAGGAACAAAGGGTAATCCGCATGCACGGAGAAAGGAGCATTCCTGTTGATATCCGTGTAATCGCTGCCAATTCTCTCGATTTAGAAACAAGTGTGGATTCAGGTGTGTTCAGAGAAGATTTGTTCTACCTTATTAATGGCGGGATTGTTACAATTCCGCCATTGCGTGAACGGAAAGAGGACATCGGGGAGCTTGTCCGCTGGTTCATTGCTTCGTTTAATGCCAGGCTCGGAAAGCAAATCGTTGGGTTTCGTGCGGAGATTATAGAGCGGTTGAAACAGGCGGATTGGCCGGGCAATGTGCAGCAGCTGCGAGCCGCTGTGGAAAAAATATGTGTAGCCGGCACCGGGCCGTTTATAGAAATAAAAGAAACACAAAGTATTGTTGATGAATTGCTTAAAATAAAAGCGGATGGGCCTGTTTTACGAAATGGAATTGATATAACAGGAAGGACGCTCGATGAGCTAGAACGGGAAATTATTATGAAAGTGCTCGAAGAGGAAGGGAACAACCAGTCTCAGGCAGCCAAGCGCCTTGGCATTAACCGTTCGACTTTGTGGAGAAAAATTAAAGAAGAAGTGGAAAAATAGCAGGGTCTTCCTGTTATTTTTTTTGATTAAAAATGAAACAGTCATATAAAAATTCAATTTCAGTTTAAAAATACAACGTGTTTGGGCTGTGAAAAGTATTGAAAAATGCAACATAATCGTATATTGTTAAAAAGAAGCATCATTTGGCAAGGAAACAAAGGGGTGATGGCATCATTGTTCAAAATTTTGATCATAGCTGATGATTTGACCGGCGCTAACGACACCGGCGTTCAATTTGCAAAACGGGAATTTAATACCCTCTCCCTTCTTGATGTACGGCGCAGTGAATACGTGCAGGAGGCAGAAGTTCTCGTTTGCAATCTTGAGACAAGGTCGTTAGACCCACAGGCGGCTTATCAAAAAATAAAAGCGTTTTCACAAATGCTCGATTTTTCTTCCATTCCTTTCGTATACAAAAAAATTGATTCCACAATGAGAGGAAACATAGGGGTGGAAATCGATGCGCTGCTGGATTGCTCTCCTTTTGATATAGCGGCTGTTGTCCCGGCCTATCCGAAGAACGGAAGGACAACTGTGGGAGGGTATCATCTTGTGAACCAGCTTCTTCTCGAGGACTCCGAGGCAGCCCATGATCCGAAATCTCCCGTAACGGAATCGTATTTACCGGCTCTATTGGCCAGACAGAGCAAGAGAACGGTAGGCCATATTGATATAAAGATAATACGGGAAAATCGCATCGTTCAAGAAATGAGAAATTGCATTTCGCAAAACGAGCAAATTGTTGTGTTCGATAGTTTTTCTCAAAATGATTTGCAATCGGTTACAGAAGCGATTTTAGAGAGCGGGCTGCGAGTGCTGTGGGTAGGCTCAGCCGGGCTGGCTGAATGCTTATCCGGGAGAATAAACGGTGGAGCCAATGGGAAGCCCACAGAACAAGAAAGCAGAGTGCAGGGAAATTTCCCAATATTCACTATTGCCGGAAGTGTAAGCGTTATAACGAGAAAGCAAATACAAACGCTTTGTGAGCGGGATGATTTTCGTACCGTTTCTGTTGACCCCCTGGCCATTTTAACAGGAGAGGACAGAACAGGGCAGCTTAATAAATTGTGTAAAGCCATTGTAGCTACCATTGATGAAGGAAAAAACCCCATTCTAACTACGGAGGCTTCAGAAACTGTGATGCAGTCTGTCCGGCGGTGGAAAGAGAGCCATGGCACAGGAGACCTTGAGACTGGAAATCAAATTGCTGATTTTCTTGGTGAACTGGGCCGTATGGTTGTATCGCAGAGAGAACTGCGGGGACTCATTTTAACCGGTGGAGACATTGCATATCGAACCTGTGAATACTTACAAGTTCCGGCCTTGCGCATTGTTGATGAAGTTGAAGAAGGAATTCCGCTGTGCGAAATTCTCGGAGGAGAAGCGGCACACATGTCTGTTGTAACAAAGGCAGGGGCTTTTGGGGATGAACAATCTCTTTTGCGTGCCGCAGAAAAAATAAAAAACTTTAAGTAAGAGGGGATTACAATGAGTTCTTCAAAATGGATGAGAATTATACCGGTTGCCTTTATTATGTACATGTTTGCCTACATGGATCGAATTAACGTTGGAGTTTTGCTCCCGTATATGGAGAAAGACCTGAATTTGTCAGCATCCGGGGCGGGCGATATTGCCGGTATTTTCTTCTGGGGTTATTTACTTCTTCAGATTCCCGGTGGAATCCTGGCATCGCGCTGGTCCGCCAAAAAATTTGTATTTATTCTCATGATGGTCTGGGGTATTTTTGCAACTGCCTGCGGCTTTGTGCAGACAGAGGCCCAGCTAAAAGTTGTTCGTTTTTTCCTTGGTGTGGCGGAAGGCGGCGTTTGGCCGGCCGTTCTCGTTCTATTAGCTTCCTGGTTTACCCTTAAGGAAAGAGCGCGCGCAAATGCTTTTTGGATGGCGTGCTTGCCAGCATCTGCCATGATTATGGCTCCACTGTCAGGATTACTGCTTGCTCACTTCGATTGGAAAACAGTCTTTATTATTGAGGGAATCCCTCCATTTATCTGGGGATTTGTCTGGCTTTTCGTAATAAAAGACAAGCCGAGCGAAGCGGAATGGCTGAATGAAAGGGAACGTAAGCAACTGCTTGCAGAACTAAAAGAAGAACAAAAGAATGCAATAAAATCTGAAGGATATGGAGCTGCATTCAAGAACCCTATTGTATGGGGCCTGGTTGTTACTTACTTCTTCTGGATGACAGGTTTTTACGGCTATACGCTCTGGGTTCCGAGTGTTGTAAAGTCATTTACAAAAGACCCTGTTGAAATGGGCTGGTTAACCGCCATTCCGTTTACCTGTGCGTTAGTAGGCATGTTTGTTAATTCTATCTGGTCTGACCGTCGTATGAATCGTATCCAGCATGTAGTCATTCCTTTACTAATTGCGGCGTTGAGCATGATCGCAGGCCAATTTGTAACGTCTCCGTTTGCCCAAATGGTTCTGCTTTCTATTACGGCTATTGGGGTTTATGCGCCTTATGGTCCGCTATGGACGATTCCTACTGCTATTATTCCGGCCGGTATTGTCGGAGCCGCGCTAGGCTTGCAGAACGCAATCGGAAACCTTGGTGGTTATTATGGACCGTCAATTTTTGGTAAACTTAAAGACACGACAGGAAATTATCATATGGGATTTTATTTCCTTGCCGCATCCCTTGTCGTTTCCGGAATCGTAATTACGATTCTCGGAAGGTATCTAAAAAAGGATAAAGAAACGATTCAAAAAGATACAACGTTGAGCGCTGTGAAGTAACAGAGGAGGTAAAGGAATGAAGTTTCCAAAAGTCGCACTGGTTAAGCAAAGGTTCAGGGGTCCGGCAGTTCAGGACATTGATAAAGCCGTCTCTGATCAATTAGCTGCAATAGGACTTGCAGATCAAATCACTCCTGGAATGAGAATTGCGATTACGGCGGGAAGCCGCGGAATAGCCAACATTGCAGTGATTATTAGAGCTACGGTACACGAATTGAAAAAACTCGGGGCTGCTCCATTTATTGTTCCCACCATGGGCAGCCATGGTGGGGCAACCGCTGAAGGTCAGGTGGAAGTGCTTGAAAGTTTGGGGGTAACCGAGGCGTTTTGTGGAGCTCCCATTCAGTCATCTATGGAAGTCGTTCACATAGGGGAAACGCCTGCCGGTATGCCGGTCCATGTGGATAAAAACGCGTGGGAGGCAGACGGAATCGTCCTGATGGGGCGGGTAAAGGTTCATACCGATTTTAAATCCCCGATTCACATCGAAAGCGGACTCATGAAAATGGCTGCCATTGGACTTGGAAAGCATAAGCAGGCCCTTCTCATTCACAGCTACGGCGTGCATGGTATTCGCGATATTATGCCGGAAGTGGCCCAGGTAATGCTGGATAAGGCCAAGATTATTTGCGGAGTCGCCCTTATTGAAAATGCATTCGAGCAAACGGCAAAAATCGAAGCTATCCCTACAGCATCCATTCCGGAGCGGGAAAAGGAGCTGCTGAAAGAATCAGCGCTCTTATGCCTAAGCTTCCTGTCGAAGATATTGACCTTCTGGTCGTTGGCGAAATCGGGAAAAATTACAGCGGCACAGGGATGGACACCAACATCATCGGGCGCATTCGCATTCTTGGAGTGGAAGAGCCGAAAACACCGCGTATTAAGTACATTATCGCAAGTGACGTCAGTGAAGAATCCCATGGGAACACGCTCGGAATCGGATTGGCCGATTTGACGACAAAAAAGCTATTTGACAAGATTGACTATCAAAAAATGAACGAGAACGTCATTACGAGTACATTCCTTCACCGGGCAATGGTCCCGATCGTGCTTAATAACGACAGAGAAGCGGTAGAAGCTGCCCTCCGTGCTACCTGGGGAGTGGAATCTGATAAAGCAAGATTTATTCGCATTCCGAACACCCTTCACCTTGAGTACCTTTATGTTTCAGAATCACTTCTGCCCGAAATCGAGGCGCTTGATTATATAGAAATTGTGGGCGAACCGCAGGAAATGGCGTTCGACGAAAACGGCTACTTTACAGGCTGGCATGAATAAATATCAAAGATCCAGGGAGGAAAATTCAATGGAGATTAAGACAGAGAAACAGATTGCAACTTATGGAAACTACATCAATGGAGAATGGCACGAACCAGCCCAAACCCTTGCTGTGTTTAATAAATACACAGGAGAAGAGTTCGCACGCATTGCACGGGCAACGAAGGAAGAGGTAACAAGCGCGATAACAAACGCTCATGAAACCTTTCAAACAAAGAAGCTAAGCCCGTATGAGAGATATGAAATTCTAATGCGCGCCGCTGAGATTTTTAAAGAGCGCAGAGAAGAACTGGCACTCATTATCGTACGTGAGGTTGGTAAGGTTCTGAAGGATGCGCGTGGGGAAATTGATCGGGGAATTCAGACGTTAATCGCTTCTGCTGAAGAAGCGAAGCGCATTGCAGGGACCGGAGTTCCGCTTGGCCAGCCTGGCAACGAAAACAAGATGGCGTTTACTGTCCGTGTTCCGGTTGGCGTTATTGGCGCCATTACGCCTTTTAATTTTCCTTTCAATCTGACGCTGCATAAGATAGGTCCTGCTATCGCGGCTGGAAATACCGTTGTTTTAAAACCGGCTGAAGTCACGCCGGTCATCGCATGCAAAATCGCGGAAGTCTTAACAGAAGCAGGATTGCCGGCAGGCTTCCTCAACATTGTAAACGGACTCGGTCAGGAAGCGGGGCAGTATTTGCTCGAGGATGATCGGATTGCCATGTACACCTTCACGGGAAGCGCCGGAGTAGGCCGCCACATTAAGAGCGCGACCGGCATACGCAGAGTAACGCTCGAGCTTGGCAACAATTCGCCGAACATCGTCCACCGCGATGCTCCAGATCTCGATAGGGCCGCCGAGCTTTGTGTGACGCGGGGGTATATCAATGCCGGCCAGGCTTGTATTTCCGTGCAGCGCATTTATGTTCACCGTGATATTTTTGATGCTTTTGTTGAGAAAGCAATCAAAGTGGCCGGTTCTTTACGCGTAGGAAATCCGGAAGACGAGACGACAGATGTGGGCCCCATGATTTCGGAGAAAGAAGCCAAACGGGCGGAATCGTGGATTCAAGAGGCTGTTGAGCAGGGGGCAAAAGTTGTGTTTGGCGGTACGAGAGAAGGTGCCATTCTGCAGCCGACCATTCTCGTAGATGCAACACCGGACATGAAGGTCGTCTGCCAGGAAGTATTTGCCCCTGTAGTGAGCATTATTCCTTTTGATGATATTCAGGAAGCTTTTGACCATGCAAATAACAGTGAACTCGCCCTTCAGGTAGGGGTGTTTACTTCCAATATTCAAATCGCAATGCAGGCTGCGCATGAATTGCATTTTGGCGGCGTGATTATTAACGACGTTTCCTCCTACCGTGCGGATGTCATGCCATACGGCGGCTTAAAAAATAGCGGAATCGGCAAAGAAGGTCCTCATTATGCAGTGCAGGAAATGACAGAAGAAAAAATCGTTGTTATCAATTTATAGGGAGAGTGGTGGAGAGTTATGAGAAACATTTGGGAGTTTTTTTCAACAGAGAGAGTCGTATTTGGTAATGGCGCCATTAAGCAGCTGGATTCTATCCTGCAGCGTTTAAAAGCAAAAAATGTCCTGCTCGTTACGGATCCTGGGATCGTAAAAGCAGGAATTGCAGAAACCGTAATCTCCCTGCTGCGAGAAGCGGATTACAATGTTGTCGTATACGACAGGGTTGTTCCGGAACCGCCTGTAAGCAGTGCAATGGAATGTTACGAGTTTGCGAAGTCCCAAATGAAAACAGATGCTATTATCGGTCTTGGCGGCGGAAGCAGTATCGATATGGCTAAGGTTGCGGCGCTGCTCGTTGCACATGGCGGACACCCGCTCGATTATTATGGCGGAGAAAATCAAATCCCGGGTCCAATTGCTCCGCTTATTGCCATTCCGACAACAGCCGGTACGGGATCAGAAGTTACCTCTGTCGCTGTCTTAACGGACGTTGAGAACAACATTAAAGCGGGTATTTCTGATAACTACATGCGTCCGGCGGTTGCGCTCCTCGACCCGGAATTAACAACCGGGCTTCCACCCTACGTGACGGCCTGCTCGGGAATCGATGCACTCTCCCATGCGATTGAGGCATATACAGCGAAGAACTTCCAATACATCCAGGCGGAAGGAAGCATTCTATTCCAGGGCTCCATTCCAGTCAGTGATGCCCTTGCCCTTCATGCGATTAAGCTCATTGCGGAAAACCTTGTACTTGCGGTACAGCAGGGAAGCAATTTAGAAGCGCGCTCGAATATGCTTGTTGGAAGCCTGCTTGCCGGCATGGCGTTCTCGAATGCCGGAACCGCTGCCGCTCACGCGCTGGCTTATCCAATCGGGGGCCTTGTCAAATCACCGCACGGAGAAGTTACGGGTCTCCTGCTCCCTTACGTAATGGAATATAATGCAGCGGTAGAAACGAAAAAAATGGTCGATATCGCCCGCGCTTTCGGCATCAATACAGAAGGAATGGATGATCGGGAAGCAGCTCTTGCCGCATCGGATGCGGTTCTGAATCTGCTTGACGATATCGGCCTTCCAACACGCCTGTCTCAAATTGGCATTCAGGAAAAAGATATTCCGGAAATTGCGGCAAAATCACTGCCGATTGCCCGGTTAATTCGCAACAATCCTCGTGTACCTACACAGCAGGGATTGGAACAGCTGCTGCGAAATGCTTTATAAAAACAACAAGGGAGTGAGAGTGAAATGCCAACCGCAAAACCGATTATCGGAATCACAATGGGGGACGGTGCTGGCGTAGGCCCGGAAATTATTATGAAGGCATTAGCCGACAAAGACATCTACACATCCTGTGCGCCATTTGTAATAGGAGATGCGAAGCTTCTCGAAAGAGCGGGGAAGATTGTAGACAGCACGCTTCAGGTTCGAACCATTCAATCTCCGGCGGAAGCTGCGTTCGAATATGGAATGGTTGATTGCGTGGATTTGAATCTTCTGCCCGAGGACCTGCCGTTTGGACACGTATCGGCGGAAGCGGGAAACGCTGCTTTCCGTTACCTGGAGCGAGCGATTCAACTGGCGAATGAAGGCCAGATCGATGCCATTTGTACTGCGCCGCTGAATAAAGAGGCATTGCATAAGGCCGGCCATATTTATCCGGGCCATACGGAAATCCTTGCTGAATTGACAAACACGGATAACTTCTCCATGATGCTGTCTGCTCCTAACTTAAAGGTGATTCATGTAACAACGCATATCGGAATTATCGATGCGATTAAAAAAATCAATCCGGAGCGGGTGTACGATGTGATTAAGCTTGCACACGATACGCTTAAAAAGGCCGGGTATGAAGATCCGAAAATTGCAGTATGCGGAATTAACCCGCATGCCGGTGAAAATGGGCTGTTCGGCTACGGAGAAGAAGCGGAAAAAATCGTTCCTGCGGTGGAGAAAGCGCAGGTGGAAGGAGTCAATGTCGTAGGGCCTCTTCCTGCGGACACTCTGTTCTTCCGGGCAGGGCGCGGTGATTTTGACATTGTTGTAGCGATGTACCACGACCAGGGGCATGGGCCGATTAAAGTTCTTGGCCTGGAAGCCGGCGTAAATATTACGGTTGGACTTCCAATCATTCGCACAAGTGTGGACCATGGAACGGCTTTTGACATCGCCGGTAAAGGGATTGTAAATGAGCTGAGCCTGAAAGAAGCACTGCGCCAGGCTGTCGATCTGGCACCAAAAAGAGAAGTATGATAGGTTTCAGGGGAACAGTGCAAATGCTGTTCCCTTATTTTAAAAGGAGGCGGAGAGGATGAACAGACCAAAGGTCGTTGTCACGCGCAGAATGCCGCAGGAAGCAATCGAACTGCTGGAAAAAGAAGCGAACGTGTATGTCTGGGATAGTGAGGAGACAGCCATTCCACAAACGGTGCTGCTTGAACAGGTAAAAGACGCCGCTGGCATTCTGACAAATGTCGCGGATTCGATCGATAAGGAAGTATTGGATGCGGCTCCTTCGTTAAAGGTAATCAGCACGATGGCGGTCGGCTACGATAACATTGACATAGCGGAAGCAGCGAGAAGAGGGATTGCCATCGGGCACACGCCGGGTATTCTCACAGAAGCAACAGCGGATTTAACGTTTGCCCTATTAATGGCTTCCGGGCGAAGAGTTGCCGAAGGAGCCGCCTATGTGAAAGAAGGCAAATGGAAGAGCTGGGGGCCGATGTTGTTAACGGGCCAGGATGTTTACGGTGCCACCATCGGAATTATCGGCATGGGAAGAATCGGAGAAGGCATAGCCAGGCGGGCTGCCGGATTCGACATGAATATTCTTTACCACAACCGCAGCCGCAAACCTGACATTGAAAAAAGCCTGAATGCGGAATACTGCTCACTCGATTCACTTCTTGAGCGATCAGATTTCGTCGTTCTGCTCGCTCCGTCTACTCCGGAAACGTACCGGATGATGGGAGAGCGAGAGTTCAAACTGATGAAATCCAGCGCCGTGTTCATTAATGCTTCGCGCGGGAAGAATGTGGACGAGCAGGCGTTATACGAGGCTTTACAGGACGGAGAGATATGGGCCGCGGGGCTTGATGTATTTGACGAGGAGCCGGTTTCTCTTGACAACCCGCTTCTATCATTGTCGAATGTCACGGCTCTCCCTCATATCGGAAGCGCAAGCATTAAAACGAGGACGAAAATGGCGGTTGTTGCTGCGCAGAACCTTCTGGCCGGCCTGGCGGGAACGGAGTTATTATTTGAAGTGAAAGGGGATACGGTATGAACTACTTTTCGGAGTTAAAAGGACAGAATATACTTGTGACAGGTGGAAGCAAAGGGATTGGGAAGGATATCGCCCGCGCTTTCGCTGAATTGGGATCCAATGTTATAATTACCGGCAGGGAAGAGGCAACGCTGACACAGGCAGTTGAGGAGTTAAAGGCTTATCATCCGAACTGTTCTTCTATCATTGCGGACATACAGAATGTAAGCAGTGTGTATGAAATGGTGGATGAAACCGTATCGCGGCTGGGAAGCATCGACGTGCTCGTGAACAACGCCGGAGTCAACATCCCAAAACCTGTATTAGAAGTAACAGAAGCGGACTGGGATGCCGTTCTTGATACGAACTTGAAGGGAACGTTCTTCGCCTCACAGCGGGCGGGAAAATATATGATCCCGCAGGGAAAAGGCAGAATCATCAATATTGTCTCCCAGATGGCTTTTGTCGGGTACGTTAAGCGTTCCGCCTACTGCTCCAGCAAGGGAGGAGCCGTGCAGCTCACCAAGGCGCTTGCGGTGGAATGGGCTTCCCACAATATAAAAGTAAATGCTGTTGCGCCTACGTTTATTGAGACCGATTTAACGCGTAAAATGTTCGAAGATACTCATTTTTATCAAGATGTAATGAGCCGCATTCCGATGGGCAAGCTGGCGAAGCCGTCAGATGTAACGGGAGCCGTCCTTTTCCTTGCATCCAACCTGTCTGATTTCGTAACGGGAGATACGATTCGGGTTGACGGGGGCTGGACAGCTATCTAGTTTTTGAAAAAGAGGAGAGGGCGATAAACATGATAAATCAAGAAAAGCTTTCGATTCTCGGCGCAGGGACAATGGGCCATTCAATTGCGTTAACGGCCGCCTGGTCGAAGTTTGAAGTGAATGTATGGGGAAATGATGAAGCGGATATTGAACGCGGCCGAAAAGGTGTCCGGGACAAGCTTGGTGTCCTTCACCAGTACGGTGCAATTGAATCAGAGCAAGAATGCAGAGAAATTGAATCGCGCATTCATTTCATCCCGAATATGGAAGAATGCATTGCTGACGCTACCTTTATTATCGAGGCTGTGCCGGAAAACCTGGCGCTAAAGCAGGATCTCTTCAGAAAGCTGGATGCTTTATGCCCGGAAGGTGTCATTCTGGCCAGCAACACGTCAGGCTTGAGCCCCACAGAGATCGCTTTACATACGAGCCAGCCTTTACGTACGGTTGTGACACATTTCTGGAATCCGGGTCACCTCATTCCGCTTGTAGAAGTAGTAAGGGGAGAGCATACGTCCAACGAAACGGTACAACGCTCACTTGATCTGCTCCATGCAATGAACAAAAAACCCATTGTCGTGAAGAAGGATGTGCTCGGTTCTATCGGAAACCGCCTTCAGTATGCTTTGTTTAGAGAAGCGCAATATCTGCTTGAATCGGATGTTGCTTCTATGGAGGACATCGATGCAGCGGTTCGGTACAGCATTGGCCGCCGCCTTCCGGTTACAGGGCCGTTTATGAGCGCAGATATGGGCGGTTTGGACGTGTTTGATTCGATTTCAAGCTACCTGTTCCCAGATCTCAGCACGGCTCAGGCATCGATGGAAACGATGCGCGGGCTGGTGGATGAAGGCAAATACGGACAGAAAAATGGCGCCGGGTTTTATGAGTGGCCGCCCGAGTTTTCAGAGAAGATGAATCGTGAACGTGAAAGAGAACTCATTGAATGGGTTAAAAAAGATCTTCAGCAAAACAGTGACGAGAATTAAAACGTATGAAGAGCTATCTTTTTATTTTTTTAGCGATTTTGTATTTTGCAGTCGGAAACATTTTGTTTGCGGTTCCCAATAAGATTATGAACGGCGGGATGACGGGCTTAAGTTTGATGGGTTATTACCTGTACCATATCAATATTGGAGTCGGTATCTTTGTTTTAAACCTTCCGCTCTTTCTTCTTGCTTTTTTCTTCTATAGGGACTTGTTTTATAAATCCGTTGTGAGTATGGCTGTTTGCTCCTTGCTTATTGGCCTTCTGCAGGAGCCTCTGCTCCGTTTTGGGATTCACAACATTTGGATTGGGAGTATTGCGGGAGGATTGTCGATGGGGACCGCGCTCGGCATTCTCGCCAGGATGAACGCAAGCCTTGGCGGCGGCTCCCTCCTCGGGAAAATGGTCCATGAGCGATTCGGATTTTCTTTGAGCCGTTCGATTTTTTTGATTGATTCCTCTGTATATCCGTTAACTCTCTTTTTAATCGGAGCCACAGAGACGATTTTTTCGCTCGTGCTTACAGCGTTTAGTGCGCTGGGCGTTTATCTGGTAGGCCGTATTCCGTATCCGGCTTCTTCTCCTATGAGGGGTAGCGAGGAACAGATAGAGTCATTATAAGAAAAACACAGGCGCTTTCCTTATACACAAGGAGAGCGCCTGTTATCTTTTATTCATTTTTTTGAATACGCTTACACAATTCCCGCTTCAGACTCTTCCATTCGGTAAATTTCATTCATCGATTTCCCGCGTGCCCTCTCCAGCACATCCAGCCGTGTGCCTAACTGTCTGAGAGCAAAGTTTAAATATTCATCAGCATCTACACCGAAGGGCGGAATTTCGTAGTGAGCATAGTTATCCTCGATAAGCCCCATGGCCAGCGGCATTAATTCCGACATTCTCTGTGATACCAGATCGAATAAATCACCGTTTTCGCTAATCATACGCTGGAGCAGGAAGGTACCGTACCCGATATGGCGGGACTCATCCCGTTTGGCGTGCTCCAGCCCTTGCAACAGACCTGGCAGAACTCTGTTCTTCGCAGCCGACATGTGGAAACCGTGGTAGCCGGTCTCAGCAAGAACACCTTCTACAAACATATTATATGTCACCGATGCATTCACGATAGCTTCAGGTGAAGTATCGGTACGGAGCCGCTGCATAGCAGAAGGGAGCTCAACGGAGAAAATTCTGTTATAGTTTTCGGATGTATTCGGTGTCAGCATGTCCGTATGCCCGAGGCTGTCAAAGAACAGCCGGAAGAACTCAACATGCTTTGCCTCTTCAAAAAGGAAAGTGGTGAGATACATTTCCTCTTCCAGATGCCCCTGCTCTGCTACCGCCATCACAAGAGGCAGCAAATCGATCGTAACGGCCTCTTCTCCTGCCTGGAATTGAGAGAGCACTTGCAGGATAAAATGCCTTTCCTCATCCGTGAAATTCCCCCAGTCTTTTCTGTCCTGTGTGAAATCAATGGCGAGCGGGTCCCACTGGCCGAATTTCTTCGCTTTTTGGTACAGGCGAAAAGGAAGAGAGTCGTGCTTTAACCCCGTTGCTGTTTGGTAGTTCCTGTTCATAAACATACCTCCTTAGTTTTGGTATGTCTAGCGTAGCGAAAAAAGAATAGGGTTCCTATCCCGAAAAAAGCCGGGGGTAGACTCTACTGAATAATGCCCATGCGCAGAGCAACGGCTACAGCCTCCGTACGATTCCTCGCATTAAGTTTTTCTACGGCAGATGTAAGATAATCGCGTACCGTATAGTCGCTAAGCCTGAGGCTGGCCGCAATTTCTTTCGTACTCTCCCCCAGCGCCGCAAGCTGGATGACTTCCGCCTCCCGCGGGCTGAGCGGCCGCTCGTGCAGCCAGGACGAATACTCTCCATTATTTACTGTTTGCTGGTGGTAGATAACCCTCCCGATATGGTTGCCGAATTGCATACAAGCCTGGAGAATTTCGCCGGAAGGCTCAAAAAATTCGCCGCCGTGGTCCATGAGGGCAGCACCGATAATTTGATTGTCCGCGACCAACGGTGTGACGACGAGTGAGGTAAGGCCAAACTGTTCAATATACCGGGCCGGCAAGCCATTTAGGCGGGAAACCTCCGGAACATAGGCCGGCATTCTGGACGCAAGCACGAGCGGAGCGAAAGGGATATTGCTCCACGGCTCATGGATGCGTTTAATCAAGTCGTTGTTCAGATTATGTCCGACAATGCCGTAAAAGCTTTGTTTTTTAGGCGAGTAAGCGAACAGGCAGACACGTTTAAAATGAAGAAGCTCCGCGAATAAATCTGCTGCTGTTTGCAGCATCTCCGGCCTGCGGATATTGATCATATTCTCATATAGTCTGGAGAGTTTTTCATATAGAAAATGTTCATCCGCCAGTTTTTTCGGCGGATTATCCGAATGGAAAAGAAGGCGCAGGTTATGCAGGAACTCCCGCAAACAGGGAAGGGGGGCGAGGGAATGAAAGGAAGCTGCCTTTACCCAAATCTCATATTCCGATGTGCAGGGCAGAACAAGCGCTTCGGAAGGGGATGATTTTAGCTGCCCCAGATCTTCGAGAGAATAAGGAATATTCCCTGCTGCCCCAATGAGCGTATATTCCTTGCCGGTACGCTGAACAAGGGCAATCCATCCTATCTCCTCCGGCAGCGAAAAGGATTCAAATGCGGAAGCCAGATGTGCTGAATGAGCTAAATGATTGGCAATCAACATAACGTTCCTCCGTTTCGAAATGGTATAAATATTATCACAATATTACCACTATTTGGATAGTGCTAATCAGACCATTAAAAATGGCCTACCTGCCCCCCCAGTTTTACGGGATAGACCGGACGGTGTGGATATGAAAATATGAGAATAAGAAAGCGCTTTAATTACGAACGAAAGGAGAGAGAGAATGAAAGCAGCGGTTTTGCTTGATTATGAACAACCGGTTCAAACCCTTGACGTGGAACTTATGGACCCGAAACCGGGTGAAGTGCTCGTTAAGATGGCGGCTGCGGGGGTGTGCCACAGCGATCTGCATGTTATCAAAGCCGATCTCCCGCTCCCGGTTCCGCTTGTCTTAGGGCACGAGGGTGCGGGTATTGTGGAAGCGGTAGGCGATGGTGTAACCCGCGTAAAGCCCGGTGACCATGTGGTTCTGTCGTGGGTCCCTGAATGCGGAGAATGCTATTTTTGCCAGATTAGCCGGTATGATATGTGTGATTCGGCTGCTGCTTCAGCCCTTATGGGAGCGCAGCGGGACGGAACAACCCGGTTTCAGTTAGCCGGGGAAGAAGTATATCAATTTAGCATGACAGGGACCTTTGCGGAATATACGGTTGTACCGGAAGCGAGCGCCATTCCGATTCGAAAAGACGTTCCGCTGGAGCTGGCGGCACTTGTGGGCTGCAGTGTAATGACGGGTGTGGGCGCAGTTATCAATACGGCAAAGGTCCGTCCGGGAAGCAGTGTCGTGGTCATCGGTACCGGGGGTGTCGGATTAAACGTAATCCAGGGGGCGAAACTCTCGGGAGCGGAAAAGATTATTGCGGTGGATACGATGGACCGCAAGCTGGAAATGGCCCGGACGTTCGGCGCCACGCATACGATTAACGCCAGGGAAAAGGATGTCATTATGACCGTGCTGGATTATACGGATCAGCTGGGAGCGGAATATGCGTTTGAGGTCATCGGGCGTCCTGAAACGATCGCTCAGGCGTACAATTGCCTTCGTAAGACAGGAACGGCTGTTGTTGTTGGAATTGCCTCGCCGAACGAAGAAGTATGCATCAATGCGTTCTCTATCCCTTCCCAGGCGAAAACGTTAACCGGCACATGGTACGGACAGGGCAACCCGCGGATTGATTTGCCGAAGCTTCTGGATTTATACAAGGCCGGCAAACTGAAGCTCGATGAACTGATGACCAGGACATACGATTTATCGCAAGTAAATGAAGCGTTTCAGGATATGCTGGACGGCCAGGTGGCCCGGGGCATTATTAAATTCTAGAACAGGGAGGAAAAAACATGCCATTTTTTAAAGACTCAGAAGAACTGTACGACGTATTAGGAAATTACTTTAAATCGATTATCGATACAGAATCGGCAAAGGTGATTAACCAGGTCGGCGGACCGGTTCAATATGTGTACAGCAACCCGGAAGGAAAAGTGACCATGATGCCGGAAACAAACGGCGGAGAGGAAATGAACCTTATTCTTGGAGATACGGATGTTCAGCCCCTGCTTACATTTAAAATGAATGCGGACGTAGGGCACCGGTTCTGGCTCGGCAAGGTCGATCTCTCTCAGGCGCTGGCCCGTCAGCAAATGCAGGCGGTCGGGCCTCTTTCCAAAGCGCTTAAAGTTGTACCGGCCCTTCAGCCGCTGTATGGCATGTACAAAGACTACCTTGTGCAAATCAACAGGGAGGATTTAATTGAAGCCTAATAGAAGGGCGCCGGGAAACCGCCGCGCCTTTTTCCCGTCTTTCAGGTGAATGGACAGCTGCATGTATGCCAGTAACAAGGAGGGAAGCACATGGTGGAAACGAGTGCTATAAAATTTCGGAATCATCTATTTATAAATGGTGAATGGGTGCCATCGGTTTCTGGAAAAACCTTTCCTGTCTTTAATCCGGCAACCGGGGAGGTGCTTGTAGAAGTAGCTTTTTCCGAACAGGAAGACGTGAACCGTGCCGTTAAAGCGGCGAACGATTCTTTTATAGAGCGCAGATGGCTGGCAATGACCGTGCTTGAGAGGGGGCGTATCCTCTCTAAAGTCGCCCGGTTAATCCGCGAATCCCAGCAGGAATTGGCTACGCTTATCTCCCTGGAGAATGGGATGCCAATCAATACAGCTCTGTTTGTCGAGATTCCGCTCGTTATTGATACGTTTGATTATTTTGCCGGCCTTGCTTCCCAGGTAAGCGGGCAGACACTCCCTTTCAATATGACAGGGGGACCTCAGGAATATATGACGCTTACGTTAAAGGAGCCTATCGGTGTGGCCGGCCTTATCACGCCCTGGAATTTTCCGCTTCTTATGCCGGCATGGAAAATCGCTCCCGCGCTGGCAGCCGGGTGCTCTATCGTACTGAAGCCGGCTCCGCAAACACCGCTCACTGCCCTTAAACTTGCGGAAATTATGAGCGAAGCAGGTGTTCCGGAAGGGGTCATTAACGTTATACCCGGGGGCGATGAGGCAGGAAAGACCCTTGTAAGCCACCCCGATGTTCCCAAAATCGCCTTTACGGGAGAAACAGCGACAGGACGCCACATTATGGCTTCCGCAGCCCAGCACATTAAGCGTGTCACCCTGGAGTTGGGGGGGAAGTCGCCCAACATTATTTTTGCCGACGCAGACGTAGAAGAGGCGGTGTCCGGTTCGCTGTTCGGTGTGTTCCTCAATTCCGGACAGGTCTGCCAGGCGGGGACAAGGATATTCGTTCAGCGTGATCTGTATGAACCGTTTCTCACCCGTTTAACGGAGCGGACGGCAGGGCTAACGTGCGGAGCGGGGACGGATTTTGCAACCGACATCGGCCCGGTTATTAGCGCCGAACAGCTCGAAAGAATCGAGCATTACATCCGGCTTGGACAGGAACAGAGGGCACGCTTGATGACAGGGGGCCGAAAACCGGAGGGACTGCACGGCGGTTACTTTATTGAGCCGACTGTTTTTGCGGATGTTAGGCCGGACATGGCCATCGCAAAGGAGGAAATTTTTGGACCTGTCGTCTGTGTGATTCCTTTTGATACAGAGGATGAGGTTGTACAGATGGCCAATGATACGATATACGGGCTTGCCGCTGCGGTATGGACCCGTGACATTAAACGAGCCCTTCGAACGGTGAAAAGGATTAAGTCGGGAACGATCTGGGTCAACACGTACCAGGTTCTTACACCGACGGCCCCGTTTGGCGGATACAAGCAAAGCGGTTTAGGACGGGAACTCGGTGCGCATGCGCTGGACGCCTATTTGGAAACAAAAACGGTCATGGTTGATTTGAATGAAGCTCCAATGGCTTACTTCTAAACTATCTGCCTCTCCGGCAGGAGAGGAACGGTGAGGTGAAAACATCATGTATGGATTAAAAGAAAAGAAACCGGAAACACGCTCGCTCCAGGGCAAGCTGTCGGAAGAGCGAGCGAAAATCACCCCGGCTTCCAGGTTCCGTACGATTATTTCTGTTCTCGGAAAGCACGGCCTGCTTCATGTTTTCAGCACCCGTACAAACATGCGGGAAGTCGGAAAAAGGATGCGCCTTGCCTTTGAAGAGCTTGGCCCGACGTTTATTAAACTGGGCCAGGTGCTTGTTACACGGCAGGAACTGCTGCCGGCTGAAATTACTGAAGAGTTGAGTGCATTGCTCGATGAAGTCCCGCCTATGCCTTTTGAATCGATTGAGGCCATTCTCTCCGATGAACTGCCGAGCGGGATGGCGACATTCGAATGGATTGATTCAAGGCCTCTCGGTTCCGCTTCACTTGCCCAGGTGTACCGGGCCCGGCTGCGGGGAGGAAAGGAATGTGCCGTCAAGGTTGTCCGTCCGAATGTGGACCGCCTTTTCCAAACAGATATAGCCGTCATTAGAAAACTCGTAAAACGGGTGCAGCGGTTCCTTCCCCGCCCCCTCCAGGCTTCTGTTAATCTCCCGGATTTAATTAATGATTATTACAGCAGTTCACTAAGCGAGCTGAATATGGAGAACGAAGCGGCGGCGATGGAAGACCACCGAAAAATTGCCGAAGAGTTTGAAACGCTCCATGTTCCGGAAGTATACATGGTCACAAAAAAAGTGCTCATCCAGGAATTTGTTGATGGCTGGTCGTTAAAGGAGTTTCCCGTTGATTTCTTTACATTCGAAGAGCGCCTGCTCCGCATGACCGATCTCGCTCATTATTATATTAAAACCTTCTTGAATGGGTATTATCACGGGGACCCGCACGGCTCTAACATTCTTGTAGACAGGCATACGAAGAAATGCGTTCTCATCGATTTTGGGATGACGGGAAGAACGGACACCCTGCATACGGAGGCTCTATTCCGAATGATTATGCATATTCGGGTGAACCAGGCTGAGGACGCTGTGGAATGTGTTATGGATATACTTGACCAAACGATGTATACGGATCCGGTGAAGTTAAAGGATCAAATGCGGTCCATGATGATTCAGTATGTGAACAGCAACCAGGCATCCATTTACAACTGGGGAAACCTCACGATGTCCATTATTGCCATCGGCATGAAAAACTACTGCAAAATACCAACGGCCTTGCGCTGTGGGCTAAGGGGTTCTCGGCCGCGGAAGGAACCGCCCGCTGGCTGTGTCCGGAAATCAGCTTTCACAGCGTGGTAGAAACAGCGGATGTAAACATTATGAAGAACTGGACGGCGCGGCGGTTTAACTACCGTTCCAATGCGAGCCTTCTCACCGAAACATTTAAGCTCGTGGGAACCTTCCCCCGCAGGGTTAACAAAATTCTTGAACGGCTTGCCTGGAACCATATGAAATTTACGGTGGAAACGCGCATCAGCGAAAACTCCGCCGATGTGCTCAATAAAATGATCAATCGTCTCTCCCTTACCGGGTTGGCGGGAGCGCTTTTTATTGGCGGCAGCATTCTCCAGGCTTTCGCTGTAGGCAGGGTATCCGGTGCTCTGGTGCCATTTTTTGCCGATACTGCGCTCTTAGGTGCAGGCATTATTTCCGTATACCTTATTTGGCGGATTTTGCGTTCCAAGCGGGCCTGACACGAAAGAGAGGAGGAATCGGATATGGAGAAGGGCAAAAAAATGACGATGGAGGAGCGGATTCAAGCTTTCTACAAGCAGAGCGGCGGGCCGGGAAATCCGGATATCGAGCGGATTCTGGAGCACCACCTTCTATACGGCAAGGACCATGGGATGAAAGGAAAGAAGGAAACCGTGCAGGATGCGCTCCGCGATGCGCTTACGGAGGATAAATCCACTTCCCTTATCATTGACTGGCTCGCCGAGAAAAAAATCGAACGCATGTCCAGGCAATACCAGAAGGAAGAGAGATATAGCCAGATGGGAAAGGAAATCGGTCAGGGGCTTCGCGAAGGGATTGAGGTGATGTACAACAAACGGATCGATGATCTTGAAGTGGAAGTAACCCGGCTGCGGGAACTGGTACTGCGATTGACAGCCCGGCTGGAAGAGGTCGGTATTGCAGATGATAACAGGTACCGCAGGTTTCATGGCGATATTATATGAAAAGCATGAGACGAATTCCTACTTCAGGCATACGGCGACCCCGATAAAATAGCGCACGCCTTCCCTCGGCTGTTCAAAAGTAACACCCCGCTGGTAATAGAATTGGATTTCGGAGAAGGAGAAGGGAGCGAAAAGCTCCTTGAATTCTTCCGGCGTTAACTGGTGTACGTGAAAAGGCTCGCTTGTCTGCATGCCGCGCCCTCTTCCGAACGGAGTGGAGAGAACAAGCGTACCGCCGGGCTTTAGCATTTGATAGAGAGAATGGACAAATCGCCTGTCATCCTCCAGGTGCTCGATCGTCTCAAAGCTTAAAATCGTATCAAAGAGGCCGAGCCTGGCAGGAAGATCGGGGTCAAGGGCATCTTCTACGGCGTACGTTACTTTCTGGTGATTGTATTCTCTATTTGCATATTCGATTGTTTCCCTATCATTATCGACACCGATGACTTCTGTTATTTCCCGTTTTCTTTCTTTTGCAATCATATGGCAGCCATACCCTGTGCCGCAGGCAATATCCAGTACTCTGCCATGTATGTAAGGGGTGGCAAAATAATATCTTGCAATATGTTCGAGCAGCATTCCGTTTGTTGGCTTTAACTGTTTTGGAATTATTCTTTCTCCTGTCCATTCAAGCAACTTGATCACCGTTTTCCCTCTGATTTATATACGTACAGCGTACCTTATTTTTATTCGGTTTTCAAAAAGGAAAGCGTGCGGAACAAGAAGGGATCCTTGCTTCGCACGCTTTTTGCCGCTATACGGCTGCGAATCTCCCGCCTTACATAAGCGGGGGTTCGTCACGGCAGCCCGATACCGACGAGAAGGCCCGTTAATCCACCCAGGAACCCGCCGGTAACCGCCCCCGTCGCGAGTACCTTCAGAGCTTCCACAACATTACCCAAAAGGGATGGGGATTGAATAACAAATTGGGCATAGGAATTAACGTATATATGTAGAAGAAGTATGGAGTACAAGCAACTAGCAGGAGGGATCGTATGGAAGGGTGGAAGTGGAAGCATAACGAACGTGCAAGAGAAGAAGAAAATAAAGGATCGGTGGGGGCATTCTCAGTACAGGAAGCGAAAAAGGCGGCGGATTTTCATAAAAGCTTTGCCGGGTATGAAGCCACACCGCTGCGGGGGCTGCATAATCTCGCAAAGCATATCGGAGTTGCCGGCGTTTATGTGAAAGATGAATCGTATCGCTTCGGTCTGAACGCATTTAAGGTGCTGGGAGGCTCCTATGCTATCGGCCGCTACCTTGCAGACAGGCTCGGTATGGATATGAAGGATCTCTCTTTTGATCTGTTGAAATCTCCCGCTGTGAAAGAGAAGCTGGGTGAGATTACATTTGCTTCTGCCACGGACGGGAATCATGGAAGAGGGGTAGCCTGGGCCGCGCAGCAGCTGGGCCAGAAGGCCGTCATTTATATGCCGAAGGGATCTGCACAGATTCGGCTGGATAACATCAAGGCAACGGGAGCGGAGGCTTACATAACCGAGCTTAATTATGACGATACAGTGCGTTTTGTAAAGGAGAGTGCAAAGGAGAAGGGCTGGGTGCTCGTCCAGGATACAGCCTGGGAAGGATATACGGAGATTCCAACCTGGATTATGCAGGGATACATGACGATGGTATCGGAGTCCCTTCAGCAGTTGAAGGAGCAGGGCATTGAGAAGCCTACCCATGTGTTTATCCAGGTAGGCGTCGGTTCGATCGCCGGCTCCATTCAGGGATTGTTTGCTTCGTTATTTGGAGAATCTCGTCCGATCACTGCAATTGTTGAACCGGATAAAGCGGACTGCCATTATCTCTCCGCTGCGGCGGGCGACGGAAAGACCAGGCATGTGACGGGCAGAATGGATACGATTATGGCAGGGCTTGCGTGCGGGGAACCGAACCCGATTTCGTGGGCGATTTTGAACGATTATAGCGATATGTTTATCTCGTGTCCGGATTACGTCGCGGCCAGGGGGATGAGGGTGCTCGGGAATCCGCCTGGGGATGACCCGAGAGTTGTTTCCGGAGAGTCAGGAGCGGTGACCACAGGGATCCTCGATTTTCTTCTGAACGACCAGAATTTAGGAGAAGCACGCGAAATTATCCATTTAAACGATCGTTCAATTATTCTCGTTTTCAATACGGAGGGGGACACTGACCCGGAAAACTACAGGAAAATTGTTTGGGACGGTACATACCCGAATTACAAGGAAATGGAGTGATTTTGCAGTTTTCCCGCTCCCCTAAAGAAGCGGAAGAAAGCAGGAGACGGGGAAAATTCCCGGAAAACAAAAGTGGTTTCTCATCCTGCGATTATGCAAAAGTCCAGCCTTTGTCTTCTCTCTTCATCGCCCTTACTTCAGTAATTGCATCCGTGTTTAGCGGACCGTAAATATGAGGGTATAAATTTCCGCCTTTAGCCGTCTCGTATTTGACTTCAGAACGGACGTTCTTCTCGTCAATGACAAGTACAAGAAGTTGACCCGTGTACTGTGCATATACGCGGTTCGCTACCTTGAATAAAAGCTCATCCCCTTTGGTGGTGTGGATAAATCCTTCCTGCTCGTAGTCGCGGGGAACGTATTCTTCTTTGTTAACGAATTTCTCCCAGTATGATTGGGGGACAAGGCAATAAATAATGCTCATTGTTCGCTTCCTTTCGGTTTGCTTCATTTTTCATATCAAAGTTTATTTTATACATAAAACAGCCCGGATAATATCATTTTTTTGAAACCTTGAGGCTGTCCATTTCGTATGAAAAGGTAAATTGAATGGAAAAAGGGGACAAGACAATGTCTTTTTTAAAAGATCTTCTCAGGATGCTTACCGGCAAAAAGCATGGGGGCTACCGCCATTACAGCAGCAGTGATTACCGTCACAGAAGGCATTCAAACCATGGCCATTCGCATTACGGCCACTCCCATTACAAGAGAAAGCACTCAAGTTCAAGCCGCGGGTTTTTCAGCAGTTAGTTAAACGATAGTATTGTGTACGCTAGATCGAATCGGACAAAGCAGAAAAAGCCCAGGGAGCACCCCCGGGCTTTTTCTGCTTTTTTATCGGGTTGTTTTCGTAACGACAACTCCGACCGTTTCATCTCCTTTTCGGTAAACGGATAGAAGGCAGGATGGGCTCGTAGTACAATAGAGAAAACAGGAAGGAAAGGGAAGCTGCCTCATGAAGGAAATCATTCTTACTTCCCATACGCAGGAACAGTGGAGAAAGAGAAGACAGGAACTAACGGAATGGAATGAGCGCCCGAAGCAGCCTCGGAGAGCTAAAGCTTTGCTGCGTTTCGCTTCTGATTACGTAGATGAAGAAATGCACCCGGCCCTCGCATTATTAAATCAATTGGGCATCAAAACCGAGTATTCGTGTGCAGGGGTAAGCGTGCTTGACGATCCGGAAAGCCATTCGCTATATGCATATGTCACGTTCCCAAAAACGAACGACGCAGAGCCATTCATGCAATTTTTAATAAAGAAGATGCGGCACCGCCTTCTTGCCATTTATGAGCCTGAACGAAACCGTTATGATCTTTCTTCTTTTTACATTGGGCACAATCGTTCTTTTTGCCTTCTGCTCTACAGGTACACTCTGGAATGGAAAGAATATAGCAAAAGGGTATAATATAGAGATAAGAGAGCAGGAGAAATTAATTCAAGATGGAGAAGGAGGAGAAAAATGTCTACTTTGACTGAGGTAATGGCATATAATCAACAATTTGTTGAAACAGAAAAATACGAGGAGTTCCGAACTACAAAGTTCCTAATAAAGGCATTGTTATATTGACCTGCATGGATACGCGTTTGACCGAACTTCTGCCCAAAGCGATGAACCTGCGCAATGGGGATGCGAAAATAATTAAAGACGCGGGTGCCATGGTGCTTCACCCGTTTGGCAGCGTAATGCGGAGTATTCTTGTGGCCGTGTATGAGCTGCAGGCGAAGGAGGTATTTGTTATCGGGCACCACGACTGTGGGATGACAAGTCATCATGCTGATTCCTTACTGGAAAAGGCAAAGCAGCGCGGAGTGGGCCAGGAAGTGATTGATACACTGGTTAGTGCAGGAATTCAACTGGACAAATGGCTTGCAGGCTTTGATAGTGTAGAGGATAGCGTTAAAACGACAGTGCAAAATGTTAAAAATCATCCGATATTTCCGCAGGACGTTGCCGTACATGGCCTTGTTATTCACCCGGAAACCGGAAAATTAGATGTGGTGGTTAAAGGGTAGTGGCAAGCATTATTTTTTATTTAGTTGCGATTGTGACGGCAAATGTAATAACAGCGGCTTTTCAGCCGCTGCAAGTTATGGGCCTTATTATTCCCCCGGGTACATTGATTATCGGCCTCACATTTATCCTGCGGGATTTTGTCCAGCGTAGCTATGGGAGAAATAAAACGTATAGCGTGATTGTTCTTGCGCTTATCCTGTCCGCCATTACTTCAGCCCTTCTGGGTGACACGATGGCAATAGTGGCTGCCTCGGCCTTGTCATTTGCTTTATCTGAAACGGCCGACACGGAAATTTATACGCGCTTGCAGGGCTCTTTTTCCCAGCGTGTTTTATACAGCGGAATTGTCGGCGGGATTCTGGACAGTACGGTGTTTGTTATTATTGGATTATCTCCTATCGGTGCCGGGTTTCTTCCGTGGGCGGCCGTTCCGATGGCTATCGCCGGGCAGATTCTCGCTAAGGTGGTCATGCAGGGACTGGGCGCTCTGGTTATTAAAACGAATTTCGAAAAGCAGGTTGGCCTGTAAGATTATGAAAAGAGCGGAGAACACGCTGTGGCGTGCCTCCGCCTTTTTTATTTTTCTGGAGGGAGCAGCTAAAGAAATATCAAATTGTCTTATTCATTTGGCTGGCTTGTATTATAATTATAAATATTTAGACTGGTTATAAACGATATAATTTGCATTATTTATAGACAAAGAAGGAGTGGTCTTTTGAAGATAGATATTTGCAGGTTTAATGACGGAGCAAAAATCGTATGGCAGGAAACGGCGGGACTGGCTATTGTAACGATAAAAAGAGAGAAAGTAAAAAACGCGCTGACACCGGAAATGTGGAAAGTCTTAGCGGAAATCGGACGGAAGATTGAAAAAAACGGACAAATTAAAGTCGCCATTCTACGGGGAGAAGGCCCGCAATTTACCGTCGGCTCGGACATTAAGGCATTCCACTCAATGTCCATTGAAGAGGCGAACGAGGCGTTTGGTTTAATGGAGGAGGCGATTTCTACGTTTGAGTATCTTCGCATTCCAACCATCGCCGTGATAAATGGTCCTGCAATGGGGGCTGGACTTGAGCTTGCTCTTTCCTGCGATATTCGAATTGGCACAAAGGACGCGCTTATGGGCATTCCAATTGGGAAGCTCGGCATCACGATTAGCCAGCGGTTCGCCCAACGCTTGGTTCATCTTATCGGTCCAAGCCGCACAAAGGATTTGATTTTTACCGGGCGCTCTTTCAAAGGAGACGAAGCATATGGAATGGGGATGCTCAATTATATAACGAGCAATGAAGAACTTGATGGATTCATTCTTGAAATTGCCGAGAAAATTAAAAAGGCTTCAAGAAATTCACTGCAGGCAGCGAAGGAAGCGGTGGCACGGTGTGTTCCTTTTACAGAAGTAGCGTTCGGGCACAGGGGATATCCGCAATATATCGACCCCGTCGATTTTCCGGAAGGGGTCGCCGCTTTCGTTGAAAAAAGAGAACCCAAGTTCAAAAGCTGACCCGAATATTTATAAAAAATTTACAAAAAAGCAGCCCTTTCTCCTGTGGCGAACTCTACAATTGGTGGTAAGACGAATAAGATAAGATAAGCCGGAGAGGAGGAGGAAGGATGACGAAAAGCCAATTCTCAGTATTATCCTGTGCAGGAAGGAAAAATGTTCGAATCTCTGTGTGGGGTTTTGCAGCGGCTAGGAATAAATCATTTGCCTTTGATGTAACGTAATAAAAGGACTATCTCATACACATACGAGATGGTCTTTTTTACTTAGATTAGGAACGGAGTGGAGCGGTCAATAAAAACCTGAGCAGGAGGTCAATTGATGATTAACAAAATGTCCTATGCTGAACAAGGCGTATTTTATAACATAAGTGAGCGTTTCAATCAGTTTGATGATGTGTTTGCGCGTATCCTACGCTTTACCGAGCAGGATCCCCTTGCGCGTTATTCTATGGCCATTGGGACAGATTCGCAGGCGTACAAAAATTATACAAAGTTCACCTCAGCCATTCTGATTCATCGAATTGGGAAGGGTGCCTGGGGCTGCTTGCGGGACTACATAGTTCCGAGACGCATTAAAAGCCTTCGGGAAAAGATTTCACTTGAGACATCCTTAAGCGAGGAAATTGCGTATTATTTTACCCCTGAGATGCTTGGGTCCATATCGGATATACTGCTTCCCAACCTGGATAAAGGAGCCGACTTCAACCTGGCCATTCATCTGGACATTGGTAACCAGGGAGCAACAAAGGAATTAATCAAGGAAATGGTCGGACGGGTTAACGCAATGGGATTAGAGGCAAAAATAAAACCGGAGTCTTATGTAGCCTCCTGTTACGCAAACCGCTACACAAAAGTAGGCTCGACGTTAAAGGTAAGGGCTAATTAGGTCGTCTTTACTTACGGAGAAAAAGGTAACGAAGTGTGGTTTTTGAAGGTCAAATTCCTGTAAAATGGACGGGGAATGGCCTTCTTTAACATGGGTTTAAATCCCTTCCCTGATTGCTGAAAAAATATATTGCTTTTTGTTTATTACCTGTGCTATATTAATTCTTGTCGCTGCTAGTCCTTCACTAAGGTGGATAGGGATGAAGAAACAGCGCAGAATATAGAGTAAGTAATGTTCCGCAGTAGCTCAGTCGGTAGAGCAATCGGCTGTTAACCGATCGGTCGCTGGTTCGAGTCCGGCCTGCGGAGCCACCTTTTTTCAAAGGTGAATAAGGAAGTTCTCC
>NZ_BBWZ01000028.1 GCF_001015055.1 Aneurinibacillus tyrosinisolvens | reverse complement strand
TATAATGAGTTCCAGCTTTTCTTTTATAAACCCTCGTAAAAGATCTTCCAATTGATTTGTAAGGTCGGAATTCGATATACTAGATGACATAAGTAGGGTCATCTCCTCTCTTTTTATGGAATCTGGACAATTCCGAGGATACCCTACTTTTTTATTGCTTGAAAGACACCAAATTTTGGTGAAATTCCTTTACACAAAATATTTTACGTCATCCAAATTCATCGGCTTTTGCATTTGATTTGCCGAACTTAACTCCTTTATGTAAAAACACATCAATATCTCACGCTGCCTTTCTTGAATTTGTTCTCTTCCCTCCCCTCCTAAATTGAAATGTATAACTCGACTTCTTTCTTAAGAACAGGCTTGTAAAGTATGGCTAGGTAATGGCCGTCCCATTTTTTCTTGAATAAAACGGGCCGCGGAAAGCAGCTTTTCATCATCGACATCTGTTTCAATCCCCATTGCATGAAGCATGTAAACCAAATCATCGGTAGCTAAATTTCCCGAGGCACCGGGAGCATACGGACAACCCCCGAGACCACCAAGAGATCCGTCAAATTTGGTGATTCCCATCTCCAGAGAAACCAGAACATTGGCCATTGCCGTACCTCGTGTATCATGAAAATGCATGGCTAACCGATCTGCAGGAAAATGTTTCAGAAAAATTTCTAGTATTTCTCGAACCTGTCTTGGATTTGCCACACCGATCGTATCACCAAGAGATAATTCTCTGATACCCATATCAAACAGTGCCTCGGAAACTGTAATCACCTCTTTAACGTTGACAGACCCTTCATAAGGACAACCAAAAACGGTTGATATATATCCTCGAACAGATTTTCCTGCTGCCAGTGATTCCTTTGCTACTTCTTCTAAAATAGGAAAGGTTTCGTTAATAGACTTGTTAATATTCTTTTGATTATGTGTTTCACTAGCTGACATAAAGACGGCCACTTCATCGATATTGGCTTCTAACGCTCGTTCCAATCCTCTTCGATTTGGAACAAGCGATGCATAAATCACTCCCGGAACTCGTTCAATTCCTTTAACCAGTTCTACTGCATCGGCCAGCGCTGGAATCCACTTTGGATTTACAAAAGAGGTAACTTCAATATATTTCAGTCCGGTATAGGATAATTGATTAATCCAAGCAATTTTATCCTCTGTAGAGACGAAAATTTGTTCGTTTTGCAATCCATCTCTTGGTCCAACTTCATTAACGGTTATTATTTTTGAATCGTTCATTTTGGAACTACCGTTGAACAAAATCACTTGTAGAAATCCCTCCTTTTTTTACTATGAATTTTTTATAAGGCTAGTTCAATAACAGTATACTTTTAATTAAATACAAGAGATAAAATTAAAGGCCCAGTATTTTCGCCATCATCCATGTAGAACCATAAAAAATCATAAACTGAACCCCAGAACCCACTCCAAGTACTCGATTTAGTAATCCACCCACCGTAGCCATTGTAAGTGTAAGTATAATTCCTACTATCTGTGCTTCATGATAGGCGAGTAAGCAAACGAGACCTACAAACATTCCTACAATTGCTTCTTGGCTAATATTCTTCATGACAAAAACGGTGGCTTTACGTGCATAGTTCATTGAAAATGGATAGGCAATTAAAGCAGCAACGACCAATCCAATCGCTCCATAAACAAAAAATTCCCATGGAGTTAAAAGGTTATGAAGATTATGAACCGGTTCACTGGTAAACACAGGCGGGGCATTAAACAAAGCTGAAGCTGGACCTAATGCTACGGGGCTTAAAGGAATCCCAAAAGCTAATAAAGGAATGATGGCTTCAGCAATATATGTCGATTCGGTCACGCCATTCATTGTCGCCAAACTCGATGATGACTTTTTATATACTCCTTTCGTACGGGAGCCAACAATCTCACCCATTAAAGAAGTCATACCTACAGGACTAAATACAAATGTCAAAGATGAAACAAAAGAAGAAGCAGCCGTAAATAACGTTTGTCTACCTGTTAAGACACGAAACGGATTCGGAAAATAACCAGACCAAGATTTAATTTCTGGGGCTAAATGGTATTCCCTTGCTTTCGATCTTAATAAACTTCCCCTCGCACTAGACGATAAGGAAATAAGTAAATCAGAAAACATAGGACCAATCGCGATTCCTAAAAAGAAACTAATACTTAAATGTTTATTAATAACATTAAAACTGAGCAAATCTATACTTTTGATGAAAAATGCAAAAGGAATAATCATTAAGATACTAACCCATTTCCCTTTTGAAAAATACGCGATCATAATTGCGGCTAGAGTAAAAATTAACCCGGAACTTGATTTGAAAAAGTCGGCAAATTGCCCAAGGAATTGACCAAATAGGATAGCAGTCGGAAGAGCAATAAAAGCGCCAATAATTCCCCCTGATAACATTTTTCTTAGGGCAATATGAGGTACACCTAATCTTCGCAACGTCGAAGCATGATCAATCAAAGGAACTGCCGTTGTATCTCCCGGTATACCCATTAAGGCAGTAGGAATGGCATGAGTTAAGTGTTTAGCTAAAACGGCTGCCATAAAGAATGAAAATACAGCCGCAGGAGGAGCTCCAAGTAAAATAACTAACAATGTAAACGGCACCATGATTGCGGTTTCATCTGTACCGGAAACCAAACCAATCAACATAAACAGGACAGCTCCAATAATCGCTAACATTATAGAAATCATAAGAATACTCATTGGAAAATTTAACCCCCACTTCGTTCCAATTTATCGATTAGTCCCAATTCTTCCATTTCTTTACGTGTTACCGGATCATTTTTTATGATTTCATACTCTTTCTGAGGATCCAATTGCAAGTCCTTAAGAACCTCGTGCATTCCCTCTATCGTGGTTTCCGATTCATTTAAGATTCTACTTGGTTTAAACAAACGGGAACAAATGACTAACGCCATTAAACTTCCAGCGATCCCAAGTAATAAAGAGTAAGAAGGAACCATTTTTTTATCGGCCAATAAGGGGAAGATGTTCTTTCCTAAAAAATAACCACCTAAGCTAAAAAAAATGCTCAACAAAACCGAATAAAGAATATTTGATGGTACAACTGTATCCCCTAAGATTTCAAGATACGGTTTTGTCTGAGGTTCATTTACTTCTTGATATTTTTCTTTTGGAGAACCAATTTGATTCTCCGAAAGCACTTCGTTAATTTCCATTAGGTACCCCCGCTTGTAATTGTTTTGTTAATTCTAAAATCCGATCATAACGAACATCTTTTTCTCGAATCGCTTGCTCCACAATCCTGTCAATGTCCTTTTCGTTTGCACCAGCCATCATAGCAAGATTACGAGCATGTAGTGCCATATGGCCTTTTTGAATCCCTTCAGAAGCTAAAGCACGTAAGGCACCTAAATTTTGGGCTAAACCAATTGCAGCTATGCACCCTGCAAGTTCTTCTGCTGTATTTATATCTAGTATTTTTAAGGCAACTCGAGCAGTAGGATGAGATTTGGTTGCCCCACCAATAATTCCTACTGCCATAGGGAGTTCTATTGTTCCGACAAGATTTCCATCTTTATTTATTTCCCATCGAGTTAACGAACGGTACCGCCCTGTACCTGCTGCATAAGCGTGAGCACCTGCCTCAACTGCTCGAGTATCATTACCAGTAGCTAATACAACAGCAGAAATACCATTCATAATTCCTTTGTTGTGTGTAGCCGCACGGTATGGATCAAAATCTGCAAACTCATACGCATTAATGATATCTTTAACAACTTCAGGCCCACCAAGTTCATCCGTCGAAAAAACAGCACGAGCACGGACAAGTCTACGATCCGCCAAATTAGAAATAATCCGCAAAACCACACGTCCAGAAGTGATTGACTCTACCAATGGTGCTACCGCTTCAGCCATTGTATTCACTGCATTGGCTCCCATTGCGTCTTTTGTATCTACCAAAAGGTGCATAATAAGCATCGATTGGTTTGTTGTTTTAAGGACATACATTTCTATGTCAATTGCACCACCACCAAGTGAAACAAGTGTAGGATCTTTTGCATTACATAATTCAAGCAACTCCGTTTTTTTCTCATAAAGGCGGGCCATCGCTGCATATGGATCAGGAATATCTACTACTTGAATCTGTCCGCGCATAATAGAACCACTTTGTGAAGTGAAAAAACCTCCTAATTTATAGGCCGTTCTTGCCATATTACTAGCAGCAGCTACGACGGAAGCTTCTTCCGTTGCCATGGGTATGAACCTGTCTTTTCCATTTATTTTAAAATTGGTTGCAATACCCACAGGAATTGGCATAAGACCTATATTATTCTCAATCATTGAGTTCGAGGTTTTTATTGGAAAAGGTGTTAATCCTACTAATAGCTTTCTTTCTTCTTCACTCAAATTACTCTCTTTAGCAATTAGATTAAGACGTTCTTCAACTGATAAACGGTAAAATCCTGAGACTCTGCTATTGGCCATTTTAATTCACACTCCAATTATTTTTTGAACTTTATACAAGAATAAATTAAAAATCATTTTTAAGCGGTTACATTTATAATTCACCTTTCGTTTCATTTAATTCAACTTTGTTGAATAAGATTATACTATTATATTTTTTATAGTGTGTAAATATTAAAATGTTAATATTTTAAATATTTTTTACCCTACTTCATCAAATAAATGAAATTTAAAAATGGGATTTATTGTTTGAAGCATTAAAAAGGAGATTCACATAGGAGATAAAAAATAAAAAGAAGTGATATTTTTGACCATTAAAAATAAGCCTTACTACACCTACAGTTTTAGGTATGGTAAGACTTAAAATTTATTAATCCATTTATGATAACAACTCAATCCGTTTCTGATTGCTGTATAAAAATAGTTAAAATTTTCGCCTCTTGATCACCAGTTGGTAAAAATATATGAGGGATGGAACCGTTGAAGTATGCACTGTCTCCTGCTTCTAAAAAATAGGATTCATTGTCATATTGAAGGTAGATAGAGCCATTCAAAATGTAGATAAACTCATCTTCAGAATGCGTGAAGGGGTCTTTAACATTTGAATCTGGCGGAACAGTTACCAATGTTGGCTCGACCTTACTAAACTGGGAACGGTTTGCAAGTCTTTCGTATAAATAACCAATTTCTTTGCTCCCTATCTGAGAAGTCCGACTTTTACTTAATGATAAAACTAGATTCTGTTGGCTGTCCTCTTCTAGGAACCATGACAATGGTGTTCCTAAGTTGTTAGCAATTTTAGATAATGTAGCAACTGCGGAGGCCGTTTGACCGTTTTCAATTTTTGAAAGGAGACTTTTAGTAAATCCACATTTATCAGATAATTCCTGTTGTGTTAAGCCTTTGTTTAGTCTAGCTTGCCTTATTCGCTTGCCAATTTTCCCTATATCTATAACAACCACCCACTTATCTTTTATATTGATAGTTAATTATATATTTACAATCCGATTAATTCAACAATGTTGAATATTATTCCACTCCCCTCCTTTGTTATATTCTTTATACTTTAAAAACAATAGTCAGTGAACCAAAAAATTAATGGACAATATCTATTCTATAGATCAAAATATACTTTGAGGTGAATACATTGGACGACAATCGAAAAACAAAAACATTTCCAAAAAAAAAAGATTTTATTTATTGGCTATATAAGTTGAACTAAATAGTTTCATCCCATCGTAGTAGGGTATTGTTTTATAAAACCCACACGAGAGGATGCATCCAAGATGACGAATCAAGAAGAAATCCTTAAAATACAAACCGCGATGAAAGAAGCCAAGGATCGAAGATCCTATGAACGTTTTCAATCTGTCTACCTTTCCCTCAAGGGATATACCCAGCGTGAAATTGCAGATATCACGGGGCGTTGTGTGAAAACCATTCACCATTATGTCTCGGCCTATAAGGAAAAAGGGCTGGATGGCCTTGAAATCACCTATTCACCCGGTGCGCCAACGAAACTGACGAAGGAACAACAACGAGAGTTGGTTGAAACCATCGCTTATAAACAACCCGTTGATGTAGGTTTTCCTGCCAAATATAATTGGACTCTCTCGCTTATCACACAAATGCCAAAATCCACCGTACCAAACTCATTCAACCCTTCCTGGAGGAGAATAAAGACCGGTTAACGTTGGTCTTCCTGCCACCCTATAGCCCAAACTTGAATCTAGTTGAGGGGCTTTGGAAGTGGTTAAAAGAATCCGTAGTGAACAATGTCTTTTACTCGACCATTCAAAAGATTAAGTTGAACGCAAGAAAATTTATTCAACAGGTAAATGAAAATCCAGAGGAAATCATTGACCGACTCTGTATAAAGATGTAATTCAAAGATTCAACTTATATAGAATAAATTTTTATATTTCGGAAAATTCAATTCGCCCAAGGTAGATAATTACCAATTGTTAAAATTGCTCTTGGTGTTGAACTTTTGATTTTTCTTTTTCTATCCACAAAATCCCTATTAAAACAAGTCCCCCTCCTATACCAATTTTCCATGTCATTGTTTCATCGAGTAATAAAACTGATGTTATTACGCTAACTACTGGATAAGCATTAAGCAGGATTCCACTCGTAATAACAGAAATTTTATCAATCGCTTGATTCCATAACCAATAGGAAGCACTAGAAGAACCAACTACAAGAAACGCTATGCTCCACCAAGTCTTTGGTTCAATGAAGTTTGGCATGCCGTATTGCCATGTTTCAAAAGCAGCAAAAGGAAAAATAGTGAAGGCTCCGATAAGTAATGTGAGAGCTGTGAAAGTTTCGCTTGGCAATTCGGCCTCAGCTTGCGGTTGTTTCATCTGTATAGTATAAATGGCAAATAGGATGGTACTCACTAGAACAAACATATCCCCTGTTAATGAAGCAGAATTATTCTCTATTTTTGAAGGAATTGCAATAAGAAAAACGCCAACTAAACTAAACAGTAGTCCTAACCATTGTTTCCCAACAACCCTTTCTTTTAAATAAAGTGCAGAAAATACAAATATAAACAATGATAAAGATGAACTGATAATACTGGCATGTGTACCGCTTGTGAGTGATATACCATAAACAAATAGAAAAAGATACCCGCCAACTCCTGTGAAAGAAAGTATAGAGAGTCGTTTCCACGGAAGAGTACGAGTCGTTTTTCTCTGCTTCCGCTGTATCCATACATAGGGTAAAAAAATAACTCCTGCGAATACCAAACGAAGAAATATCAATGTAAACGGTTGGATAGCCTCTAATGCCCACTTTGTTGGTGCTATGGCAATTCCCCAAAAGATTATGGCTATGATTGCCATGATGTATCCTTTATTCAATTTTCCTATCCCCTATTCAACTGGTATCTTTATCATGCCATCTAATTAAAATTTATGAAGCGAATATATTCTTAACTTTCTTGTTTTATGTTGTTGTTCCTCTACTCTAATCAGAAACGGACAATTTTTCTTCTATAAAAACCAATCAAAGATAAATGTATTTTTTTTAAAATATACAGTATATTCAATTTATAAGCATTGGACAAAGTGTAAAATAAGAGAAGTGCATCTTTTGACATCATCAAATTTAAACTTGTAAAAATAGCACAGTTAAATGTTTTAGGAGGAAGAAACATGATTACAGTTAACGAGGCATTGCAGCGTTCTGTTTTTAAAGATACTACTGTTGTTGCGGGAAAGATGGGATTAAACCGAGAAATACGGTGGGTTCACATACTTGAAATTCCAAATATTGAGATAAGCATCCGAGGAGGAGAGTTGATACTCTCAACAGGTTTCGGATTAAAATCCCAAAACTATTCTCATTCGTATTATTTAGAAAGAATGATTGAAAATGGTGTAGCCTGTTTATGCCTTGAACTTGGAGATTACTTTAAGTTTGTTCCACAAGAAATGGTAGATACCGCTAACAAGCATAACTTTCCTTTAATAGTCTTCAATAAGACTGTACGTTTTGTTGATATTACTCAAGATCTTCATTCTCTTATAATTAATAGTCATTATTTAAGACTTGAAAAACTTGATTTTTTATCGCGTGAATTTCATCGTCTCACACTCACCTCGCAAAGTACTACAAAAATTCTTAAGTTGCTCCATGATAACACAAAATCAAATGTTGTTTATGTACCAATTCGAGGCAATCAAATTTTTGTCCCTAATGTAAACGAGAAATTAAAATCTGATATATTGGAATCCATAAATCTACAAAAAAATTTTCGGAACAACAACAGTCCAAATTATTGGCGAAATTTAGGATTGAATTACCTTTCAGAAACAGTAGGAGCACTCGGGCAGGTCTGGGGCTATCTTATTCTTATAACACAAAATAAAGAGTTCGAGGAAGTTGATTCTCTTATTTTGGACCGAGCCGTGACAGCATTATCACAAGATTTGTTACGAAAAAAATATATGGATGTACGAAGGTTACACGAAGAAAACCTTTGGATAGATGATTTAATCAGTAATAAGATAACAAGTCAAAAGCAGGTAAAAGAACTTTTCGCATCCAAATTAAAGCATTTGGATAATTACCCGTATCGCGTATGTTTAATTGATATGTTATCAACTAAAAATCCTAATACCAGTTCACCCGAAGAGTCAGAAACAACTTATTTGGATGTTTCTGTAGTCATTCGCACAGCTTTCCAAAAATTTTCCTTTCATCCATTCTTTATGGCTAAAGGCAACCAGTTGGTCACCTTACTATTTGATTTAAATTCTCGTAAACAGGAAAAAGAAAGATATTTAAATATCATTCATCACATAAAGGAAATTAATGAAGATAATAAAGTTGGTATTCCCTTGTTAAAATTCGGCATCGGAAGGTCGTACGATAATATATTGAATGTTCATTTAAGTTATAAAGAAGCAACAAAAGTGCTAAAAATAAAACATCTGCAAAACAATCTCGATACTCATTTCTACGAAGAGCTAGGAGTTTATCGTCTTTTAATTAATATTGAAAACGAAAGTGTTCTTCAAGCATTTGTTAACGATTACCTTGGACCTCTAATTGAATATGATCGTACCAGAGGAAGTGAACTCCTGCGAACATTAAAAGTTTACTTTGAGCTTGAAGGGTCAAAAGTTCATACAATTAAAAAACTACATATTGTAAGGCAAACATTGTACCATCGTCTGGAAAAAATAAAAGAATTATTAGGTGAGGATTTTATGTCTTCGGAGAAAAGATTGTCTATCGAAATTTCTATAAAACTTTATCAATGGCTTTATCCGGATTCCCTTTGAAGAGCCAAAGTCCTTTATACCGATTTTTACATATTTTCTAAAGTGAAGTCTTCAACTCTAACTTACTAAATCGTTAATGTTAAATGAGCAGCCTGTAAGTTTTAACCTACTGTATATTTTAAACGAGTTTCTATGTCCTTATAATAAGCGTAAATAAAATATTTTTATTGGAGGGATAACAAGTGCATACCTCGTCTTATTGGGCAAAAACAAGTAACAGCCAACCAAATAGAGAACATCTTACTAGAGATGTAACAACCGACGTAGCTATTATAGGAGCAGGATTTACAGGACTCGCCACTTCATATTATCTGCAAAAATCGGGATACAGAACGCTAGTACTAGATGAGCATTGTGTAGGATGGGGAGGAAGTGGACGAAACGGGAGCTTAATGTTAGTTGGATACAAACACAGTCTTGTGGCTATTGCAAAAAAATATGGGATCGACGCAGCAAAAGAAATGCTTCACATGTCATTAGATGGTATTAATTTAGTGAAGGAGATTGTTGAAGAACATCAGATTGAATGTGATTTGACTAGGAGAGGAAGTTTTTGCGCAGCATTTAAGCCATCTCATCTTGAAGGTTTAAAAAAAGAACAGGAATTTATGCTCAAACATCTCGATTACGAAAATTATATTGTAGAAGCTAAGGATTCAAGACAGGAAATAGATTCTCCTCTTTATCATGGTGGATTAATCGATCCTAATAGCCATTACTTCCATCCATTAAACTATGCCATTGGCCTGGCAGATGCTGTTGAATCAAGTGGCGGGGTTATCTATGAGCAGTCCCCGGCCGTTTCTATCTCTCGAAAACAAGAACATGTAATTATCACTACTCCCGGGGGACAAGTGAAAGCAAAAGAATTGGTCGTTGCTACCAATGGCTATACTACTCCTCTAGTAAAAAAACTTTACAAGTCTGTAATTCCTGTAGGAAGCTTTATGATTGCTACTAAACCTTTGGATCAAGGATTGGCTGATAGCTTAATTCCTAATCGAAGAGGCTTATTTGATACAAAGAAGTGGCTTTATTATTTTCGATTATCCCAAGATAATAGACTTCTCTTCGGAGGTCGTGTAGATTTTCGTGCACAGGAAAACGATGAACTATTTAATACTCTCCGTGGCAACATGTTAGAAGTATTTCCCCAACTGCAAAATTCAGAGGTCGATTTAAAATGGGGAGGGAAACTTGCTTTAACCATGGATTTATTCCCACATATTGGTCATACAGAAGAAGGAATACATTTTGCTCTCGGATATAGTGGACATGGTGTTTCATTGTCTACCTTGATGGGAAAACTTATTGCACTGAATATCCACCAAAAAGGCAGAAATTTGACAGTGTTGGAGAATTTACCTTTAAAAGAAGTTCCTCTACACAATCAGAGAGTTATCGTCCTAAGCATTGTTGGGTCTTATTTCCGTTTTCTTGACTGGGTATCATAGCCAACTGAAATTTGAATAAAATAAAAATATGTAAAATAATCTAACATAAATATCAAATTGTCCAGAAAAAGAAGATAGTATGTTGTTATAAGAATATAGCAACAACGTTGTAAAAATTACAGGGTATCCCTTTTTTTTTAAATTTTATTCGCAATTTTCAGTAAATGAAGTGATAATCAAATTTAACAGCTGTGTATACAATATGAGCATACCATTAAGCTGAAACAGGAGGTGTTCTTCTGTCAGGCAAGATTAGCGAGAATAAAATTTATGAGATACTTAAAGAGGCGATCTTTAACAGTCACCTGACGCCTGGCACACAACTGATTGAAATCTCTCTGGCCGAGGCATTTGGGGTTAGCCGTACACCGATTCGCTCCGTTCTTCACCGTTTGGAATACGAATCTTTAGTAAAGATTATTCCGAATAAAGGGACATTTGTGTACTGCCCTACCCCAACGGAAGCTCAACAAATTTTAGCTGTAAGAAAGCTATTAGAAGCCGAAGCTGCGAGATTAGCTGCTATCCATGTTACAGAGGCAGAATTAACGATGATGGAAACCTTTCTACAAAAAGAAAAACAATACTACATGCAAAATGAAGAACTCAAAGCTTTAAAAATCATTTCAGATTTCCATATGGCCATTATTAACGCTTCCCGTAACAATTATTTGATTCGTTACTTGAAGGAACTCGTCAATTTGACCCATATCATTCTCACATTTTATGATACTATCGAGGCTGCATCTACGCATTCACCGGGCGAACACAAAGCAATTTTTGAAGCGATTAAAAATAGAGATAGTAATTTCGCGTATCAACTCGCCTATGAGCATGTAGATTCTATTCAAGCAGATATAGACTTTTCAAGACAATTGAAACATACGTTTTCTATTGAACAGGTGATTTCTCGTTACAGACAGCACTTCATAGACAGATAAATTTTTGTAGCATTGTATACGATAACCGTATACAGTCGTTCGACAAAAACAGAATACATCCGGCAGCAAAAGAATTTTCTTGAATGCATTGTATACCTTGTATGTATACAAAAAAATATTTAATGAAGGAATTAAACTTTATTATATTTAACATAACTAGCAAGGAGGAACTAAGATGGGGAAATACAAACCGAAAAATTCGTTAGAATCACCGCGCTTCTCCGGCCTACGCACATTTATGCGTCTTCCATTTAATGACCAGCTTGATGAACATATGGATTTTGTGGTTACGGGTGTTCCCTTTGACTCCGGACAGTCTTTTCGTACAGGTGCCCGATTTGGACCGGAGGCGATCCGTGATTTTTCGATGCTGCTTCGTCCATACAATCCTGAACAGGATATCGACCTCTATCAATATGTATCCGGTGTGGATTATGGGGATATATCGGTAATCCCTGGTTATATTGCTGAAACATATGAGAAAATCGAACAAGGTTTATTTCCAGTTGTTGATCAAGGAATTATCCCAATTGTATTAGGAGGTGATCATTCCATCACGCTTGGTGAACTTCGGGCTGTAGCCCGAAAATATGGTCCTGTAGGGCTGGTACACTTTGATGCCCATTCGGATACGTGGGATAGTTATTTCGGCCAAAAATACAACCATGGTACTCCCTTCCGTCGTGCGGTGGAAGAAGGATTACTGGATGTATCCCGCTCCATTCAGGTAGGTATGCGGGGAGGCTTATACGGACCTGAAGATCTTCAAGATGCCAGAAACCTTGGTTTTGAGGTATGGACGACTAATCAGTTTAAACAAGTGGGAGTATCTGACATGCTCAACGTTATTCACCAACGCGTGGGTTTAGGACCTGTATTCTTATCATTTGATATTGATTTTCTTGATCCTGTTTATGCTCCGGGAACAGGTACCCCGGAGGTAGCTGGTGTAAATATCGACGACGCTCTCTCCTTAGTACGAGGATTGCAAGGCATTAATTTTGTTGGTTTTGATATGGTGGAAGTTCTTCCAGCTTATGATCACGGACAAATTACGGCAGCCGCGGCTGCAAACATTGTATATGAATTTATTACACTAATCGCTCTTAAAAAGAAGAAACAACTTCAAAAAGAATCTGCAACCATCACCAGGTAAAAAATTTCCTAATCTTTATTATTGACAAAATATTAAATTTACTTAGTTTTGAATGGATGGTTAATTTAGGTTATAGAGTAACAAATGTAGTGATGTTGTGCATTTGCGGAAAGGTGGTACATCAATGGCTATAGGAGATAGTTTAGAAATAAAAGGTGCAACGAAGTATTACAAAAAAATTTAAAGCGGTCGACGATTTTAGTCTTTCCGTTCATAAGGGCGAGTTCTTAACAATTCTTGGACCAAGCGGATCTGGAAAAACCTCTGTATTAAAGTTGATTGCAGGATTTGAAGAATTGACCAGCGGCTCTATTCTCCTTAATAACGATGACATTACCAAGAAAAAAGCCTATGAACGAGAGATTGGAATGATGTTTCAAAATTATGCCCTGTTCCCTCATATGACGGTATTCGATAATGTTGCCTATCCGCTTCGTTTAAGGAAAGTTCCAAAAGACAAAATGAAAAGCATTGTTCATAACATTTTGGATATGGTTCAGTTAGGACAATATGGAACCCGTTTTCCGAAACAGCTTAGTGGTGGTCAACAGCAGCGTGTGGCTTTGGCAAGAGCCATAGTTTTCAATCCTCCACTCCTCCTATTGGATGAGCCCCTGGGAGCTTTGGATAAAACCCTTCGTCAGCAAATGCAGCTTGAGATTAAGCACATTCAAGAAAAGGTAGGGATTACGACCATCAGTGTAACTCATGATCAGGAAGAGGCATTAACCATGTCCGATCGAATCTGTGTCATGAACCACGGACGAATTGAGCAAGTCGACACACCGGAAAATCTCTATAAGAAGCCGAGAAATCGTTTTGTAGCTGAATTTATTGGGGAAATCAACTTGATTAGAGGAGAATTGCTAGGCATGGATTCTGGGCAAGCCAAAGTTAGAATGTCGGATGAAAAGGTAGCTACTATTGGCATTGATAGTGTCAATGAAGGCTTGAACAACCCATCCACACTGATTGCTCTTCGTCCGGAAAATATCCAAATTGCCCAGGATCATTCTCAGTATATTAATATCCTTGAGGCGCGAGTGCATGAGCTAATCTATGTAGGAGAAGCAATTAAAGTAAAAACGGTTACTGAATCCGGACAAGAAATTACGGTCAAGGTACCGGCTCGACTTTCCGATTCCGTTCATTGCGGCAGAGAAGTAATGCTCGGTTGGGACAGCCAAGATGCCAGCCTAATTCCGGATGAAGTCACTGCCTAAAAATAAAAAACTAGGGGGAAGAAAAAATGTTAAAAAGGTTAGTACTCGCTTCTGCCAGTCTCATCCTAGCTATGTCGCTAACAGCGTGCAGCGGAGGTGGAGGAAATAATGAAGCAGCTCCAGCCGGGGGATCTTCGGTATCTAGTGGAAAAACGCAAAACCTCGCTATCATGGATTGGGGCGGCGCTATTACCGAGGCTCACAAAAAAGCTATTTTCGAGCCGTTTGAAAAGAAAAATAATGTAAAGATTACCGTTGTTTCTCCAACAGATTATGGAAAGTTCAAAGCAATGGTGGAGAGTGGAAATGTGGAATTTGACGTAGTGAACGTTGACAGTGATTTTGTTATCCGTGGTGGAAAACAAGGATTACTGGAGAAATTGGACTACAACGTCATTAAGAAGGATGACATTATACCGCAATTGGTTGATGATTACGGGATTGGAGCAGAATTATTCTCCACAGCTATCAGCTACAACACGAGCAAGTTCCCTACAGGAAGCCACCCGAAAAACTGGGCTGAATTCTGGGATACTAAAAAGTTCCCTGGACCTCGTTCCCTATGGAAATATCCGACAGGAACATTAGAAGCTGCATTGCTTGCTGACGGTGTAGCGCCGGACAAATTGTATCCACTGGATGTAGATAGAGCCTTTGCTAGCTTGGATAAAATCAAAAAGGATGTCAAGGTTTGGTGGAATGCAGGGGCACAGCCTCCGCAACTATTGGCCAATGGTGAAGTTGTGTTGGCAGAAGCTTGGAATGGCCGTGTCTCCACTGCCAAGAAGCAAGGAGCTCCAGAAGATGTAGAATTCAATCAAGGCTTAATTATGGGTGATTCCTGGGTTGTACCGAAAGGGGTACAAAACAAAGATTTGGCAATGAAATTCATCGCTTTCGCTATAGCACCTGAACAGCAGGCTGCCTTTTCTTCCAGTATTGATTATGCTCCTGTAAACAAGAAGGCACTGGACCTATTGTCTCCGGAGGTAAAGGAACGTTTGGGACAATCGCCGGACAAAGCCAAAAGCCAAATTGTTGTCGATATCAAATGGTGGGTGGATAACTTTGATAAAGTAAATGAGCGTTTCGAACAATGGTTATTGAAATAAACAAGGAGGATTAATCAATGATCGAAACAGAAAAGAGAGTTGAGGTACCCATATCCAGGGTACCCTCTCCCTATCAATTGAGCAAAATTCCCGGGCTACAATGGCTTCTTTTGCTGATTCCATTGGCTTATATCGTATTTTTGATGGTATTTTCCATGTTTGGTCTTTTCAAACTAAGTATCTTTGATAAAAACGGTTTTACATTAGAATACTTATCTCACATTTTCTTGGAAACGGTTTATTTGCAGGTATTGTGGTTGACGTTAAAGGTTTCATTTATTGTTACACTTATGGCCCTCATCGTATCCTATCCGGTGGCCTATTTATTGGTCAATACGGAATCCAGCACGTGGAAAAAAATCATCTTCGCGGCAGTACTCATCCCCTTCTGGATTAGTCTTCTGGTACGTACATTTGCTTGGACGATTATCCTACAGGAGCAAGGGGTGATTAACAAGTTCCTCATGGCCATCGGCTTAATCGATCAACCTATCCCACTCCTATATAACACGACTGGTGTTGTTATCGGAATGACCCATGTACTTATACCCTACATGGTTCTAAGCCTCTATTCTGTCATGGAAGGAATTGACAAGCGTTTAATTCAAGCGTCGCAAGGTATGGGAGCTAAACCTTGGAAGTCATTTGTACAAATATTTTTTCCACTTTCTCTACCCGGTGTATTATCCGGTTCCCTATTGGTGTTCATCCTAGCGATGGGATATTTTATAACACCGGCCCTCCTGGGTGGTTCCAAAAATATGATGATATCTATGCTCATACAAAACAATGTGAGTACGACTTTAAATTGGAACTTGGCTTCAGCGTTAGCCCTTGTATTATTTGTGGTCACCTTACTTCTATTATTCCTATCCTACTTGCTGACCCGAAACAATCCAGTATTAAAGGAGCTGAACTAAAATGTGGCTGCGCATCCTAGTTGGTTTCATATTAGTCGCTTTAATCGCTCCAATTCTGGTAATCATTCCCCTTTCGTTTACATCGGTGAGCTTCTTTCGATTTCCACCCCCGGGTTTTTCCTTGCAATGGTATAGCAGCTTCTCGGAAAATCAGGAATGGGTAGATGGTCTTTTTAGAAGTGTGTATGTAGCCGTACTTACCGCGATTACTTCTACCATTCTTGGAACCATGGCCGCAACAGCTGTTACCCGCTTGAATTTTCGGGGCAAAAAACTGTTTATGTCATTAATGGTAGCACCGATGATTATTCCAATTATTATAGTAGGCATTGCTCTCTATCATTCTTTTGCCCCGCTAAAGTTAACCAACAGCCTAACTGGTCTTGTATTGTCCCATTCAGTTCTGGCCATCCCTATAGTATTTGTAACTATTACAGCCAGTTTGAGGGGAGTCGATCGAAATTTGGAGTTAGCTGCCATGAGTTTGGGAGCCACTCCCATAGGGGCATTTTTTAAAATAACACTTCCACTAATCCGCCCAGCTATGCTTTCTGGATGTTTGTTTGCCTTCATCACATCGCTTGATGAGTTGGTCGTCACCATTTTTATCGCGGGAGCAAGAACGAAAACACTGCCTATTGTCATGTGGGAAAATCTGCGTGCCCAAGTCGATCCAACAATTGCTGCGGTTTCAACGATCTTAATTATTGGAACCATTGCTTTATTCGCCATCCAGGCATGGGTTTCTTCACGGGCTGCTAAGCTTCACCAAGAAAGCTAGTTTTTGATTCCAACCTTCGAGCATTAAAAATGGTAAAAAGGGGCACATGCCCCTTTTTACCATTTTGGTATAATCTCCGCTTTAATATCCGTAATATGATAACCGCATAAGGATGTCATGTCCTGTGGGCAAGCAGATATCCCAATGATTAAATCAGTCAACGCTTTAAAAACTACATAATCTCCAGCTTTCGATTCAGGTTCAATAGAAGCGCCAAAGGTTCCGTCCGGATTAACTGGAGTGTTTTGAAATAGATTCAGCGGATCGGGAATCCGCCAATAATCTAAACCGTAGTCTTTAAAGGCATGAGCAAAATTTAAAAGCATGTCCCGAACCACCTGGAATGACTACTTCTCTATTTACCAACCTGTTTCCCTCACTTTCGTAAATTTATTGTTTCATTTTTCAACACTCTACTTGTTTTCCTCTCCCGCTCCTTTAAAATAAACCCCATGAAATCTAGTATGAGACGTGCAGCCGTTTGACTTGTCATCCCTGTAGGATCATAGGGAGGTGAAACCTCAACAAAATCGAAAGCAACGACCTCTCCATGCTTACTTATGGCCTCCAACAGTTCATTTACTTCATCGTAAGAAAAGCCACCTGGCGATGGAGTTCCCGTACCAGGACAAACGGAAGGATCGATACCATCCACATCAAAGGTGATGAAATAGTGAGCTCCCTTTGGAATTTGGCTCAAAACGCCTTCTATGCCTATTTTTCTAATTTCTCTTGGGCTCATAATTATACTGCCATAGTTCCTTGCAGCATCAAAATCCTCCTTTTTACTGCTTCCAACTCCACGAATACCAAGTTGAGCCATTTCGCTAAAATGGCTCATTTCTGCCATACGTCTCATCGGGCTTCCATGACCATAACGCTGGCCGGAACGCTCGCCTGCCCAGTCTAAATGCGCATCAATTTGGATAACACATAATGGACCGAGTGAATCTAATGCCTGTGCGACGGGAATCGTGATAGAATGGTCTCCACCTAAAACAACAGGCAACGCGCCTTTAGAAACAATCCTCCTTACAGCCGCTTCGATATTTTCAAAACATTGCTGAAGATCCCCATGAACCATATCAACATCTCCGCAATCTACGATTTTTAATGGAGGTGCAATAAAAACTTCGTCTCGCTCCGGATCATAAGATCCTCCGAGTCCAAAACTATAAAGCGTGGACGCTTCCCGAATAGCACGTGGACCAAAGCGTGTTCCTGAGCGCCATTGTGTTCCCATGTCATAAGGTACACCGATAATTGCGACATCCGCGTCCAATTCATCAAGGTTTGTACATATTGGATACTTAGCAAAAGAACAAATTCCCGTAAATGGTAGATTTAGATTTTGTTTTTCATACTGGTCCTTCGAGCGATACATCTGAACTCCTCCTTTATTTTGATTATGTATGATAAATCTCAGAAAATAACATAATTAACTGACACTTTTAAATATTATAACAAATTAAGTTGCACTTTACCTTTATAGATTTTATAAAATAATCAGTTTAATAACTCAAAATCTTAGACCCGACAAAGGATGTATACTTTTCACCCTCAAACGTGGGACTTTTTTTCTTTTTTTCATAGTCTCTTTAATTCGTTCATGGGTTAGAGGTATTCCCAAATTACAGGAGGATTGTCGGTATTGCTTTTAAATTATGGATTAAATAAAAAATAGCAAACCTTCTTAGTAATGACCCCATTTTCTATTAAAAGAAAGGGAGTCAACCCAAACTTCTACATCCTCTTTGTGTTCACGTTCCAGAATAGCGATGGTCTCACTTGAACCCGTCACTCTGACGTTCTTTTCACAAAACTTAGCTATTCTCATTTCGTTCCTCTCTTTCGTAAGAAAAAGCACCCCGAAGGGTGCTTTTCTGCCTTTGATACTTTATTATTCTTGGTCTTCTTTCTTTTCTTCGTAATGCGTAAATTGGATATCCAGTGTACGAAGGTAAGTTTGAAGCCCTGCGTCTTGGATAGGGATAATGAAAGCATCTTCTCCAGATTCATTATGGTGAGAATGCCATAATCCAGGAGGAGTAACGAATGCCTTTCCTGTTACCCAATCGATACGAATTGGATCGATAATTTGTGCTGTAACAGGGTCTACCTTATCTCCAACCAGTGTATAGGTGCCAGGTGCAGCGTAAGCAACGAAGTCAAGAGCAACGGACTTGTGGCTGTGAGGCGCTTGGTTTGATGCTACTGGAACGATACCAAACATGGCCCAAAGTACATGTGTAATCGTTAACGTTTGATCAAACTTTTGATTGTTCATCAAGATAGAAATACGGTTTTTCAAATGAGCATCCGGTGCATTTTTTACTTCTTCTAATTTTGCCATAGCTGCCTCAGCTGTGAAAAGCGTAGGCTGGAAACGAGCTTCTGTTGCTTCAGCACCTAGATAATCAAGAAGCGGAGTATCTACGATGTAGTAAATGGTTGTATCTTCCGCAGCGATATGACGGCTAACAGAGCCAGATGGAAGCGTTAAGAAATCGCCTTTCTTCCAGTTAATTGTTTCGCCATTTACTTCTGTGCTGCCTGCACCCGAAATAATGTAATAAAGTTCGCTTGTTGCGTTTGGTTTTGTTTCAACAGAATCCCCTGCATTAATGCGGATAAAGTGAGCAAGAAGAGATGGGCTGGTTGCTGTATATTCCGTTCTCAATTCTTTAGAGAGGTCTAACGGTACAATACGAGTTTCACCTGAGTTATACAGTTCAGGGCCGAATTCTTTCACTGGGATCGGACTGATAATACCACTTCCGATTGGATCAGCAGCGGTAGCATATTCGTAGAAACGAGCATCTCCTGTCCAGTTTTCATTTACCGTTCCTACAGATAGTTTTCCTGGTTGTGCGATAGTAGACATTGATAAACCCTCCAATATTTCGTTTGTGAATCGATCTTATCTTGCTTTTGAAAAAAAGTACAATATATTATTAATATACGTATGATATGTTTTTTAAATAACTTGTGTAAAGGTGATATAAAGATGGAACTTCGACAATTACAATATTTTCTTGTTTTATCTGAGGAATTACATTTCAGTCGTGCTGCGGAACGCCTTCAAATTACGCAGCCTCCCTTGAGCTTACAGATTCAAAATCTAGAAAAAGAGTTAGGCATTCCTCTTTTTTATCGGAATAATCGCCAGGTAGAAATCACAGAAGCAGGAAAATTGCTGGCTGATGAAGTACGCAAAATATTAGATGAACTTAATCGGGCGGTCGAAAATGCCCAGCGTACCCATCGTGGTGAAGTGGGGAGCTTAACTGTTGGCTTTGTCGGTTCAGCTACTTACGATGTCCTCCCATCCATTCTGAGAAAATTTAATAGTTTGTACCCGGATGTTAAAGTACATCTCCTTGAAATGCCTACGCCAGCCCAAATGGAGGCGTTACGTACAGAAAAAATTGATGTTGGAGTACTAAGAACCCCGATTACCAGCGATATTCTAAATACCGAGATTGTCTCTACTATGCCTTGTGTTTTGGCTGTTCCAAAATTACATCCTCTCGCGAAAAAGAAGAAGATTACCCTTGCTGACCTTACGCCCTACCCTTTTGTTATGCTATCCAGAAAAACGTGGGCAGGTCTTTATGATGAAGTACTTGGATTGTGTCATCCTTCCATACAGCAAGAAGCGTTCGAGTTTCAAACGGTTATCGGTTTAGTCGCCGCAGGAATGGGAATTTCAGTTATTCCACATTCAGCAAGAAATCTGCATACCCAGGATGTTGTTTATTTGGATATGAAAGGTCAATTACCCGTCGCTAATATGGGGGTTTCGTGGCGAAAAAACGATCATTCACCGTTGGTGCGAGCTTTTTGCGAGATAGCAAGGGAATTCAAAAATGATAAATAGTTCTATTTGTCAACAAAAGATGTGTAACATGTTATTAACATATTATGTGACTGGATTATTTTATTATTTTATTATATCTATATTGGAGGGAAAGAAAATGAAAATCCGCAAAGCGATCATTCCGGCTGCCGGATTGGGAACCCGCTTCCTCCCGGCCACGAAAGCAATGCCGAAAGAGATGCTCCCAATTGTCAACAAACCTACCATTCAGTATATCGTGGAAGAGGCCGTCGAATCGGGAATCGAAGACATTATTATCGTGACAGGGAAAGGGAAACGGGCCATTGAAGATCATTTTGATACCTCATTTGAACTGGAATACAACTTACGCGAGAAGGGTAAAATGTCTCTTTTAGCAGAAGTACAAAAAGCATCAAACATGGCAGATATTCATTATATACGGCAAAAAGAGCCAAAAGGTCTTGGACATGCCATTTGGTGCGCCCGCGCCTTCATCGGTCACGAGCCGTTTGCTGTTCTATTGGGAGATGACATCGTACGAGCAGATAAACCATCCTGCAGCAATTAATAGAGGTGTATGAGCGGTATGAGGTCTCTGTTATCGGCGTGCAGACGGTTCGTGATGAAGAGGTATCGCGGTATGGCATTGTCGAAGGTCACCCTATTGGTCCCGGCTTATACAATATCGGTTCATTAATCGAGAAACCTGGACAAGATGAGGCGCCTTCCAATTTGGCCATTATGGGCCGATACATTCTGACGCCTGCGATTTTTGAACAGCTGAGCCTGCAAGAACCCGGAGCTGGAGGCGAAATCCAATTAACCGATGCGCTTGCTCAATTGAATGAGCATGAAGAGATTTACGCTTATGAATTCGATGGTAAAAGATATGATGTCGGTGAAAAACTCGGCTTTATCACAACGACGATCGAATTCGCCATGCAGCATGCTGAATTGCGGGAGGAGTTGCTTGCTTATCTAGAAGAAAAGAGATGGCGTTGATTCTCCGGGCAACTTTCCGTTACTGCCTCTCCCGCGCAGATAGGAGACCGGCCTACAGAAAGGTAAATAAGATCATATTCTTTTGCTTGCTGCCGCATGTACTCCCAAGAGAACATGTTTCTCCCGTCAATAATGAGAGGAAAATGAAGCATTTTACTGATGATACTCCAATCAAGATGCCGAAATTCCTCCCATTCGGTTAGAATGAACATCGCATCGCAGGCATCGGCAGCCAGGTACATATCGCGATGCAGGGTGACCCCTTGCACAGGGTACGTAGAAATAAGTGGATCATAAGCGTGTACCGCTGCCCCTTCGGCTAAACATAACCGACTGACTGCGAGTGAAGGGGCTTCGCGAATATCGTCCGTCATCGGTTTAAATGTTAGTCCCAGCATACCAATTTTTTTGCCTTTTAATGTTCCCAGATACTTCTTTGCTTTGTTTATAATAGTACGCGGCCGATTATTGTTAATTGCCTCTGTGGAATCAAGAAGTGGAAGCTCGCATTCCATCTTTAGTCCAAGGGTTTTGAGCGCTTTTATATCTTTCGGAAAGCAAGAGCCCCCGTACCCGATTCCGGCTTGCAGGAAAGAAGCGCCAATTCGCTTATCCAATCCCATCCCTTTTGCGACATCTTCTATATTCGCACCTAGCCTTTCGCCTAAGTCTGCAATTATGTTGATGTACGAAATTTTCATTGCCAAAAAGACGTTGGAGGCATATTTAATAAGTTCTGCACTGCAGCGATTACAAAAATGAAACGGAGCGGAAATTTCCTTGTAGAGGGTATGCATGATGTTTCGCGCCGTTTCTGAGGCACAGCCAATGACAATGCGGTCAGGATGAAAAAAGTCATGCACGGCATTCCCTTGACGAAGAAATTCAGGATTATGAACCACATCAATTGGACGATGATCGGGAGGGAGGTGCTGTAAAAAAACATCAATTGCATCTGTCGTTCCAACCGGAACGGTACTTTTTACGACAAGCAATTTATTTGTCAGTTTATAGGTTGCGATTTCGTTTATCACAGACCAAAGGTGCGACAAATCAGCATCTCCATTGGCTTGAGACGGAGTACCAACAGCAATGAATAAAACATCAGCTTCCTCAATGGCAAAATCAATATGTGTTGTAAAACGAATCCGTTGCCTGTTCCTCGCTTCTTCTAATAGACCCTCCAGCCCCATTTCCCAGATGGGGAGTCCGCCTGAGGCTAAGGTGGCAATTTTTTCGACGGAAATATCAGCGCAAATGACCTGGTGCCCCAGATTCGCCAGGCAGGCTCCCGTAACCAGACCTACATATCCGGTTCCGATGACAGTAACTTTCATCTCATAAGTTCCCCCCTTATCTTCGTTCAGGCCGAGTGTATAGTTCCATCATCCGGGGATTTACTCAGGAAAATGACTTTCTCATACCAGGTAAGAAGCTCGTCGAAAATCGCTTCCCATGACTGGGTTCGGGCATAGCGGCGCGCCTGTAGTTTCATTGTTCTTAAAAGGCCCGCATCGTTGATTGCTTCCGTAATCGCATGGACAAATGATTGGGCATCACGCGGCGGACATAAGAAACCGGTAACTTTATGCTGAATAATTTCTTGCACGCCCCCGGCTTGAGCTCCGATAGCCGGCGTTCCAGATGCCATCGCTTCAAGCACCACATTACCAAAGGTCTCCGTACTGGAAGGAAAAACAAACAAGTCGGCTGCCGCATACGCTTCGGCCAAATCTTCTCCTTGTAAGTAACCGGTGAATGTAACATTGTTGGTTGGGAACTGGGTACGCAATTTCGCGAGCAGGGGGCCATCGCCAACAAGAAGCCAGTGAATGTTGCCGGATAATGAGGCGGGCATTTGCCTTATTACTTCCAAAAGTATTTCCAGGTCTTTTTCCGGCGCCATTCTTCCGACATAGAGACAAAGGAAAGGCGCATGAATATTGTATTTCTTCCGTATCTGCCGATTGTTTTTGGCAGGGGTAAAAAGATGGCAATCAACCCCGCGCTTCCAAAGTCCCAATCTGAAAATCCCATGGCTTTGCAGGTGTCTCTTCGTCTCTTCGGAAGGCACGAACGTCATCGCGCACGAGTGGTGAAACCAGCGGATGTAGCGCCATAGCCAGTGAGAGACAGCTTGCAGTCGGTAGTACTCCAAATAACGTTCAAAATGTGTATGGTAGGAAGCGACATGGGGAATTTTATACTTTTTGCCGTAGGACAGACCACATAATCCGATGTTAAAAGGCGTAGCAATATGAATGAGGTCAGGCTGGAATGTTTGAAGGCGATTGCGAATGGAAAAGTAATTAGGAAAAGCAATGCGGCATTCCGGATATAAAAAGAAAGGGAGGCTGGCAAAACGATGGATATTACTTGCAAATAAATCCTGGTCGGTAACATCCGGGATAAAAACTTGATGGGTAACGTTCCGATGTTCAAGATGCCTGACAAGTTTTTGCAACGTTAAGGCCACTCCGTTTACCTGCGGGTAATAAGTATCCGTAAACAGCGCAAGCCGCATTTTATCCCCCTCCTCATGAGCCGCATTTATCCTCCGCTACACTATCTTTGCGCTTCTAAAATACTGGCAGGTTATTACTGTTTATATGAGGCGTAAGAAAAATTTACAATCGACTTACCTCATTCTTCATTTAAAATTGACACTAGCTTCATAAAACAACAGAAAATAAGCTCTTTGGCTCAATAAATTATTTAAGTCCATATAGAGGGATAAGACCAAATATCAGCATGATAATACCTGAAACATGGATAACTATTTGGATCATCCTTCTAATGCTTGCTCTAAATCCCGGATTAATTCCGCAGCTTCTTCTAACCCTATGGAAAGACGGATTAGCCCGGGGTTTATATGCTGTTCGATGAGTTTGTCAGTATTCTTTGCAATATTGGGTGACAGGACCAAACTCTCAAAGGAACCCCAAGAGACACCGATTTGAAATAGTCTAAGTTTATTGATAACCCTCTTAATCGCATCAAAGGTAGGTGTCTTTAATTCAAAGCTCAGCAAGCCAGAATAACCGGTTAACTGCTCTTGGCCTAATTTATAGTCAGGGTGAGATGGCAGTCCCGGATAATTTACTTTTGCAACAGCCGGGTGGCAATTTAGAAATTGTGCAACTTGCATTGCGTTCTCCTGATGTGCTTTCATGCGAATCGGTAGAGTTCGTAAACCACGTAGTAACAGTGAGGCTTCGTAGGGGGCCATCACGCCGCCAAAAAGCAAATATTCTTGAGAAAACACTTTGTTCATTATTTCTTTATTAGTGATGAGGGCTCCGCCTAATAGATCGCTGTGTCCACCCAAATATTTGGAAGCAGAATGAACGACAATGTCAATACCATGGGTTAACGGTTTTTGAAAAAAGGGGGTAGCCACGTATTATCAAGTATTGTCCGAATGCCCTTTGACTTGGCAAAGGTAGCGACCGCTTGCAGATCAATCAGCCGAAACGTCATCGTGGACGGGCTTTCTAAAAAGATAACTTTGGTTCTTGGCAAGATGGCCTGTTCAATGTCCTCTATAGAGGTAGAGTAGACAACAGAATGGTCAATATTGAACTTTTGCATATAAGTAATCAGCTTCATCGTGGAATAATATATGTTGCTCACGCACACTACATGGTCTCCGTTCTCCAAACTGTTGAAGAGCGCTGCAGCGATAGCTGCCATACCTGAGGCAAAGCATTTACATTGTTCCCCACGCTCCAAAGCGGCCAGCTTCTTCTCCGCAATCTCTACGGTTGGATTAGTTCCACGCCAATATACGTAGTGGTTCTGTTCGTCAACTAACGCTTGTATCATACTTTCAAACGTGGGGTAGACAAAAAGACTATTACCATATAGCGGTGGAACAACAGCACCATGAAATCGTTCAGGTTCATCAGCCAAATGCATACACATTTCTTTATCGTCAGATTCTCTATCAGATACAGTCATGGCTAGGCCTCCTTCGCCGTTGCTTAAGGCTCCGCGTCTACTTCTTTACCTAATGTATCCCTATATTTCCCTGGATAGCTAAATTTATAACTTATTAATTTTTTGTTTCACCTACATTTCTTGACTATTCTATAAAAAGAAAAACAGCCTCTTTATTTTTCTAGGGAGGCTGTTTTTACATGTACAAAATTTTCTGTGTCTTATCTAAACCAACCTTTTTCTTTGAATCGTGTAATTGCTTCTATCCGGTTCTGTACTTCAAGTTTATCGAGTATCGTCGAGATATAGTTGCGCACTGTTCCAGTTTTGATAAAGAGCTGATCAGCGATTTCTTTTGTGTTTTTTCCATCGGCTATGAGTAGTAACACTTCCTTCTCCCGTTCGGTAAGAGGGTTTTCTTCACCATAAACATCGTCCATTAGTTCCGGTGCATAGATTCGCCTGCCTGCCATGACGCTGCGGATTGAGCTTGCCAATTCCTCACTGGGACTGTCCTTCAATAAATAGCCGCTTACACCCGCTTTTAAAGCTCGTTGGAAATAACCGGAACGGGCGAATGTTGTTAAAATAATAACTTTGCAGTCTAGCCCTTGTAGCTCTTCCGCTGCATCAAGTCCGCTCTTTACAGGCATTTCAATGTCCATGATACAAACATCCGGTTGATATTGATGCACGAGAGAAATGGCCTTTTCTCCGTTACATGCCTTTCCCACCACTTCCATATCGTCTTCCAAATTGAGTAGCGAACCTAAAGCTCCCAACATCATTCGTTGGTCTTCAGCGATGACAATTCGAATCATTTAAGCTCCTCCTTATCCGGCTGTTTTATGACATTCGGCACTTTGATGATAATCGTTGTTCCTTCCTGGATGATAATTTCCAGTCTCCCGTTGACAAACTCTAGCCGTTCTTTCATTCCCAGCAGTCCGTGCCCTTTCGCAACGTCATCAGCCGCCACGATGCCGATTCCGTCATCCCGTACAGTAATGATGATTTCGTTCCACGATTGCCCGATAGTAATATAACAGGAAGAAGCCCCGCTATGCTTGACGACATTGTTCACCGCTTCTTTCACACACATACTCAGGATATTCTCAAGGAAAAGGGACACATTTGTTAATGGTCCTTCTTGTTCGACTACAAAATTTATTTGAGCGGCTTCAAGTATTTGTTTGACACGAATGATTTCTTCTTTTAATTTAATGCCACGCATTTGTGATACCATTTTTCTTACTTCATTCAATGCCGTTCTTGCGGTCTGTTGAACATCTTTCAATTCAGATCGAGCTTGCTCGGGGTCTTTGTGGATTAATTTTCTTGCCAAATCGCTTTTCAGCCCAATAAGCGAGAGTTTTTGTCCTAATGTATCATGCAAATCGCGGGCAATTCGCTGACGTTCCTCATGTTTCACCAGCTCAGCAATTCTTTTGTTAGCATCCTGGAGCTGTTCTTCGAGCTGCCCCTGCTTTTTTCGATTATAAATGTTGAATGGAAGAAGAATGACACTAATCCAAATGATGATGATAAAAGGGATTTGCTTCAAAAACAGCTCTTCCTGTAGGACTACATTATAATTTATCGAGATTGTTGTACTGACTAAGTGAATAATGTATAACGTGATGAAGGCGAAACGGTCTTTTATATTGCCATTAAAGTAGGCAATATAAAAAGCAAAATAAACATAGTGGAAAAGGATGGTCATGGTGATAGATATGCTGATTAGGATGCACGTCCATAAATAAACAGGCCATCCCTTTGAAATAAAAGCAAAGCGATACGAAATGAAGAATAAGATAGTCAGCAAAATTCCAACAATAATTTCTTTATTGGAAGAAGATTCGAATATAAAGTAAAACGGTAAAATACTAAAAACGCTCCATATATAGGGAGAAATCCCTGTGTTTTTCAGGGATTTAATATACCTTTTTGGCATTATTGAAACCTCTTTTGCAGTATTAATGCTATCTTACCATAGAAGGAGCCTGTAAAATCTTAAATATACATCTACAACTCAGACTTAACATGAACGGAGACACTGTTTTTTTGATGCTTTGCAGTAAAATCCTTAATCTCCTTAAATCCTACAAATTTTTTGTTTTGTTCGTCCCATAAGCGAAATCGGAGTAAACGCAAGCTTGAGGCTATTGTAATCGTTTGGGCGTTTTGTAAAGAAAGGTGATTGTTATGAACCTCTTCAAGGTAATAGTTAGGTACCCTTGGACTCAAATGATGTACGTGGTGAAAACCGATATTTCCTGTTATCCATTGTAGTAATTTTGGAAGCTTATAGAATGAGCTTCCTTCCAGGGCAGCTTTCACATAGTCCCATTCTTCTTCTTTTTCAAAATAAGAATCCTCAAACTGATGTTGTACATAAAAAAAGCCAAATGCCGACTGAGCCTGAAATCAAAAAAATCGGACCTTGAATCATAAGGAATGGCTCCCATCCGATTGTCCAGCAAAGCAAACCAGCCAAACCAACGACTGAAAGGTTAGTAATATAGATGTTAATGCGCTCCTTAAGCCTGGCGCCTTTTACGTTAAACCGATAGGAAATAAGAAAAATATAGATTGGACCTAAACCAAACATAACGAACGGGTTCCGATACATCCGATATGCCAATCGGAGCCAAAGAGGCGATGATAAATATTCCTCCACTGTCAGTACCCATACATCCCCCGTACCGCGTTTATTCAAATTACTGCTTGTTGCGTGATGAATGGAGTGGCTGCGTCGCCATTGCTCATAAGGGCACAAAGTTAAAATACCAGTTATGGTTCCAAGAATTTTATTAGCGTGCTGATTTTTAAAGAACGATTGATGGCAACAATCATGAAAAATGATGAAAATCCGCACTAAAAATCCAGCAGCGATCGTACTCAACCCAAAAGTAAGAACGTATGAAATGGATAGACTTTGATAAGCAAGAAACCATAACATAAAAAAAGGTACAAAGGTGTTGATAAGCTGCCAGATACTGCTCTGTATATTAGGTTTTTCATAGGGAGCAATATGCTTCCTCAAATTATTTTGTTTGGTCATTTTTATTTGTGTCCCTTCCTCATTTGTTAAATCAAATTATGAAGGAATACAATAGACATTTAAAGTAATACGCGTCATGTATCAAACATGATAAATGTCATGTAAGGTAAGAAAGACTCATATCTGTCAGTACCTGTCCACTTAATCTAACTTTAAATTTTTCAGTTCAATTCTGTACAAATCCCGTCGTCGATCGCGCAATTGTCGCATGGAACCCGAGTTTCGAGAGCGCCTCAGTTTCTCAAGGTCCACGTCACCGACAACGACCGTATCAACATTCGCATCACATTCCCCAACAATCCCATCCCTCGCAAATTCAAAATCCGATGGTGAGAAAATGCCAGACTGTGCATACTGAATATCCATGTTCTCTACGTGAGTCAAGTTGCCCACGGTTCCGGCAATACAGGTATATACTTGGTTCTCGATCGCTCGCGCCTGGGCACAATAACGAACACGGAGGTAGCCCTGGCGATCTTCCGTGCAAAACGGGACAAAAATAATGTTTGCACCCATATCGACAGCAATCCGTGCAAGTTCCGGAAACTCGATGTCGTAAGAAACTTGGATGGCGACCTTTCCGCAATCCGTGTCAAACACGTGAATTTCGTTTCCCGCTGCGATGCCCCACCACTTTCGTTCGTTTGGTGTTGCGTGAATCTTCGATTGTTTCTCAATCGTACCGTCACGACGGAAAAGATACGCCACATTATACACATCTCCATCTTCTTCCACAAAATGCGATCCGCCTACAATGTTCACGTTATATCGTACAGCCAGTTCCGTAAACAGTTCGATGTATTGATCTGTATAAGTTGCAAGTCGGCGAACGGCCTGATCCGGCCGTTTTTCTTCGAGAAATGACATTAATTGGGTTGTAAATAACTCCGGAAACACAGCAAAATCTGAGCCGAAATCGGCGGCCACGTCGACATAGTATTCGATCTGCCGAGTGAATTCCGTGAATGAATCAATTTTTTTCATCATATACTGTACGGCGCAAATTCTCACAGGGAACGATGCGCGATAGACACGACGGGACTTCGGGCGATAATCGATGTTGTTCCATTCCATCAAGGCCGCTAAAGAATCAGATGCCTCATCATCTGGAAGGTAGCGCGTGTTGATACGTTTAATTGTAAACCCCTCAAGGAGCTGGAAAGACAACACAGGGTCATAAATACTGTGCTTCTCAACTGATGCCACATACTCACGTGGTGTCATTTGCCCCTTGTATTTGTGGTAATTCGGGATTCGTCCGCCGATGATAATGCTTTTAAGATTTAATTGATGGGCCAGTTCCTTGCGCGCCTCGTAAAGACGGTGACCGATTTTCATTCGACGGTATTCTGGGTGAACCATCACTTCAATCCCGTATAGGTTGAATCCATCGGGATCGTGATTGGTGATATACCCGTTGTCCGTGATTACATCCCAAGTGTGCTGATCGTCATATTCGTCAAAATTGACAATGAGGCTTGAACAGGAACCAACAATTTTGTCCTCATATTCCACACAGAACTGACCCTGGGGGAAAATTCGAATGTGACTTTCCAATTGCTCCCGCTTCCATGGCTCCATGGCAGGGAAGCAACGGCTCCCTAATGCCATAATTTCATTAATGTCTTCCATGCGCGTGTTACGAACCACAATTTTTTTCTCGTATTTCGACATATCTGTCTCTGACATGTTTTCACATCCTTTCGTTTTATAATACCCTTCAATCACCATTCTCTCTCAGTACAATTCCATTCTTCCCTGCTCCTCTCTTCTAAAAAAAAACCGCCACAAGGGCGGTCTATAAATCGAGATTAATCTTTTCTTCAATCTTTCCGGTTACTTCCTCTTCATACACTAGCTGGCCTTCGGTAAAATTTTCTTCTTTCATAGCCTTCACTTCTACCGCCATGGTCCTTTGAGCACTGACGGGAACGACTGAGCGAAGCATAACCTCTGTCCGCAGCACCTTAAGCTCCTTATGCATTTCTCGAACCAGGGCCAAGAGTTGATCTTCCCGCTCTTCCCGACGTACCCGAAACAAATCATCCTCAACTAAGCGATTTATATAAATCGGAAGGTCATTAACACCTTTTGATTTACTATTCAGGATTCGATAAACTTCATCGCTCAGCAACTTTGTTCGAATACCAATTAGAGATCGTCTTTTAGAATTCATGAAGTATTACCATCCAACTACGCTGTAGCTGCAGCAGTCTCATTTAGGCTGAGGATTTCCAAAGCATATAGATTAAGTTTACCTGCATCAGGCAGGAAGATGTGATACTGCTCCTGAATTTCTTTGCCGTATTTTTCTATTATTACTTCTTCAATAAATTTTTGAAGTACCGTTCCATTACCGCCAAGATACACATTTTTATATATTTTCCCTTGTGGCAAAGGGAATGTATTCTCCACTTTTGCATTGTATATTTTTGCATAGCTACGCAGAGAGTCGTGAATCAGTTTTGTAAGGTCAGTAGTTTTCCCACTGCTTCCATCCACTATCTTCAATTTAGAATTATTGATATTCTCATAAATGAATTTTTCTAAAGAGCGAACATCTGGAAAAAACTCCAATAGCTTTTCGGTTCTTAACTTTTCGATATGTTGTAAATAAGAAATGTCTGTAAGAGACTGCAGCGCACTTCTGTTTTTGGGTGCCTTCAATCCAGCTGGAAGAAATGCCAAATCACAGGTTCCTCCCCCGATATCGTGCATTAGAGTCTGAAAATCATTAAACTGATTTGCCAGTTCATTATCTTCTAACTTAAAGTTTTTCTTAATTGCCCATCGTGCATCAGCACCCTCAATCCGGCATTTCGTAGTAGCTACTTTAATCGATAAAGTGCGCTCAACTCCTGGAGTAACAATCATCACGTTATGTTCACCACGGAAGCGTGCAGCCATCTGGTCCTGCATCTCCGCAAACTTATCTCCTTTTTTCAACAACCAAATTGGAAGCATGGTTGAAAAATAATCAATTTCAACATCGCTCTGATTTGGATTTTCTGCATGAAGAACATGATAATAAGCAGCACCAGCCAAGAAACAAATGTATGGAATGTCTGATTCAACTTTATTATGTAGTTTAGCAATATGTTTGTTACCTAACTGATGGTTTTCTGCTGCCTCCCCTACTAAGAAGAAACGTTCTTGATCATCCATAGTGGATGAAATAAGAATGTTTTTTAAAAATTCCTTCGGATCATCAATTCTAGAGGTAAAATGGGCATACGCTTCCTTCTTGCTCAGCTCTACCACGTTGGTTATTATATCAAAATAATAACCATTCACCAAAAATTGCTCAATTGAATTTCCGGAGTCCTTATTGAACCTTTTAATCTTAAAAACGCTCATGTTTTCCTCCTTAGAGTCGATTCTTTCTCTGTTAACGGCTATATCACTATTTTCCTGTTCGGATAACCCGTCTATTAACTCTACAACCTCAGGAATTATAGGTCTTACCATCAATTCATCTCCTTCTTCGTTAACGCTATTGGGATTGTTAACATTCTCCAGTATTGAAGGAAAGAACGCACCTCTACTTGTTTTCTTTTTTCCTTTACTCATCTTTTTACCCCCTTTAACGCTCCCCCCCTTAAATAGATCACTATATAACTTAATAATATGACTGCCATACATATATTCAGAATCTCAAAACAAAATTCGCATAAAGAATTTGTAAAAATTTCAAATCTATACATCAGAATTCAAGACGGAAGAGGATAGAATGATTGGAGAAGAGGGTCACCTAAGACAAGGTTCGCAAGTGTAGAGGAAGAACTAACTTAGAGGAAAGAAAACAATAAACGTCGGCACCGATGCTGCCTATCCACCCTTTGAAGATATCAAGACTGGAAAACGCGATATTGGTATTTCGGCAATTACCATTAATGATGCACGAAAGAAACTGTATGACTTTTCCGGTCCATACTTTGATTCTTCCATGGGGAGTTTAGCCACCATATTTAAAACTAAATCCCTGTTAGAGCCTGTTCATAATGTACCCATCAGGGGTATAGAAAACAAAAACGCACCTATGCGAAATATAGCAAAATGGAAGTATCCCCACTACCATTAAACTAAAAACGCGAGGTGCATTTTCATGGATTTACAGCTAGAGCTGCTACCTTACCACTACTATAACACACTCGGTTTTGATGCGGAACTGATTGACTACATCAATCATGTGGATGACACGATTGTGATTGAGAAAATCGCTCCACTTTACAAGGATGGCGGTCGTAACGGAAATCAAGAAGAATACAGTCGTTCCCGAGCACTGCTCCCCCGAAGGAAAACCGGAATGCGAGCAAGGTCACGCCCTCGTGTTTGACGGATTTGATAAAGATACATACACCGCTTGGTTTCGCGGTGACGATGAACGGTGTGCAGCTTGCCCGCTGCAAGGCCTTTGCGATAAGCAGTTTGGTTATTCGTTTACAGAAAATCCATTCTTCTACGGACCCGTGCCGCAAGATAGCATGCTGCAAACGGACATGCTGAAATTCCGAAAACAAGTGGAACTGGCGTTTGCGCAAGAATCGAATCAACTGACCTCCGTCATGAAGCACAAAAAGGTGCCGGTTCGGACAACCGAACGCGTCGAGAAGTGGTTCATCCTCAGAGATGCGTTCCGATTAATTGAGCGGATGATCCAACATCAGCGAGTAACCGTACTGCCACCGAATCATGTGGGTACCCTCAAAAAGCTGCAGGAGATTTAAGTGGAGCAGTTGTCACTGCCGCTGGCGGGATGATGCAGCGGAAACCAACGTAAAAAAACGAAAATCACCGCTCAAGGGATACGTCTGCCCAAAATCAGGAATTGAAATAGAACCGGTGCTGAGGAAGAGGATCCGATACCTTTCCGTCCCTTTCATTTCCAAGTTTGGACTCTCTGTTGGCTACTTTTCCTGTCGTCTTCAAAGTAAAAGGGTACTATTTGAACAGCCTCTGTTAGTTTACTATCAAACAACAAGAATACTTACATGGTTTGAAGTAAACATTATAAATGTAACCTATAAGTATACAGTAGTGATTTCATTTTCCCCTTTCAAACTTTAATTTCCATTTCAAAAATGTTTAAAATAATGTATATTCATCTGTATATACAATTAGGTATACAGAAGGAGTGGAATTTATGAAACATAAAAAGATTCTGTTTTCAGCGGGATTAGCTTGGATGTTTGATGCACTGGATGTAGGAATTGTATCCTTTATTGCAGCTGCTTTAGTTAAAGATTGGCATCTAACTTCAGAACAGATTGGTTGGATAGGTAGCATAAATTCATTGGGGATGGCTGTGGGAGCCATGTTGGCTGGTCTAGCTGCAGATAGGTGGGGACGAAAACCTGTCCTTTTGGCATCCTTGCTGATTTTTTCCGTGGCGAGTGGGTTATCCGCACTTGTTACTGGCTTGTCAGTCTTCTTGCTTTTTCGATTTTTTGCTGGAATAGGGCTTGGGGCTGAGTTACCTATTGCGTCTACGTTAATCTCAGAAAATGAACCAAGAGAAACGCGGGGTCGTGCAGTTGTATTATTAGAAAGCTTTTGGGCTATCGGCTGGATTCTATCAGCTATCCTTGCTTATTTTGTCATTCCTCATTACGGATGGCGGATAGTACTCCTAATTTGCGCTGTACCTGCCCTCTATACTGTATTTCTTCGAACTTCTTTGCCAGAGACAAAGAAACATAGTACTAAGATTCCTATAAGACAATCTATGGCTCTGCTTTGGTCCAAGCCCTATGTTCGAACAACCGGTATGCTCTGGATTTTATGGTTTTGTGTTGTATTCTCATACTATGGCATGTTTTTATGGTTGCCCACGGTCATGGTGTTCAAAGGATATTCTCTTATTAAAAGCTTTCAATTTATCCTGATCATGACACTTGCCCAACTTCCCGGCTATTTTAGTGCAGCATGGTTGGTGGAACGCGTAGGACGAAAATTTGTGCTGGTCACCTATTTATTCGGAACCGCTGCAAGCGCCTGGGCGTTTGGCTCCGCAGAAACTTTATTCGGACTATTGCTTGCAGGGATCCTCCTCTCTTTCTTCAACTTAGGCGCCTGGGGGGTCATGTATGCCTATACGCCTGAACAGTATCCACATTCCATTCGGGCAACGGGCACTGGGTTTGCCGCTTCCGTTGGACGGATAGGTGGAATTTTAGGTCCATTGTTTGTAGGATACTTCATTTCTAACTCTTACTCGTTCAATGAAATTTTTGGTGTGTTCTTGATTGCTACGTTAATTGGTGCCGTGTCTGTTATGGTTTGGGGTTCAGAAACGAAGGGCATTCCTCTTGATTCGGAAGGAACGTTCAGATAGGATAGGTTTCAGGAGGGCTGAAAATGAGTGAGCGTACCGAACGTCAAAAACGATTAGTAATGGAATTGGCATCATCGAACGGAGCTGTCTCCGGTTCCGAATTAGCAGAACGTTGCCACGTCACCCGCCAGGTAGTCGTCCATGACATCGCCATCCTCCGGGCCGCAGGAGAACCTATTGTTTCGACCCCACGGGGCTATATGCTCCTTCCGGACGATCCTAAACTTACAAAAAAACAACATGTATTATCTGTGTCCCATCCTCCAGAATTAGTGGGACGAGAGCTAGAAATATTAGTGGATTATGGTTTTCATATAAAAGATGTTATCGTGGAGCATCCGTTGTATGGTGAACTGCGTGGGTCGCTGCTTCTGTCTTCGAGGCGGGACGTCGAACTTTTCTTACAGCAATCCAAATCTTCTAGCGGGACCCTCCTATCCCAATTAACCGATGGTTATCATTTGCATACGATTGAATCTGCTTCCCTGGATCATTTGCCAGACGCCATTGAAAAATTGCGAAAACATGGAATTCAAGTGTTTGATTAGGCAATTACTGTTTGCGTTTAAAAACCTTAACTACTGATAGTATCCCCTTTGATTTGCTGATTTTTTACTCAATAAAAGGAAGAACCCCTCCAAAAATGGGAGGGGTTCTTCCTAACATAATGAACGTTAGCTTCGCTCCTGTTCAAACGCCACTTGAACCCTCACCTCGATTGCTTGGATTTAATGGTTCAACCTCTTTTACTATCTTTTCTAACAACGTGGAGTTTTCTTGATCGGGAGAGTCCCATGCTTCATAAAAGATAAGCTCATTAAGGGACCGTCTTTTTTCCCAGTTCGCCGTCTCTAATATAGGAACGGTAGGATACTGATCGGTATATCCAATAGAAAGAAGAGCCACCGGTTCAATGTGTGGCGGGATGTTCAAGATATCTCTAACATCATTTTTTTTATAAAAGCTGACCCAACCCATGGCCAGTCCTTCGGCGTAAGAAGCCAACCACATATTCTGAATAGCACAGGCAGTGGAAAGAATATCGGTTTCGGGAATTGAATTTCTCCCCAACACATGAGATCCTCCTCGAGTAGGGTCACAGGTAATACAAATCGTGAGAGGAGCTTGTCTTATTCCTTCAATTTTTAAATTGAGAAATTGGTTCGCTCTTTCTCCTTCATAATGAATGGCTAAAGCCCTTCTTTCTTTATCCGCTGCCCAGGCAAGTCTCTCTTTTATTTCCTCAGAAGTAACTAAAATAAAGTTCCAAGGTTGCATAAATCCAACTGAAGGGGCGTGGTGACCTGCCAGTAAGATTTTTTCCAAGCTTTCGTTTGGTATCGGTTTCGAATTGAATTGTCGAACATCCCTTCGTTCAAATATCGCCCTAAAAACGCCTTCCTTATGTAAGCCTTTTAACAAGATGCATTTCCCCTTTGTTTTAAATTTAAACACAACAAAAATTCCCAGCCTTAATAAGACTGAGAATGTGTCATTTCTCAAATATATATCATCAATTTGGCAGGTCTTCTGACTCAAGTTCATCATGAATATACGCCTTCCCAGTTATACCAGTGGCATGATGTATATTCACTCCCTCTATACAGCGATGGACACATCGTGTGAATTTCTTCCCTATTCTCCATATAACATAATGGCACCCAATTGGTTGATTTCTTTTCAATGCTATATTAATCGCTCTAATAATAGAAATCAAGGCCAAAACACAAATAAGTCATTATTGAACATACGTCTCTTATTTTGATAATTCGTACGTGTACCATAATCATCCGTATTATTTTAAATTAACTTTGACTCGCATCATGCGCAAATCCCGTTCGGCGTGATTGTTATCGAACGGAACCTCGAGTCTGTGCAGAGTTGTTTAGAAATGAGGGCGCTCCAAAAGTAACTTTGGGACACCCTCTTTCTTTTGCCTTCCTATACACTTTTTATGATTGAAGGGTATTACGTTATAAAATTGATTCATTTTTATACAGCCAAGACTTTTTTCGAAATTCTTCCATTGCTTGTGGATTGTCCAGGGAAGATAAATCACCGGGATCCGCGTCTAAATACAGTGCACGAATGACACGGCGCATAATCTTAGCACTCCTGGTTTTGGGTAGTTCTGAAACAAAATGAGTCTCTCTAGGACAAAATGTTTTACCTAAACGTTTTGAATAGTCTATCTAGTATGAAATCAGCACAGAAAATCGTCTCCCTAACGATACAAGACTTACAGAAACGATGGTTAATCCGTAAACTAAAGGGGTTCGGTACCCCCTCGCTTTTTGGTTCGCATTTGACTGAACATTCTGTATTTTTTCTTGGTCTCCAAAGAGGTTGATTCCAATTTTGTATCCACCTTCCGGTGGATGCCCTACTCACTTACACAAAATCATTGACACTACCGTTCACACAAAACATACACCTTTTTTCTCCATAGGCATATACCTACAAATGTAGGTAATTATCACAATAAAAATAAAAAGAGGCAATATAAATGTAGGAGCCTGTATTGCCGGTTAGCACAGAATATCAAACAGATCAACGCCAGTATTCCCCTCGCCCACGTCCCAGACCTTATCCGTATTACCCACCTTATTATCAACCATATTCTTACTATCCGCCTTATTACTATCAACCATACCCTTATTACCAACCCTATCCTTACTACCCATATGGATATGGCAGGCCTCCATATGGATATCATCGCAACGAAGAGGAAAGTTGAATCAAAGGCTGTTTGTACAGCAAGAAAGATGAATAAAAGGGATTGTAACGTCTACCCTCTTTGATTTAATCAAGGAAAATTAGCGGACATCAGCAAACGATCAAAAAAGGGCTTCTCCGACTTCATATTTGATTTAGTTGTTACCCATGCGAAATGTGGGCAAAAGAAAGAGCCGTTCAGCGGCAGAGAAACGGCTCTTTCTAATTAATCTTTAATAGGACACAGGTGGGTGACGTATATTTTAAGTAACTGCTTATGAAGTTGTACGTGGATTTCCAATAACGAACAGTCTTCAGTAAATCTGTTAGGCGATTCTTTCCAGGTTCAGTTTTCTATCTGCTCCCCTCCCATTGGTGTATTGCACAGCTACTCTCCTGTAAAGCATTTATTGAATTAATTGGAGCACCCACTCTTTTATGTCTACAATCCGGAAATGCTTTGGAACCGTATCTGTCCCTACAATGATCATTGGCACTAAAGTGTCCTCCTTATGAAGCCCACCGTGCCCGGCTCCGCCCGGGTGTACGGGTGAACTCTCGCCGACAAATTCACAGCCCGGCTTGGCCGTAATGACAAGATAGCGTCCAGAATGAGAATGTAGAGCGCCGTATAGACGGGCAAGTGCATCTGGATAGTCATTGTATTCAATCGCATCTCCCGTAATCCGAATATCCAAAAGCGATGCATCACCGTTCAACATCCAGGTTTGCCGGTAAAGGTCTTGATACGGACCGTGTGGGCGAAACGCTAATGTGCTTTCTTTCCCTCCTCCTCTTACTCGAATCATATCATCTTCTTTCCAGGCGATGACATCAATGCGTTTATCTTCCTGAAGGTAGGCAGCCACTTCAAAAAGCGGGAGGCTATCGTGCAGGGCATAAATATAGGCCATTCTTTCATTCACACATACGAAAAGCTGGTCGTTTTTCTCTATTCGTTTTCCTAGTTTGGAGATTTTATACCTGCTAAGTAACGACCGCAAATAAATCAGTGCCTGATTACGACTTGCCCCAATGGGAGCCTGGCCGCTGTCTCCCATTACTACCCAAACCGCACGATGCAACGCCTCTTCCCATGAGGCATATACGCCCAGTATCTCCTGCAGCTGCCGGTCTAGTTTTTCGATCCCGCTGATAGCCGTCGGCCCGTTTTTATGCACGTTGTGATCATTATCGGGAAAATACACAATAGTGAAGAGCGGAAGTTTTTGCTGCTGAATTAAGTATTTCAGTTCTTGGGCAGAAAATTTGTCTTTAAATCCGCCCCTTTGCCAGAGATGTCTGTACCTGTTTTCCGAATACAAACGCCCAAGTGCTCCGAATGAGAACAAAAGGGGTCCATGTGTTCGCAGCTTTCCAGGAAGAAGCTTGAGCCATACGGCGAGCTTTGGAACGTTAAATTGCTGAAGAAAGCTTCCACGGTATATTAGACCGTTAATGGAAGCAGACGATATTTTATGCGAGGCGAGTTCTTCGTGAATCGTTTGGACGTCCTGACTAAGATGCTTATTGTTTAACCTGTATAGATTATCCAGCAATATCTGTTTGATGCCAATTTTAAGCAGCTCCCGTTTCCCATTTCCATAATTTACGATGCGTTTTTCCGTTTCGTGATACCAAACAAGTCCAGGTACCCGGTGGCGGTCTGGGTATGTTCCGGTTAGAAGAGAACTTTCAATAGTGACAGACATTGTGGGAAATGAGCTCACAACATTTGGAATGTATTGTCCTCGTTCCATAAAAAAGCGCAGTGCTGGCGCGCGTCCCTGCCGAATGGCTTCCTGCAGGGGCAGATGCATGAGGGAATCAATAGTAAGAAGAATGACAGGCCGATGTTGTTGTTCCATTGTGTATAATCATCCTTTTTTGGCACAGAAAAAACCTTTTTGACTTAGCATGGGATTAAATCCTGCTTTTAATTCAAACTTATATAGTTAACAACTAACATAGTCTACTAAAGTATGACCCCACATTCCTATCCGAAAAGCAAAGAACCTCCCTCTGTTCATCCAGCCAAAGGAGGTTCTTTTTTATGTTATTGGGGGGAAGCTCAAGGGTTCCGACTTATGAATTTTATTTTACAAGTTCAGTGAACACTACAAGCCGTTTGGCATGGTGCCTGGTTTTTTTATTGAATTTTCCTGCGCATGTAATAAGATTTAATTGAACTTTTTGGGAGTTTCCAAAAATCCTTTCAAGCGGGGCATCCTGGGTTTTAAATGCTTGGACTTCCTTTACTATAAATGTTAACTTGGCTCCCGTTTTATCTGATACCATCACCTTATCCCCTGGTTTTAGCTTTCTTAAGTTATAAAAAATTGCCGGACCTGTATAATGGTCAAAATGTCCGGCTATTACGGCGTTTCCTTCCTCACCAGGCATTGTCCATGGATTTAAAACGCCAACCGTACTAAAGGACGTAGGTACGCCCATTTGTCCATTACTCAGGATGCCCACTGGTTCCACCTGGGTATCAAGATGAATGGCTGGGATTTGTAAACGAGTAGGAATAATTCCTTTGGGTTTGATATTTGGTTTAATTAAGGTTGTCCTTGGAGTCTCGTGTTGTATTTGATGGTCGATTTGACCCTGTTGGTTAATTATAAGCTTTTTACTTTTTGGGCTTGTCTCTTTGGGAGTAGAAGTTCCGCTACAACCCGATAAAAAAATAAAAACACAACATACTATAAGGTAGATTCTTTGTTTCATGATTCCTTCTCCTAGGAGATAAGAGGGAAAAGAGATGTTCTCTCTTTTCCCTCTCTGATTAATTATCGCTTGCTCCGCCTTCACCAGTACGCGGCATTGATGGTTGCTGTGTACCTTGTGTTCTTGCGCCACCTTGTTGTTTACCTTGAGTTTTTGCGCCACTTTGTTGTTTACCTTGTGTTCTTGCGCCACCTTGCTGACCGCCTTGTTTTCCTATTTGTATCCCACCTTGTACACCACCCCGTATGCCATCAACGCCACCTTGCACACCACCTTGTACACCAGCAGCAATTTGTTGTGCAAAAGCTGGAGCTGCTGAGCAAACAACGCAAAGAGATAAAGCCAACGCAGCCATTTTTTTCATTTCGATTCTCCTTTACATTTGAATTATAGGTCACTTTCCTACACAGTAGGTTTCCTTTGTTTTTTATTTTTATACTGCCAATAATTCGCTCTCTTTTAATCATTTGTTTTTTAAAAAACGTTTGTAGTTTACTCCAATCACATTTTAGAAAGAAACTTACTTAATTACTTTGTTGCAGCAACGCAAGTTTGTTTCGTTCATCACATTCTTTTTCGCATCCCCTATAGTCCTAGTCCCATGCAAAAAGGTTTCTCTAGACCCACACGATTTTCATCTGATAGCATGTTTATAGCAACGAATGGAGGAACTAGAGGAATGGAAAAACAGTACAGTGATTTAAAGCTAGGAGAAAGAGGGGCATGGATTAGCATTGGTGCTTATATTGTCTTATCTCTTTTAAAACTTATTATTGGCTATATGGCGAATTCAGAAGCCTTGTTAGCGGATGGTTTAAATAACAGTACCGATATTATCGCATCGATTGCTGTCCTGGTTGGCTTGAGGATTTCGCAAAAACCACCGGATCAAGATCACCCATACGGACACTGGCGTGCTGAGACCGTTGCTTCCATGATTGCCTCGTTTATCATGATGGCTGTAGGGCTTCAAGTTCTTTATAAAGCCGGACAGTCTGTCCTTGATTTCAAAGCACAGGCTCCAGATGCAACGGCTGCCTGGACAGCACTATTCTGTGCGGGTGTGATTTATCTCGTTTATCGGTATAACCGAAATTTAGCACAAAAAATCAACAGCCAAGCTGTCATGGCTGCTGCAAAGGACAATCTTTCGGATGCATGGGTAAGTATCGGCACAGCCATTGGAATTATAGGGTCACAGTTTGGCTTCCCCTGGCTTGATCCCGTCACAGCCATTATTGTTGGATTCATGATTTGTAAAACGGCCTGGGATATCTTTCGAGAGGCTTCCCATAATCTAACAGATGGTTTTGCACCCGAAGAATTAGATGAACTGCAGGGAAGTATCAAAAGTGTATCCGGTGTAGAAAATGTCAACAATATTAAGGCACGGAGTCATGGAAATAATATTCTTGTCGATGTGGTCATTCAAGTGCAACCAGAACTCAACGTGATTGAAAGTCATCGTATTACCGAACGTATCGAGGAAAAGCTAGAGAAAGAGCATGGAATTGCCAATGTCCATGTTCATGTAGAGCCAAAACAGGAGCACCGTACAATTTAGTTAGTCAAAAAAAAAGCCCCTTATTAGGGAGGACTCTTAAAGATGTTCTTGGATTCGGACTAATGAAGCGTGCAAATAAATTCAAGGGCCCACCTGGGGAATTTTGAGAATTTCTATTCTCAGCCCTTCTTTTTTGGGGGGTTAGAACCTTTTTATTTAATCTCTGACGCTGCTACCTAGTTTATATTCAAAGCAAATTCTGCTCTTTAAGTGTCGCTAAGTCTTCTAATGCATGAATGTACTCTTTCCTTTTCATCCTTAAATAGGCTCCAGTAATATCTGTTAAATAGGAAACGGCTTCATAATCTCCCGTTCTTGATAATTCCCTAAGAATTTCATTTTCGTCAGTAAGCATATTGTATTTTCCACTTGCAGTAACTTTTTCCAAGCTTTGCAGGACCTTCATTGGTGTATCTACTTTCAACCCAATCTCCCCTTTTATTTAATCCATTTTAGTAATAAAAAGGCTGCTAACATCATTTGTTAGCAGCCTTGAACTCATACATTTATTGTATAAGCTTTCTTTTATTGGTTTATAACTTAACAACGTTGGCAGCTTGAGCTCCACGGTTGCCTTGGGTAATGTCAAAGCTTACACGCTGGCCTTCTTCAAGGGATTTGAATCCTTCTCCTGTAATGGCAGAAAAATGTACAAATACATCCTCTCCACCTTCAACTTCAATAAAGCCAAATCCTTTGTCTGCATTAAACCATTTTACTGTCCCTGTGTTCATGAAGAACCTCCTGAAATTTTACTATAATATGTTACTAATATTTACCGTAGAAAATAAAAATTCACATATTATCACGGGTCACATATACACTGAAAATATAACCCCTGATAACATGTGAATGATAAACATCAATACATAATTAAGTCTTACATGTAGTATAGCACATTCATTTCCAAATAACAACAAAATAATTATAATATTATAACATAGCCATTAATATAAGCAAAATTATCGCATACCAAAAGGCAGTTCACTGGATACCCAGCCCTAACTTACATTTAATTCAGAAAATTAATTAAAATGTTATACTTTGTGTGGTATGATTAAGAAGAATAAAATCTAAAGGGGGAACATTTTTGTTCCACTACCTTTAAATAAGTATCTGCCTATAAGCTTATCTGCATTTGGTTTTTATTTATTTTTAGATAGGTGAATCGACTTGTTCCTGCTCAATACAGAGCAGAAAGGAACATATGTCACATTTATTAGGAAGTCATAAATGCCCAAATTGTAAACAAACATTTCATTGGGCAGGTGAGTTGAATAACCAAGTGGACAAAGACATGCAAAAGGAAATCGCAGGGAATAGAGATTTACGGCACGCTTGGTTCATAAAAGGAAACAATAAAGAATTCAAAGTAACTACAAGGTGTACTTACTGTCACTGTCGAGTTGAGTATGATTATGATGCTAATAAAAAGCTGCTCACATGAGCAGCTTTTTTACTTAACCAGGATTACAGGGCACGACAAAAGAGGCTTACATTGGAAAATTCATTGCTTGTTTTCATGATAGAGAATTAGAACAATTACTCCCATGGAACCAAAGGTATCGCATATACATGGATAAAATCAAAACAGGCATTTGGATGTAATTTAGCTTTTCCGATTTATATTGGCAATACTGACCTCTTTTACTATTTCTGTAAACTGGTGCATTTTTGCACTTCTAATTGCCAATTTGTCTGCGTCGTCTGGAAATTTCTTTAACGCTCCTTGCGCCAGCCGAGCAAGTTCCCGGGCTTCGTTTTGGATGCCTGTATGTATATCAAGCAACGTATCAACAAACATTTCTTCTCGCAACCATTCGATTAACTTCATTTCAGCTTCCGTTAACCTGACTTCATTTATTTTAGCCATATGATAGCCTCCCTTTTATTTCATCTCGTTTTAGCAATAAAAAAGCTGCTGTCATGATGTTGTCAGCAGCATTAAATCCAAATAGCCAAGAACTTTATCAACGATTTGATTATAACGATGGGCTAGAAGTTCGCCCTCGCTTACCTTTTGTGTTTCTTCCCGCAAACCCTTTATTTCCATTATAATTCCTTCTTGTTTTCCTTTCAGGCTTCTTGGAATGTGGTGTTTCTTCGGTAGTAAGCTGTACAGTTGCATCCGTCTGTTCCTTGGTCAATAGCTTCAAGGCAACCGAAACTAACGTAGTTGAATCGTACTGATTCAGCAATTCGCTTGCTGTTTGCTTAAACTGTAAGTAATCACCTTCCTCAACTAATTGAATTATCTTTTCTGATGCTATTTGCTGTTTAGACTCCATCGCTTGTTCGATTGTTGGAATCGATTTGCGATGAATTTTTACTTTTGTGGCTTTTTCAATATCCCGAAGCTGGCCTGTTTTCCTAGGCGTAACAAATGTGACAGCTACCCCCGCCTTACCAGCTCTCCCTGTTCTCCCAATGCGATGAACATAACTTTCCGGGTCTTGCGGGATATCAAAATTGTAGACATGCGTCACTCCTGAAACATCTATTCCCCGAGCAGCAACATCTGTGGCAACTAAAATATCAATAGTTCCCTCACGAAATTTATTCATTACAACATCTCGCTGCCGCTGATTTAAGTCTCCGTGCAATCCACCTGCAAGATATCCTCTTTTATTTAAGGCATCGCTCAATTCATCAACGCGCCTTTTTGTTCGCCCAAAGATGACCGCTAATTCTGGATTTTCCACATCCAACAGACGGCAAAGAACATCAAACTTATCACGTTCATTTACCTCGTAATACACTTGTTCCACTGCTGGAGATGTGACTTCTTTCGCCTGGATTTTAATAATTTCTGGATGGCTCATAAATTTTCCCGCAAGGTTTTGAATCGGTTTTGGCATGGTTGCTGAAAACAGTAAGGTTTGTTTTTCCACCGGGGTCTCCTTGAGAATTCGTTCGATATCCTCTAGAAAGCCCATATCTAACATTTCATCCGCTTCATCCAGTACGACCATAAAGGTGCGATCTAACCGCAGAGTTTTCCGTTTGATGTGGTCCAGCAGCCTGCCTGGTGTTCCGGTTATAATATGCGGATGTGTTTTTAACACCCTAATTTGACGATCGATAGACTGTCCCCCATAAATAGGTAGAGAACGTATCCCCATATATTTCGCTAAACGGTTAATCTCTTCTGAAACCTGAATGGCTAATTCCCTTGTAGGCGCAATGACAAGGGCCTGAACATATTTTTTAGTCGTATCCACTTTTTCCAAAATCGGAATAGCAAAGGCTGCCGTTTTTCCTGTACCTGTCTGTGCTTGGCCAATAATATCTTTCCCTGTCAAAGCAACCGGGATGGCTTTCTCCTGGATTGGAGATGTTTCTTCAAAACCCATATCCGTAACCGCTCTTTGAATGGGTTCACTTATACCTAATTCATGAAATGTTGTCATACTCGAAAACACCTTCTCTTTGTTGTATATTTTTTATATTTAACCGAATTGCTTAGTACAATGCGTGTATTTAATCCATTTCAATAATAAAAAAAGCTGCTAACAAACATGATGTTGTCAGCAGCCTTGAACTCATACATCTATCGTGTAAGCTTTTTGTTATTGGTTTATAACTTAACAACGTTGGCAACTTGAGCGCCACGATTGCCTTGGGTAATGTCAAAGCTTACTCGCTGGCCTTCTTCAAGGGATTTGAATCCTTCTCCTGTAATGGCAGAAAAATGTGTGAATGATAAATATCATTACATAATTAAATTTTACATGTAGTATAGCACATTCATTTCCAAATAACAACAAATCATCACTTTTACCCTCTATAATTAAATAATAACTACCAAATCGTAACACATGGATACCAGTCTACAGGGTTATAGGCGTGTTGTAAGGGGAAAATAATGTAGGGATTTCTACATCAAATATTCTTCTCTTATACCTAACCTTTTATCTTGTCGGGTCCATTCTTTCTTATCCGGCGGGGAGTCTTTCAGATAAATGGGGTAGAAAAGGCGCTTGTTGCCGATGTTGCCCCACAGGATCTAAAGGGTACAATAATGGGGACATACTCAATGATAACAGGAATCGGGTTATTACCGGCTTCTCTAATTACTGGTTTTATTTGGGAGCGATTTGGAGCTGCAGCGTCTTTCTACTTTAATGGTGGATTGGCTCTTATTGCTGCCCTTCTTCTCTCCTTCTTTTTAAAGAAAAAGGCGGCGTAATAAAACGTCAATTAAACTCATTTATAAAACCTTTTATCTTATAGCTGTGAAGAAAGTATGGAGAATGAAAGAGATTTTTCTTCGTTTAAAATAAAACGGAAGAAGTTACCATCATCTTAAAAAGAAGGAAGTTACAAGGGGATTTATAAATAATGAACCGAATTAAACAACTGAGGAGGAAAACGAATATTCCTTTATAGAACGTAATTTTTTGGAGAACCTAGAAATTACTTCGGAATTCACGAAAAACTATTAGAAATTAAACATAGCTTACACTCCTTACCCGGGCCCTCTGATACTACCGAACTTTTTACATAGCCACGTATTGACAAACAACCCTTTAAATTGGTCAAAATCATTTCGATTCATTTGAGCACAATAGCCTTTCACCTCAGTCACTTTCCCCTCATTTTTGATTGGTTTAACCACACAAATGAAAAAAGTATCTTTATTTGTGGGAGGGATTACATAATAAAAGACCTCTTTTCCCCTCCATGCTTCCTCACATATCTTATAAAGTTGATCGGAAAACGTACCGGGAAAAATAGGATTGTATATATTCATCCCGATTATTTCTGTTGGTAGACCTGTAGCCTTTAATAAATTTTCATTTATATCAATATAGAAAAAATCGTCTTTTATTTTTTTCAAGGAACAATACAGGGGTTCATTTTTCCCCTGATATTCATCAATCATCTTGGAGAGAAGGGAAAGTAGTTCAATTTCCTGCTTATTCATGGTAACCCCCGTTATAGCTATAGATCTTTTTGTTTAACTATGTTTGGTACCTATTACAAAAGACAATAGATTACTTTCTCATTAATGTCTCAATTATAGGGCATCCATAAATATCTTTATTTTCAGGACACTCTTCTTTTAGGTTCAAGTGATGGGATTAAACCTATCCGTTCATAATATCGAATGGTTTCTTTGTTAACGCTACACTTTTCAGCCAGTTCCCCAATACGAAATTGCACTTTTTTCACCGCACATACATTATAAACCCTGTACCTAAGTACAGGGTCAATATATGCTTTGTTTACTTCGATTGTCCGCATGCTTTATTTTCATTTAATAGTTACATCATGTATATGGCAGGTATGACAGTAGCAGAAATGAAAAACAAGCCGGCTTCAGAGGATTCTGAACCGGCTTGCAACATTCCCTATTAATGTCTTCGGAAGATCTGGGTGTTTAAAACAGTATCACTGATTCCTTAACATTCATCAAATTGTAAGGGCTTAGACCTACTTTTTAACTATCTTATGTTCTCGGATAAAGAGGATAATTTGTTTCAGTAGGAACTTCGATTAAAATCATTCGTACCTCATAGGCTTTATCTGCTTGTAATAACGCTTCCGTGGCAGAGTCAGCACGTAAAATAATAAAATCTTTTTCCTGAAATGAAGTGATGCGGTTGTCTTTTTTATCTTGCCAATCCCCATTCCCTCTGTGCTTCTTTGGCCGACCGATAGGCTTCATCAATATCCTCCACATTAGCCAACCGAATCTCAGCAAGTGTTTCATCATTATATGGATTTTTATCTGCATATACAGTCTCGCTGTTTCCCTCTCTCCATTGACCGCCAATAAATTGCTTGTTCCATTTCTCGTACATATGGCACCTTCCTTTCCAGAAGACGTACTGCTTGTCTTTTTTTAATTGCAAATCCCCTGTTAATAAAAAAAAGTAAGGGAAAGTTATACTTACACTTCTATCTACCTTTATAAACTAAACTTTTTATTTCCCCGTTACTCTACTTTCCCCAAAAATTATGCTTTATTATGTTAAAAAAAAACCAATCTGGATTGGTAAAATCCAATTGGTTTCTTTTCACCTTGTCCACTGTTTTGTAACTTGTTCCTGGGCCAAGCGTAAAACTTCTTCTTTCCTGGCTCTTTTATTGACAATAACGTTAGTTTGGTAATCTTGCCCACGGTAGTTGACTGTAACTGTTATTTCTATCATTAACTTTCATTCCTTTCTATAAGCAAAGACTTTTACCACCAACCACAACAGATTTCCGATTCCAAAGGATGAATCTAGATGAAAAAGCTTTTCCGAAGTTTAGGTGACTTTCATCATTACTTTATGTAAGTATATTATTATTTAAAAGTGTTATTGTCAAGAAAAATATGTGGAAATGATGGAATTATTATTCAGATTTTTATGAAAGTAAATAGACAAAAAGCCCTGCTATTTGGATACAGCAAGACTTTCAGATTGTCGAGACTTTCTCGACAGTCTGAGCCGCTTAAACAAGCGGCTGTAAAATATTTAGTAACTAACGAAACTGTCGTTCTTGTTAATAGCGAAACACGCCACGGAGTCGCACTATAAGCTTGCCAAAACCGCACCAACGATTGTTACGACTCCCCCTACAAGGGACACCAGGGAAACTTGTTCATGTAACAGAAGCACACCAAATATAACTGTCCAAACAGGAAGCAAGTTGATATAAGGTGCTGCGCGGCCAGCGCCCACAATTTTAACACCTGTGTTCCATGCAAAATAAGCACCCACAGATGCGAATGTGCTGACATAAATGACACAGATCCAAGCATTCCCCGTCATGTGTATCATATCGGCTTGTACCGTTCCAATACAACTCAGGCACTGAGAAGCGTACCGTAGAAGGAGGCTCCTGCCGTCAACGTTAGCGGATCCATCTGTTTTCCGTACCGCTTACCAAGGACAGTATAAAGTCCCCAGGCCAAACATGAGAGGAGAATTTCTATCTCTCCAAGAAGGGAACTTTGAGAAGAAGCTGTATGTTTGCCCTGGACTAAAAGGATGACACCCAGTATGGATACCACAGCTCCAATCCAAGCCTTCAACTTAATATTCTCTTTAAGAACAATGGGAGTAAACGCAAGAATTGCGATTGGAATCCCAGCAGATATCATTCCGGCTTGTGATGCACTAACGGATCGTAATCCCAAGTAATTTAACGTGGAAAATGCAAACACGCCGAAGAATCCTAGTATCAAAAACTCCTTCCATTTTGTAAAAATAGGAATGTTTTTTTTGTTTAAGGAAAGCAAACCAAAAAGTATAACAGTTGAAATCGCCCATCGAACGGTATTAAGTAAGGTTGCCGGTAATGCAGGTGCCAAAAACCGTCCACAAATGTAATTGCCACCCCAGAGAATGGTGGCTAGTACCAAAAGTAAAATGCCGCGTTTCATATTTCCAGGTCCTTTCTGTATGTTATTTGAAGGAATGAACGTTATGTATCAATAATGGACACTTTAGTATCAATAATGATATAATCATGTTAAGATTCCTATTATAATTTGTCAAGGGAGTAGAAACATGTCATCCACCGAAGGGGTTCATAGCGTAGTTCATGCCATTCGTATTCTAGAACAATTCCAGAACGGGGAAGGCTTGAATGCCACCGAAATCAGCCAGCGTATTGGGATTCCACGAGCTACAACATATCGAATCTTAAAAACTTTAATCCTGCATCATATATTGATACAGGGTTCTGACAAGAAGTACCGGCTCACTCTGCGTTTAATGGAATTAGGAAACGCAGCATTAGCTATTCCATCCCTACAGCAAGTGGTTGATCCATTTTTGGTTTCACTAGTTGAAGAAACGGAAGAAACCGCTCACTTCTCTATTTTGGATGGATACCATGTTGGATATATCGCTAAGAAGGAATCACCACACCCATTTCGTATGCTTTCTTATGTCGGGTGGCGAGGTCCGTTACATGCAACGGCTTCGGGAAAGGTATTGTTGGCATATTCTGATGAGGGTGTCATTGAAAGCGTATTGAACAGACCGTTACAGGCTTATACACAAAACACAATTACCGATCCGTTTACGCTAAAACGCGAGCTTCAAAAAATCAGATCCTTCAAATTTGCTAGTGAAGATGAGGAATTAAGCGAGGGATTGGCATGTATTTCGGTTCCTGTCTTTCTGTCAGAGAACCAAATAGGTGCACTATCTGTGTCAGGACCTAAAGAACGAATTACACACAAAGTAAGCAAAGAGGAAATTGTAAATTTGTTACATCAAAGAAGTAAGAGCATCACAGATATATTGAATTATGGAAAGAAATAATGCCGGATATTTTAGGCTCCCTTTTTTATTTTGTCTGTGGACAGCAACGATAAGAAAATTTTTATCACGAGTTCCCCCTACTTTTAAAATATAAAGAAACACCTGCCAAATAGCAGGTGTTTCGATCTTTCCTATCTACTGCTTTTTAGTCTGATAATAGCTCCTGCAGTTATAGAAACTTTTCCATCAAGCTGCCCCATAACTATACCCCCATTTTTTCCGCACCCTGTTCTTTCTTGTTCTTCAAATATTTTTTAAACCATTCCACAGCTGGTGTAGCAGAATAAGATAAACCAGGTTCAGTATAAGCATCAAAATGACCGCCAGGAATAATTGCCAGCTCTTTGGGCTCACGTGCTTTTCCAAACGCCTCAATAGCAAGGTCTGTGGGTGTTAAAACATCATTTTCAGCGACGACCATAAGAAGCGGTGTTGGAGAAATAATTTCAATTAACCCAGCAGGATTGTACTCTAGAAAACTTTCCATCGTTTCTAGCGTTACTTCATTTCTCCAATTTGGAGCAATAGTATCACCAGTTATTGTAAACCATTCATAGGAATCTGGAGTAGGCAGTGCACTAGGTTCTCCTTCGGGTGCAACCACAGCGACGTGTTGAACTTCCCCCCCATTGTATCTGGATTTTCGATATTTATTGAGGTCGTTAATAAAATTCACCATTACATCTGGTCTCATAAGTCTTTGGGCATTTTTCCAACCATTAACCAATGGAACTTGGGAAACAACTGCCTTTACACGACGATCTATGGCTGCTATATGTAAAACGTGTCCACCGCTGTAGGATGATCCCCATATACCAATACGTTCTTCATCCACTTCTGGATGTTGAGAAATCCAGGTGATTGCATTCCGGTAATCCTTATGTTGTTCGGTAGGTATAACATGTTGGCGAGGCTCTCCTTCTCCTTCCCCGGTATATCGATAATCAAAAACTAAAACCACAAAACCCGCGTCCGTAAACTTTTCTGCAAAGTTGGGTAAATGCATCTCCTTCACAGCGCTAAATCCATGAGCCATCACAATCGCTGGTTTTTCTTGCCCTTGGTCCTCAGCAGGAAGATAAAGCCAGCCTTTGCAATTAAGTCCTTCGCTTTTAAATGTTACATCTTGTCTAGTATGAGCCATTATAAGCACCTCCAATTTTTTATCGTGCAGTAAATCCGCCATCAACTACTAATGGTGATCCTGTAACGCACCGTAGTTCATCTGCTTCGAGAAATAGGGCTGCTTTTACTACACCTTCTTCCATTCTTAAAGTAAATCATGTATACTTATCTACTTATTCAAAATATTATATTTATTCTATCATCTTATTATAAAAATTTAAACACCAAATCAAAATGTAGATAAAAGAAGCAGCTGGCCTAAATAAAGCTAGCTACTCCTTTACATATGGATGTTATCTATCTTTTTTCTTGAAGCGCAATCTCTCGCAAAAATGCCAGCAGCGGCTGAAACGAATCGGGAGCCGTCATATCATTGAAGGACAGTGACTGTCGTTTTTTGCCCTTATTTACGGAGAGTCGATAAACGAATACGTCAGGAAAAGTGGGGGCACCGGACTGTAACTCCTCCGGTTGAGTGTCTAGAACACCCGCATTATAAACAAGCTGTTCAAGTTCCGCAGCAATGTTCGATGGAAGATCCTCGGTATCGGCCCGGTATGATAACCGTAGATTAGCAAATCCCCCTGTACACATAAAATCAATCTGCATTACAGTTGGGGCAGCCCTACTTCTTTAAACGCCGCCCGCACATTTTGTGTTGTGCCTGCCGGAACCTTTTGATCGCGGGTAAGCAGCCGGGCCGATTCTGCAATCACGCTTACCGCATCGTTAAATTTCGCTGTCGGCCAGAGCTTTTCAAGCGCATGGTACCAGATAAGCGCTGCCGTATCTGTCCCGATCTCCATGGCTGTAAGATAGAAGGCCTTATTCATAATGCCGCTATTCATATGCACCCCCTGGTTATCCTCAGGCCCTGCATAATAGTCTCTCATATGGGCTGGCTGCTGATCTTTGCCCATTAACTTATTATCAAAGGCTGTGCCAGGCTCTTTCATTGAGCGAAGCGCCTCACCATACAGTTCCGGTCCCATAATTTCATTGCCGATTAGCCAATCGGCATTATCTGCTGTTTGCCCTTGCGCGTGTTGCTGTATCGCGCTGCCAAACACATCGGAGAAATGCTCATTAAGCGCACCTGACTGGCCCATATATTCCAGATTGGCCGTATGCTGCGTAACGCCATGTGCCAGTTCATGTGCTATCACTTCAAGTGAACTGGAGAAGTTAACGAAAACCTTCCCATCTCCATCTCCAAAGATCATCTCGTCCCCGTCCCAAAAAGCATTCATAAAATCTTGTCCGTAGTGCACGTTAAAAATTAAATCCATTCCAAGATTGTCAATGGAATCACGATTTAATATGTTTTTATAGTATTCACGGACAACACTGGCAAAATCGTATACTTGATTAACGCATTCATCGGAAGCAGCAGAATCCCCCTCCTCGCGTACGAGTTTGGTTCTCAATTTCCATTTTCCTTCGCAGTCGTAAATTTTACGGGCAGCGGCTACCTTTACAGCGACAGCACCCATGCTTCGAGTAGATTGCGCAAAGGTAATAATGTCACCAACATTCGTTTCTTTCGCATTGCTCCGCCTTGCTTCACGGCTGTGGCTGCTCTGGTGAATGCTCAGCCTCGCCTCTTCAACTCCAGCCCTGGACAGATTGGCAAGAATGTAATTAGGAACAAACGATTGAACGGGTTTATAGGTATGGAAAGACATAGCGTACACTCCTTTATTTTTAGCTTTCACAAAGCAGGTGCCATATCAAATGCCAGTTTATATGCCTAAGCTAAAATCAATGTTGTCCGCGTACTGGGGGTAATCAATGAGGGGATTTCTATTATGCTGTACATCAAAAATTGCTTGATTCCGGTGTTTTTCGTATGGAGACACTGTAAAGTTCCGATGCCAGCTTAGTAACACTCTTATGTCCTCTTCGCTGTACTGGTTGATTTTTCCCGGATAACGGAGCAGAAAGTATAAGGTGGCCCTGGCTACGGCTCCTTTTCCGCTTTCCGGTTCAAATCTATCACCTTCGTACTTGCCGCAGCTGTCTCGGATGATACTCATGCTAGACCCGGGTTCATAGTCTGGAAAATCATAGTAGGGATGATTGGATCTGGCAGAATTACATACCGGTTCGCAAGCAAATAAGTGATGCAAATCGCCACGCATCGGGCTCTCTTTATGAAACCATGATTGCGGGACCACATGCTCACAGTTATACTTATACTCGCTCTCAATGTTTGCGCTCAATTCGTGTGCCGCCTGTAAGTCAGCGGGCGACGAGGAAGCTCCTATAAGCTTTTCATACGCTTCACCCCGCTTTTTTTCCGTCTCGTAGTCTTCTTGTAATAGCTGTTCCGGTTCTCGGACGACTCCTGAATAGATGCTGTGTATGTTCCCATCCTTCTGCAAATCGACCCAGAGGTACAAATGCTTATACCTGCTTTCATCATAGGAAGGCTGATTCGTATGCGTACGTGTGATTAGTTCGCTTAGTTCCTTAAATAAGCTGCTTTTGTCCTCCGCCATAAAGTTGATTGCGCGGTAGTATGCTGCCATGTCTTCTTTATCTCTGGCCTCGTCATAGTAACTACTTTCGGTTTTCACCTTTACTTTGTTGTCATTTAGCGTGGCTAATGCGGTATTCAGTTCCTTACACATCATCGCCCACCTCTCCGCTTTATTTGCCTTGCTAGCATGGATACGGCTTTGCCTGACTGCAGGTTGAAAATTTGAAATATTTACTATACTGATAAATTCGATACAAACCTTGCATTTCCTGCTATTGTGTATGAAATAACATTTTTATAAAATAACAGTCTTGCTGGCAGGTTACACCGCTTAGCCTGAAGGGTAGTAATCTAATACGGTAATAAAAATATATTCATTTATAGAGTCAAAGCTTAAAATATGGTATATTGTAAATCATGAGCACACATAATAAAAAGAAAGACCGCAGTTGCAGCTGCGGTCCACGCACAAGTAGTAGTTCCCGCATGGGGACGGCTCATAAGGTACCTTAGAAATAGACCTCTCCTTCGTGTGCCAGGCTCAAGGGAGGCCTATTTCTTGTGGTTAAACGACAGTATAGCCACGATAAGAGTTGCGAATGTAACCATTAACGTCAACGCTTGATATACCGTCAAAGAAATCACCCCCTTTCATCGGGGAGTGAGCCGGCCACCCTTGAGGAGCCCATTCTATTGTGAGTATCTCATTTTAACACAGAATGGAAAATACTTGAACAAGCCTATTTACTCATACAGTTAAGAAGGGAGAAAGGCATATGCTTTCTCCCTTTTTCTTATTTCTAAAGGCCAGAATCGCCCAATGGCTCACCCGTCATATCTTCCTCAGCTTGAATGCATAAAAGCACCGTATGGGGAGCGAAGCAATTCGGGATCGTTTGCGAAACACGGTGATACCTTAACACTATTTATAATAAAGATAGGCCTTACGGATCGTACGGGTACCCATTCCCATAGTAAATAAAACCTTATTTATCGTTTATTTGTTTCATTTGATTGTCTTCCGGAACTGAATGATAGAAAAAACAGCCAGTTGTTACTGAACTTCCTTCTGTCAAATAGAGAATGTTAGAAGAAGCCCGCCTATGCAGCCCGAGTCCGAAATTTAATTGGACTCAGGCTGTTTAATTTCGCCTGGAAACGTCCGTGTTGTTTCCCTGGTCACCTGCTCTGTCGTAATATTCGGTAATGCCAGCTGCTAGCTCTCTAGCCACACCTTGTTGGAATGATGGATCAAACATTTTATGATTTTCAACTTGATTTGTTAAAAAACCGACCTCTACAAGAACGGATGGCATTTTCGTATTACGCGTTACATTTAAACTTCTTTTTTTTAATTCACGGTCACCAAAGCTTGTTGCCTTTACTAAATGCTTGTGAATCATTTGTGCAAATTCTTCACTTTGGGGTGTTGTATAAAAACTCTCTGTACCATAGGAATCAGGCAGACCTGTATTAGCATGAACAGATAAGAAAAGATCTGCATTTGCATTATTTGCGATGCTGACCTTTTCACTTAATCCTTGTATCTTCTTTGCTCTTGTTAGTTTCTCATCAAGTGAGCGCGTTCTCGTCATTAGAACAATAAAATTTCCCTTTTAATTTATCGGCCAATCGCAGACTATCAGATTTGACCCTTATTTATTTTTGGGGAGTACGGTGGTAAAAACAAAAAAATAGGTACCCCCACGTTTATGTTTTCGTATTTTTTTCCAATTTCGTTAACCTTGTTTATATTTACTTTCCCATTCGGAAGTTGGCTGAGCTCTTCCCAAAAATCAACAAACTTTCCGGGGAAGTGCCATACATACTACAAGCCCAATGATGGAAAGACCCAAAACCAAAAGAAAGATTTGATGTAATCCTACAGCAATGGCTTCTCGCATGACCTCAAGAGCTTTTTCAGATATATTTCTAGAAAGGTGAGGATTAAAAAGCTTATTCATATCCATACCTTGTTTCAAAACATTTTGGTGGGCAGATAGATATTCCGCTATTTTGTGATTAAACAAGGTACCAAATACAGCAATGCCAACGGTTTGCCCTAAGGTACGCAAAAATGTGCTCGAAGCTGTAGCAGCCCCTCTCAGTTGCCAGCTAACGGCAGATTGGACAGATACCGTAAATGTGGTAATGGCAAATCCAAAGCCAAGTCCCATGACGAACATTGCACTTGTCAGCACCCAATGCGGCGTATCATTACCGATGAATCCTAAAACAAGCGAGCCGATGAATAGAGCTGATGTACCCATACATGAAGTCATTTTTCCTCCCAGCTTCACCATGATCCGTCCCCCAACGGCAGCTCCGATAGGCCAGCCTATTGACAGAGGGATAAGGGTTAACCCTGAGTTCGTCGCTCCTTGCCCATATACACCCTGTATCCAAAGAGGCAGATAAACGGTAATGGCAATCAGGATGGCACTGACTAGAAAGCCAGCAAGATTGGATATGGCGATTACACGGATACGGAATAAAGACAGCGGCAGCATCGGATCGGGAGATTTCGTTTGGATATAGAGAAATAAGCACAGCGAGATGGCAGAAAGAAGAAATAAACTTATGATTGTGTTTGAACTCCAAGAATATTGGGTGCCACCGGTTAATAGTGCATAAAGCAATGCCGTCATTCCAATCGTAAACGATAGAACTCCGGGGTAATCTACATACTTTCTTTTTTTCTCAACCGTCTCATGCAATGACGTCCATAACATGATGATGGCTACAATACCAAAAGGGATATTGATGTAGAAAATCCACCTCCAGGATACATAGTCTACTAAAAAACCACCAGCCAAGGGGCCTAATATACCAGAAATTCCCCAAATACCGCTAAAAACACCCTGGATTTTTGCGCGTTCTTCATGGGTATAGATATCCCCGATAATGGTGAAGGTGATCGGAAGGATGGCTCCTGCGCCGATTCCCTGAAAAGCACGAAACCAGATGAGCTCTGTCATGCTGTGGGCCATCCCCGAAAGCATGGACCCAAGTAAGAAAAGGATCGCACCTACCGTAAAGATGATTTTACGTCCAAAAAGATCGGCTAGCTTTCCATAAATAGGGGTCGTTACAGCGGACGTTAACAAGTACACCGCTACTACCCAGCTAATTAACTGCAGTCCACCAAGTTCACTCACAATGGTCGGCATCGCTGTGCTGACAATCGTGCTTTCGATCGCTGCCAGTACGGTTGCCACCATCATGGCCACCGTAACCGTCCGTCTGTTTATCTTTTTCATTCTCCTCTTTCCTTTCTTTTTCTAATAAGAAGTATTAAGTTTAAACCGTGGATGGATAGGAAGAGGATCGCTCATCACAAATACATCCTTCTGTTTTTTCTTAAAAATAGAGGTTTTTGCCAATAAAGTAATGAGATAGGGACGAATTCGTTTTACAAAGGGATTGTTTGACATCTGAAGACTTTCTTGCTTTAGCTGCAGTTGGTGAACATTACGGATATCTTTCTCACGAATGCGTTGTACCTGACCTAACCTACTTGCTGAAACATCGCTTGCTTGCAGGGCTTCGTAAATCACATCGGCAGCTACAATCGCTGTGGCGGTGGATAATGATACTCCAATTCCACCGGCCGGAGAAGCACAGTGGGCGGCGTCACCAATTAAAAGACATCCATCCTTTGCCCACTCCCTCACAAACATCGTTTTTGCCTGCAAAATCGTAAACGGCTTAAAATTCTGCAAAGAGTAAGCAAATTCCCGAAACGCCGGGCTGGCTTCCGCCAACTCTTTGCGAAAGTGGGCTACCCCTCTTTCCTGGATTTTTTTCCATTCCCCTTTTTTAAAGGTAATGCCGCCTTGAATAGAGTCAGGGTATTTGGGTAGAACCAAGCAAAAATGAGAATCTGTAAGAACCAGTTGCAGTTGTTTCGGCATTCCTTCTGGTAAAGGAGTGGTAAACCAGGCTACATCGTTGTTATAATGCTCATACTCCATTTCAAATCCACCCAGCTTCCGGATGAGTGAAAACCTTCCATCGGCACCGACCGTAACTTTTGCCCGAATTTCCATTTGCCCTTCTTTTGTTTCCACTTTTACTCCTGCAATGCGTCCTTCTTCTTTTACCAGTTCCTTTACCGATGAGTGGAACTGCAAATGAAAAGAAGGATACATTTTTCCTTTGTCGTATAATGCATTCAATAAAATTGGCTGTGGCATCCAAAACGCATAGGGAAATTCCGGAACTAAATCCGAAAAATGAATCGGCACCAGCACTTTATCCTTGTGGTACAGCCCACCTTCCTCAAGATTGAGGTGAGGATACTGTTCAAGAAACGTGCGCAGCCCAATCTGCTCCATCATCTGTACAAATCGAGGATGCATAATCTCTCCTCTATACTGCCGATCAAAATTTGCATTTTTCTCTAAAACGGTCACCTCTACCCCTTGACTCGCCAGGAGAAGTCCCAGAATCATTCCTGCGGGTCCTCCCCCTACAATGCACACATCTGTAGATATCGTTTTATTCATCATTCTCACCCTCCATCTTTAAATTAGCATGCTAATTAAATAATCTTAAAAAAATATTGAGATTTAGAAGTTTAGGTTCTGTAGAGCCCGTGTTAACAATCTCATGAAAAATGTACGCTCATCTTTGGTAAAACCCTGAAGTGCCATTTCATTGACAGCCCTTGCCTCTGGAATCAATATACCTTTAAGGTTTTTACCGCGGTCCGTCAGATAGACAAGTTGTACTCTTTTATCGGCTTTATCAACTTGCCTTTGGATCAGCCCGGATTTCTCCATTCTTTGTAAAATTCCCGTTACAGTAGCCCCCTCAAGCCGGAGTCTTTGCTGCAGCTCCACTTGCGCTATCCCTTCATGCTGCCAAAGCACAGCTAGAACGGACCATTGAGAAGGTGTTATCCCATGCACTTTAAACCTTCTTTCCAATTCATTCGCCATAAGATGGGCCAGTCTATTTACAAGAAAACCATGACTCTCAAACAAATCCATTTCACCATCACCTTTATCATTTTCTTTATCTCGCTTTTACTTTGCATGCTAATGATATATCAAAGAAAAGTATGTGTCAATACAGAATTCAACTAGGCACAAGCCTATTCTCTCCGAATACAATACGTAACAAAGAAGGCCCCAAGCCTAAGCCAGGACCTTCCTTTGAGCCAAACACGACTAAATCAAGCCTTTAGATATCATTTGCAGCGCTATCTCATTGCTTAAAACAGGGTACGTTCCTAAGCGTTTTTTGATTGCTAGAAATACTTCTTTCTTTTGAGCTTCTGGAATCTCACTAAATAATTCATCAAAAGCCGGAGCTGCTATCCGTTGATCGATGAATAAAAACAATCGTTTCCATTCATCTCGATTAATGAATTGCTGCAAACTTGCATGAGTCTGCTTAATTTTGGCTTTCATTTTAGTCAGCTCTAAATCTTCGATCGTTAATTGTTCCGGTAACTCGATCAATACAATCTCCTTATAGTAAAGGAAGATTGCACTATCCCCGTTCGGGTTAAAATACAAATCAGCTTCAGATACACCCAGGTAATCGGCTGCTTTATTTATCTCTTCTACAGTAGGGAAATCAACCATCTTATACTTTTCGCGCACTTCATCCGGAACATCCAACAAAGCAAAAAGTTTCTCTTTACGTATCATCGTTTAAATGTAAAATCCATTGTTTCTGCTAATAATTCAAACGCTTCTCCTACCGGACTATCTTCATCTGCAATAGAAGTTGGGGAAGCCTCGTCCGCAGGCTGGAATGGGATGCGGGCAATCACGTCTGTCTGCAAACGTTCTGCTAATTGGTCCCCACCACCTTTGCCAAATAGATATAATTTTGTTCCCGCTTTTTCCTCAAGGTAGGCCATGTTCTCGACAACACCGACTACCTCATGCTTCGTATGTTTGGCCATGACCCCAGCCCGTGTCGCTACATATGATGCAGCCTGATGAGGAGTTGTTACTACGATTTCTTTTGCCTGCGGAATCATGGCCGCCACATCGATAGCCACATCCCCTGTTCCCGGAGGTAGATCCAGCAGAAGATAATCCAGCTCTCCCCAATCTGTATTTGCCAAAAAGTTTCGTATCCATTTATTTAACATGGGGCCCCGCCACATTACCGGTCCATTGTCAGGCGAGAAGAATCCCATCGACATGACCGCAACACCATGACTCATTACAGGGATTGCGGTTTGGCCCTTCATCGCTGGTTTTTCCGTAATCCCCATCATAACAGGCACGCTGAACCCATAAATATCTGCATCTAAAATCCCCACTTTTTTGCCGCGTTTAGCGAGGGAAACAGCAAGGTTTATCGTTACCGTTGTCTTTCCGACTCCGCCTTTTCCGCTTGTAACAGCAAGAAAGGTTACACCGGAATCGGGTTTTAAAAGAGCAGGCATTCCTGCTTCCGTTGTAGACATCATAATCCCTCCCATTTGTAGCTTAATTAGCCAGGTGAAAAATCGTTTTTACGTTCATTTAGGGGAACGAATTTTTAAGGAGTAGCTAATCATAAGCACCAATATAACAACCGATAAAATTAAATTTTCGATTGGATTATCGCGATTGGCAATAATAAAGCGGAGTGTAGCCGTAATTCCAATATATAGCAGATAACGAATTGGGAAATGATAATTTTCTTTAAAATACGTAACAATGGTTGAAAGGAAAGCAAAAAACAGGAAGAACATCAGAATATCTTGCAAGATGTTCCGAACATCTAACACGGGTTCGAAAGCATAGTAAACAATTGTCCAAATTTCGCGAGCCATAAAAATAACAAGAACAAGCCCAAGAACAATTAATGATAAATTCAGAACCCACTGAAACGCTTTAGTCACAGATTCTCTCACCACAAGTCCCCCAATAAAGAGAAGGCAGATGGAACATCCGCCTTCCTGTCAGCAAAGATTATTCCTTTAACCCTTTCCCTACTCCTTTTAGGAAACGAAGCCCGAAACCAATGGCCCGGTTCATATCCGGATCTTTTAACGCCTTAACCAGATCGAATACGCCGACTTTTTGGTCTTGCTTTTCTTTGGCTTCTTCCAGGCCAATCGTTACACCCGCTAACAGTTTTTTTGTTTGTTCCGGGTCGATTGCAGTAAGAACTCCGGCGGCAGCCATCAGATTATTAATCAGGGACGTGGCTTCTTTACGACTTACCTGCCCTAGAACAACTTCTGCAACACTTTCCTTTGCTTTCAATATCGACTCAGCTGCATCAAGAATTCCGCTGTCATGAAGTTCACGGACGATCGCCATTGTTTTCTGAATCGCTTCCGCGTTCTCTGTCAACCCATCTGTTAGCTGGTTTAGTGATTGCTGCTTTTTTTCTTCTTCATTCCATTCACGTTTTTTTAATCACGCTTATAGGTTTCCCCATGATGACACCCCCTATTTATTAATCAACCAAAGAGACATATCCCGGACGGTTCCACTTACGGTTCGCTTCTACTCCGTTTTGAGGGTGTCGTTTTTTATATCGTGGATTTGTTTTTGGCAGTGGAATTGCACCCTTAACGCTTATAACTTCCATCCGAACTTTGGTTTGCTTGTAGGCAGGCGTATTCGTTACGACGTCAAATCCATTACCGGTAAGAAGGTTCACGGCATTTTCGTGGCTTGCAGAGTGCATGGGCACATACACTTCCATTCCACGAACCCGGTCCGTAATCAGAGCAGCCAGTTTAATTGAACCATATGGGGATACAAGACGAACGAGTGAACCATTCTCAACCCCGCGCTCTTTCGCCAATTCCGGAGAAACCTCTACGAAAACCTGTGGCAATTTCTTATTAATTCCCTCAGATTTACCGGTTAAGTTTCCTTCATGGAATTGCTCAAGCAGGCGCCCATTGTTTAACGTCAAATCGAACTCAGCCGGGTATTCCACCGGTGGTACATAATCAAACAAAGCGAATCGTGCCTTTTTATCCGGGAAGTTAAATCCGTCTGTATAAAGAAGGGGTGTATCTTTCCCATCTGGCGATCCCCAGCTAAAGCTGTTCCATCCTTCTAATACATCATAGTTACACTGGCTGAAGAACGGAGTTAAACTCGCCATCTCGGCAAAAATCTCACCTGGATGAGAGTAATTCCAGTCATAGGCAAAACGTTTAGCCACCTGCGAGAAAATCCACCAGTCAGGCTTGCTGTCTCCAAGTGGTTCCAGAGATTGATATAAACGCTGAACACGGCGCTCTGTATTCGTAAAGGTTCCATCCTTTTCCAGGGATGGCGCACCTGGTAAAATAACATCCGCAAATTGAGCGGTTGTGGTTAAGAAAATTTCCTGTACAACCAGAAAATCAAGTTTGGCAAGCATCTCCTGGGTGTGGTTGGAGTTGGCATCTACCCAGGCCATATCCTCCCCGGCAATATACATGGCCTTCAAGTCTCCACGGTCAATGGCCTCCAGCATTTGAATGTTATCAAGACCTGGTGTACCTGAAATCTGCACACCGTATGCTTCTTCAAATTTCACTCGAATTTCATCGTTGGCAACGGATTGGTATCCTGGGAAGATATTCGGCATCGTTCCCATATCGGCAGCCCCTTGGACGTTGTTATGGCCACGGAGCGGGTACGCGCCTGCACCAGGCCGGCCCATATTTCCGGTAACAAGAAGCAAGTTGGCGATCGCTGCCGAGGTATGAGAACCTGCTATGTTCTGGGTAACACCCATTCCCCAACAGATCGCTGTTCCATCTGCATCGCGAATCATTTCAGCGATTTGAATCAATGTTTCTTTCTTAATGCCTGTTTCTTTTTCTGCAAATTCGAGTGTAAATCGTTCAAGACCTTGCGCGTACTCATCGTAGAAATTCACATGTTTTTCAATAAAGGCTTGGTCATGCCAGCCTTGCTCAATCATATATTTGGCTACCGCAGCTAACCACACATAATCGGTTCCTTGTTTTGGACGAATGAATAAGTCAGCACGCTCCGCCATTTCATGTTTACGAAGATCGACTGAAATTAACTTTTGTCCGTGCAATTTATGTGCACGTTTGATGCGAGTGGCGAGTACCGGGTGACCTTCAGCCGGGGCACAACCCACCAGGATAACAAGACCAGCCGATGCGATATCCTTGATCGTTCCCGAGTCACCGCCGATCCCCCCTGTTTGCTGCAATCCCCAGGAAGCAGGTGATTGACAGTATCTGGAGCAGTTATCCACGTTGTTCGTCTCAAATACCTGGCGAGCCATCTTTTGCATCAAGTAATTTTCTTCATTCGTCATTTTAGAGGAAGAGATAAAGCCAAGGGCATCACTGCCGTACTGTCCTTTAATGGAACCCAATTTGCTTGCAACAAGGTCTAACGCTTCATCCCAGGTGGATTCAACGAATTCATCACCTTTGCGGATAAGAGGGGTTGTGATGCGTTCTTCACTGTTTACAAAATCCCAACCGAATTTCCCTTTTACGCAGGTTGAAATAGCGTTTACCGGAGCGTTGGAAGTTGGTTGAATCTTAAGGATTTTGCGGCCTTTTGTCCATACTTCAAAAGAACATCCTACACCACAAAACGTGCAGACGGTCTTTGTTTTCTTTGTTCTTGTTTCACGCATGGCAGCTTCTATCTCAGATACAGCAAAGATGCCGCTGTAACCCGGTTCTACTTCTTTAACTAAATCGATCATAGGATCAAGAAGATTTTTTTCAATCTTGGTCATAAATCCGGCTTCCCCAAGCATGGACTTTTCCATTAAGGCGTTACAAGGGCATACGGTAACACATTGTCCGCAGCTTACACAGGAAGAATCGTTAATCGCAGATCCTTGATCCCAAAGAACGCGGGGACGCTCTGCCTCCCAATCAATGGATAATGTTTCATTAACCTGCAGGTTTTGGCACACTTCTACACATTGGCCGCACGCAATACATTGATTTGGATCATAACGGTAAAAGGGGTGAGACATATCCACTTCGGTTGGATCTACCTTTGGCTCGTACGGATATTTTTGATGTTCGATCCCCATCTTTTCAACGGTGTTGTGCAAGGTACAATTTCCATTGTTGTTATCGCAAACCGTACAATACAGCATATGATTTTCCAACAACCGATCCATCGCTTCCGTCTGTGCCCCTTTTGCACGATCGGATGATAAGGTCACATTCATTCCATTCATTGCAATGGTGGAACAAGCCCGCATGAGCTTACCATCCACTTCAACGATACACGTATCACAGGTTTGAATCGGATCCACTTCCGGAACATAACAAACTTGAGGAAGTTCAAGACCTGCCTGATTGATCGATTCTAAAAGAGTTGCGCCTGGCCTTACTTCATACTCTTTCTGATTCAAAGAAATTTTTATCGTCTTTTGGTCCATAGTGGGTTTCTCCTTTTTTACTTCGGAATAAAAAAATCCACCACAACAAACACCCTAAAGGTGTTTGTTGTGGTGGAGTAATCAATTAGCATCCGCCTACTAATTTGTCATTCCGCCATAAAATAATAAATAGAATCTTAACAAAAAATTATTAAGAAATCCATTTGTGTCGATTTATTGTCCAAAATGATTATACTCCTCTCTCCCAAAAAGACAAGACAGAAGTGTTTTATTTTCGTTTTTTAATTTTAACTGTATGCTGTATATTATATTTTGGAGGGAATACACGATGATAAAAAAAGAAGCTGCATTCAACGAGATTATCCGAAAAGTCAGAAAGGATTTCTTTGGAAAAGGACCCGAGAGAATCTATACTCATTTTGTCGAAAATATGGCAATAACTACAATGCATGGAAATTTTACCCCTGTAGAGAAATTCATCGGCAAAACATCGGAAGGCAGACAAATGGTCCATAATGCAAGAACCCACATGATCCAGGAATTATATAAAGAACACGTGCCTGACGGGTTAGAGGAACTTGTCGGTTCTAAATTGGTTCATCTGTTTTCCGATATTAAAGTGGAAGAAGACATGGCTGTTTCTGTTTTCATTTTTGAGAAACCTATCGTATAAGGAGAAAAGAAAATTTTTATTCGTTCACAATCTTGACAAATTTTCAAAGCCAGTGTTAGGATGTATTTTGTTGATTGAACGTGTCGAATGAAATAAACGTATAAACTCTGCGTTTATTTTATTTAAAAATGTAAATTTGTTTGATTGATTATCCTATAGGGACCATGTAGGAAAATTAACCAGCATAAAGTAGGCCTATCTACAAAGATGGTGCTCATTTGTGGTGGTTTTTTTATTTTTTTATTTTATTTGGAGGGTTATTTATGTCCTTTTATTCACCACAACAAATTGCTGTAGCTGCCGCGGAATCAGGTGAAAGGAAAGCAAAGTTGCCTCTGTTGCCGGTTCTTATTCTTGGATTCCTGGCAGGAGCCTTTATTGCCTTCGGATTTTTGTTAGATATTCGAGTTAGCGGAAATGTGCCTAAAGAGTGGGGTTCGTTTGCTGGCTTCCTGGGAGCTTCCGTGTTTCCCGTGGGTCTTGTTCTGGTCGTTCTAGCTGGCGGCGAACTCGTAACGGGTAATATGATGACGGTTTCGATGGCCTGGTTTTCTAAAAAAATTACGTTTTCACAAGTTTTGAAAAACTGGCTTTTCGTAACGATTGGTAACTTTGTTGGCGCGGTTTTTGTTGCTTACTTATTCGGTCATGTTGTTGGGTTAACGGAAGATGGGCACTTCCTGGCTAAAACTGTATCGATAGCGCAGGCAAAGTTACACGATAGCTTTCTACAGGCGTTTATCTCTGCTATCGGGTGTAACTGGCTGGTCTGCCTGGCCGTTTGGCTGGCTCTAGGAAGTCAGGATTTTGCCGGTAAAGCACTTGGAATCTGGTTCCCGGTCATGGCCTTTGTTGCGATTGGATTCCAGCACGTTGTTGCGAATATGTTCGTTATCCCCGCTGCCATCTTTGCCGGCCATGCAACCTGGTCGGAATATTTGCCTAATTTTATTGCGGTATATCTAGGGAATATCATCGGTGGTACAGTTTTTGTTTCGTTGTGTTATTATGCAGCATATGGAAAAAATTTCAACATCAAAAAAGAAGGTATGGAGTGGAAACAATCTGCTTAAAGAGCAGGCAAAATGGTAGATCCAGGCTGAAAGCCGGGAAATTTTCAAGGCACCCAAAGGGTGCCTTTTAAGCTTTATATTTAAATTTATTCTCGATGTTATCCAGCAATATACCCGAGTATGCAGATAATTTGACACGGCGCCTGCTGCTTTCACCTCATCTCCAGCCTCGCGTTTGACACTGATACGGTAGTATGGTTTACCAGGTGCATCGGATAGGCTGTATTGGCGGTTATGTGTATATTCCTCTCCCGCAATCTCCACCTTTGTCATTTCTAGCAAAGCCCTGGCTTTTCTTTACAACGTTATTATAGTGACAAAAGAGAAAAATAAGATGTGATAACCATCACACCGTTTGCAAAAAAATTATAAAACCCATCTA
>NZ_BBWZ01000027.1 GCF_001015055.1 Aneurinibacillus tyrosinisolvens | reverse complement strand
AAAAGGCGAAGCCCTAGATAAAACGCTGGATTAATAGCACAATCTTGCTAAGATTTAAACCTTATATGTTAGCTGGATTTGTCGTCTGTGTATAATGTTGCTATCTATACTTTTTCTACCTCATGAATTGGCCGGTTTTAGGATGGTTAAAATCAGGCTGTCTATCGATGTAAAAAAATGATGACAGGAGAGTGAAGGATGGAAAATCATTATGAAGTCATTGTAGTTGGAGCAGGCTCAATGGGAATGGCAGCCGGCTACTACCTTGCAAAGAAAGGAGTAAAAACGTTACTTATCGATTCTTATGATCCTCCACATCACCATGGAAGCCACCATGGGGACACAAGAATCATCCGATTTGCTTACGGAGAAGGAGATTATTATATTCCGCTCTTAAAAAGAGCACGGGAATTATGGGAAGAACTACAGGAACAATCGCAGCAAACACTATTCTCGCAAACCGGGGTTTTATCCGTTGGCCACCTGGACTCTACTTTTGTGCAGGAGGCGATACACAATGCCAGAAAACACTGTGTGCCTCATGAAGTGTTTTCTACTGAAGATATACATATAAAGTGGCCAGGCATTACGCTGCCGGAAGGTTATATTGGATGTTATGAGGACCAGGCGGGCGTGCTGTTTAGCGAAGAATGCATTCGTGCCCTTCAGAAGCTGGCACTATCTCAGGGAGCAGCGTTGCTTCCTAATACGAGAGTGAAAGAGATTAAGACCGGGATAAACGAGGTGGAAGTCGAAACAGAAAACGGCACTTTCTATGGAAATGGTATCATTATAACGGCTGGCGCATGGTCGAAGGAAGTTTTAGCAACGTTGAACGTAACTCTTCCTTTGGATATCATGCGGAAAACCGTCGCATGGACGAATGCGAACGAGTCTCTATTTAACTCTAGCGTTTTTCCCGCGTTTACCCTTGATGTTCCGGAAGGCCATTATTATGGTTTTCCAAGTATAGACGGGTGCGGGGTGAAAGTTGGGCGCCATGATGGAGGAAGGAAGGTCCAGCCTGGCATAGAGACTCCAGAATTCGGAGCTTTTACAGAGGATGAGCACGATACAAAAAATTTCTTGCGGCGTTATATGCCCGAGGCAGCGGGGAAAACAAAGGCTGGAAAGGTGTGCTACTATTCGAACACGCCGGATGAGAATTTTATAATCGACCGGCATCCTGAATTCTCGAATGTTGCGATAGCTTCGGGATTTTCAGGCCATGGTTTTAAGTTTTCAACTATCGTCGGGGAGATATTATCAGATCTTGTTCTGGATAAATCGACTGATTTTGATTTGTCTGCCTTCTCTATTAAAAGGTTTTCAATATAGTTTCATTTTGGAGCTTCATGAACCTGAGGCAGCTTCTATTAGTACCAGGTCTCAGGTTCATGTTTTGCAGCACCATTATGAGTAGATAGCAATTGGTATTATTAATATCGCAGGCCCCTGGGTTTTTGTGTTTACATCAGGCACATTAAAATTTGCAGGAAGACTTGATTCCATATTTAAAAACATTAGGATGCTCCGCAACACTTCTTAAACTTCTTCCCGCTGTCACAAGAACACAGGTCGTTTCTGCCCGGTACAACTTCTTTCACAATCGTCTTTGAATTCAGCATTTCTCTATAAGATTTCTGCACCACTTTATTTGTAACCCGTACCTGCTCTCTTTCTCTCCGACTATTGTAAAAACAGGGCCAACTCTCCATTTCCTTTATTGTATTATTTACCAATTGATTATGGGGATTTTTCTTTGCGTGCGCAATCGCTCTTTCTTTGCCTCTTCTTATTGTTCTCTCTATATCCTTAAGTCCAATGATCCCTAATCCAACCCGTCCCTGATCAAAAGCCTGTTTGATCTCGTCATAAGCTTCCTGTGGGTACAAATCATCACAGCAGCATACAATTTCAGCCATCACATGCTCATTTTGATCCTTCAATCCTCCTGTTAATAGATGCCGAAAATATTCGATTACCTCTTCCCTTGGTAATTTATCACCTAACGCGAGTATTGTCAGTGCCTGCAAAGCTTCCCCGCGGGAGTATTCATCTACTCCCGGATCTTCAATCACTTCCTTGATAGGCTCGATGTCCTCACAACACACACTGGCAAGGATGTTCGCTCCTGCTTCCATCAAAACATCGCCCCACAGATTGTCCAGTATATCAGAGGGATGCTTTAAAATATCGAGAAATACGGGATACAATTCCTTAACTCTAAACTGCGCCAGAAGGTACACCGAATAAATATGAGCCATGTAATTCCCGTATCGGCTTGTTGTGTATTTCTCCGGATTGTCCCTTATATCGTAAACAACAGAAAGCAGCTCAGGTATCGTTTCTTCTTTTCTATCCATTATCTTTTCCAGCACTTCTCTAGGAAAGTGACCTGTATTAAATTCAATTTCTTTTACTAAATCCTTCATACCGTTCCTCTCCTCTTATCTACTAATTTCACAAAATTTACAATCTACGAATTAATACCTGTATATCTCCATAGTAACCCAAAATAAACCAGGAATAATATGGTTAAATTAGTAAATCCTTAATTTGAAACGATCATTAAATTAGGGAGGTTTTTAAAATTGAACGAGCAAAACAACAGCAATAATACTACGAGGAGCCAGGCTAACGGACAAGACAATGAAGGTCTTACAAATACGCTCGAAAACGGCGTAGAAAGTCTGACTAACAACACGACAAAAGAAGCAAAAACAGAAACGATGAAGGCATCCCACCAGTTTATGGGCAAAATCAAGTAATGTAAAAAGCAGCCAGGTCGGCTGCTTTTTTATGCGATTAATGCGTAGGAACGTTGCTTCTTCTTTGCGTTGCCAACCGCGTCATTTTGGAAAGAAAAATGGAAAGGATAAGGGCAAGCACGATAAAACATACGATAATACCGACAACACCACCCCAGCCGAGATTCGACCAGAATGCCCCGCCGGCCGTTCCGCCAACGCTTGAACCCACGTAGTAAAAGAACAGGTAAAGGGACGAAGCCTGCGCCTTATCGTGGGTGGCACGGCGTCCGACCCAACTGCTGGCAATCGAATGGCCGCCAAAGAAACCAAAAGTAAACACAGCAATTCCAATGACTTTTATGAATAAATGGGGCTCCAGGGTAAGAACGGCACCCAGGAACATGATGAGAAGGGAAATCCACAGCACTCTGCGCCGGCCGTATTTATCGGCCATTCCTCCCATCCAGGTTGAACTAAATGTTCCAACAAGGTAGATGATAAAAATCCAGCCAACTACAGTCTGGCTTAAAGAATACGGGGGCTCGATTAACTGGAAGCCGATGTAATTATACAGCGTGACAAAACCGCCCATAAGCAAAAAAGCAATCCCATATAAGCAAAGCAGCGCCGGATCTTTAAGATGGCTAAACATCGATTTCGTCAGTTTTCCTAACTCCAGCTTACGCGGTTCGAAGTTTCGGGACGGCGGAAGCATGAGCCAGAACAGCAGGCTGGCCGCTAAGCTGAGCATACCGACTCCAGCGAGCGCCACGCGCCAGTTGAAGAAGTCCGTCAGTGTCCCGACGATAATCCGGCCGCTCAATCCGCCGACCGTATTCCCGCTAATATAGATGCCCATCGCCACACCTAAGCTGGTCGGATCCATCTCTTCACCAAGATAAGCCATCGCAATAGAAGGCATTCCGGCAAAAACAATCCCCTCCAGAATCCTGGAAGCTAATAAAAAGTGGAAATTAGGAACAAATGCGGTCAACACAGCCAGTATCGATACGGCAAACATAGAAAAGGTCATAATCGGCTTGCGTCCCCATGCTTCGGACAGGGAGCCGATAAGCAGCATGCTAATCGCCAGGGCGATCGTCGCCACTGATAACGATAAACTAGCTACCGTCGGAGAAATATGATACTCCCTTGTGAACTGCGGCAGCAGTGGCTGTGTGCAGTATAAATTAGCAAACGTGCTAAAGCCTCCCGCAAACAATGCAAGGTTTGTTTTGCGGAAGGCGGACGTGCCCTGTTTAATGTAAGTCATTATGAATTCACCCCGGTGATTGGTTTTATATGCTGCGGAGAACTACCCAATTGTACTCCCCAACGTTTATTATAAAAACAAAAAACCGATAACGTCCAATTTTATTACCTGTTAGGGAGTGATGGAAAAACAAATGAACAAAAAAGGACCGGTCTAAAAGGCCGGCCCCCTCCATTATCTTCCCGCTAACCTCTTCTCAAGTACACGGGATACACGGGTGAGCGTATAAATAATGATAAAATAGAAGACTCCTACCGTCCCCCAGATTTCAAAAGCGCGGAAATTCGTTGAAATAATAATCTCGCCACTTTGGGTTAATTCTTGAATTCCGATAACAGACAGCAGGGAAGTATCTTTTAAGCTTATAATAAACTGATTCACGAAGGCTGGAATCATACGGCGAACCGCTTGCGGCAGAACAACGAACCACATCGCCTGTCCGCGCTTCATCCCAAGAGAACGTGCCGCCTCCATCTGCCCCGTATCGATAGACTGAATTCCTGCACGGAAAATTTCGGCAATATAGGCGCTCGCATTTAAACTAATGGCGATAATCCCAGCCACCATTGCCGGGATTTTAAGCCCTAAAGCGACAGGAAGTCCAAAGTAAATAAAGAAGATTTGAACGAGAAGCGGTGTTCCACGGATAATATCAACATAAATAAATGCAATCGTACGAACAGTCTTATGCAAGGAGGTCCCCATTAAACCAAAAATAAATCCAATAAACATCGCAATAACGAGCGAAATACTAATAACCTCTATTGTAATGCCCAATCCCTGTAATAGCAGCGGGATCGCATCCATAATAACCTGCCATGCTGAATCCACAGTCTCTTTTCCTCCTTTTTCAGGATGATTCTCTTTTAAAAAGGGCGCTCAAAGAGCGCCCTCTCATCTTACTTTTTATCTGATTTCAAATAAGTGCTGATGATTTTGTCGTACTCTCCGCTGTCTTTTACCTTTTTAAAACCGTCGTTGATTTTTTTCAGCAATTCCGTGTTTCCTTTATCTACCGCAATTCCATACCAGTCACCGTTTAGGCGATCTCCAACAATTTTCAATTTGGAACCGGGATCAACTGCCAGCTTGTAAGAAATAACAGGGTAATCTTCAATGGTCACATCGGCATTGCCGTTTACAACTTCCTGGAACATGGACGGGCTGTCATCGAAGTAGGTAACGGTTGCACCGTGCTTTTTTCGCCAGTTCACTTGCAAATTTAGCACCTGTTGTTCCCTTCTTGATCGCGATTTTTTTTCCTTTCAGGTCTTCAGGACTTTTAATGGCTGTATTATCTTCACGTACAATGAGGGAAAGACCTGCCTGGTAATACGGCTCCGAGAAGTCAACGACCTTTTTGCGTTCATCTGTAATACTGATACCCGCAATCGCCCCATCCAGCTGCTTGGCGTTAACCGCCGGGATAATTCCTTTGAAATTCATTGGTTTAATTTCAACTTCAAAGCCTTCCGCTTTGGCAATCGCATTCAGCAAATCGATGTCAATTCCAACATACTTTCCGTCTTTTTGAAATTCAAAAGGCGGATAGGTTGCATCCACACCAAACGTGTATTTCTGGCCTGCTCCTGCTGACTGGCCTCCGCCTGCAGCCGGCTTTTCACCACCGCATGCACTTAAAGAAAATGCCAGCATTATCATAATAAGAAATAAAGACAGTTTTTTCATTATTAAGACCCCTCTCATTAGTATATATTTTCAATCAATATATACTAATGTAATAGATAACGGATCGTTAGTCAAAATTTTTTCACGGAAAAAACTGTAATTGACCTAATTAATGTGCAGTCCGATTTTCCCTGCGTTCTGAGTATCCTGCAGCCTGCGCAAAGCCTGTTCTGCTTCCGGCAGGGAAAAGCAGCTATCAATTACCGGCCGGACTTCATGCTTTGCAATAAACTGCAGCATGTCCCTGAACTCTTCCCGGCTCCCCATCGTGGAACCAAGCAGGTTAAACTGGCCATAAAAGAAGGAACGAATATCCACGCGCACCTCATCACCGGCCGTTGCACCAAACGTAACGAGGGTTCCACCCGGCTTTAAGATACTCAAACATTTATCAAACGTGGCCGCACCGACACTGTCTATCACAAGGTCGACTTTTTCTCCGCCTAGCGCATCGAGCCACTCCTCCCCGGTTGGAATGGCAGCATCCGCCCCGAGCTTCCGGGCTTCCTTCCGCTTTTCCTCACTGCGGGAGGTGACGACGACGCGGGCGCCCGCTGCTTTAGCAAACTGAATGAGGTACGTCGCGACCCCTCCGCCTGCACCGGGAATTAACACCGTCTGTCCTGATTGCAGTTGACCGCGGGTAAACAAAGCACGGTAAGCCGTGACCGCGGCAAGCGGCAGGACCCCGGCTTCTTCCCAGCTCAAATACGCTGGTTTGAGCTCAACCTGCTCGGCTGAGATAACAATGGCTTCCGCAAATGTACCATGTGTGGGTGAGCCAAGAATCTCGTAATTTGCTGGAGGAGCGGGTGTGTTTTTCAGCCAATGAAGCGTCGGGTTAATAATAACCTCATCCCCCTGTCTGAATCCTTCGACACCCGAACCAACCTGATCGACTATCCCTGCCCCGTCGGAACCCAAAATGATAGGCAATCCGCTCTCGGCATTCAGGTTTAGTACGCGGAGGTCCCGGCGGTTCAACCCGGCGGTTTTCAAACGGATGCGAACTTGCCCCGGACCGGCCATTGGCTCAGGCATCTCAGTGTATTTGGCACCTGCGAATCCTGCTGGGCCTTGATGTATAAAAGCTTTCATTATAGAATCACTCCCTCTTATCTGATTTATGAAACTTCCTTATTTTACAAACGTACATAACATTATCTTTAATAAAAGGAGGATTTCCCATTTTGCGTCTTATGCAATCCTGCTGGCTTCGGCTTGCTGCACTATATTCCCGGTTTCAAGCTCTTATACTAATCATTTTCGTCGCCAGCATGGTTGACTTTATGGTTTATTCTGATGCCGTTACAGTTCTGGTCGCCCTTCCCGAACTTATGCCCGTTGTTATCATCGCCCTGCTGCCTTCGGCATATTTAAGTATGTTTTCTATCGGAAGCAGCGGCGAAAAAGGTAATGATTCAATTCCTAACTCTTCGCATACCTTAAAGCTTCCTGGTCGGCAATCACCCATACATGGGAATGCTCTTTTAGTATGGAGGCAGGGACATTGTTATCTACCTCACCGAAAAGCAACTGGTGTACAATGCGTGCCTTTTTCAAACCTGAGGCCAGAAGGATAATTTTTTTGCTCTTCATAATGGTTCCAATACCCATCGTAATCGCATGCGTGGGAACTTCTGACAGCCCATTGAAATAACGCCTGTTTGCTTCTCTTGTAGAAGGAGTTAACTCTACTACATGTGTAGCTTTATCAAAGGGAGTCCCCGGCTCATTAAAGCCGATGTGCCCATTTGAGCCAATCCCTAACAACTGGAGATCAATACCGCCGCTCTCTTCAATGGAACCTTCGTATCTCTGGCATTCCTGTTCGAGCACATCGGCCATTCCATCCGGAATATGAATGCGATGGGAAGGAATATCGATATGATCAAACAGCTTTTCCTTCATATAATAATGGTAGCTGTTCGGGTGGGTTGGATGTAAACCCACATATTCATCGAGGTTAAAAGTAGTAACCCTGCTGTAAGAAGTTCTATTGTGCTGATAATCTTGAATAAGCGCCCGGTACGTCCCAACCGGCGTTGCCCCTGTGGCCAAACCGAGCGTCATCGTCGGAAACTCATTAATTTCGCCAATAATAAGACCAGCTGCCAGCTGGCTCATTTCTTCATAGTCTCTCGCTTCAATTAACTTCATGCTTATCACTCCCATTTGCAAAGGCGAGAACTCCCCTGCAAAAGGTCATATATACTTCATTGTTTTCATCAAGAACGACGATATCCGCATCTTTTCCTGGGCTTATGCTCCCTTTTCGATCGTACACATTCAGCTGCTTAGCGGGGTTTACGGCAGTCATGTACACTATATCCTCCAGGCCGCATTTCGTATAGGACATCACATTTGCGATTGCGTCCCTCATTTTCAGGATGCTGCCGGCCAGCGTCCCATCTTTTAACGTAGCCGTCGTTCCGTCGACCTGCACGTCCTGCCCGCCAAGGCTATATACCCCGCTGCCTAAACATTTCGCCCGCATAGCGTCGGTAACGAGGATAAGTCTTTCCCTTCCTTTTTGCCGGAAGGTAAGCTGAATCACTTCAGGGCGTACGTGGATGCCGTCCGCAATCATTTCAGCCACGATTTCATCGTGCAGAAGGACTGCTCCGGCGACTCCCGGTTCGCGGTGGTGCAGCCCTCTCATCCCGTTGAAGAGATGGGTGGCGTGTGTAACGCCCGCTTCAATTGCCTGCACGACTTCGGCATAAGTGGCATCAGAGTGTCCAACGGAAGCAACAACCCCGGTTTCTTTTAAGTAAGCAGCCAGTTCCATGCCGCCGTCTCTTTCCGGGGCCAGGGTGACGAGTTTTATCATTCCATCCGCGATGGTTTGCCATGTTTTAAAAAGATCGGTGTCCGGGTCGATAATGGCGTCCAGCGGTTGGGCACCCGCTCTTTTCGGAGAAAGAAAGGGCCCTTCCAGATGAAGGCCGAGCACTTCCGCTTTCCCTGGCTCGTTGTGCTGTTTCAAGTAGGCAGAAGCGTTGCCAAGTGCTTTTTCAATTTTGCCGCTTTCCTGCGTCATCGTCGTGGCCAGAAAACTCGTTGTACCTTCCCGGGGCAGTGCAGCGGCAATCGTATGCAGCGCTTCTTCGGTCGCATCCATCGTGTCGGCTCCGGCCGCTCCATGGATATGGACATCAATCATCCCGGGAATGATTTTGCATCCGGGAGGAAGAGGAATGGATTGAACTTCATCATCCGTATTAAGCGCGTTTGCTCCCTCCGCTACCCCCGCTGCAATAATTTTGCCGTTATCGATGAGGATGTATCCTTTTTCAATCGATCCCTGTTCTGCAAAAACCTGGGCGTTTACGAGGGCAAAACGATTTTCCATTATGTCACCTGCTCTCTTTGGCGATTTGATACATTTACCTTATTACCACTGCAGCTAATTGTCCATACCACCTATAGAGAACTTCATATTTCACATATCATATCATGCGGTAATAAATTATAGTGGTCATTAATGGTTCTAAAAGGGATAATAAAACCAATAATAACCGAATTAAAGAAGGTGAAGAAATCATGGGGACGGTAAAAGAGTTAACTCTGCTAACTGGAACGCGCGAAACATCCAAAGCTCTGGCCAGCCAGCTGCATGAAATTCTTGGCGATATCATCCATATACACAGCTACTCTTTAGAAGAAGGTATTCCATTAACGATAAAAAAACAGCTCGTCATTCTATCAACCCACCTTATTCAGGACGAAGTAAAAGATTACATCGGAAAAAACTGTGAAATCATTATCGCCAACCGGACAATAAACCACAATCATATTGATAAGTTACTGTTCCTGCCTAAAGGATCTAAAGCGCTCTATGTAAATGATTTTCCCGAAACCGCTTCCGAATCTATCGACACTCTGCTGCAGCTCGGTATTGATCATATCGAATATATTCCTTATTACCCAGGAGCAAGAAATGTCCATCCTATTGAGATTGCGATTACACCAGGTGAAATTGGCCTCGTCCCTTCTTTCGTAAAAAATGTCATCGATATCGGTCCACGCCTTATTGATATTACGACTCTCATGGCGATTCTAGAACGGCTTAAACTGCTCGAACAGAAAGGCACTGAAGTATCCGAGAAATATACGCGAAAAATTATTGAGCTGAGCAAAAAGCTGGCGGATTCAAGCAAAGAAACCGATCAATTAAATAAATACCTGCACCAGGTGTTAAACGGTGTCGATGATGGAATTATCGCAGTAAACCATGTGGGTGAAATTACGGTATTTAATGAGAACCTGGAGAAAATCTTACAGACTTCCGCCAGCAAAGTACTTGGAAAAAAAGTCGAAGACATGATCCAGGACAAAGATTTAGCCTCGTTTATCTCCACTGACTCCAACGAGGAAGAAAATCGCTGGTTTACGGTTGGACAGGCAGAAGTCGTTGTCCACCGTTTTGTTTTAAGCTCCGAGCGCTCCATTGTTGCGACATTTAAAAATGCGCGGGAAACAATCCATATCGAAAAAACTCTGCGCAGGGAGCTTGTGAAAAAAGGATACATTGCCAGGCACACATTTGAATCCATTGTCGGAAGCAGCGACGCTATTCAGTCGACGATGAACGTAGCGAAGAAACTCGCCCGGACGGACTTAACCGTCCTTATTCAGGGGGAAAGCGGGACGGGGAAGGAATTGTTCCCCAGCGCTATTCATAATGATTCTTTGCGGAGCGAGGGCCCTTTCCTCGCCGTCAACTTCAGTGCCCTTCCCGAAGAGCTTGTCGAAAGCGAATTGTTCGGTTGTGAAGAAGGAGCCTTTACGGGCGCGAAAAAAGGCGGGAAAGCCGGCTTGTTCGAGCAGGTCAACGGCGGAACGATTTTCCTTGATGAGATCGGCGATATTAGCTTAAAAATACAAACAAGGCTGCTCCGGGTGCTGCAGGAAAAGGAAATCATGCGTGTGGGCGGCAGCAAAATCATCCCGATCGATGTACGGATTATTGCCGCTACAAATAAGGATCTTCTGACAATGATCGAGCAAGGAACATTCCGTGAAGATCTATATTACCGTTTGAAGGTGCTGTTCCTTCCACTGCCTGAACTGCGAAACAGAAAAGAGGACATCGCCCTTCTCATTCATACCTTTATTCACCAGAGCGGAAGAAAGGTTACGATCCTTCCTGAAGTGATAGAACAGTTAATGCGATACGAGTGGTACGGCAATGTGAGGGAGCTGAAAAACACGTTGGACTACATGCTGGCTGTTTGCGAGGGGGACACGATTACGATGAACGATATTCCAAATGAGTTCTTTTTCCAGCGAGCTCCCTCAACGGAAAAACAGCATCTGCTCCCCCCTGCCCGGCCTGTAATAGAAAAAGAAGGACTGCCTGCTCCTTTTGATATCCCGCAGGATGCGGAGGAGTACGTTTTCATCCTGCAGACGATAGCTGACTGTATCCGGACAGGAGAGAGCATCGGGAGAAAGAAAATAGCAGAAAGAAGCCGGCAATGGCAGAAAACGCTGTCGGAGCAGCAAATTCGCCATCGCCTTCAAACACTGGAGGACCATGGATATGTAGTCAAAAGCAAAGGCCCGGCAGGCTTGAAGCTAACCCGCACTGGATTCGATTTCATCTCTTCAGACAGATAAGCAAGCAGGCTGCCTTTGTTATAAGGGCAGCCTGTTTACAGAAGGAACGATACCGGACATAACCGGTTACTGTGTAAAATCTATAACTTTGGGAACGATGAGAGATTGAATACCAATTACCATATCTTCCTGATGAACCTCTCCGCTTTTAGTTGTCCAAATAATATGTATATATTTACTTCGCAAATTCTCCAGTGTGGGTTGTGGGACAGAATAACCACCTCCGCCAATTTGGACATAATCACCCTGCCTTTCTATCCCTCGCTCACTCGTATGAAACGGTTCCTTATCTGACATGTTGTTAAAAAGCTGTAGTTTTACCTTTAATGGATAATCACCTGATGGCTTTGTGTAGGTCAAAATCCCTCCTCCTGCCTCTTGTTGTTCAGGAGTATAAATAATTTTGTAGTCGTTTATTTTCCAATTTTCAGACTCCCCGCTTAGAGATAAAAAGTAATTGTGCATTTCTTTTGGTTTGCTATTAATAACCAGAAAAAGAGAAATCATATTTGTCACGAGCAGAATACCTATCAGTATATTCTTTTTCATATTCCCCACCCCCACTAAAAACGCAATTGCCCTTTATGTTTTACCATATATAACCAAATTAAACAAAACAATCTATTGGCATACAAATCGCTTGCTAGTCTAGTAAATAAAAAAATACACGTTATAAAAGGTGGAATGAAAAACGTGTAAAGAACAACGAAGAGTGCCCGGAAAACCTGGTCTTCTTACTTGCAGAATGAACTCGACATGATTCTGGAAGAGATAAAAACATACGTCGGAATCGAGACGCCTAGGCATAATAAAGCAGCGGTTGATGCGCTTGGTGCTTTGATTCAGGAAAGGTTCTCCGCTCTCGGCTGCCGCATCCAAACAATCCCGCAGCCCGAGCACGGAAACCAGCTTCGGATCGAGTACGGAGAAGGCGAAGAGCAGGTTCTCATTCTTGGGCATTTCGATACCGTAAAAGAAATCAGCACCCTTGAAAAAGAGCCGTTCAGCATTGAACTGGCACTTTCTAATGGCAGATTTTTGACGTAAAAAAATCCTTCATACCATTGCTTTTTGATTACAAACGATGCAGAAGTTAAAATTTCTTTTCCTTCTTTTGTTGTAACCTTTATCTTTAACTCCGTCCCATCTTCGGCCATTCTAAGTGGGTTTCTCATAGAAACAAAAAGTTCTCCCTTTGGATTCGGCTTGAATAAGGTTTCACCAACCATTGTTCCAAATCGTATTTTCATATTTTCTTTTGGACCAAATATTACTACATCTCGACTATCTTTAACCAAGGTAATTTCGTATGTCTTTTCAGGATTTAGTCCCTTTGCCAAAACAAGGATGTCAATAATTCCCGTTTCCTCAAAAACAACAGTTGCTCGTCCAGAACCAGAATTAAATGGTAAATCTTCCGCTCGATTTACTTCTAGTTGAACTAGTTCAGTTTTGGGTTTTTGAGCAGTGGTAGTAGAGCAGCCAGTGAGGACTAATAAAAACGCAGCCAAAAGAAATAGAAACCTCAATTCAAGTCACCCCTTTACCTAATAAATCAGTTACAATCAGTATACTGTACTTTTCCATTTATTACAAAAAATTAAAACAAAAGAAAAAAATACCTCCTAAAAAATTATTCCGTCTCTTATGACATGCGACATCAATTTCTTTTATTCTATTAAGCTTAATCTTATTTAGTCAGTTTAAATAACACCCTATTTTTATAGATAAATAGCGAAATTATTCTTCCACTATACTGCCCGTTTAGTGAAGTAAAATGGCACTTTTAAGGCTTACAATATCCCCTTTATAAATGAAGGGATTATGAAGTATTTTATTGAATACGTGGTAATATTTTCTTATTAGGCATCATCTTAATAAGGGGAGAATAATGAAAAAGTTAAACCACCCTAATTTTATTATGGTTCACTGATGTTTTGTATCGAAAATCTTTAGGAGGATTACATTATGAGGGATTGATTTCTTCGTCAGCAGGATACCCCGCTATATTTATAAACCAGCTCCTCTGTGGGGCTGCTGACGAGGTGAAAAAATGAAATTAAATTTCTTGTTATTACGTCAACGAAATTTTTCATTGTTTACCGCCGCAGATGTCATTTCCGCTTTAGGAAACCAAATTGGGTGGGTCGCTCTTCTCTGGTTTGTTATGGTTTCCACGAATAACTCAACTAATATGGGATTGTTAGCGTTCGGGTTTGGTATGCCTAGTGTTTTTTTGGGTGCTGCTGTTGGTAACATTTTGGATCATAGGTCACGGAAGAAGATACTTATTATAACTAATTTTCTTCTGGGTTCGATTTTTATGTTCATTCCGTATTTGTATAGCATCCATCAGTTATCCTTTTTTGTATTAATGATACTTATTATTATCGCTGGATGTTTAACCCCTTTTGTCAAGGTTGCATGGATGGGCATGTTGCCAAATATGGTTGAGAAGAAAGATTTAAATGCAGCAAACTCAATCAATGAAACCCTTTGGCAAACCGCATTCTTATGTGGTCCACTTATCGGAGGATTTTTAATTGCAAAATTCGATACTTCCATGGCTGTTGCTTTAAATGGTTTTTCCTTTTGGATTTCTGCCTTGTGTATACTTCCAATAGAGGAAAGGTCATATCAACAAAAAAACGAGAACAAGTTAAAATGTTCATCATTTTGGATTGACACTTGGATGGGCTTCAAATATCTATTTCATTCAAAAGCCGTTTGGCAAATCACTCTGGGGGCGTTATTTTTAAATATGGCTTATGGACAATTGGAAATTGGTCTTCCCTTATATGTCCACCAAGAATTGAAAATCAACCCCCTAGTTCTTGGAACCTTATGGATGGTCTATTTTATTAGTTCAGTCCTTGGTTCTGCTCTAACAGCATTGATTACGTTTCCCCTACGTCACGGGGCACTTATGGCAGTGATGGTCATTGGATGGGGAACAAGTTTGTTCCCTTTGCTATTCTGTAACTTCCTTTGGATGGGCTACATCACCTTAGCCCTTGCAGGATTTCTGTTTGGTGGATATTCTCCCATGGCTCGGACAATGGTTCAGAAAATAGTCCCAATCGAATATCAAGGACGCATTTTTGGGATCAGAATGTCTATAATTACCCTGGGCGTTCCTCTTGGCTCCTACTTCAGTGGATTGACTGCTAAATGGATTGAACCTTCTCATCTAATGGGTCTGACAGGGGGAGTAATGATAACCGTGGGCTTTGCCCTTCTTTATAGTAAAGAATTTCGTGCTATGCATAAAGACGAGCAAGTTAAATCATTGGACCAATAGAACTCCGTAAAGAAGATTTTATGAACAAAAACAAAGCAGCCCTTCTGTTAAAATAGGGTCCTGCTTTGTTTTTGTTTTACTTCACCATCGATTCCCATCCCTCCCTCGGTTTAGTTGAACACAGGACAGGTAATCCACCTCTTTTTGCTTCACTAAATCATAAATCAATCTGCATAAAATATGCCAAAAGATAAAAAATAGGCTGGGAGGTGTTTTATGCAGAAAGTTATTATGCTTCTTGTTGCTATACTCATCACCTTTGTACCTGCTGCTGTTGCAAATCAAGATGATGAAGTCGAAAGGTTTACATGGGATGGAAAGTATGTTGATCAGTTTAAGAAAGTAGATATTCCTGTGTATGTTCCGTCTTCCGTAGCTTCATCCGAAATTTTTCGGAAGCTTGGACATTTATTTGTTAGCAAGCTTGAAGTAAGTAAGGACCATTATGTAGTTGAAATTTCACGTCAAAGAGTACGTGATGGGCAAGCAAGAATGCTTACTTTCGATGTGATGACAATGTCAGCAGGTACTCTTCCAAGTTATCGAAAACAGCCTTTCTCTACATACGAAGCATTCGAGATAGCAGAAGGAACCATCAAGTTTAACGGGTATAATGTGGATTATTTTGCTAATAAAAGAGCATATATCTGGCAAGATAATGGTTGGGAATACTTGGTGTGGGCAGACAATACTAACAATGCTTTTAATATCATGAAGCGTCTCATGGCTACAATACCAAAGGGAACCAATCCTGTCCACGGTGCGATAAAAGGACAGATTACAGCTATTGATACAAATGAGGGTGTGCGTTCGGATGCTGGTTGGTCTTATGATAATGGGAAAACGTGGTACATTATTACTGGACGAAGTTCGCCAGAACAATTGGTCAAAGTTCTAAAGTCCATGGTTAAATTGGATACTAAATAACATAAACCTTTAATCGTCATTACAACCATTTAAAACCATTAAAAAGCTATCATGCCTTTTAAAAACAAAAAGAAGGCAGGATTCACATCGGAATCACGCCCTCTTTTACTAATCTAAATTGAATACTTCGCAATTTAGTTGCTTATAGCAGCATTTGAAGCAGGTTCTTCTGGAGCTGCATTGTTTTGTTCAGAAACGGCCTCACCTGCAGTTGTGCTATCTTGGACAGGAGCCGGCTCACCTGCAGTCGGATCACTTATGACAACGATTTCCCCTTCCTGCTCCCAATCCACCTTCGCTTTAAGCTGCTCGCTGATAAATCGAAGTGGGAGGAACGAACGTCCATTTTTTACGATAGGGGAAGAGTCCAGGGTAACAGTTTGCCCGTTTACGTTTGCTTCACTCTTATCAAGGTGAAGAACAATCGTCTGCTCTCCCTTCGTTATGGTTATTGATTTTGTCCCGGCATCCCATTGAACATCCGCTTTCAAGGAGGCACTAATGGCTCGAAGCGGAACCATAGCCCGTCCGCCGTGACTAAACGGAGCCTCTTCCGAATTTACTTCTTCACCATTTGTGAAAACTTTTATTCCTTTTTCGCCTGCTTTTTTGTACAGTTCGCCAAGTTTTTTTGTACTGCTCAAGGTTGCTGGATGCTGATTTAATCAGTTCCTTCTGAACATCAAGAGCTTCAGAATACTCCTTTTTGTCCTCTAAAGCTTTCAAAGAATCTTTTTAAAGCTTTTACCTTTTCCGGCTTGAGCTTCTCTTTACCCTTGGAAGCTTTCTTGCCTTCCACTGCTGGGCTTTTCGGTTCACTCTCATCCTTCAATTCACTTTTTGCTTCCGTGTTGCTACTATCGCTTTCCTTTGTTCCTTCTTCGTTTTTCTCTATTTTCTCTGTTTGTCCATCCTTCTCTGCCTTCTCAACTTTCTCTGCTTTTTCAACCTTCTCTGTCCTCTCAGTCTTCTCTACTCTCTCCGCCTTTTCGCTTTTTTCACTTTTGTCCTTGCCGCCTTCGGAATGTTCTCCCTTTGCCAGGACGGCTGTTGGAGCGGCAATTAAGCTCAAGGCAATAATGCCACTCAATAATTTTCTCATGCTATCCATTCTGCTTCCCCTGCCCTTTCATTCAATTCGTGTACTATACTAGTTATTTCGGCTTAGACCACGAAAAAATGAAGTGGCCGTACATAAGATATCGATGAAAGGAACAATCCTCCACTCTCTTAAAAAAGGTGGAGGATTTTTTTGCGAAGAGGCTCTTTTTTAGAAGGTGAGGTTCTCTAAAATGGAAAAAGCCATGCTCCCTCCTGGGAAACACGGCTTTCTCTTTGTCGTAGCCATTGATTCTAGACTGCTTTTCCGCGCACTAAACTCCACAGCCAATTAAGGACAACAGCACCGACAGCTCCAGCAATGATATTAAATCCGCCAACGACCCAGACCCAGTCACCCAGCACAAAGTCACCAAGCCAGCTTCCTACCAATGCAGCAATGAGCGACACGAACCACCCTTTACCGGCCACCTGGCCTGTCATCCAGTAATTCATTAATCCCCAGGCGACAATGCCAACAAGAGCCCAGACAACCCAGAATGTCATACGGCACTTCCTTCCCTAATAATGATAGCGATTACACAATGACAGATGAAGTCTGTTACCTATTTGCTATCATCATATGCTGCCGGAACAAAAGTGTTACTGTATGATTTTCTTATTCTTAATAAAAACATTGAAAAGGAAAGCGTGGAAAAATTTTGCTGTAGCGTTTAGCATGGTATATAGAGACTGACTTTTCAGGAGGATGTATATATATATGAATAAAACCGATCGTCTGCTTGCCATCGTACTGGAACTGCAGCGAAACGGTATGCAGCGTGCGGAAGACTTAGCATCCACTCTGGAGATGAGCGTTCGAACAATATACCGTGACATACAAGCTCTCAGCGAGGCTGGCGTGCCGGTCATCGGGGCTCCCGGCCAGGGCTACTCCCTGGCTGAAGGATATTTCCTGCCGCCGGTAAGCTTCACTGCAGAGGAGGTCGTAACACTGCTACTGGGCATTGATTTCGTTGAGCAGCAGTTTGATGCCGGTTATGGCGCGAAAGCGGGGGCTTCCCGAAGAAAAATCGAGGCCGTTTTACCCGAGCCTGTACGAAAGGAAGCCGAACAGGTGCGGATGCATATGAGGTTGCTCACACCTGGATGGCCTGCAGGCAACGAGACACCGGAAGATACACTTGCACTGCTCCGGCGCGCCATCCTTGAGGAGCGACACATCCGCTTCCACTACGTGAAAAAAATGCCGGAAGCGGACGGCAGCCGGCACAGTATGCGCGAGTCGGACCCATATGGCCTTGTATTCGTCAACGGTACATGGGCGCTTGTGGCGTTTTGCCATTTGCGTCAGGAACTGCGCCATTTTCGCATAAGCCGTATGAGCCGGCTTGAGGTGCTGGATGGGGGCTTTAGACGGCCACCGGACTTCAATTTGCAAACGTACCGCCCGCCTGACGACCGCAGCACTTCTGTACATATTCTGTTTCGCCCTGAACTTGCGGACAGAGTGAAAGAACAACGCTATTTTTATATAGAAGCTTTGGAAGATACGCCGGATGGCCTGCTTGCCACGCTTCGCGTCCGGCAGCCGGAGGAAATCCTTCCGTGGATTCTAAGCTGGGGGGCAGGTGCGGTTGTGCTGCACCCAAAAGCGCTGCGTAATCAAATTTGTGAAGAAGCTGAAAAAATGCTGAAGCGCTACTGACATACTGTTGTCAGTAGCGCTTTGGTATAGTAGGGGCATATAACCTTGAAGGGAGATAAAGATAACGTATGAATACGAAACAATCGCTCCAGCGTTTTGAAGAAACCGCAAATAAATACCTGCAGGAACTAGAAAGCCTGGATATGGAACAGCTCACGCATAAACCGGATGAAGATGAATGGTCACTTGGACAAATGTACATGCATTTGATTAACTCGGCACTTTACATGCAGCTTCGTAATGTAGAGGCTTGCACCCGGCAGGAAACTGACAATGTTACCGAGGCAGCAGAAAAAACCCCGGCAGGCAAAGCAGTGTTTGCCCAATCAAGCTTTCCACCGATACGGATTCAAGTTCCGCCTTCAAAGGAATACACGCCTTTACAGCCGGAAAACAAAGAGCAAATCTCCGAGGGCTTAAAGCAGGTCATTCACCGGATGCGTGAAATCGAGCCTGGATTAGATGAAGCATCACCTGTACATACGGTCCCGCATCCGAGATTCGGGGCCCTCAATGCAAAAGAGTGGTATTCGCTCGTCGAAATGCATTACCACCACCACCTGCTTCAAATGGCCCGTTTAAAAGAGTTTCTCCAGGTGATATGACTGTTTTTCAAGAAGGACCATACCTTTCATATCATGATTGCATAATATAATGCAACCCCCACTTTTTCACTTTACCTTTACCTTTCCATTTCCATGGAAGGGTATTTTTCATTGGTGGCCAGAAGTTCCTTTTTTTATGCCTTTAGCCTAAAATTAAGCCGAAATAGATTCACTAAAGTTCTGTAAGCTTCTATTCATTTTTTGCCTAAAGAAAACCTGGACAAGGGTAATATGGACGACAATGAATAACACGAGCAAGATAATAGAATGGATGTCGCCCGGCTTTCCGTCTATTCGTAGGATGCTTATACTGCTATTCCCTATCAAATGATTCTCCAGGAAATCATAAATGAAGTGGGGAATTGCAGCGCCTAATAAAGACCCGCTCTTTATATAAATATAGATAAATACTATGGCCATACCTAATAGGAAAAGGACATAGACGGGACTTAACCCCTGAAATACATGGGAAGCCATAAACAAAACGCTTGAAATAAGAAACAATTTACCGGGACTCGCATGTTTGAAATTGGCTACAAAATACCCCCTGTACAATACTTCTTCGTTCAACCCAACGGAAAACCAGGCAACAGCTGCCATAATAAACATGGGAATTACATGGGGATTGGCGAAATAATCGCCGGGAAAGTGAGCAGAAATCACTCCCCTTTTTGAAAGCAGCATAAAGTAAAGGACATACATTCCTACAGATACGATGATGGATGTTAAGGAAAAGAGGGCCTGTTTGCGATTCATCCCAAATTTCAGCGTACGCAGCGGCTGTTTATCTACAAACTTATAAAAGAGCAGTGTTGCAAGCAGCGTTACCAGGCTTCCAACCGTTCCTGCTATCCCAAAGATGTATACATTCGTTGATTTAACATAGTGAAACGCTCCTAATTTAACCATCAGGCCAAGAAGAACAATGTTAATAAGCGTAACGGCAACTACGCGTACATAAGGACTTTTCATCATGATTACCACCCCTAGGTTATATCTGCCTTTTCAACATTTCGGATGGACAAGTAGGCAATAAATCCGCCAATAAGAGCGAGCACAATCGGGATGGCAATAGTGAAAACAAGTGAAGATGTGTTGCTGGAAGAGTTCGTAAACGAAACGAGCAGAATGGCAGCTACGATCGTCGCAGGGACTGACTTTTTCCTCATTCCAAAATACAGGGGAACTAAACTCGTTCCAGCACACGCAATCGCACTTAACGTCATGATGAGGAAATTCTTACCTAAAACCTGACCAGTCAATTCCTTTGGAACGAAATGAACATAAGAATCAACGGCATAAAAAATTGTTCCAATTACGATGTTAGACAAAAAAATCGTCAGAAAGGTAAAGCCCGCGACAAGGGCCAGCTTTGCAGCCATCATTCTTTGCCGCTTAATCGGATACATAAACAGGAGCGTAATCGACTTCGTCCTATATTCATCAATGATGATCCTGGCAATAAGCACGGAGGCAAAGATAATAAACACGCCTCTAACCAGGCTTCCAATTACGCCAAAGGCCATTTCGTAACTTTCGAAAGGGATCCTCCCTTCGCTTTTATCTGCAAAATAAACGAGGCACAGCATCGCCATAATCGCCAGGTTCGAGATAACAATCCCTTTTACATAGGAGAACAGCTTGAATTTCTTTATTTCCAGCTTCATTAATCTACGCACTGATGCCACCCCTATTGACTGATGTTAGGAAATAATCCTCCAGTGTATGTTTTCTCTTCGTGATCTCCTCAATCATAACGCCGTTCAGAATTAACCCTCGCGAAATCTCACCCTGAGTGAGTCTGGATTCATAGATGCGAATTCGCGAATGATCCATCACTTTAAAATTCGAGAGGTGAAGGATTTCCGCGAGTACGTATGCCGCCCTGTTACAGTCAATGACCGTTATTTCAATATACTCCGTGTTGTTTTCACGAATCATATCCATGGAAACTTCTTCGATTAACTTGCCGTCACTAATAATCCCTACCGTGTCGGCGATTTGTTCGATTTCACCTAGAATATGGCTGGAGACGAGCAACGTGATCCCGTATTCGCGGCACAGCATCGTAAACAGGCTCCGCAGTTCCTTTATCCCAACCGGGTCCATCCCGTTAATCGGTTCATCCAATATTAACAGCTCCGGTTTCGTAACAATCGCTCGCGCAATCCCAAGCCTTTGCTTCATTCCGAGCGAAAAATCCTTTACAGACTTATGGTCGATGTCTTTTAAATTCACAAGGTGTAAGGCAGCATCAATCGCTTTCTTGTCGTAATAGCCCATATATTCGCAGTGTAGATCCAGGTTCTCTCTTGCGGTAAGCCTGTCGTAAAATACCGGGTATTCTATGATGCTGCCCATTCTTTTTAGCATCTCATAAGAAGTGGGCGTCACCTTCTCGCCAAACATTTCAATTTCCCCACCCGTTGGTTTGATAAGGTTGGTCAGCATCTTCATTACCGTTGTTTTGCCTGCACCGTTCGGTCCCAGAAAACCGTATATTTCGCCTTTTTTCACTTTCATATTGACATTGGATACGACTTCCTTGCCTTTGTAGGCTTTTGTCAATTGATTCGTGCGAATAATGTATGTCATGCGTACAGCTCCTCTTCGTCTTTGTTACTTTTTATTCTAGCCAGAGAAATTTTCTTTTTTGTTAACCAAATCTTACAAAAATCTTACGTATGGCCGGAGAGGAGCAAAATACGATTAAAAGGTGATTCGCTGCAATGTGAACGTAAAGATCGTTTTTTCATACGGCTTGCTTGTGAGAAAGATTTCTCCTCCTAATTTTTCAATAAGCCTTTTCGTAATCGTAAGGCCGAGCCCGCTTCCCTGATATAATTTGTTTCTCGAATCTTCCAGGGTGTACATTCTTTCAAAAACCCGGTCTTTGTGCAGTTCACTAATTCCCTTTCCTTTGTCCCACACATCCACATACACAAGGTTTTCATCGCTTCGTAACGTTAAGCCAAGCACCTTTCCCTCGCTGCCGTACTGGATAGTATTTGAAAGCAAATTGTTTAAAATCCGGTTCAATTCCTCTTCGCTTCCGAGGGCGTACAGATCATTTTCAGGCAGTTCAATGGCCACCTCAAAGCCTTTAGAGGATAAAATGTCATAAAAACCGAGGATGTTTTTCTTGCATATCTCGCTTATGTTTACTCGGGTTAAGGGAATGTCCTTATCCCCTGATTCCAATTTCACCAAATCAAAAAACTTCTTCATAAGTTCCAGTACTTCCATCGTTTTATCATGCACTTTATTCAACAGCACTTCGGTTTCTTCTTTGCTTAGATTGCGGTCATGCAGGATAATTTCAATATAGCCAAGCACAACGGTAAGAGGGGTTTTTAAGTCGTGGGAAATGTTGGAGAGCATTTTTCTCATCGAGCTTTCCGTTTTGTTGTACGTCGCAATAATTTTATGGTTATGCTCCAACAGGCCGTTCATTTCGATGAGCAGCGCTTTTATCTCTTTATCATTTGTCTGAAGCAGCAGCTTTTCTCCGGTCTGGTGGCGAATAATATGATGGAGTTTTTTGTGTATGTATGTGAGGCTGGCCTTTCGATCCCTGTTCGCCCGATACTGTAGTACATTAAGGATCGCCAGACCAATAGCGAGGATGAGCAGAAAAATAACCATATTAGAATTCCCCCAGCTTATAGCCAATTCCCCACAGCGTTTTGATATAGCAGGGCGCAGAAGGGTCATCTTCGATTTTTTCCCGCAGTCTCCTCATGTGGACGTTAATCACATTCTCGTCTCCAAAATAATCGTCATTCCAAATGAGGTTATAGATTTGCGCCTTCGTGAAAACCCGGCTCGGGTTCGTAACAAACAGCTTCAAAATATGAAACTCCTTTGAAGTAAGCTTGATTTCACTCCCGTTTTTATGTACTGAAAAATTGTCTAAGTCAATGGCAAGGACCCCTATTTGTAACGCTTTGCTCTCTTCCTTCTTTTCCGTTCGCGAATAGTGGGTCGCCCGCCGGATCGCCGCCTTTACCCTTGCGACAAGTTCGATCATGGAGAAAGGCTTGGCAATATAATCATCTGCACCAAATCCAAGGCCTAACGCTTTGTCTACATCCCCATCTTTAGCTGACATGATTAAAATCGGAATAAGGCTCTTCCCCCGAATGATCTTTAAGAATTCCATCCCGTCCAGTTTGGGAAGCATGAGGTCGAGGAGGATTAAATCAAACGTTTCTCTGGCAAAAAGCTCAATGGCCTGTTCCCCGTCAAAAGCGGCTGTGACTGCAAAGCCTTCTTTTATAAATTGGTTTTTGACCATTTCACTAATGGATGTGTCGTCTTCAACGAGCAGTATTTTATGCTGCATAACCGGTTCACCTTTTCACTTTATAGTTTTTCTTTTTTGTCGTGTTTTACATCCCGGTAAAATAAGCGGGATACCAATATTCCAATACCGCCCAATCCGATAAAGAGAACAGCACGAACCAACATGGATACATTCGGTAAATCATAGAAAACAACCTTTAAAAGTGTAACAAAAATAAACAATACTCCATACAATCTCATCTTTTTCACTTCTTTTTTCATTCCTAAAATAATTAACACAATGGCGTATCCCATCCATACTAGAGATACAGATAGGGATTGGGTATCCTGGGAGTATGTTTCTGTAAGCAAGCCTGTTATTCTTGTCGCAAATATTAAAAGATATACTCCATACGCTATCGCCAATACAGAAAATATTTTTTCGTTTTTTTGATGTTTACGAGAAAGGTATAAGACAGTCCCGAACGTGATCGCAACGAAACTCCATGCCATTGTTTCAATAGAGGCGACTTCGTCAATCCCGCGGCCGAAAATGCCACAGGCTGCCAGCCCATATACGACCCATGAAACAACGTGCATCGTTTTATTTTCCCTTCTACTATCAGCCCACATCATGCATAAAGCAAATCCCAGCCAAAGCATGGCAACAGCTAACATACGAACAATAAAATCATATCCATCTACCGCTGCATATAACAGCTGACTAAGGAAGAACAACAGCAGGACACTCCATCCGGCAGTTGCGTTTGAAATCACTTTCCGACTTGAATGATGAAGCTGTAACAACCGGATGATTCCAGCCGACGTCATTAACAAAACCGTCCAGGTAAAGGTCTCTATCGAAAAAACGAAGTCTATCCAATGCACAAGAGTCATTAATCCAGCAAGACTGTACACCGCCAATCCGCTTATTTTTTGCCATTTCGACCGTAGAGCATATCCCAGGTAAACCGCTATTGCGCCTTCAAGCAGAAGAGAAACCGTGCGGTAATTTTCGCCAAGGGCATACAGAATATACGTCATATAACCGAAAGTCGCCATGGAAACGAAAATAACGGAGGCTTCTCTTTTTGCTTTGTACCGCCAGGCTCCGCACCCCGTGTAGATAATGCTAAGGATTCCCACCATCCATTCTGCTGTGTCCTTTTCAAACGAACCCAGCGTCCACCCGACGGTTACTGCAAAGCTCGTAAAGATAGTGCCGTATTGAAATTTGTTCTGAATGTCGTTTCTCCAAAATGAGATGCCTAATAAAAAGTGCTGTGTAATGGCACCGGAGGCCACAATATTAGAAAATTCTCCAGCTGTAACAAAGCTGTAGAAAAGCAGCGTGAATTGAAGGAGGATCGTGGATACATAATATAAGATTGTCTGATGAAAGCGAATCGCATAGAGTAAAAATCCACCGTACAACAAAACTTCATAAGAAACAAAAAATAGCGTGTTCGGGTTTTCGCTTTTTACTAAAAACGGCATCAGGCAACCTGCTAACGATGATAAAATGGCCAATGCCTGTGAGCGGTAACGATGGGATAAGAAGATTCCCGCTGCGATCCAAACGATGTTCATTGAAAACGCAATGGAAGAAGAAACATACTGGTAGAGGACGTGCATGGCAAATGTCGTAATCATCAGTACCGAAATGCTCCCGCCTACAAGAACCTGGCCTAGCACGGGCCTTTCGTTCTGTATTTGCCGGTGCCCGAGAACAAGCAAAGCGATAGCTGCGGCAAATCCTAACGCTATGCGCAGGGGCTCCGTCAACAGTCCAGAATCAACAGACGCTTTAAATCCCCAAATAATCCCCAATAACAAAACAACCAAAAAAATACGTGGAAGCCAAACTTTTGCAATGAGATGCTCCCAGTCCGTCAGCGCTTCCAGCTCCTCTTTAAAAAAGGGTGGCTGTTGTTCTTGCACACTTTCTGGCTTTCCTTTCAGCCGGGCACCTAAGTCAAAAACTTTTTCAAGGTGTACAGGATACACGGTCCCTTCTTTTTTCCCGGCTTTAAGTACTTCCACTTCAGATTCCAATGTTTCTATTCGCCTTTTTAAGTCTTCAATTTCCCGTTCATAATCCACAGCCTTCACCACCTCTTTTTTTATTCATACCACAATTTTAAACAAATTGGTAATTTTTAGCCAATCAAACCTGTTTGTTTTTGAAAAATATAGTGTGGTATACTTGTAAAAAAGGGAGGTATCCACATGAATATGAACGATCCCCATCAAATGAAATGGAACTTTAAACCCTCGCAGAAAACTTTTCAAGGCCGAGTTCATCGAATAGCGGTATATCTTCAAAGTAAAGTGTTGGAGATTGTCGATTCGAATAACTCGGTTTTTTATTTGGTCTACTTCAAAAACATTCTGTTGGGCGGAGGAAATCTGGAAGAAATAAAACAGGAAACCTTTCTTCACAAGGCATTTCAACAAGGAATCACTTTGCATCCTTCTCACCCTCTTTTCCTCCCCTTACTCCCCAAGAATCGAAACGCCCATGTTCCTGACGCAAACGATGTGTTCACTCAAATCCAGAATCAACTTTCACTTCCGGAGGTTGCCCTGGCAGCCACCTGTATGGATAATTTTATCGAAAAGCAGCAGCTTGTCGGCATCATCCGGCAAATCTTTGATCATTTCAAACGAAACGGCCAGTTTTCTAAAGCATATCAGATCGCAAAAATATTACTCCACTTCTCGCCCGACATAAAGGCCATGCAGGAAATGATTCGAACCTCGCAGTTTGATAAGTGCCGTAAAGCAGATGAAACCCATCCGGAAATCCTTCTCGAACAAGAACCATTACTTATGGAACAATTCTGCTACCAGAACCGGAAAGAACGGAAATATGAAATCCATCTCCACCAGCTGCTACAACAGCAATCACGCCCCCTTGAACGGCTTATCTTATTTATCAACCTGTTCGAAATGAAACACGATTTTTATGACTATGATGAGTTCATTCATTTATTACAGCACGAATTAGTGCTTGAAGAACAGTATGCAGTTTTAAAATTCCTATGCGAGTGTTCGCCTGCCTATCCTCCATTAACGAAATATTTTCTCCAAGAGCAAATCCGCTTAAAACGATACCCTGAGGCTCTGTCCTTCATCGTCAATCAGATTCCTTCTCTCTCTTCTGCACATTATGAGACGATTGAAACGATTTTAGAATATGTAGATACCTCCTCCATTTTGAATGTGACAAACATAAATCGAATCGTTAGTGTCCTCTACTCTACTAAACCCGAAAAAAAAGAAGCCCTCGTACGCCGTTTAACCATGGGCTTGCTTAAACAATATGATCTTAACCAGGTGAAGACATGGCTGGAACCCATAAGAGAAAACGATCGGAGCCTTCGCGTATTTCATGAATTGGAGAAGTTAGAGACCTTATCCCGTGATTTGGATCAACTCATGAAGCTGGGGGAATTGTACTACCAGCTTGGCCTATTGGATCAATCCATTGAATGCTTCACCTGGGAGATGGAGTTAAACCCGACTGCCCCTGATCCAATACGCTGGTTAAGTAAGCTGTACCATGAAAAAGGAATGACAGAAGAAGCGGACAGTTATAAAAAGCTTTCGATTCATATGGCAAAAAGGGCATGATTTCAATAAACAAAGGGACGGCATGCGGGCCGCCCCTTTCAGGAAATTACTTCACAACAATCGGGTTAACAGGAGCCCCTGTTCCCTGAACGATTTTCAGTGGGGCAGCTGCATACAAGAATGTATATTGCCCATCTGATGCACAATCATCAGCTAAATCTTCTAGCCAGTCAATCTCATTAAACGAAACGCCAAGGTTACGAAGAAGTGCGCCATGGAGAGGAAGGGCTGTTCCTGTGCGGGAAGAAACAGTTTGTTCGTTAGCGATCGTATCTGTTCCGAAGGCTGGTATTTCCATATCGTGGAACCACTGGACTAATTCTGGTGTATACGTAATACCAGGTTCATTGAATTCACCTTCGTAGAAGGCACTCGCTCCTTGATCATAGAAGACGCTAATCCATCCGGTACGAATTAAAATAATATCACGCTTTTCAATGGAAACACCCTGTGCTTCTGCTGTTTCCAATAAATCATCCAGGGTAATTTCTTCCCCCTTGTCCAGGTATTTCTTGCCCTTATACCGTGCTACATCAAGCAATATCCCGCGCCCCACTACCCCGTGCTCTGCAATCGGCATAATCGAGCACTTTTCCATCCCATCGATTGTAGTGTTAGCAGAGAATCCATTATAAACCTCGTCGTCATACCAAACATGGCCAAGGGCATCAAACTGGGTTGATCCTTGAACAGCCATATAAATAACATCATCAGCGTATTCGAGTCCGGCACCAAGAGGCTGGAGTTTGCCACAGCAGTAAGTTCCATGGTCCTGTGTCATATGATGGCCTGGTTGAGAACGCCCCGGCCATACGGGATCACCCTCTTTGCGGGCAATTGGACAACCTAAAGTGAATACTTTCCCGCTCTGGACTGAAGCCACTCCCCGCAATACTTGAATTTCATTCAAAAAATTGACAGCCCCCAATTGGTCCTCGGCTCCCCAGCGTCCCCAGTTTTTTGGAGCATCCTTTAAAATTTCCGAAATCGTTTTTACTGTAGCTGACATAAAAATCCTCTCCTTTATAATTGATACAATATATTCAATTCATTAGTTACCAGCATTAACATAGCGGAGCTGTGTTTTGATAATTTTGCCGTTCGGATTTCTTGGTAACGCTTCCAAAAATTCGATATAAGTAGGGACCTTATATTTTGCCAATCGCTCGGCTACCCATTCTTTTACCTCATTTTCCGTTAATGTCTCACCTTTTCTGGGAACAATATAGGCTTTTACAACTTCACCGTAGGTACTATCCGGTACTCCTACGATAGCAGCTTCCATAATCTTTGTATTGGAGTAAAGAACATCTTCTACCTCAACTGAATAAATTTTCTCTCCGCCGCGATTGATCATATCTTTTATTCGGTCCATGATAGAAACAAATCCTTCTTCATCTACCATGGCAAGATCCCCTGTAGATAGCCAGCCGTCTTCAATGGCATTTTTCGTAGCTTCTTCGTTGTTCCAGTATCCCGGGACAACCATCGGTCCTTTAATTAACAATTCTCCTATCTGGCCGACCGGCAGTAGTTCCTTTGTTCCAGGCTCCGCTATTCGAGCCTCACCAACAGGTACCGGAATTCCTACCGTGCTTAGTTTGCGTACCTGGTGCTCGTCAGGCATGACCGTTGCAGGCGATGTAGTTTCAGTCAAACCATAGGCGTTATGCAATTCAAGATTCGGATTCCATTCCAATAACATTTTCACTGTTTCCGCTGGCATAGGTGCTCCGCCAAAGGCAGCACAACGGAAAGCTTTTGTGTCATAACGCGTGTAATCAGGCTGCATCATTGTCATTACATAAACGGTTGGAGAAGCAATACAATGGGTAATCTGCTCATTTTGCAATGTTTCTAGAAATTTTTGTGCATTGAACATTGGCATAAGCGCAATTTTCCCACCAAGATAAATAAAGAGGGATAACTGGGCAGCAAAACCAGTGATGTGAAATAACGGAACAGCTACTACAGTCGAATCATTGGAGGACAATTTAAAGCATAGGGCATAATTCATTGCAGTATGAATTAAGTTAAAATGGGTATTTACCGCTCCCTTTGGACGTCCTGTTGTACCAGAGGTATACATAATCAACGCGGGATCATGTTCATCCACTTCTTCTCTTATAACCTGTGGAGCCGGATTCTGAATCAGGCAACTATATGGTTGTGTACCTTGCGGGAGTTCCTCATTACCCGTGATAAAAGTATACTGCACCTCGGTGCTGTCCAGAACAGCAGAGACATCAGGCCACCATTCAGGGTTTGTAATCAGCAATTTCGCACCAGAATTCTGCAGCATAAATTCAAGTTCCTGTGCTCTTAATTTTGTATTAAGAGGCACAGCAACAGCCCCAATTTGGAATGCAGCGTATACACTTGCGACAAAAGGAATCCCATTCATTAAAAGAAGAGCTACACGATCCCCCTTTTGTACGCCGTAATGGTGCCGCAGCTCGTAGGCTATGGAATCCACCTGTTTTTGCAGTTCCCCGTATGTAAGACGCTGTTCTTCATGTACGAGGGCTATTTTATCCGGGAAACGTTGTACACTATTCTGTAATGTCTCAGTTAGCGTTTTGGGCCTGTCCCTGTATACCTTCATTTCGACCCCATTGACTACCTCCTTTGCTATCAAGGACTGAAACTCTTTTTCCCAAGTAACTCCCATAAATTCACCTCCGCAATTCGCCTTAAAGTAGTAATCCTATTTGTTACCATTTGCAAGTTGGATGCCAATTTTGAGACTGCTTACAGAAAGGCTTTTCTTTAAAAAAACTCAATTTTGTTTCCAAAGTAAACAAAAAAAGTGTTTCCAAAAGAAACAACTTGTCTCTTTTGGAAACACTTTAAACGTTATGCCAGGCCATATTTCTGGAGCTTTGAATAAAATGACTTCCTGCTCATCCCGAGTTTACGTATTGCCTCTGTACGATTTTTACTGTTCCTGATAACTTCTTCAATAAGCTCCTTCTCAACTTTTTGCTTTAATCCATTTAGACTTAAATTCACATGGTTAGGTGTGACTTCCTGTTGGAATACATCAGGTTTATCTTCTGTTTCTTTCTTTATTCTAATATAGTGAGGAACATCTTCTGCTGTTAAGGAGTTTTTTGTACAAATAGCTATCATATGTTCCAGAACATTAGACAGCTCACGAACATTACCCGGCCAATGATAATTTGCGAATATATCATATACTTCTTCTAAAACAGTTACATATTTTTGATATTTGGGGTTTAAGTTCGCTAATACCTGACTAGTTAAAAAGGGAATGTCATCCCTCCTCTCACGAAGAGGAGGGATGTGAATCGGCACAACATTTAAACGATAGTAAAGGTCCTCCCGGAAGCTCCCCTGTTTTATTAGTTGACGAAGATCGCGATGGGTGGCACAAATAATTCGAACATCTAATGAACACCACTTTGTTCCCCCGATCCTTTGAAACCCCTTTTCTTGAAGAGCCCGGAGAATCTTTGCCTGGAGATTAAGCGGCATCTCTCCAATTTCGTCCAGAAACAAGGTCCCTTCATTTGCCAGCTCAAAGAGTCCCTGTTTCCCTCCTTTTTTAGAACCGGTGAAGGATCCCTCTTCATATCCAAACAGCTCGCTCTCAAACAAAGCTTCGGGAATAGAAGCCATATTAATAGGAATGAAAGGCTTGTTCGCTCGTTTGCCTGCCTGATGAATTGCCTTGGCCATTACCTCCTTTCCTACACCTGTCTCGCCGTAGAGAAGAACAGAAGCATCCGTTTCGGCAACCTTACGCGCAAGCTCAACGGCAATCCTCATCCTGTTTGACCTGCTCTTTAAAGGTGCAAAAATTTCTTGATTTAACTGCTGCTCTAATTTGTCTGAATATGTTTTATACCGCTCCAGCTCAGCCTGCAGAGCAACCACTTCGCTTATATCCTTCATAATTGCGACAGCACCAATCAAAGATCCATTCTCAAGAAGCGGAGTAATATTTGCGCAAATATCCTTGCCTAAGGAATGAACATAGCTATAATCATTGATTAATGGCCGGCCGCTTTGAACAACCTGGAGAATCCTTGCCTCAGCTTCCACGTCTTTTAATTGTCGTCCGATAATCTTGTTCTGTGGAACCCCAAAGTGACGTGAATAGGCACCGTTAACATACATAATTTTGCTGTCTTTAGAAATGACAAGAACCGCATCATGGAGTGATTCTAAAATAGATAATAAATTATCTTCTAGTTCCATTTAATCTCCCCTAGTGCTTTTAATTTTGCCAGAATACATAGCGACAACATAACCACGTGACAAGAAGATAATGAGTGTATGGCAGAGCAAAACAACTTCACTATAAAAATTATATCAATAGATTAAATATTTTAAAATATCATATTATCTAGAATGTCAGGTTTCCCTAGTAGATAGCCCTGTCCAATTGAAACCCCCAGTGCTTTTGCTGTGGCTAAATCCTCTGATTTCTCAATGCCTTCCAGAACTAACTGAACATTGGCGTCCTTACAATATTCTACTATCAGCTCAATCCATCTCTGCTTTTTCTTAGACGCTGACAAATTTACAGAAAAATACCGGTCCAGCTTTATAAAATCAGGTTCTAATTCGATTATATTTTTTAAAGAGGCCATTCCTTTCCCTACATCATCTATAGCAATAAGAAAGCCATGCTGCCGCATGATAGCGACGGCATGCTGGAACAGACCCATATCTTCTATCTGTTCTCCCTCATTAATTTCCAATACAAGCCGTCCATGCGGGATTATCAAGTTGGATGATACTATCTTTTCAAGTCCTTCAGAAAAGGAAGGAGTCACTAATGTAGAGGGAAAAATATTTAAAAATAAAAAACAACCAGATTGCGACTCTTTGGATAAATAAAATGTTAAAATCGCATTGAAAAAGGAAATCGCATCTAATTCATTTAGTCTGTCCGACTCGGCAGCCATACGAAAGAGCTGTTCCGGAGCGCGTAAATCAGATCGTAAAAGTGCTTCATATCCAAACAGGCTCCCGCTTGAAAGACGGTACAACGGTTGATAGGTATGATAGTATAATTTCTTTTCAATTAGCCCTTCTATTACGTTTTTGCATTCGTTCGTCTTGTACAAAGTAAAGCCCTCTTCCCTTCTGATTCTCTCCAATGTTGGGGTTACAAAAAGCCACTTTATTTCCCATTCTCCTTGAATGATTTAAATGAACGGTAATCCGGCTGGTTTTTCCTCTGGTATTCTACAATTAGTTCATCCAAATATACGCTTAAATAATAAACGTGAGGATCCGAAAACGCTTTTTTCTTTTCAAATGCTGCATGCAGTTGTTTCCTTACTTCCTCTATTTGCGTACGAAGATCGTCATTTCTTTTCCGAAGGTTCACAATCATTCCCTCTTTCGCTAGTTGCGAACAATTGCTTGGCAATCACTTTACCTGATTTTGTATTTAACTCCGCTAAAAAGGAAAGTAAAATTAAGTTCGTACAAGACGAGTTGTTCGACAAAAGAAGGAGAGAAAATACAGTGGCCATAAAAGAATTAGATCTGCATCAGGGGCTACAGCAACCCGAATTATACAGGTTATCGGAAATCGACAAACAAACTTCAGATGAACAAATTGTTGCCATGTTTTTAATGAAATATCATCATTCTTACTATACTTATCGAAATTATAACCGCGCGATTAATCAATTTCGTCGCTTTATCGCTTTTAAACCATTACGGGAAGTAACATGGCGGGAGTTTGAAGGATATAAGATTACATTGGAAAAGGGATTGCGTTGTAATAGCCACAAGCCTTTGGCTCCTGCTACGGTGGCCGGCCTAGTCGATCCAATCCGCTCGCTTTATAAGTGGGGGGGCGATCCTAATATTGGGTTCTTTACACATAATCCAACAACTACTGTACATACAACAAAAGTTCCTATAACCAGCAAAAACAACTACCCATACGCGAGACTAAACTTCTTTTAAATCAACTAAAAAAACAGGGATTTCGCGATTACGTGATTGGATTGACCCTTATTTTATTAGGTCTGCGGGTATCAGAATTAGTTTCTATTCGTTGGAGGGATTTTCACACTGATCCTTCAGAAACATTCATTTGGTTAACAGTAGCTCATGGTAAGGGAAACAAAGTCCGTGAAGTTAAAGTACCACAAACACTATGGGCTTTGTTAAATCGACTTGCTGATGATTTCCATGGGCTTGAAAACCACCAGGTCTTGGACGAACAACTCTTTCCTATTTCAGTAAGGCAAATTGAACGTATAGTAGAGAAAGCCCGTGAGTTAAGTGGCCTGAATAAGAAAGTAACCCCTCATTGGTTGCGGCATACGAATGCTACACTAGCCTTACTCCACGGAGCATCTTTACAACAAGTCCAGGAAACTCTTGGACATTCACAAATCACAACCACACAGCGTTATCTGCATACAGTCGAACAAATGAAAAAAGCGGCACCTGATTTTGTGGAAAGTTGCCTGAAGGGAATTCTCTGAAACAATTATTTTGCCGAAGGGGGTATTTGTTGTAAATTGTTTCCTGTAAGCGTATAATAAACTTTGAGAATATTTGTCAAAATTAATCGGATTATAAAAAAGTATGTCGAACAACTCGTCTTGTACGACATTGTATCATTTAGCATAATTTAACAACATAAAATTTACCACTTCTTCTAGACTAAGTATGTTGTTTGCTTTATATACTATATCCAATACAGACGTTCTATAAAACAGGAAAATTCTTGCTGTACAAGATTCGTTGCAAAATAAAAAAGTAACTACTAATATGCTCAGTAGTTACTTTTTAGAAACATTCTAAACTGGTTTTCGATAATAAGTACAAGCCTTCATAAGCTTCGCAATATCAACAGATGTTTGGTAGAGATACGTTTTTGCTTTCTCCATGCAGTCATCCAGAGATCCGGGGCCGCGGGTAATGGAATGACAGCTAACAAAATCGTTATACACAGGATCAATATTTTCTCCAAGGCTTCCGGAAAGCAACAGTGCATTAACCCCCAGCCTGTTAGCATGACGGCCAATGTAATGCGGAACTTTTCCATATAACGTTTGGAAGTCGCTTTTTCCTTCCCCGGTAATGACCCAATCAGCATTTGCCATTTTATCAAGCAGGCGGGTTTTTTCCGCAATCATCTCCGCTCCGGAATAAATCGATGCGCCTAAGGTAAGTAAACTAAAGCCCAGTCCCCCGGCAGCCCCCGACCCGGGTGTAGATTTATATGAAGTATGAAGGTGTTCATCAATGAACGTTCCATAATGATATAAGGCAGAGTCGTAAAAATCGATTTGTTCTTCCCTTACTCCTTTTTGAGGACCATAAACGTAGGAAGCCCCTTTTTTTCCGCACAATTCGTTTTCCACATCACTGGCAATAACAATTTGGCAATCATATATTCTCGGGTCAATGGTTCCATAATCGACGGTTTTAATTTTTTCTAAATATGCTGCTGTCGGAGGAACCGGACTGCCTTTTTCGTCAAAAAAGGAAACCCCCACAGCCTGGAGCAATCCTATCCCTCCTTCATTCGTCGCACTCCCGCCTAACCCGATAATAAATTTCCGATATCCCTGCTCTATGGCATGTATCATCATTTCCCCAATACCATACGTTGTGGCACAAAGAGGGTTCCGTCTTTCCTGCGGTAGTAACGGTAGTCCGACTACTTTGGCAATCTCAATGACTACCGTTTCGTTATCACCTAAAATTCCGTATTCTGTTAGAATGGGGTCACCTAACTGGTCCGTTACCGTCACACTCATTGTTTTTCCTTTTGTTGAATATATGAGTGCTTCTAGCGTTCCCTCTCCTCCATCCGCCATCGGAACCGCTTCAATCACACAATCATCAATAACTTGCCGGAACGCATCCTTAATCGTAGAGGCAACTTCCAATGCGGATAAGCTTCCTTTATAAGAGTCCGGTGCTATTAAGATATTCAATTTATTTCCTCCCTATTAAGCTATTTAACATACTAGATTTGGAGGGGTTCGCTGCATGAGTGCTTCGAGCAAGTTGTGCGCAGCAAGTTCAGCCATTTTCATTCGTGTAACTACGCTGGCACTGCCGATATGCGGAAGTGCTACAACATTATCGAGGTGAAGCAGTTTATCATCAGGAGAAACAGGTTCTTTTTCGAAAACATCAAGTCCGGCAGCCCAGATTTTTCTTTCAACCAGTGCTTGATATAGAGCTTCCTCATTTACGATACCGCCACGAGAGGTATTAATTAGGACAGCCGTAGGTTTCATTAAGGACAATTGTTCATACGATATCAAATTATGCGTTTCCTTACTGTATGGCGTCATAACGACGACAAAGTCCGATTGCCCCAGTAAGTTATTGAATTCACAATAAATCGCTCCCAGCTCTTCCTCTATGGCTGCTTTCCGGCTGCGGTTATAATATAGGACCTTCATATTAAATCCTTTGGCCCTTCTTGCGACAGCTTCTCCAATCTGCCCCATTCCAATAATTCCGAGTGTTGCACCATATATATCCTGCCCGGTTAACTGCATAGGTGACCAGGTTTTCCATTCTCCTTCCTTCAAATATTTCATAGATTCTCCAAAGCGGCGAGCGTCGCAATAAGGAGCCCGAAGGTTAAATCAGCAGTCGTTTCCGTAAGGCTCCAGGTGTATTCGTAACGAGGATTCCTTTTGCGTTTGCCGCAGGAATATCAATATTGTTATATCCAACAGCCAGATTACTCACTACTTTTAGCTTGTGGGCTTTGCTTAATAAGTTTGCATCTATTTTTTCTGTAAGAAGGCAGAGTAATCCATCCGCGTCTTCTATTTCTTTCTCTAGAATTGCCTGTGGTACAGGCTCGTCTTCTTCTTCCCACATGCTTACGGTACAATCGGTTGAAAGATAATCCACAATTTCAGCAGGTAATTTTCTTGTAATATAAATTTTAGGCCTCACTATAATTTCTCCTTTTATGTAGGATGAGAGAAACAAAATCGCCCCTTTAGCTTATTTCCAGGAGCGAGAATTATCTGAATCTATTATTGGTGGATAAAAGAAGGTTTTCTCTTTTCTATAAAAGCTTGAACAGCCTCCTGTACATCATGGGTTTCATGAACCGTATAGAAGAGTTCCTTTCCTTTTTCATCAAAAGCAGCAGGATGATTTGAATACAGGCGGACTGCCTGTTTAATGGTTTGTAAAGCCGTACCCGGCAGGGAGGCACATACCGGGCTAGTTCTTCAGTGTACTCTTTTCCTTCCCTTTCGGAAACAACTTCTGAAGCAAGCCCGATTTTATAAGCTTCTTCCGCTGTAATTGGTTTACCGGTTAATACAAGCCTCATTGCGTGTCCCTCTCCTACAAGGGAGATGAGCCTTTCCAATCCTCCATTGCCCGGGAAAACACCTCGCAGCACTTCCGGATATCCAACCCTTGCAGTTGACGCAAAGACGCGGATATCAAAAGCGCTTGCCAGCTCTGCCCCACCGCCTAAAGCATTACCGGTAACATATGCGATGGTTGGCTGCGGTAAATTGATAATGGATGCCAGCATCGCATGGCCTCTTACCCATACTTCGCGTGCCGTCTTATTCCGAATCCGATCAGGAAACTCTTTCAAATTAGCTCCGCAGCAGAAATGATCCCCGCCGCTATGAAAAAGGATCACACGAACTGTTCGGTCTTCAGCAAGGTTCTGAAAGGTCTGGGTAATTTCTTCTTTTACCTTTTCAGAAAGGATGTTTAATGGCGGATAATCCAGTATAACGTTAGCAATTCCGTTATGAATGGTAACATTAAGATTCATTGATCAGTTGCTCCTTACGTGTTTCCCGTTCTGCTGGCCAGTAGTAAGACTCCGAAGTCATCATACGATCCTTTTGGATAATTCGGATGCTTTTTTTCCAGTTTTCGTCGTCTTTTTGCGGGAAATCTTCACGGTAGTGGCAACTTCTGCTCTCTTTTCTAAGCAGAGCAGATAGCACGATAGATTTTGCTGTAGTTATCATATTTCGTAATTCTATTGCATCTCCGATGTTATCCAGGCTCAGGGCATATTTTCCCTGCTCTAATTCTTGCTCTGTATTGTTCAGGAAATCCCATGCTTCCATTAACCGTTCCTCATTACGGATAATTAAACAATTACGGTACATGTTCTGTCTCAGCTGGCTGATGCTTTCTTGAGCTTCCTTTGTTCCTTGACGGCTGCGCTCAATCCAGGCTTGAATAGTTTGTAATTCTTCATTATATACTTCCTCAAAGGAGTTTCCGTTCTGTTCCTTCACCGCATAGTCCGTCGCTGCTTTTCCTGTACGGTAGCCGAACACCTGGCCTTCAGCAAGCGAGTTCCCTCCCGGCCGATCCGGCCCGCGCAATCCTCCTGCCGTCTCCCCCGCTATGAACAATCCTTTAACGCATGTTTCACCGTTAGAGTTCACAATTTGTGCTCCGCCATTCATGCATTGAGCTGCCAACCCTGCTTCGAATTTATCCGTATGGACATCAATCCCTTTCGACAACAGCACCCTTTTCGTTTTTGGCATTTTTTCCTCGACGATAGCTTCCGATCCCGGAGCCATTTCACACCAGACGCCTCCGTGAGGGGAAGGGTTGTTTTCGGATTCTCTTTGCATCATCGTATCTAAATAGAAGGAAGCGTTTGAAACCGTAAATGGAAAAGCTTTATGGTTGTATACGTCTTCCGGTTTAATATCAGATGGGAGTTTTTCCTCTAAGAAGCGCTCACCGCTTTCACTATAAAGAACAGGGTGTGTTTTCCAAACCGGCCCGGAAAGCAAAGTTACAGGAGGGTTAATTACCGCAGGTCCGATTTGGACAAATTCCATGTTGACTAATGGCACCCCTGCTTCATAAGCCATCGCATACCCATCCCCCGTCATATCCGGAGTTCCTACACCATACGTATACAGATAATGAGCTCCGCCACAGGCTAAGATAACAGAAGGAGTCTGGTAGTAGACGAATTCATTCGTAGTTTTGTCGAGCCCAATCGCTCCTGCTATGCGTTGTTTATCATCCCTTATTAAACGAAAGATCATCATGTTTTCATCGACAGGGACATTCCTGGCTTGAATTTCTTTGGCCAGGATGTTTAAAATATGTCTCGAGGTCACCCCATTGACCCGGCAGGTTCTCGGGTAGGTTGCAAAATCACTCATTCCCTGGACAAGCTTTCCGTTGCTTTGTTTGTCAAAATTTAGGCCCATCTCAATAAGATCCTGAATTCTTTTTGGCGCATCTTCAGCCAGTGTCCAGACAAGATCGGGGTCTATAAATCCCAGCCCCGCATCCATTGTATCCTGATAATGAATTTCCGGATGATCCCGCTCATCGCCGTGGCCAATCGCTGCGGCAATAGCCAATAATTCAGAAAAGGCTGTAGCGGTCGAGCCGCTCTTCAGCCAGGAAGATTTCACTGCCATCCGTACATCTGCACCGGACTGAGAAGCGGTCAGGGCCGCTTTTGCGGCCGCGCCTCCCCCGCCAACAACGAGTACATCTGTTACAATCTTGCGTGAGATTTTTAACTTTTCCACGAATGAACCCCCGCTTTTTGTATTTTCAAGCCACCTATTCTATAAATAAATCAGCGTCCATTTCTCTCAATTCAGGGGATACGGTAACGTTAAAGTCAATATTCGATAGAATGTCTTTCTCAATGTCGACACCCGGGGCATACTCAATTAATGTTAAACCCTGATCTTCAAGGCGGAAAACCGCCCGTTCTGTAATATAGAGAACGTCTTGTTTCTTCTCACGTGCCATTTTTGCATTAAAGGTTAACTGCTCCACTTGCGGAATGAACTTCTTATGTTTCCCTTCATTCATAATACACAGTTTTCCATCCTTAATCGAAACATTGAGGCCACCGCTTGTGAGCGTTCCACAAAACATGATTTTTTTCGTTTTATGGACAATATCGATAAAACCGCCGGAGCCTCGGAACACTCCATTGAATAAGCTGACATTTACACTGCCAACTTGATCGATTTGTGCAAAGCCTAATAATGTTGCAGATAGTCCCCCACAGTGGTAGAAGTCAAAAACCTGTGGGGATGTAATGATGGAAGTAGGGTTAATATGGGCCCCAAATATTTCTTCGCCCATTGGGATCCCGCCTACCGCACCGTGCTCTAAGGAGAAGGTAACATCGTCAAAAAACCCTTCCTCTATCGCTAACTGCGGCAGTCCAACAGGAATTCCTACCCCTAAATTTACAACATCACCCGCTTGCAGCTCCTTCGCTGCTCTTCTTAAGATAACCTTCTGGGGATTCAAAGGAATGGGTTTGTATGCCTGCTGTAAAGGGATTTTCGCTTCCCCGGTCCAGCTTGGATCATCCACTTCCAACAAACTTTGTTTTTGTTCAGGATCGATTACAACTGCATCCACAAGCATGCCGGGGATAGCAACATCCCGTGGATGTAAAGTATTGTTTGCCACCACACGTTTAACCTGCGCGATCACATAGCCTCCACTGGCTTTCGCAGCCATGGCCATTTCTAATCCGCTTAATGTGACCGGTTCATTTTCTAATGTAATATTTCCACTCTCGTCGGCGGTTGTACCCCGAATGATTGCGACATGAATCGGAGTTGACGGGTAAAACAAATGCTCTTCTTCATTAATTTCAGTTAATTTAACAACATCTTCCCTTGTATGTTTATTCAGACGGCCCCCATCGTAACGCGGGTCAACATACGTATGAAGCCCAACCTTGGTAATGAGCCCTGATTCTCCTGCGGCAATGGCTCGGATCCAGTGAAAAATCGTTCCCATTGAGAACCCATAGGCTTCAATTTCATTGTTACGGATCATTTGAGTTAGCTTAGGGCTTTCCTTTACATTAAAGCTGCCGCTAATCAGTCTTTTTAACATTCCGGAATTAGCCACATGTTCCAGTCCCGTGCTTTGCTTCTGATGCCAGCCTACGCGTACAGGAGTAATTACAGTTAAATCCCTTGGTTCCCCTGTTGCAAGATAGCGGTTTTCGAGCTCCACTAATACTTTTTCCGGACAAAGAACAGAGATAAGTCCTCCGATGCTTATGGTCGCCTCATTCGGTATTTTCTGGACAGCTTCTTCTATCGACATCACTTTAGAGCGCGAAGTGACTTGATTAACATTTTTGCATACAGCTTCCTGTATCATTTGGTTCCTCCTTTCTAGATGTCGTATTTACGCAGGTCGAATAAATCTACGGTCAATTTGCCTCGATTTAGCTGCTCAATAATTCCTTTTTCTGCATTCACCTTTTCCTCGGCCAGCGTGACAATGTTCTCAAGTTCATCAGCAGGAATGACAACGACTCCGTCGGCATCCCCCAGGATAATATCACCAGGGTTGACGGTAACTCCGCCAACGGTAACCGGAACTCCAATCTTACCTGCATTTTTTTTGTCTGTTTTCTTTATAGAAATTCCTCTTGTAAAGAGAGGGAAGTTCATTTCGATAATTTGCTGCGTATCCCTTACGCTCCCATCGATGACCAATCCGGCAATCTGCTGATGCTGGGCAGCGACTGTCAGGATTTCCCCCCATGCCCCTCCTTCGTAATGGTTGCTCATCGAGGCCACAAGTACGTCGCCCGGCTGTGCTTTTGACACAGCCAGGTGAAGCATTAAATTATCACGTGGGGGACATAGGAGTGTAAATGCTGGGCCACAGATCTTTTGATCTTGAGCCAGCGGCTTAATTCCGTTATCCATAGCGAAACTATTATCCATTAGACAGTCTGAAACAATTGCTGAATCAAATTGCGAGAGTTTTTCCAATAGAATTCTTTGTTTACTTTGATCCTGGGCTTTATACATATTCATCTACTTCCTTTGGTCGAATTTTTTTCCTAAGACACTGGAAGCCAACATGGTTCTGTGGACTTGAACCGTTCCACCCGCTATAGAAGCGGCCCTGGCACAACGGTAGTACCATTCCAGGGGATACTGTGTTGAGAAGCCATACCCACCATGGAGCTGTATGCAATCATCTGTAATCTTTTTTGCAGCTTCTGCTACAAAAACTTTAGCTACACTCGCAGCGTTCTTATCCGGTTTATTGTTAGCTGTAGCCATTCCAGCACGGTATAGCAGGGTACGGGCAGCTTCTAATTGCATATACATATCTGCGATCATCCACTGCACCCCTTGGAATTCACAGATTTCTTTCCCGAATTGTTTCCGTTCCTGTACATACTGGATCGTTCTATCAAAAGCAGCCTGTGTAATGCCCAGTGTTTGAGCCGCGAAACCTAACCGAACACCATTGTAGACACCCATCAGGGCTTTAAATGCATCGCGAGGAATTAATACATTTTCTTTTGGCACAATCGCATCATCAAAATAGAGAGCTGATTGAAATTCCCCACTCATGTTTTCTTCTGGTATCCCCACAGTAAATCCAGGGGTTCCCCGTTCGACCAGGATAGCTCCAATATCAGACGCTTTCCCGGTGTTACCAAAGCGGGCATACACTACAAATAAGTCAGCTAAATGAGCTTCACTTACCCAAATTTTAGATCCGTTTAATCGGTAGTGATCTCCTTCATCTATAGCCGTCGTCTTAAGGTCTGTTGCAGCACTTCCGGCATCCGGTTCACTAATTCCAAGCCCTACATACAAATTTCCTGCGGTTATTTGAGGAAGGTATTTCATTTTTTGCTCTTCAGTGCCTAAATGATTAATGAAAGCCGCACTCCCGATACTGGTGTGGTATACCTGCCTTCCGCTCGTTGGGCACACTCTGCATAATTCTTCGATAATGAGAAGTGCATCAAACAAAGATAAATTCATACCTCCGTATTCTTCCGGAAGCGTTAGCCCTAAAAACCCTTGTGCAGATAATAAACGAGCATTTGCCCAGAATTCCTCTCCTTCTAGCCAATGCGTTCCCATTTGCAGCTTTCGAGAAGCAAAATCACGAGCTACATCTTTCCAGGATTGATTTGTCTCTGTCAAAACCATGTTTGTTCACCCCCTGCGTTTATTTTGAAGCCGAATAGATTACTTTTAGGTCCGTGAAGAAATCTTTAGCCGTTGTTCCAATGGAATACTGGCCAATCGCTGAACTATTAAGCCCTCCAAACGGCACATGGGATTCGCTGATGGTTCCGTTATTAAGATGAAGCATTCCGGCCTGAACCTGAGTCACGAATTGTTCAGCGTATTCCATGTTGCTGGTAAAGCAAGAAGCAGCAAGGCCGTATTCGGAATCATTCGCGATTTGTATTGCTTCTTCGAAACTATCAACAGGCGTTACGACAAGAACCGGGCCAAAAATTTCTTCTTTTACAATGGTCATAGAAGGTGAAACATTAGCAAAAATGGTCGGTTCATAGAAGTATCCATTGTTTGGATTTTCTACGCGTTTTCCGCCATGTACTAATGTGGCCCCTTCTTCCAGCCCAATCTTCACATAGCGTTCAACGGTTTCCAAATGATCCTTCGAAACTAGCGGTCCTAACGTTGTCGTATCATCCAGCCCATCACCAATGACGTAAGATTGGCATTTCTCCTGCAGATGAGCGATAACTTCATCCATAATGGAGCGCTGTACCAGTATACGGCTAATCGAAGTGCATCGCTGGCCTGTAGCGGCAAATGCAGCCGGCACAATTTGATTTACAATATGGCTAACATCTTTGCAATCATAGATAATCGCTGCGTTTTTCCCGCCCATCTCTAATTGGACCTGAATCAGTCTTTCAGCTGCTGCTCGATAAATCGTAGAACCTACTCCGGTCGACCCTGTGAATGTTACCCCTTTGACTAAAGGATGACTGATGAGAGGGGTTCCTACTTCCCGGCCCGATCCGATTACTAAATTTAACGCTCCTTTAGGCAGACCTGCCTTTTCAAACAATTCAACAATTTTCGCCGCTGTCCCGACAGTGATGCTTGCAGGCTTAAATACAACGGTGTTTCCTGCTGCCAGCGCCGGGGCTATCTTTCTTAGTGGAGTTACAATGGGAAAGTTCCAGGGAGAGATGGCTGCAATAACCCCTTTCGGTACCCGAATAGTCCGGATGTCAATTCCGGGTCTTTCACTCGGCAGGGTTTGACCGTCTAATCGAGAGGCTTCTCCGGCTGTATAACGAACCTCACGAATCGTTTTATCGATTTCACCTAATGCTTCTTTCAATGTTTTCCCTTGTTCTAACGTAATGACCTGGGCAACCTGTTCGCGTTCAGAATCCAGCAACGCTGCGAAACGGTACAGAATATCGCCGCGTACCGGTGCTGGTGTACGAGCCCATGCAGCAAATGCTGCATGGGCGGCTTCTACCGCTTTATTCGTATCTTCTACTGTTGAATTGGGGGCGACGATAACGATTTGTTCAGGATTTGCCGGGTTCTCTCTTTCAAATACTTTGTTATTGGATGAAGGAACCCACTCGCCACCAATATAGTTCTGAATTTTAATAGGAAGACTGTTCACAACATCTACTCTGCTCTTATCTTGAAGACTGTTCGTCATATCTAATCTCTCCTTCTCTTATAGTGCTTTCTCAAGGATTTTCTTCAAGTCTTCTACAGTAACTATTTTCGGATTTGCTAGAGCAACTCCACTATCAAAAGCTTCCTGGGCTACAACCTGTATTTCCTCAGGAGATAAATTCACTTTATTTGCTCCAAGTGTTGCCGGGATATCTAAATCATCAACCAGTTGCTTCACAGCATGTACAGCACGCTGGGCAGCTTCCCTCTGGCTTAAGCCATCTACATTTTCTCCCATGATGATTGCGATTTCTTTGAATTTTTCTAAATTTGTGCTTACGTTAAAATCCATAACAACAGGCAGAAGAATGGAGTTTGCTAAACCATGCGGGATTTTATAGCGGCCACCTAATGGATGAGATAGGGCGTGTACAGCGGCTACTCTCCCCCAGATAAATGCAGCCCCGGCAATTGTACTGGCCAGCATCATTTGTGAAGCTGCTTCTAAATCGGTTCGGCGGGCAACAAAGGGACGAAGAGACTTGCTAATTAACCGGATAGCGTGAAGTCCGAGAGCCTCCGTGATAGGTTGTGCCTGGTTTGATGTATAAGACTCGATTGCGTGACTGAGTGCATCCATTCCCGTGATTGCCGCAAGCCCTCTGGGAAGAGTCGTTAATAATTCAGGGTCCAGAATCGCTGCTTTTGGATGCAGATGTTGGCTAAGAATCCCCATTTTGTACTGGCGTTTTGTGTCTTTTAGAACAGTGGCATGGGTAACTTCCGAGCCGGTTCCTGCCGTTGTTGGAATGGCAATCACATCCGGTCCTCGATTAGGAAGTTTATTTTTCCCTTCGTATTGGCCAAGGTCACCTGGGTTGGCTACAGCAGCTGAAGCTCCTTTTGCTGTATCAATGGAGCTCCCTCCACCAATTCCAATTAATGCATCACACCCGTTTTGTAAATACAGTTGTTTTACTGTTTCAACTACTTCGAGCGTTGGGTCTGGCTGAACCTCACTAAAAACTGTGTATTTTATTTCACCTTTTTGTAGAATTGTGTCCAATCTTTCTAGAATCCCGGATTGAGCAATACCTGGGTCAGTACAAATCAAAACATTCTGATAACCATGCTTATTCAAAACCTCAACGAGGTTGTTTAAACTCCCTGTTCCGTAGTGGATTTGGGTATGTAACCCAAATTCGAAAGAATCCAACAATAAATTCATGCTATTTCCCCCTGTAATTTAAGTAGTTAGAATACTATTGCTTGTTTTTGTTTACTTCCGCCATGTATTCATCGAAATATTCTTTGCCTATCTTGTCAGCAAATTGCGTGTAAACAGGTTGAACTTTGTCTTCAAATTGCTTGCGTGCTTCCGGAGCTAGTTCTGTAATAACCATTCCGTGATCTTTAAGTGTTTTTAAGTATTCTTCACTTTTATCCCGATTGAGTTTTCTTTGATAAGATGATGCTTCTAAGCCAGCCTCTTTAAGAACCGTTTGTTCCTCCGGAGTCAATTGGTCGAAGAACTTTTTAGAAACGACCAATCCCATTGGGTTATACACATGGCTTGTTTGAGTTAGATACTTTTGTACCTCATAAAAATTATCCAGGGCCATATTCCCGTATGGATTTTCCTGGCCATCTATAACCTTTTGCTCCATTGCTGTGAAGAGTTCAGTGTAGGCCATAGGCGTTGGATTCGTTCCAAGTGCTTCCCAGGTTGCAAGATTAAGCGGTGTTTGCATGGTTCTGATTTTAAGGCCTTTTGCGTCATCAACCGTTTTGATTTCATGCTTACTATTAGTTAGATGTCTAAATCCGTTTTCCATATATCCCAGAAGAATAAGGTTTTCTTTTTCCAGCTGCTTTCCTGCCTTTTGTCCGTATGGGCCATCTAAAATCGCATCAGCTCCCTTTTCATTAGGGATAGAGAATGGTAAATCGAATGCCAGCATTGATGGAGCCCAGTTTGCGAACATTGAAGTAGAAGCTCCAACCATTTGAATCGTTCCTAATTTCATTCCTTCAATCATCGTTCTGTCATTACCAAGCAAACCGTTAGGATAAATTTCAACCTTTATGCTGCCTTTTGTTTTTTCCTCAACGATCTGTTTGAATTTTGTATAACCTTGAAAAAGGGTGTGTTTATCGTTATTTACTGAGCCTAATTTAATTACTTTAGCTGCTGTACCGCTGCCACCAGCGGCGGAAGTTTTTGTTCCCGATGGGGCCGCAGCATCTTTGGTGCCTGAACAGGCTACTAAACTGCCAAGTATAACGCTTACAAACAATGCTAACAAAATCTTTTTCATTACATTTCCCCCTTAGGTTTTAATATACATTGGTCTGTAAAACCCGTTCGTAATCAAAAGTAAATCCCTCCTTTTTTCATATATTAACGATTATCGATAATATATGAATTGTAGCACCTCCTATTTCATTTGTCAATTTCATGCAGCTTCATTTATTAAATTTTCTGAACCGGAGATTATAAAGTATAGAGGTTTTCATAATCACCGGATGAAGAAACAATTGACCTATGATGTTAAATAGTGAAGCGGTACGGTAACTAATGATGGGAACAAAATTAATAAAATCAGAATCAATACTTCTACTAGTAAAAACGGCCAAATCCCTTTCATAATATCGTCCATCCCAATTTTTCCGACTCCACAAGCAACGTTGAGAACGGTTCCAACTGGTGGAGTAAGCAAACCTATACAGTTATTAAGGACAAAGAGTACTCCAAAATAGACCGGATCGATCCCAGCCGCATTAATCACCGGCATGAGTACAGGAGTCAGGATAAGGATCGTCGGTGTAAGATCCATTGCTGTACCTACGAGTAAAACTAAGATGTTAATGACGATTAATAAAAGAAGTTTATTATCTGCAAAGGGCTGAACTGCCTCGGTAATAACTGCGGGAATATTTGCAATGGTCATCAGCCAGGCAGAAACCATAGCTGCTGAAGCGAGAAACATAACTACACTTGTCATTTTGGCTGAGGTAGTTAACGCTTTATATAAGTGTTCTAATTTTATTTCACGGTAGATAAACACTCCTACGAGCAGAGCATAGAATGCCGCAATTACAGCAGCCTCGGTTGGAGTAAATACTCCCCCACGGAGTCCTACAATGATAATGACCGGCAAAAGCAAACCCCAGAACGCCTGCTTCGTTTCGTGAAATATTTCCTTTAGCGATTTACGTGGAAAAACTTCTACATTATCCTTCCGTACGACCCACCACCAGGCAATCACGAGTCCAAGGCCAATAAGAAGACCTGGCACAATTCCAGCCATAAACAGTTTTGTTACAGAAACGCCGCTGCTTACTCCAAATATAATCATAGGTATACTTGGCGGAATGATTGGCGCAATGATACCTCCCGCTGCAATTAATCCGGTGGAACGGTTTCGATTATATCCTGCTTTTACCATCATAGGTATTAAAATAGCCGCGAGTGCTGCTGTGTCCGCAATAGCTGATCCTGACAATCCTGCAAACAGTACACTTGCAATAATAGCCACATAACCCAGCCCTCCGCGTATGTGTCCGACAAGAGCCAGCGCAAAATTTATAATTCGGGTTGAAAGCCCGCCTATGTTCATTAACTCCCCCGCAAGGATAAAAAACGGGATCGCCATTAATGGAAAACTGTCAGCACCATTAATGAGGTTTTGTGCAAGGATTTGACTGTCGAATGCATCGAGGTATACCATGAGTGCCAAAGCGCTGGCTAAAAGCGCAAAAGCGATTGGCATCCCCAGTGCCATTACGCCGCAAAGCACCCCGGTAAAAATAGCTAGTGTCATTTTACATCCCGCCTCCCTGGGCAATCTTTTTTTCTTCATACAAAACAAGTTCCAGTTCTTCCTCTGATTCCATACTTCTCGTAAGTTCTTCAATTGAATTTTCTACAAACCAGGCTCTATAGAGATTTCGAATCACGACCCAGCCCATACAAATACTCACCATAACGCCTGTTATATAGATGTAAAACATCGGAAGTCCTGTAACAGGAGCCGGAGTATGAAGATTGGATACCGCTACCTTCCAACTACCATCCAGGATTAACCAAAGGATGTAAAGCACCAATAGATTGGTAAAAGTAAAAATAACTTTTTTCTTACCTGAAGATAATTTCTTAATAAACATATCTACTCCCAGATGTTGATTATCTCTCATCGCTCCAATGGAACCCAGGAAACACATCCATATAAACAGGAAGCGTGACATTTCTTCCGACCAGACAATCCCGGAGTTAAAAGCATACCGTAAAACAACATTACCAAAGACTAGAACAGCCATAAATGCTAATGAAGAAGCGATTATTATATTTAGTAAACTATTTAATCTTTTACCTGCATTCTTCATATAATCTCCTCCTCTGATTATTCATTAATTTGTCCTTCGTACACAAAGTAATAAATTTCAAATCAAACTTATTGAGAACGTTTACATTTCCCTTTGTTAGGAGTGAAATAAAGACCGTTTGTAAATACTGCTCAGAAATTATCCTGTTAGAAAATGATTACGTAGATTTCTTAGTTGAGTCCTCCTTTTTATATTTTATCTATTATCGATTATATCTTATATTGAATATTTTATTTTGTCAAAAGATTTTATTAAGTCCAACTGGTTTCGTTTTGACGTCTCTTTTCACTTCTCTAATCCTACTATCTTCTCTTTTATGGAATTTTTCTAAACTTTTGGAATTTTTTTGTTGAATTTATTTTATTAAATGGAAATGATATGTTACAATATAATTACAAAATTACCGATAAGCGATTATCGATTATTTTATGGGAGGAAATATGAAAAATACGATTGTCAACAAATCTCTCTCTGACCAGATTTACGAGAGTTTACGCGAATCAATAATTAAGGGAGAACTCCGGCCAGGTGACAGGATTACGGAGCTGGAAATAGCGAAGAATTTCGGGGTTAGCCAGGCACCCGTGCGGGAAGCTTTTTTGCGGCTTGCAGAAGATGAGCTAGTGATCAGCCATCGTAATAAAGGAACATTTGTTTCGAATATTTCCATGGATGAAATCGATGAATTGTACAGTTTCCGGATCCATATGGAAGAAATGGCATTAAAACGCGCTTTCGAACGAATAACAGAAGAAGATATCAAGACTCTGGAAAATTATTATCAGGAGATGATGAAAGCAGGAGAAGAAAATGACCTGGATGGCCTGAGAAATACAGATGTCAATTTTCACACCCACATTTATCAAATAGCAGATCATAAGTTCATGTACCATGTTTGGAGAATCCTATCATCAAAATTGAATCGTACATGGTATCTTACAAGCCAGGTATATTTTACAAATTTATCCGAGGTTGCGAGTATACACGAACCGATAGTAAAAGCATTTCAACAAAAAGATTTACATGGATGCATAGAAGCTTTCAAAAACCATGTTAATTATGAGAAGAAACAACAATTGCTTCGAAGCGGTTTAAGTGCTGATGAAACCCAGTAAGTAATAAAGGCGTGCAATCGCACGCCTTTTAATTATTGCTATAATTTACTTTGCCGGACTAAGCAATGCGTTGGAAAATTCCTTGATAAGGACCGGAACAATTTCAAATAAATCACCGACAATTCCGAAGTCGGCGATATCAAAAATCGGCGCTTCAGGATCTTTATTAATGGCAACAATGACTTTTGAGTTCGACATGCCTGCCACGTGCTGAATGGCACCGGAAATTCCGCACGCAATATATAAATCAGGCGTAACTACTTTTCCTGTTTGCCCAATTTGCAGAGCATAATCACAATACTCCGCATCACAGGCCCCGCGTGAAGCTCCTACAGCCCCGTTTAATACATCCGCTAATTCTTTTAACAAAGTAAACCCCCTTGCACTCTTCACCCCCCGGCCACCGGAAACAATCACTTTAGCTTCTGACAAGTCCACCGTATCTGCAGCTTTTCGAACGATGTCCTTTATTAAAGTTCTCAGCGGTGCTTCCTCAATTGTAAATGGAACAATCTCTCCCCGTCCTGGATTTTCTACAGGTGCTATGTTATTTGGCCGGATGGTAATGATTCCTTTATCACCGGTAAACCGCTTCTTTTCAAATAGTTTCCCTGAATAAACAGAGCGGGTTAACACCACTTTGTTATCACAGTCTACATCTATATCGATGCAGTCACCAATCAATCCATAATCGAACCGTGCAGCTAACCGTGGAGCGATATCCCGCCCATTTCCCGTGTGTCCCATAATAATAACATCAGGATTAATTTCATGGATGAGCTGTACATAGGCTTGAAAATATAAATCAGGATGATATTCATCTAACTCTTTATTTTGAACTATATAGATTTGGTCGGCACCATATTGCGAAAGCAGATTCGCATGCTGTTCTGCTTTACTGCCCACAGCTGCGGTCACGACTTTTCCTTCTCCCGCTGCTTTCTTTGCAGCGGCCAATCCTTCAATAGAAACATTTCGAATTTGAAATCCCTTCATTTCAGACAAAACCAGGACGTTTCTATTCATATTTTCCCCTCCTCCTTAGAATATCTTTGCTTCCTTAAAAAGTAACGTAACCAATTGCCGGCCAGCCGCAGCAGGTTCTTCTGTTATTCTTGTACATACTTTGCGCTTCGCTGGCAGATAGCGGTCGACGACTTCCGTTCTAGCAGAGAGAACTTCTTGTGAATCTATCAGGTCAGAGGCTTCTATCGTTTCTAGAGGTTTGCGTTTAGCTTTCATAATATTTGGCAGGGAAGGATACCTCGGCTCATTTAGTCCCTGCTGGCATGATACGAGCAGGGGTAAGGATGCCTCGATTTTGTAGATTTCACCTTCGACGTCCCGTTCAATAAGTAATTTATCGCCATCAATTTCTAATTGCACAATGGATGTAATATGAGGAATCCCAAGTTCTTCGGCAAGCCGAACCCCTACCTGCCCCGAACCGCTATCTATTGATTGATTGCCTGTTAAAATCAAGTCGAAATTCTTGTCGCTGGCATAGGCGGCGAACACTTTAGAAAGGGTAGATTCGTCACCATCTACTTCCTCGATTAAGACCGCTTTATCTGCTCCCATCGCTAATGCATGGCGCAAAGCAGTTTCGGTGCGTTCCGGGCCTATAGAAATAACAGTTACTTCCCCGCCGTTGTTTTCTTTAATGGATAAAGCTTCCTCAATTGCGTATTCATCATATGGATTTACGATCCATTGAGCATCTTCCTCCAGAACCTTGCCTTCTCTTAAGTTGATTTTTTCTTCAGTATCAAACGTTTGTTTGATACAAACTAATATATTCATTGAGCCCACCCTTCCTCTTTTTGATAATTTTATCGATTATCGATAATATGTATAGATAGTAGCACGTTATGTAATAATTGTCAAAATATAATGTTATTATTTCTTACTATATTTTGCTTTACATAAAAAACCTCTTTAGACTTTATATACAGTCCAAAGAGGTTTGGATTCATGCGTATCCTGCTTAAGGGGCCAACTGCTCCCCGTCCTCAGGCTGCAAATCAGCATACGCAGGCCCTTTATTCGCAAAATAGGAAACACCTATAATCACAATGATACTAGAAGCAATCCCATACATAATTGGATTCGTTGAGCTAATCCCTTCCACCGCAAGACCTGCGACAACAACGACCGTGCTAACAATAATAGCATAGAACCCGGCTTTTGCCGTCGCCCTTTTCCAGAAGAAGCCTATCACAGTCGGAACAAAAATAGCGCCCGAAAGAATCGCGTATGCAACGTCTAACGCAACGAGCACGTCCTGGATCCAGATGGCGAATATAATGGCAATGACACCAACAGCCAGCGTTGTTACCCGGGAGAGCAGAATCGTTTGCTTCTCCCCGATATCTTTTAGCCAGTACTGCTTAATAATATCATTGGTTAACAGTGTCGACGAAGCAAGCAGTGTACCCGAAGCCGTGGACATAAGCGCAGAACAAACACTTGCCAGCACTAGGCCCAATACCCCGGATGGTAAAATGGACATAGCCATATTGGCAAATACGTTCTGTTTATTTTCCAATCCCGGCAGAAGCACGAGGGCGCACATCCCGATAATGCTGATTGCAACGGCATAGGCGATACTGTACAGGCCGGCAAAAACAGCACCGGTCCGGGAGATTTTTGCGGTCCTGGCCGTAAATACACGCTGCCAGATATCCTGTGACACAACCATCCCCAGGCAATACAGCAGGAAGTATTGAAAAATCTGGCCGCCGCCAATGCTCGCAAAATCAAAATGGGCTGCCGGAAGCTTTGTGGTGAGTGCCTCCCATCCGCCGGCGTGCGAAAGGCTCATTGGAAACATAATGAAGAAAATTCCAATCGTCATAACAATGAATTGAATAATATCCGTAACCGTAACGCTCCACATCCCGCCAAGGATTGTGTAGAACAATACGATTCCACCACCGATAAGCATCGACATCGTTAAATCCCAGCCGAGCAGAGCATTAATAATGGTTCCCATCCCGATGACTTGCGTAACCGAAACCATAAGCGTATAAATGGCGGCGACTGCGGCACTAAGCAGCCTTGTTTCCGTATTATACCGCTTCCCTAGCAATTCACTAATCGTTGTGACTTTTAACCCGGAGATTTTTTTAACAAAAACAACCCCGAGCACCATAATCCCAAACCCGATCATCGTCACGAGCCAAATACCGCTAATGCCGAACTCGTACCCCATCCTCGCGGTGCCGAGCGTTGATGCACCGCCAAGGATAACGGCGGCGAGGCAGCCCAGGTACATGAAAAAACCAAGGTTGCGCCCGGCAAGCGCGAAGTCCTCTGAAGTTTTAGCCCGCTTCGAGCCAATGATGCCGACAGCAATAAGCACAGCAAAATACAAAAGGATAACGATCACATCAAGCGTTTTCATATCCTGCACCTCCGCTTCCAAGTGGTTGCTTTGCCTGCTTCGCTCGCTTCTTTAGCGCAACAAGGGTTACCATTTCATAGGCGACCGCAGCGGCCAGCCCCCCTGTAATTTCACCGTGATCATGTGACGGCAGTACCTCAACCAGGTCGAATCCGACTAAATCCAGTCCATCAAGCCCCCTCACTAATTCAAGTGCTTCATAGCTGGTCGGTCCACCGACTTCCGGAGTTCCTGTTCCGGGTGCATAAGCCGGATCGACAAAGTCAATATCAAAGGAAACAAATACAGGCCGGTTTCCCACACGTTGACGAATGTTATGCAGCACTTCCGCATACCCAATCTGCCTCACTTCTCTCATTGTCAGCACTTCAAAGCCAAGAATCCTGGCATCGTCCATGTCCTCCGGTCCGTAAAGCGGGCCGCGCATTCCAATTTGAATGGAATGGGCTACATCGAGCAGGCCTTCTTCCACTGCCCGGCGGAAAGGAGTGCCATGCATATATTTCTCACCATAGTAGTTATCCCATGTATCGCTGTGTGAATCAAAATGAATGAGCGCAACTGGCCCAAATTTCTTTGCAAAAGCCCGCAGATTACCAAGGGAGATAGAATGATCGCCGCCAAGAATAATCGGAGTAATATCATTGTCAAGAATAAAAGTAAGCTCTTTCTCTATATTTTCATATGTTTTATGAATGTTTCCCGGCACCACATCAATGTCTCCATAATCTACTCCTGAACAGTACTCGAAAATCTGAATCTCCTGGTCTGGGTTATACGGGCGCAGCAGAACGGAAGCGTTACGAATGTGCTGCGGGCCGCCCCGCTGACCGGTCCGGTTGGAGGCAGCGGTATCAAATGGCACTCCTACTACGACAAAATTGACATCACTTGTTGCCCGCAGGCATTCCAATCTCATAAAGGTCCGTACTCCACAAAAGCGTGGGGATTGTGAAGAATCTTTTGGCTGGTACACGTACATTCCTCCTCCTTATTTTCAAGTAATCAAAACACAACTACTATCGGCTGTTGGATAATGCTGCCCCGATTCCTGCTCCCGATTCGTATTCGAAAAGCGCTTCATCAAGCATACGCAGTCCCTCGTCAATTTGGGCTACCGTAACCGTGAGCGGCGGAATCATCCGTACCACTTCGCCGCTGTTGCCGCACAGGTAGAAGAGCACCCCTTTTTCCAGGCAGCGGTCCAAAATGTCAAGCAGCCCCTTCCCATCCGGCTCCCCGGTACGGGGGTTAATAATTTCAATGCCAATCATTAACCCGACGGCTCGGACGTCACCAATAACAGGGTGCTTAGCTCTTATTTCCTGCAGCCGCTCATAAGCATAGCGGCCCACTGTTCTTGTATTTTCAAGGAGTCGCTCTTCCCGGAACACCTCCAGCGTAGCAAGCGCCGCCGAGCAGGCGACCGGGTTTCCACCAAATGTTGTCCCGTGGCTGCCGAGCGGCCATTGTTTCATCAATTGTTTTGAAGCCACGGTTGCGCTTAACGGCAGCCCTGAAGCGATTCCTTTTGCAACAGCCATAATATCAGGCGTAACACCGAAGGTCTGCGCCGCAAACCAGTCACCTGTGCGGCCGAACCCGGTTTGTATTTCATCAAAAATGAGAAGGATGTTGTGCCTATCGCAAATTTCCCGCATCTTTTGCAGCCAGCTCCGCGGCGGAATTACATAACCGCCTTCACCCAGAACCGGTTCAACAACCATGCAGGCCACTTCCTCCGGTGTCACCTGGTGGCGGAAAAGAGCGGCTGCATCCTTCTCCAGTTTTTCGGCAAAGTAGATTTCAGGGTCCTGCCCGGCCGGACAATCCTTCACATTGGCGTAGGGTAGCTGATAGGCTAACCAGTTCGGCTGCATGTACTTTCGGTATTTGCTTTTGGAAGTTGTAACGCTTAGCGCCCCCATCGAGCGTCCGTGAAAGCAGCCGGTAAAAGAAATCACATACGGTCTTTTTGTTACATACTTCGCTAATTTGATTGCGCCTTCCATCGCTTCCGTCCCGCTGTTTGCAAAGAAGAAGCAGTCCAATCCTTGCGGCATAATTTTAACTAGCTCTTCCGCCAGGCGCAGTAACGATTCATACATAATAACACCGGAAGGGCCATGCAACAGCTGATCCGCCGCATCTTTAATCGCCTGCACGACTTTCGGGTGGCGGTGGCCGGTGTTCGCTACGGCAATCCCGGACGTAAAATCGAGATATTTTCTGCCGTCCAATCCGTAGTAATAGCAACCTTCTTCCTTAACAACAGGCAAATTCGGATGATCTTTGGCCATGGTCGGGGCCAGCAGCTCCGGCATGTTCCTCACTAAATGACTCCAGTCTTCTGACATATGACAACCCCCTCTGTGCCGTTTGCCATATACTTTGCAAAATATGTGCCAACTTTCATTTTATTCTGTGTAATTTTAGCTTTCTGACTACAGATGGCTGACTAATGCCTAATGCTTTCGCCATCTCTATCGTTGTTCTGCAGCGCTGCTTTGCTTTGATAAGTACCTGTTTCTCAATATCAGCTAAAATTTCGGGGAGCGTTCTGTTATCATTTTCATAAAAAAGAGGCAGGTTAGCATATGAGACGATGTGCTGAGGAAGGTGTTCAGCCGTGATCAAGGCAGAGGGAGACATCACAACCAGCTGCTCAATCACATTAATAAGTTCACGCACGTTTCCCTTCCACTCATAGTAAACAAGCCGCTGGATAACCGCCTCGTCCAGCTTTCGGCTGCGTTTATACTTTTTTTCAAAATACTGCAGGAAATATTCGATAAGCGGCAGGATATCCTCTAGCCTTTCCCGCAGCGGAGGAATGGTAAGGGGAACAACATTAAGCCGGAAGTACAAATCCTCCCGAAACCCCTTCTCCGTCACCGCGGCTTTTAAATCCCGATTCGTCGCAGCAATCAGGCGAAAGTCAACGTTCCTGAGCCTGGTGCCGCCTACGCGGTAAAACTGCTTTTCCTGAATAAACTTGAGCAGCTTAACCTGGTGGATAGGCGATAGCTCTCCCACCTCGTCTAAAAACAGCGTGCCGCCTTCCGCAAGTTCAGCGAGACCTACCTTTCCATTGCGATTTGCCCCCGTAAAAGCTCCCGCCTCATAACCAAAAAATTCAGCTTCAAATAATGTTTCCGGAATTGCCCCGCAATTGACCTCAATGAACGGTCCCCTGTTCCGCTCGCTTTTATTATGGATGAACTTCGCAATTAAAGACTTGCCAACTCCCGACTCTCCAAGCAAAAGAACGTTGGCGTCCACTTCCGCTACACGCAGGGACGTATCAATTACCTTACTCATTTCGTGGCTATTGGCAATAATGCCATCCGCATACAGGTGCTTATTGCGCAGTACGTGCAGTTCGCTTTTGACCCTTTCCATATCCTCTTCTATAACCTCTAAATATTCCTTGAAATTCATCAGGTCCGTCACATCGTGCGAGTAGCTGACGACCCGCACGAGTTCGCCTTCCGGATTAAAGACAGGGATACCGGTGACAAGCAGTTTCTTCCCTTCACCCGTCGTCTGCACAAACGTAATTTTCTTCTTTTCTTTAATGACCATCGGTGTTGCAGCCGGGGTAAACATCCCCTGCTTTTCTAAGTCATAAACAGATTTTCCGATGAGTGCTTTGGTATCTACGCTGTAAATCTGGCCAGTCATTTGACTGGCCTCCAGAATAATACCATCCGTATCCATCACAAGAATATCATCCTTTAACGAACGGAGAATCGCTCTGTCTTCATTCCACTCATCTCGACAAGCATTCATCATTTTTCTCCTTTTCTGGCCAGCATTTTAACCACTTATCCATTTTTGAATAATTTGCTTTGGCTATTTTTAGTAATGACACTGATATAACTCAATTTATCTGAATTATTCATTTTTGGATAGTTTTATTTATAATTTGATTTGTAAAATACTTCTTGTACACTCCCCCCTTTACACGGAGCTAAGTTCGAGATAACGTTGAGTAGTGGCACTATTTTGCTCGGTCTAAGAAGCCTTTATCGATACCAGAACAAAGGAGATTATACGAATGGATTTTGGTAGAACGAAGGAAGAACCGGGATTGCGCGTACTTGTGGTGACCTCGGTCGCGGTGGAGAGAGACGCAGTATTGCGCGGGCTTCATGACAACAGCAGATTTGATGTCCTGATCGGAGGCGTCGGCACGGCAGCCGCCGCGGCAAGCACCGCGAGAACGCTGGCAACAGCCGAATATGGCCTGGTTGTGTGCGTCGGAATCGGGGGCGGCTTTGCCGGCAAAGCTGATGTGGGCTCGTTAGTTGTGGCAAGTGAAATCATCGCCGCCGACCTGGGAGCGGAAACCCAGGAAGGTTTTTCCAGCCTGGACGAACTGGGCTTCGGCTCCGCCCGCGTCCCGGTCGATTCTTATCTGGCGGCACGGGTCACGGAAGCGTTCAAAGCAGCCGGTTTGCCGGCCAATATGGGGCCTGTGCTCACCGTGTCAACCGTGACAGGCAGCGCAGCGACCGCTGCGCAATTGGCTGCACGGGTGCCAGGGGCCGCCGCCGAGGCGATGGAAGGCTATGGCGTAGCTACCGCAGCTCAAGGCCATGGCATGCCCGTTCTGGAAATCCGGGCCATCTCGAACGCTGTCGGCCCACGCAATCGGGCCGCATGGCGGATCGGAGAAGCTTTACAAGTATTAGAAGCAGCAAGTTCAGTACTATTGGAGGTCTTATAATGAAGATTGCTTTTTCCCCTTGTCCGAACGATACTTTTGTTTTTCATGCCTGGGCACACGGACTCATTCCCGGTGCACCGAAGCTAGATGTTACGTATGCAGACATTGATATTACCAATACGATGGCGGCCAACTCTACTGGACCGGAAGTGCTTAAGATTTCATATGCAGCCCTGCCCTGGGTACTGTCCGAGTATGCGCTGCTCCCATGCGGAGGCGCACTGGGCAGGGGCTGCGGTCCGCTCGTATTAACAAACGGCGGAACCGCCAGCGCGAAGAATCCGGCGGCTCTGTCCGGCAAGCGGGTCGCGGTACCTAGCGAGCGCTCAACTGCCTACCTCCTGTTCCGGCTGTGGGCAGCCCAGAATGTGCCTGGAGGCGTGGGTGAAATCGTGATTATGCCTTTCCATGAAATCATGCCGGCTGTACGCGACGGCTTAATCGATGCAGGGCTGGTTATCCATGAGGCACGCTTTACATACCCGTCGTATGGGTTAGACATGCTGGTTGATTTGGGCAGTTGGTGGGAGGCGGATACAGGCCTGCCGATTCCCCTGGGAGCCATCATCGCCCGCCGATCTCTGGATCTGGAGGCGATTTCCGGCTGGGTGCATGCGTCGGTTGAATATGCGTGGGCACATCCGGAGGCGTCGCAGGAGTATGTCATGAGCCATGCCCAGGAGTTGTCCCCTGAAGTAGCTCAGGCACATATTGATTTGTATGTAAACAAGTTCACCGGTAATTTAGGTGAGGACGGGTATGCGGCGGTAACGGCTCTGCTCACCCGGGCAGCAAAGGAAGGCCTTGTGCCGGAATTTGATTTGGCGTTACTTCGATAAGAACATTCTAAACAAATAGGCTCCTGCAATGTGCTTTTTCAGCAGGAGCTTTCCTTCAATTCACCTATGTTTCCTCCATCCGCTTCTTCGTCCCTTCTAACTTACTTTTAACCTCTTGAATGTTACGTATCTTGTTATCCCAGCATTTTTGGCTCAAATTTACCGGGTATTCTTCCGGATTGAATGCCCGTTTGTATTCATCCCACAAATAGTTTAAGTTATCTCAGGCAAATCTTTTCACTTCATGAATGGAGGGAACTTCATAAACCAATTTGCCATTCACAAAAATATCCGCATGAAGTTCTCTCGCTTCAAAGTTAGTAACGAATTTGCTTACAAATGTATGAACAGGGTGAAACATTTTCAGTGCCGAAGGCATGAGCAGCATGTAATCCCTTCTAAACTTAATCCATAATAACCAGGGAGAACAAAAGAAAACCCAGACAAGCTTTGATAACTCGTCTGGGGTAGAGAATCACTCTTTTTTACCTAAGTTTTTCCTTTTAACATCATATAAATCAAAATTCTCCAAATGCCAAAACTTTTCCAATCCAATGGATTGATAAAGGGCAATCTCTTCTTTATAGATTGGATACATTCCAACTAAATTAATTGGCTTACCAGGCATTTTAATAACTGAATTTTCGCTGTCTACTATTGAAGGAGCAAAAACAAAGAACCCAATCATTTCAGATTCATTTGAAATGGGCGTATCTAAGGTAAATAGGGAAGCATAAGAAAAACTCTTTTCTCCTCTAAATTGTGACGCAAAATAAGCTGTTGCTAACCCCCAGTTTTCATCTTGAGTTTCAAGCGTTAAAATTATTTCTGGTCTTCCATTTTTCCACTCTGGGTGATTTCCTTCTGACAATCCATATGTAACAGAAGTTAGCATCCCTTCTTCTGGCAAATTGTAATAAAAAAATACATGAATTGGTGTATTTCCGTCATTAGAATCAATCTTTCTAATAACATCAGCTTCACCGAATAAATCTTCTAACCGTTCTAGAAAGATTTCAGCATTACTTCTCATATTCTCCTCCAGTGAGTTATCTAACTTTTGGTTTAACCTGACCATTAAGTAACAAGAGACAGTTATCACAAAGGGGGTACCTATTGGAATTAGTATACTATTGTTATATTATTGATTTTTTAAAATATCAATTAGTTTTTCATTATTTATTTGTGTAGCAAAATCTAACGGTGATTTTCCTGCCTTATTCTTAGTAGTTAAATCCGGAGTTTTTTGCATGAAAAGTTCCACCATACCATAATATTTTCCTTTGGAATTAAAAACGGCACTCCACAAAGCATTGTTTCCATATTTATCCCTTATATTTATATCTCCGCCTTTGTTGAGTATTTCCTTGGCCACTTCCAAGTTTGGATGTATACATATTAGATGTAATGGAGTTTGTCCGTCTATATTCGTAATATTAACATCTATATTATTTTGTATTAGAAACAAGGCAATATCAAAATTCCTGCCAGCAATCGCATGGTGAAGCAAACTTGAACCAGCTTCGCTCTTTTTGTTGATATCACTCTTATCAAATTTTTTTATGAATGTATCGAAATCACCATGTTGAGCAATAGTAAAGATACTAGCATTGTCTGTTACCCCCATGTTAAACCTCCTTTCATTCCTATTTATAATCATTCATACTTATGACCCCTATTTGCCGATGGAGATTCCGGACGGTAGTTTTTAGGATTTCTATATTCCTCAATAAAGGTTTTATAGTCAATCTCATCATTCATGTACTTTCTATGATGTTCACTATATTTAGCTTCAGGAATATGTCCCATATCCCATTGTCCTACCCTGGATTTGCTTTTATCCCAGTTTGAAAACCTCTGCACCAAGTCATCGACGTTCACAGGCCGGGTGGAAATCAGCCGGCCATCCCCGGTCACCATTCGGAATCCCGGAAACAGCGTAACATTTTTCAATGCTTGTCCTGCTCGGTATACACCGGAAAGAAGACCGCTCCCTTCGCAGCAAGCCCGTCTAACCCAAGGGAAGCAAGGTTAAACGCTGTCCAGCCTCCTGCGATTAAGTGATCCCAGTTCCGAAGCGAGCTCCTTCAGTTGATCCGGTTCAATGTTGATTCGCCCGCTCACGTTCTCGCTCCCGCCTTTCCAGCTCTGCGGCTTCTTCCCGCAGCCTTCTCGCTTCCTGCCTGAGCTGTTCCATCAGTTCCTGCCCAATGGAAACGGCTGATGAACCTGTTGTTCCCGCTTTCTGTACGAGAGATTCAAAGGTCGCTTTCTTCTGGCTCTCCCAGCCTGCGCTAAGGTACTCAACCGTGCTAACTGTCCGGCTGTCCACCTGCCGGAAGTTCCCTATCGCCTCGCCCACCTGGGCCGCAAACCGCTCGGCGGCGTCTGCCTGCATCCGCAATCGTTGTGCTGATGACAAGATCCCACCTCCACTTTTTTCCTTAATTTGATACTTTTATCATACTTTTTAGAAAGAGGAGTGGAAACAAGAGGAATTCACTAATTTTTCCTAGTAGGGGAAGTCAGATAGGTATCAAACAACCTAGGCCGTTTAGCACTCACTCTCTATGCCAGGAAAGAAAAAAGAAGGGGGAATCTCCCCCTTCTTTGGACCCTCGGTAATAGGTTAGACAAGATAATTTTGCCACACAAAGTCGGAGAAAGCCCCTGGATTTATCCGTGGGTGTGGTCACCACTTGAAATGGGCTGTACCTGCATCTTCTGCCGTTTCTGCACTGCTGCTCTTCTTCAAGTCGCGGAAATTCGATTTCGGCGCAGGCATCTCGCTCTCGGCACCTTTCACGCTCCTCCAAATCGCCTGATTCAGCTGCTGCTCAGGCGCCTTATCCTCAGAAGCCAGGTTCATTTTGGCAGATTCAGCGGCCATAGGTGCATTCTTTTGATTTAACTCATCGAGCGGCTGCTTCGGGGTGAGGACCTTATACGGTGCAAAATTCGGCTTGTCCGTAAAGCTGTTCACCATCGGCGTAGCGGATGCGTCAAACTGCGTCATCGGTGCAATCCCCATGATCAATTCCATTGTGCGGAGCATAGAGCTTGTCGTATAGAATGTGGAGTCAACCTTACCCGTTTGCGTATAAGGACTAATCGCAAGCGCCACTGTACGGTGGGCATCCACATGATCCGAACCATTCTGCGCATCATCTTCCACTACGAAAATCGCTGTATCCTTCCAGAACTCTGAATTCGAAACCGCCTCTACAATCCGGCCTAGCGCCAGATCGTTGTCCGCTACCATTGCTTTCGGGGTCGGCTGGCCTACTTTTGTCCCGGATGTATGATCAACCGGCAGTCTGAGGAACTGGAACGATGGCATCTTGCCCTGTCCTTCAAACGTTTTAAATTCCTTCAGCCATTCATCGGCTCTAAACTGATCTTTAATATTCATATCGAATCCAGGGAAAGCCAGATCTGTTTTTGCGGCAAGCTTCGGTTCCGTGGAAGCCACTTTCCCGCCTGATACAAAGAATCCATAATTGCGATAGTCGATATTTTTCTGGTCAAGCGCGTCCCATAAATAGGCGTTCTCTGGATTTGCACTTGGAGCCGTTGAAAGGTTACCGCCCTCAAAATCATAATCATGCCCGCGTCCGCCGTAATTCGTAGGCCAGTTCTTCTGTACATACGTATTGGCCATCGCAGCCGTCGACCAGTTCCAGCCATCCGCCGAAACCTCAGCATCTGCAAAGAAGTTATCAATGGTGGCAAATTGGCGGGCCAGCTGGCGGTGGTTTGGTGCGGTCTCATCTCCGAACAGGTTCAGGCTTGGATCCCCATTTCCTTTTCCAAGGCTGCCGAATACCTGGTCATACGTGCGGTTTTCCTTAACGATATAAATGACATGCTTAATCGGTGAGGAATCCCCGACACGGCGAGGAATCACCTGGCGAGCCGTATTACCGCTTACGCGCACCTTATCCCGTTCATTAAACCCATTGTTCTCAATGACCTGCTTTGTATACTTCTCAAGCTGGCCTTCACGCGGCACATCGATAATGGAAAGCGTTCCCTTAATCATTGAACCGCTATACTGGTCGGCAGGGGTAGGAGTTGTGCTGTAAGGCTTAGGACCATTCGGGTTCGGACCGGCTCCGAATCCTTTCGCATTCGCTACATAGAGCTGTTTTCCGTCCTTTGAAATCTCCAATCCGGTCGGATACCAGCCGGTTGGGATCATTCCTTCAATTTTTCCTTTTTTCGTGTCAATGACCACAACATCATTGTTGCCGGCATTCGCCACATAAAGCGATTTTCCATCAGGCGAAACAGCCAGCGCATTTGGGCTGCTTCCTTCCTGCGCGCCTTTGTAAGGGGCAAGGCTAATTGTCTGCTTTACCTGGTTCGTCTTGGTATTAATGATGGAAATACTATCGCTGTCACTGTTCGTAACATACAATTCTTGTCCACTCAATTTCATCGCACTTGGATGGGTGCCAACCTGGATGGACTTCGCAACTTCTCCCGTTGCTGTATCCACGACAGAAATCGTATTTCCACCCCAGTTACTTACGTATGCATAGGCTCCGTCTTTGGAAACTGTCACAGCGTAAGGGTTATGGCCCACTGCAACTGTTTTGGTCACCTTGTTCGTTTGTGTGTCAATAATGGACATCGAATCATTTAAATTATTCGCAACATATAAGAAGCGGCCGTCCGGCGAAATGTTTAATCCGCCCGGGAAGAAATTCACTTTGCTTCCGCTGGCGTCAACGGCCGGCAGAGCAATAGCGGCCTTTTCAGTTAGACGCTGACCTTCAACGTCATAGACCCGAATTTTATTGTTATTTCCGGCAGACGCATACACGTGCTTGCCATCAGGGCTGTATGTAACACCGAGATACAGGGCCTCCGGTTTTTTGTATTCTATCGTTTGAATCACCTGTCCGCTCTTACGGTCAACGGCAACAAGAGAATGGACAGATTGTCCATTATTGCTGAACAGCAGCGTATTTCCATCCGGCTCATCGCCGTGCCGTAAGGACGATCACCGAGCTGCACTTGTTTGCCGGCCGGTGTAATCGTCCAGCCGTTCGCCGGTCTTTCAATTTGCGCTCCCCAGGGAAATTTTCCGTAGCTCGCCAGAACGGCTGTTGCTGAACCCATCGTTAAACTTAAAGCCAAAGGTACGCCTATCCACTTTTTCAAGTTCTTCTTCATCCTTACCACTCCTTTTTAATTGTTTGTATTCATCCAGGTTACACTGCCACTTCAGTTTCTCCGGTGTTTCCGGAAGCATGTGCCGACTCCCGGTTCATCCATTCATACAGAATAGGGATGACAACCAGGCTGATACATGTAGAGCTAAGCATGCCCCCCGCGACAACAATGCCTAAGGTCTGCGTGACGACCGTGTCCCCGCCGTAGGAAAAAGACAAAGGAAAGATTGTTAGAATTGTGGTACCGGCAGTCATGAGAACCGGACGGACCCGCGTCAACGTACCGTGCATGACGGCATCACGTAAATTCACCCCCTCCCTCAGGCCGCGTTCGATTTTGTCCACAAGTACGATTCCATTTGTCACGACGATGCCTGTGAGCATCAACAGACCAACAAAAGCGGATAAGTTCCACTCCTTGCCGAACAGAACCATTCCCCACACCGAACCGATTAAAGCTAACGGGATGCATACGAGGACAGACAACGGCGCCTTCCAGCCGCGGAAAAAGAAGCTAACGATGAGCAAGACCAGCAGGATGGAGACGCCTAAAGCAACAGCGGCTTCGGCAACCATTTGCTTCACCTGTTCAGATATCCCGCCGAAAGAATACGTCACTCCTGGCGGCAGCTGCATCTTTTTTAGCATATCGTCCACTTTTCCGCTCACATCTCCTACGTTCCTGGAAATGATATTAGCCGAAACAACCCCAAAAGGGCGTCCGTTCCGTTCGCGGATGACCGGGTTCCTCGTCTGGCGCTGCAGGGAAGCCAGCTTATTTAGTGCAATACGGCTTCCGTCTGCCGTCGTAAATGCTTCACTAGCCAGGGCGCTGATAATATGCTGGCCCGGCAGTGCGGCCGCATCTGCAGCTCCTGCCACGGCAGGAATCGAGGCCAACACATCGTTTTCAAGGACAATAGGAACCTCCCCCGACTGAACCCGGACGGACAGCTTTATCCCCTGGGACAGATAAGGCTCAATTCGCTGCAGAACATCCTCGGTCCTGATTCCCATACGCTGGATCTGTTCACGATTGAGAGTCAAAAGGTATGCCGAACGGCTGTCATCGTTATCCGCCGCCCCTTCGACGCTCAGGCCCTTTATGAGCTGCAGCTTGCTTTGAATTATACGCGCCTGATTTTCAAGCACAGTAGTATCCGCTCCGGTGAGCATGATTTTCAAGCGTGAGTCATCCCCTGCAATGCTGCGGTTCGTTACGGTAAAAAGCGCTTTGCTCGGGATGGCTTTCACTTTCCTTGTAAGGTCCGCTGTATAGGCATCCATATCGGTTCCCTTTTTCAGCGTGACAGCGATGTGGGCTGTATTGCCGCGCTGGATCCAGCCTCCCCCTTCATCGAACACATCATCAAACTGCGGCACGAAGCTGGAGCCAAGCGTGGCGGAGAAGGCATCAATAGCCGCTTCCGTGCCCAGCAGCCCCTCGACTTTTCTTACTTCCCCATTGACGGCTGCAAGGGAACTTTGCTCCGGCAGTTCCACCTCAATGTTGACTTCTCCTGACTGTCCCATTGGCAGAACGTTGACCGGCAGGAGGGCCGCTGCAGCAAGAGTGGCGGTCAGCAGAAGAACGCAAACGGTCATCACTCTTTTTTTGCGCGGCAGAGTGCGGCGAAGGATAGATTCAACGATGTTTTCCACCCGGCCTCTGTCCTGTGTGACGGATCCTTTCTTTAACCAGAACGGAGAGAGTCCTGGAATGATAACGATGGCCACAAACAGGGAGGTCACAAGGGCAATAACGACCGACCAGGCAAACGCCGAGAACGCTGAACTTATCATTCCTCCAACCAGAGCAATGGGAAGAAATACAGCGACTGTTGTTGCCGTTGAGGAGACAACGGCAGGAACGATTTCCCGTACCGCTCCTGCGATGACAAAAATGTTTGCCTTCCCCTCATTCTCTCTAACCCGGCGGTAAATATTGTCGAGAATGACGATCGAATCATCGACAACGCGCCCCATCGCTACAATGAGTCCTGAAACAGTGAGAATATTGAGGCTAATGTCCATCGCTTTAAGCACACCGGTTGTTACGAGGAAACAAATCGGCAGCGTAAGAGCGATGAGCAGTGTTGCCCGAACATGGCGGAGAAAGGCAAAGACGCAAACCATCGCAAACAGACAGCCGAACAGTCCTTCTCGTAAAAGGCCGGAGAGAGACTGCTTTACCTGTTGTCCGTAATCATAAAGGACCGTTAACCGGACATCTCTGGGCAGGGAAGTCTGCATTTCCTTGATCCGTTCCCCAACCAGCCCCGATACGTCCGTAACATTGGAAGATGGCGTTTTTAGCACATCAAGAAGGACACTTGGCTTGCCGTCAGTCCGGGAAATCGTCTTGAGGTCCACTATTCCTTGGGAAACATCCGCCACGGCAGATAACAAAACCGTTTGGCCGGACGCATTATGTACTGGAGTCTGCTTAAGCGCGTCAGCACTCACGCCTGCTCCCTTCACTTGAATCGGAATTTGTACCTGCTCACTCCTGATTTTTCCTTCAGGCCAAACCGTCTGCAGGGAAGCCAGGGCCTGTTCAACGTCTTTCATTGTCAGTCCCGCTTTTTTTAAGCTGTTCATACGGACGGTAACAACATACCCGCTGTTTCCGGCTCCCGTAGTACGGACCTCCCTCACGCCGGGGATATGTTCGAACTCCTTTGCTATCTGCGCTTGAGTGGAAGTTCGCAATCGTTTTTCACTGATCCCTTCCCCGTCGTTGACCAGGCCGATTCTCATTATGGGAAAGGAACTTGTACTGACTCTTGTCACGGCCGGCTTTCCGGTGCCTTCAGGGAACGTGGCACCGTCTAAAGCCCGGCTCATTTCCTGTTCGGCCCGTTCTACATCGTAATTGAGCGGAAAATACAGGCTGGCAAACAGCCCTCCATCATAGGAGCTCGTCTCCATAGATTGAAGCCCGTCTATCCCTCTTACCGCCTCCTCCACTCTGCTTGCAATTTCGCTTTTCACCCTGGCGGCACTAAAGTTGTCCGCTCTTACCGTAACCATTAAGGTGGAATTGTTGATAGCCGGCAGGTAATCCCGCTGCATTTGATAGGCGGATATTCCTCCCCACAGCATAATAAGCAGGATGGAGGTGATGACCAGTACTGAGCGCTTCATAATCGCTTCTATCATTCGTTCCATTGTTCTGATTTTCACCTTCCTTATGCGTGGAAAATTCTGCTTCTATAAAAATGATAGTTGAACAGTATGAAACTATCATATTGGTTATGTTAATGTTTGTTATAGCAAGTTCGTCGTGTTATTTGATAGATATGACCCAGTTAGATATCCAAGAAAAAAGGGTAGGCCATCTCCTCACCCTTTTTCTATGGTAAGAAAAACCTGTATTAAACGACTTCCAGTAGAGCCATTTCTCTTAAAACGAGCTGTGGCATGAAAAAAAAGCCCTGTTTATGGGCTTTTTAAAAAAGATTTACTATTTGTTAACATTGTGAAGCTGGTATTTTTGTAAGCCGTTGTTTCACTTTGATACATTGTGGTAAATAAAAAGTGTAAGACAATACCAAGTTTCAATCAGTGCCTCCGCCGGATTTTTTATCGGTCGGGGGCTTTTATTATTTATTATAAGGAAACGGCGGGCGGGCTAATTGCCGGATACTTGGGAACAATACATAGGCGGAGGTGTTCATAATGGATGATGCAGTGAAGAGAATAGAATTACTCAAAAATTATGGTTACCCGGGAGAGGCTATACCTACTTTACTGAGAAAAACAGAAATGTTGAGCTACGAAAAGTTAGAACAAATTATAAAGCCATACGAAGAAACAGACACCGATCATGCTATATCATTTACCGGCCGCCCACAACAGTAAGGAATAAGCACCAAGGAGGAATAGGTATGGATGACGTAAACAACCCAAAACGCAAACCGTGGGGTACTGACAAGGATGGCCAGAAAGAACAGATCGATCAGAAGGTTATGCCGCCCGCGCTGCGAGGTCCGGTACCGGAGTCATATCGTGCTATTTTTGAACCGGAGAAGGCGGAATAACATACAAGTAAAAGGGAACCCTTATTCAGGATTCCCTTTGAGTTTATTATCTATGTAGTGGGTATCGAGGACTGGAATCGAACCGGTATGCAAGTTTGTGGTGGGCCTAGGCTGACTCGAACAGCCGACCTCACGCTTATCAGGCGTGCGCTCTAACCAACTGAGCTATAGGCCCACATGGCGGAGAAGGAGGGATTCGAACCCTCGCACGGTATAACCCGTCTACTCCCTTAGCAGGGGAGCCCCTTATAGCCACTTGGGTACTTCTCCATTTTTTCACAAATAGGGCAATGGTAGCGGCGGAGGGGATCGAACCCCCGACCTTACGGGTATGAACCGTACGCTCTAGCCAGCTGAGCTACACCGCCACAAGAAAAACAAAAAGTAAAATCATCTCCCACCCATGCCGTCCCCCATTTGTTTTGTGAACCCGCGACCTCGCAGGTGGGTTTCCGCATGCTGGTGTTCCCGCGACCCCCGTCCAAAGAGTGGGTATGGCGTCCACCAACAGATATAGGAATCCCCGATAAACAGTACGGTTTAAAACATAAAGGGCTAACGGACATCGTAGGATATGTAATTACAGGTGGTCGGGAAGACAGGATTTGAACCTGCGACCCCCTGGTCCCAAACCAGGTGCTCTACCAAGCTGAGCCACTTCCCGATAACATGGCGTGCCCGGAGAGACTCGAACTCCCAACCTTCTGATTCGTAGTCAGACACTCTATCCGATTGAGCTACGGGCACATCTTATTTATTTTTTGGTTGAATGGAGCGGACAACGAGACTCGAACTCGCGACCCCGACCTTGGCAAGGTCGTGCTCTACCAACTGAGCTATGTCCGCGCGAGAATGAATTTTATGGTTGCACCCTGGCGGGTACTCCCGATTTCATTGGTTGCGGGGGCAGGACTTGAACCTGCGACCTTCGGGTTATGAGCCCGACGAGCTGCCAACTGCTCCACCCCGCGACAATCATTAATGTATAGAATAGATGGTGGAGGATGACGGGATCGAACCGCCGACCCTCTGCTTGTAAGGCAGATGCTCTCCCAGCTGAGCTAATCCTCCGACGTACAGGACGCTGGCTAATATCAGGTCCAAGGCATAAAAAAGGTTCCGGAACAGAAAGCCAACGGCTAAACAGTACGGAACACTTCTTTTTTTACACCTTCAAAACTGAATCAGAAGACACTAACAGGACGTTAGCGG
>NZ_BBWZ01000026.1 GCF_001015055.1 Aneurinibacillus tyrosinisolvens | reverse complement strand
TTTATCACTAGAGATGCTATGGATGATGATAATTTATATTTGTATACAAGCAACAACCCTGTGATGTATACAGACCCTGATGGCTATATGAAAGAAAATCCTAATTTTACTTTAGTTAAGGTAATTACGGCTGCTGGTCTGGTTGTTAAAATTGCTAGAGATGAAGCTCAAGCTTTGATGAAATCGGCCGGTAAAAAAATGCTATCCTACGGAAAGACAATACTCAGTAAGGGTACTACTAAACTTGGTCCTAAATACGCTAAGAGTACTTCTAATCAATGGTATAAAGGAACGTTTGATGATGTTACTGAGTCAATGGATTATCATCTCAGAAAGCATGGTAAAGGAAGAACACCAGAACAATATACGAAAGCAGCAATGGATTTCTTTAAAAAAAATAAAGGTTTAGCTGAAGAAGTAAAATTGTCAACTGGAGCAAAGGGGTATAAAATTCAAAAAGGCACAGGAAAAAACAAAGTAGGGGGGTACTGGACTAAAGATGGAAAACTCGTCACGTTCTGGGATTGATTATCATACATTAGTGGCTAAGTTCGAGGATTTTAAACGACTGCCCTTTCCAGAAGCTCCTCAGGATGATGATTTGTATGATATATTTACAGACCTAGTTGAGTATGACAGTCATATAGCAGGGCTTGTAACATCATTCCTAAACAATAAAAAAATAAATAGAAAATTTGTTAATAAAAACAACGAAATAGAAAATAAAATAAGTTCATTAAGTGAGAAACAAAACCAAGAAGTTTCGGAAATAAAAACTTACAAAAATAAACTTGATAACCTGGTTGATTTACTGAAAGAGCTTTGTTAAATTAAAGAGCCTCGAGGAAGTTTAGACTTCTTCAAGGCTCTTTTTTATAATAGATGGGGTGTCGAATAGACCACTTTTTAAATAGAAAATAGAGATAAGGTTTGTATGCCCAATATTATGTTTAGCCAAATTATTAAGTGCGTACAATTTACTTTAAAATTTATGCCCTATTTAATGTGTTTTCATAAAGTAAATAATTATTAATATTATCAGTTACCACCCTTTCTATTCTCCATCATCCTATCTTCGCTTTATCCTACATTTTAAATTTTTCCGCAACTTTGACGTACATAAAACGATAACTACAGCAAGAGGACTACTCCACCTCGATTAACTCCTGAATGTCGATGTCTAACACTTTGCATACCGTTTCTAATGTTGATAGATAAACCCTGTCCACGTTATCTGAACAAAGATGGCTGATTGTATTTGGTCGCAGCCCTGTCATACGTGCCAATTCACGTTGTGATAGGTCACGTTCTTTGAGGATTTCCTTGAGTTTGATTGATATTGGCATGATACTTCCCTTCCTCTGTTTATATTACTTTTACGATACACAATAAAATTGTATCGGTAAAGGGGTTGATTGTATCGCTAAAGCCGCATACAATGAATTTATATTAAATATAGCGGCTAAACGTTACGTTAATCTTAATTTTCGTAACGGGAGGGTGAAAAGTTGAACGTTGTTGGGTATATAAGAGTCTCCACTCAAGGGCAAGCCAAAGATGGATACAGCTTGAAATATCAAGAGGACGAAATCAAAGCATATTGTGAAGAACAAGGCTGGAACTTGATACACATTTTTAGAGACGAAGGAATTAGTGGTGCCAAATTAAAAGAAGAAGCATTGGAAATAGACAGGGTGGGCTTACAGGAAATGTTGGCTCACCTTTCGTCTGTCCAAATTGATTATGTGGTAGTACTGAACACAAGTAGGTTATGGCGATCAGATATTGTAAAAGTGCTGATACATCGAGAGTTGAAGAAATACGGTTGTGATATAAAAAGCATTGAACAACCATTTTACAGTATTCATAAGAAAGATCCAAACGACTTTTTGGTAAACGGCTTAATGGAATTATTAGACCAATATCAAAGGCTTGAAATTGCACTAAAGCTAACGAAAGGGAGAAATAAAAAGGCGAAGGAAGGTGGTTATGCAGGAAGAAGGGTAACATTTGGCTACATGAAACAAAAAGGTGAAAAAGAACTAATGATACATGATAGTCAGGCAGAAGCAGTTAAACGGGTGTTTGAGCTTAAGGAACTAAATAAGAAATGGTCTTTATCCAGGTTGGCAAATGCCTTAAATGAAGAAGGCTATAAAACAACTCAAGGTAAATTATTTACCAAAGTACAAGTAAAGCGCATTTTAGACCGTTAAAGCTTTTATCAAAGAATATATACATATGGACAAATACAAGCAACTGGCAAGCATGAAGCAATAATTTAATAAGCCACTTAAAAAAGATGCTCATTTTCTTATAGATTACTTGTAACAATGAAAATGGATAGGCTTTCGTACCAATGCGCACCAATTGGTGAACGCTCGAACTAAGGTTGCCGGCATTTTCATTTAATTGAATAGGGGATGAGAAAATGCATGAAAAACAGAAATACTTGTATGTAGGTGTTGACTTGCATAAACAGCACCATGTGGCAGTGATTATTAATTGTTGGCAAGAGAAGCTAGGGGAAATAAAGTTTGAAAATAAACCGTCTGCCTTCTCAACATTTTTATTGGACATTGATAAACTTATAGGTGATGGATTGACGCCTGTATTTGGCTTAGAAGATGTTGGAGGCTATGGACGATCGTTAGCACAGTTTTTAACCGACCATGGACAGGCTGTAAAAGAAGTAAACCCAGCACTTTCATACGCTGAACGAAAAAGCCATATGACGACACAAAAGAGTGATAGCTGGGATGCAGAATGTGTGGCACGTATATTGGTAAATAAACTAGACCAGTTACCAGACGCTAAACCACATGATTTATATTGGTCGATACAACAGCTAGTCACTAGAAGAAATGCATTAGTAAAAGCACAAGGTGCTTTGAAGAACCAACTGCACATTCAATTGAGCCACTACTATCCAAATAATACTCTTAGGAAGCAGTTTCAACTAAATTGCGGGAGCACTAGCGTTGCATCAAACTTTCAATCCTCCTTTTTTATATCTGTCTATAAACATATTTGGATTCACGCGAAAGTGAGCTTGGGAATGGGTGGATTGATTTTTAATGAAGAGGTGGGGAAATACACAGTTGTATTTCTATGGATGATTCTTTTTCCTTATCTAGTTAATCTCTTTGAAATACCTAAAAACATTTACTATATAAGTTGAATCTTTGAATTACATCTTTATACAGAGTCGGTCAATGACTTCCTCTGGATTTTCATTTACCTGTTGAATAAATTTTCTTGCGTTCAACTTAATTTTTTGAATGGTCGAGTAAAAGACATTGTTCACTACGGATTCTTTCAACCACTTCCAAAGGCCCTCAACTAGATTCAAGTTTGGGCTGTAGGGTGGCAGGAAGACCAATTCTAACGGGTCTTTATTCTCCTCCAGGAAGGGTTGAATGAGTTTGGTACGGTGAATCCTGGCATTATCCAGGACCATCGCTATTTTCCCGGAGATAATGATTCAACACCCTTTTCAGGAATTCGAGGAACACTTTGGCGTCATAGCTTTCCTCTTCTACGCAGAAGACCTCGCCCGTTTCATAATTTAGTGTACCGAGTAGTTTCACACCCCTGTGCTGGCCATAAGTCGGAATGATTCGCTGTTGTCCTTTGAGGAACCACGTCCGTTGAATGGCCTGGTCATCACGAATCATCGATTCGTCTTCAAAAAGAAGGTGGGAAATTTCCTCGTTCAAAAGCTTTTTTTAGCGCAGGAAAGGTTTCCAGGGCAAAATTCATCCTGTTTTTTCTTCTCTGCCTTTTTAAGTGTATAGGTGGGGCGTGTATAGCTGAGTCCCAGTGAATGAAGCATCTTCGATGCTCCCCGGAGCGTGTAAGACTGGTCCCATTCCCGTTTAATATACTGCGTGATAAGCGAGAGAGTCCAATTATATTTGGCAGGAAACCCTACATCAACGGGTTGTTTATAAGCGACGGTTTTGATCAACTGCCGTTGTTGTTCCTTCGTCAGTTTCGTTGGCGCACCGGGTGAATAGGTGATTTCAAGGCCATCAAGCCCTTTTTCCTTATAGGCCGAGACATAATGGTGAATGGTTTTCACACAACGTCCCGTGATATCTGCAATTTCACGCTGGGATGAAACTATTTAGTTCAACTTATATATTTATAGGTGGTCCTTTATATTTTGGAGGTGCATTTTTAACTATTTATCTTTTTGAAAAAAGTGAGAGCTTCTTCCTTTTGATTATTTAACTTGGCATATAATCTGCATTTTGTAAACTAAAGCGAGGCTGACTCGAAAAAGTCGATTTTCAACGACCTTTTGAGACAGCCTCCTTTTTTAAATACTTATATTTTCGTGTGATGTTCCGTGCGGTTTACATCGGTCAGCCGGCCGTTTAACCAAAACGGTACAACTTGCACGCTGTTTACCTGGGCTGCGTGCATCACGGCTTCTGTATACCCGAGTGACCGAAGAAGGTGCGCCGTCTCTGTCTGCTGAAGAAGATCAGCGATATGCCGGGGAGCCTGGCTTTCGTAAAGCTTAACCGCAGCAATGGCCGCATCGGATAAATGCCAGGCGTCTCCGCCTGCTTCAAGGAGATGCGAAACTAAGCAGCCCGCCCCAAGAAAATCCTCAAGCGCAAATCTGCCGTCCGATCCGGCACATACGATAACGACCGAGGCTTCATCTGGTTCGTGCCGTATACAATCGGCGACGGCGGCTCCATTGACAAGCGAAGAGGCGTATAGCCGCCGGGCGGACCGGCAATTTTCCAGCGCTACGGTGCCGTTGGTTGTCGACAGAATCAATGGCTTGCCGACCAGATCATTGATAAGAAGGCTGGCGGGATCGGGATTAAGAAATCCATTGATCGTCAGCCCGTCCCGCTCCCCGCATAGCAGGCACAATTCATTCTGAAGTTCCGCCTGTACTGTGCGGGCTTCCGCTTCTCCCCGAACGGGAATGATTTCATTGACGCCGTGCTTTAACGCCAGAGCAATCGTCGATGTGGCCAATAGGACATCGATGACGACCGCAGTGCAGCGGGCAAGGCGTTCAGGCTCCACATCTTCTTTGCGGGTCAGTACATGAATTTTTCTCATCGCTTCTTATAACAACTCCCTGTTTTTCGCCCGCCCTGCCTGGCGCATTAAATTATAAATACCGACATCAAGGCTGGCAAACCGGTCATCAGCAGTCTCGCCTTTTTTCCAGCGATAGTAAAGCTGTTGGAGCACAACGGCGATTTTATAAAAGGCAAAGGTGAGATGGTAATCAATAACAGATAAATCACGTCCGCTTTTTGCCGCATACATGTCGGCGAATTCCCTACGCGTCAGAAAGCCGGGCTGGATGGTGACGGATGTAAGCCCGGTTTCTGCCTCCCCGGGTTCTGTCCAGTAGGCCAGACTGCATGCAAGGTCGGTAAGTGGATCACCGATCGTACACATTTCCCAGTCGAACACGGCCACCGCCTGCCTGGGATCGTCCGGAGACAGCATCATATTGTTTAGCTTAAAATCGTTGTGCACAATGGTTGGTGCAGGCGAGGAGGGGAGGTGGCGGAGAAGCCATTGTTCGATTTCTGTTACCTCACCGATTTCTTCCGTTTTCGCCTGCTCATATCGTTTTATCCAGCCATGCACCTGCCGTTCGAGATATCCTTCTGGCCTGCCAATGTCGGCCAGCTCCGCTTTCCGATAGTCGATGCTATGCAAAAAAGTCAATGTGTTAACAACGGTTTCGGAGACGGTGCGTGTATATGCTGTATCCCCTTCATGTTCAGGCGGAAGAGCATCATCTAGAACAAGGCCGTTTTTCTTCTCCATAATATAAAAGTGCTTGTCGGAAACCGCTGGATCTTCGCAGTACAGATACGGTTTTGGAGCGAGCGGAAAGACGGGGTGCAGCTTCTCAAGAATTGTGAACTCCCGCTTCATATCGTGTGCTTTTGGCGGAATGCTGCCGAACGGAGGCCGGCGGAAAACAGCCTCCCACTCCCCGATAGCAATCCGGTAAGTTAGATTGGAGTAACCGGCGGAAAACGGATGAACCTCCATCGGCTTATCCGGCAGGCCGGAAATCCGTGAGCGGATATATCGCTCGATTAGCTCCCAGTTAACGGAGGTTGTTTGCGGCTTCACGCTGTTGTTCATTGCGTGCTCCCCCTTTGAATGCTTTAAGCACCTGCTTGGCGACAACCATACGGTGTACTTCGTCCGGACCGTCGTAAATGCGGGCTGTTCTTGCCTCGCGATAAAATCCCTCGAGCGGCGTATCGCCCGTAATTCCGAGTGCCCCGTGTACCTGGATCGCCCGGTCAATCACATCGTGCAGCACTTTAGCCCCGTAAAATTTAATCATGGAGATTTCTTTGCGCGCCTGGTCACCCTGATCCATTTTCCAGGCGGCATATAGTGTCATCAGACGGGCGGCTTCAATCTCTGTAGCAGAATCGGCAATGAAATTCTGGATGGATTGAAACTCGGACAGCGGTTTGCCGCGTGTAATTCGCTCCGAGGCATACGCAACCATTAAATCGAAGCTGCGCTTTGCCACACCGATCCAGCGCATGGCATGTGTAATCCGGCCAGGGCCGAGCCGGAGCTGGGCGAGGGCAAACCCTTCACCGCGGGGGCCCAGCAGGTTTTCTTTCGGCACACGGCAGTTTGTATAGCGCACTTCACAGTGTCCGCCGGTGTAATGATCACCGATGATAGGCACTTCGCGTACAATTTCATAGCCTGGATTGTCGGCGTCGACTAGAAACATGCTAAATTGCTTGTGCGGTGGAGCATCCGGATCGGTCATCGCCATGACGATGGAAAACGAAGCACCGAGGGCTCCGGTTGTAAACCATTTATGGGCGTTGATAACCCATTCATCTCCGTCCAATTCAGCGCTTGCCTGAAGCATTCTCGGGTCGGATCCTGATACTTCCGGCTCGGTCATCGCAAAGCAGGAGCGGATGTCCCCGTTTGCTAGCGGAATGAGGTACTTTTCTTTCTGCTCTGCAGAAGCTGCTTTCTCTAAGATTTCACCGTTTCCTGCGTCAGGCGCCATGGAGCCGAAAATGTACGGAGCGATCGGGCTCCTGCCGATAATTTCTGAGAGCAGGCCGAGCGATACGAAGCCCATTCCCATGCCGCCGAATTCTTTCGGCAGATGGCCGGCCCACAGTCCCATTTCTTTTACGCGCGCCTGCAGCGGCTTTAAAATTTCTTCCGGCAATCCCCGGTGAGGTACCATATGCTTTTCGTTTGGATAAACGTATTCATCCATAAATGCGGTCGCTTTTTCGATCATATCCTGCTGTTCCGGTGATGGGCTAAAATCGAACAAATGAATCACTCCTTTAAAATCTAGATTTGTCTATATATCCAAGCAAAAAGAATGCCAAACGTATAATGGCTGTAATTTCTTGTTGCTTAGGAAAAGTGAACACAAAACAAATCACAATTTCAGACAGCATATTTAAAAATATTAATATATTCTGAAAAAAATTGTATAATGATAGTGTATATACAAGAATGGTAGAAAAGTGACGGTGAATAAAATGGTTAAAGTAGAAACGCTGTTTACCTCTATCTTTCAATCCAGCTACGATGGAATTTATGTAGCAGATGCCCATGGAAATGGCGTAATGGTAAACGAAGCGTACACGCGAATCACTGGTGTACAGAAAGAAGAACTAATTGGAAGGAATCTGCAAGAACTTGAGCGTGAAGGTATCATTTCCGAATCTGTATCCTTGAAAGTATTGAAGAGCAGGAAGCCAATGACAATCATACAGACGGTCCGGGGGAAGGAAGTGCTGGCAACCGGTAATCCGATATACAGCGAACAGGGTGAGATTGAATACATCGTTACTAATGTACGGGATATTTCCGAGTTGAACCGGCTGAAGCTCGATCTGCAGCAGTCTAAGGCACTAACGCAAAAATATATAAATGAGATTAAAGAGTTTAAGATGAAGGAAAAGATGCAGTTACTGCTTGACGGCATTATTGCCCAAAGCAAAGAAATGATCCAGGTGCTCCACCTCGTACAAAAAGTAGGCAGGGTAGACTCAACGGTGCTCCTGCTGGGAGAGTCAGGCGTAGGAAAAGAGGTTATTGCCAAGCTCATTCACCGGGCCAGTGACCGGGCACAGGAACCGCTTATCAAAGTAAACTGTGCGGCAATTCCGCAGCACCTATTGGAATCAGAGTTATTCGGCTACGAAAAGGGAGCATTTACGGGGGCGGATAGCCGGGGAAAGCCGGGGCTGTTCGAACAGGCGGACGGCGGCACCATTTTCCTGGACGAAATTGGGGATATGCCGCTTGATTTGCAGGTGAAATTATTGCGGGTACTGCAGGAATTGGAGATTACAAGGGTCGGTGGGAGAAAAAGCGTGAAAGTAAATGTACGCGTTCTGTCTGCTACTCATCAATTGCTTGAGAAGATGGTGGAAAAGGGGACATTCCGGCAGGATTTATATTATCGCCTGAATATTGTACCTATCAAAATCCCTTCCCTGCGGGAACGTAAAGATGATATTATCCCACTGGCGTGCTTTTTCCTGAATAAAATGAACGAAAAATACGGACTGGACAAAACGTTCCACCCGGATGTTTTAACCATCATGGAACAATATGCGTGGCCGGGCAACATACGTGAGATGGAAAACCTGATTGAGAGGCTCTCGGTTACTGTTGACCAGCGCGAGATTAAGGTAACTGATTTTCCATTCACTCTGCCCGAGGCTGCTAATGACATGAACAAAACAACGCTTAGAGAGCTGTTGGAAGGTGTGGAGCGGGATATGATTGAACAGAATCTGGCCGAGCATAAAACGACGCGCAAAACGGCCAAGGTTCTCGGAATTAGCCAATCAGCCCTCGTTAAAAAAATTCAGAAGCTGGGCATCAGGTGAAAGCGATTACAATTTTCATCGCTGATTCCAAATCAAATCAGCGGGCAAAAAAAAGAGGAAAGAATCAGAGTTCGCTCTGCTTTTTTCCTCTTTTTCTTTTATATAAATACCGTTTTTATAGTATAAATTAAATTTTTATAGAGTGGAAGTGCGTAAACATGGCATGAAAATTGCTGAGCGATAAAGGCAGGCAGGAAAACTTATAAGGGAGGAAGTGGGTCATGAACATTCCGACATTTGATTTAGCTGGAAGAACTGCACTTGTAACCGGCGGCAGCAAGGGAATAGGGTTCGGGATGGCATATGCACTCGGCGCTTACGGCGCGCGAATTATCATCACAAGCCGCGGGGAAGAAGAAGGACGGGCAGCAGAAGAACAACTGCAGGAAGCTGGGTTTGACGCTGCGTACCTTCCGTGTGATGTAACAAAGAAAGAAAAAGTTGAGAGCCTCGTGGCTGAAGTGGTCGCACGTAACGGTTCGATTGATATTTTAGTCAACAACGCCGGCATGAATATTCGTAAGCCGCTCATCGAGGTGGAAGAAAATGATTGGGATCGTGTGTTGAATGTCAATCTTAAGGGAATTTTCCTCGTTGGGCAGGCTGTAGCTAAACAAATGATTGAACAGCGGTACGGAAAGATTATCAATATTTCCTCGATTTTTGGGACGATCGGGATGCCGTATCAGACATCGTATGCAGCCAGCAAAGGGGGAATCAACCAGTTGACCAAGGTATGGGCGGAAGAATTGGCTCCTTACAACATTGCGGTGAATGCTCTTGGACCGGCTTACATTCGAACCCCGATGACCGAGGAGTGGCTGCAAGATCCGGAACGGTACGGTCAAATTGTTAACGCGACGATGCAAAAGCGGGTTGGTGAGCTTTCGGATTTGTCGGGTCCTGTCGTATTTCTTGCCTCAGAGGCCTCTTCCTATGTGACGGGTCAGATACTCAATATTGACGGCGGATGGACCGCCCGATAAATAAACAACCAGGAGGACAGTGATGACGATTGCAGTGGAAACACATTTTAACCGTCAGCTGAAAGTATTCGTGCATAGACCCAAAACGATTACCGAAATGCTTGCACGGACAGCGGCAAATTATCCGGATAAGGAAGCCCTTGTTTCGGCGGAAGAACGGATTACATACCGGGAATTCGCTGCACGGGTTGAACGGATTGCAGGCAATCTTTATAGTATTTATGGAATCCGGAAAGGTGATAGGGTTGCGGTGCTAGTTGGAAACCGTATTGAGTTTGCCCTGTTAATCTTTGCGTGCGCCAGAATCGGTGCGATTGCCGTAATTTTGAATACACGTTTAAAAGAAGAAGAACTATCCTATATGCTCAACCATTCCAGGGCCTCGCTTTTGCTTTTTGATGACGGATGCCTGGAGAAGATAGAGAAGCTAAGAGATAATATGGATATTTCCACAGTCCACCACTTCTTTTTAATCGGAAACGCTACATCGGTAAAGGGAGGCTGTTCTCTCTTTGAAATTCTACTCCAGCCCGCAACCGCTCCTGTGGAAGACATCAATGAAAACGATCCGCTGTTCATCATGTATACATCCGGGACGACCGGCGTCCCAAAGGGAGCAATAGGCAGTCACTTAGGTGTTATCCATGGAGCAATAAGCTATGAAAATGCATTAGAAACGAACCATTCGACGAAGACGTTGATTGCTGTGCCGTTGTTTCACGTAACCGGGCTTGTGGGGCAGCTTCTGCACATGGTGCAGGTAGGAGGAACCTCAGTCCTGATGGAAAAATACAAAACGGATAAGTATATCCGATTACTGGCAGAGGAAAACATTACCTTTTTGTTTAATGTGCCGACGATTTATGTGATGGTGATGTCTCACCCTGATTTCATGAAGCATACGTATCACGCTGTCCGCACTCTGGCGTTCGGCGGCGCACCGATGTCGATGGATACTATTTCTGATTTGAAAAGAGTGTTTCCGGGAGCGGAGCTGCACAATGCCTACGGGGCAACCGAAACATCCTCACCTACAACGATCATGCCGCGCCATGCCCCGGAAGACAAGCTTCATTCCGTCGGTATGCCGGTTCCGGTTGCGGAAATTAAAGTGGTAGATGAAAACGAACAGGAGTGTACCCATGGGCAAGTAGGGCAGTTGTTGATAAAGGGACCGATGGTAATAGAGGGGTATTGGGACAATGAGGAAGCCAACAGGCGTTCATTTGTTGATGGGTTCTGGCGTTCCGGGGACATTGCTCTTATCGACAAGGACGGATTTGTCTACATCATGGATCGGATGAAAGACATGATTAATCGCGGAGGGGAAAAAGTTTTTTCGGTAGAGGTTGAGAATGTTCTATATAACCATCCGGGAATTCTTGAGGCAGCCGTAGTTGGAGTTCCAGATAAATTATACGGAGAAACTGTAAAAGCGTTCGTTGTACCAAAAGAAGGTGTCCTGGTCGAAGAAGAAGAGGTAAAACGGTTCGCACGGGAGAGAATAGCTGAGTATAAGGTGCCGGCCACTATCGAGTTTATTTCAGAGCTGCCGAGGAATCCGGGGGGAAAGATCATGAAATCGCGCTTGAAAGAGGTGAATATATGTTAACCCAAGAAATTGTAAGCGGTTTAGCTGCAGGCAGTTTATATGCATTAGCTGCGTTGGGATTAGTGTTAATCTATAAAACTTCTGATTTGGTTAATTTTGCACAAGGGGAAATGGCGATGATTTCCGCTTTTGTGGGTTTTACCTGCATTCACTCCTGGGGAATGGGATACTGGCTTTCATTTTTGCTTGCCTTAGTATTTTCAGCTCTTTTCGGCGTTATAATTGAAAGGGTTTTCATGCGGCCGGTACAAAAAGCGCCTGTATTAAGCCAAATTATTTTAACGCTTGGCCTGTATATGGCATTCAGAGGGATAGCCGGAATGATCTGGGGATATGAACCTACCAGCTTTCCGGAAGCGATTAAAGGAGGACCCATTTCCTTAGGAAGTTTCCTGCTGACACCGAATCAAATTTTAATCTTTACCTTGACGATTGTCCTTATGCTTCTTTTCTTCTATCTGTTCCGTCACACGATGATTGGTCTTGCTATGAGGGCGGCTGCTCAAAACCTGGGAACGACGGAATTGATGGGCATTCGTGTTGGGGCTGTTTTTTCGCTTACATGGGCGATTAGTGCTGTGCTTGGAGGAATTGCGGGGCTTCTGATAGCTCCGACTACCTTTCTCGATCCGAATATGATGGGGGAAGTTGCAATTAAGGCGTTTGCGGCAGCAGTGCTCGGAGGGTTTGCCAGTTTGCCTGGTGCGGTGGTTGGCGGCCTATCTATTGGTTTGTTTGAAAACTTAGTAGCTGGCTATGTTTCAGCGGAGCTAAAAACAGCCTTTGTCTTCCTTCTGATTATTTTAATCCTTTATGTTAAGCCGACAGGGCTGTTTGGAATCAAACAAGTAAAGAAGGTGTGATTAGAGAATGGATCGGAATAAATATAAAAAGCTTAATTATCTCTTCATCTTCCTTATCTTCTTATTTCCTGTCCTATCAGGAGGGGCAACTTCCCTGCTTTATTCCGGGAGTCTAATCTTCATTTATGTGATTGTTGTCATGAGCTTGAATCTTCTTATCGGATATGGCGGGCAAATTTCCATTGGGCATGCTTCCTTTTTGGCGATTGGAGCGTATACATCCGCCATTCTTACTCTTACGCTGGGTGTTCCCTTTTGGTTAGCTTTACCCCTGGCCGGTTTTTTTACCGCTTTCATTGGATTTATTGTTGGACTTCCTGCAGTAAAGCTGAGCGGCCACTTCTTGGCAGTGGCAACATTAGGGTTTGGGGTGGCAATTCCGGAGCTCCTCTTGAAATGGGATTCACTAACGGGAGGATTTTCTGGATTATTCCCTGAAAAACCGTCCATTTTAGGCTATACCTTTGAGTCAGATATGCAAATGTATTACCTTCTGCTTGTGGTAACACTCATTGTTACCTGGCTGCTAAGCAATTTAATCAACAGTAGAATGGGCCGCGCATTTGTAGCCATACGGGAGAGCGAAATTGCAGCAACGGCCATGGGAATCAATGTGCCTTTATATAAGGCGCTAATGTTTAGTATTAGTGCTTTTTATACCGGACTGTCCGGAAGCCTTTACGCTCATTTTATCGGGTTTATTAGTCCCAATGATTTTAATCTCAGTATTTCATTTCTTGTATTAGCGATGGTCGTTGTAGGCGGATTCGCTTCCATACCGGGTTCCTATCTGGGGGCCATTCTGTTGACGATGATTCCGCAGCTGACGGATAAAGTTCCTGGCTTATCTCTTGTGTTAACGGGAGCAGCATTGGTTCTTGTTATCCTTTTCCTTCCGGACGGCTTAATTAGCATCGGCTCCAGGCTAAAAAGAAAAAAGGCAATAAAAAGATCCAGCCATCAAACGGGCGACCCGGTACCCGAAACCGTCCCAACGTCTCAGCAGGTTATCAGTTCAGAGAAGTAATTGAAGGAGGTGATACGTATGTTTTTTGAAATGAAAGGGGTTACGGTTCAGTTTGGCGGCTTAACAGCCGTCAATCATCTTGATTTGTATGTGGAGAAAGGCCAAATCTTCAGTTTAATTGGCCCCAACGGAGCTGGGAAAACTACGGTATTAAATACGATTTCACGCTTTTACCAACCGATTCAGGGTCAAATCACGTTTGAAGGGAAAAGTATACTGTCTCTAAAGCCCCATCAAGTGATTAAGTCGGGCATTGCCCGCAGCTTTCAGAATGTAGAGTTGTTTGCAAACATGAGCGTTTTGGATAACCTGCGAACAGGATTGCATCCGAAGTTAAAGAGCGGAGTTTTTAGCAGCAGTTTCCTCTTGCCCGGATTTCGCCGTGAGGAGCGGGAAGTCTTAAAGAAGGCGGAGGAAATCCTTGAAGTGTTGGAGATTCAAAACATTGCTCACGAGATTGTTAAAAACCTGCCCTTCGGGCTGCAAAAAACGGTGGATATTGCCCGCGCCCTCATGGTTAAACCGAAATTATTGCTACTTGATGAACCGGTAGCAGGTATGAACCATACTGAAACCGAACGTATGGGAGACTTTTTCCGGAGGCTGCGTGATGAGTGGGGCATTACGATTTTCATGATTGAACATGACATGCCGCTCGTGATGAAGATTTCTGATCGGATCGCTGTGGTTGATTTCGGGAGTAAAATCGCGGAAGGGTTGCCTGCGGAAATTCAACAGCACCCGGCAGTTATCGAGGCTTATTTGGGAGAGGGGGATGAAAGTGCTTAAACTCGAAAATATTTCTGCAAGCTATGGAAATATCGAAGCCCTTCGGAATATTAGCCTGGAAATCCCTGCCGGTTCGATTATTACGCTGCTGGGAGCGAACGGCGCAGGAAAGTCTACTACTCTTAAAGTAATTTCCGGTGTAGTGAAACCAACACTGGGGAAGTTAATCTACCAGGAAGAAGAACTAACCGGAAAGTCTCCGGATCAAATTGTAAAAATAAGGGTGATTCAATGCCCGGAAAATCGCCAGGTATTTCCACAATTAACCGTTCTGGAAAATCTGCAAATTGGTTCGTACACCCGGCGCGACCGAACCGCAGTGAAGGAAGATTTACAAAAGGTATTGGCGATGTTCCCACGTTTGAAGGAGAGACTGGCTCAATTTGCTGGAACGCTAAGCGGAGGAGAGCAGCAAATGCTGGCGATTGGCCGGGCGTTAATGGCAGCACCAAAAGTTCTGCTATTAGATGAACCTTCGTTAGGTCTGGCTCCTATCATTGTGAAAGAAATATTCGAAATAATAAGAAACATCAATCAGACGGGTACTTCAATTTTATTAGTTGAACAGAATGCGAATCTTGCCTTATCGGTCGCGGATTATGCCTATATCTTGGAGAACGGGCGTGTGGCTTTAGCTGGAAAGGCGAGTGAATTGAAGAAAGATCACCGGGTACGGGAGTTATATTTAGGAGTTACATCCTAAACATAAATATCATTTTAAAACAGAGGGGGAAAATCAATGGAAAAGATGAATAAGAAAAGTTTAGTGTCGATTGCAAGTATGCTCGTTAGTGTAAGTTTGCTCCTGTCAGCCTGCGGGGCCGGGACTGCAAGTAAATCAACCACGACTGCCGGCCAGGAAGCATCTAAAGGCAGCGGCTCCGCAAAACAGGAGGCGGGGAAGTCTTCTCCCGGAATTACGGATTCTGAAATTATTATTGGAAACTGGGCAACCCAATCCGGCTCAGCGGCGTTGTATAGTGCCATTGCCAAAGGAGTGGATGCTTATTTTCAATATGTTAATGAACAGGGCGGGGTAAACGGGCGAAAATTAAAGCTTGTAACATATGATGAGGAATACCAGCCATCCCGGGCTGTTGCGGTTGCTAAAAAGTTAATTGAAGAGGACAAGGTGTTTGCCATTGTCGGAAACGACTGTACATCCTGCAACAAAGCGGCATTACCCCAAATTAAGAAGGAAGGGATCCCACTTGTTGGTCCTTCGACCGGTGCCGATATTTTTGTGAATCCTGTCATTCCTAACGTTTTCGGATTGCTCACAAATTATGGGGTAGAAGGCCGGATTTTTGCCAATTATGCTGTAGATCAATTAAAAGCGAAGAAAATAGGGATTTTCTATCAGAACGATGATTTTGGAAAAAGCGGTTATAAAGGAGCGATTGATGAATTAAAGAAAAAAGGAATTGAGCCAGTGGCTGAGATTCCCTACAATTCCACCGATGTAGATTTCAGTTCCCCTGCCTTAAAAATGAAGGAAGCAAACCCGGACGTTGTCCTTTCTTTCTCCATCACCAAACCAACTGCTGCCTACAAAAAAGAACTTCATAAGGTGGGAGTGGATGTGCCGTTTATGGTTACAAGTGTAGGCGGCGCGGATAACAATTTATTCAATCTAGCTGGGGATGCCTGGAAGAACGTCTATAGCTCCAGCTGGACAGCCCTGGCGGGAACGGACGATCCGAAAGTGAAGAAATACGAGGAAGCACTCGGTAAATATGCTAAAGGTGTAAATCCTAGCGGACCGGCCTTATGGGGATGGGCAGAAGCCGAGGTTCTTGTAGAAGGACTCCGCAGATCCGGCAACGACCTATCCCGTGAAAATTTCATAAAACAGTTGGAAACACTCAAAGATTGGAATGAGGGGCTTGCTTTTAACGTCACCTATTCCCCCGACAACCATTATGGAACAACTTCAGTCGTCATAATCAAAGATGAGAATGGGAAAATGGCCAAAGCTTCTGATGTTATCAAGTATGAAGTTAGCAAATAAACAATAAGGAGAGCAGGCGGATGTTGAATCATTTGGCATCCGCTCTCTTGTATCTTATAGGCGGGAGGAAAAAAATGAATCGAGTGGCTGTTATAGGAGCAGGAACAATGGGAGCCGGTATTGCCCAGGCATGTGCCGAGGCGGGATATACGGTAGTTTTATTTGATATAGACGCTCAAACTTTAAATAAGGCAGTAACGACGATCGAAACCCAGCTTCACACTGCTGTAAAGAAGGAAAGGTTTACAGTTGAGGAGCGGGATTTAATTTTTGGAAGAATCCACAGAACGACAGATTGGCAGGAGCTTGCCGATGTCCAGTACGTCACAGAAGCTGTAATTGAGAAGACGTCTATTAAACAACAGGTATTTTGTAAGCTTGAATCGATCGTGAAAGAAGAAGTTATTTTTACAACAAATTCGTCCGGGTTAAATATTACGGAGATAGCTTCTGCGCTTACGAATCCAGGACGGTTGGTTGGTACCCATTATTTTTATCCCGTGCCTAAAATGAAGCTCGTTGAAATAGTAAGGGGAGCCCAAACCTCTGATGAGACTGTAGAAACTGCTTTGAAGTTTGCCGAAAGCCTGGGAAAGAAAGCGATAGAAGTGAAGGAATCTCCTCTTTTTGTGTTCAATCGCATCTTAATTCCTATGATTAATGAAGCAATTTTTGTCCTGCAGGAAGGGATTTGCCGCAAGGAAGAAATTGATGAAGCCATGATTTTAGGAGCAAGTCATCAGATTGGGCCGCTTGCGCTAGCGGATGTGATTGGACTCGACACGTTGTTATATGTAATTGAAACATTACATACGGAAATGGGTGATCCAAAGTACCGTCCTGCGCCACTGCTGCGGCAGATGGTTCGTGCCGGGAATTTGGGGAGAAAAACGGGGAAAGGTTTCTATTCATACTAGGCAAATCAAATGTTATTTTTTAAGGTGCTTAGTCCTAATAACCGTGCATTCCTCTACATCAAAAAAGATTTGCCGGACTTCTTCATCATATTGAAACCGAGGTGTGATCCCTTCTTCTTCATTCTGTAAAAGCAGTTCGCTTCTTCTGCGGAGAAGAGAAAATGTTATAATAAAAAGCATTGCCATTCCGCCCATCCCGATAAGCCATCCGCATATAAACAGAAGCAGAAAGTGTACAATTCCTGGCGGCATGTCCCTTCCTCCTTTCGTTTTTTAGTAGATAAGAAAGCATATGTTGCTTTAAAGTGTTAAAGGGAATTATTATCATGGGACCGTGCGGTCCCAAAGTCAAAGAAAAACATCGCGGGCGATGACGGCTCTCAGAAGGGGAAAGGACGAGCGGCATGCCCGCGATGTTTTTCTTATGTTCCCTCTCTTAAGGGAGTTTTACTCAATTAACCCTGGATCGGGCATACTGGAATCAATCGATATATTTGGAGGAAAATATATGGCCATACGACAAATTGTTTTTCTACAAGAGCCTGCATATGAGATGGCGAATGATAAATTTAGAGCGATTATCGTGCCGGGCCTGGGGAGCAATTTGCTTTCATTATTTGATAAAGAACGCAAGGCAGAACTGCTGCGGACTCCGGGGAGCAGGGAGGAGTATGATCAGCGGGCGATGCTGTACGGAACCCCTGTCCTCTTTCCGCCGAACCGAATTGAGGATGCGATGTTTACTTTTCAGGGGAAAATCTATCATCTCGAGATGAACCGTGCCAAGGAAAGTAACCATATCCATGGGTTTGTCCATAACAAGCGCTGGAGCGTGGTTTCGGAAAATGGAGAAAGCAACGAGCTTATTACCCGGCTGCGATCGGATGATTATCCGGAAATTATGCAACAGTTTCCCCATTCGTTTGAGTTAACCATGCGCTTTGCCTTAACAGAGCAAGGGTTAAAACAAATGCTCCTCGTCTCAAATCATAGTGCGGAGACGATGCCGATAGGAGTGGGATACCACACGACGTTCCCATTTCCTGCGCCTGCATCCCGCCTGCAAATCGAGGTAGGGAAGCAGTGGCAGCTCAACGAGCGAATGCTGCCAACCGGACAGCTCTTAGATTCGCCGCTGCAAAAGGAGCTGGCCGCCGGGACCGGGCTGGAAGGCAGACAGCTCGACGATGCGTTTATCATGACAGAAGATAAGAGGGCCGTGTTGAGACTTCCCCAACTTGGTCTGTCCCTAACGTATACGGTGGGGGGCGATTTTAAACATTGGGTTATCTATAATGGGAAGGGTACAGAGGATTTTCTCGCCATTGAGCCGTATTCATGGATTACAAATGCCCCGAATTTACCGCTTCCTGCGGAAATAACGGGTCTTGCAGGACTAAAGCCGGGCGAACAAAAGCGCTTTGAGACCGAGTTTATCGTTTCACCCCTTTAACGGTCGAGCCGGACAGCCCGGATGATACATAATAATAGGGCACACGGATGTTTTCCACTCCCCATATGCTGTAGAGGTATCTTTCTTTAGAAAGGGAGGTTTCTTGCGTTATGAGAGTATTCATTGATATGGGGCATGGTGGCAATGATCCGGGGGCGGAAGGGAACGGGGTCGGGTATGCAGCCGCGCGTGAACTCGGCCGCGTTATCGGTGCAACTGTAGAGGGGGTGGGGGAGACGAGAACCGTCCGCTTTCAACTGCCGGGACAGAGTGAGCCAGGGGCACAGGCAACGGCAGAACCGTAATATTTAGAAAAAACAAGGGGGAATGGATAAATTGAACCCGATTAGTACCCGCGATGTTCAGGAGGAATTGGCAAGCTTCCTCAATAAAGCTGTCTATCTACATTTAGAAACGACCAATGGAGCTTATGCGGCTCACCAAAACGAAAATTTCTTCTCTACAGGTGCGTATATCCGAAATGCACAAGTTCAAATTACAAGCGGGAAAATAACGGGAGATGGACCATACCGTATTGGATTAAAAATGGAGCTGGGTTGGATCTATGCAGAAGGGCTGACGCACTGGGAAGTCGACGGGAAGGGCAGGCTGCTGTTAGCCGGGCATGACGGCGACGGAAAGCTTGGTGTTGCTCTTCATCTGAGCGCGGAACCATTTTAAAGGAGAATGTTGAATGAAGGAACATTTGTTGATCGTTTTTCCTCATCCTGACGATGAAGCATTTACCTGTTCAGGAATCGCAGCGTCTTACACAAGCCGGGAGCTTCCTGTTACTTATGTATGCATGACCCTGGGCGAGATGGGGAGGAACATGGGAAATCCTTTTTTTGCAAATCGAGAGACGCTTCCTCTTATTCGGAAAAAAGAACTCGAAAATGCCTGTGAGCATATGGGAATAACGGATTTGCGCCTTTTTGGCATACGGGATAAAACGGTTGAATTCGAAGATGAAGAAGAACTGGCCGCTCGAGTAAGAGCTGTTATAGAAGAGATAAAGCCATCACTTATTATTACATTTTATCCGGGTTATAGCGTTCATCCGGACCATGATGCTTGCGGAGCCGCAGTCATTAGGGCGGTAGAAACAATGGCTGATGTAAACCGCCCTATCGTTTACTGCGTTGCGGTTTCGAAAGATGCCAGAAAGGTACTGGGAGAACCGGATGTGACGATTGATGTTGCGGATTACATAGAACAGAAACTTGCCGCCATTGCTTCACACCAATCTCAGTTTCATGCGTTAAGTAAACAGGCCGCGAAAGACAAGAAGCTAAGGGAGAAATTTGCCAGGGAGCGTTTTTGGACGTATCCATGCAGATAATTAACAAAACGAAGGCAGCCGACCGGGTTCCATTCCGGAGGGCTGCCTTCTTCATTTAAAGCCTAAAGTACGTTACAATGATGTATATACATTTTCAGAGAAAAATGAGTTTGGAGAGGTGGATGAAGGATGCAAGTGGCTGTAAAATCAAGTGTAGCGGATCAATCGACCGTATATCGCATATTATTTGCGATTAGTTTCGTCCATTTGTTAAATGACTCAATGCAATCCGTTGTGCCGGCTATTTTCCCAATATTAGCAAAAAGCATGCAATTATCCTATGTCCAGCTGGGCTGGGTTGCCTTTGCCTTAAGCATGACTTCTTCCATTATGCAGCCGGTTGTCGGCTGGTATACGGATAAGCGAAGTTCACCGTACATGCTCCCCTTTGGAATGGGATTATCCTTAATCGGAATGCTGGGCTTAGCTTATGCCCCTAGCTTCTCTTTTGTTCTGCTATCCGTTATGTTTATTGGGTTAGGATCGGCATCCTTTCATCCGGAGGGTTCCCGTGTTGCTTATATGGCAGCGGGTATAAAGAGAGGGCTTGCGCAATCGATTTATCAAGTGGGAGGGAATGCCGGACAGTCTTTAGCCCCCATCATGACTGCTTTGATTTTCGTTCCACTGGGCCAATTCGGTTCCATCTGGTTTACTTTTGTTGCCGCTTTGGCTGTACTTGTGCTCATTTACGTTTCTCATTGGTATAACCAGCAGCTTGTTTACTTTCCTAAGGCCAGTAAAACAAAAGAAACAAGAGAGCGGAACGGGGGAAAAAGAAAGCAAATTACATATGCTATCCTTCTCCTTATTTTTCTTGTATTTGCCCGGTCCTGGTACTCCGCTGGAATTTCAAACTATTATCAATTTTATTTAATAAACCATTATGGGCTTTCTGTTAAAAACGCCCAGTATTATATCTTTGTATTTTTAGCTTCCGGGGTGCTTGGCACCTTCTTAGGCGGACCGCTGGCGGACCGTTTCGGGAAAAGAAATGTGATTTTATTTTCGATGCTTGGCGCCGCTCCCTTTGCCCTTATCCTTCCGCATGTGGGTTTATTCTGGGTGTATCCTATTTTTCTTATTCTTGGTTTTATTATTTTGTCGAGCTTCTCTGTGACGGTTGTTTACGCCCAGGAATTAATACCGGGCAAGATTGGGACCGTGTCAGGGTTAATTGTTGGTTTGGCGTTTGGCATGGGGCGATTGGGTCCGTTTTGCTGGGAAAACTGGCTGACGTTTATGGATTGTATTTTACGATGATGCTGTGCAGTTTTTTGCCCATTATTGGGATCCTTACGGTTTTCCTGCCGTCTGACCGAAAGCTAAAGCAATGGGAGACAGCGGATCGTGTTACTTTAGGAAATTAAAACAGCCTTAGCCCGTTTGAGTACCGGGCTAAGGCTGTTTCCCATTCGTTTTTCTATTTTTGTGTAATGATAACTGTATGGCTGGCTGCATCCCATTTAACATTGGCTTCGAATGATTCGCTAATAAAACGCAGTGGAATCATCGTTCTTTGGTTTATTACCTGTGCTTTTTGCTCAAGCTTTACGGCCTTCCCGTTTACTGTTGCAGTCGTTGAACCAATCTTTACTGTGACCTTATTTTTGCCTTTCCCTGCTTTTACGGTTCCGGTTTTTCCATCCCAGTCTATTTTAATCCCTAAAGCTTCGAAAATAGTGCGCAAAGGCACAAGTGTTCTCCCTTGTACAACGACTGGTTTTTGATCAAAGGAGAGGTTTTTTCCGTTCAGTTTCACAATGATTTCATTCTTAATGATAACAGGAGTAACCATAACGGTATCTCCGGTCGTTACATTAATGGTATCGCCTGTCGTTACGTTGTTCTGCTGCTTTTGAATATTGCTTAAAATGACTTGTTTTGCATGTTCGTTTTTAACATGATTCAGGGCATTTTCCAACCCTGTCTTTTTAGTTGCAGCCGGACCATCTTGCTTTTGTGCAGAGTGTACGGAAACAGATCCGCTGGCCGTACTATTTGTTTGTACCGTACCTGCAAAAGCAGATGCTGCTCCGCTTACTAATAAGGCTGTTGAGAGGATACCTGTTACTAACTTTTTCTTCATTTCCCATTTCTCCTTACATTTATGTATTTCTTACCTTTATAGAATTCGAGCACCTTCAAAGTTTATGGGGTATTTTCTGGACACTGTTAATAAAATAGGAGAATTGAATTATACATTCTTGTTATAATTCAAATATAAGGGAGGCAAATAGACTAATTATATCAAATAGCAGGTGTGTAAACTGGGCGTTCTTTCAATGTTAGAGCAAAAAATAGGCCTTTAAAATTTTTCAGGATCGCCCATACACATTCGCCCTCCTTTTCATATCTTATAGAAGATTAACAAAAGGAGTGATGGATATGTCGTCGAGCTGCGGATTTGGTGATAACCTCGGGGTTATTCTCGTACTGTTTATTTTATTGGTAATCATCGCCTGCTCTTGTGAGGGCTAGGATATAAAAGAAATAGAGCAGCTCCCCAGGATGGATTGGGGAGCTTTTTACATATGGAGCGAAAATAATGCTAGAATTTATGGAAGGACAAGGCAATCCAGGGAGGAAGCATGAATCGTTCATTAATCTCTTTTCGGATGAAATTAATTATGATTATGTTATTAGCGATATCCATTCCGGTTTTAACGACAGGTTATTTCATGATCGACAAGGCGGAAAAAGCTTTATTGAAAGAAAAAGAGAAAAAGCTTTCCTCTATAGCTAAACAGCTGGATTACATGCTGAAAGGTACTTTTGATAATTACCTGGATTCTACCGGGAATACGATGACACGGGCAGAAAAAATTAGTCACTTAAATTCAAGACTGGGCCCCCTTACAGACATGGTTGCAGCAGATAATGCAGGGGTTGGTGTGGGATATTACTACAGTGACTTAGATGCCGTAATTACTTATGGTCCAAGTTCGGAGTTGGGAGATAAAATCGGTTTGTCCATTAGCGAAACGCACCCGGGAAGGCGTGTGCTTCAGAACGGGAAACCGCTTGTGTTTACGGGAAAACAGGTGCGTGGTGATATTATGAATGCGATGGTACCGCTTATGAGAGAACATCGAATTATCGGATACGTATGGGCGAATGAGTTAACGAGTGATGTTGTGGCCCAAATGCGGAAAATGGAGCGCAACATTTTGCTTATTCTTGCGGTGGGAATGCTTGCCGGAATGGCAATTGCCCTGCAAATGGCTAATGCTCTTGGAGGATCTATCGATAAAATCATCCGGTCCATCGATCGAATTGGAAATGATCTATCCTATCGTCTTCCCGCCAGTAAAGGGGTCCTGGGAAAAATCCCAATCGCTATCAATGGGCTGATGAATCGGTTGGTTGAAACAAAGACGCACACGGAAGCGATGGAAGAACAAATTCGCAGGGTTGACCGCTTGAAGGCGCTTGGTGAACTGGCGGCAGGGATGGCCCATGAAATTCGCAATCCACTTACTTCGATAAAAGCCTTTAGCCAGATTGCGGAGGAATCAATGGAAGAAGGGGACCCGAATCTCGAATATATCGGTATTATTGTGAAGGAAGTAGAGCGAATGAACGGCTTAGTGGAACAACTGCTTTTATTTGGGCGCCCTTCGATAAAAAAGGAAGTAGAGGTCAATGTTCCTGATTTAATTAACCGTTCTTTATTATTAGTAGAATACGATTTGCGCAAGAAAGGGCTAAAGGTCATAAAGCAGCTGGAAAACATCAAAATGTTTGCAGACCATAATCTTATCCAGCAAATCATTATTAACTTATTGCTGAATGCCATCCAGGCAGCCAATCAAGGGGGAACTCTGGAGATTAGAACTTTTGCTGCCGGCAATCGCCTCGGCATGTCTTTTTTTAATACCGGTTCCTATATCGATAATGACCAAAAGGAAATGATTTTTGATCCCTTTTTTACGAGTAAAGAGAAGGGAATGGGTCTGGGATTGTCTGTGACGCAAAATATTGTTCATTTATATAACGGTACGATATGTTTTGAAAATGTGGATACCGGTGTAAAATTTCAGGTTGAATTCCCTGGGAAGGAGATTGCGAATGACGAGAGTTCTAGTAGTCGATGATGAAGCCCATGTTAGAAAAGCGCTGCAAACCGTATTGAGCAAAGAAGGATATGATGTTGATGAGGCGGAAAACGGAAGGGCTGCACTTACCATGCTGGAAGAGCATCCTGCTATGTTCAGGCTTATTCTCCTGGATTTGAATATGCCGGAAATGTCCGGGATGGAGTTTTTAAAAAAGATAGATAACAAAATCTCGGAAATTCCGATTGTTATTCTTACCGCCTTCAGTACGGCGGAAACAACCATGGAAGCGATGAGTTTAGGTGCATTTGATTACATTGCCAAGCCTTTTAACATTTCACAAATCAAGCAGGTTGTAGCCAGGGCGATGGATATGAACAGGCTAACGGAAGAAGCAAAAAGTTTACAAAAAGATACAGTCAAGCATCAGTCCGCAGACTCTATTATTGGACATTCCGCCGAAATGCGCGAGGTATATAAATTGGTAGGAAAAGTAGCCTCTTCCCGTGTAACGGCGCTCATCCAGGGTGAAAGCGGCACAGGAAAGGAGTTAATTGCCAAATCGATTCATTTTAACAGTTCAAGGGCAGGGCATTCGTTGATCGCGATTAATTGTGGAGCGATACCGGAAAATTTGCTGGAAAGCGAATTGTTTGGTTATGAGAAGGGGGCTTTTACAGGAGCTTCGATCCGGAAACCCGGAAAGTTTGAACTCGCTCATCAGGGAACCGTATTCCTTGACGAAGTGGGGGAACTGCCGATGAGCCTACAGGTTAAATTGCTCCGGGTTTTGCAGGAGGGAGAGGTAGAAGTGGTAGGGGGAACGCAGACATTGAAGGTTGATGTTCGCGTTATCGCGGCTACGAACCGCAACCTTATTAGAATGGTACAGGCCGGCCAGTTCCGGGAAGACTTATATTACCGGCTGAATGTCGTTTCCATCCATTTGCCTCCCCTCCGCAACCGGAAAGAAGATATCCCCGAGCTGGCCCGTTTTTTTCTGGCCCAATATGCGAAGGAATTTGAAACAGGCGAATTTTATATCTCACCGGAGGCGATGGAGCACTTACTGATGTACGATTGGCCAGGCAATGTGCGAGAGCTGCAAAACATTGTTTATCGCGCAGCGGTAATGGCACCAGGAAAAATGATTATGTCTGAGCATCTTCCTGATCTTAACGAGGATAACGCTGGTCACGATAGCGAAACGAATCAATTTGAAATAAAAGAAAAGTTTAATCCGGGATTCACTATGCGGGAAGTGCTGCGGAAGGCGGAAATGGAAGCCATGAAATGGGCTCTTCAGCGAACCTTCGGCAATAAGGCGCAGGCTGCAAGAATGCTAGATATGTCACGTAAAGCTTTTGTTTACAAGTGTCAGGAATATGAATTGGATACATAAGGATGAGTTGTGTAATGTTTACACACTGAGTGTAACTTCTTTACTCTCTATGTTAGAAAAGAGGCTCCCTGAGGAGCCTTTTTTCCATTAATGTAAGCATATTTAAACAGTATTTATATTGGCAAGAAATTTGCAGTTGAAGAAATGTGAAATTATCAATAAATAAGGAGGAAATCATGAAAGCGTTATCAAATTTTTTCACGATTATTGTACAGCGATTTCTACCGGACCCGTTCGTATTCGCAATGCTGTTGACCATCATTTTATTTGCAGCCGGCATCATTTTTACCCAGCATGGTCCGATTGAAATGATTGGGTTTTGGGGAAGTGGGTTCTGGAACTTACTCGCTTTTGCGATGCAAATGAGCTTAGTTCTGGTTACAGGCCACGCTCTGGCCAGCTCGCCGCTGGTTAGGCGCTGGCTCAAAAAAGTAGCAGGCCTCGCGAATACTCCTGGACAAGGGGTTGTCCTTGTTACCCTTGGGGCGGCCCTTGCTTCCCTAGTTAACTGGGGCTTTGGTTTGATTGTAGGAGCCTTATTTGCGAAAGAAGTAGCCAAGCGGGTTCCGGGTTCTGATTATCGTCTCTTAATTGCAAGTGCGTACATTGGCTTCCTAACATGGCATGGCGGCCTGTCCGGTTCTGTTCCCCTTCTGGCGGCAACGGCGGGAAATCCAATGGAGAAAATTTCAGGAGTTATTCCGCTTACGCAAACGATTTTTACCGGGTATAACCTATTTATTACGCTGGCCCTGCTCGTCGTTCTTCCCATTATGACGAGGATGATGATGCCTAAACCGCATGAGGTGGTGGCGATTGATCCGAGTTTGCTCAAAGAAGATGAAGTAGCCGCGACGGCCGCTTTGCCACAGGAAAAAACATTTGCTGTTAGAATGGAAAACAGCCGAATTTTACTATTGGTGATTGTTGCGCTTGGCTATTCCTATTTAATTTATTACTTTGCAACCAAAGGCTTTAAAATGGATATTAATACGGTAAATTTGATTTTCTTCTTTACAGGACTGCTGCTGCACGGTACGCCCGCTTCTTATATGGAAGCGATTACAAATGCAGTGCGGGGCACAGCAGGGATTCTGATTCAATTCCCTTTCTATGCCGGCATCCAGGGGATGATGGAGATGTCAGGGTTAGGAGGGATGATTACAAATGCGTTCCTTTCCATTTCTACGAAGGAAACGTTTCCGTTCCTCGCTTTCTTAAGTTCAGGTTTTATCAATTTCTTTGTTCCTTCCGGTGGAGGGCACTGGGTTGTACAGGGACCGTTCATTATGCCGGCTGCGGCGTCGCTCGGTGTGAACCCGGGTGTTGCGGCCATGGCCATCGCATACGGGGAAGCGTGGATGAACATGGCGCAGCCGTTCTGGGCACTGCCGGCACTCGCGATTGCCGGCCTTGGCGTTAGGGATATTATGGGGTACTGTGTTACGACACTGCTCGTTTCCGGGATTATTTTTGCGATTGGTTTATCGTTTTTCTAGTCCAGAGAGTTATACATTAACTAAAAGAGCGCCCAACCCGGGTGCTTTTTTTATTGTTGTATAAGAAACTACATGTTGCTTTAATGCAGTCCTTCCTCGCGGAAGGGAAAGGCAAGTGGAATGAACTCCCTTTTTTCCTTTTTATCTAATGTAAAATATATAAAATTTTAATTATTGAAACTATATCGAAAAATTGATACCATCTAATCAGAGGTCAGATTCAGGAAATATTGAGGAGGAATGGAAAATGGCACCCGTACCTTATACGTTTTTAATCCCGACCCAAGTGGAATGCGGGGTGGGTGTCTCTCAAAAAATAGGAGAAATGGTGAAGGAGATGAATGCGAAAAGAGTAGCCATTGTGACTGACAAGGGCATGTCAATCCGAAACTTACCACGGCTAAGGATATAGAAGGTATCATTGAGCGCTCTTATCGTGGCGTTCTAGCATAACTATAAGGAGGAAAAACATGATTCACGAAATGAGAACGTACTCGGTTAAAATTGGGAAAACTCAGGAATACCTCCAGCTTTTTGAGGAAATTGGGCTAGCTATCATTTCAAAATACGCTAAATTAGTTGGCTATTGGTATACCGAAATTGGTGAGTTAAATCAAATCATCCATATTTGGGAATACGAGAGTCTTGATTTACGTGCCGAAAGAAGGAAGGCGCTATATAGCGATCCTGAATGGCTGGAAGAGTTCATTCCAAAGGCAATGCCTTTACTGGAAAAGCAGGAATCAAAAATTTTATATCCGGCTGCTTTTTCGCCTATTAAATAAGCGTGACATCTGAATAAAGGGAAGCGAAGTAGATAGAGTACGATTAAGGGGGCAGGGCGTTAACTGCCCCTTAATTTATTGTTAAAATTTATTGACTATTGTAAAAATAATAAATATAATCTAATATATCAGATTATGTAATACATTAGATTTTTAATTATTAATAGAGCAAGAATGATAACAAATAAGAAACAAAACTGGAGGAGGAAATAAGAATGAAGGCAATCAAGAAGCGGAACGCCGTGGGAGCATTGCTTCTTAGCGGGGCACTCCTCGTGGCAGGGTGCGGGAGTGGGAGAAAGCAACAACAGCAGGCTCACAGGGGGGCCAGGAAAAAAAGCAGCATACGATTAAAGTGGCGAACTTTTTTGCGGCAGACCATCCGCAAAATGTCGCCCTCCGTGAGAAATTTAAACCAATGGTGGAGGAAAAATCAGGCGGTACCTTAAAGGTAGAAATATTCGATAACAACAAATTAGGCGCTGAAAAGGAATTTTACGACGGTGTGCGCAATGGCACGATTGAGATGGGGATTTCGGGCATGAGCATGCAATCAGACGTAGAAAAAATGCAGGTTCCTGAATGGCCCTTCCTGTTTAAAGATTTTAATCACGTAAAGAAGGTACTGAATGGACCGATTGGACAAGAACTGGCGGCTGATCTTGAACCAAAGCATGGTGTTCATCCGCTGGCCTGGAGTGCAAACGGTTTCAGAATGTTCTCTTCCAACAGAACGATTGCGAAAATAGAAGACTTCAAAGGGCTGCGTATCCGAGTGCCGAACGTTCCGAACTACATCACATTAGGTAAGCTGTTGGGAGTCAATGTTACACCGATGCCGATTTCCGAAGTATTCCCCGCATTGGAACAGAAGGTTGTTGATGGCCAGGAAAACCCAATCGCTACACTCCGCGCATCTGGATGGTACGAAGTACAGAGTGATGTGCTCGAATCCCAGCATATGTTCAGCCCGAACATCTATATTATCAACAGCAAGCTCTGGAAAAGCCTGACACCGGAACAGCAAAAAGTGATTGAAGAAGCATCAAAAACAGCGGCTGATTACGAGTTTGACCTGCTTGAGAAGAGTTATGAAGCGGACAAAAAGTTTTTGCAAGAACATAAGATTAAGTTCACAACACCAAGTGATGAATTCCGAAGCCAAATGGAACAAGCAGCGCAGCCTTTGTATGATGAAATCTTTCAGAAGTTCGGCTGGGCTAAAGAAATGAGAGAAAGAATTAAAGCGGAAGCAAACTAATTTACCAAATAAAAGGGGGGTATAACATGAAGAACATATGGAAAAGCTTTACCGTTTCTGCCGCCTTGGTTGGAATGTTAGCGTTGACTGCCTGTGGCGGCGGCGGTGGAACAACTACCGGCGGGCAAGCCGCAGGGGGAACAGCGGAAAAGGCCGCATCCGGAGGAACCGGCTTTCCAAAACGCAGTGTCACACTGCTCGTGCCTCACGCAGCAGGCGGGGGGACTGATTCGACGGCACGCGCTCTGGCCAAAGCAGCGGAAAAGCATCTTGGAAAGCCAATTGTGGTTGTGAATAAGCCCGGCGGTGGTGGAGCAATAGGAATGACCGAAGGGGCTAAATCTAATCCGGATGGATATATGGTAACGATGGCCACGGTAGAGTTGACCACATTGCCGCATATGAATCTATCCCAGGTAACATATAAAGATTTTAAGCCGATTGCGCAAATAAATTTTGACCCGGCAGCAATTACTGTTCGGGCGGATGCTCCTTATAAAAATGTGAAAGAGTTTTTAGACTATGCGAAAGCAAATCCTGGAAAGGTAAAAATGGGGAACTCTGGCGTCGGTTCAATCTGGCACCTTGCTGCAGCGGCGGTTGAAAAAGCTGCAGGTGTAACGTTTAACCATGTGCCGTTCGACGGGGGTAAACCTGCGGTAATGGCATTGATGGGCGGCCATATTGATGCGGTTCCGGTTAGCCCGGCGGAAGTAAAGGCACAGGTTGAAGCAGGCAAATTAAAGACACTGGCCATTATTGATGCTCAGCCTTCAGAGGCGCTGCCGGGCGTTAAAACGCTCGAAGAAGAAACCGGTATTAAAGCAACGTATGTAGGTCCGTGGCGTGGTGTTGTAGTACCGAAGGACACGCCGGATGATGTCGTAAAAGTACTAACTGACGCCTTTATGAAAGGTGCGGAGGAAGAAGAATTTAAAACTTACATGAAAAAGAATGGGCTTGGCCTTGTGGTTAAAGATTCAGAAGGCTTTAAAAAGCTAATTGAGGATAGTCATGAGAGTTTTGGAAAGCTTATTCCGGAACTTGGGCTTAAAAAGTAGTAAAGCCAGAACCGCAAAGGCTGAGTTTTCTCAGCCTTTGTTTTCTTCGGAAGATGAAAGTGAAAGGGGAGGGAGCGACGTGGCGATTTGGAATGGTAACACAGCCTATAAAATGAAAGCGGATACTTAATCATGCTCAGTCCAACACAATCTGAGAATTTCCAAAGGAGTGTTTAGGTGAGAAAGATAAACGCAGGGATTATCGCTGGATTGGTCATTCTTATTTATTCTTGTGTCATTTTTTGGCTTTCCTTTGATTACGATTATTACACGAATCTTGGACCGGGGCCTGGCCTGCTTCCGATGTGGTTAAGCGGAGCATTAATTGTTTTATCGATTCTCTATATGTTTGAATGCGTTCGTAAAGAAGTGGTTTTAGTTAAGGATATTTTGCCCAAAGGGCGGGAGCTTGGGGGCGTTCTAACCGCCCTGGGTGTAATCCTGTTATTTATGATTATTGTCAATACAACAGGATTTGTGATCGCCTGTACTCTTTTGCTATTCCTGCTGCTTGTTCGTGAATTTAAGTGGTACTGGGGGCTCGGTATTTCAGCGGGTGCATCTATTTTATTGTTTATTGTTTTTTACACGCTTTTGGGAGTACCGCTGCCTGTGAACGCATTCGGATGGTAAGGAGGAGACGTCAATGGAGTCATTTTTTCAATTGATTCAAGGATTCGAGACCGCTCTAACATGGTGGAATCTTCTGTACTGTTTAGCCGGTGTGTCGGTAGGAATGCTCGTCGGGATTTTGCCGGGACTTGGCCCTACGACAGGAACGGCTCTTCTGCTCCCCATCACCTTTGGAATGGAACCTGTTTCCGCTATTATCATGCTGTCAGGTATTTACTACGGCTCAATGTACGGAGGAACCATTACATCGGTTCTTATTAACACGCCGGGTGAAGCCGCTTCTGTCATCACCTGTCTTGATGGATATCCTCTTGCCAGGCAAGGAAGGGCAGGAGTTGCTCTCGGAGTAGCGGGGATTGGGTCCTTTATCGGTGGTACAATTTCCATTATCGGTTTGGCATTTGTAGGCCCTCCATTGGCAGAGTTCGCTTTGCGTTTTGGTCCTCCGGAGTTTTTTGCTTTGATGGTGCTAGGGTTAATTATGGTCATAGGCTTGATGGGAAAATCGATTATACGCGGAATGACGGCCGCCGTTCTAGGTTTGTCATTGTCCCTTTTTGGGATGGACCCGGTTTCCGGTACCGCTCGATTTACATTTGGGGATCCTCACTTAATGAATGGTTTTGATTTTGTTACCGTAGCCATGGGGTTGTTTGGCCTTTCTGAGATATTAATAGGGCTGGAAAGCATAACCAGGGCCGAAAAAATTCCAAAGGTCGAAGGATTGCTGCCAAGGCGTGGTGAATGGAAACCGACCATGGGAGCTATTGGAAGGGGAACTGGACTCGGCTTTTTAATTGGGCTTATTCCAGGCTCGAACTCTGTAATTCCGGCTATCCTCTCTTATTCTTTGGAAAAGAAGTTAGCCAAAGATCCTTCCAGGTTCGGACAGGGGGCCATCGAGGGTGTTGCCGGACCTGAAACCGCAAATAATTCCTATTGTGGGGCTGCTCTCATTCCTTTATTTACTTTGGGATTGCCGAGTTCACCTACGATTGCCGTCCTCCTGGGCGCCTTTATGATGCATGGATTAACGCCGGGGCCTATTTTATTCCAAAGCAATCCAGAGCTTGTCTGGGCAATCATTGCCAGTATGTTTGTCGGAAACTTGATTCTATTATTCATGAATTTACCTATGGCAGGATTATGGGCTAAAATTGCCATGATCCCAGGCAAGTTATTGTATCCCTTGATTTTGGCCATTTCGGTTTTGGGCGCGTATAGTGTAAGTAATAGTCTATGGGATGTAGGGGTAATGATGGGATTCGGCATCATGGGTTATTTTATGAAAAAGCTGGATATTCCTATGGCACCCATCGTCTTAACGTTTGTTTTAGGCCGCTTGATGGAGAGTTCTTTATTGCAATCACTTAAGTTATTTAACGGTAATTTTATGGAACTTTTTCAGCGTCCCATTTCAGGCGGGTTATTAATCCTTTCTATCATCATTCTCATTGTTAGTTTTGTTTTGAGAATAAGGAAAACGAAATTTATCATTGCTAGTGACGTGGAAATGTAAACTGATTATCTAAACCGGTCCGCCAAACATCCGGGTATTCTGAAGAGAGGTACCGTGGCGGATCTTTTTTTATTGTAATGAAAGATTGATTTTTCTAAAAATAAACTATATTATGTAATATATCAGATAAAAAATACTAGGATGAATTTCTTCATTTATTATTGTTTTATCGTTATACATAACAGGAAAAGAGGGAGAAAAATGATGCAGCCTATCTATGTACCGGTGGACTCTCTGAAGGAGCATTGCCGCCAAATTTTGCGTAAAGCTTCCCTGCCGCTGGAAGAGGCGGAAGCGGTCGCTGATAATTTAGTGGATGCGAACCTGACAGGTGTCGATTCACATGGGGTAACCCGTTTAGCTGATTACCTTACACGGCTCGAAAACGGCGTAATTAATAATAAAACAAACCTCACAGTTATCAGGGAGCGGGAAACAACCGCCTTGTATGATGCAAACAATGGCTGGGGGCAATATGCGGGAAAAATAGCCATGGAAAAAGCGATTGAGAAAGCGAAAAAATATGGCAGCGCGTTTGTCGGGGTGAATAACTCAAACCATTTTGGTACGGCTGCTTATTTTGCACGGATGGCAGCACAGGCGGATTGCCTTGGGATTGTGCAGACCAATGCTTCACCGCTAATGGTAGCCTGGGGTTCGAAAAAGCCAACGCTTGGCACAAACCCCATTGCGGTTTCCGTGCCGACCCACCGTCATCCGGTGACGCTTGACATGGCGACCAGCAATGTGGCGCGCGGAAAAATCAACCTCGCTGTTAAAAACAAAGCGGCGATCCCTGAAGGCTGGGCGATAACAGTTGATGGGGAGCCTACGACAGACGCCGAAGAGGCACTAAAAGGATTTCTGCTTCCATTTGGCGCCAAAGGATCAGGCCTGGCGATGATGATCGATATCATGAGCGGGGTGATGACAAACGCGCTGTTCGGTGAAGACGTACCGCGGATGTATGATGATCCGGCGCCACAGCAGCTTGGCCACTTGTTTATCGTGTTTGATATTTCCAGTTTCATGGATGTGCAGCAATTTAAAGATCGAATGGACCAGCGTGTTAAGCAAACTGTGGAAAGTCCAGCCGCGCCGGGGTATGACCGTGTATATATGCCGGGCGAGATTGAACAATTGAAGCGGGAAAGATGCGCAGCCGAAGGCGTTCCGTTAAGCCGGGCTATCTATGAAGAACTACAGCGGCTGGGAAAGAAATATGGTGTTGAGACAGAAGACTTTGCGATTTCACTAACCTGAGAAGGAGGGACAATGATGGTGAATGTAAATACAGTGCCGACTGAAACGAAGAAAATGGTGTTGACCGGAGGCCAGGCTGTGGTCGAAGTACTGCGGCGCGAAGGGGTAGAGAAAGCGTTTTGTGTACCGGCGGAAAGTTTTTTGCCGGTAATGGATGCGATGTACGATTACCCTGACATTCAATTAATTTCAACCCGCCATGAAGGCGGGGCCGCTTTTATGGCGGAAGCGTATGCAAAAGCATCGGGCAAGGTAGGGGTCTGTATGGGTACGCGCGGGGTCGGATCGGCGAATCTCGCCATTGGCATTCATACCGCTTTTCAGGATTCAACCCCCATGGTTGCCTTAATTGGCCAGGTAGAGCGGGGCTTTCGCGGACGCGAAGGATTTCAGGAAGTCGATTTGAGTGATTTTTACAGCCACATTACTAAATGGGCGGTGGAAATTTCTGACCCAAAACGGGTGCCGGAGTTACTCCATCGGGCATTTCGCGTAGCCCAATCCGGGCGCCCAGGACCCGTTGTGGTTAGCCTGCCGGTCGATATGCTGCAGCAGCAGGCAGAAGCCGTGTTTCAAAATCATATGCTGCCTTCCACTCCAGCGCCGGATATGCGCAGGCTTGCAGCCGCAAACGAATTGCTGGCAGGTGCGAAAAAGCCGCTTATCATTGTCGGCGGTGGCGTAACGGCAACGAATGCGCAGGATGACCTGGTCCAGCTATCTGAACGGCTTGGCGTTCCGGTAATGACAAGCTTCCGGCGTCATGATGCTTTTCCGAATCGCCATAAGAATTATGCAGGACAAATCGGGCTGGGTCCGCATCCCGATTTGCTGGATTATGTAAAAGAAGCAGACGTAATTTTGGCCATTGGCATGAAGTTCTCGCAAATTGTCACGCAGAACTATACATTGATACAGCCGGAAACAAAGCTGATTCATATTGATATCGATGAACAGGCAATCGGCAAGTTTTATGATACGGCTATCGGGATTGTCAGCGATGCAAAGCTCGCAATTCAGGCGCTGGCAGAGCTGAATAAAGAGGCTGCTGTTTCGTCCGGGCGTCTGCGGTACTGTCAGGAAATAAGAGAAGTATACGAAACAGTGTCTCTTCCGAAACAGATGTACCGGGATGACTTTGTCAATTTAGAGGGGCTTGTTTATGACCTGCAGGTAACACTTCCGCCGGATGCTGTACTGACAAGCGATGCGGGTAATTTCTCCGGCTGGATTCAGCGTTATTATCAGTTTGAACAGCCGAGGACATATCTTGGTCCAACTTCCGGCGCGATGGGCTATTCCGTACCTGCGGCTGTAGGTGCCAAGTTGGCCTTCCCGCATCGTCCGGTTATTTCAATCGCTGGAGATGGCGGATTTATGATGACGCTACAAGAGCTGGAAACGGCGCTCCGCTATGAACTACCGATTATTTCGCTTGTGATTAATAACAACATGTATGGCACCATTCGGATGCATCAGGAAAGAAATTACCCTGGACGGGTCATCGGTACTGCTCTTTCCAATCCGGATTATGTAGCGCTGGCACAAGCATTTGGCGCGCACGGCGAACGAGTGGAAAGAAACGACCAGTTTATCCCTGTGTTACAGAAAGCGCTTGCCGCAAAGGTTCCAACCTTAATTGAGGTGGTAACCGACCCGAATGTCATCTCTGTGAATGCGACAATTGACAGCCTGCGCAAGGGAACTAAATAGAGGAGGATGCCAATGTTTTCTTCATTTTTATGCCCAACCGAGATTCATCTTGGAATCGGTTCACTAAAAAAGGTAGAAGAAATTGTGATGAGCGAAGGTTTTAAAAAAGCGCTTATCGTAACGGACAAGGGAATTAGAAATGCAGGTATCGTTGCACCACTTGAAAAGCTGCTTCAGGAGGTAAACCTGGCATTCAGCATTTTTGATGGTGTCGAGCCAAATCCAACGCAGCATCTGGTGGAGGGAGGTTTTGCGTTTTTACAGCAGGAAGCACCCGATGTATTAATTGCAATTGGCGGCGGCAGCTCAATTGATACGGCGAAAGCATTTGGTATTTTAGCAACAAATGAAGGAAGGATTGCCGATTTTAAAGGTGTTGGCAAGGTGGAAATTCCCATTCTCCCGGTTATCGCGATTCCGACCACAGCGGGAACAGGAAGCGAAGTAACGACTGTTACTGTGCTTACGGATACAGAGCAGAAGGTAAAGTACTCAATCGGAGGGCGAAATGTAGCCGCTAGATGGGCAATTATCGATGCGGAATTAACGGTTACGATGCCTCCGCATGTTACCGCTGCGACCGGCATTGACGCGCTCACCCATGCGGTAGAGTCATATACCTCGAAGCTGTCCTATTCTGTAACCGATGCCCTGGCAAGAGAAGCGATTTCGCTAATTGGCAGGCACCTCCGTACCGCAGTCTACCAGGGAGAAAATTTGGAAGCGCGCAGTAAAATGCTGGAAGCCAGCCTGATTGCCGGACTTGCGTTTAACAACGCGAAATTAGGCTTTGCCATTCGTTGTGCAACCCGCTGGGCGCGCATTTTAATATCGCACATGGGGTAGCGAACGCAATTCTGCTGCCGCATGTGACGAGATTCAATTTGCCTGCGCGGATCGATAAGTACGCGGATGTCGCTGAGCTACTAGGGGAATCGGTATCAGGATTATCAAAAACAGAGGCGGCGGAAAAAACGGTAAGTGCCATTGAACAGCTAAACCGTGATGTTAGCATTCCGGCCCGCCTATCAGACGTAGGCGTTACCGAGGATTATTTGGAACAGATGGCGGAAGAAAGCATAGGAAACCCACTCGTCAATATTAACCCGCGGAAGGCGACGCAGGAAGACTTATTGCAAATCTATAAAAATTGCTATTAAAGGAGGAAATCAATATGTATATCAATGGAAAATGGATTGAAAAAGGAATAGACGAGGTTGTTGTACGAAACCCGGCAAACGGCGAAGTTGTCGGCCGTGTGGCGAAAGTTGGGAAAGAAGAAGTAGAAGAAGCGATTGAAGCGGCCAATGCCGCGTTTAAAACATGGTCGAAGCTGCCGGCAATTGAGCGGAGCAATTACATGTACCGGGTTGCAGAAATCATGCGGGAGCGAAAAGAAGATCTTGCCCGGACGGGAACGCTGGAGATGGGAAAAGCGCTTGCCGACATGCGCGGCGAAGTGCAGATCGCCATTGATTATGTTCAGTGGTACGCCGAGGAAGGACGCCGCGTCTATGGTGAAACGATTCCAACGAATGCAGCTAATAAGCGTGTTTCTGTTATTAAGCAGCCGATCGGTGTTGTAGGAGCCATTACACCATGGAATTTCCCGGTTTCAATGATTACACGAAAAATTTCTCCGGCTTTGGCCGCAGGATGTACGGTTGTTGTCAAGCCGGCTTCCCAGTCCCCTCTTTCAGCCAAATTGATTTTTGAAATCTTTGAGGAAGCCGGAATTCCGGCCGGTGTAGTTAACCTTGTGCTAGGCGATGCCCGCGAAGTATCGGAAGCCATGCTAAAAAGTACAAAAGTGAAGAAAATCAGTTTTACCGGTTCGACAGAAGTCGGTAAGAAATTAATGGCCGGTGGCGCTGAAACGGTAAAGAAAATGTCGCTGGAATTAGGCGGACATGCACCCTATATTGTGTTTGAAGATGCCGATCTTGATTTAGCGGTCGATGGACTTGTGTCAGGCAAGTTTCGCTGCGCCGGACAGACATGTGTATGCATGAATCGGGTCTACGTGCAGGAATCGGTTATAGAAGCATTTAGCGAGAAGCTGGTTGAGAAGGTCTCGGCACTAAAAATAGGGAACGGCCTTGATTCGGCAACGAATGTCGGTCCGCTCGTTGACCAGAAAGGGGTAGAGAAATCGGAAGAGCATGTAAAGGATGCGGTCAGCAAGGGAGCAAAAGTGCTGGTTGGCGGTCAGCGCCCGCAGCAGCCCGAATTTGCAAACGGCAGCTTTTATGAGCCGACCGTGCTTGCAAACGTGGATGAAACGATGTTGATTTCTTATGAAGAAACGTTTGGTCCTGTTGCGCCGATTTTCACTTTCAAGACGGAAGAAGAAGTTATTGAAAAAGCAAACAACACGCCGTACGGCCTGGCCTCTTATTTCTATACGAACGATTTATCCCGCAGCCACCGGGTAGCCGAGCAGCTTGAATTCGGTATTGTTGGCGTTAATGATTCACTTCCAATTACTGCGGCCGTACCATTCGGCGGTATTAAAGAAAGCGGGAACGGCAAGGAAGGCGGCCACCATGGAATGGAGGAATATTTAATTGAAAAATTAATTTCTGTTCGCCTGCAGGATTAACCTTCTCAGCGATAGGAAGGAGGCAGCGGAATGACAAGGTATAAGGTAATTATTAGCGATTACGACTTTGGAAATATCGATTTAGAAACTGAAGTGATAAAGCGGCAATTGGGAGACGGCGCCGAGGTCATAGGATTGAACGCGGAAAACGAAGCGGAATTTCTTGCGCAGGCAAAGGATGCGGACGCGATTATTACTCAGTACTTTAATGTTAACGGGACAATGATTGAACAATTGGAAACCTGCAAAATTATTGCCCGCTACGGAACCGGGGTTGATATTGTTGATGTAAAAACAGCGACAAAACAGGGCATCCTTGTCACCAATGTTCCCGATTACTGTCACCACGAAGTGGCCGACCATGCGGTTACGCTGCTGCTTTCTTTGGTGCGAAAAATTAAAATGTATGATCAAGCTGTGCGTGCCAGCGAGTGGCGATGGCAATCCGGGCAGTTCATCCACCGGATTCAGCAGAAAAAGCTCGGTCTTGTTGGGTTTGGCCTGATTGCTAAAGCGATTGCAGCAAGAGTAAAGGGATTCGGTATGGAAACGATGGCCTACACGCCGCACCTAACGCAGGAGGCGGCGGCCCAATATGGGGTGCAGGCCGTCTCGTTTGAACAGTTACTCACCACAAGTGACTATATTATTGTACAGGCACCTTTGACTGATGAGACCTGGCATATGTTTAGCGACAGGGAATTCGCTATGATGAAGCAAGGAGTGATTTTCATAAACACAGCCCGGGGTCCGATTGTGGACCAATCGGCCTTGATTCAAGCGCTGGAGACAGGGAAAGTAGGCGGCGCTGGACTCGATGACATTGAGGAGGAACCGGCCAAACTGCATGACTGGCAGGCAGACTCACAATTGTTTGCTTTCGACAATGTAATTATCACACCGCATGCCGCTTATTATTCGGAAGAATCCATTGCAGAATCGCGTCGCCGAGCGGCGGAAGAAGTGGCTCGTGTACTGGCCGGTTTTCCGCCGAAGCATCCGGTCAACCAACCCGTTGCTGCAATATAAGCTGGCTTGTTACGTCCATCAGAAATTCGACCTACAACAGAAAGAGAGAAAGGCATAAACAACGCGCCTTTCTCTTTTCTGACCCTACCGTGTTTTGTACCAGTTACCTGCCAGGCTGGGGAAATATAATCTTATATAAGTAATCCATGATATTGTATACTAAGGAGGGAGGGAAGGGAAGAAGATGGAAATGACAACCGCTTTTGATAACCGCAATCTTAATGAACGGACATATCTTTATTTGCGCGATAAAATTTTCCGCAATGAATTAGAACCAGGTGCACGAATTAACTACGAAGAGTTAATCGAGGAATTAGGAGTTAGCCGTACACCTCTGCGCGACGCATTAAATCGGTTGCAGCAAGATGGTTTAATTGAGGTGAAGCCGCGTTCAGGTACCTTCGTCAGCACGCCGAAACCGAAAGATATCGAAGAGATTTATGATTTGCGCAAAGGGCTGGAGAGCCTGGCCATAGAACTAGCCGTTCCCCGCATTCCAAAGCACATTCTTGAACAGCTGCTCAATGAGATGAGGGAAATCGAAATGGAAATCCAGAAGGGAAACATGCCGCTCTTCTTTCAATCCGATCGCAAATTGCACCGGACAATTATCCAGTACTCCGGCAACCAGCGCTTGATTAGTTTTATGGAAACGCTCGAAGTGCAAATTAAATGGTTTGGCATTATTATGACGAAGAATTTTGACCGTCCACTGCAGGCGAACGAAATGCACAAAAAGTTCCTAACCGCAATGTATAATGGAGACGTAGTCCAGGCGAAAAAAACGATGGAACAGCACATCGAAGAAATAAAAAGCCATATTATGAGCGATTACTCATGAAAGTTGCTTTTTACGATTCTCCCACGGCATAAGCTAGTGGGATTCTTACTTTATTGCTGTTTTCTTATCCGTAATCAATTGACAATTTTTAGAAAAATAAATATAATCAAATTATTTTATAAGGGAGGAAGTACAATGGAAACATTAGTATGGACTGGACCAAAACGGATGGAAATGCGGCAGGGAGATGAACCGCGCATAACAGAAAATGAAGTGTTAATAAAGGTTGAAGCGGCCGGTATTTGCGGATCTGAAATTGAAGGCTATCTTGGCCATAACAGCCTGCGTGTACCGCCGCTCGTGATGGGCCATGAATTCAGCGGGAAAGTTTATGAGGTCGGATCCGGTGTAGATGGATTTTCACAGGGCCAGTCTGTCGTAGTGAATCCAATTCTCTCATGCGGACAGTGCAATCAGTGCCGGAAAGGATGGCCCCAGCTCTGTGCGCAGCGAGGGATTATTGGGGTTCATCGTCCCGGTGCGTTTGCCGAGTTTGTCAGTGTGCCGGCATCCTCCCTACATGTAATCCCGGATACGCTCAGCCCTTACAGGGCTTCCTTAACCGAGCCGCTCGCCTGCTCACTGCGTGCAGCAAGACGGGCGATGCAAAACCACCCGTTCGCGAATGTCGTAGTGTTTGGAGCAGGAACGATTGGCTTGCTCAGTTTTCTTGTGGCACAAATCCTGGGGGCAGCGAAAGTAATCGTAGTGGATACAAATGAAGCAAGGCTGCGAACTCCGGCTAATCTGGGAGCATACGGCACAATTACGCCGGAGTCAGGTTATATCAAAAAAATTAAAGATGCAATGGGACCTTCCGGAATTGATGTCGTGATTGACGCGGCTGGTTTTCAACCTACACGGACAGCCGCCGTCGAACTGGTGAATCCGGGGGGCACCATTATGAATATCGGCCTTGGCATTGATGACACAGTACTGCCTATCAATCATTGCATTCGCAGTGAGATTAATGTTCTGGGTTCCTTCTCCTATAACGCGCAGGATTTCTACGACGCAATCGAGCTTTTAAAAGCCGGGAAAATTGATGAAGAGCAGTGGTCAGAAATCCGTTCACTGAAAGAAGGCGACGAGGCGTTTCAGGATTTAATCCATCATCGTGTGCAGCATGCGAAGATTTTCTTAACGCCATAGAAATTAAACTTACATAAAAACACCTCCCTTTGTTCATATGAATAAAAGGGAGGTGTTTTTCACATTTAGCGGCCTAGCCATCCACCATCGACAGCGAGCGAATGGCCGTGAACGTAATTTGATGCATCGGAAGCCAAAAACACGACAGTTCCTTTGAAATCTTCTGGATTTCCCCAGCGTCCGGCTGGAATCCTGTCAAGGATTTGGCTATTCCGCGTTTCATCATTAATTAAGGCGGTATTCAGATCGGTTGCAATGTAGCCGGGGGCAATGGCATTTACATTTATATTGTGCTGCGCCCATTCATTTGACAAAGCTTTTGTTAGCTGCGCGACGCCTCCTTTTGCTGCGGCATAAGCCGGAACCGTGATTCCACCTTGAAAAGAAAGGAGGGAGGCGGTGTTAATGATTTTCCCTTTTTTCTGTGGAACCATATAGCGCCCAGCCTGCTGGGATAAAAGCCAGACGGCTTTTAAATTTACCTGAATCACATCGTCCCAATCCGATTCTTGAAAATCTACAGAAGGGGAGCGGCGTTGAATACCTGCATTGTTTACTAAAATATCAATTTTTCCAAAAGACGACACCACGTTAGGTATAGCTTCTTTTACCTGGTTACTATTTTCCATATCACAGGGAATAATTGTGCATTTTCTTCCCAGTTTCTCCAGCTCTTCTTTTAACTCATATTGCTCGGGCGAGCGTTGAAGCAGGGCAATATCCGCTCCTGCTTCTGCTAAAGCCAGAGCCATTGCGCGTCCGATTCCTCTGGTAGCTCCTGTTACTGCTGCAACTTTCCCGTCTAATTTAAATAAATCAATGATCATGTTTGCTCCCCTTTTTACGGTTGAATTAGAATCTTTAAAGATACATCGGGGTTTTCCATCAATTCAAACCCTTCAGCAATTTGTTCAAGGGAAAGCTGATGCGAAATAACCTGCGAAACATCAATAATCCCGTTTGCCATAAGCCGAATTGCTTTTTCAAAATCACCCCGGCTATAACACCTTGTCGTCGTTAAAGATATTTCTTTAAAATGCATGGCTGCTAAATCAACAACTGGCGGTTGCTTGAATACACTAACGACTACAATCTGTCCTTGAATTTTGATCAGATCCGTCATCTGCCTGGCAGTAGCCGGAGATCCTGCAACTTCAAAAACAATATCTGCTCCAACCCTATCTGTAAGCGCAGCCACTTTTTCATTAACATTTTCTTCTTTGGCATCCAGTGCAATGAATCCTAGTTCTTTTGCTTTGTTTAAACGGTAAGGGCTAATGTCGGACACAATAACTTGATTTGCTCCAGCTTGTTTGGCTACCAAACCGATAAGCAGCCCAATAGGACCGCCCCCCAGGATAACAAGGTTGTCTCCTACTTTCAAATCGGAGCGGCGCACTGTGTGGACTGCTACGGCCAGAGGTTCTGCCAGGGATGCATGAGCAGCGGAGAGTCCCTCAGGGATTTGATGAAGCCGGCGCAAGGGGACTGCTGCATATTCAGCAAATCCGCCATGATGATCAATTCCAATAAGCTTTAACGTTTTGCATACATGATACTGTCCTGATGTACAGGCTTCACAAGTCCCGCAGCTAAGTGTGGGCTCTATTACCACTCTGTCTCCAATTGCAAAAGAACAATCACCGTTAATGTCTTCGATTACACCGGCAAATTCATGCCCCATTGCCAGAGGGGCTTTTGCTCTGGGGTGCCTGCCGAAATAAATCATCATATCGGTTCCGCAAATGCCTGCATAAGATACCTTAATAAGTGCTTCTCCCTGCTTTAATAATGGTTTGTCTACTTCTCCAACAACTACTTTTTTTTCTGAAACATACAATCCGGCTCTCATACTGCTCATCTTTGTGCACCTCCAACATGGCTATCTATGTATCAGACCATGACTTTTTATTAACTCTAATTAAGTATAGCAATCTTATAAATATTTTCACTATAAAAATAATTAGTAATGTTTAAGATGATTGTTCTGTTCATCATGAATTATAATACCCGATTTTCCTACTATCCTCTGGCCATTGTGTTTTGCCAGCAGGCTCAGGATGCCGTCAATGATATAATATGAATATCGGTTCGGTTTTTCCTCGGCTCAGCCCGTGAAGGAAGTTTCGAGTGACTGATAAGGAAAAAGATTTTTTTTTCATTTATTCTAAATGGCACAGGTGGCTCATTATGCATATTTTATTTTTTGCGCCTTATTTCAACCAGCCCAGAGGAAACTCAACAACAATTAAACGACTTGTCCATTTTCTTCAGCAGCAAAGTATTAATGCATCTGTTATTCCCTATTTGGAAAAGGATAATTGGCATCAACCTCGTGCTGATATTTTTCACATCTTACATGCCACGCGATTTTTACTCTGGGCAAAGAACAATCATTTCATCTTAAACCGCCCGTACATCGTAACAATGGGTGGTACAGATATTAATATCGATTTACAACAGGAAAGCATGGATGACGACATGTTCGCCTTCTTAAATGATGCTGCCTATATTACTGTTTTTACAGAAGATGCAAAGGAAAAGGTACTGCGTTTATCACCGGGATGGATCGATAAAACGTTCGTTGTCCCCCAGGGTATTTGGCAGCCCTGGACTGTATCGGCCATAGAAGAAGAAATGGCTCCCCGTATTCTGCTTCCCGCTGGTTTGCGTCCGGTAAAAGACGTGCTGCATGTTCTTCCGGCACTTGATGAGCTGATTCATAAATATCCTGAAATGAATTTTACAATCCTTGGTGCGAATTTGGATCACAACGTTTATGAGCAGGTGCAAAGAAAAACAGAGCAGCGTCATTGGATGGATTATGCGGGGGTTGTTCCCTACGAGGTTATGAAATTCTGGTACGAACAAGCTCAAATGGTAATCAACACTTCTCTATCGGAAGGCCAGTCCCTTGCACTTATGGAGGCAATGGCAGTGGGACGGCCTGTCATCGCGCGAAAAAATGAAGCGAATGTACAATTGATTGATCATGAACAAACCGGGTGGCTTTATGAAACACTGGATGAGTTTATAGAAGCGGTTGATTCCATTGTGACGAATGCGCCCCTGCGGGAGAAGGTTGTCCGGCAGGCAAAAAGCTGGAATGCCGAACACGCTTCACCGGAAAAAGAAGCAAATGCTTATGTACGTTTGTACAGAAGCTTATAACAACCGGTGTTGTATTCGGCAAATGATGAACTTTTGGGTGAATGCCGTCATACCATACATTATTAACTACGTTACAAAGGAAGTTTGTCTATAACGGCGTTAGTGCAATGAATACGACCGATGAAGATATTGCAGATTCGAACAATACAGATGTGATTTAAGTGAGAATAAAGGAGGAGAGGAATATACCTAATCTAACGGTTCATCAAAGCATTGTTATTCACAGCTTACGAGTGGATAGCGTTACAAATTCATCCGTTCTGCAAATTGGAAGTGCCGGTATAATCAAGCCTCTGTCTAACGTATATAATACAGGTGAATCTGCCGAACCTGCCGCAAAACCTGAAACATCCAGGCAATCACAGGCTCATTTAGTACCGTTGCCCGCTCCAAGGTGATTTCCTTTGTAATAAATCATTTCGTTATGGGCTAACACCCATCCTCCTATTTGCATAGGATAAAGCAAAGGGGGGTCAGTTGTATGTATCCCGGTAATATGCAATCATTTTTTCAACAGATGTATGCCCATATAAACTGGCAAACCGAGAAAATGAACCAATTAGAGACGATTATTCAGCAGTTGCAGGAAAAAGTTACCGTAGAACAGGAAGCGCCGATCGCTCAAGTAGAGGAGAGGATCCGGGAACTGCAGGATGAAGTTGCCGCACAGCAGCAAGGATCAATAAATCAACTGGCAAAGACAGTTCAGCAGCTGCAGCGTGAAATTAGCCTGTTGAAAACCCAGCGCCCGGTTATTGTAGAAAAAATGGAATACAAATTCGACCAATTAAAGGTTGAGAAACTCGAAGGAACTTTAAATATTGGCGTTACTCCTAATAGTTTAGGAAACATTGATCAATTGACTGCCAATGACCAAACGGTTGAAGATGTCCCGCTTCAACCTCAACAATCACATTCTTTCCGCCAGATTAAAAATCAGCTTGAACACTATTTAAAACGAGAACTTCCTAAAGAAATCAATGCGATGGAAAGAAAATATAAATACAAATTAGATGAGGAATCTCACCAATTTATCATTGAAGATATTAGAAGACAGATGGATGATCGCATTTATTATTATCTCAATGAAATGAATAAAGATGGTGCTGCCACTCGTTCGGATTCTGTAAGGGAAACCATCATTAAAAAAGTAAGAAGAGATATTCGAACTGGAATTGAAAATTATGTTCGTGCATTATCAAGTGGGGAGAATGAGACTTAATGAAAATGAGTGTAATTAATAAAGAACTTTCAGTTGGAAACATCCGGATTCTCGAAATTTCTACTTCTTCCGTTTTTTTAATAGGGGATACGAAGGTCATTACTTGTTCTTCTGTTTCCGAGGCGCCACCTGAATCGCCTGTAACCGGGACACAGGTTCCTCCGTCACCACCGGCAGCAAGAGGCCGTTCATTGTGAGTGTAAGAATATCAGTTGTTAAAAAGATTGAAATTCTCAGTGTTTCATCAAGCGCTATCGTTCACATAGGGGATGCAGTCAAGGTAAAACCTCGCTCAAAAACAATTGAACTAGAACGTGATCTTCCTGCCTTTACTGAAAATGAAGCAGATTTCTCCCACTACTCAGTATTCAGTATTCCTATTTCCCAACCTACTGTTCAAGAAAATGTTGACATGACTGTAAAGAACAAGTCCCCGTGGATTAAAGTAAATCAGGTCAACGTCGTGGATATTTCTTCATCCTCAATTTTTCAAGTTGGTTCTAATCAATCAATGAATACAGAAGCCCGGTATAAACAAATTCGCCAATCTCGCTAAAAAATTAAGAGGTGTTCGTTTTAATTAGTGAATGTGTCCAAGCGGTAGAAAGATTATAAACTTTTGGAATAGAAATATATAAAGCTAAAGAATAGGCAGTATAATGGTATAATGAGGTATGAATACAAATAAGGAATCATTGGGAATTATGGAGGTGACCCTTCGGGGAATCGATGGACGAAGTTATTAATTTACTTTTGGTCGCAATCTTAATTATTGCAACAGCTTTCTTTGTTGCGGCAGAGTTTGCGCTGGTTAGGGTGCGGCCTACCCGGGTTAATCAAATAGCGATGGAAGGAAACAAATCGGCACGTGCCGTGCAGCGAATCCTTGAGAACCTGGACGGATATTTATCTGCCTGCCAGCTTGGCATTACGGTCACTGCGCTGGGAATCGGCTGGCTGGGGGAACCGACCATTCATCATTTACTCCACCCTTTATTTATGGAGTGGAATGTTCCGGAGGGAGTAGCGAACCCCCTTTCTTTCATCCTTGCTTTTTCAATCATTACATTCCTGCATGTCGTTCTGGGGGAATTAACGCCCAAGACCTTTGCCATTCAAAAAGCAGAAAATATTTGTTTGTGGATAGCAAGACCGCTTATCAACTTCAACAAAATTATGTATCCGTTTATTTGGTCGTTAAATGGCTCCGCCAGGTTTATTGCTCGTTTATTCGGTCTGAAACCGGCCAGTGAGCATGAACATGCCCATTCGGAGGAAGAACTGCGTCTCATTCTGACTGAAAGTTTGGAAGGTGGAGAAATTAACGCTGTTGAGTATACATATGTAAACAATATTTTTAAGTTCGATGAACGGGTTGCCCGTGAAATTATGGTGCCGCGGACGGAAATGGCCTGCCTCTATGTTGGCGCAGAGGTAGAGGAGAACTTACGGACAATTCGTGAAGAGGGCTTTACACGCTACCCGGTAGCCGATGGAGATAAGGATCATATTATTGGGATTTTACATACGAAAGAACTTCTTATGCGATACTTAGAAGACAAGGACTTCGACACGAAGACACTTGTTCGGCCGGCCTTATTTGTTAATGAAGCAACCCCGATAGAAAAGCTCCTGCGAAACATGCAGGAAGAAGGAACCTCGGTTGCCATTCTTATTGACGAGTACGGGGGAACAGCAGGGCTTGTGGCGATGGAAGATATACTGGAGGAAATCGTGGGAGAGATTCGCGACGAATTTGATACGGACGAACGTCCTCCCGTTGAGGAAATAGGAGAAAATCATTTTGTCCTGGATAATAAATTGCTGCTTACTGAAGTGGAGGAATTAACGGGAATTGAGGCTGATCCGGAGTTTGATACGATTGGCGGGTGGGTGGCTGCCCATATTCCCGAAGTTGAAGAAGGAAGGCAGATAGAACATGAGGGCTGGCAGTTTAAAGTCCAGGAAACCGAGGGGCTGCAAATCAAGCGGATTGAAATAGTAAAGGTTCAGTAACAGTCAGGATCCAAACAGAAGCAGCTAGCACGGTTTGGATTTTTCCTCATCATAATAATTTAATAAAATGTTGGATAGTCTAAAAGAGGTGGAGATTTACCATTTCTCCACCTACAGAACCGGTAGGATAAGAAAAAGGGCGGGATCTGCAGGTCCCATCCTTTTTCTTATCCAACACTTTCCATTACACACAGTGCATAAGAACATGCTTTTTATATAAAGCTACAGTTACAAGGTTAAAACCTTGTAACTAATCCTCAATAAAGGAGATGAAAACAATGTCAGGACGCAGTGGCGGTCGAAACAAACTTCTCGTACCTCAAGCAAGACAGGGACTGGAACAATTTAAGTATGAAATCGCAACAGAGTTTGGTATCCAGGTTGGTGCTGACCAAACTTCCCGTGCAAACGGTTCCGTTGGTGGAGAAATGGTAAAGCGTATGATTACACTAGCTGAGTCACAACTCGGCGGAGGCGCAGTTCGTTAATCAATGATTTAAAACCGAATATAATGGCAATGAAGAGGAGCGAATGCGATCGCTCCTCTTTCTTCTGTGTTTTCCACTTTACAAAGCGTTTTCTACCTTCTTACTTTGATTTTTCACTCTGCCAAAGAAGAGAACCCCGGCAATGATAACAAAGCTTAATCCCCACTTAAGGATGGAATTGTCTTCGAACAGGCCTTTTAGAAAAGGTTCATCTACCACCATTTTAGAGGCGGTCCAGGCCAGCACTCCTGCTCCAATATAAATGATAGCCGGGTAACGTTCTACCCATTTAAGAATCAGTGTACTTCCCCAGACTACAATCGGCACACTGATTAATAGCCCCAAAACAACAAGGACAAAGCTTCCGTGGGAAGCACCTGCAACGGCAAGCACGTTATCTAATCCCATCACGGTATCTGCAACGACAATCGTTTTAACGGCCGCCCATAAACTCGCGCCTGCTTTCACGTTTTCGTGGTCCTTTTCTTCGACAAGAAGCTTATACGCGATCCAGATGAGCAGTAAGCCTCCAACGAGCAATAAACCCGGAATTTTCATCAGCCATACAACAGCCAGCGTTAACAATGAACGAATGGCAATGGCTCCAACCGTTCCCCAAAATATCACTTTCTTCTGCTGATCTTTCGGCAAGTTACGTGCCGAAAGCCCGATGACAATCGCGTTATCTCCTGCTAAAACGAGGTCAATAATAACAATGGCAAACAGCGCTGACCAGAACTCTGGAGAGAAGAAATCCATTACTACCACTCCTTAATATCATATTTGTCTTTTAATTCTTTCGGCGATATTTTTACGATTCGTTGGAGAACAAAAGTCAATACGGCTACGTCATCTAAGATGCCGAAGAAGGCTAAAAAATCCGGAATAGCATCGAAAGGAAATAAAAAATAACCTATCACCAATAACGATGAAAATAATTTCTTACGCATCGGAACTCTTTTTGAGGTAAAGAATTCGAATAGAAACGGAAGAAATCGTTTAACGTTAAGAATAAAACGCAGTCTCCTTGTGAACTTGCCCATACTATTCTCCTTTCTTAAAAAATAAAAATGACCTTTACCAGATGAAGGTAAAGGTCATTAAACAATAAAAACCTTTACCATACCGGTAAAGGTCTCGCTAACAACTTCAATCGTTGCCAACAAAGCCGAGGGCGGAAACCCTGAATTGACGACTTTGCTGTACAGCTACTCCCCTTTAAAGGAATAATACTATACTATTTATTTACATCATAAATACATTTTTCCTATAAGTCAAGCCGAATTTTTCAAAATCTAATAAGACTGGGTGAAAAATATTCTAAAAATAGACAATATTATTATTTGTTGTTACAATATTTATGAATGGTTAGCCGTGATAAATCAGAAAAAGGAGCACGGTACATAGTCAATTACCCGCCACTTAGAACCTAACGGTTCTTGAAGTGGGGGCTTATCAAAGCCCTGATTGACTAGCTTGGGTTCCTTAGATACCGGAAAGCCCGCTTTTTGAATCGCAGGAAGCCCGAAGGCTGGCTTGCACCGTCGGTGCAACACAAGGTCGACAGCCATCTCAAGCTGATTGACCGCCTGCATCGTCTTCTGCCCATTCGTCAACTCACCATCGAGGTGGCCCAATTTGACATTCAGAAAATCAAGAACCCGCTGATACAGGAAACCGAGTATCAGCAGGGTAATCAGCTTGGCTTCTGGAACGTGCGAGAATACGTCTTGTGGCGGGATAATCACACCTGCCAGCACTGTAAAGGCAAGTCAAAAGACAAAATTCTCAACGTGCATCACCGGGAATCACGCAAAGGCGGCTGCCGGCAGAAAAATACGGCTCCGAAGTGGGTGCATGGGTTCCAGTTGTTCGACAAGGTGTGCTTCGAAGGACAGGAGTGTTTTATCTTTGGGCGAAGAAGCTCTGGGTATTTTGATGTACGAAAGCTGGATGGCACACGGATACATGCCAGTGCCAGCTACAAAAAACTACAGGTCGTTGAACGAGCCACGACGTTATTAATCGAGAGGAGGCAAGGCGAATTCCTCCCCGCCCTGTAGAGGACGGGGTATCCTTTGCCGATTTAGATGAACACACAAATAGAATGGCTGGAGCGCTTTCCCCTTCCGGTCCTGATTACGAATGAACAGGGGAGCGTACAGGCCTATAACCATTTGTTCTCTGGACTATGTGAGGAAAATTTTATCAAAGCAGGCATGCAGGCAGAAGAAATATTCGCCCGGTGGAAAACGCAATCACCTGATATCGGACTCGTTGAAATTGGCAATAACCATTTTATTATACTGCATCGAAACTTTACCTGGAGCTCAGAGAATCTGCTCCTTTACCTTCTTGTTGATGGTTCGCAGGTCTATTGTTTGAAAGAGCAAATTGCACAATTAGGTAAAATAAATAATGAACTGGATACCATTATCGAAAATTCCTATGATGTCATTTATATTACCGATAGAGAAGGAATCACCCTGAAAACGAATTCCGCCATTGAGCGGGTTACCGGAATTCCTAAAAAATACTATATTGGAAAAAACGTTAACGCTTTAGTTGATAGAGGGATTTTAAAGGAAACGGTTACTTTCAAAGTAGTCGAGCAGAAAAAGCCGGTAAGTGTCATACAAAAAAATTTCGCAGGAAGAGAAACTCTGATGACCGGAAGCCCTATTTTTAACGAGGCAGGCGAAATTGAAAAAGTAGTCACGAACATAAGGGATCTCTCCGAGCTAAACGCGCTTCAGAAGGAATTGGAGAAGGTGCACGAACTAAACAATCAATATAAGAAAGAGCTGGAAAGATTAAAATCAAACAAACTGAAAAACGAAAACGTTATCATAGAAAGCCAGGCAATGAAAGAGATTTATGACATGAGTGAACGCATCGCGGATTTTGATGCGACCGTTCTCCTTCTCGGGGAAACCGGTGTCGGAAAGGATGTTCTGGCAAGACATATTTACTGTTCCGGAAACCGGCATGAAAAAGGGGAATTTATCAAAATTAATTGCGGGGCTATTCCGCATGAACTTCTTGAATCGGAATTATTCGGCTATGAAGCAGGTGCTTTTACAGGAGCGAACCGGACCGGAAAAGCAGGGATGTTCGAATTGGCTCACAAGGGCGTTCTTTTTCTCGATGAAGTAGGGGAAATGCCGCTTGCCCTCCAGGTGAAGCTGCTGCGCGCATTGCAGGAAAAACAAATCCAGCGTATTGGCGGCATAAGGCCAAAAAATGTCGATGTACGGGTGATTGCAGCTACCAATCGAAACCTCAAAGAAATGGTAAGCCAGGGGGAATTTAGAGAAGATTTATTTTACCGTCTGAATGTGCTTCCTATTTTGATTCCCCCTTTACGGGAAAGAAGGGATGATATTCTCCCGCTCATCCACTATTTTTTAGATAAATTAAACGATAAGTACGCAGTTTCTAAACAATTCGACCGCAGTTTACGGGAGTTTCTCTACCATTATGCCTGGCCGGGCAATGTCCGCGAAATGGCAAACCTCGTGGAGAGGCTGATCCTTACGATTACCTCGAAAGTGATTACAGCGAACGATTTGCCTGCTGAGTATAAAGAAAATGAAAAATCGCCTGTCCGTTATACAAAAATAACAACCTTAAAGGAAGCAGTTGAAGTAGCCGAACGGGAATTACTGGCACTCGCTGTTAAAAATTTCCCCAGCACCTATCGAATGGCCGAGGTGTTAGGAACGAGCCAGCCTACCATCGTACGAAAACTTAAAAAATACAATTTTTAAAAGCACTGGTCCAGTGCTTTTTTTATTTGGCATTATATGGCGAACAATACATTTATGAATCGGTAATACAAAATAGACGCAGTAAAGCAATGAAATTAATTCAATTCTGTATCGTTTGTTTTCTTCCCTTATAAAAAGCCTGTGGAACAGGCGGGATGGCTTGGCATCACATTTGCAATTCAAAATATAACAGGAAAGACGAGGAGGGGAAACTAGATGCTCACAGTGAATCAGCTTGCCGCAGCGTATGGAAAAATCCAGGTTCTTCACGGCATTACTCTACATGTAGAGAAAGGAGAAATCGTTGCGATTATAGGAAGTAACGGTGCCGGGAAATCTACGACCTTAAAATCGATTTTAGGGGAATTAAAGCCTACGGGAGGTGACGTGAAGTTTCTCGGCCGTTCGATCACCGGGTGTTCCGTTTCTGAGACGGTTAAGAAAGGGATTGCGATTGTTCCGGAAGGAAGGCAAATTTTTCCTCATTTAACCGTGTGGGAAAACCTTCTCATGGGTGGATATATGAACTATTTTCGCAGCAAAAAAGACGTAATCGGACGCGCCGAAGAAATGCTCGACTTATTTCCACGATTAAAGGAACGCTTAAAAGTAAAAGCAGGGACGGTTAGTGGAGGGGAGCAGCAGATGGTGGCAGTTGGCAGAGCACTAATGACAAATCCGCAATTACTAATGCTTGATGAACCTACCCTTGGTCTTGCACCTAATATTGTTGATAATCTTTTTTCTATTATTGCGGATTTAAACAGCAGGGGATTAACGGTACTGCTCGTGGAGCAAAAGGCATACCGTGCCCTGGAGGTCAGCCACCGGACGTATGCGATTGAAACCGGCAAAATTGCCGTAGAAGGAAAATCGGCGGATCTTATCAATGACACGTATGTCAAACAAGTGTATTTGGGGCAGGTTAGCTAACAAACGGCACGGGAGGGGAACAGAACATGTGACGCAGCGGATACACTATTTATCCAAATGAAGTAGAGGAAATGGGAGGATAAGATGAACAACGATATTGTGATTGTATCGGCTGTACGGACAGCGGTAGGTAAGTTTGGCGGGACATTAAAAGACTTGAGTTCAGGCCATCTGGGAGCCATTGCCATCAAAGAAGCGATACGGCGTGCACAAATAAACCCGGAACTGGTGGACGAGGTCATTATGGGTGAAGTACGCCAAACAACAGAGTCATCCAATATGGCCCGTGTTGCTGCGCTTCGTTCCGGTATTCCGGAAACAGCGACAGCGTATACTGTGAATCGCCTCTGTGCCTCAGGCATGCAGGCTATCGCATCCGGCGTCCAGCAAATTGCATTTGGCCAGGCCGATGTTATAGTGGCGGGAGGGGCGGAAAGCCTCAGCTGCTCTCCGATTTATCTTCGCAATTCCCGTTTTGGGGAAGGCAATCCGATGCTCGTAGATTCTAACCTTGAAAACGGGCAGCAGCCGGTTGAAACATATGGAAATGGGCTTGGCATGGGGATAACGGCAGAGAACGTTGCGGAGAAATATGGGATTACACGGGAAGACCAGGATGCCTTCGCCCTGGAGAGCCAGCGGCGGGCGGCCATCGCTATTCGTACCGGAAAGTTTAGAGACGAAATTGTACCAATTGAAGTAAAGCAAAAAAAGAAAACGGTTTTATTTGACACGGACGAATTCCCGCGGGAGACATCAATGGAGCAATTGGCGGCGTTAAAACCGGCATTTAAGCAAGGTGGAACAGTGACAGCAGGAAATGCATGCGGAAGAAATGACGGGGCGGCGGCCGTTGTTATGATGTCAAAGGAAAAGGCACAAAGCCTTGGCCTTACCCCAATGGCGCGAATTATCGGCTGGGCTGCTTCGGGTGTTTCCCCTGAGGTCATGGGAATCGGCCCCGTACCGGCGATAAAGAAACTTCTAGGGAAGATAAACATGAACCTGTCAGATTTTTCATTGATTGAATTGAATGAGGCATTTGCCGCTCAATCCCTGGCCGTGATAAGGGAAGCAGGCCTGAATATGGAGGGGGTCAATGTAAATGGTGGGGCAATTGCCTTAGGGCACCCGCTTGGTGCAACCGGGGCAAAAATCATTGTGACATTGCTGCACGAAATGCAGCGCCGCAATGAACAATTCGGACTGGCCACACTTTGTGTAGGCGGAGGCCAGGGAATGGCAATCGCAATAGAAAAAATATTATGAATTGATACAATTATGTATCAAAAAAATAACACAATAATGAGAACATAAGGGGGACATAACGTGATAGTGACAATGAACGAGGAATTAGAACAAATAAAAAACATGGTGCGGGATTTTGTCGAATATGAAGTAGAGCCCTATGCACAGCAAATTGAAGAAGAAGATGTGCTTCCCCAGCATTTAGTAGACAAGGCGAAGGAGCTCGGCATGTTTGGCTTAAGCATTCCGGAAGCGTACGGGGGAATCGGCTTGAACACAGTGGGGAAAGCGCTCGTTCTTGAGCAGCTGGGCCGTACGCACAATGGTTTTGTTTCTCTTATTAGCGCCCATACCGGAATCGGAAGTACCGGGCTCGTAAAATTAGCCTCCGATTCCTTGAAAGCGAAATATTTACCTGATATGGCGGCAGGAAGAAAAATTGCTGCGTTCGCTTTATCCGAGCCCGGTGCCGGCTCGGATGCCACTAATCTGTCGACGAAGGCAGTAAAAAAGGGAGATAAGTGGATTCTTAATGGCATGAAGCATTTCATTACGAACGGCCCCATCGCCGATGTTTTTACTGTCTTTGCTGTAACGGATAAAGAAAAAGGAGCCAAAGGCGGTATCACTTCTTTTTTGGTTGAAAAAAATTTTCCTGGCCTTATTGTCGGGAAAACGGATAAAAAAATGGGATTACGTGGTTCCTACACTTCTCAAATCATTTTTGAAGACTGTGAAGTGCCGGAAGAAAACGTCATTGGCGAAGTGGGGCTTGGCTACTCCTCCGCCCTGCGTATTCTCGGGGAGGGCCGCGTAGGGCTTGCCGCCCGTTCGGTCGGTTCCTGCGCGAAGTTGATCGAAATGTCTGCACGCTATGCCCAGGAGCGGGTGCAATTTGGCAAACCGATTGCCGCAAATCAGGGAATACAGTGGATGATAGCGGAGATGGCTACCGAAACCGAAGCGGCCCGTGCCCTGACCTACCAGGCGGCCTCGCTTATCGATTCCGGAAAAAAAGCCATTAAAGAAGCTTCCATGGCGAAGCTGTTTGCCACAGATGTATTTAACAGAGTAGCAGACAAAGCAGTGCAAATTCATGGGGGAATGGGTTATATGGCCGAATACCCGGTGGAGCGTTTCTACCGTGATGCACGCATTACGAAAATTTATGAAGGAACGAATGAAATCCAAAAGATCATCATCTCCCAGCGTGTATTTGAGGAGTGTGCGAAATAACGATGCATACCAGGAATTATGGAAGCGCTATCTTTATCTTGCTTTTATGCCTAAATAAAAAATGAGATTGAGGTGGAACCAATGATAAAAAAGGGATTTTTCATATTATTAAGCATGATGCTCGTTATCGCCATATTAATCGGTTGTACCCGCACGGATAGCAAACAGACTTCAAGCGCTCCCGCCAAAAACACTTCCGGCGATTCCAAAACGGTGAAAATCGGGATTATCGGAGCAAGGACAGGAGCTTCCGCTACGCTTGGCCAATATCTGGATGGAGCCATCGCTGCGTTTAACAAAATAAATGATGCTGGCGGCATTAATGGATATAAGTTTGAAGTCATCGTTCGCGATGATGAAGCGAACCCGACGAAGGCAAAAGAGCTGGTGAAAGATCTCCTTTATAAGGAAGGTGTTTCAGCCATCATTGGTCCAACGAACACTTCCAATGCCCTGGCTATGCTTCCCGAGGTTTTCAAGGCCAAGGTTCCTCTCATTGACCCGGTAGCTACAGGTTCAAAGATTGGAGAAGAAGCAAAGAAGCTTGCAAAAGGCGATAAAAATTATTTCTTCCGGACAACTACGCCTGACTATACCCAGGCAGACGCAATTGCCGGCTACTTAAAAGCAAAAGGCATCCAAAAGCCGGTCATCCTGCACGATGAAACAGCATATGGAAAAGGCGGTCTAAAGGAAATTCAAGCCGCCCTGGATAAAGCCGGAGTAAAACCGGTTAAAGAAGTCGGTTTCCCAATGAGTACCTCAGATTTAACGCCTCAGGTAATGGAAGCAAAACAAGCACAGGCTGATGCGCTTGTTGTCTGGGCACTCGGCCACGATCAGGCTCAAATTGCAAAAGCGAAGCAAAAGCTTGGCTTCACCGTCCCGATGGTTGGTTCAACCGCCATGCAGCAGACGAATTTCCGTGAATTAGCGGGAGATGCAGCAAACGGAAACATCAGTATTTGGCCTTCCAATCATGTGCGTGCACAGAAGGAAGGCAAGCTGTCCCAGCGCATTACAGATGCGTATGAAGTATACAAGAAGTACTTCCCGAAAGGATATTCCCTTGAGGATGCCGGTTCTCTTATGTTCGCTTATGATGCCGCTATGATCGTTGCTAGTGCAGTAGAGAAAGCAGGCAACGACCCTGCAGGCATCCGCGATGCGATGGAAAGCCTGCCGCATAAAAATATAGCTTCGAAAGACCTGCTCCAATACAGTGCGGACAATCACGAAGCGTGGGAAAGCAAAGATATCGGGATGGTTAAAATTGAGGACAATAAAATATACCAATTGAATGAATAGGGGGAGCCAGCTATGACTTCCGATCTTATTACGCAATTGCTTGTTTCTGGGCTGACCATGGGCAGTATTTATGCCCTGGTCGCCATTGCCTATAATATTATTTTTTCTACTACCCACATTATTAACTTTGCGACCGGGGAATTTGTGATGCTGGGGGCGCTTGTTACCCTCTCGCTCGTCACCGGCTTACATATTCCCAGCCTGCTGGCGATTCCGGTTACGATGATTGTTGTTGCCATTGTCGGCCTCATTGTAGAGCGTGTTGCTTACCGGCCGGTACAGGGCAAGAAGGTAGCAGGCCACAGCATTGCCTGGATTATTAGCACACTGGCTTTCTCTATCATTCTGCAAAATGTCGCAATGTTAATCTGGGGCAAAGAGTTTTTGCCGGTTCCTGCCCCGTTTGGCAATCGGACCGTTTCATTTATGGGCGCTGTTATTGATACGAATCAGATTTACATTTTCCTGGCAGCCCTTATTATTGCACTCTTGGTCGAAGTGCTGTTAAACAAAACCTACATTGGCATGATGATTAAAGCTACCAGCGTAAACAGGCGGGCAGCAGAGTATATGGGAATCAAAACAACCTTCGTTATTTCCCTGTCTTTCGCTATTGCCGGGGGTGTTTCCTCGATTGCTGGAATACTGGTGAGTCCGCTTACATTTGCCAGCAGCACCATGGGGCTCTTAATTGGTTTAAAAGGATTTGCCGTTGCGATTATGGGGGGCCTCGGAAGCGGCCACGGAGCGATTATCGCCGGACTTGTTCTCGGTGTATGTGAAGTGTTTGCCGGTTCCATTTTCTCTCCGGGCTACCGTGACATTGTTGCCTTTGTCCTTCTCATCGCTGTTCTTGCTTTAAAACCGGACGGGCTATTTGGCGAAGCCATCCAGGAGAAAGCCTAAGGGGGGAATGATTTGAATCCGTCAATTGTTAAAAAAGCAGCGGCAGGACTCTTCCTGCTTGCTTTAGCGCTCTTTCCGCTTATTATAACGAACGACTACTACATTCATATGGCACAGATGATCGGCATTACAGTCATTGTCACCCAGGGATTAAACCTGCTCAGTGGCTATGCGGGTCAAATCTCTCTCGGCCACGCCGGATTGTATGCCATTGGTGCCTATGCGGCAGCCATCGTAACGACGAATTTTGAAATGCCATATCTGGCGGGGCTTGTGGCGTCCATTCTCTGTTCGGCCGTTGTTGGACTGCTCATCGGTATTCCCGCCCTTCGTGTTAAAGGCCATTATCTGGCTATGGTAACGATCGGCGTTGGAATTATTATCGAAAAGGTGATGAACGAGGGTGGAGATTTAACAGGGGGGTTCGCAGGAATTAGCGGGATTCCCGGCCCTGAAATGTTTGGTTTTTCACTGACAGGCACAGGGATTTATTACATGATTGTTATTCTTGCCGCCGTCATTACTGTTTTGCTCTGGAATCTTATTCGAACAAGACCCGGACGGGCCTTTCTTGCGCTGCGTGACAGTGAAACGGCGGCAGAAGCGATGGGGATTTCAAGGTACCGCTACAAATTAATCGCCTTTGTTCTAAGTGCTGTTATTACAGGAATCGGTGGAAATATGTATGCACACACGAACAATTATGTAAGTCCCGATTCTTTTACCTCTCATTTATCCATTTTCCTGCTTGCTATGGTGATTCTAGGGGGAATGGGGACTGTCATTGGTCCTATTATCGGGACGATTCTGCTGTACCTTCTGCCGGAAGCTTTGAAAAACTTTGATGACTACCACCTTATTATCTATGGAGTTATTTTATTGGCTTTCATTGTTGGACTGCCTGGAGGTATTGCGAGTTTACTTCCGAAAGCGTACCGGCCGAAAGAAACCCTCTTCAATGAAGAGAAGCTCTCCAAAGAAACGGTGGGCGGCTATGAGCCAGGTGTAGTACAGGGCGCCGAAAATAACCATCAGGCTATTCTTGAAATCGTTAACTTGACCAAACGATTCAGTGGTGTTGTAGCGAACGATCGGGTTAGCATGTCGGTAGAGAGAGGAACCATTCATTCTCTTATCGGTCCGAACGGTTCCGGAAAAACGACATGCCTGCATTCGATAAGCGGGCTTTACCGGTACGATGAGGGCGAAGTACTCTTTGAGGGTAAATCGATTACTTCATTGAAGCTACACGAAAAAGTCGGCATCGGGATTGCCCGTACATTTCAGCACGCCCAGATTTTCAAAGAACTGACGGTGCTCGAAAATGTAATGATCGGCGAGCACAACCTGCGGAAAACAGGTTTTCTTGGTGGGGCTATGCTTTTGCCCCGCGTTGTAAAAGAAGAAAAAGAAAGCCAAAGAGAGGCGCTGCGCATTCTTGATTGGTTTGGGATGAAGGAGCTCGCTTTTGCCAAATCAGGTGACCTGCCTTATGGGTATCAGAAGATTCTAGAAATCGCGAGGGCTATGGCTTCACGGCCTAAGCTTCTTATTCTTGATGAGCCTGCAGCCGGGTTAACGAATACTGAGATTGAGCAGTTAGAGCATATTTTGATTAAGCTTCGCGGGGCAGGGGTTACCATCCTGCTCGTCGAGCACGACATGCGGTTAATTATGAAAGTATCCAACGCGATTACTGTATTGGATTCAGGCCGTGTTATTGCGGAAGGATCGCCTGCAGATATCCAGGATAACCCACAGGTTATTCAAGCGTATCTGGGCGATCGAAAAGTAGGATAAGAGAGGGAGGGGTTAGCATGATTGATTTCAGCCTTACAGAAGAACAAAAAGAGTTTCAAAAATTAGCCCATGATTTTGCGAGAAATGAGATTCGGCCTGTCGCTCCGGAGTACGACGAAACAGAAGAGGTACCATGGGATGTTATCAAGAAGGCGGCAAAGCTGGGCCTTACCGCGTACCGCTATCCGGAAAAGTATGGCGGTCTCGGACTCGATGATCCGATTACTTCCCTGCTTATTACAGAAGAACTCTCATGGGGCTGCGCGGGAATTGCAACGGCCATTAACGGAACAGGCCTTGCGGCTACCGGCATTCTCGTAACAGGGACGGAAGAGCAGAAACAAAAATATATTCCAATGTTTACCGATCCGGACCATCCAAAGCTAGGCGCCATGGGGCTAACAGAACCCGGGGCTGGTTCCGATGTTGCGGCTATGTCTACAACGGCTGTGCCGGACGGAAATGAATACATCCTGAATGGAACGAAACAATTCATTACAAACGGTGGAATTGCCGATATTCATGTTATTTTTGCCCAAACAGATAAAGCGAAAGGCTGGGATGGAGTCGCAGCCTTTGTCGTAGAGAAAGGGACACCTGGCCTCAAAATGGGCCGCAAAGAAAGAAAGCTGGGTGTGCGGGCTTCCCATACTGCCCAGGTCATCCTGGAAGATTGCCGGATTCCGCTGGAAAACCGCCTGGGAGGAGAACCTGGTTCTCCTACTTATATCACGGGGCTTGGCGCGCTCAAAATGCTGGAAGCCACGAGGCCGTCTGTCGGTGCCGCAGCCCTTGGGGTTGCCCGGGCTTCTTATGAATACGCTCTGGAATATGCGCGGGAACGCAGGCAATTCGGCAAACCGATTATTAAGCAGCAGGCGATCGCTTTTAAACTGGCAGACATGGCGATGGAAATCGACGCAGCGCGCCTATTAATCTGGCGGGCTGCATGGATGGTAAAAAACAAAATGCCCTTCCGCCTGGGAGAAGGCAGTATGGCAAAACTATTTGCCGGTGATACAGCTGTAAAATCGGCCATGGAAGCGATACAGATTTTGGGCGGCTACGGCTATATTAAAGAGTTTCCGGTTGAAAAATGGCTGCGGGACGCAAAAATCTATCAAATCTGGGAAGGAACCGCAGAAATTCAACGTCTTATTATTTCCCGTCTATTGGAGAAAAACGGGTAACAGAGGGGTGACAAATATGAACAGACCATGGCATGCTTTTTATCCTGAAAGTGTTTCTCCTCACATCCAAATTCCTTCATTGTCTATTTATAACCTGTTGGAACGATCTGAACACGAGTACGCTGCCTCGCAAGCAGTCATCGATGGCGATAAGGAATTAACCTATTACCAATTAAAAAATCTCGCAGACCATTTTGCATCCGCTTTATATGAACGGGGATTTAGAAAGGGTGACCGGATCGCGCTTATGCTGCCGAATTGCGCGGAGTATATTATCGCTTATTTCGGTGTACACCGCCTGGGCGGCGTAGTTGTCCAGGTGAACCCATCCTACCAGCATACCGAGCTGGAATACATCCTTATCGATTCAGAGGCGAAGTGGTTTGTCGGCCACAATAAGCAGAAAGAAAAACTGGAGAAAACAGGCCTTTCAAGCAAGCTCACTGCGGTTTTTGTTCATCGTGAGCCCGGGCATGACGATTATGATTTCTATGATTTAATCTCCAGTGCCGGCTCCGAGCTGCCGCCACTGGAAATTCAGCCGGAGAAAGATTTGGCTGTTCTGCAGTACACAGGCGGAACAACCGGGCGTTCAAAAGGCGTCATGCTTACCCATATGAATTTAATCAGCAATGTTTACCAGAGCTTCGCCTTTTCCGCCGGTATTTTCAAGGTGCCGGGTGAAAAAATGCTGAGTATTTCTCCTTTTTTCCACGTGTATGGGATGACGAGCGCCTTAAATATCGCAATTTACGCGGCAGCTGCGATTATTTGTGTGGTCCGGTTTCAAGTTGAACAAACGCTGCACATTATCCAAAAGCATAAACCGACTTTTTTTCCGGGTGTTCCTACGATGTATATTGCGCTCTTGCACCATCCTGATTCCGAGGCAGCCGGGCTGGACTCTATAAAAATATGCAACAGTGGTTCTGCTCCCATGCCGGTTGAAGTTCTGAGAGAATTTGAGAGAAAGGCCGGAGCAAGGATTATCGAGGGATACGGGTTATCCGAAGCCTCACCGGTGACCCACCGCAACCCTGCCCAGGGGCAAAGAAAAGTGGGCAGCATTGGGATTCCCATTCCAAATACAGACGCCAAAATTGTTGATATAGCAACCGGTACAGTGGAGCTGCCTCCTGGTGAACCGGGAGAGCTGCTTGTGAAAGGTCCCCAGGTGATGCGCGGATACTGGAAGAAGCCGGAGGAAACACAACTTGCCCTGCGGGATGGCTGGCTGTACACGGGAGATATCGCCACAATGGATGAAGACGGCTATTTCTACATTGTAGGCAGAAAAAAAGAAATGATTATTGCCGGCGGGTACAACATTTATCCGGTGGAAGTAGAGGAAGTCCTGTATCAGCATTCTGCAGTAGAAGAAGCGTGCGTTTTCGGCATTCCTGATCCGTACCGCGGAGAGGCTGTAAAAGCGATCATTGTACCCAAAAAATCAGTTCGCATAACCGAGCAAGAAGTAATGGATTGGTGCAGAAAAAGAATGGCAGCCTATAAAGTTCCCCGAATTATCGAGTTCAGGGAAGGGCTGCCGAAAACAGCTGTCGGAAAAATCCTGCGCCGTAAATTAGTAGAAGAAGAAATACAAAGGGGGAAATAGGATGGACATCAATCACATTAAACAAATCTCTGTTGTTGGTTCAGGAGCCATGGGATCGCAGATTGCCATGGTATGCGCGCTGGCAGGTTACGATGTGTATCTGCAGGATGTTAATGAAGAAAGCCTCGCCAAAGCGAAACAATCGCTTGAAGGCCACATGAAGCGGCGCGTGGACAAAGGGAAACTCTCGGCTCAGGAAGTGGATCACGCTTTTTCCCGCTTGCATTTCGTTACCTCCTTGGAGGAAGCGGTCCAGGGTACAGATTTTGTCATTGAAGCAATTGTTGAGAAACTGGAAGCGAAGCGCGCTTTATTTGCCGAGGTCGATCGGCTGGCGCCCGCGCATACGATTATCGCCAGCAACAGCTCGACGATCATAAGCTCTAAGCTCGCAGATGCTACGAACCGCCCGGAAAAAGTATGCAACATGCACTTCTTTAATCCGGCACTCGTCATGGAGCTGGTCGAAGTGGTGCAGGGACCCCACACGTCTGAGGAAACAGCGCAAGTTACAATGGAATTAACCCGGAAAATTAATAAAACACCGATTCTTCTGCAGAAAGAAATTTCCGGTTTTGTAGCAAACCGCATTCTCGGAAAGCTGATGGATGAAGCGATTTATTTATTAGAGAATGGAATCGCTTCCGCGGAAGAGATTGATCTGGCGTGTACCAAAGCATTAAACCACCCGATCGGCCCGTTTGCACTCATTGATTTAACAGGGATTGACGTCCACTATGATGTGAGAATGCAGCGTTACAAAGAGACCGGCGATGAGTCCGCCAGGCCTTCCAAAATCGTCACAGAAAAGTACCAAAATGGAGAATTGGGGCGCAAAACAGGAAAAGGGTTTTATACGTACTCATAAAATCAAGGAGGCAAAAAGCAATGGAATACGAAAACATTTTACTGCAGAAAGAAGGGGCGATCGGCATGATTAAAATCAATCGCCCCGAGGTAAGAAACGCCCTGGATGGAGGGACGCTGCAAGAAATGAGGCGCGCTTTGCAAACCCTTGAAGAGGATAAAGAAATAGGCGTAATTGTATTTACAGGAGAAGGAGAGAAATCCTTTGCGGCAGGGGCTGATATTCGGCAGCTCAGGGAAAAGCAAGCGCTTGATGCCCTCGCTCCGGGCATGTCCGCCTTTTATAGAGAAATTGAAAACAGCAGCAAAGCGACCATCGCAGCGATTAACGGATTTGCGCTCGGCGGGGGGTGCGAATTAGCCATGGCGTGCGACATTCGAATCGCAGCCCACCACGCTAAAATCGGGCTCCCGGAGTTAAATCTGTCCATCATTCCCGGTGCCGGGGGAACACAGCGCCTGGCGCGCATTGTCGGAAAAGGCAGGGCGCTTGATATGATTCTAACCGGAGACATGCTGTCAGGGGAACAGGCAGAACGGATCGGCCTGGTGTCGCGAAGTGTTCCGGGTGAGGAGTTATGGCAGGCGGTAAAAGAAAAGGCAGAAAAAATCATGGCAAAAGGACCGCTGGCCGTTCGGTTAGCCAAACTGGCGATCCACCGCGGCTTTGACCTGGATATGGAAACAGCGCTATCCGTAGAAAAGCTGGCCCAGGCTATCTTATTTGCTTCAGAAGACAAAAACGAAGGAACCCAGGCTTTCCTTGATAAAAGAAAAGCGGATTTCCAGGGCAAATAAAAAGATGGAATCGATAAAAATAAACAACATAGCCGTAATCGGCAGCGGGACGATGGGAAGAGGGATTGCTTATACGGCCGCCCTGGCCGGGTTTGATGTTATCCTGCAGGATATTTCAATCGAAGCGATTGATAAAGCGAAGCAATATATCATCAAGGAAGCGTCAACAAGTGTGGAAAAAGGTTTTATTACAGGTGAACAAAAGGAGAGCGCTTTACAGCGTTTATCTTACACAACAGACTTGATAGAAGCAGTGCAAACCGCCGATCTTGTTGTCGAGGCCATTATCGAAGTAATGGAGGCGAAAATCAATATTTTCCAACAGCTGGATACGTACGCACCGCGGCATGCGATTCTGGCAACCAACACCTCTACGATGAGCCCGACAGAAATTGCGGCTTCTACTTCCCGTCCCGGACAGTGTGTAGCGATGCACTTTTTTAATCCCGTTCATAAGATGAAGCTTGTAGAAATTATCCGGGGCCTTGATACATCCGATGCAACTGTTCAACTGGTCAGGCAAACGGCAGAAGAGATGGGCAAAGAAACGGTGGAAGTGAATGAGTTTCCCGGCTTTGTTACAAGCCGAATGAACTGTTTGATTGGGAATGAAGCGATGAATATGCTGATGGAAGGCGTAGCTTCCGCCGAGGATATCGACAAAGCGATGAAGCTCGGCCTTAATCATCCGATGGGGCCCCTGCAGCTTGCCGACCTCGTGGGTTTAGATAGCCGCCTGCGCAATATGGAATATTTGTATAAGCACCTGGGTGAGAAATACCGCCCATCCCCTCTGCTCGTAAAGTATGTAAAAGCGGGCCGGCTTGGCAGGAAGTCAGGAAGAGGCTTCTATACGTATACAGATTGATAGAAAACAATAAAGGAGGACCTTCTCATGATTTTTCAACTGTCCGAAGATATAACACTGCTGCAGCAAAGCGTCCGCGACTTTGTACAGTATGAAGTTGAACCGATTGCCATGGAAATCGAAGAAACCGATGAAATCCCACAGCGAATTATGGAAGTGTCGAAAGAGATGGGGCTGTTCGGATTAAGCATTCCCGAACAATACGGCGGGATTTGTATTCTGCCTTTCTTTTGATGCATACCACCCCCAGCCTCGATGCTGTAGACCGAACCGGCTGCCTTGCCGACTTTGATGCCTTTCTGCCTTTGCACGATCAGGAAATTGTAGAAAAAGACTTCCCCGGATTTCATGTTGGCAAAATGGAAAAGAAAATGGGCTTGCGCGGCTCCCACTCAGCGGAACTGTTCTTTGAAGACTGGGAAGTTCCGGTAGAAAATGTACTGGGGGAAGAAGGGCAGGGATACGTCAACGCCCTTAAGATTTTGGCGAACGGGCGGGCAGGGCTTGCCGCAAGGATTACCAAGATTTATGAAGGAACATCGGAGATCCAAAAAAATATTATTGCCGCCCAATTAAGGCAAGAGTACAGCTAATGTTCATTAAGCTTTAAACAATTCGTGTAACTTGCCGATAAACTAAAAAGTACGTATAAAAATAGCAGCAGAGAAAGGTAGAAAGTGATGCGTAATGTTTTTAGTTTAAAGGTAAGAAGCAGGTTAATTATTTCGTTTTTAGTTGTTTTGCTTATCCCAAGTCTTGCGATTGGATGGTCGTCGTATAACACATCAAGGGATAAAATTGATGTGCAAATGACGATGTCTTCCAGTGAAGCCGTCAAATTGTTGAATTCAACGGTTGATAGGTTTATCGAACCTGAGATACAAAATATCGATTACCTGGCAGATCGAATTACAGTTGGTACATATAAGGGCCAAGAGCCCATTCTGCGGACAGATATCCTGGCCCCCTTCGTCTCAAAGCACTCTGAGATTTCAAACATTTATGTAGGAAGTACAGAGGGATTATTTATTAATGCTCCTGCAATGAAGATGCCGGAAGGATACGATCCGCGCCAGAGACCCTGGTACCAGGAGGCAATAAAACAGAAAGGCAATGTAATCGTTACAAGTCCGTACATATCAAAAACGACCGGTGATTTTGTCGTGGCCATTGCAAAAGCCGTAAAAGACGGCTCAGGGGTTCTGGGATGTGAAGTCAAACTGGAAACCTTCGCTGCCATTACGAAGCAGGTGAAGATTGGTACGGAAGGATACGCATTCATTCTGGACAAGGGGAGTAAGGTTGTTGTTCATCCTACGACAAAGCCAACAGAACAGTTGAAATCGGATGCGATAACGAAAATGTTCCAGTCGGACTCCGGGCAATTTGACTATGTAAATGAAAATAAAGCGAAGAAAATGGTGTTTTCAACAAACAAAATAACAGGCTGGAAGATCGCAGGAACGATGTTCTCAGATGAAGTAAAAAAAGAAGCAGCACCTATCTTCTATAAAATGATTCTCGTTCTTTTCATCGCCCTAATCGTTGGAGTCATCGCAGTGTACTTTATTATTACTTCTATCACGAAACCGCTAAAATCCCTGGTTCACGGTGCTGAAAGAATAGGGCAGGGCGATTTAACTGAAGTCATCGAAGTAAAGTCGAACGATGAATTAGGCCTGCTCGGAAATAGCTTTAATCAAATGGCAGCCAATCTCCGCGAAGTGATCCGGCAGGTTGGGGACAACGCGGAACAAGTGGCTGCTTCGGCCGAACAGTTATCTGCCAGCGCTGAGCAAACAGGGAAAGCCACGGAACAAATCGCCGTTACGATTCAGGAAGTGGCTGCGGGTACGGACAAACAAACCCAAAGTGTGGAGGAAAGTTCGAGAACAATTGGCAAATTGGCAACTGGTGTCCAGAGAATTGCCGATAACGCACAGCATGTTACTGCTTCTGCAGCGGACACTTCAGAAAGGGCCGAGGAAGGGGCGAAGAATATCCAATTGGCGATAGAGCAAATGAACGCCATTGGCAACACTTTTAGCGAGCTTTCAGATTCCATCAAAGTTCTGGGTGAGCGTTCAAATGAGATTAGCCAAATCGTGCAGGTGATCACGGATATTTCTTCTCAAACGAATCTGCTTGCTTTAAATGCCGCCATCGAAGCAGCGAGGGCGGGAGAACACGGTAAAGGATTTGCAGTTGTAGCGGATGAAGTGCGTAAATTAGCGGAGCAGTCTTCGAATTCAGCACAGCAAATTGCACAGCTCATTACAGCCATTCAGGAAGAAACCAATAAGACGGTTCAATCTATGGATCATGCGACGAAGGAAGTAGTTGAAGGAATTGGCGTTGTTAATTTATCCGGTGAATCGTTTAAACGAATCCAGCATTCGGTAAGCGAAGTGGCAGGCCAAATTGAACAAGTGTCTTCTTCGGTTCAGCAAATCTCTGCCGCCACGGAGCATGTGGTTCATTCGATTACCCTCATTTCAGAAGTGGCAGAGGATGCCGCTGCCGGCACACAACATGTATCGGCAGCTACGGAAGAACAGCTCGCTTCTATGCAAGAGATTTCAGCTTCTGCCGCCTCGTTAACCAATAGGGCGGAAGAGTTGCAAGAGGCGATTGGGAAATTTAAAGTATAATCTTTTTCTGCTTTTCTACAATGTAAGGAGCCTAAACAGGCTCCTTTATTCGTTGCTAAGCACCTCTTCTAACGATGTTATGAATAAATTTTTTACTTCTTCCTGTTTACTTTTTGGCGATAAAATATACAGGTGGTCGCCCTCATGTACCTCAGTTTCGCCATTCGGAGTGAGCAGTTTTTCACCGCGAATAACCCCCGTTACCAGTACGCCATCCGGAAAATCCAACTGTCCAATTTCTCTATTCGCTGCCTTTGAATGAGGCGGTATGTGTATTTCTAACATTGCTAAATTGGTCTTTCCAATCGAAAGAAGTTCAATGCTATGTGGAGGGTGTACCTTCTCTCCCTGGGAAAGCTTCAGCTTTTCTCCCAGCCAGGAAATCGTTGAGCCTTGAATTAAAGCGGAAGTTAAGACAACGAAAAATACAGTATTAAAAATCAATTGAGCATGCTCAATGCCTGCCAGGAGCGGATACGTGGCTAAAACGATAGGGACCGCTCCGCGAAGCCCTGCCCAGGAAATGAACAGCTTTTCCCTAACCGAAAATTTACTGAAAACCGTACTAATAAATACACTGATCGGGCGGGCTATAAGGATGAGAACAAACGATAAGATAAGCCCTGGCCAAACGATATTTATAAGCTGGGACGGAAATACGAGGAGCCCGAGAAGGATAAACATAAAAATTTGCATCATCCAGGCAAATCCCTGGTTAAACCGGGAGATGGAAAAACGATACGTAATATCAAAGCTCCCCAGATACACTGCCATGACATATACTGCCAGCAGCCCGCTTCCCCTGAATAGGGACGTTAAACTGTACGTCAAAATGGCGAAAGAAAGGGCCAGAACAGGATACAACCCTGACGAATCCAGGTTTATTTTATTAATGGTTTTAACGGATATCCATCCCATCAATAGCCCCATGACAAGGCCGAATCCCATTTCCCAAAAAAATTCTAAAACCATGGGGACCAGGGCTGCATGGGGGCTTTGGACGAAATGAAGAAAAGAAACCGTAAGAAATACGGCCATCGGATCGTTAGTTCCTGATTCTGCCTCCAGAGTGGAAGTTAAGCGGCCTTTAATATTTTTATTGCCTAATACAGAGAAAACGGCTGCTGCATCTGTTGAACCCACGATGGCACCAAACAGGAAGCTTTCCACCCAGGGAAGATTCAGGATGTATTTTGCGAAAAAACCAATGACCGCGGTTGTGCAAAGCACGCCGATTGTAGCCAGCGAAATGGCCGGTTTTACTCCGGATTTAATGCTTTTCCAGTTGGTTTTCATTCCCCCGTCAAACAGGATGATGATAAGGGCCACGATTCCAAACAGCTGCGTAAAAAAAGCATTGGAAAAATAAATAAAATGATTCAATGCCATTCCAACGGCGATAAAGAGGACAAGGGAAGGCAGCCCGAGCCGCGAGGAAAATTTCGTTGTAATGACTCCAATGATGAGGAGGATAGAAAATAAAAAAATAATATTGTCTGCATTGAAGTCCAATAGGATCACCTGTCTTGTATTGAAATCATTTTGCTGCCGTAATCATGCTCCATTTAGTTTTACCTGTTTTATTGTTTACTGAATCATATCAAACGTAGTCACCCGCTTGGGGATTCCCTCTCTTTTGTTGTTTTATGAAGCGGTTATACTTAAAGCATAATTGCTGATTTTTATCTATTTCTGTTAATTCCTTATTGTTTCTTTATAACTTACGAATTATAAGTATATGAAATGGTTATACTTAAAGCACACCTGTTGATTAGCCAAAAAAAGTAAATAAAAATGAAAAAGAGGTGCCTTTTTCGGGAAAGTAGCTTGTACACGACTACAAACTATTTACGAAAAGAGGCGGCCCGCAAGCTCTCTGTTTCCTTTATAAAAAATAAAGGTGGTGTTTTAAGTTATGAAAAAAACGAATGACATCTTAGTGTATTTTACCATGTCTCTTGTATTACTAATTAAATCTTTTGCATTTATATTTCTCTTTAAGAATACAATATCAACATACATATTTACGCTTACTAATATCTATATCTATATTTCGTTTATTTTATTGGTTACTTCGTTTTATTTTCTAATGAAGAGTAAACATAGAACCTGGTATTTATTTTCAATTGATGTAATTATTACAATAATTTTGTTTGCTGATTTAGTTTTTTACAACGGATTTAGCAGCTTTCTATCTCTTTTTCATCTTAAAGAACTTGCTTCAGTGAGTGAAGCAAAAAGTGGAATTGGAAGCCTGATAAATCTAAAATATTTCACCCTCTTTATAGATATTATTGTTTTAATTCCTATCATGATAGCAATCTCAAAAAGAAATTCACCTGTAAAGAGAAGTCCTATCCTATTTGTGATACTTATATTTGTTGCTTTAAATTGTTTTACTGATAAGAATAGATTGTCTAAACTTCAACATTTAAGATATATGCAGAGTGATACCATGATAACGCAATCCCCTATAGGATATCATGTTTATGATATATACAGCTTTATAAAGTCTAAAAATCGTACAGTTAGTAAGAAAGAAATTCAAACTGTAAGTGACTGGATAAAAGTAAACAAAGAAGAACTGCCCAATAATGAATATTCTGGTTTGTTTAAAGGGAAAAATCTTTTAACCGTTCAATTTGAATCGCTCGAACAATTTGTTATAAATGAAAAAGCAGATGGACAGGAGATTACGCCCAACCTTAATAAATTGCTAAAAAACAGCTTATATTTTAACAACTATCACCAAATCATTAATGAGGGATCGTCATCTGATGCTGAATTTGCAACAAATACATCCCTTTATCCGTAGAGGGTGCAGTTGCTTATGTGTATCCTAATTTGAAATACAATACGCTTCCAACGATATTAAATCATAATGGATATGGAACAAGCATCTATCATCCTGATAAAAAAATATTTTGGAATTGGGGAGAAGTCAATAAATCTCTCGGATTTAAAAATCTTTACAGTGAACCTGACTATAAATGTAATGAATACACTCCAATGGGTATATCGGATGGATGTTTTTTAAATAAAGTATCCGATTTTATAGTGAAACAGAAACAGCCTTTTTATTCTTTAGCTGTTATGGGGACAAGCCATATACCTTTTAAATTAGCAAAAAGCTTCCAAGAACTAAAATTAGATAAATCTTTACAAAATACAATATTAGGTGATTACTTTCAAGCCGTTCACTACTCTGATAAACAACTTGGTCTAATGCTTGATAAATTAGACAAAAAAGGATTACTGGACAATGCAGTAGTTGCTGTATATGGAGATCATATGGGTGTCCACAAGTATTATGCTAATAAAGTATCTAAAATAAAAGATATTAAACCTGAATGGAAGAAGGTGACTTATAAAGTACCATTAATCATTTATCAGAAGAATTACGCTCACGCTAAAACGATGAATATATTAGGAAATGAAACTGATTTTTTACCAACCATTTGCTACTTGTTAGGAATAGATGATAAATATTATAAAGGTTATGCTATGGGTAAGGTTCTTGTAAATACAAATAAGAATTATACGTTATTAAATAATGGAACGATTCTTTCTGATAAACCCATTGGTGACAATGAAAAGAAGCATATTCTTGAATCATTCACTGTCAGTGAGACTATTATTAAAATAAATAATCCACATAAATAGAGTAATGAATCTCATAAAAAAGGCAGCATAAAGGAGGGAATTT
>NZ_BBWZ01000025.1 GCF_001015055.1 Aneurinibacillus tyrosinisolvens | reverse complement strand
CCGTAAGGTTCGTTAAACAAAAAAAGACGTAAGGTCAAAAGTGTCAGAAAAAAGGGAGGCCAGTCCCCCTTCCTCGCGGAAGGGAAAGGCAAGTGGAATGAACTCCCTTTTTTCCTACTTTGACCAGAAAACATGCCTCTCTCCCAGCAGTAAATCATACACCAGATTGGGGAATTTACGGGAAGATACGGCCAGGAACTCATGAATGATGTAAATATCTTCGGAGCTGAAAGAAAAAACAATTTCCCCCCATTTTTCCGTTTCATAACGGCAAAGCATACCGAGAATATACATAACCATATAATGGTTTATAATTTCAGGTAAATTTTCTGATCCGTTTTCTGTTTTGCCTGTTCGGTAGAAAAAATCTCCTTTATAATCCATTAAAAACAGCTTGTTTTCAAACCCATTCCCATTTTCCGTTACATGTTGACTGTCCGGATGATGCCATTCCAGGCGGATAATACCCGGAGGTGCTTTTACCTGGGAGCCGGAAAAATAAGCTTTCCCCTCATTGTAGCGGTTAAGATAATAAACAAATGCATCATAAGTTAAATGAACATCATCCAAAACGCTTTCAGGAAGATAAAACATTGTAAAGGGCTGTTCGAAATCCCGGTAACGTGAGAGAGAAACAGAAAGGAGCGGCGAGTGCCCATACAAACGCCTGTAGGCCGGCCGCAATTCAGGAACCATGGCAAGAAGCTCCTGCATCCTGTATTTCTCCTGCAGCTTGTCTTTATTCAAAAAGGTGTGAACGTGGGGAAGCAACCCGTCCTTTTGTACTTTTACCTCATCCTCCGTGAATGAATAATACAATTTTTTTACCTTTCTGCTTGTCAATCCATGCTGGAGAACCTTTGTATTAGAAGGATACTCAGGATCGCACATCAGCAGGTAAGCCTTTAGCAAGCTTACCATGCCGTAATAAAGAAGCAGGGGACGGATAAGAATATCACTACCTGCCGCCGCTGTGTAATATTGCCGTGCCTGTCTAATCGTATAAATAAATTTGGCCGTATTTTGAAAAGCATAGAAATTAGGTTTTTCAAAACCGTATGACTCGTATGCTTTTTGGAGAAACTGCTTGGTTGTCGGCTCACTTTCGAAATAAAGAAAGCTATCCCACATTTTTTGCAAAGGATTTTCACATAGTATAGTATGTACAGCAGTATACATGCAGCTCACCTATCTATCGGATTATTCGTAAAAATTTAAAAGATACAGCTTCCAAATTCTATTTCTACGTACTATTCCCTTAAAAGACGAACAATATGATTGATTCCTTGACAGTAAAATAAGGATTTTGTTAAACTTTCGATAACATAATGAACACGTTATATAAATTATTAAAGAAAGAAGGTATTACCTTGTGGGAGAATAAATTTAGCAAGGAAGGTTTAACGTTTGATGATGTTTTGTTAATTCCCGGAAAGTCAGAAGTACTGCCGCGTGATGTGAATATCTCTACACAATTGAGCAAAAGCGTAAAGCTAAATATTCCCCTTATCAGTGCGGGAATGGATACGGTAACGGAATCTGCGCTGGCCATTTCCATCGCTCGCCAGGGTGGAATAGGAATCATCCACAAGAATATGACGATTGAACAGCAGGCGGGGGAAGTAGACCGCGTGAAGCGTTCAGAAAGCGGGGTAATTACAAATCCATTCTCTCTTCATCCGGAACAGCCTGTTTCGGAAGCTGAGAATTTAATGGCTAAATACCGCATTTCAGGCGTGCCGATCGTCGATAAGAACAAGCGGCTTGTCGGAATTATTACAAACCGTGATTTACGCTTTGTGCATGAATACTCTGTGAAAATAGAGGATGTAATGACAAAGGAAAACCTTGTAACAGCTCCTGTAGGGACAACCCTTAAGCAGGCGGAAGAACTGCTGCAGCAGTATAAAATTGAAAAACTTCCTTTAGTGGATGAAAACAATGAGTTAAAAGGACTCATCACGATTAAAGATATCGAAAAGGCCATCCAGTTTCCGAATGCTGCTAAAGACGCACAAGGAAGGCTATTATGCGGTGCGGCGGTCGGTGTGGCAAACGAAACATTCGACCGGGCGGAAGCACTTGTTAGGGCCGGTATTGACTGCCTTGTTATTGATACAGCCCATGGACATTCAAAAGGCGTGATTGATACGGTAAGGGCAATTCGGGAGAAATACCCGGATCTCACGATTGTGGCAGGCAATGTAGCAACCGGGGAGGCTACCCGTGAGCTGATTGAAGCGGGTGCTTCTGCCGTGAAGGTTGGAATTGGACCTGGTTCCATTTGCACAACCCGCGTTGTGGCGGGAATTGGCGTTCCCCAAATTACAGCAATTTACGATTGTGCATCCGTAGCGAGAGAATATAATGTTCCGATTATTGCCGACGGGGGAATTAAGTATTCCGGAGACATTGCAAAAGCAATTGGGGCGGGTGCTTCTGTCGTCATGATTGGGAGCCTGTTTGCAGGCTGTGAAGAAAGCCCGGGTGAATCTGAAATTTATCAGGGACGCCGCTTCAAAGTATACCGCGGCATGGGTTCTATTAGTGCGATGAAGGAAGGAAGTAAAGACCGCTACTTCCAGGAAAAAGAGGACGATAAGAAGCTTGTTCCTGAGGGAATTGAAGGACGGGTTCCTTACAAAGGCCCACTTGCTGACACCATTTACCAGTTAATCGGCGGCCTTCGTGCCGGCATGGGGTACTGCGGAACGGAAACGATAAAAGAACTGCATGACAAAGCGCAGTTTATTCGAATTACGAATGCAGGTCTTAAGGAAAGCCATCCGCACGATGTGCACATTACGAAAGAGGCGCCAAACTATTCTATTTCGTAAATTCTTTATTGTCAAAAATAGTTAAGAAGACAGGGCATATCCATCCTGTCTTTTTCTTTTTTCTGTGGTAGAATCAATAGTGTTGCTAATTAAACATGGAGGTGCAGAAGTGTCAGTGCAGTTTACAAAGATAAGAAAGTCTCTCACAGTAACGATGGTATTTGTATTATTTTTATTACCTTTACTAACAATAAAACCGGGCAGTGCAGAAGCGGCAGGCCCGATGCTTGGCTTAAATGTGAAATCAGCGATTTTGGTAGAAGCTACGACAGGAAAAATCCTTTACAAATACAATGAAAATCAGGCTTTTCCGCCAGCCAGCATGACAAAAATGATGACCGAGTACCTTTTGCTGGATAGCATTAAAAAGGGAAAAGTAAAATGGGATCAAACCGTGGTCACCGATGAATATGGCGCGCTTCTTGGAAAAAATGACGGTTCCTCCGTTCTTTTAGCGCAGGGAGACCAGCACACAGTACGACAATTGTACGAGGCGATGGCCATTTATTCAGCCAACGATGCAACGGTCATGCTTGCTAAAACGGTTGCCGGTACAGAAGAAGAATTTGTAAAACTAATGAACCAGAAGGCCAAAGAATTCGGGATGGAACAAACGCACTTTGCGACAGCAACAGGGTACCCTCTTGCCGATTTAAAACAGTTTGCGCCTCCGTCGGCAACCGGGGATAATGTTATGTCGGCCCGTGATGCCGCTATTCTCGCCAAGGAATTGCTTACAAATCACCCTGAAATCCTTCAAACAACGTCCACTCCGCGCAAAATGTTTCGTGAAGGAACGCCTCAAGCGTTAAAAATGGACAACTGGAACTGGATGCTTCCGGGTCTTGTAAGTTATTATCCGGGTGTTGACGGATTGAAAACAGGGCATACAGATGCTGCTAAGTTCTGTTTTACAGGAACGGCCCAGCGGAATGGCATTCGTTTTATCACGGTTGTTATGGGTGCGGATTCTGAACTAAAGCGTTTCTCTGAAACGAAAAAATTGCTTGATTACGCATTTAGTACGTATTCCATGAAACAACTGCTTCCAGCCAACAGTGTGGTGCCGGGAGGGGAAAAGGCAAAAGTAATAAGAGGTACCAGTAAAGAGGTTCCGGTAGTAACATCGAAAGAAGTACTTTATCCGATGCAATCGGGCGAAGAAAAGACGTATAAGCTAAAGGCTGAAGTAAAGGAAGCGACAGCGCCCGTTAAAAAAGGACAGGCACTCGGTACGGTAACAGTAACGGGAGCGAATGGAAAAACGGACGAATTCCTCAGGCCTTCGGATCAGAAGAAAGCAGGCGGCGTTCTTGTCGCACAGGAAGATGTAGAGGAAGCTGGATGGCTCCGCCTTACTTTCCGCGCGATTGGACAGTTTTTCGGCAGCGTGTTCAGCGGAATCGGTAACACAGTAAAAGGCTGGGTATCATAAAGAATAGCAATGAAATAGGGTTACTATGTTAAACCAGTAGATGACATTGTATTTTTACAGCGTTTTATGTAGAATTGAATTTATTGATTATATTGTTGCTATATTTCAGAATTATAAGGTGTAGGGGGATTAAAAGATGGCAGAACAAGGAACATCACGTGTAAAACGCGGAATGGCAGAAATGCAAAAAGGCGGCGTAATTATGGACGTCGTAAATGCTGAGCAAGCGAAAGTTGCTGAAGCTGCGGGTGCGGTAGCCGTTATGGCGTTAGAGCGGGTTCCTGCGGACATTCGCGCGGCAGGCGGTGTAGCCCGTATGGCTGACCCAACAATTGTAGAGGAAGTAATGGCGTCTGTTTCTATCCCGGTTATGGCGAAAGCGCGTATCGGTCATTTCGTTGAAGCAAAAGTACTGGAGTCTTTAGGTGTTGACTATATTGACGAGTCAGAAGTATTGACGCCAGCAGATGAAGTATTCCATATTAATAAACATGATTTCACCGTTCCGTTTGTGTGCGGAGCACGTGACCTTGGTGAAGCGCTTCGCCGTATCGGAGAAGGCGCATCGATGATCCGTACAAAAGGTGAACCGGGAACCGGCAACATTGTGGAAGCGGTTCGCCATCAGCGTATGATGCAAAGCCAAATCCGTAAAGTTGCAAGCATGTCGCTTGATGAATTAATGGCTGAAGCTAAAAATATTGGGGCTTCTTATGACTTATTAAAGCTGGTGCATGAAACAGGCAAGCTTCCGGTTGTTAACTTTGCAGCGGGCGGCGTAGCAACACCTGCAGACGCGGCTCTTATGATGTACCTCGGTTCTGACGGTGTTTTTGTAGGTTCCGGTATCTTCAAATCGGACAATCCTGAGAAGTTCGCCCGAGCCATCGTGGAAGCGACAACCCACTTCGAAGATTATGCATTAATTGGAGAACTTTCTAAAAACCTTGGTACGGCTATGAAAGGTATCGATGTAACCTCCCTGCTGGAGAATGAGCGCATGGCCGTTCGCGGCTGGTAATCGAGTATGAAAATCGGTGTTCTTGCTTTACAGGGGGCTGTTGCCGAACACATTCGCCTGCTTGAGAAGGCAGGAGCAGAAGCGATTGCCGTGAAGAAAGTTTCCCAGCTTGAAGAAATCGATGGACTTGTCCTGCCAGGTGGCGAAAGTACCGCCATCGGCAAGCTAATGAAAAAGTATGGATTCGATCATGCACTGAAAGAGTTTTCCGAGCAGAAAAAGCCGATTTTCGGTACATGTGCGGGACTCATTATCTTGGCCGGGGAAATTGACGGCCAGGATTGGGTGCATCTGGGCTTGATGAATATGAAAGTAGCCCGTAACGCATTTGGACGGCAGCGGGAAAGCTTTGAAACAAGCCTCCCTATTCCCCGGGTTGCAGAGGATTTCCAGGCGGTATTTATCCGTGCGCCCCTCATTCTTGAAGTGGGAAATAATGTGGATATTATTGCTCGTTATAAGGGGGAAATTGTGGCGGCACAGCAGGAACATTTGCTTTGTGCTTCGTTCCATCCGGAGCTTACGGATGATGGCAGAATGCATTCGTACTTTCTCCAGCTTGTCGAGCAATACCGCAAAGAAAAGATTAGTTAAACGTGTTCCATTTAGGGAGCGCATCCTATACTATGGGAGGCGCTCTTTTTACATAATGTTTCTTTTTGCATCTTATCTCCATATATAGTAAAGTAGAAATTAAGCAAATGATTGACAAATAGAAGCAAAGGCGTTGACGAGAAGAAGTAGGCAAATCTTTGTTTGTACAGAGAGTCGGTGGCCGGTGCAAACCGATCAAACAGATTGCTGAAATCCATCTTTGAGCCGCCGGTGAAGAACCGGTCCGGGGCATCCGTTATTATGTAGTGAGGGCATAACAGAGCTTTTTTCTGCTATGCTGAACTAGGGTGGCAACACGGGTAATCTCGTCCCTTATTTGGGGAGGGGATTTTTTATTTTGAAGTCAGAAATCAGGAGGAAAAAATATGTTGGATGTAAAACGGCTGCGCGCGGATTTTGACGCTGTAAAAAAAGCGCTGGAATCGCGCGGAGAGAAATTGAATGAAATCGATAAATTTGCTGACCTTGACGTAAAGCGCCGCTCGCTTTTAGCGGAAAGTGAGCAATTAAAAAATAAAAGAAATACAGTTTCCGAACAAATAGCCCGTTTGAAAAAAGAAAAACAAAAACGCCGATGAGCTCATTGCGGAAATGAAGGATGTTTCCAATCAAATTAAAGAGTATGATGAAGAGATCCGCGTGCTGGAAGAAGAAATCTCACAGATCATGCTCTCCATTCCAAACATCCCGCACGAAAGCGTTCCGATTGGCCTGACGGAAGATGAGAATGTTCCGATCCGTCACTGGGGAGAGCCTACCTCCTTTGCATTTGGGCCGAAGCCGCACTGGGAAATCGCGACCGAGCTCGGCATTCTTGACTTTGAAGGAGCGGCCAAGGTAACGGGAAGCCGTTTTGTGTTTTATAAAGGAATCGGAGCGAGATTGGAGCGGGCCCTCATTAACTACATGCTTGACGTACATACAACGCAGCATGGGTACGAAGAAATCCTGCCTCCTTATATCGTAAATAAGGAGAGCATGATTGGCACAGGCCAGCTTCCCAAGTTCGAGGAGGACGCTTTTAAGCTTGTTGATACGGATTATTATTTAATTCCGACCGCCGAGGTGCCTGTCACGAATTATCACCGGGATGAAATCATCTCAGGCAGCGAGCTGCCGATTCGCTATGCGGCATACAGTGCGTGCTTCCGTTCGGAGGCGGGTTCAGCGGGCCGTGATACACGCGGATTGATTCGCCAGCACCAGTTTAACAAAGTGGAGCTTGTGAAGTTCGTAACTCCTGAAGTATCCTATGAGGAGCTGGAAAGCCTGGTGGGTAATGCTGAGAGGGTGCTGCAGCTGCTTGGCCTGCCGTACCGTGTGCTAAGCATGTGTACGGGCGATTTGGGATTTACTGCGGCAAAAAAATACGACATTGAGGTATGGATTCCAAGCTATGAGACGTACCGCGAGATTTCAAGCTGCAGTAACTTTGAGGATTTCCAGGCGCGCCGTGCAGGTATCCGTTTCCGCCGGGATGCAAAAGCAAAGCCGGAGTTCGTGCATACACTGAACGGTTCCGGCCTTGCCATCGGGCGTACGATGGCTGCGATTCTTGAGAATTACCAGCAGGAGGACGGAAGTGTGCTGATTCCGGAAGCGCTTCGTCCGTATATGGGCGGTTTGGAGAGAATAGAAAAGAAGGCATAAATAAAGAAAAAGGGCTCGACCATCCGGTTGAGCCCTTTTTGCTGTATTTTACAATGGACGGGGATTGTATCCCTTGATTTTGTGTTTATCCATAAATTTCTTTTTGCTTTCCATCAGCTTTGTAAGATCAGGATCGACTTCTCCGTTCAGCGTTTTTAAAATTCGTTGTGTTTCCCATAAATCATTGTATGTCAGGTACGGATAATCCGGCTTTATCCCTTTGCCATTTTCATAGGCATAATGAAGGTCGCCGTCCGGTTTAATCCAGAGAGACGCGGTGTTCTTAATTCCGTACAGCAGCTTGTCCGCGTATACCCGGTACGCTTCCTGCTGGGTTTCCATGAACATTTCGTACAGGTAGTTAAGCTCTGCCAGCTGATGGTTCAGGGACGCGTGTACGCGTTTGTGCGGCGCCTGCTGGCCATAGTCGGCAACAAGCCATCCTTCCTGTCCTTCCTTCTGCACGGTCCAGTGCTCCTTCTGCGCATGTTTGATAAGCCAATTAGCATAACGCTCAGCGGAACGGATAAATTCTTCTTCCTCGTACATGCGATAGCCATACAGCATGGCAAGTCCCATGTCCGTATTGAATCGGGTATCGAAAAAGCCTTCTTTCACGCCATAATCTTTCCAGAGCCACTGGGAACGTGGGCCGGTCTCCCAGTACCCGTCTTTATTCTGATGGGCAATAGACACACGAAGCATAATCCAGCCTAAATCCTCGGCAGCGCGGCTTCCCCCGGTCCGGACAAAAGACAGGGCAACCGCATTTGCCGGGATTCGCCAAAACATGTTTTTACCTGTGGGGCTATATGAAGCAGGAGTTTTCACATAAAAGCCATCCCATGACCATTTTCTTTCGATGTCGAGATCATAATAAAGCCAAACGGCTTCCATGGGCGGTTTTTCCCAGTCAATTAACGGTTCCGTGGATTCAAGCCCCCAGATTTCATTCCATGTACCCGGAGTCTGGGCGAACTCAATGACAAGCGTGTAGCCGCCATTTTTGTTTGCTGTGACTGTAATAGGGGTAGAACTGGAGGACTGCGTAATTGTATTCTGCTTGCCGGTTATGTATGTTGTTGGATGGCTAACGATCATATGGTATTGATCGGTTGATATAAATCCGACATATTTAGGGAGCGTTCCGGTGAGAGGAACTGTTCGCCACTTTTTGACCCCTTTTATGTCTTCCACATACTTAAACGTTCCACTTTTTCCAGGAATCACAAATGACATTTTATAAGATGCTTTGAGTTTCTTATTAAAGTGGATTCGTTTCATCCAGTATATATCCCCATTGGCCAGGTAGGTTGATTTTGTATCCATTTTTCCATTGGCTACCGGGTCTGTTCGGGTGCTTTCTATCGGAGTGGTTACCTTAGGGGGAGGGGATGCTTCCGCCGGAGAGGCTGGCCCAGACGGAGGGTTTGTTTCTGCCGGAACAATTGGCTCAGGCGAAGGGCCTGTTTCGACTGGAGAGGCTGGTTCAGGCTTGGGAGTTTCTTCTGCCAGCAGAATGGACGGGTTGCCCAGTAAAAACAAAAAAATAAGTCCCAGTGTCAGTATTTTCTTCATGTGATGTTCTTCCTTCCATCTCGCAATGTACATAAAGCATGTCCTTATTTTACCATGCGAGTTAATTATTAAGATCATACTTATGATGCAATATAACGGGATTTTTATTAATGAACAGCGCTAACCTTTTCCTGGGTTCCCGCCCATAAAAAAGAGGCGCAATCCAATGATTGGCCTCTTTTCGTTTATTTTCGATTTTTATGCTCTTTCTGTTACACTATTTTCTTTGACCATGCTGGCCCTGTTGACCGTGCTGGCCTTGCTGTTGGTTATTAGACGCTTTCGCGAAAGAAGGAAGCCCGCTTAGATAACCAACCATTCCTGAGCGCTTGTTATCGAAATTCTGATTAATATATTTCTCGATTTCTGCTTTTAAGTCATCCGGCATTTTCTTAGCTGCCAGTTCATCACCTGGATGCTGCAGGTTGCTCATCACGTAGCTAAAGCCGTTCAAATTATTAACTGCTTGAAGTCCGGTTGATTCAGCGCCTGCTGGAAGGGAAAGAATGCGCGATAACTTCTTCGTGTCTACGTTATAAGCCCACAGGTAGTTATTTGTATGCATTCCGCTGTCTTCCCCGATGAAGAGTGTTCTTGTTTCTTCAGAGAATGACAGGTTGTCCGGGTTAGCAACCTTATCCACGGCAGCTGTGTTTCCTTTTGCATCTGGAGTAGCTAAATCTTGTCCAACTACAAGGCTTTTCATTGTAGAAGCAACATAATTGCTGTTAATAGCGGCGTTGTTCTTATCCTTTTGCCCAGGCTGCAGCGATAATTCGTATGTTACACCGGAAGTGATTTTAGGAAGCTGGATATCGTCCTGTGCTTCTCCCTTTGCATCTTTCTCCATTCCTTTTTCCATATAGGACATGGCGATGTACACTTTGTTGTCTTTTGCGTTAAGTGTAACGCCTTCCATCTTGTTAAACTCAGAAGTTGCCCCGATGATCGCACCGTAGCGGCGGGATTCAAGGAAAGCAGCGGCTTTCTCCATGCCTGGCTTTACTTTTAACCATTCCACTTTCGAGTTTGCATAAGTCTTGATTTTAGTGAACCCTGGAGTTTCTTTATCGGCAGTTTCGAAAATATCGCTAAATTTGATACCTTTATCAATGTATGATTTTATTTCCTTGTCCACTCCATGGCCAAGTTTAATCCATTGGAGGTTTGCTGCTCCTCCGTTCTGGTCGCTTGTCTGCACCCACTTGGCAGCATAAAGAGTACCGGCAGATAAATCAGAAGGCTTGTCTGCAACATACATAAACAGCATGGTATTGCCGCCGTCATCCCCAAAGAAGACTGTTTTCTTATCCGGCATTACTTTCGATAATTCGTGTGAGAAGCGTCCCATGGAGTAGTGCTTCACTACTTTTGTGGAATTATCACGGTTGACAGTCACTTCAGGGATAAAACCGTAGGCATACGGGTTACCCTGCTTGTTTGCATCCTGGAAGTAGTTCTTGGTAAAGCTGGAGACATACGTTTGTGATGGATCGGCTTCAAAAGCGCGTGCATCCGGCTCGTATTCTTCACTGCTAAGATGAGTATTCCAAGGAGAGAGCGAACCATTACAAGGAATCCACAGTCCACCTACGCCAGAATAATCGACTTTTTTCAAATCGGTTACGGATAAATCTCCGGTCTTCTTGTCCTGATTAATCGTGCTTAAGCTCATGGAAGCAGGAACAAGCCCGTATGCGGATTTACCGGAATTATCGCTTGTAATATATTCGTAATGGGTGATGAGAGAAAGAGGATTTCCCCCTTTTCCTGTCGGACGTGCGCCATCGACTTTCAGTAAGCTGTTGGAATCCGGTGCATCGGAAACAAAAGGAACCGGGGTTCCTGGCACACTGTTATCCATAATCGGTTTTCCGTTGACGTCAACGGCGAGCCCGGCCGGTGTTCCATTAATTTTGTCGGTTGTTTTAAACAGCTTTTTATAGGAAAGTGGGAATAGTTTTGTTGTATTGTTGCTGTATGTTACTTTTGCCTGGGCAGTCGTATACGCACGTGCCATGTCCTGAGCCGTTGCCGGTGCGTTCATGCCAACAAATTCAACGGATTTTACGGTTACTTCTTTCTGGGGAGCTGCAAGTGCAGGGGCCACAGCGGGTACTGCTAGTGCCATGCTTAGAATAGAAACGATGATGCCTTTTTTTCTGAAGTTTTTCTTCTTCATTAAATTAATCCCTCTTCCCGTTCATAAAGTTTTTTCTACTATGTCGGTATGATAAATACAGATTAATAGTAATACAAGGATGTTAATATTTTGTAAACCTAATGTTTAGATTTGTTTAATGAATGCTTTTGTGGGAATTAAGGGTGGAAGTTGTGGTGGAAGAAAGTGTATGACGAAAAGCGAAGCGGAGATTTGAAAAAAGGCGTGAAAGTGTTTATAATGATGTATGTAGCATTTGTGGCTCCGTAGCTCAGCGGATAGAGCGTCGGTTTCCTAAACCGTGCGTCGGAGGTTCGACTCCTCTCGGGGCCGCCATACATAAAGCCAGGTAAATCAAGGACTTCCATAATCCTTGATTTTTTTATTTCCCGGCTAAACTCAATTTTTGGGTACGGAATTGGGTACGGACGTGGCAGGGCAATTCCTTACGTAACTTAATCAAACCTTATCCTTCTTTATTATAAGGCTGTTTTACCTCCTTGTTTTTGAAGACGATACTGCCAATTTTATCAGATGCTTCACTTTCTTTAGCTGGGATAGCATGGCCGTATCTTTTTAAAATCATTGATCCATCCGAATGAGCAGCACGCTTTATTACAGTCATTTATGTCTTAACGCAGGAAGAATGCGTAAATTCAGCATCCCTTCGTATCCCTGGAGGGTCGTAGGTGATAGCTCTTTTTGGGCATAAAGCTTCATCCATTTGGAACTGAACTCGGCTAAAGTGACTTTAGAGGGCTCGATATAGCTTCCTGTATTAACTTCAGCTACAAATTTAGCTAATTCTTTTTCCGCCTCCCTTTTATTAGTTGCTGTAATTGTTTTACGGTGGCGAATTTCTTTGCCGTCATCACTATTCTCCTTTCCTTACATTCTAATGTTAATTAATTAACAAGAACAAATGTTTGTATGCATTAAAATTTAATTCGGTTATACAACCAATCAATAAAGTTGTATGATTCGGTAAAATGACCAACTGAACTAGATAGATTGATAAAGGGCATGGTGTTCAAGTATATGCCGCCGAACGATTTACAGTAGGGAATAGTATTCCTGAAAAGGCCGTCCGTCTATCCATTTGTGCGCCCGAAACGAATGAAGAATTAGAGAAAGGATTTAAAGGGAATCCGGCGGCAGTATGTCCATTAAATAAATGGATAAAAGATGATTTAATGCAAAAGATTGCAGCAGAAAATAATTTATCTGAAACAGCCTTTTTTGTAAAAAAGGACAATGGATATGAGTTGAGATGGTTCACCCCAAAAGGGGAAATAGACTTATGTGGACATGCAACATTAGCATCTGCTTATGTAATATGTACTTATTTAGATAAAAGTTTAAAGAATATAAAGTTTAATACAAAAAGTGGACTTTTAGAAGTATCTAAGGATGACGGTCTATTTACGTTAGTTTTTCCTTCTAGAGAAGGAGAAAAATGCGATACTCCAGAGGCACTTATTAAAGGTTTAGGTAAAATACCTATAGAGGTCTATAAGTCAAGAGACTATATGGCAGTATTTGATACAGAGCAGGATATTTTGAGTCTTGAATTAAATATGGATGAACTGAAAAAACTAGATGGTTTTGGTGTAATAGTAACAGCTAAAGGAAAAGAAGTAGATTTCGTATCAAGATTCTTTGCACCAAAGGCAGGAGTAGATGAAGACCCAGTTACTGGTTCTGCTCATTGTACGTTAGTTCCATATTGGAAGAGTAAATTGAATAAAAATGAATTTGTCGCATTGCAATTATCAGAAAGAGGCGGAAAGCTATATTGTACTGATTTAGGTGAAACGGTAAAAATGTCTGGAGAAGCTGTAGCTTATTTAGAAGGATATATAACTGTTTAGGTAAATTCGTTCAATAGATTAAAAAACTTATTAAGCGACGGGAATCGATTGTTCAACAAGGCTGCTGAAGTAGCCTTGTTTTATTTACCGCACGATCGGGCAGTTTAATGCAATACTCTGTTTTATTTTGCGAATACGGTTCGCCGTTTATAGTCTGGTAAGGCATTATTTTATACTTCTTAGAGTATAGTCTCTAAACTTTAATATTGTCAGCATAAAAAAACCTTCCGAAAGTTAAATAGACTATAATGATTAGCCATTTCCCCTAAAAGCTGTTTCTAAGAGAGGAGCAACTTTAAGTGATGTATTCTGGTATTCGTTTTCCTTTTCCTCTTTATTTTTACTTCCTAGATTTTCAAGTATTGTACTATGATAAAATTAATACCATTATTTGAGTTGAGCAATGGTATGGGACAGTGACCCTTACTCTTACACAATTTAAAGAACAATTCACCTAAGGGGTGGGAGAAATGGCACGTGTTTTATTTATTAATGGTGGATCAGAAGGGCATATCAATCCAACTATCGGAGTTGTGCAAGAGCTTATTTCGCGTGGAGAAGAGGTAGTGTACTTTACGATAGAAGCTTTTCGAGAGCGTATTGAGAAGACAGGAGCTACTGTACGAACACTTGACGGTCAAAAATTTATAAATGCCTTTATCTCAGGTGGAAGAAATTATTTACTCGAAAGAATCAACGGTCTTTTACTTACGGCAGATATCGTCATACCAAGCGTTCTTGAACAGATCAAAGGAGAGCATTTTGATTACATCATCCATGATTCCATGTTTGGTTGTGGACGTTTACTTTCTCAAATCCTTAAGCTTCCCGCAATCAACTCCTGCACTTCTTTTGCGCAGACAAAAGAATCGTTCGATAAAATGTTGGAACAGCTTTCTATAAAAATTCCTACAGAAATAGTTAAACCTATATATGATGAATTTCAAAGGCTGACGGTAATGGTGAAGGAAAAATATGATGTGGAGATCCATTCTCCTTACGAAGTTTTTTGTAATCCTGCATCACTTACAATCGTTTATACAACTAGGGAGTTTCAACCTTTTGGAGAAGCATTCGACCAAACTTACAAATTTGTAGGTCCATCCATCGCTTCACGACTAACTCAAGAAAACTTCGACCTTACTGCAATCAAGGGAAAAAGCCCAATTTACATTTCACTGGGTACTGTCTTTAACCAAGCAATTGATTTCTATAAGCTTTGTTTTAGGGCATTAGAGAACACTGATCATACTGTTGTCATGTCTATTGGGGAAAAAGCTCAAATATCAGATTTAGGGGAGATTCCTAAAAACTTCATTGTAAAAAATTACGTTCCACAAACTGAGGTGCTGAAATACACTAAATTATTTATCACCCATGGTGGAATGAACAGTACCAATGAAGGTCTCTATTACGGGGTTCCGCTAATTGTAATCCCGCAAAGCGCGGATCAGCCGATAATTGCCGGGCAAGTTGCCAATATCGGAGCCGGTATTAAATTACAAATGCAAAGCTTGACTGCAAATCAACTACGTAAAGCCGTAGATTATGTGTTAAACCACCCATCTTTCCGTAAAGCTGTTGCAAATATTAGAGAATCCTTTCAAAAATCGGGTGGGTATCACCAAGCTGTTGATGAGATTTTCGAATTTAAAAGTCAATATGATGTCTAAATATAAAAATTTCTCAGCCGCCATTATGGGTGGCTTTTTCTTAATGGTTACGGCAACTTCTTTTTAAATTTTTAAAGGTAGACGTTTGCAGATACCTCTATAACTCCTTATTTGATACCTTTAAAGGTGCCGCAAAAAATTTACAAATGTCTGTATATCCATAGCCACCTTTAAGGACAATTGAAGATAGCTTATTCTACAATCCTGCCCTTTAGTTCAGTAACGGCAGTATTTAATCCGCTACTCAACAGTACACAGAATGCTAAAAGAACCGACGATAAAGTTCTCGCCGGCGTTCGCTCGGTCGTGAAGTAAACCTCTCTCTGCTTTGAGCCCTTGCCATTCACAATAGCAGAGCAGTTCTCCCAGTTCAGATCCTCGATGTTTATCTTCTCCACCTCACCAATTCGGCAGCCTGTGCTGTAGAGAAACTCTAGAAGAGCTCTTTCCCTTAGAGACTGACAAGAGATCTTTAAATGAATGACATCTTCCTCCATCAAAAACTTAGGAATACGCTTATCCATTTTCGGTTCACGTAATTTTAGAGAGGGATTGGAGGTTAAATACGTTTCTTCATAGGCGAATCGGAAAAGGGAACGAATAAAACGAATTCGATGTCCTAAGCTACTTGGCTTCAACCGATCGGAATGCTTGGCTAAGTATTCCTTCAGCATATTTAGAGTTACCTCTGAAATATCCAAGTCACCAAGTTCTGTTACCAGCATCTTAAGCTGCAAATCGTAGGCCTTCAATGTATTCGAACTAAACCCCTGGATTCGTTTATCGGCTTCATATAAACGCCACAACTCGCTTAAAATCATAACAAAACCTCCCATTAGAGCTATTAGTTCTAGTTTGCTTCTAAAGGAAGGTTTTAATCTGACTGAATTAAACTAGTGTTTCCCGATAGAGTTCAATTCGATGCTGACACATGTGATATGACAATCCATCATGGGTATTACCATCGAACATTTATTGTCGGAGGACAAGAACATATATCGATAAAAGACAAGAAGTTGTATCGCGCCTTCATCATCATCTGCCTACAAGAGCATCCTAAAAAGTAAAAGCCACATCGATATCTCGAGTCAGCGGAGTGGATAGACCTTGGAATCGAAAGTTGCTAGGATTGTGAGGGAATTAACTTCCCGAACCAAATCCATGTCGATGGACAACCGAGTCAAGAAAATGAATCGTTACATTAAGGCCAGCTACTTCCACATTGCATCTGCTAAAGCACACTGCGACAACTTTGATAAGTGGATTCGGAGAAGACTCCGCATGTGTTTGTGGAAGCAATGGAAACGCGTTAAAACCCGATTCCATGCGCTGGGCTGTACCCTTATGGGCTGCCTTTAAAATGGGCAACTCGCGGCGTGGTGCTTGGGAGATGTCCCGAAATATGAATAACGCCCTCAACACTTCCTATTGAGGGCTAAAGAGCTTGCTAAATCGGTATTGGGAACTTTGGTAACCTTTAAGAACCGCCGTATGCGGACCCGCATGTACGGTCGTGTGAGAGTCGGGGGTTAGCCGCCCCCTCCTACTCGATTCTGCTCCATTTTATATACGTGATGGCGCGCTCTTGGTAATCTTTTTCTTTTCTCTTTGAGCAGCAGTACTGCACACAATATTAAAAAAAACACACTGACCAAAGGCAAGGTCAGTGTCTCACCCAAATGCCTGGCATCGCCAAAACTCATAAAGAGCCTATTATCGGAAGTCCGTATACGGAATAACAAACTCAGGCATCCCTTCCGCAAAGGAAGTGTACTCATAGTTTGTGAAGTAAATAACAACCCCAGTGCGGTTAAGGAAATAATCGCGATCCGCCTCTATAGTCTGGAAAGGGTTAAGCAATAACATTTTGCGACTCTTAATCTGAGCTTTAATCTTACTGTTAATAATCGATACGTAATTCGCATTGCCATCTGCGACCTCTTTCAACGAAAGCACATTACCTGTTGCTAGATCGAAAGTGTAAGGTACGCGTGCAGTAACTCCATGCGCTCCCCCTGTGTAGATGTAATAATCCACGAAAAGGCTCAGTCGCCCCTTTTCGTTGTAAGTTACCGTGTAATGGCCATCGAAGCTCGGCTGTCGAACCGTGGCTTTCGGGTTATCGGCCAGGATTTTGTTGTTTTCTGCCACAGCCTGCTGCATTTGCTTCGAGCCAGCCGCAACATTCCTGTCGGCTTCCGCCTTCAGAAATGCATTTATTTTCTGCTGAACCGCAACATTCTCATAGCCCGAGATAACCGGATAATACACAAGTAATGACTTGCCGTCGCCATCCGCTCCGATTACTTGCGACTGAATCTTCAGCTTGTTCTCTTGAATGGCATGAATTTCAATTAACTTCCTGGCTTGCTCGTAGGAAACATCATAACCCATCCGCTCTAACAGGAAGCGAAGCGGCAAGTAAGTAGTATTGTCTTGACCGATCGGCTTAGGTCCGAATAAGATAAGCTGTCCGTTGAGTGTGATTGCGTTATTCTGAAGGTTGATCTGCAGCACGCGGCCTCGGCCCTCAATCTTAACCACCTGGGTCGCCTTCTCGTAATTTGTGCTAAGGCCTAAGTAATTGTTAAGGCTACGCAACGCGATGTACGTTGTGTTATCCTTATTGATCGTAGCAATGCTCGTCCGAGATCCTTCTATGCTAAACGGTGTTGCGGTGATCTTAAACTTTGAGCTGGCAGTTGCCGCAGATGCATGCCCAGCAGGTAATGATTGCGCCACAGGGGCCACCAAAAGAGTAGCTGCAAGTGTAATCGCAAGCAGATCTCTTTTCCCTTTATTCTTTTTCAATTTACAACATCCCTTTCTCGTGTTAGTCAATCGCCCATCTAGAGGTTAAGCGTTAGTTACCCTCTATAGACGATAAACATTCAGGAATGGTTGCAGTTCAATTTATGGTATTTTTACCTTCGTCGCCACGCCCGCGCCCGATGGATGTTCTGATCTCCTGCCTGCAGCGCCGGTGGCTCTCCCAAGACGCAGAATTCTAACGTCTCCTCCACCACGGTCATCTCAATATAACGATGAGAATTCTCTCTCCGTTTTGCTTGCGGCAGCAGATTAATTCTTTCATAATATCAAATCGTTTCTTCTGGTAAACCCGTTTGCTCAGACGCTTCTTTTATCGTATATTTATTCGTTACTGTAGTATTACTCATAACAATTCCTCCAATTGAGAGTTGACTTTGAGTTGACTCAAAGTTATACACTTCATTTAAGAAATTATAAGGAGGATCTCAATGAATGACAATAAACAGCAGAGGGTCGCACTTGTGACGGGGGCCAACAATGGCATTGGTCTAGAACTTACCCGCAATTGCTTACAGATGAATTTGATGTTATCGCCTTAATTCGTTCTGATTTTACAGATGAACCCCTGATTTCCAAGAGTATTTCAAAAGGAAAACTTAGAGTATATAAAGCAGATCTTACTGACTATGCGAGTTTAAAGACAAGCCTAAAACAAATTAAGGGAAAAGAAGAGAAGATCGACGTGTTATTTAATAATGCTGGCAATAGCCTGCCCGAACTAATTACGTCCAAGCAAGGTCGTGAAATGCATTATGAACTAATGACGGTTGTCCCTTATATAATTTTAATGGAGTTGAAGCCGCTTATACTCGAGGGTAGCATGAAGATGGTGGTTAATACCTCTTCGAAAGCGGCAAATGTTATTAAGAATTTCAATCCGGACACGTTGGAGCGCCCGACCACTTTCAAAAAATTAGTAGGCCCTTACGCGAGCTCGAAACTCGCTTTGTCTCTATGGACACAGGAGATTTTTTGGTTAAAAGTAAAGCAAAGGAATTACATTTTTCTGAGTATGGACGAAAGGTACTAAAAGACGTGCAGTCACTATACATGGAATTCAATTCATAAATTAGTTGTTAGAAGGAGTGTATTACTGCTATTCACTTAGTTTTATAAAAAGGACAGTTGCCTCTGGCAAGCTGCTCCTTTTTGCTTTACCTACTACATATTGTACCAGGATGTCGATAAACATTTATTGACGTATGTTGTTTGTTGCCGAATCGCAATTATTGTTAAGCTATTCTGCCCGATAGTTGAATAAGAAAAAACGGTAAAATCAACGAAGGGTTTTTTATGCTAATATTATTTAGAAATTTCACTATATTTTTTAAAATTGTCTAGAAACGCCTGCCAGCCTGCTTTTTGTTGCTCAACGGAATGGGTTCCTTCCGCTTCAAAAGCTTCAATTACCTTAGTGTGGTTTTCTTGACTAATAAAAGTGACCGTAACTTTTCTTCCATCTCCAAGAGTGTAAGAAATAAGTTCGTTTATTCTAATTTCATCATAAACTCCACCAAAATCAAATCCAAAGCTTCCATCCTTTGCTTCCATTCTTGTAAGAAATTCTCCGCCAATCCTTAAGTCATTTTCGGCATTAGGTGCATGCCAGTCATCAGAAGCAAAACTCCATTTCGTAATATGCTGTGGTTCTGTCCAATATTCCCACACTTTTTCAACTGGTGCATGAACTGTCGTTTCTACCGATATTGTTACTTTATTACCTGTTTCCATTATTATTACCGCCTCACTTTATTTAGATTTATGGATAATTATACCACTTAATTAACAGGAAACGATAGTATAATACGGCTTTTTCGGCAGTCGTATTTCATTTACTGCACTCCCATGAGTGCTACCTATATAGGGTGCGACAGTCTGTGATGCACCGTGGTCGTTGCAGTCAGACTAACGATTGGGCTCTAAGGCACCATAGTTCATCGACCTTCTTCGCCAGCCATAGTACCAGTATCGTCACTGAACCTCAATTTTCATTCTCTGTGGTGCAGCTCAGCTGCATGGGTGGAAGGGAATCGATAGCGTAATAACAAGGAATAACATTTTTTTATTTTTTGCAATACTTGCGTCTTGTTTTTTGTAAAAGATTGTCGAATAATCGAATTATTAGTCGTTTTTTGTTTTATTTTGTTTTACAATGTAGAATGTCTATTGAATTACACTTGAAGGCGACTTGTGTTATTCGCATTATAATTAAGTTTGGAGGCTATCATGAATTTACATCAAGAGAAAGGTCATACGTACGGAAAGAGTGAGCGATTTTCTTCTTCCGGTTTTATACTATCGGCGATTGGGAGTGCTGTCGGTCTCGGGAATATGTGGAAGTTTCCATACATTACGGGTCAATATGGCGGGGCAGCGTTTTTTCTGCTGTTTATTGTCTGCTTGATTGCGATAGGCTTGCCTGTACTTATGGCTGAACTTGCTATCGGCCGTGCCGGACGGGGAAGCGCAGCAACTTCTTTCATTAAAGCAGGAGGGCATCAGGTGTGGGGCCGGTTAGGCTTGCTGCAGGTTATTGCGCCCTTTATGATTTTGTCCTTCTACGTGATTGTGGCGGGATGGACGTTACATTATGCTGTATTAGCATTCAGTGGCAAGCTGTTTAGTAACGCTGACTTTTCCGGACAATTTACAGGATTCACCGCTGGATATATGCCAATCCTGTGGCAGATTGTTGCTGTCGTTATTACGGGATGGATTGTTGCCCGCGGCATTTCCGGAGGCATTGAGAAATTCAATAAAATTTTAATTCCTGGCCTTGTTGTTTTGTTAATCGTATTAATGGTTCGGGCAATAACACTGCCGGGTGCGGGTGCAGGCGTATCCTTCTTTCTTAATCCTGATTTCACCAAGCTGACCGCAGAGTCCGCACTGGTTGCATTGGGACATGCCTTCTTTTCGCTTTCCCTTGGTATGGGCATATTAATCACATATGGTGCTTATGTAGATAAGCGGCAGTCATTGGGGTCAGCTACACTGGCCATCGGGGCAGGAGATTTGATTTATGCTCTAATCGCAGGTCTTATTATCTTTCCAACCACATTTTCTTTCGGAATAGACCCCGCTCAAGGCCCCTCACTCGTATTTATCGCATTACCGGCAGCCTTTTCTGCTATGCCTTTTGGTACATTATTTGGTGGTTTATTTTTTGTATTGCTCGCCATCGCTGCGTTAACATCGGCTGTGTCGCTTTTGGAAGTGCCAATATCGTATACGATGGAGCGCTGGGGCTGGAGCCGGTTTAAGTCCGTCCTCATCCTTTCATTTCTCTGCTTTATATTGGGTCTTCCCTCTACATTGTCCCTGGGTATGATACCAGGATTAACGTTCGGCGGAAAAGCCTTTTTTGACTGGATGGATTTCATTGCTTCTAATATTCTGCTACCGCTTGGTGGTTTGATTACGACTATTTTTGCAGGGTATTTTTGGAAAACAGCAGCGGATGCGGCTGGCCTGAAGGCAGGTTGGTTCCGTGTATGGTTGTTTATGCTGCGTTATGTAGCGCCTATCCTGGTTGTTTTAGTGCTACTGCACACGTCAGGTTTGCTTAAAATTTAGGATATTCGTAAAGTAGACGAGCTATTAATATTGCTACAAAAATACAGTCAGAAAAAATGCTGGCTGTATTTTTTATTTCTCTATTATTTGGAAAATCGAATCAAAATCGATGAAGTAGAAACATTTTCTAAGACCTACTTTTATTGAACTCCTATGGAGAAACGGCTTTCTTTTATGTAAAAACCCCTTATCTCTAAAATCCATTCAAAAATGAAAAAGAGTAACCAGTGACGAGCTGATTACCCTTCGAGGAACAAATGAGTGTGAAGTATCTTTGGGGCACCTAGATACGCAATAGAACGGAAGAGGTTTCGAAATCATCTAGTTAATTTTAGTAAAAAGAGGTGGCCACCCTTATCTATGGCCGTAAAGACAATGAAAACAATATCGTCGAAAAGAGGTTAAGAGTGAATTACTCTTGGCATGTATTATGTTACAGCTAAAACGTTATCCCTGCGTTTTGTTACCGTTAAGAAACCGTTAAGTTGATTTAAAGCTGCTCCGCAATAATGCGTGGTGGCTTTTTTTATGTTATACGAAAATTTTATATTGCTTCACTGATGTTCATCTTTTATCGACATCTCTTTTAATTTCTTCCATAATTTCTTGCTGCATATGTACTATATGGAGTAAGCCTTTCATAGCCATATCAAAATCATGCTGATCGATAAAAACATTAATCAATAAATTGACTTTCGTTTAAGCCAACAGGGAGGAATCCGATTCTTCAACCTTACGTTTACGATAGATAATTTTGGATAAACCCACGCTGATTTCATACAGGAAAATTAGAGGGATTATAACCACGATGTCAGATACGAAGTCTGGTGGTGTAATGACAATAGAGATGACACAGAGAACAAAATAGGCCGGTTTACGTATTTTGGCGAGACGATGCGGATTTAAAATGCCCAGGTGAGTTAAAAACAACACAATCAGCGGAAGTTCGAACAAAATACCAAAAGGCACTGTAAGCCGGATCATAAAACTAAAATAGTCGTTCGCCGTAATCACCAGGTTAAAATTCCCCTGAGAAAGTCCGAGCACAAATGTGTACATCATGGGAAACAGCACAAAATAAGAAAAACTGATTCCCGCGATGAACAATAAGAAAAGGATAGGGATGTACATCATGGTGACGCGGCGCTCATGCGATGTTAGGGCAGGTACAACGAATCGCCAAACTTGATAAGCTGCGACGGGAATCGTGAGTGCAATCGCCCCCACACCTGATAGTTTCATATAAATCGCTAGAATATCCGTAGGTCCCAGAATCGCCAGCTTCTCCCCCGAACGAATTGCTAGGAAATGATAAATATGATCCACATATAAAAAACAAACAATAAGGCTGATCATAAAAAAGCCTAAAGTAATAATAATACGCTTGCGTAAATCAGATAGATGCTCCAAGACATTCATCTGTTCCATCATTTTTCTCCTTTCCAATGAAAGAAAAGGGCCGTGCATAATGCGCACTGCCCATCTTCTTCTAGCTACTTTACATGCTGAATTTTCTCTTCCGTATTGCTGATTAGTACAGGTGTTATTTTCGCCTCGACACTCTTATCTTTTTTCTCTTCCTCATCGTCATCTTTTGTTAAGTCCTTCGCAGCTGATTTGAATTCTGTCAGCGTACGACCAAACGCGCGGCCGACCTCCGGCAGTTTGCTTGGCCCAAAAATAACAAGTGCAATGATTAAAATGAGAATCAATCCGGGAACCCCTATACTTGATAACATAACGATTTACTTCCTTTCTTTAAATTCTGTAATATCTACAGTAGATAGCTGGCAATAACTCGCATGCCGTCCGAGATTAATGGCAGCTGCTCAGTCCTGTTTCCCGTCACCCACTCGATTATCCTTAGCCTCAGATTCAGGGCGAGGTTGTCTGCGTGGGGATTTACTGGCCCAGTCTGTAATCCCGAGGATATTGAGGACCTTTGCGTAATGGTCGGTGTTAAACATTGGGAAGCCCTCGGCGACTGCAGTCTTGTAGAGCTGGGGATCCAACGTATCAGGCGTTAGCCCATGATCTAACGGACTAAGTTCCAGCAAGCCTGGAATGTCGTGGTGGCGCATCTCCATGGCCTCATCAATATTGGGGACGTACCAACCGGCCATTCCGATTACACGGTTTGGATCGGATACGTTCTTCAGGATAGACTTCGTTGTAGGCAACCCTAGGGCAGGTATACGCGGGATGAAATACACCAGATCCGGTGCTAACTTTTGGAACGCCCGGACTTTCTCCACTCCGTAGGCACTGACAATAACCCGGGCTTCAGCTCGGTGTTTCCGTATCTTCGCCACTACCTTCGCAGGGTCGGCATCCTTGACGTCCAGCCATAGTAGAGCACCAATACGACTCCACTCCAGGAACTCATCGAAAGTACGTACCTTAAACTCGGTACGGTTGCCGACAAAATCTCGCTGGTACAGTTTGGAAATCTCCAGGTAACTGGTCTCGGCGACCTTTCCTGATCCGGTCGTACCACGATCCAGCGTGTCATCATGGGACATTATGATTTCGCCGTCCGAAGTCGTCCGTAGATCGATTTCAACAAACGCTGGCCCCGTTTCAAGAACATGCTGTGCCGATTCCAGGGCAGATTCGGGCCAGATACCCTGAGGAGAGTATCCCGCACGGTGAGCCATCACCAGTGGCTGGGTCGCTTGCAACGAACTCAACCGCGTGTACCTCGCTAATTCTTCGGTGGAGTTGAAGTGAATCGTATGCAGCTTCTTTTGATTGGAAGACAAAGGAACAGGGGCACTAGGCTCTGCCTTAACAGGAGTATTGGCAAGGGAGTTAATTAATGATAAACCGAAAGCGGCTCCGGCAATTTTAGTTGTCTTTTCCAAAAAAGAGCGTCGATCAAACTCTTTAGTAAAGATACTCTCGAGCAGTTGATTTTCCTTTTCAGGTGCTTGTCCATCCCTTTTCATCGCTTTTCTCCACATCCCATTCATCGTATTTTTTGTAATACTTCTATTCCGTTCATACAATTTAACTGTAATGATAAATTGTAAATCTAAGACTGTGGAATTATTAAAATTATATAACCGAGGGAAAATTAGTAAATTAGACATACACGTTATTGAGCTTTGTTTCACTAATCATCAAACAGTTTGTAACTTTTGATTTACTTATCATAGGGAGACTGGGTCCTGGAGAACGTAAAATATCCCTGGTCTTTATACCCGGAGAGATGGATTGGATTGAGAAGGCAATATATAAAAGAATCGTATTACAAATTAATGATATTTATTACGACGGGAATCGATAGTTCAATTAACCGCTCCTATCATGGGCGGTTTTTCTTTTGGTCAAAAATCAACAATAAACGATAACAGATCCTTTGCTAAAAAACAGACCAGCTCAACTTGAAGAGGTAGAAGGGGTACTGTTTGTCGTACCCATTTATTCTTATAAATAGAAGGCGCGAAATGGTGCGCTCCGGAAATTCCTGAACGCAACCTTGCATTGAGTATGTATTAACTTAAAAATGCATAGCAAGCAAATCCAAACTGATTATAGAGGTAGTGTCAATAATTTTGTGTAAGTGAGTAATGAAGGTAATATTCTTCAAATCTCAAATGGGTGTGGGTTTCTTAGTATCGATGATGAAATAACAAATGGAATGAGAATTTCTTATTATCGAGATGATATTGCTCTCTGCTTGTGTGGCCTCTATTCATTAAACGAGATAAGGCGTTTTTTAGCCAATGAACGTCGTCACTTAATTACTTCGAGGCAACAAACTAAGATAAAAGGTAAAAAGAAAGTTTCTCATACCGAGTTCAGTAAAGTTAACATCAAAACTGGTGAGGATAATGATTTTAAGGTAATCCTTTACTCCTCGGAAGGTATTATGTATCAGTTCCCAATGGTTGAAGAAGAATGGAATGAAATGGTGGCGTTAATGGCAAGGGTGATAAATGGGGATAAGAGTATGAAATATGCTATTCCATTTGGGTAATACATTTACATAACCTAAAACTTAATAAATGAGAAGATTAATCAGTTTTTGCCTTCAGTATTGATGCTGACTGTTTATCCCTTTGTTATGTTTTGAAGGTTAAAATTTCCTTTTTCATATTCACGTACCCAGCGTGAAATCGTCATGGCGTTTACTTTATACTTTCTCGCTACCAAAGAAAAAGGCCTTGTAGCGAGGGCTTCTTTAATGACTTCACTCTTAAATTCTAGAGAGTATGTATGCTTCATTTGTATTTCCTTCTTGCTTTAATTTGATTCAAAAAAAAAAGCCCTCCTTATCAGGGCCTAAACAGATAAAGAAAATGGGTTCGCCTTTATAGAGTCATCCGGGACAAGTTTCATGATACAACGAAAGCGTTGTTTCTGTGTTTTGCTACTGTTAAGAGAGTGTTAAGACTGTCCCCGCAATACTAACGGAGCGATGGTGTAATGGATTTGGTAAAATTCAATGTTGAAGTTATTCAAGTCCTAACGAAATCGATTTGTCCAAAGCGTTAACAAAAATGATTGCCGAATGGCTCTTTCTAATTAGCATGGTGAATGGTAATCATTATTTTTTACGGTGAGGAAGGGAAAACGGTTTTTTACCGGTCACTGGTGGAAGGTTCCGATATTTAGCTAATTCTTTTTCAGAAATTGTATAAGTAATGATTTCACCTGGCCACATAAATTGCTCATGATTCTTTTGTTGTGGAATAATCGAATGTTTATTGAAGTAAAGTAAACGCCCATAAACCACGTTCATCTATCCCTTCTGCTTTAATTCCAATGCATTCTCTCAACCCTTTTTCCTAATTATTATTGTAAAGAAATTTATTTAATCTTTTAAACTGTAACTAAAGATAGCCTATCAATTAATTATTGTTGTCATATTGTGTACTTGTTAAAAATTTAATAATTAATTTTTAAAAAAGAATTAAATGAAAAATATGGAGGGTTACTTCATCTTATTATGCAAGGTTTCATTGGTGGAATATGATTCTGAACTTTGACAAAGGAGCAAAAACTGAAACTTTCCCTTCGATGAAATGGCCAACAATTAATATTTATAAAGATCTTGTTTTTGTATCGATTGACCTATATGTTGTAAACTCAATATGAAATAAATGTAAAAATATATCGAATTTTATATAAATCAACTAGTAATAAATCCCTATTTATAATAGAGTGTACATAGTTTAAAACTTCAACATACATTTCTTTCGATAAGAGCAAACCTATTGAAAAATAGGGACGCAAAGCCGCGGATCTAAAGCTTTAGTAAGCTATGATAGCCGGGTTACCGAAAAAGAGAGAGACATTTTAACTAGGTGTTTATGTCTACCTTTTTCAGGGTAGGCTTTTTTGATGAGAGGGAACTCTCAGAAAGACTGTTATGTATGAGGGTAATAAAGGTAAAACAAAGAGGGGGATTTTAACAGTGAGATTCACCATTCGCACAAAATTACTCAGTAGTTTTTTTATTGTTCTTGCTCTTCTTTCCACCATTAGCATAATCGCTGTTTTAAAAATGAATGGAATGGGACACAAAGCAAGCGAAGTAAAAAATCATTGGATGCCGAGTGTCTCTACGATTGGTATTATGCATGGTGACTTCGCGGATATCGAAAAAATACTTTTAAACCTAATAGTCGAACCGGATTTCACAAAAAAAGGTGAAATTGAAAACCAATTACATGATGCTCTGAAAAAAGTAGAGGACGAGCGAAAGAGATTTAAGTCCCTCCTTTCTAGCCCAGAAGAAAAACAGAATTACCAGGCTTTTTCCCAGTCTTATGATGCTTATTTACAAAAACTTTCTCTTATCATTGAAGCAGCCAATCAAAATGATTTGACAACAGGAGAAAAACTTCGCGAGGAAGCACATCCTCTATTTGAGAAAGCAAGCAGTCATTTCGACACGCTTATCAATATCAATGTGCAAGGGGCCAATGCTGCAGTTGAGCAATCGATTCAGTTGTTCAACACGGGCAGAACCCTCGTTATTATTTTGAGTATGTTGGCCTTCGCTGTTGGCATCACCGTCGCTTTTATAATCTCCCGTATGATTTCTAGACCAATAATTCTAATAAGTAAAACCGCTGAGCAAATGGCATTTGGTGATTTGACGGGGGATGAAATTAAAGTAAAAAGTCGAGACGAAATAGGTCAATTAGCTTCTTCCTTTAATCAAATGGCAACAAATCTTCGAGAATTAATTCAACAGGTGGGAGAAAACGCTGAGCAGGTGGCCGCTTCGGCAGAACAGTTAAGCGCAAGTGCACAACAGACGGGGAAGGCTTCAGAACAAATCACTTCTTCCATTCAGGAAGTAGCCATAGGTGTAGAGAACCAGGTTGAAGGTGTGGATGAAAGTTCGAAGTCTATTAGTGAAATGTCTGTGGGAATGCAACAAGTCGCTGCAAGTGCGCAGGATGTTTCTTTGATCGCTCATCATGCTTCACAAAGAGCCTTAGAAGGTGGAGAAGCTCTTCAGACGGCAGTAAAGCAAATGAATTCGATTCACCATACAGTTAATGGCTTAGCCCAAACGGTTAAGGAATTAGGCGAGCGCTCGAAGGAAATCGACCAAATCGTGGGAGTCATTACAGAGATTGCATCGCAAACCAACTTATTAGCTTTAAATGCGGCGATTGAAGCAGCGAGAGCAGGAGAACATGGAAAAGGATTTGCCGTCGTAGCCGATGAAGTGCGTAAGCTTGCGGAACAATCCTCCTTATCTGCCCAACAAATCGGACAACTCGTTACAGCGATCCAAGAGGAAACAAAGAAAACCGTTTCATCGATGGAAGTGGCCACCAAAGAAGTAGCAGAAGGTATCGATGTAGTACATATAGCAGGAGATTCTTTTGCACAGATTCAAGCGTCTACAGGTGAAGTGGCAAGTCAGATTGAACAGGTCTCATCTACAGTTCACCAAATGGCAGCCGGAACGGAGCAAGTTGTACATTCGATTGAGCTTATCTCGGAAATAGCAAAGCAGGCTGCAACGGGAACACAAAACGTCTCAGCAGCTTCAGAAGAGCAGTTAGCATCAATGGAGGAAATTAGCCTTTCCGCATCTTCCTTATCCCACATGGCAGAAGAATTACAAACGCGAATTGGAAAGTTTAAAATATAGAACAAATAAATCCGGCATGTACACAATCCCGTATTTAGCTACCAAAAGTAGAAAAGGAATCGAAATGTATAAACTAAAGCAGCTCCCTTGGGTTTGAACCAGCATAGCTGCTTTAGTTTATAGTTTGAATTTTATCAGACGCTAGCTTAACAACTGATTATGACATCTGATTATATAGCAAATTGGAAAATGGTGGGATAATGAAATACACAGGAAGAGTGGTTGTATTTTTACTTGTATTCGTAATTAATTCAAGTTACATAGCTTATTATTACATGGTTGATGGTCATGTAGAAATCATTGAAAAAGTTGGTTTGCCCATTATGCTATGTCTTGCATGGTTTTTTGGTAGACAGTATGACCAAGCAAAATTTCTTTCTGATAGGGATGTTTTAACTAAGGCTTATAATAGAAGATTCATCTATAAAACATTTTCTAAACTCCAATCGAAGGTTAATAGAATGAAAGACAAGCTAACTGTATTTGTTGTCGATATTGATAAGTTCAAATGTATAAACGATACCTACGGGCATGAAATAGGGGATGAAGTGCTCCAACAGATTTCAAATGCGCTTTTAAGCAGCGTAAGAAAAATTGATATTGTAAGTAGATGGGGTGGAGATGAATTTCTTATTATTGTCCCTTGTACAGATAAGATAGGTATAGAAATTGTTATTCACGACATTGAAAAGGATTTACAAAAACTTTCGAGACATTTAAAAGCGGATATTTCTGTATCAATAGGAACGGCCATTTATCCAAATGATGCAAAAACATTAGATGATTTGGTAAGAATTGCAGACCGGAATATGTATCACTTTAAGGCTAGAAAAGCGGGTAATCAACAAAAAATGTAGAATAGACCGATATAAATAGTGCCGATACTTTTCTTTTATCCTCCCTAAATTGAATCGCACGAACCGCTTCATCATGTGTATGGAAAACACCCACAATTATTTTTATCCTGTTAAGCAAGCCATAGAAAGCATGAAGTAACATGATTGGTTTTTTCTTGATTATCCCTTTAATTCCGTAGTTTAAGAGAAAATTAATACTATTTATCAAATTATTATTGAACATTAAAATAGATAATGGTAAATTGTTAGAAAATTAACACTACATATATGCTTCGACAATAGCAAACTTACTGAAAAGTAAGGACGCAAAGTCGCGGGTCTAAGGTTCCGAATGAACTATGATAGCCGGATTATCGAAAAGCCTTATAGTATAGAAACTAGACAAGGCTATTCTATCCGGGATAGCCTTTCATATTTTTCACTATTTTCAACATGGTTACCTGTTCGCGAGAGTATGGGATAAATAGTAGCAAACGGCACTTTAACGTCTGTGATTAGTACTAGGAGGTAGGGATAGAGAGCCATGTTTAAAAATTCTTTTTTCAGTTTTATGTCACATTCAGATCAAAATAAAAACAAAGAGGACAATAAAATAAAAAATAGCGAAAAACCTATACTATCTAGTAATTCAATCCACCAAATATCTAGCACGGAGTCAACCCGCAAAAGCTTAGATAGTCTCATTCACGCCCAACGCGTTTCAAAACTCGGCAATTGGGACTACGACATTGTTACTGACCGAGCCTATTGGTCAGATCAAATGTATCGCATTTTTGGTTTGGAAAAAATGGCAGGCTTTTTTATGTCATTCGAAAAGTTTTTAGATTTTGTACACCCCCATGATAGAGAGAATTACTCAAGCCATGTTCGTAAAACAATAGAGCATGGAATACCATACGATGTTGAGTTTCGCATTATTAGACTCGATGGAACGGAATCTTTTGTAAGAGGACAGGGCGAGGCATTATTCGATAGTCATAAAAAACCTGTTCGTATGATAGGTACAATACAAGATATTACCCAACAAATCCAAATGTGGAAAGCTGTAAAAGAAAGCGAACAGCAGTACAAAGCGCTTTTTCATCAAAATCCCGATGGGGTAGTTTTATTCGATTTACAAGGGAACTTTATCGATATCAATTCGTCTTTCATGAAAATGATAGGATATACTTCTGAAGAATTTCCTGCTCGATTTATGCCACTTGTATCAAATGAACATATCATGGAGACGTGTGAATTTTTTCGAAGAGCAGCGGAGGGAGAACCACAACATTATTATACAGTTGTGATCCATAAAAATGGACATCCCATTGATTTGAGTGTAACAAACGTTCCCACTGTGATTGATGAGCAAATTATGGGTGTATATGCGATTATTAAAGATATAACAAAAAGAAGGAGAATAGAATTAGCCCTGCGTGAAGCCGAAGGAAAGTACAGAAGTCTAGTGGAAGAGTCCAGCATAGGGGTTTTTATTATTCAGGATGATATATGTGTATATTCTAACTCTAGTTTAAATAAAATGTGGGGATACGATACCTTAGAAGGTAGATCCTTATTAGAGATCATTGTTCCCGAAGATCGCTCTTTTGTGAAAAGTAAACTATCAGCATTAACATTTGAAAACCCAAGTACGCACTATGAATGTCGTATAGTTAAAAGTGATAACAGTATCGTTATTTTAGAGATTCATACGAATTTGACAATCTATAATGGAAAGCCTGCTAGAACAGGGATGATGGTTGATATCACAGAAAAAAAACAGGCAGAAGACTTGAATAAATATTTAGCCTACCATGATCCATTAACGGCTCTTCCTAATAGAAGATTATTTGAGAATACTTTAGAGGAAAAAATAGCGGAATTTTCCGATGGTAACCAAAATTTCGCTGTGATGTACCTTGATATTAACCGTTTTAATTACTTAAATGAAACAATGGGCCCTACCTTTGGAGATTATTTATTAACAAAAATTGCAGAGCGCCTTAAAGATAGTATGGAAGAAAACGGATTTATTGCTCGGGTAGGTGGTGATAAATTCGCTCTATTGCTCCATAATTCTCAAAAAGTAGAGACTACCGTTGAATTTGCCCAAAGAATAACAGGAAGTATGGAAAAACCTTTTTGGGTAGGGGACTATGAATTATACGTTACGGCTAGTATTGGAATCAGTATTTACCCCGTTGATGGTACAGATACTGAAACATTGCAAAAAAATGCGGAAATCGCTTTGCATCAAGCAAAAGAATATGGAAAGAGTAAATGTCAGGTTTATACACCATCCATGAATATTGAATCTTTCAAAATGTTTAGGTTAGAAAATGATTTGCGTAAAGCTTTAGAGCGCGAGGAGTTGTTTTTAGAATATCAACCAAGGTGCGACGGGAAAACGGGGAAGATTCTAGGTGTTGAGGCTGTCGTTTAATAAAAACAAACTCTAAGGTGTATTTTAAAGATGGGCTGCGATAGAATGCTTATGTCTCAAAATAAAACAATGGGGATACCTGCATAGGTACCCCCCGTAAATAATGATATATTTATTTTGTTGTATATGTTTTTTCTACAAAAGAAATATCTTCGAGAAGCTTGCCAGCAAATGAAGCAGTTATTTTCTTCCCTGTCTGAGCTTTAATTTCATTTCTAAGAGCATTCAGGCTGTTAAGAACTTTTTTAGCATCTCCCTCGTCCTTTTGAGCTGATTTCACTTTAGCCAGCAGGCTGTTAGCGATTCCGTGATTTGTAATAAAGTTAGACTCTACCCCATAGGCAACAAGTTCATCAAGGTGGGCCACGTCCATAACAACGTAAAGCGTAAATGTCTTTTCACTCTTGTTGCCTGCTTTATCTATCGCCACAACGGAAATCGTGTGTTCGCCAGGTGAAAATTCCAAAGCACCTAAAACACTCGGACTGCTAACTGGCTTTCCGTCAAGTGTAACGGTAACTTCTTTCATCCCGCTTCCCGTATCCGCTGCCTCAACATTTACGTTATAGGAATCAGTTTGGAACAGCTTTAATTGAGAGACATCTTTAATGATAGGTGAAGTTTTATCAATTGCAACTACGATTTTTTTTGCGTTTTCCACATTTCCGGCTTTATCTGTAGAACGGTATTCAATAGGATGGATCCCTTCTTCCGTTACTTTCACCTCTCCGTTTACGGCAATCCATTCACTACCGTCGATGCGATACTCTGTTCTCTCAACACCCGTACCTGTTCCGTCGTTTGCTTCAAAGGTTAACGTAACATCGTGATTATTATAATTCTCTGCTCCGGATTGACCAGTAACATTAACGGTTGTTACTGGAGCGGTAGTATCACTGCCATCGCTAATACGGCCTTCAGCTTTGTATGCAATCGGCCCTTTAAGGCTCTTTACAAAATTAACCGTCGCTTCTAAATCTTCCGATCCGGTAATCGGATTTTTACCTAACTGGCCGATCGGCTTGTATTTGCCGCCTGTAGAAGTTGCCATAAAGTTATTCACTGTAACGGTATACGTTGCATTCTCATCAATTTTAGAGCCATCAGGCAGGAAGATATTCACTACTTTCTGTGTAGCTTCATCGTATGTGTATTTAAATCCTGCAACGCTGTAATCCGGGCCATATTGCTTGGACAGCTGGGCGTTAAGAATTGTCCGTAAATCTGCGCCCTTGATTTCAAGCTTCGTTAGGACATTATTGAACGGCTGAATGTTGAATAAATCACCCCATGTGATTGGACCTGCGTCAAGCCCCTGGCGAATGCCACCGCCATTCATTAAGGCAAAATCACTGTTCATGGCCGCTTTCATTCCATCTGCAATCAAGTTTCCAAGTGCGTTGTCACCAACCGGGCCTTTCACACCGTAACCGCCAGTAAGCGAAAAGGCGGCTTCTCCCACCACTTCATTAATAATCGGAGCGACCCGGTTCTTGTATTTTTCCAAAATGTTAGAAACGGTTGGGTCCGGTGCAGTGTCCTTCTGGTTTACATATACAATCTCAGCGGATTTCTTTACAATATCCTTTGTCGCTGGATCGATTTCTAAGTCCACGTCAGAAAAGGCTTTGCCGTATTCCCCTGCCTGCACAATGAGCTTATTATCGACGGTTCCGTTAACAATCTTGTGGTTATGTGCGGCAAAAATAACGTCCACTTCATCATCCACCGTGTTTGCCAGAGTAGCAGCCGGTCCGGTAACCGTAGTACCGCTTTGCTCAGCATCCATATGGGCAAGCACAGCAATCGCTTTTACTCCCTGCTGCTTTAATTCAGCTACCGCTTTGTTAACGGCTGCGGTTTCATCCGTAAACTGGATGTCCTTAATTCCTTCAGGCATCACCATTCCTGCTGCTGACTTCGTTACTACACCGATAAATCCAATCTTCGTGCCATTGATTTCTTTAATAGTGTACGGTGGAAGAACGGTTTCCCCGGTATTCTTGTACACGACGTTAGCAGCAATGAGAGGGAAGTTCATTCCATCATAATTTTCTGTTCCCTTTGGATGCTGCCCGCCACGGATTAATCGAAGCATTTCACCGGTACCTTCATCCAATTCATGGTTTCCGATCGTTCCTACATCAAATCCCATCGACTCCATGATTTCCACAGTCGGTTCATCCTGGAGAAGAGCGGACATCGGAGAGCTTCCTCCTACTGCATCACCTGCATGAACAAGCAGGGTATTCGGGTTTGTTGCTTCCCGCTGCTTCATGTAGGCAGCAACATAATCCATGCGGCCGAATGTAGCGTCTTTTACATTATCTCCGTTAATATCTCCGCTGCTTTTCTCATCGAATTGTTGATCGATTTTTCCATGTAAATCATTCAGGCCAAGCAATTGGACTTTAATGTTCCCCTGCGGTACTGGTGTTGTGTTTCCTTCCATTGTGTAACCCGCGGTCTTGGCATCCTGTTCGGTAAAGAAAAATACGCGATTCTGTGCAGGAATGCTCTTCCACTGTGCAGGTTCCACGTATTTCTTTGTGAAGTAATCTCCAACATATTTATCGGGACCGCTGCGCAGGTTAAAGCGGAATTCATAAGGGAGCTCCGGAATTGGATTAGCCGGGTCCCATAATCCGCGCCCATTATCAATCGCTTCTTTGGCTGCCGCACTGTACTCCTCAAAATGCTCCATGTTTGGCCAGATAAAATAAGGAACAGCCCGTCCTAAACGAACCATCTCTTTGTTTACATCAAGTCCGCTGCTCTTCACATGAATGTGTGCAAGCAGACGTCCATAATTATCGAGCGGGTCCTGGCCTACTTCAATCTCTACTTCGGTTCCTGCCGGAAGCAGTCTCTGCAATTCGGCTTTGGCCTGTTCGGCATGGTAGCCCTGTGACTTTCCTTCGTAGTTGGTCTCCGGTGTATCGATAGAAAGCATGCGAACTTTAGTGGATCCTAAAATCGGCGTGCTCAAATGAACGGTATCTCCATCAACGATGCTTACAATCGTAGAGCTGTAGCTGGATGCAGGTTTTGGCGCTTCCTTTTGCGTTGCGGCTACGACCATATCGGCTGATTTACGAGGCACTAATTGATAGCTATCATACTGGCTTACAACTGCGGTGATGTCATACCATTTTCCTGCCTGTAAATTTTGATAGATTCCTGTGCCTTCCATGACACGGAGCGTCGTGCTATTGTATTGTTCATCGTAAATCGTGACGTTATAGCCACCTGCGGAAGGAGCCGCCGGCACTTCTTTTACATAGGCGCTCAGTTTAACCAGTTTGCCTTCCAGTGGCTCCCCGGTTTGAGGCGATTGAAGATCCACTAATGTTGTGTCCTGGGCCGCTGGTACAGGTTCATTACTAGAAACAACTTCAATCCTGGCTGGTTTGATTTCTGTTAAGCTCTTATAAGAAGTAAGAGTTCCTTCTACTCGTACTTTGTCTCCCTCTTTCAAATCAGGGAAACCATCAAGGGTGCTGGAAAACAGGTTCACCCCCGCTGTATTATCCTGAATGTAGGTAGACAGCTTTCCTCCACCAATTGCGGAATTGTCGGCTGTAACAATCCCTTCTACTGTTACCGCTTGTCCACTGCCTTTTTGCTTGGCATCAGCAATAGAGAAGGTTCCGGTGGCTGGTGGTGTTTCTGGTGTAGGGGTACTTCCCCCTTGTCCGGGCTGGATTCCGCCATTCATTGTGTGACTGCCGAGATTCGCAACGGTGTCTTTAGCAAATCCTTCCCACTCGATACTCGGATCAAATGCATCATTTGGATTCGTATCGCCGGCAGTTACAGAAGACTTACGGACTAATGTATTGTCCAGTGTGGATGTTGGGCTTGTTCCCCACTTTGTTCCTGGATCTTCCCCGACCTTGCCAAGCACATCGATAATTTGTTCATTATGTTTTAACACAAGTGCATCATTGCCGTTAAAGTTAGCTACACTGCTTGTTGCATTGCTTACATTTTTAATAGTTTGATCTGCTGCTGAACTATGGGAGATAACATATACCTTCCCATTTTCCAGATTACCGGTAAGTGACAGTTTCGAACCAGGAGTTGTAGCGCCGTTTGAATACAATTCCAACGTATACTGAGATAAGTCGACTGTGCTTCCTGTTCCATTATAAATTTCAATCGCTTTATTGTTACCGCTTCCTTCAACATACTCAGAAATAAATAAATCAGTGGCAGCAACCGTTTCCGCATTTACTGATGGAAGCGGTCCCAAAGGAAGCAAGCACGTTGACAGAGTAAAGCCAAGAGACAGTGCTAAAAACTTCTTTCCTATTGTACCCAATTTCATTCCTCCACACTTTGTTAGAATGGCATCACAATAAGCCCTTGTCACGCATTGTTATTGATTAGTTAGTATTATAGGAAGAACTATATCAATCTACTGTTATAGTTATATTAAAAAATTGTAATGATTTGTATTAATTTCATATTATCCCTTACAATGGGAGATTTCTTATTAGTCATTGTTAGTTTATATAATACAAAAAGAGGCACCAGCATTTTCTAGCTGGCGCCTCTTACGATTAACTCATACCGCCCTGCATCATTTCCTGCAGTTCGTTTATCTTTTCTTCCAGCGCATCAAGCGCCTTTTTCAGCGAGGCTGCATCCACTTTTCCATTTAACTGCTGGTTTACCGCAGATACGGCACTTTCAAGGTCGCCCCATTGCTCCATATTCTGCTGTGACAGCATATTATAAAACCCCTGAACTCCCTGCATTAACCCTTTTGTTTCAGGCTTCATCAAATCGTATTTTTTCTCAAATTGATATTGCTTAAGTAAAGCCAGGTGGTGCATAACCTTACCCATTGGATCCGAGTGATTGTGCCCCATTGCCCCATGGTAGCTGTCATAAACCATCATCATATGCATGCCGTGCGATTCATGAGGGCCGATGTGGCAATGAACTGGCCAAATGCCCGGGTTGTCTGCCGTTAGCAGTAAATCGTACTTTTCACCCGGCCCGATCGTGATTGTATCCTTACTGGCTGGATCTGGGAGGTCTCGTCCATCGGAAGCGACAACCTTGAAATGATGGCCATGGGTATGAAAGGTATGGACTTCCGAACCGGCATTTATCAACCGTATCAAATACGTGCCGCCTTTCTTTACTTGAAGAGTAGGGGTTTCCGGGTCCATTTTTCCGTTAATTGTATAATATTTTGCTTTGCGGTCCGCAGTGTCATAGTCACCTGTTAAGTGAAGATGTTCAGCGGCTGTCCCAACATATTCATAGGCTTGTTTACCTTCGGCTACGCTTAGAAGCGGATCCCGTTCAGCGAGAAGCAGTGTAAACTCTCCATCCGTTTTATATTTAGGAGCTTTCGGTTCGATGATAAATGCACCGTACAATCCCATCTCCGGATGCCTGTCCGGTTCGACATGGCAATGATAGAAATACGTTCCCGCATGCACAGCATCGAATTCGTAGGTGAATGATTCACCTTTCAACGTTGGATGCTGGCTGACATTCGGTGCTCCATCTCCCGCGAAACTGTTATCAATTCCATGAAAATGAATCGTATGGGGTTCACCCTGCTGGTTATGGAATACAACCTTTACATGGTCGCCTTCTTTTACACGCAGTTCCGGCCCTGGAACACTGGGCGGGGAAGCGGGAGCATTTTTCACAGGATCCCAAATTCCGTAACCCCAGGAATAGAGGGTGACGCCTTGTTTCATTTCCTGTTCCATGTTCGCAGCATATAAATGAAATGTCTTTGTTTGTTTTGGCTCTGCTTTCTTTGAGGTATTTGCTTTCGTGGCGCTCTCTACTATAAATGCGAGGGATAAACAAAAAAATACAGCAACGACCACCAAAACAATCTTTCGATTTTTCATCTTACACTCCCACTGTTGTTAATTTTTCTTAACTTATCTTAGGGGAGGGCTTGAAAATGATCAATACTATTTACAAAAACTTAACGTAACCAAGTAATAGAAAAAATTCCTATATGAGATTACTTAGTTGATATGAGTATAAATGCTCCAAAAAATACGGCACAGGCTGTTATGCCTAACCGGATTGTGATTCTTTCTTCTTTTCTTAGAAAAATCTTGCTTAATATCACCGTTATAATCGGTTCCATAGCAGCCACAGCACTCGTGTAGGAAACATGGGTATAAAGCAAAGAGGCGAAAAAGGAAAGCTGGGCAATGCCTGTAAATATCCCTGCCCCAACAAAGTAGAGGTTAAGCGATCGAAAGTTTCTTATTAGGGTTTCCCTTAGCCGTTTTTTGGATAATTCCATTATCATGAAGGCAAATAAAGCAAAGACAGAACCAATTAAAGAACCTAATATCGGATCGGCATAATAAATAATTCCCTGTTTCCTGGCAGCCTGTCCAATCCCAAAACACACGGCAGCGATAATAGCCAGGAGAATACCGTGCTTTTTCTCCTTTTCATCAATTTGATTAGCTTGTCTGAAGTCGTGCCTGGCTTGTAGGAATAGAGCCAAAAAAATAATACTGATTCCAATTCCGGCCCCGAAGGAAATACGTTCTCCCATGAGGGCAACTGCAATGAAAATGGTGAAAACAGGGGCTGAGTTCTTAATCCCTGCTGCACGGGGTGAACCTATCCTTCGAATTCCTCCAAATAGAAGGACCCGCCCCAAAAACGCTGTTGAAAAACCGGCGATTAAGTAGAACAAAATTCCCTTCCCGCTGAAAGGAATCCTCTTTGGCTCTTGAAATGCAGCCATTAGCAGAAAAACGACCAGTATTGTAAGAACACATGAAAGCAGCGACAAGAAATCCCCGTTATCCTTCTTCGACTTCTTCATACCCAGTTGAATCAGAATATAATTCGACGAATACGTAATGGCGCAAACAACAGCAAATAAGATCCCCAAATGACCCACCACATTTCATTTATAGTAGATGTTGTATACAATATACCATTAACAAAATAATTTGTATATTCTAATATCAAATTCTGGAGAAAGGAAGCTGCGTCTAACAAATAAAAAACAACCCATCCTAAGCAAAACGGGTTGTTTCCAGAACGAAATGATTAGAAGCCTGTTAATCCAGCTCCTTGAACTGTTTCCATAGGCCAGTCTTTTGGTTTTATATCTGTTTTCATCCATTGCTTTCCAGGTGCCCGGTAGGGTGCAGTCGCTACCAGGCGGTTATCCTGCCAGATGGCTGCTCTGGAGCGAATCATTTCATCCAGTAACAACGGGACGAATTCATCCGGTTCGCACTGAAAGGAATGGCGGGCAAAATCCTGGAACCATGCGCATTTTAGAAGATAACCGTGTATTTCTTCCCCTGGTAATCCGTCAAAAATAATTAATGAATAGGCAAATATCCTTTTACATGCATGCCATGAAATTTTTTCAGGACTTTTCCGCCATTTTTCAAACCGATTTCTTGCGGTATCAATAGAGACGAGCGGATTTTCAATTTGGGACCCATGTCCTGAATAGGCGCGCTGGATGGGAAGAGCCGCTAAACGATCCAGGCTGTCCATCGATTTATAAGCGGAAGTAATCCCCTCACGGAAAATGTTAATCCAGCCCATATCATCCCGATGAAAAAGATCCCCACATAATAGTATCTTTTCTTCGGGTTCATATAAAGAAATATGCCCTGATGTGTGACCGGGTGTATGCAGAACACGGAGCACTCGATTTCCTGACTGAATTTCATCGCCATCGGAAAGCCTTCTATCTATACGGTATGGTTCGACCGGCTGATCGAGCCATTCAGCACAACAAGCTTCACGATCGCGCGAGTTAATAGCGTCTGCTTCCCATTTGTGGGCGGCAATAGGAATCCCATAATTTTGTTGCAGATGATAATTTCCTCCTGCGTGGTCACTATGGTAGTGTGTGTTTACGATAAGGTGTAAATCTTCTGGTGAGATACCGGCTTCCCTGATTAACTCTACTGTTTCTTTGGCATCACTTCCGAATCCTGTATCAACCAGAATCGGCATTTCATCAACAACAAGAGCCATATTGGCGCTTGGGAATTTTCTTTCAAAAAATACGATGCGAGAATGTTTCATAATCTATCCCTCCTTCAAGTAGATACCTGGATATAAATGAACGAACGCTCAATCAACATAATTATATCAACATTTCAGAATAATTAATATAGATAAAGGAAGGTATAGCCAGTTTTTCACTTCAATTCGGGTAGCTTGACGATCCCATGTTCGCATAGTAGCATTACAGCAAGAAGAACAATGGGAGAGAGGGAACCGGGTTGTCTACTACTAAATTGGCCCAGCCATTCTTAAAATGGGCAGGGGGGAAACGCCAGCTGCTGCCGGAAATTACAAAATATATCCCCCGTGAGATAAATACGTACTACGAGCCTTTTATCGGGGCGGGGGCAGTTCTGCTCCACCTGCAGCCGCCAAAGGCGGTCATAAATGATATTAATTCAGAGCTTATTAATGCCTATACCGTGATACGTGATCAGATTGAGGAGCTGCTGGCCGATCTTTCAAAGCATGTAAACGACAAAGAGTATTTTTACAATATAAGAGAGCTGGATCGAAAGGAACAATATCAGCTTTTAACCCCGGTTGAGCGGGCTTCCCGCATGATCTATTTAAATAAGACATGTTTTAACGGCCTTTTTCGTGTAAACAGCAGGGGACAATTTAATGTCCCGTTTGGGAAGTACAAAAACCCGGCCATTGTAAACGAAGAGGTTCTACGGGCCGTGCACGAATACTTAGCATACGCAGACGTAACCTTATTAAACGGGGATTTTGCGAAAGCAGTAGAGAGTGCGAGAGCAGGGGATTTTGTTTATTTTGATCCCCCGTACGACCCGGTATCGGAAACGGCTTCCTTCACAAGCTATAGCCTTGATGGCTTCCGTACAGAACAGCAAATTCGCCTTAAAGAACTGTTAGATGAATTGGATCATCGCGGCTGCCGGGTGATGCTGAGCAACTCAGCGACCGATTTTATTAAGGATTTGTACAAACAGTACAACATTAAAATAGTAGGAGCCAAAAGAAATATAAATTCGAAGGCATCAGGGCGCGGCAAAATCGATGAAGTGCTGGTGATGAATTATGGGGAAGAATGATACGGCGTGGGAAATGCTTTTTTCTGTCCACCCCGTCCTAGAAGAGATTGACCGTACCGGCTTTTATGAAATCGAAGCGAAAACAATAAAAGCCGTAAGGGAACCCCGCCTTATGGCTAAGTTCGATCACCGGTCTAACCTGCCTGATATTTTTAAGAAGAACAGCCTATCGATTTTGCCGGTATCCCGTTCGAAATACGTTCTCGGCAAGTTTAACGCATACGAGAGTGTCTCCTACAACGCGCAAATCGAGCCTAAAGCTATTAGATTACCTTCTTACATTACTTCAATTGACGTAAGCAATCTATACTCAGAGAGTGCCGCCCTTCATTGTGCGTATGTTACAGGGATGATGGAGGACTTGCTGGGAGAGCAATGCCTGCCTACCATTTCTGGCAGAATGTCTTCAAAAACATTCGAATTCGATATTGAAACGGCTGATGCTCATGAGCACCGGATCCAAATCGACCATTCCCAGGTTGAGATTGACGGGGGATACGAGAGTAAAAACCAGCTTCTTCTTGTCGAAGCAAAGAAAGAGCGGGTGGACGATTTTTTAATCCGGCAGCTGTATTATCCTTACCGGCTGTGGCAGGGAAAGACACATAAGGAAGTAAGACCGGTATTTTTTACATATTCAAACGACGTATTCAGCTTTTTTGTGTATGAGTTTGTTCATCCCGAGAAGTACAATTCGCTTCGGCTAATTGAGCAGAGAGATTATATCATTGAACATGAAAAGATTACATTTAAAGATATAACAGATCTTCTTCACAGAACACCGACGAAAGCGGAGCCGCCGGTTCCGTTTCCGCAGGCCGACAGCTTCGCAAGGGTTGTTGATTTGCTTGGGCTGCTGGTAGAAAACGATTTAAGCAAAGAAGAGATTACGACAAGGTACAATTTTGACAGCAGACAAACAAACTATTATACGGCTGCCGGCATGTATCTTGGATTACTTGACCGGTATGAAGAAAGGGAACTGCGAACCATTTCCTTCAAGTTAACTGATAAAGGCAGGCGCATGATGGGCATGCCATATAAGGAAAAATACCTTTCCCTGGCCAGCTGTATTTTGGAGCACGATGTCTTCAAACGGGTATTGCACGAACGTGTTCGAACGGGCCGTTTGCCCGGGAGAGATATAGTTATTGAAATGATGAAAAAATGCGATTTGTACAAGGTAGGGTCCGAAAGCACCTACTACCGGCGTTCCCAGACGGTTATAAAATGGATTGATTGGCTCATAAATTTAGCGCAGCTCAAGGAAAACAGAAAATATTAGCCATGTTTTTTTAGTAGGAATTTAGGGAATACAATGATATGGAATGGTCTTGATGAAGGACATGTTTATAAAAATCCGGCATGCATTCCAGAATGAATATACAGCTGTATGCCAGCCAGGCATACAGTTTTTTTGTTTTTAATACAAAAAACTAGACAGGAGAAAGAGACATGGCTGCAGAAAACAAATCGTCTATCTTTGCTGCATGGATAAGCTTAATCAGCAATATAGTTCTTACCATCATTAAAATCACGGTTGGGGTACTGTTTAACAGCCAGGTAATGCTCGCCGATGGCGTTCATAATGCAGCAGACATTGCAGCTTCTGCTGCTTCCCTCGGCTCGATGAAAATCTCGAACATTCCTGCAGATGAGGATCACCCGTACGGTCACGGAAAAGCCGAAGTCATTGCTTCCGGTATTGTAGCCATTATATTGGGGCTGGCTGCTCTTTTCATCGGGTATGAAGCAGTTAGCGCTTTATTTGAGCCTCCACATGCCGCAAGTGTTCTTGCGCTGGCAGCCGCACTCGTTTCGCTCGTATGGAAGCAAATTTTGTACGTGTATACGATTCGTATCGGAAGAAAGGCAAACAGTAAAGGCCTGATTGCAACTGCCTACGACCATCTTGCGGATGTATATGCTTCTCTGGCAGCAGCCATTGGTATTGGTCTTACGCTGCTCGGTAACTACTATCCTATTCCTTATGCTTCCTACGGTGACCCTGTAGCCGGTGTTCTTGTTTCGATCCTTGTATTAAAAATGGCCCTAAGCATGGGGAAGGAATCCATTGATGTATTGATGGAAAAGAATGTTTCTGAAGAAAAAATAAAGGAATATACACAGGTAGTGCAGGGTATTCCGCAGGTAAAGCGTATTGATCGCCTACGTGCGCGGGAGCACGGCCATTACATCCTAGTCGATATCCGGGTCGCTGTGCCGGGTACGTTAACGATTCAGGAAGGGCACGATATTAGCCGCCAAATTAAAACGCTTATTATGGAAAAAGACGGGCAGGTCCAGGAAGTGCTTGTCCACCTGAACCCCTGGTATGAGAATCAATGAGCCGAATAACAGTAAAACAGCCGGGCAGCCTTTTTAGAAAGAAGTCTTTTGTATTTCGGGAGTCTGAGAATGCTCTCCGTCCTAAGGTGGAGATGAAATCAATCGAGCGCCAGTTATGAAAAATATCCCGCCCAGGTAAGATAAAACCAAGGAACAAAACAAAAACAAACAGCTTGAACAGCCAGCCATATATCTATAGCAGGAAAGGAAGATGAAAAGTGGAAAGAAGAAAACGCTGCTCGTACAACAGAGGGATGATATTGATGGGGATTGGAGGAATTATGCTCCTGGGAGTTCTTCATCTGCATTTCCTTATCCCTCTCCTCATCGCAGGATTCTTGCTTACAAAGGGATGGAGAATGATAAAAGGCCACCGGGACGAGGAGTTTATGGATACAATATCCGCTCATCCTTTCCATTCAGCAGGCGGCTATTCTTCCCCTATGCAAAACCAGCGGGATTTCGACGCGCTGGATGAATGGGAAAAACAAATGAAGAACAGAAAATAAACGGAAAAATAAGTGAAAAATAAGAGGAGGAAAAAACAATGAGTATTTTTAAAAGAGTAGAAGATATTACAATGGCCACCCTGCACGAAGTGTTAGACCGCGTAGAAGATCCTGTAGCGATGCTGAATCAGTACATGAGAGATATGGAGAGCGAGATTTCCCGTGCGGAAGTTTCTATCGCGCGCCAGGTAGCGATGGAAAAGAAATGGAGCCTGCTCGTGGGAGAGACGCAGGAGAGGATGGAAAAACGCAGCCGCCAGGCCGAGCTAGCTGTCGATATGGGTGAAGAGGAAGTCGCACGCCGGGCGCTTGAAGATAAGCAGACGTGTGAGGTTAAAATAGAAGAATATCGGAACAACCACCAAATGGCAAAACAGCAAACGAGCATGCTGCGGGAGCAGCTTCAGGAACTAAAAGAAAAGTTCTATGAAATGCGCAATAAGAAGGCGGCTCTTCTCGCACGGGCCAACGTAGCGAGAACAAGCAGGCAAATGAATGTGGTCATGAATTCTATCGACACAGAAAGCGCGGCTAAGGGTTTCGCCCGGATGGAGGAGAAAATCCTCATGATGGAAGCCGATGCAGAGGCACGCCAGTACATGAGGGCCCACTATTCATCTGCTATGCCTGCCGGCTATAATCCTAACCCCCGTGTGGAGGAAGAATTGTCCCGTTTGAAGGAAGCTAGAAAGAAACCTTCCCAAACAGAAAACAGCGCAACGAAGCTTCCGGAAAAATAACCCTGTTTCTCACAAAACCGCCCTGCATAGAGGCGGTTTTTTGTTTACCCCCGCAATTCTATTTACGGTGTGAAAGGATGCCGCCTATCTTAGAATGGAAAGATAGAGTAGGCAAATACAACGCGTAGGAGAGCCGGGGGGAGACACAGTGATTTATGAAGGAAGACGCTTTACAACGGAAGAGCAGCTGCTGGGTCAGGAAGAGAAAAAGGCGATGGACGGGTAGTATAAAAGAGACAGAAGACAGACATTTAAACACAGTTTTTTGAAATTATTGTAAAATTTTTAGAAAAAAACAGAAATTCTTTTATTTAATGGTTTAAATCTACTTTTGTTTTGGAAGAATAGAGATATAATGAATCTTAAACACGTATTTTTTAAGGAGGGTACATATGAATAAGACAGAACTCATTCAAAAAGTAGTAGAAACTTCCGGGATTAGCAAGAAAGATGCAACAAGAGCTGTGGAAGCGGTATTCAGCTCTATCTCCGAAGCATTAAAAGATGGAGATAAAGTTCAACTCATCGGTTTCGGTAACTTCGATGTGCGTGAGCGCGCAGCCCGTAAAGGACGCAATCCGCAAACAGGTGCGGAAATTGAAATCGCAGCAAGCAAGGCGCCGGCGTTTACACCTGGTAAAGCATTGAAAGATGCAGTAAACAACCGCTAATCAGCAACATAAGGGAATACTATGAATGTATGGATGCAGCAGCTATTTCTAAAATAGCTGTTGCATTTTTGTTTTCTCTTTCTTCTTTTTTCCTATAAAAATAAATGAAGTGCTTATGGGAATAATAAGGGGAAAGGAGGGAAGGGATGATATGAATACACCTTATTTATGTCCGTCCTGTAAAAGCAACCGTACCCGTTTTGCGATTGTAGACCAGGCTCCTGTTTATGTGAAGCTTAATCCCGAGAGTGGGGAAGCTGTACAGTACTACGAGCAGGACGAGCTGGATCTGTTTCATATGCCGTACCGGGGAAGCGTGCGCCGTGTACAGTGCGGAGTCTGCGGGTTAATAGAGGATGAACAGACCTTTGTTACGATGGCGAGGAACCATCCGAGAAGAGTATAATTTCTGTATTCCCATAAGTGAAAAAGACACCGATTCGGTGTCTTTTTCTGTAGGATGGAGGCCCTCAAGCGATAGTACATAGTATAAAATAAATAAAGTGCTATTTGTAAGGTTTTCCTTTTGTCAGAATACAGGGGACCCCAAAACCTACCGCTCCCGGCTGTGCCATCTTCTCCATATACTTAATGCCTCGTTCACACTGCTGTTTGCATACGATGCACTGATTTGATGTAACCGTTCTCATGTTATATTTATTTCGATCCTCAGTTGGCTGATAGGTCTTCTTTTTATTATTCTTAGCCACCGCTTTCCCTCCTCTCCAATGTGCTGCCATTTGTATCATATGAACGAAGAGAAAGTTTTGATATTAAAGTGAATATTCAATCACTGAGTGGTATGATAGTTTTAATGTAAAAACATAAGCTTTGGAATGTAAGGAGGCAGCAGTATGGATAAGAAGGGATTTATGGAAAATGTGGAGAGAGCATATGATAAAAAGGAAATACGGCCTGAAGGTTTACTCATGTTTCATCTCCTGAATCTTACTTTTTCTTACGATGATGAAAAAAAGACATGTCAAATCGAATGCCCGATTTCTGAGGTGATGCTAAATCCGATCGGAGTTGTCCATGGAGGCATCTATACATACATCGCAGATACCGCGATGGGCCACTTGAATTTTCGGTATAAGCAGGCCTCATATGTTTCTCTTGAATTAAAAACCTCATATTTAAAGGCGACAAGTGCGGGAAAGATCCGAGCGAGTGCTCGCTTTGTAAAAGAGGGCTACAATGTTGTATTTGCGGAATGTACAATTGAGAATGAAGCAGGAGAGGTTATGTGTATTACAACGGGAACTTTCTACCGTTATGAAAAAAAGACAAGGGAATAAGGCAGTTATTTAAAATAAACGCGGGCGTGAGTGTAGAAACTCCCCGCGTTTTTCTTATTTGCGGAACCCCGGACTGAGAAGGTTCTACGTCCCGGGTTGGAGACAAAATCAACCAGGCGCCCGTTATGGAAAAAGAAGGGACAAGGTAAGATAAACACAAGAAGATAAATCAAAGGAAGGGAAGAAGATAAACATGAAAAAAAAGGGACGCGGGTCGCGTATCTTTGGAATGGGTTTGATGATGGTAGGGGGAATCATGCTGCTCGGAGTTCTAGGTATGGGATGGCTGATTCCTGTCCTGATTGCAGGCTTTTTCATCATGACAGGGTGGAGACTCCTAAAAGGAAACCCGGCGGAGAGTGGGATGGAAATGAATACCGAAATGCATATGAGTGTGCCGTATCATCATTCCCCTGAACTGCGCCGTGATTTCGACGAGCTGGATCAATGGGAGAAGGCAGTAAAAAACAAAAACTAAAAAACACAGGCTGAAAAATAAGGAGGAAAAATAGAATGGGTATTTTCAAACGCGTACGGGATATTACGGTTGCAACGGTACATGAAGTGCTGGATCAGGTGGAAGAGCCGATAAGTATGCTAAACCAGTATATGAGGGAAATCGAAAAGGAAATCTCCCAGGCGGAAGTCATGCTCGCACGCCAGGTAGCGATGGAGAAAAAGTGGAAGGCGCAAGTGGAAGAAACCGAGCAGCGTATCGAAAAGCGCTTGCGGCAGGCGGAGTTTGCGATTGAGAAAGGAGACGAAGCAGTGGCCAGGCAGGCGATTGCGGACAAGCAGGTGTGTGAAGGAAAAGTAATGGAATACCGCACTCAGTACGAAGCGCTTATTTCACAAAATAATGTACTTCGCGGGCAGATGCAGGAGTTAAAAGATAAATATTACGAAATGAAAAACAAGAAAGCCGCACTGCTGGCCAGAGCGAATGCAGCAAAGGCTACAAAGCAAATGAACAGGGCGATTTATTCGATTGACACGGAAAGCGCGGTGAAGGGATTCGCCCGGATGGAAGAAAGGATTATGATGATGGAGGCGAGCGCTGATCCAAGCCGGTACTTACGCGAGGCCTATACGCTGTCCGATACGGAAATCGCAGGCAGCGAGAAGGTCGAAAAAGAGTTAGAGCTTCTTAAGAAAAGTAAAGCAGAGGTACAGGCTGCCGCTGCTAAATAAAGGTGCAAAGGACAGGGGCCAGCCAGCTTGGTCCCTCTATTATTTCCTCAGTTTTTTGTAGAAACGATACCCTTTCCGTACGATGTTCAATAAAGAATAAGGAACGGGGACAGGGAAGCGGTAGAAAAAGGGAAGATACACTTTATAATAAGCCTTTTTTACATCCTCCCATTTTGAACAAGCTTCCGTTTTGTAGAAATCCGATACATCAACGACAACGCCGCGCCCGTTTACGAGCATTACATTTTTCCCGTGTACATCGCACGGGTGAAGTCCTCTTGTTCTTGCATACTCAAGAGCATCATCAATATCTTTTATTACCTTTTTTGGAATGCGTATCCCCCGGTGAAGGCAATCATATAGAGTGACCCCTTTTAATCGTTTGAGAACCAGGTAATTTTTCCCTTCATGCAGACATTCTGAGTAAGCGGGGTGAGGGCCAAGCTTCCGGTAGACGCTAGCCTCCTCGGAAAGGCCGGGACGACCCGGGGCATATATCTTAACGACCCAATCCGGAAAACCAGGATGAAAAACAACGGCGGCATAGTTACCAGCTCCTACCGTTTTCCAGGGTGAAGGAATGGCGGATACGTCTACCGGATCGTAGGGGTCAATGCTTTCAACTTGCAGTGCCGATAGAAGATCTGCCTCCGTTTTTTTTATAAATAACGCGAGCGTACCGTTCTGTTTTTCTTTTGAATCATACTGTTGTTCGGGTGGTAGTGCCATATAAATCCCCACTTTTTTGTGAAGTTCATTCACGTTTAACGTGTTTAGTATAGAATCCGAAGATGAAAATAGCAAATGGCATTATCGAAAGGTTTTTCCGGATACGTTGCGAATACCTTCTAGGATGCTGTGAAAGGAGTGATGAGAGTGGAACGGATGGAAACGAGAGAGTATCTCCTGGCGGAACTCCATAAGGTAAAGAAATGGGAAGAGGAGCAGAAAGATTTATGGTTCTGGGAAAAGCTGGGCCGGCTGCCGTTTATGCTGCTTGATAAGCTTACACCGAAGTTTATTCAGGAAAAGGTGGGTCAGGCCGTTGATGAGGTAGGGGGGTATGTCCAATCCGGCGGGAAATATTTAATTACGGAAAGCGGGATCCTTCGCCGGTTTGCTGAGGGGAAAATGCCGGCAGCAAGGACATACCTGCAATAGAAGACGTTGCCCGTTTGCCCGTTGCCCGCATGGATGAAGTGGCTGATGAAATCATGCAATCAAGGGGGAAAATGGCCGCTGTTCAGGGAGCGACAACGGGAATCGGCGGCATCTTTACGCTTGCTATCGATATTCCGGCCCTACTCGGCTTATCGCTTAAAGTATTACAGGAGATGGCCCTCGCTTACGGATATAATCCAAACGAAAAAACGGAGCGGATTTTTATTGTAAAATGCTTGCAGTTCTCTTCGTCTGATATTGTTGGCAAAAAAGCGATTATTGAAGACCTTGCTGAGTTTGAAAGCGGGAAGAAGACCGGGCAGGCGATTTCTCAGCTTCAGGGCTGGCGCGAAGTCGTTACCACGTACAGAGATAATTTTGGGTGGAAAAAGCTTTTTCAAATGGTCCCTATTGCGGGGATTTTGTTCGGCGCCTACCTGAATAAATCGACGGTAGAGGAAGTTGCGGAAACGGGGAAAATGCTCTACCGCAAACGCCGTATTCTCCAGAAACTTGAGGAAATTTCTTAAACATTGTCCACATAGTTCTTTTTGAAAGTATATGTTGCTTTAAATTTATAAAGTAAAGTTCCATGGAAGGAAAACATCGCGGGCGATGAACGCGATGTTCCTTCCCCCTTGTACATAAAAAAGACCCCGCAAAATGCTGAGTCATTTATTGGTTCGTAATGGCCCGTTTTAGAATTTTCAAATCTAGCCTCAGCTCTTCTACTTCCTTCTGCACATCGCTTACCGGTGACTGCAGCTCGCTGTTTTTGGCTGTCTGGTCTTTAATAATGCGCAGATCTGCTTTTACTTCCGCAAACTCCCGGTGTATCTGAGCTCGTAATTCGTTCTGACCTTCCCCCAATGTTTCTTGCCCGTTTTCCAAAGCACCTATACGTTGATTCATTGTCTGCAGCTCAGTAAGAATTTGCTTTAGTATCTCGTCACTCATGTTCTGACCTCCTCTTTACCGCTACCTGCAATATATTTCATCAACTCTCCTGGTTGGATGTCTAATGTGGCACAAAATGAAATTTATTTAATTATATTCTACAATGGGGCTTCTTTTCTTACAACAAGGGAGCGATGAGTGCGAGGTTTTTCTCAATGACTATGCCTTGTTTCTTACTGTCGCGGATGGTTCCACTGTTACCTCAACATTCCCCTGTACTGCTTTGGAAATCATGCACGCTTTTTCTGCGCGCACCGAAGCGGTTTTTGCTGTTTCCACCTGCTCCTCTGTCGCTTCCGGGGCGAGAAGAATAGACGGGCGGTGAATGATTTTTTCAAAAGAAAGACGACTGCCCTCCTGGCTTACGATTCCTTCTGTCGTAAGCGAAAGATTTTCTACAGGTAAGGCCTTATTCTCGAGTATGGCCGCCAGTGTAATCAAATAGCACGTAGATGCGGCCCCAATGAGCATTTCCTCCGGGTTTGTGCCAACGCCGGGGCCGTTTAGCTCCGCAGGGATTGAGATGGCAGACTGAAGGCTCCCAATGGAGATGTTTCCTTGTCCAAGCCTTCCGCCATCCCAGCCGGCTGTTAAATGAAAGGAGTGTTTTTCCATTTTTGTATGACCTCTCTTCCTATTTTCTTTTATTGTATCATGAATAATTGATTAATTATGACAAATTCGCTGGCTTGTGAAGGAAAATGGAGAAGAGAAATGGAAAGGTAATACATGAGACGAAGGAGACTAAGCCATTCATTCCAAGAAGAATAAGAGGAGAGGGAGACAAACATGGAAAAGAAACTAGGTGTTATCGGATTCGGAACGATGGGCGCTGGCATTGCGCAGGCAGCAATCGAGGCGGGCTTTCAGGTGATAGCTGTGGAACAGAAGCCGGAGTTCTTTGACCGCGGCCTGTCAGGCATTCAGAAAAATTGGGACAGGGGAATCGAGAAAGGAAGGCTTACGGAGGAAAAGAAAAACGAATACACGCATGCCCTTGTTACGACGGTAGAGTGGGAGCGCTTAAAAGAAGTCGACTTCATCATTGAAGCAGTTAGTGAAAATATGGAATTAAAGAAAGAAGTGTTTGCCAGGCTATCTGCCGTTGTCAACCCGGACACCATTCTTGCCACGAATACATCGGGCCTGAGCGTTACAGAAATTGCGAGTGTGACAGAAAGTCCAGGCAGCGTCATCGGCGTCCACTTCTTTAACCCGGTTCCGGTTATGAAGCTAGTTGAACTCATCCGCGGGCAAAGCACAGAAGAAGAAACGTACAGGAAGGCGAAGCAAGTCGTTGAAGCAATGGGCAAAGAAACGATTGATGTAAAAGAGGCGCCGCTTTTCGCGGTAAACCGAATTCTTGTTCCGATGATTAATGAAGCGATTTTCGTACTGCAGGAAGGTACCGCAAGCGCAGAAGATATCGACAAAGGAATGAAGCTGGGCGCCAACCACCCGATTGGACCGCTTGCTCTGGCTGACTTAATCGGATTGGACACACTCCTCTATGTACAGGATTCTTTGTATGAGGAAACACAGGACTCGAAATACCGCTGCGCGCCGCTGCTCCGCAAACTCGTAAGAGCAGGGCATCTCGGCCGCAAGACAGGTAAAGGCTTTTACGACTACCAAAAATAATGGATGAGGCGGGGGAGAGCAAATGAGCCAATTCGGAAGCATTCCATTTCTGTTTATACATGGAGCCGCGGGCAGCAAGGATAAATTCAGGGGGATTGAACAAAAACTTGAAGGGATCCCCTGCCTCTTTGTTGATTTGCCGGGACATGGGGAAAATGCCGGCGAAGCATGCTGTGCAAGCATTGAAGAATATGCACAATGGCTTAACGGGCATATCGGCCGGCAGCCGGTTATCGTAGTCGGACATTCCATGGGAGGGATGATCGGCATGGAGCTGGCTGCCCATAATCCTTATGTTAAAGGATTGGTGCTTACCGCCAGCCATTATGAGCTGCCTGTCCACCCTAAACTGCTGCTTCAGCTGGTGGAAGGGACATTTCCGGCGTCTTTTTTCCGGGCATCCTACGGAAAAAACGTGAATGAAGATCTGCTGGAAGAAGAACAAAGACAAAGAAATCAAGTATCAATGCAGGTTGCACACAATGATTTTTCCTGCTGTAATGATTACAAGGGGAAAGCATCCTTTGCTGCATTGAAAATACCTGTTCTTGCCTTATACGGTTCCGAGGATCGCCTTCTTCCCGCTGGAGCTCTTGAAAACGCAAAAGAAACTCTACCGGATGCACAGTGCGAGGTGATTGAAGGGGCAGGCCACTACGTTATGCTCGAAAATCCGGAGGCATTCGTGCAGGCTCTTCTCGCATTTCGTAAATCCATTGCCTCTAATCTGGTATTCTGATATTTTTACTGTAAGGAAACAGATCCGTTTTCTCTTAAACATTCAGAGAAAACGGATTTTCTTTGCTTTACATTATGCAGCCGCTGGCTGGGTAAGATAAAATAGAATGAAACGTCCGCGTAGCAACAGGAAAAAAACGAAAACTTATATAAAGATAGGAGTGCAGCCATTGTCTACACAACAGGAAGAATTGCAGCCTTTTGTCCTTGTTATTTTTGGCGCGACGGGAGACTTAGCGAAGCGCAAGCTGTTTCCCGCGCTCTACAGTCTTTATCATGAAGGAAAACTGCATCGGAAATTTGCGATCATAGGAACAGGCCGATCTGCCATGTCCCTCTCCGAATTTCGAGAGGAAGTAAAAATAGGGGTTGCTTCATTCGGAAGAACTTCTATTGAGAACACCGGCGAATGGGAAAGCTTTGTGGAGAAGATTGATTATATCGCACTCGATGTCAATGACGAGAATGCCTACGGAGGATTGAAAGAAACGGTAGAAAAGAGTGAGCGCGAACAGAATACGGGAGGAAACCGGATGTTTTACCTCGCTATTGCGCCCTCTCTATTCGGCACTGTATCAACCAATCTTAGGAAAGGCGGCTTAACCGATACAACAGGCTGGAAACGCCTTGTCATTGAAAAACCGTTCGGCCGTGATTTTACTTCAGCCGCACAATTAAATGAACAGGTAAAGCAGTCGTTTTCTGAGGAAGAAATATACCGCATCGATCATTACCTTGGAAAAGAGATGGTACAGAACATCGAGGTGATTCGTTTTGCCAACTCGATGTTTGAGCCGCTCTGGAACAACCGTCATATTGATAATATCCAGATTACGGCAAGTGAAACGGTCGGTGTAGAAGAGAGAGCGTCCTATTACGAGCATTCCGGTGCCCTGCGTGATATGGTGCAGAACCACATGCTCCAGATGGTTATGATGGTATGTATGGAGCCGCCAAGCCGCTTAAAAACAGAAGCAATCCGCGATGAAAAAGTAAAAGTCATGCGCGCACTGCGTCGGTATACAGAAGAGGAAGTGTCTCAGCATGTCGTCCGTGGGCAGTACACAGCTGGTATAACCAACGGAAAGAAGGTGCCCGGGTACCGGGAGGAGACAGGCGTTGACCCTGCTTCAACAACAGAAACCTTTGTGGCCGCGCAGCTTTTCGTTGATAATTTTCGCTGGGCAGAAGTGCCGATTTATATCCGAACCGGGAAAAGAATGCCAAAAAAGGTAACCGAGATTGTAATTCAGTTTAAAGAGCTGCCAAAACGGCTGTACTTTAACAGGAATAACGATTTGAATCCGAACCTGCTCATTATTCGAATTAGCCCGCAGGAAGGGATTAATTTGCTTTTAAATGCGAAGAAACAGGGAACAGATGATAAGATTATCCCGATTGGAATGGAATATTGTAATGATTGTATGGAGGAATCTCCAGAAGCGTATGAAAGCCTTCTGTATGATGCAACAATGGGAGATTCCACGTTCTTTACCCGGTGGGACGAGGTTTCGCTCGCCTGGAAGTTTGTTGATCCGATTCGCCGTGCCTGGGATCGGGACAACGAAGGGCCGGAACCATATGAGGCCGGTTCCTGGGGACCGGGAGAAGCTCACAGGCTCCTCGAACAGAACGGGAAGAAGTGGTGGCCTGTCGGTGATCAGGAGCACCAGGTTGTCCGGGCAGTTGAAAAGCCGGACCTTTCATAGAGGGGGAAATGAAGAATGTATAAAGTTTATGATGTTTCGATGCCGATATATGCGGGCATGCCAGTATATAAAGACAAGCCGGAGAAGCAGCCAATAATTAAAGTTGTCCAGAATTTTGACACGGGAAAGGTAAGGGAATCGCGGATTGACATGGATGTTCATACCGGTACGCATGTTGATTCTCCGCTCCATATGCTGCCTGAAGGCGGAACGATGCAGACGATTCCGGCGGAAAGGCTGACCGGACCGTGCCGTGTACTTGATGTAACCGGGGTGGAAGGTGGAGTTACGCGCGCTGACCTTGAGCCTTCTAACGTTCAGAAGGATGAGTTTCTTATCCTGAAGACGCGCAACTCTATGGAGGACAAGTTTAATCCTGAATTTATTTACCTGGCTGAAGACGGGGCACGCTACCTTGCCGAAACGGGGGTGCGGGGCGTTGGCATTGATGCGCTCGGCATTGAGCGCAGCCAGGAGGGACATCCGACCCACAAGGCACTTTTTGCCGCTGATATTGTCATTATTGAAGGGCTGCGTCTCGCTGACGTCCCGGAAGGCAGCTATTTTCTTGTAGGGGCGCCGATTAAGCTCGTAGAGACGGAGGCGGCACCGGCAAGGGTATTGCTGATTGAAGGACTTGCCTAATGCATGAGTGAATAAAGACAGAAAGAGCCTCTATTCTAGAACTGAGGCTCTTTTTGTCATGGGAATTATTCTGTTGCTGTTCCGTCCTTTTCCCTTTTATATTCCTTCGTATACTGCTTCATCATTTCGCTGCCGGGAAGATAATTCTCAATCGCTGTTACATGGTCCAGCCCGCGCCCGCGCAGGAACACTTCCCGGTGCTGCGGGTAAACAACGATGTCCGTCTGATCGGATCGTGTCCATGCTTCAATATCGAGAATGGTCATTCCTTCTGCTCCCGCGATTAGCTTTGTAGCAAGCCCGGAGCCGGCAGGCTTGGAGATGACATCCCCTTTTATGAGCGGGAATTCTCCCTGTTCGGTCATAAGAGAGCCGCTTCCTTCCAGAACGACGAACATCTCATCCACATCGGAGTGGCTATGCAGCCGATTGGCGCCTGTATCATATTTCAAACGATACACCTGGGCGAAGAGCCTGTCGGAGCCGAGTATACCTGTAAGCCACGTAAATTCCCCGCCGTCTTGTACCTTCGACGTTTTCTGCAGGAGCGGCGTCGGGGCGGCTGAAATGTTGGCGATAGGAGGCCGCCAATTGTCGGAAACGAAAGGATGGGTACCTGTTTGGAAAAATTGTGCCCCAATGCTTGCTGCTTCTTCTGAGTCCGTCTCGCCAGCATTCATTTGCAGCAGGCCTGAGGAGGAGCTGTAAATGGAGAGCATGCGTGACACGTATTCGAGGGCGGCCGGTGTGCAGGAGGAAATGATTCCTGCGATTTGTTTGTGTTCCGTATGAATCATATCGACCGCAGACCCGAGAGATTGGCGCACCCATTGGTTTAACGAAAACCATTTGGTGCGTGGATTTCCAGCCGGGATATCCAACTGTCCCGCTTCATTTTTTCCTTCTTTCCCTAAGAAAAGCTCCCACGCTAAATCGAAGCGAAGGACAAGAATGCTGGCTGTTTCCTCTATCTTTTTTGCTATGTTCGAGCACTGGCTTTCATCGCATACTATGAGCAAGCTTTTCATCTTTTGGCACCGCCTTTTTGTTAGATTCCTCTAGTTCTAGAATACTACAAAAATTCGGTTTCTTTTTGTCTTTTGTTGAAATCGCTATAATGAGGGGAAGAACGCGAAGGAGCGGGGGACAAGCATGGAGGACAGAATATATAACGATGACGACTACATGGCTCTTGCGATTGAAGAAGCGAAAAAAGCGGAAGCTCTCGGAGAAGTTCCGATTGGCGCCGTCATTGTAAGGGACGGAAAGGTCATAGGAAGAGGATATAATCTGCGGGAAACAGGGAAGAATCCGCTCGCCCATGCGGAACTGACGGCAATAAAGGAAGCAAGTGAAACACTGGGTGGGTGGAGGCTGCTTGGCACTACGCTGTATGTCACGCTGGAGCCGTGCCCGATGTGCGCGGGAGCGATTGTGCAATCGAGAGTGCCGCGGGTTGTGTTCGGCGCAATGGACCCGAAAGCGGGCTGTGCCGGCAGCCTGATGAATCTTCTGCAGGATGAAAGGTTCAATCACCAGGTGGAAATTGTACAGGGGGTGAGGGAAGGCGAGTGCGGAGAATTATTAACGTCTTTTTTTCGCTCCCTGCGGGAACAGAGAAAAAAGAAGAACTCATAAGTCTTCTTTTTTCTCCAGCATTTCCATAAATTCCGAAAAGCCGGGTGCAGATTCAACATCATAACGATAGACGGCTTCGATAATTTTTACATATAATTGCTGCAGCAAATCCTCTCTCTCATGAAAAGATGTCTGGTAAAGCGAACGTTCGATTTTTGGTTTGAATTTCGCCAGGATAAGGAGTATAGCATCCGGGTCTTTATTTTTTGCGAGTAGTAGCAAGGATAGCAGGCGGTCTTCGTTACTGGCGGGAATTTTTAATCACCTCAATCAATTGCTGGGTCGATGTTTCCAGGCTGCTGATTTTATTTTCAAAGCGCATTAACAGATAAACGGCGACCACGATAGGAAAACCAAAGTTGGCCAGGATGTTTACCCAGATAGGAACCTCAACAAGCATGTTATTTGCCTCCTTGTTTTTCAATTTGTTCGCGCAGCTTTCTTAGCGCCCTTTTTCTTGCTTTTGATACGGCCTGTTGGGATACCCCCTGCTTGTTTGCGATCGCTGTATCGGACATCGATTTCATGTAAGAGAGTTCAAGAATTTCTTTCTCCCTGCCGGTTAAATGGAAGAGACCTTTGTATAGGAACGGATCAGATAGGGCGTCTTCCAGGCAGTTTTCCCTTTCTGATAAAAAAGACTGTGTCTCCCGTTCTCCTGCGGAAAGGGTGTATAGAGCAAGCTGGCTTTTCTTGTTTCGCCGCTGCTGTTTATCATAGCTGACAGAGTAAGAATGAATGAGCGTGGAAATATATTTAATAAACCTTATTTCGGAATAAAATACTTTAAATGCGGCATCCAAACTGGCAATATTCTGCTTAGTAGGAGAAAGCCTCGCTTTTTTAAAAAGGGTTTCATTATCACTGTTTTGTAAAAAGGCGTAAATGATAGGATGGTTCATAAGCTGCTTTGCCGAGTTTTCCTTTTGCCTGTTTCCCATTTTTATCTCCTCCTCTTTTCTATATAAAGAGAAACAAGCCTATAAAATCACAACTAAAACAGGAACAAATGTTCTGTTTTTATTTTAAAAAAAAGAATGAGCAACTGCAAGAAGCAGCTCATCCTTTTTTAATTTTAATTTATATTGGTACTGTAGAATCAGAAGAAGTTTGTGTTTCCTGTTCTCCTCCGGATTTCAAGAAAAACGGCGTAAGAAGGAAGGCAGCAAAATAGCATACCAGACCCATCAGTCCGAGTGCCACGCAGTCACGCCATACCATCTCCCAGCCATGGCCTTTGACAAAGATTTCCCGCACCCCGTCTAAGAAGTACGTGAGGGGCAGAAGATGCCCGGCAACATAGAGGGAGTGAGGCATTGCATCAAATGGCCAGCTAAAGCCCGAGAGAAGGAACGACGGAACGGCAATCAGCATCGTAATTTGCGTTGCGCCAACCTGGTTGCCGGAAAAAAGACTGGCGAAATATCCAATGCCGAGCAGGGCTAACACAAAGCTAACTGCAAGCACTGCGGCAGGCAGAAACAGCCCGCGGAATGGCAGGTGGAACACATACAGAGCCATTACGAAAACGGTCAGGTTATTCACAATTCCAATCAGAAAATACGGAGCTGTTTTTGCATAGGCAATGCGCCACGGCATGCCGCGCCATTCCACGAAGCGGTTCCACATCCCTTTTTCTTTATCTCGTGTAACCGTTAGCGCTACACCGAGAAGCAGTACCTGCTGCAGGATCGCGCCAATTAAGCCATATACTAAGAAATCGCTATAATTAAAAGTCGGATTGTACAAAATACGGGAGCGGAAAGGGATAGGCGAGAACGTAGAAGCAATCTGCTCATCCTGCAAACCCTGCTGTTCCAGTTTATTGGCTGATGCAGCGTATCCGAGCGTGCTCACGACCTGGTTGGCTGCCCGGGTAGCCGCATTGGAGAACAGCATGTTGCTTCCATCAATAAAGGTAAGAACCGGCACGTTTTCCCCATGCTTCAGCCGCGCGGAAAACTGATCAGGGATAATAATGCCCACTCTTGCTTCTCCCCGTTCAATGCTCTGCTGAATATCAGCTTCCGAGTACGCATGTTTACTAATGCGGAACGTTTCTGTTTCATCAAACGCCTGGACAATCTGCCGGCTGATCTGGCTGTTGTCCCCGTCATAAATCACGGTGCTTACTTCTGTAATGCGCTGGTGGGAATAAATATAGCCAAAAAGCGCAGTATACAGAAGAGGGACAAGAAAAAGAATGGCGAAAAGCCGTTTGTCGCGCAGGATATTCAGCCACTCTTCACGGATAATATTACTAATCCGCAACGAAGACTCATGCATGGTTACTTCGCCCCTTTACCCTGCCATTGCAGCGTCATGCCTGTAGAAATGGTATCAGGAAGGTTCGTTAACAGAACTTTAATGCCGAAGGAACGGATATCGGTATCGCCGGTGCTTTGTGTTGCCTTCTGAATGGCAAAATCCGCAGCAGGCTGAACGACCGTAATTTTTCCCTGTACTTGTTTCCCTGTTGCTACAAGTTTCATTGTAACGGGATCACCTGTTTTCAGAGAGGCGATCTCTGTTTCGGGAAAATAGAACTTCGCCCAGCGCTCGCCTGTAGACTCCATTGTGAACACAGGGAAGCCTGAACCGACTAACTCGCCTATCTGGGCAGACTGGGAAGTAATAATGCCGTCCGCCGGAGCCCTAAGCTCGGTATATTGGATGTATGTTTTTGCTTCCGCAAGCGATGCATGTGCTTTGGAGACTCCTGCGTTTGCTGAGGTTACACCTGCTTGCGCCTGGGAAATTCCAGCGCTGGCCGCTGTTACATCGTCTTTACGAAGGGTGACCTGGCCTTTGCCTGCCTGTGCCAGAGCCACAGCCGCTCTCGCCTGTTCGAGCTGTGCCTCAGCTGCCTTGATTTCTTCTGGACGCGCTCCGTTCTTGACCATTTCATTCTGCTGCTGGGCCGCCTCATATTCGGCCTTTGCTTTCTGATAGTTTAATTCAGCTTCATCTACTTTTGCCTGTGGGAGCGCACCTGAATCAAGCAGCGTCTTCATTCGTTTTAGGTTATCATCTGCAATTTTGTATGCTTGCCTGGTCGCATTTAGCTGAATCTCTGCCTGCGCGCGCTCTTCTTTTCGTGCGCCATTTTTCAACGCATCCACGTGAGCCTGTGCTGCTTTCACCCCCGCCTGTGCCTGGGCAACCTGCTGGTCGGCTGTTTGTGCCGTCACATTCACCGCATTACTGCCCTGCACTTTTTTTGCTTCTGCTGCCGATACCGCTGCCTGCGCCTGGGAAATGCCTGCACTGGCTGCCTGAACCGCCGCTTGTGCCTGTGCGGCTTTATCCTGAAGCTCTTTGCTTTCCAGGCGGGCCAGAAGCTGCCCTTTCGTAACATGATCGCCTTCTTTTACAAGCACTTCACTTATCCGGCCGCCAATTTTGAAACTAACGTTCATATTCGTTGCTTCAATATAAGCGGTAGGTGTTGTGCTTGTTGCTTCCGCTGTGTGCCCTACGTCCCCATACGAAGCAATGGCATAAGCACCCCCGCCTATCAAAAGAGACATAATCATAAACATGGTAATACGAATGGCTTTCATAACAATTTACACTCCTACTCCTCATCAAATATGCCCATCATATGAAGGGCAAGACTTTGTAAACTGTATCGTAATTCTGCATGATCCAATGATTGGTTATGGATGATAGCCCGCATCGCGCTGAACCCAATCATACCGAAAAAGCTGCTTGCCGTTGTTGGGATATCTACTGTAGACGGAAGCTTTCCTTTATCTTTGGCTGTCTGCAGCTCTGCTTCTAGCAGTTCAAAATATTTTTGCAGGACATGGCGAATGGTATAGTGCCTCTCCTGTGTTCCCCAGCCTTTGCTAAGCAGAAGCCGGCAAAAATCAGTTTCGTTCTGGAAGAAGTCCAGATGGGCTTCAATCAAGCGGATGGCACGCTGGCGGAAATCATCTGGGTTAACGACTTCCACATAATCCTGGATCATTCGCATGAAGTTCTGGACACCGGATTCCATAACGAAAACATAAAGATCTTCTTTTGTTTTGAAGTTGTAGTATAGTGTGCCTTTTGCTACTCCACATAGCTCGGCAATTTGCTCCATTGTTGTTTCATTAAATCCTTTTTCAGCGAATGCTTTTAAAGCACCCTGGAAAATGAGTTCTTTTGTCTTTACACGCACTTCGGCACCTCTTTTTAAACTGACTAGTCAGTACAAATTTATTATTTTTTTATTATAAAAGGGGATGTTTAAAAAGGCAAGAGAAAAGTATAAGGAAGGGAGTGGATGATTCTCCAGCATAATTTGTTGAAGAGACTGCAGGTGTTATGGTATTATAGTTTCTGCCGTAAGGCTTAAGATTATGTCATTAATGGAGATGTACCCAAGTTCGGCTGAAGGGGACTGACTCGAAATCAGTTAGGCGTCGTGAGGCGTGCGGGGGTTCGAATCCCTCCATCTCCGCCATACATATTTTCTGCGTCATTATTTATCGAGGGCGATTCTTCGTTATTAATAATTTTGTATAATTGAAAGAGAGTGGAACAGTATGGGCCGTAAATGGAACAATATTAAAGAAAAAAAAGCGTCAAAAGATAAAAATACGAGTCGTATCTATGCAAAGTTTGGAAAAGAAATTTATGTAGCAGCAAAACAAGGTGAACCAAATCCAGAATCGAATCGGGCTTTAAAAGTCGTACTTGAGCGTGCAAAAACGTACAATGTACCGAAAGCGATTATTGACCGTGCGCTTGAAAAAGCGAAAGGCGGTTCAGAGGAAACCTATGACGAACTTCGTTATGAAGGTTTCGGACCCAATGGATCAATGGTAATTGTAGATGCACTGACCAATAACGTGAACCGTACTGCATCAGATGTGCGTGCTGCTTTTACTAAAAACGGTGGGAACATGGGAGTAAGTGGATCTGTAGCCTATATGTTTGATCCAACGGCTGTCATCGGTATTGAAGGCAAAACAGCAGATGAAGTGCTTGAAATATTAATGGAAGCAGATATAGACGTACGTGACATTCTAGAAGAAGATGAAGCTGTTATCGTCTATGCCGAACCTGATCAGTTCCATGCGGTGCAAGAGGCATTCAAGAACGCGGGTATAACTGAATTTACAGTGGCAGAACTAACAATGCTTGCGCAAAATGACATAACCCTTCCAGAAGACGCACAAGCACAATTTGAAAAACTCATTGATGCATTAGAAGATTTAGAAGATGTTCAACAAGTGTACCATAATGTAGATTTTGGTGAATAATAGAAGAATTAGAGAAGGACTATATACGTAAGTTCTGTTATATCAACTAAAAAGCCTCCTAACGCATCGACGCGAAAGGGGGCTTTTTCCTTGTTTTTGTTTAGGTAAATTGTATATTGTATGATGTCTGCTTTATGAAGTAATTTTTCTGTTTATCTTCAACAAATATAAAGTTTTTAGAATTGCGCGGCCGTATCCAGGGCCATTTCAATCATTTGATTAAAGGTAAGCTGCCTTTCCTCAGAGGTTGTTTCCTCCCCTGTGATTAAGTGATCACTAACCGTTAAAATCGAAAGGGCCTTTGCATCGAATTTGGCTGCAAGCGTATAGAGAGCCGCTGTTTCCATCTCAACCGCTAATGTGCCATAGGAAGCAAGAAGGGGAACAAGGTTCTTATCCTCGTTGTAAAACGTATCACTTGTAAAAATATTGCCTACGTGGACTTTCATCTTTCTCTCCTGAGAAATATCGTAAGCTCTCTTCAAAAGTTCAAAATTAGCCGTAGGAGCGAAATCAATAGCTCCGAAATGAACTTTGTTTACGGCCGAATCTGTGGAGGCGCTCATGGCCAGGATAATGTCACGAACATGAATGTCTTTGTGATAGGCTCCACACGTTCCAACGCGGATTAAATTTTTTGCATGGTAGTGATCCATCAACTCATGCGCATAAATAGAAATAGAAGGGATGCCCATGCCCGTTCCTTGAACCGAGATTCTTTTTCCCTTATATGTTCCGGTAAATCCCAGCATGCCCCGTACATTATTGTAGCGTTCAGGATTGTCCAGGAATGTTTCGGCAATATATTTCGCACGAAGTGGATCCCCGGGTAAAAGGATCGTTTCGGAAATTTCGCCTTGTTTAGCTTCGATATGTACGCTCATTTGCATTCCTCGCTTTATACTTTGAATTGATTAATAATATCATGCAGTTCTTCCGCCATCCGGGAAAGGGTGGCAGAGGCGGCCGCAATTTCTTCCATGGAGGCGGTTTGCTCTTCAGCGGCTGCTGCAACGTGCTGTGTATTGCTGGAGGCGCTCTCAGAAATACGGGTAATTTCCTTCATAGAATATACCATATCCTGTGTTCCCTGATAAATACCATCTATGGATGAGGATACTTCTTTGATCTGGCTAAACACATTGTTTACAGCCTGGGAAATATGCTGGAAAGCGTTAGAAGCGTTATCTACCATCATCATTCCATCATTAACGGCGCTGCTGCCTTCATCCATTGCTTGAACGGCTTTAGTCGTTTCGTTCTGGATTTCGCTGATTAATCCGCTAATCTGTCCGGCAGCTGCTGCTGATTGTTCTGCCAGCTTTCTTACCTCATCTGCGACAACGGCGAAGCCTCTTCCATGCTCGCCTGCCCGCGACTTCCTGAATGGCTTGTGCGATTTGCTTCGGTTGCTTTGCTCGTTTGTTCAGCACTGGCTGTTAACTCCTCCGATGTAGAAGCCACATGGTGCGTGTGCCCGGCCACCCGGCTGAGCATCGTCTTTAAACTCTCTGTCATCGTATTAAAATTATGTGCCATTTGGCCGAATTCATCCGTGCTTTTCACTTCAATAAGCCCGGTAAAATCACCTGCCGACATCATCCTTGCCATTTCATTCACTCTTCCGATATTGCTTACAATATATCGGCTGTATAAAAGGATCACAGCAACGACGATGAGGACGGAAGGACGGAAACAGCGCCTGCGATAAGCAGGAGATTGACAAGCGTGGCAAGCGGTGCGAATAATTCGCCTTCGGAAATAGAGAGGGCAAGAGTCCACCCGGTTTCCGGGATTTTCTGATAATAAATACGGTTTGTCCCGTTTTTGTCCGTGTATGTTCCGCTGCCTTCCTGACTGCCGACAATTGTGCTTCCTAAAGAGGCGAGAGAGCTGTTGTTATCTTCAGTAATTTTTGCAGTCCGCTTAAATTAATGTCGGCAGTAGCAACGCCAAGAAAGTTTTTTTGATTATCATAAAAAGGGACTGTAAAGGGACTGTGGCGGTAACCATAGCCACTTTCATAAGTAGGCCGGGTTGGACACCCCTTTCTTCAGATGGGGGAGGAAACCCGGCGGTCTTCCCCTGCCAGCCAGCAAAATCCTTTGCCGTACTTGACCACCCGCACCTTCTTGACGGACGGTACCCGCACACAGCCTTTCAGCACAACCGTTTTGCCTTTGTTGTTTGTCCCGCTGACAAGATAGTCCTTGCCGTCAAACCGGACCGTATCCATCGGTTGCAGCGGATAGCGCATCCGGCGGATGCTTCTTCTTCCCTTACACAACTTTAATCCCCGGTACTGGCGCAGGTTTTCTCCGGCCATCTCACGGTTCCGTGTGCGCCTTCCACAGAAGAGATCCTGTCCGCTTGCTTTAGCTCCGGTGCGAATGTCGACGTGCTTGGCACCGTAGAATTTTTCGAGGCTCCGGTTGTTCCGGCGCACCTGCTGGAGGACAAAGGGAGCGGTGCGGGATTGTGTCGTGCCACCTGCGATGACAAAGGCATCATTGGTGTGGCTTTTCTCGATCCCGTGCTGGATGCGAACGTGTTTCGTTACATAGCCATAGGTCGCCGCCCCGCCTAAGAGCTGGGTCAGCCGCCACCGGACGATACTCATAAACGTCTCGGGACGGAAGGATTGGGTCTTCGGCTCCCAACCATACAGGAAACCATTTAGTTGGTGGTTCGCCGGGATGTGGCACATTTCGCATAACGTAACGAGGTTGCCGGGTCGATCCGAGCGGTCGCCCTTCCAGTAGCCGACGTGATGCACCTGCAGAATGGGATTCACTGCCTTGTTTTTGCAGTTCGGATTCTGGCATTGATGATGGTCCCGGTGCAGGATGTACTCCCGCAGGTTCCAGAAGTCGAGCTGTTCACCCTCTTGATAGAGGGTACCGGCAATCTCAGGGTTTTGGATGGCTTGAATGTCAAAACTGGCGACTTCCACGATGACTTTTTGTACGGGAAGAAGTTTCTTTACAAGTTCCACCAGCCGCACATGGCTGTCCAGCTTGTGCTGAATGCTGGGGGCCAGCCACCCTTGCGTTCGTCTGCGGTTATCAAAACGTGGAGCGCGGTAGCGAAGCCGGCTTCTCCGCTGTCGGCGGTACATGGCACGTTCTTTTAACCGCTCACTCATCCCCGTCAGCAAGCGGCATTCACCGGAAAGTAGCTCTTCCTTTTCCGATACCGCCGAAAACCCAACGGTTTGATAGCCGGCATCCACACCGAGTGCCACCGGCTGGACGTAGTTTGTCGTTTCATACGTCAGTTGAATCGTAAACGGCCTGCGCCGTACTACTTTCGCTTGCTTGTTTTTTAGCATCCGGCGCACCTTGCCAAACCGCTTGGTTGGCATCAAGGGTTCGCCGTTTGGATTCAGTACATACACCATCTAAAACATCTCCTTTGCGAAGATAAAGCAGAGAACCGATTTCTTACGAAATCGTCTCCGTAGGTTCCCATCGACCGGTTCGGTGGGGTTTGTCGGATATGACACTTCGCCTACCCAACAGCGATGTTTAATCATACCCCGCAGGGGCCGGAGCTTGGGAAGCACCCCGGCGTGCCTATGGATTCCCATCGAACGTTTCCTTCCCGCAAGGGAAGAGGTCTAATCAACCAGGCTTATGCGTTCACACAAGCCTGCCACTTCAGTGGCGGGTAGTTGACTTTTTTCACCTTCCTAACTTAATGTTCCAATTATTTAAATTTACTGATAACTTATTATAGCACAAAAAACATATGACAAAAGTCCTTTTGAAAAATGCATGATTTTTTAATAAATTTTAAGGAAGAACTTACAAAGGCATGGAACTTGCGTTTGGGTAGCCTTTTTGATATGATAATTAGGCAGCACCTTGCTGCTTTAAAAACGTGTATAAGTTTGTCGCACTAGATGGGGAGGTAGCGGTGCCCTGTAACCCGCAATCCGCTATAGCGGGGTTGAATTCCTGTCAGAGGTGCGTTTCATGTGGGGCCGACGTATGTAAGTGGTGTTGAGAAACGGGTCCTGCGCAACGGAAACCCATGAACCTGGTCAGGTCCGGAAGGAAGCAGCCATAAGTGGATTCTTTCGTGTGCCGCAGGGTTGCCTGTTTTGAGCTAACTGCATATGTACGCCTGGGTGAACGTATCAAAGGCAGGTGTGCGGCTACATTTTTATAGAACTCCTAATGCACTTTGCATTAGGAGTTTTTATTTTTCCGAATTCCCTAGAGGATATTGACGAAAGAAAAAGAATATATATTAATGCAACATGGCAAATATCTCCTGAGGTGGGGTGAGGGTCCAGGATGCCTAATCATTCATTTCAGTTAGAAATAAGCGTCGAACAGATGGAAAACCATCTCCATAGTGTCCCGTTTGCTGCGGTTTTTTTCGATGGGGATGGAAATATAGTTGAAGCGAATGCGGTATTGCTACAAGCCACCGGACATACATATGAGCAAATCAAGCAGAAGACCTTTCAGGACTTATTTCTAACGCGGGGTTCCTTTACCTCATGGATTCAGCATTGTAAGGATACACTGGCGGAAACAAAACAGAATCCCCGGGCAGTTCTGAAGTTAAAAACAGGTGGAACTTGCACGTGTGATTTAGTTATTTACAGTTACAGCGGAACGCGGCCGGCGCATTATATTCTTCTGCCAAAAATCAGTGAGCTTCATAACCATTCTTTATTTGCCTATCCGTATTATCAGCGGCAGGTTATGGAGGATGTTAATCTAGGGCTCGTTGTGCTAAACCATGAGGCGCGTATTATCGAGATCAGCGCAGTGGCCTGTGAAATACTCGGGGTTAAGAAGGAATATGTGATTAATCAAACGATTGAAGATGCTTTTCCAGGTGTAGGCGAGGGACAGCATTTTATTTCTCCCGCCGTACTTCAAGGAGTGACGGTTTGCGATCAGGCGTTTTCCTGGAGCAACGGAGACCAGCGCTTCGAGCTTATTGTGGATTCGCACGTGTTTCGCGATACAAAAGGAGAAATAAGAGGCGGGTATTTTGTTTTTAAGAACGTTTCGAATATGCGTTCGCTCGAACAAAAAATCGAACGCAGTGATCGCCTGGCTATGATCGGCCAGATTGCCGCAGGAACAGCGCATGAAATTCGGAATCCACTTACATCGATTAATGGATTTCTCCAAATGATGAAGAAGTCCCTCGGAGAAGCCGGAATGGAGAAAGAGAAAGAGTATACGGAAATTATGCTCCTTGAGATTAAGCGAATTAATGGTCTGCTCAGTGAATTCCTTTTGCTCAGTAAGCAGAAGGAAATTCAGTATAAACCAGTGGATATTGAACAGGTGTGTGTGGAAATTCTTCCTATTGTCAAAAACGAAGCCCTTCTTCAAGGAATCGACGTTGTAGTGGAGAACGAGGGAAATCTGCCTTTGGTTTTAGGAGACACTGAATTGTTAAAGCAGGTGCTCTTAAATGTGACCAAGAACGGAATTGAAGCGATGGGTGGAGAAGGCACGTTAACGATCCGGCTTTTTAAAGCAAATAGCGATGTGGAAATTACAATCCACGATACAGGTCCGGGTATCCCCCCTTACCTGGCGGATAAAATATTCGAGCCTTTTTTCACAACAAAAGAAAATGGGACAGGCCTTGGACTGCCTGTTTGCCAGAAAATCATCCATGAGATGAGAGGGAGTATCCGCGTGTCGACGAAAGGTTATGGAACGACTTTCCACATCTACCTTCCTGCCTGCTAATCCCCCCTATTCTCCTTTTGGTTATGCGGAAAAAATGGTATAATAAAGAGGTCGAACGCGACATTATTTAACGATATATGGCTGGCATAGCAGAAGGTGTGCTTTTCATATAAAAGAAAACACCGAATGTTATATTCAGTTTATAAGAAAGATGGAGATACAAAATGGCTTATCGCGCATTGTATCGTGTTTGGCGTCCTCAGAGATTCGGTGATATTGTGGGGCAGGAGCATATCACGCGTACGCTGCAGAATGCCATAAAGGAACAGCGTTTTTCCCATGCGTATTTGTTTAACGGACCGCGGGGGACCGGTAAGACGAGTGCGGCCAAAATTATGGCGAAAGCAATTAACTGCCAGAGAGGCCCTGGTATTGAGCCATGCAACGAATGCGAAGCCTGCCGGGGAATTACAGATGGCTCCATTGTCGATGTAATGGAAATAGATGCAGCCTCGAACCGGAGAATTGAAGAAATACGTGACATTCGTGATAAGGTCAAATACGCTCCGACTCAGGTCCGCTATAAAGTATATATTGTGGATGAAGTGCATATGCTGACGACGGAGGCGTTCAATGCGCTGCTTAAGACATTGGAAGAACCGCCGGAGCATGTTATCTTCATCCTGGCGACAACGGATCCGCATAAACTTCCTGCCACGATTATCTCACGCTGTCAACGCTTCGACTTTCGGAGAATTGGAAGCGCGGCCATCGTCGAACGTCTAAGAGAAGTCATCGACGGTGAAAATATTGAAGTATCAGACCAGGCATTAACCTTCATTGCCCGAATGGCGGAAGGCGGGATGCGAGATGCACTTAGCCTGCTTGATCAAGCGCTGTCGTTTGGCGGGAGCCGGGTAGAGCTGGATGATGTCCTTTCGATAACCGGTGCGGTCTCCCAGGGGCTGCTGGCTGAAGCGGTTACGCATATTCGGGACGGATCTGCGGCGGATGTTATGGACGTAGTGAACCGACTTGTGCAAGGCGGAAAAAGTCCCGAACAGTTTCTTGATGATTTGCTTTTTTATTTCCGCGATCTTCTGCTGTACAAGACGGCTCCCGGATTAGAGGAAATCCAGGATCGAATCAAGCTTGATTCAGGATTTAAGGAACTGGGGGATACGTGGGAGAGGGAACGTCTTTTTTCTGTCATTGAACAATTAAACCGTTCGAAGAATGAGATGAAGTGGGCGAGCCATACCCGTATTCTTTTGGAACTGGCGCTCATTCAATTGTGCCAGACCCTTCCTGAAGGGGCGGCTTTTGCTCCTGCTTCTCTGCCGTCCACTGTTAATACGGATCCTATGCCTTCGGAACAGGTTAGCGAGCTAGTGGCGAAAATCGACAGGCTGGAAAAGCAGTTGAAGCAGTTGGAGAGTGGAACGGTTTCCCAGGAAAGAACTTCGTCTACCCCTGCTCGCAGAGAGCCGAGACGGCCCGGGATTCAGCCTACCGTGAAAATCCAGGGTTCAAGAATTCGCGATGTGGCAAGGCAGTCGATTGAACCACAGCTGAAAAAGCTGACTTCACTCTGGCCGGATATATTAAATAAGGTAAAAGAAAAGGATATACGGGTCCACGCCTGGCTGTTGGATGGGCAACCTGTTGCGCTTTCGGAGGATGGTTTGGTCGTATGTTTTAAGAATGTTATTCACTGTGAAACGACGTCCAGAGAATCTAATCGCATGGTTATCGAAGAGGTTGTAAAAGGATTTGTTAACCGTCCTGTTGAATTACTTACTCTCATGGAGAGCCAGTGGAAGGAAATAGGCACTGTGCAGTCTGCTCCCGAAGAGAAACAGCAGGAGGAACTGAAGCTGCAGCCCGAATCGGACCCCGTAGTGGAAGAGGCGTATAAATGGTTTGGCGAAGAACTCGTTGAGATAAAAGACTAGGAGGTAGCGATATGTTTGGTGGCGGTAACATGCAAAACATGATGAAACAAATGAAAAAAATGCAGCAGCAGATGCAGAAGGCTCAGGAGGAACTCAAGGATAAAACGGTAGAAGCGGCGGCAGGCGGCGGAATGGTAACCGTGATAGCCAATGGGCACAAGCAGATTATCGATATTCAAATCAAGCCGGAAGCGGTGGATCCTGAGGATGTAGAAATGCTGCAGGACATGGTGCTTGCCGCTGTGAATGAGGCATTGAACCAGGTCGATGAATTGGTTGCAAAGGATATGGGCAAATTCACCGGTGGCATGAACATGCCGGGATTATTCTAATCATATAGGGGAGACAGACATCTGTGTATTATCCCGAACCGATATCGAAATTAATTGATGGATTCATGAAATTGCCAGGCATTGGCCCGAAAACGGCAGCCCGTCTGGCTTTTTTTGTTCTTGGCATGAAGGAAGATGATGTGCTTGAACTTGCAAAGGCACTCGTTAATGCAAAGCGAAACCTTGTCTACTGCTCGAACTGCCAGAATATCACCGATGTGGATCCGTGCCGGATTTGTTCGGACACGTCCCGCGATAAATCGATGATTTGTGTCGTACAGGAGCCGAAAGATTTGATTGCCATGGAGAAAACCCGGGAGTTTAACGGGTATTACCATGTGCTGCATGGAGCCATTTCCCCAATGGAAGGCGTTGGACCGGAAGATATTAAAATTACCGAGATGCTTCGCCGTCTGGAAGATGAAGAGGTAAAAGAGCTGATTCTGGCGACGAACCCAAATATTGAAGGGGAAGCAACCGCGATGTATATATCCCGGCTGGTAAAACCCTTCGGTATTCGCGTGACCCGGATAGCCCATGGGCTTCCTGTCGGCGGTGACCTGGAATATGCGGATGAGGTTACGATTTCCAAAGCGCTGGAAGGAAGACGAGAAATATAATGTATCGCCTCTAGGCGGATACGGTGGTTTGCATGTCCTGTTCGTTTCCGGGTAAGGAACAACAGGATGTGTACAATCACCGTTTTTATTTTGTAACAGGTTCTTTTTTCTTTTTTTTACGAATAGGTTTGTACCATATGAGAGGTGAAGGCGTGAATATACACAGGCGTTGGGAAAGAATGGCTTTTATAACAGGTCTGTTAGTACTGCTTGGATATATAAGCAATGTTGGGCTTGGGTTTTCTTCCTTGAAGTGGACCGCAGTGCAGGAGGGGAAGTGGCAAATCGTTTCTTCTGGGCAGATGACAGGATTAAGCACCGCCTTATTTTTCGTTACGCTTATTTTGAGCATATTTCCTGCCTTCTTCTATGTTCCTTCCCTTATTAAGACGATAAGAAGCGAGTTCCCCGGGTGGGAATCCAGTGTGTCGATGCGTTACGCGCTTCATTATTTTGCCCTGTATCAAATATCGTACGGTGTTATTTTAACCATGCACATATTCCTTCCTTACCCATGGTTTCCCGAGCAATCGATTGGAGGGATTTTTGAAGCGTTTTTGCCGCAATTTATGATGGCTGTTTTCGGATTTCTGCTTTTTTATCACCGGCTGCACGATATTGGTTTTACACGTCCGGTGAAGATCGGACAAATGGGTTTTATGGTGCTCGTTTTTTATCTGTTTTCAGCTTTCTTGCTGGATCGTGCGATCACGCTCCCGATCGCTAACTTTTTTGGGTTTGCGATTGATTCGTGGCGGGAGGCGCAAATTTCCGGAGAAGTTCTTCAGGCAAGGAATGTAGGTTTACTGGCAGGAGTACTCGAAATTCTGCTCATTGGACTGTTTGTTCCGATAGCGGAGGAGATGATGTTTCGTGGCGTTCTCCAGACGGCGCTTGTTAAACGATTTGGCGCGATTGCCGGGGTTGTAGGATCTGGTCTGATTTTTGCACTTATCCATGTGGATCCGGTATTATTTCCTTCCATTTTTGTAATGGGAGTCATGCTTGGCTGGATGCGCCATTATTATCGTAGTATTTGGGCTTCTGTTCTTTTTCATGCACTAAACAATACAATTACTGTATTGATTTATTTCTTTCAATGAAAGGAAGGAAAGAGGAATGGATAATGTAACCATAGGTGCTGTTATTGTTATCGCCGCTCTGGTGTTTGTTTTAATGAATCAGGCGGCCTGGAAGCCTGTGAAGTGGATTGGATGGGCCGTGGGCAATCTTGTAATAGGGAGCATTATTTTGTTTCTTTTCAACCTGATGGGTGAATCTTTTTCATTCACGATTCCAGTTAACCCGGTTACAGCCACGGTTACTGGTTTTCTCGGCCTGCCGGGGCTCATCACACTTATTATTATTAAGCAGTTCATTCTGTGAAAGAGTATTGACATTAAATGCTGAAAATGATAAGTTAGAAAAAGTCCGTTGTGACGGGCTTTTATTTTTTCTTCTGAAGTTTTTCGGAAGGTGTTGACTTAGGTTTCTAGATGTGATATATTATATAAGTCGCCGCTGGACAGGCTGGTGATAACAAAAT
>NZ_BBWZ01000024.1 GCF_001015055.1 Aneurinibacillus tyrosinisolvens | reverse complement strand
AGCTGAAGAGATTACATTTAATGCAATCAAAAAAGTCCCTCTCGATGAAGGCAAACGCACGAAAATCGATAAAATTTGTTACGGTATGGTTCCGAAATATCCATCGACAAAAGTAGAAGGTGGCCAAGGGACGTATTTCTACTTCATGTACAGATTCTTCCCCGTTCCATTTCCTCAATATCACAAAGTTTCTGGAGAAGGTTTGAATCAAACCTATCTTCTCATCGAACCAAAAGATCGTATGGGCGACGTATCTGGCCCTGCAACAAGCGATAAAGCTCCTCTGGTAAAACAAATAGGGAACCCAAGTCCTTTCATCTATTGGCCATCTAAGGACGGTCAGAGTACATCTTTAACAGGACCGTACCGACTTGGACCTCATGGATATCATCACTATGCTTATCGTGGCCGACTTTTCGCAACAAAGGTGAATTTCCACTTCGATGTGTATGATCCGATGTTCTTTGAAATGGCCAAAGGAAACAGCGATGTTGCAACAAAAGCTGGGATCACTAACATTGAACAAACAAGACTTGCAACAGGCGAAGTTGACTACACCATTCCAAAAGATTGTTTTGATGAAAACATTTTGGACTATAAAGACAAACCAGGTGATCGTAAATGCCGTCAAGTATTCTTCTACTTACCTGCTGGAGGAGATCCTGCTGCGCCAAATCCAAAAGAACGTCCTGCAGTTGAACAACGTCTTCAATTCAAAAATCCTGGTTACCACTTATTCCGTCTCTACGCAAAAGAAACTCAATTCTATCGCTATGAAAAGGATGATTACACCGCGACCAATGCAGGTGAATGGCAAGGTAAACGACTAAAAATCTCTGATATGTTTGCGCCAATTCCACAAGAACTTCAGGACCCACTCGGTGCGGAACCTGGCTCTAATGACAACCAGGAATCAACAACACCAGAAAGAATGATGGATGAGAACGGTAATATTGTAAATGCTCCGAAAAAGGTGCCTACTCTAATCTCTGGTGGAAATTACATACCAAACGAAAATATTAAAAACCGATGCGTTGAAAATCATGATAGTTATAACTCAGCTGTAACCGAAAAAACCGTATGTTTCCATGACCACAGTATGGATTATCACTGGTGGAAATTTAATTGGACCCAGCCAAAATGGTTAATGGATCCTTACGCAGCTGGCGGAGCTACATGTTCAACATCGAGTACTTCAGCAGGAACAGCACCTGATCAGCCTCCTGCAAGACCGAAAATCGAAAATGGCGATAACTCTTCATCTGGAGCACCGAATGGAGTTACACCAACAAACTGTACGCCGTAAAAGAAAAAGGCCGAGAGGAAATCTTCTCGGTCTTTTTGTTTTATTCCACCGTGATAAAATGGGAGGGAGGAATGGGGATATGAATGAATGAATGAATGAAGAACTGATTTCTGCAATAAAAAAAGAACTACAAGGTATCAAATCGGAGATACAGCAGGTAGCGGAGGGACAAGAACGAATCAGGTTGAAAATTGAACAGCTATCCAATGAACATGCGGACCATTTCGATCGAATAAATGCAAAATTAAATAAAACGAAAGAAAAAATTCAACTATAGAAGTTCAGTCTCTTTCTTTATTTTTCTCTCTTAATCGTTCTGCCATTTCATTCGCATTTTTAATGGAAGAACTGCCGCTGTAAAGCTGATATCCGTTCTTTTTGTTTTCATTTATGTCCTGATCCTCACAAACGATAGCCTCGTTTTCTTTTATCATCACGTGATACATAAAAACCCTCCTGTATCATTTTATGTTTCTCAGTATTTGTTGTTTTTACGAAATGAATGTATTTTAAAAGTACGCTCTATAAGATATGAATGTTGATTTCAGCATTAGACGATAAGAGAGGAGTCTTCCTTATGAAAATCTGCTACATTTGTGATGGACCTGCCGCTCAAGAATATAAACCAAAAGATTTGGTTAATAATCCTTTTGGTATTACACAATCCTATTTTGATCTCTGTGATAACTGTCTTAATATCGCTAAGAATAAAAAATCGAAACAGCCTGCTATAGACCGAACCTATTGGATTATCGAATTGAAAAAAGCAACTAAAAATAAAATAATTCATTGTGCGATCACAGGTATCCCTCTTCAAACACTCGATGATTCAAAGCCTGATTATCTGTCCTTTGATCACTTAATTCCTCATGAACATCATTCAAGAAACTTCAAGATAGGAGAAACGGAATACAGAGTAGTAAAAGGACAACCTGTAGCTCAACTGATTAACGACATGAAGAGTGACCTATCTAATCATAAATTTTTGGATGTTATTAAAAATATTTTAGGTAGTAGTGAGGGAGACCAAAAAGCACGTAAAGAGTTGCATTCGATAATCACTGACGCTAGCTTCAGCTTCAAAAGGGGAAATTTTTTAAATACACGTTATTGTAAACCATGTGAATTGCGTTTTCCTGCAAGAACACAATGCCCAAAATGCGGCAATTAAGTAGTGTAATATAAGTTAAAAATAAAAAGACCATACGAAATCGGGGAGTCGTATGGTCTTCAACATTCTTTACCCCAAAAAGTAACCATTCATCAGAAGCTTTAGTCTGACACTTTCATGATTCAGTGCCTGATCCAGCATGCTTCGTAAACCAGGTAATTCATCAACATCGTTTCTTCCAGTTTGATCTGTTGCGTAATAGTTAACTAAACGATTGTAGGATTGAACAACAAACATTTCGCTTTTCTTCCGATTATCGATTCGGTCGAAAACGACAGAATAATGGCCGAGGAACATCTCGCCGTTATTGGCATAAACAATTTTCATTTTTATCTTGGATTCAACTTCATTTGTCAGCATTTCATCTTCTGAAAGCACTACTTTCTTTATTTCCATCCTGTCGTTTCCGCCTTTTTTCGAAATAGGTACAATTAAAGCTTACCGTCGTGTTTTTTCCACTCTTCTAAAAAGGAGATAGCGATATCCATGCCTTCGTTGATTTCTTTCTTTTTATCCTTCAATTTTTCTATCAGAAAAAAAATATCCTTTTGATATTGATGGTTCTCGAAGCGTTTAAACTCCCAAATCAATGCGTTTAATTGATTGAATACACCTCGACTTGCAGAATTAATTCCTTGTATCATCTTTTCTACATTCCTGAATTCGTATTCTGATTGTAATGCAAATACCTCACTTAAAACAGTCTTAACCTCTTCTTCTTTTTTACAATCTTTTAACCGTAGCATATTTTGATCTGTAAGCGGCAAATTGTTTTGAAAAGGGATCGGCTCTATTTTCAGAAGTGCTTTTATGGTTTCGCTTGATAAATCCACTTGTTTAATCAGGTATTCAATAATAAACGCTTTTCTTTCTTCGAAGGTATCTCTAACTGGTTTCATTTATAAAACCTCCTTCTACGTAAAAGGCTACGCGAATTTGGGGAGACGCGTAGCCAAACATTCTTTACCCACTAGGGTACTTTCAATATAGCTATTTTCCGTTGAAAATCAAGTGGATTTCCGTTTTTTTTCTTGGTCGAACAATATTTCTAAGCGGTATTTAGCGTATTCCTCTTTAAAACGAGGGAGGTATTCGTTCATACGTTCATAAAAGTAGGCTTCCGCTTCAGGGAAGAGGCTTAACTTGTAGTTATTAATAGAATTCATTCTTTTCTCGATGCCGTCTGACAAAAAAAATTCAACGTCATTTTTTGTGAATGGTTGATTATTGCTAAGTTTTTCTAACCCTTCCCATTTAAAATCCAGCATGAGGAATGATTCCGCATTTTCGGCATCAAAAATGATTCCCATTGTCTTTTTTCTAATCATAGGTCCAGCTGGATTAAACTCGTCGATTTCAACGATTTGAGAGTACATGTCGATAATGTCGCCTAGTTTCTGATCGATATCATCGATGGTCAATGTTCTGGCGTCAGGGTTATTCATTAGAACACCATTCATGACTTTTTCCGTAACTTTAATCGATTTTGCAAAGGCCCGTACCTCTTCTTCAAAATAGGTCAAGAACTGGTCAAATATCATGGTGTAGGGGTAAATTGGAGGTTTAAAACTGACATATCCCGTGTCGTTTCGTGAGATTAGATTGAGGAAGGAGTTCTTTTTGTTGTATTTCTCTAGTTCATCATCGGTGAAGTAATTAGAACTAACCTTGAGTCGAAGATCGAAACAGTGGTCGAAAAAAATTTCATAGTCAAAATCCTCTTTTGAAAGGTTCCTTTCTTCAAATATAAATTCCGCGGCTATGTCCGTACTCAATTCATTCCCTCCTCAACTTGTTTCTGTAGTTAAACTTACTACCTTCTTGTCTCTTTTCCTGCTAGCAAGCGATAGAGAACAAATAAAAACAAGTGATTTATTTTTTTTAAAATATTCTGTAGTGATTGCAATCAAAATTGGAACAAAACAAAACCGCCAGGGAACGGCGGCCGTTCTATCAAACTATGTCGGTGATGGAAGATAGGGGAAGGTGAACCAAATCCCCGTCGTTAGTTCTTATGTGCAGCGTTTGAGCGAATCCATCCGCTTTTTCAACCACACCAGTAACGGAGTGATATCGTTTTGCTTTGTGGTATGTAATTGCTATTTGGTTATGTTCCTGAATAGCCTCAGCAATTTGCTGACTCATTTCGAGTAGTTTTTGCTCATCGAGTTCAGGTTTTTCTACATCAAACTGTTCCTCGTGCAGCTGAGCAAGCATTTCCTTATGCTCAGGGAGAAAAAATCCTTGCCATTTGATATTTCCTCTATCATTTATCATTCATAACCCTCCCTTTTTTCGAATATATGTTCTTATTTTACGACTAAAAAGGGATGGATGAAAAGTCCTGAGTTGAGAAAATTATGCAGCTGGATTACAAAATTTCTCAATAATAACTATTCCGAAACAAAATTCACCAGAAGAGTAAGTTAAAGTAGTTTTATTCTCTTGATTCAATAAGGAATGTAAAGGGACAAAAACGGATAGATATCATTTTAGATATCGAAATAAACATTTAAAAACGGATGTAATATCACATAACATTCGATAAGTGATATTTTGCAGTGGATAGGGGAAGAGGAGGGGAGACTTGGTGTTTTTGATGCTGAAAAGTGTCGTCAATCGGGAGTAATGTCAAATTCCTGGGAGATCGACGACAAACGAAAATCAGCATTCATGCCAATATTGTGGTTTTTTCCTTATTTTGTTATATTTAATGTGAAAATGAAAACGTTGATATTACGCTTTTGGAGTGGGTTTGTATTGTACCTATGAGGAATTGAAACATAATAATAAAAGCTGCATATACGACCGTTTTAAAGGTTTGTATAGTACCTATGAGGAATTGAAACTCTTTTCTCTTCGCCATTTTTATCACCTCCAATGTGTAGTTTATATTGTACCTATGAGGAATTGAAACAGGAAGCACAAAATCAACTAAAAGAAAAAGACCGTCAAAGTTTTTATCGTACCTATAAGGAAACAAAACAAAAGGTGTCACTTTTCGGTGACACCTTTTGTAATGAAAAAAAACTCTGACTTATAATTCAGAGTTGTTGGTATTGCGTCATAAGAGTTTCCTGTTCCTTCCTTACTTCTGCTTCTATTTTCGCTTTCTCCCGAATGGCTATACATCCTTGAATGATTTGTTCTACAGCTGCTTGTTCATCCGACATTTTTACAGCTTGCTCTCGAAGAGAAATCAGTCGATATGCTTCTGCAAGGGTAGGAAATAGCTCTTTTTTAGTAAGATCAATCCCTAGATAACCTTTAAGAGCTTCCGTTTCAGTTTTAGGAAAGCTATCCAAAGGTTTTTCAAACGGACGAGGTGTAAGGATTTTGTTACTCATACGAATTCTTGGCCAAATTTCATAAGAATCGATGTCTTTGAATCCTGTATAGTTTCGATGCGCGAAAGGATTTTCATAGATTCCTTCGCTTTTTAATTGGCTGATCGTTCGTGGATTACCATGAGGGTTCTCTTTAAGATGGGGTTGAATACGAGAAACAGCAATATCGTTTAAAACTTGTTGTTCGGTTAAAGAGTACTGTATTTTTTGATACTGCTCGACTGTCAGTCTGCTTTGTATGAGGAGGATATCAATCATATAGGCACTGATTTCGAGGAAAGCTTTTGCTACCATATAAAATTCGTTTAACCCTTGATATGTATCTTTTGAATTCCACTTTTGGAATGCTTGCAGCAGGGGAAGATAGCGGAGCTCTGCTTGCTTCATAATTGTATTGTTCGCTTGAAGATCATTTTGCCTTTGAGTCCATTCCTCAGAATCTTTTGTCGTTGAAAGCCAGTAAGGTTCTTCTGCCTGGTCCAAATAAACAAACCAAAATTTTATCGGTTCCTTTCTTTCGCGGCCATTCGTTTCTTCTGTTTTCATCGAAGCCTGGCGGTCAGCACGGAAACTTTCATATCGCATATCATTATTAATAATTTTGTCATCTCCGATTTGAACCTCAACGGTATACATACCTAAACCTTCCTCGATGACTTCTGCAGTAAGCTTCTTCATACTGCTACTAAAACGGCCATTTCGGTTGAGTTTATGTTGAAACCCAGCCTCGTTTAGAGCCTTTTCTAAGGCCGAATATGAAGCGTTTAACATATCTCTATCTGAATGATAGGGGAGAACAATACGACCTTGTTTGAGGTATTTTGCTGTTTTTATATAGTCTTTTATCATTTCATATGACATGTCACCGTACTGAACTGCATTCGGAAGGTTTGTATCGTATTCAACAATCAATTTTGGCATGTTTTTTGCCCGTTCAATGGCTTTTTCTAGTTTAGAAAAATCAATAGATTCGTTCATATCTTGAATGTACTTGTAAAGAACAGATCCGACCTGATCGTGAATAATAACAGCATTTTCGGGCTTGTTTTCTGTTGTTTTTTCTTCTAATTCACCTTGTTGATTCATAAACTATCACCCCTTTTCCTGAATATACCATAAATTATTTTTATATAATAAAATTTGGAAATTAAAAATTAAAAAAATAGACAAGCACAAAATTTTTTTTTGTGTGAAAAAAATCGGCTTTTTTCACCTTTATTTTCCATTTCGTTTATAATAAGAGTGTAAATTTTCTTTAAATACTACATTTTTTCGCTTCGAGGCGTTGTAGTATCCATCTTTTAACTTCGAGGTTAAAAGTAATAAAAACACATTACATGAAAGGAGGTCTCTTCTTGAGAACACTCTATGCAAGACTTGTATCAAACAGCTTTACCTAGATTAAATAGTTTTGAATACATCCGACAGTACAACGCCCATCGATGCAATCAGAATCCTTACATAGGCTCTTTAAATTGCTTCGAACCTTGTATGACGCATGCTTTTACATCAAATTCATTGAAAATAAAACAGAAAGGCGTGTGATGAAACAAAGATTTACCTGCAACAAACGCTTCAAAAGGTAACACCCGTAAGAAAAACTGTATTTCAAACGTCCTCGTACGATGAAATGCAAAGATTGCGCTGAATACTCGACGGAATAGCTCCGTCCCAAAGAGATCATTTTGTTTGTATATAAAGCAAAATGTGACAACGCCAAGGTCGGGCGTCACGAAGGCCATTGCTTTCATAGAATATAGCTCGTAAGAGCGAATCGCTATGGAGGGTGAGTGTTGAAGAAACCTCATGTTTTGTACCGCGTAACCATTTCATAAATCGAAAAATAGGAATAATTCCTTTCATATAGATATCCACGCACTTTCCATCGACAATAAATCAATTCCACCGATGCGAAAGGTGATGAGTGGTTTATGCGAGTAGAAAATCCGTGCACATGTGAATTTCAGCGAATGTTTGTATATCTTCGGCGGCTATGTTCTGGGTTTGTCTCTTTTCATTAGAGGGAAGGTTTTAATCTTTTATATAGATCTTTTGATCTTTATTTTTAAGGTTAAAATTTTTTGAAGAGGCACGGCATAGCAGGGTCGTCTTTTGCCGTGAAGAAAAGAAGAAGAACAAAAAGACCACGTTAAAGACACCTTACCGTACGGATGCCCTTATCGTTTTACACCAAAAACGTTATCTTTTCCGACCCCACAAAGAGAAAACTGAAAGTCCGTTCTTTGCAAAACAACAAAGAAGAAAAGTGGGAGAGCATTAAGCTCTAAAACGTATTAGTTCATTCCGCCTGGAAATTAAAAACGTAATGGTCCTGACCCAAAACGGAAGTAAACGAAGAAACAATATGTACTAGAAACAAATGGGAAAAACCAACAGAAACCGCGACGATGTGGCTTTTTTTTTCGATTTACACTTAGCACCACAAGGCTCACGCACGATATGTACCCACTCCTTGAATCCCCACGACGATACCACCTAGCTCCCGCTCCCAGCTGCGATAATCAGACCCACAGGGACCCCAAACGCTGATTCACCCCAAGACCAGCAGCTTCATCCACCCACCGTACCAATCCCCAACGAAGAGTCCCGCTCCCGTTTCAACAAAAAGTGTATCCCCCGTTTTTAATTCCAACAGTAAATACCTATATCGTTAAAGAAAACGATAACCATCACGAACCGCAAGTGGGAGAAACGTAAACGTCGAAATCTCTTGTCGCTGTAAGATCCGATTATATTTCCCCTACCACCGCCCCTGCGGTATCATCACAAACGCAAGGGGATGAAACGTTGGAGAAATTGATTCATCACGAACGGAAGGAGATACGGTCACGAAGAAAAGGGGACGAGACCCCACAAAGAAAAAAAGTGGGAAAACACGAAGGATGGAGCCATGTTCTTCTCGTTTGGGTTTTGAAGCGGTAACGAGAAAAAAACATGGAAAAATTTTGAATACACAAGGAAGAGCGATACAGATAATCACGTCCTGGACCCAAGACGAAAAAAAACAGCTGCATGGTCCTGAACCAACAAAGAAAAGAATGGGGAAAGAACAAGGAGTGTCCCGCTCCCGTTATGAAAAAAAAGAACGATAAGGGTACTTTTCCTGCAAACCGTATTGGACTAGAACGTCTAAATAGATTTAAACGTTAAGGATATCACGGCAGTGTCCCGCTCCAGGAGTGGATAAAATAACGATAAGTATGTAAAAAACGAAAAGTGTATCGATTAACGATATAGATGTAGATTCCAATAAATGTTACAAACGAGAACAAACCACCGTATGTTCTTGTCTGTTTTAATTTGTTTTAACCATAAAGTATTCATTCCCACCCATCTACCCACCAACGTTGAATCTTTTCATCGTTTAAACCCTGCAACGTAGCAAAAAAGCACGACGGAGTCCCGCCACCCTATAAATAAACGAAGACGAAATGGTTTCATCACGTAATCGTGTAAGTGTAAAACGCTGTAAATATAGAAACCTGTCAGTGTATCAACGCATCACCAAAAGTAGTTGTCCGTTAAAGTAAATATCGATAAGGGTTTATCTCCGTCCAAAACAAGTGTCCCGCCTGCATTGTGTAAAACAAGATGAAATCGCCGTGATATCACCGTTATTATTCCAATAACGGTAAAAACCCTATCGATTTGTTTTCCCTGTTTGGTTCAAAATGTGGAATCGAAAAAAGAAAATACTTTGTAAATCCTTATTTTTCCATTTGTCTTCAAAAAAATGAAACCATAAAAGTACAGAACGATATGTTTTATGTGCCGCCCAAGGGCGGCTAAAAAGTGTGAATCGGTTTGTTGAAGCCTGGTGTAAATCAGCGTCCCGCTCTGTGTAAATCAAAATGGCTCCTCATGGATTCGGCGATTTTAATCCTAGAACGTAGAATACATATGCTGTTAAAGCCTTGTGTAAAGCCCAGCGTGAATCAGAAACCGCGCATTTTGTGTAAAATCGGCCTGAATCTAGATGTTATCGGTAAAGAAAAATCCAACGTGTAAATCTTTCTCGTTCCCACTCGTGCAGCTGAAAGCTGCACTTCTTTGTGAATCAGCGATGTTTTCCCTGTTCTTTCCGAAAACAAATAGAAAAAAACGAAGAAAGCACAAATCGCTGAGGTTCTGGGCGTAGCGGTACAGCGATAACGATTAGACCCATCAAGAAATACAAGGAAGAGCAGCCCTTAGAACCCATAAGGAGTTTTAACGCTTTTAATTTGATAGCCGCCTCTGGACGGAAAAAACCAACGTGTAAATCCTTTTTGTGAATCAAATGTGTAAATCGGAAAAGAAAATCCAGCGTGTGTTCATTTGTTGTAAATCAAATTGTAAATCGTTACATCGTATCCAATTGTAAAAACAAAGTGGAATCGCGTATGTGAATCGGGAAGGAGGATCTATCGTGTAAATCCTTATTTTCCTTGTTGTTATCGAAACCATTTGGAAAAAACGAGGAGTTCACATGTCGCTGGAGCTCTTGAGCGTGCGGTACAGCGAAACGTTAAGATCCATTTGGAAAAACACGAGGAGGAGCCGCTTTAGGACACAAACGATAAGAGTACTTTTCGGTATAAAAAATACCGCCAAGGGCGGCTACGATAGATATATGTTATCGATAAGGATGGCCATGGTAAGGGCACCTATCGTTAAACTATTTCTATGCTTTTCTGGGCGGCTCGGGCACAGTAAGGGTCAAAAAAATCCAGCTTCTTTTAAATACCGCAGGTCCCTACATCGTAAACAACGTTTAAATTCACTGGACCCTGTACGTTCATAACAAAAGTGGTCAAACTCTGTAAATTGGAATTCTGCGTTGCAATCTAAACAACGGAGGATTTTAGAAGTTGTTCCCGTAGAGTTTTCTAGACGTTCGAGTACAGTAGGCCGAAAGGTTTTATCGTTATTCATCTTAACACCGTCCTTGAAGTTCTTTTTCTCTCCTAATGTTTCAAAATATACATAGACAGTGGCGGAGGTATGGGCTAAAGCGGAGGAGATGAAAAATAGGCGGCGGGACAAAACCGTTTCTGTAGTGATTGCAACCGCAGAAATAAAAAATAATTTCGTTAAATTTTTGTTTATGAATAAAGCACCTTCCTCAACAGGAACGTGCTTATTTGCTGTGGTAATAAAAATCGAGAAGGGACATACCAGAAGGGGTTTTAACCTTGTTGGTTTTAATCTGTTCCGTAACTGACTTAGACAAATCCACCCGTGGTTTTTTACGTGTTGTAACACGTTCCAGTTTTATATTTTTCCGTTCAGACAAAGAGAACACCTCTGATTTCATATTATTACATCCAGTATATCAATTCTTTTTAAAAACTTTCACGTTTGAACCTTTTAATCACCGTTTTTGTTGTTTTTATATATGAGAACAAAAATACCGCCCGTACATTTTCATTTGGATTTGCCATAAGTAATAGGGACGGTATAAGCAACAAAAGCTAGGATGGTTCATCACGCTGCAGTAAAGAAGCCCGTGGCATTGGCCTACGGGCTTTTGTTATGTCCAAAAACAGAAAGGAGATGACTCGCTATATTTCTCATGTTTCATCCATGTAAGCCGCCCTAGAGGCGGCTTACTCTATTGGGTTTTATTACGCCTTCAATATTCATTATGAATGACCAAATTATGGCGCTTAGGCGCAAAGGAGACAAGATATGAAAGCAAATAACATTGTACCCGTCGTTGTAAAATTTTTTAAAAGAAAGGAGGTACAAGCAGCAGCTATTCAAATTGGGAAATTTGCCTGGTCGTTGCATTGTCTTGCTCAAGGTGTACCAGATCAATCCGTATTGTTTGATGACATGGATGTTGTGAATGCGATAGATGTAATGAACTTCATGCTAGACGCAGCTGAGTCCAAACAACTTGGTGAAAAAGTGATAAGTATTATAAAAAAATTACGCAAAAACCCAAAGGGTCGGCAATAGCCTTCCTTTTGGGTTTTGAGAATCACCAGAATTCAATTTCAATGTCATCGTCCCGTTTTGGGACGTATTGTTCCATCGTTTCAAAGACTTTTTTCGTCATATCATCAAACTCGTTTTCATCAATACCGAGGATTTCTTTAAATCTACGTTCGGATATGATTCCAGCTAAGTAGAGTCCGTAAAGTTCTTCGGTTAATAATTTCGTCAAATCGACCCCATTTGGCAATTCGAAATGATGCTTTGACCACTCTTTTGAACAATAACCTAGCCTCATTGTTCTATCCCCTTCCATCGAATTAATTAAATTATAACGGCTTTATCTAAACGGACGAAATGGTTGTTTTGTCAGTAAAGAAACCTTGATTGCAATCACTACTGAGTATGCAATCACGACAAAATCCCTGCTGGTATATTGCTTACAAAAGGGGTAAAATAGGAACATATGTTTCTGATAAATAGTAAATTTGGAGGTGGTGTAAGTGGAACCGCATGACGAAAATATGTGGTTTTTAATCCAAGAAGTACAGCAACTGAAACAGCAAGTATCAGATATCGAAAAGAGGCTGAACCAAGAAACAACCTACTTACGCTCAAAGTTAATGAAAACGCAGTTATATGAATATGAAAATAAAGTGACACGTTTAATAGATCGAGCAGCAAAACAAACCCATTACAGAAAGGAGGACTAAAAAAGCGCCGCTATTCGCGGCGCTGGTTTTGAACCCTAAAATAAAAAATCAGCGGATTTGCTCCAGTGGTTCGATTTTATTTTTCTTTATAATACATGTCGGACAAAATGCACCCCCTAAAAAAAGGAGGGAGCAGCACTCCCCTCTAGAGACCGATTTTATCCTCGAACTTTTTTGCGATCACTACACAGTATTTTTGTACTTCGGGTTTTAATTCTAAGAGTACCTAAAATCCAACCGATTGCATCCATTCATACTATACGAAATAGTGCACCCTTGATTTTCTCGATTTGTTCCTCGGATAATCCTGTTTTTTCAACGATTTCTGCGGTTTCTGTGCCATTTTGAAGGAGCACTACGACACGAGATATAAGGTTGATTCCTTCACGAAAACCTTCTTCGCGTGCTTTTTGATACATTTCTTGTTCAAACTTTTGAAAAACGCCTCCCATATGAACACCTCCGAAACTAAATCTTACTTCCATTATACCCGCGAAAGTGTATAAAATCCTTGTGTTTCTACCGTTTTTCAGTATACAGAGTACAATTGGATGAATAGAGGTGATACACATTGAAATATGAGTTTTCAAAGGAATTCTACGACAGCAAAGCCTTATCCAATGAACGTTGGAAAGGCCATGAAAAAACAAAAAAGGCAATAAAAGCCTCATCGAAATCGAAGATACCGTGCAACAAATGCGATTGGAATTTCCCAATCATAAGCTGCAGTTCACAAAAAGGATGCTGTTGTATAAGGTTTGTCTGTACATCATGGCAAAAGTTGAAGATAATGCCGACCGAACCCATATTGTAGAGCGTATTCGAAAGATTTTCCCAGATGTGCGAGCAGAAAAAATGTCCATTGAAGCCAATACTCTTCTAAATAATCTCCATTTCGGCCGCTACGATACAATCACCTGGTGGGCCGAAATGCAAACGGGAGAGGAATATCTATTGGATCCTGGCATTTTTCCCTCTACTAAAGAATTAGAACAAGCAGCATTGCCGTTAAAAAGACCAGCTGCAGAATCTAATGTTCATAAAAAAGAAAAAAAAAGAAAAAAAAAGAAAAAAGAAAGAAAAGAAAGAACTGCTGAGAACCAAAAAAAACAGCCGTGAGTTCACCCGCGATACCAAAAATGATTATAAGAAATACGCTGAATGGATTGAAGCAGAGGATTTTATTGTAGATATTTTTAACAAAGCAAGAACCAGCGGATTTCGTATAAAGAAAGCGCGTAAAAATGCCGCTACGTTTCAATCAGAAATGAATCGAACCCTAACCTATACCCGTTGGCTTGCCACGCAATATATCCCCGTTTTAATCGCTAGAAATGCAGAAAAACCTCTATCCGAACAAGTCCCTGAATATGAAATCCGCGGTATGGTCCATCCATTGAGATGGAAGGAGTTTTTTTCCTATGCTTATCTTGATTTACTTATAGAACGATTCTTCTCCCGTGACATGAGTTTTGTTGTATCAGAGCTTGATACCATGTCTGAATACATGGTGGAAATGACGGAAGCAAAAATGGGAGTGGAACTCACCTTTGAAGAAAAGGAACAAATACGAGAAAAGTACCGTGGAAAGCCTATTTCTGCTAATTATATAAAGTGGATGGTTCATTCTCTGACCAGTTTTTCTGCGTATGTAAAATCCGTGATGAAGATTTGGCGTGGAAAAGGTGTCCAGGAGTACGGTAAATGCTCCGTTTTTCAAAAAAGTTACGTTTTGGAGTTACTAGAAGCTGTCGGTGTGCAACGTTCTCAAGCATTAATTCGAGCCATGGCAGCGGATTATGAAACCGCGATGAAGGTCATTGAGGCACTGCCTCAGCCTACTATTGAAGATGATGCGCTTGAAGCTCGCAATAAACAAACCGTCATTGATTTGGCCACCTTCGCTTTACTTACGGGAGGCAGGATCCAGGCCAGTCTCAAACTTACCGCAAATGATATCGAATTTTATGATACTCCAGATGAATGTGAAGAAGATTCGTTTTTTGATTTACATGGCACCGCTGTGTTTTATCGTGACAAAGGGAAACTTACACGGGTAGTCCCACTTTTCAGAAAGGCGATGTATCTGCTTGAGAACCGCATTGATTCACTCAATATCCCGTTTAATACAGAAAAGAATGCATACGTAGCCACTCCCCTCTTCGGCATCTATCAATATGTAAATCGAAATGGAAAACAAGTAATCGAGCGTTTAAATGTGACTTCAGAAATGAAATACATCGAGACAGCCATTGCAAAAGCGGCAAATCGAGCAAATGTCGGTGGACAAAAACCCGTTGTATTTAAAGTTCGTAGCAAATTAAATACAAAAACAAAGGAAAAACGAGTCAATATTCTCTCAAAAACGCCTAAAAAAGCCATTTTTGAGAGGGATGGTATCATTCATCAACGTTTTACCTTTCATTCGCTGAGAAAGGCCTTTGCGCACATGATGTTTACCCGTTTGTTTGCCCTTCGAAATAAAGAATTTGCTGAGAGTTTAATTGAACAGTGGATGGATTTGCAGATTGATGCGGAACAATTCCGACGCCGATTAGCAAATGACCTGAATCGAATGAATCGGGACCGAGTGAAGAAGAATCAAGCTCTCCAGGAGGAAGCAGAAGAGAAAGATATCACCCTTCTGACGATGACCTACTCCCTTTGAGAGAGAGGACGACCACTCAAACGGGGAAAATTTATGTTAGTTTGCTATTGGGCCACTCGAGGGAAAGCATAACGGACGTTTACCTAACGGAAGAAGTGAAGGAAGCAGCACGAAAAAGCAATCGTAATGAACGAAAAGAGGAAAGGCGCTCCGTATAGAGCGTCTTTTTTTATGTACCTTGCAGGTGAAAAAGAGATACATTTCAAGTTCTTCTGTAGTGATTGCAAACGGTTTTCCTGAAAAAACGATAAACGTCAAAATAGGCGAAAAACGGTTTTTTGGGATTTTTACGTGACATTTTATACCGTAGTTATGATAAAAATCGAAAATAAGGCAAATTACGGCTGTATTTTAGGTACATAAAGCATAGAAAAAACGCCGTTTTAGATAAACGACGTTTATTTACCGAATATGCGGCCGAAAAGACCCGTTGGTTTTGCTTCTTCGACGGCAGCTGCAATCTCTTTTTCTTTTAGTTCTCGTTCTAATTGCAATAAACGCTGAGAAGCTACATTCATTTTTCGTTCATGTTCTTTATCATTTTGCAAAGAAGTTACCTGCTCTTGAAGTTTCTTTATTTGTTCTTCCAGGATTTTTTTGTTTCTCTGCTGCTGTTTTTTCAACCAGCTGCTTTTGTGCTTCGATGGAATGAACCTTTTCTTCAGCCAAGGTATTTGCAGCTGCTAGTTGCAATTTAGCTGAATTCGCTTCATTTTCAGCTACCAGGCGTGCTTCCCGTTCCGCCTGCAGCTGTTGTTTTAGCTCATTTGTTTCAAGAAGAAGTTGATTTTCCCGCTTTTCCTGCTCTTCTTTTTCTGCAAGCCTTGTTAACATCATTTGTACCGCACTGCTGAGTTGCTCTTGGGAAAGAATAATCTTCTCGGCACCTTCGTTTATTGTTTCATTTTGTACAAGTACAGAACGGATGACTTCCGTCTGCTCATCTTGTAGACGATTTCTTCTCTCATCGGAATTCAGTAACAACTGAAATTGATTAGAAATTTCTTGTTCCTGCTTCATAAGTTGTTGAATGGTTTTTTTTCCTAGTTCGGTCAACTCTGTACTTGATAAAACCACTTGATTTTGACCTTTTTCAATTAAATCTACTTTCTCTAATGCAACAGAAAGTGATTTCGACTGAAGTTTTGAGGCTTCCCGTTCCTCTAATAGCAGACGAAGGATCTGGTGTTCTTGAGCTTCTTCTGAATGTCTTTCTTGATAAGAAACTTGCGAAGAAATATTTACACGACCCGTCGGTTCTTTCTCTTCAACGGGCACTGGAGCTTCAATGTCGAGCATTTCTCTTATTTCATGGTAAGTCAGCTTCACCTGGCTGCCCGTTTTTGCATTTTTTTCCTCGTGTTCATCGTAGATACGTTTGACCTCTTTGATTCTTTCGATTCCTTCCTCGTCAAAATAAATCTTCTTGTTGTCCATGATGAAAGGAACAAGGCCTTCATTTTTCCAGTTCCGAATCCGTGTATACGAGATATTCAACTGGTTTGCCACATCGTTGATGTGCACTTTCACGTTAATTCCTCCTCTCATTCCTGTTTCTCTTATTTTTTCGGTTAAAGTGGATAAAACTTTTCTTTTTTCTATGTAAAAGGTGGGTTATGAATTAAGCGTTATATACTTTTAATCTAGTATCAATCTATGCCTTTTCCATCTTTCACCTATCGTTTGATTTATATTCTATTAAAAAAATCTAGATATAACAACGAAAACAGGCGTTCTTCCATCTACCTTTTATCCATGTTTGCTATATTCGTTATCCATCTTCGATGTATTTCGATAGTTAAATCTTATGTATATCACACCTATATGCTAGATTTGAGCACAATTTCCTTGCAATCACTACAGAAATCGTTTTTGAGTTTTATCATTTTTTCAATTTTATCTGTCTTTTATATTTGTATTACATTGAAAACATATAAAAAGCACATGAAAAACACATCATTTCTATGTTTCTAAATTATTTTTCTATTTCTTGGAGGAGATTTTATATTATTTCCGAATTATTTACATATGAAATCCATATAAATATCACATAATTATCACATAAAAAAACATAAAAATTATGTTAAGAAAAAGAAGGAACGGACGAACAATAGAATAACAATATAAATACAACATAAAAATCACACGAAAAACACATCAAAAAAGTAGATTTTAATATGCAAATAATAGAAATTCATAGTATAATAGGGAAAAATGAGCTTGTCCTGGTAAATTAGGGCACTCAAATGGGTTAAAAGTGAAAAGGGGGAGATAAAATGACAACGATTCAAAATGTGGTAAGTCCGTATGTATTGGCTTGGGATCTGGGTAACGGGTACTTTAAGGGTATGAGCGATTTTTCAAAGCCGCTTGCATTACCGAATTATCTGTTGTTGTATTCAGATTATAAAGGGGAAAAGTTAGCTCAGGCACCAGACGTATACATCTGTGAATCAGATCCGACAAAAACGGAATACATTTGGATGGATGTGCCGACGGCAAAAAATAAAGTTCTCACATATTCAAAATCAAAACGTTACCAGCGTGCTGCCTATAAGTACGCTACACAAATCGGCATTGTAAAACTATTACCTTTGAAAAAAGGGGTAGATGAAACTTTCTATATTTATGGCCAAACTGGGGTTCCGAACAAAGAAGCGTCAACAGATGCAGAGGCATCAAAGCATGAACAAGACCTTTACGATGTAATCATGGAAAACGATGGTGAATTCACAGTCATCGTGAATGGCGATAGAAAAACCGTAAAAATCGTCGACCTTTACATTACGAACCAGCCGATGGGAACGCTGTACAATGCTTTGTACAACGGTCTAGGTGTTGAAGAGAATGAAGACCTTATGCAATCCAACGTTCTAGTATTTGACTGCGGAAGCGGAACAAACGACTTCTCGTTTATTCGAAACGGTATGATCCAACGGGATGGAATTGATTCTACTGAAGATGCAATGCTGACTGTCTATGCTGAAGTAGCAAAAGAGGTGACAGAAAAGAAAGGAATTACTTTCGAACCTCAAGAGTACGAAAAAGCCTACCGTAACGGAAGTACAAAAGTGAAAGATGGAAGAAAAGAAGTAGATTTCACAGAAGAAATCACAAAAGCGATTGGCCAAATGTTATTCCGTATGGAAGGTTTTGTGAGTTCTAAATTTGACCTTGATCGTGCAGACTATATCATCCTGACAGGCGGAACAGCAAACAGTGAGATTTTCAAAGATGAATTTAAAAATGTCTTCATGCTGACTGACAATGATATCCACGTAATGTCGGCTCCGCAAATGAGTAACGTAATGGGTTATTTCAAGAGAATTAAGCGTCGTGCCGTTTTAGAGATTCGCAAAGCGATAGAAAAGGGTAATTCTACGTATGACGGACGTAATATTGCTCAGTTCGACCAGTGGTTACAGGAATAGTGTAAGGGGGGATTACGATGAGTGATAAAAAAACAAATAAAGTACTCTCCATGGCCCTAAACATTGAAGAAGAGGATGTTACGCAGGAGGAACGCGAAGCGTTCTCTGCGTACTTCCAAAAAGGAAAAAACAAAACAGCTGCTGTAAAAGAATTGCTAATCGAAGCGGTTCTTATGCGGAAAAATGAAGAAGAGAAAAAAGCATTTCAAGCTTTTCAATATATAAAAGAGCAAAAGGGTCCTGGGTATGTTACGGATGCATTAAATAGATTTCCTGAAATTCAACGTCTGCTTGCAGAAAAGGAACGGGCGCTGGAAGAGAAGGGGAGATATATTGAATTATTATTGTCTCAGGTAGCTCATGTTCCCACACAATGGGTTCAACCACCTGTACAGCAGCAAGTAGCATCTGCTCCTGAAATAAAATCTTCACCTGTTCTCGTAGCACAAGAAGAACAAAAACCAGCTACACAACAAGAAGTTCAATCAGATGTTACCTTATCTACAGAAAAAATCTCACGGAGAAGAGTTAAAAAAGATTAACCGCCAAACCAGGCGGTTTTCTTTTCACTTTTCTTATTGCAATCACTACAGGGTAATTTTAGAGATTTCACGATTTTCAATTGCCTAAATTCCGTTTCTAGCTATAGTTAAGAAAATTACATACGGTAACATTCTTTATCTACTAAAAGGGGGGATTAGTAATGAGTAAAACATTTCGAGTTGGGGAGCTTGAAATTGTAAACGCTGCGCGCGTTGATGAAAAAGGAATTATTCATTATGTTGTTGGCCTGGAAGACGGAAGCCAGATCCGTGTTTATTTTCAACAGGGAAAAGGCAGAGAAGATCATATGTACCGTCTCAGCTTCAGCGGCTATGATGAAATTACAAACAAAGACATGTGTGCAATTTACCACTTCTTGAAGAACGAACCTGCTGTACGGTTGAGTTTTACGGGTGATCTCGGTGGTGTAAGTGATGAAACTACGGCAATCATGCGTATGAGACCGACTCGAAACGTAAATATCAATGGACGTAAAGAACGGAATGAATGGATTTCTATATTCAAGTACGAAAACATGAGAACATTCCAAGAAATGAAAGAAGATATCGCTCCTGCAATCCGTGAAATTACACAGGGTGCAAGTGAAGCTAGCAAAAAAACAATCATTGGTCGAATTGAACCGTTTCTCTGGTATTTAATCCTAAGAAATAATGCGCTAGGCGAACGTTGGACTGGAGATAATTTTGATTTAAATGTAATCGATGAGTATGAGAAATACGCAACAAAAATTTCTAAGAAGCCTCTACTAAAATCAGGGGAGGAAGTTAGCCAAGGCGTAATGGTCCAAGCGAAAAAATCTTTATATAGAATTATGATTGAACAGGGTCGACTGACTGAAGATGAAAAACCGAAAGTAGATCCAATTATAAGAAATCCTCACATTGAAAACAAAATAACTGCTTCCAAAATTGAAGAAATAATCGAAACCTGGGAAGAAGATATCGTGGAAAAAAGTTTGGACTGGGAAGGCCAGGAACATATCCTAGCAAAAAGCGCAAAAAAAAGCGCGTATGTAAGAACTCTCAGAACACGAGCGATGGGATTTTTGATTATCGCTTGCGGTTTAACTCATATCGACCTTGTAGACCTTAAGATTGATGATTTTGATGCAGATGCCAACACGCTAAAAGTCAGAGGAAGAAAAGGAAGAGGGAAAGACAAGGAAGAAGAACGAATCTTTTCTCTACCTCCTCGTGTATCAAAGGCAATTTCTTACTATCTTCAAATGAGAAGACCTGTAATCGCTGCTCTTTTTGCATCTGAAGAAATTTCACTGCAGTTCGGTGGCAAAGTTGAAAGACCTATTAGTGTCCAACTGCCATACCGAATTTTCACTCCGTTTGAACTTACCACAGAAGATTTTGAAAGAAATTTCATTGCTAGCTGCCTTGCAAGAGACTTGGATTTAACAGAAATTAAAAAAATGGCCAATTCGGATAACAAGGTTATGAAAATGGCAAAGAAACATCAAGATACACCGTACGTAGACGTTCTTTCGAGTATTGTTTGGTAATTGAACCTTAGAAATAATGAAAGACCTATCGCACAGCGGCAGGTCTTTTTTCATGGGAGTAGGTTGTCCTATTAGAAAGGAGCGTCTGTTTCTCCTTCAGAGTAAAATTCACCTTTTTTGTATATGGTTTTGACCCATTTACCATTGTCTTCTTTAACGATAGCTGTCATGGCACATTTATTTAAATCAAAATCATCTCGGCAAGCATAATTCGCAAAGTCTGCATCTTCTTCAGTTACTTGCATCTCTTTTTTACATTCAGGACACTCTACCATGGCAAATCCCTCCGCTTTTTATATTCGCACCACTCACAATAATATAAGAATTGGAAGTAATTGAAAATAGCAATATTTCAGAAATAAATCTCTTTAAATCTTTTCCTTAGAGGGGAGGTTTTTAAGTGAGCGGCCGAGCAAACCAAGATTTTTAAAAAAATGCACACTGGTTCATCGAGCCTAAATTAAGGTGAAACGAGGATTCTTAATAGATTTATAAAAACCTCCAATGATTAAAAGAATGGGGGGATTGCAGAAATGTCGATGAAAGAAGAATTTGAATACGCGCTTGCCTATGATGATTGGCGAGATGAACGAGAAGCAAAACGGCTGATGAAAATAATGGAGCAAACAAGTGACCTGGCTGAATTGGAACGACTGGGGAAAAAGATTGCCCAACTAATGTCCAGTCAGAGCAAACCAGAAAAAGATAAATTGCTTAAAACAAATGAGGTTGATGATTTGTTTGGAAATTGAGAAGAGAGTAGGTCTGAATGTCCGACGTATTTGTGTGAACATGTTTTTTGTTCACATGAATTGTCGGGCGTGAGGAGCTTCAAGGTTTCCTCTTAATTTCGATAAACGATAAAGAAGTAGTTTTTGGCATGTCCCTCTCCCCTGCCGCATATATTCTATCAACGAACTTCGGACGTACCTACCTCACGACCTGATTAAAATTGAAAAAAGGGGTGTTAAAAATGTCTTCTGGTTACAATTTGGGGAAGAGGAGATGCAGCAAATTATCTTTAATGTTTACTCGTAAAGATGTTGAAAACATAAATCGAATTACGATCAGTACGGATTTAAGTCACAGCGAGCTACTTTTTTTTCTGATTCGTAATGCATTAGAAGACCAATCTTTTGTTTATACATTGCAGAGAAGATTCAATACGAGGGACCAATATTGGGTCAATACAGTGAAAAAGAAAGGTGGATTGGAATATACTATTGAGCCTTATGTGGTGCCTGAAAATGTAGCGTACAAGCACATTAAAGAACATGAGCTGTTATCGAGACAAAAAGGGCCTCGAACAGAAAAAGTGGATGTGTTTTTCGATAATGAAATGGAGAGGAAAGCGAATCTCCTGGCAAAAGCTTTGGGAACCAAAAAAGCCACGTTTTTATGTTTCGTGGCCTTATCACAGGTCTATTCTACAGAAGTGCTCAATTATCTAATGGAAAAATTCAATAAGAATCCGAAGTTATCTTTGCTACCAGTTACGATTAATGGCCATACAGAATATCAGTTTTATGAACATCAAAACGCTGCATTTTAGCTGCTGTATTTCTTATCCCAAGTCTTCACCATTTTTTCAAACATTTTTGCGCAGCTGGCGCATTTCCGTTCTTTGTTTTTATTTTTCATTACGGTGTCCATTTTGATGGTTCGCTGACAGAAGTTACATTTAAGCGTACTCATACTGCTCCTCCTTCTCAAAATATATTATTAGAAGGATAGCCAAATTCAAAATTATTTAAACCTAGCAATTAAAAAGCACCTATATGGGCGCTTTTTTTGTTTAATTATATAACCACTTAAAAAACCGCCCGAATCATCGGACGGATATGAGTTATTCTAAAACAACTTTAATTTTAGGGGACAGTTTGTAATCAAAATACTCAAGTAAAGGTTCCTTATTCGTTTCTACAAAACCTTTTTGGATAAAATCATGATAATCGAGGTCATTTTTAATGGAATCATATATTGATTCATCTTCTCCGAACTTTTCAAAACCCCTCATAAATTCAATGACACGCATTTCAAATTCACCGACAGCCACAAACATAAAATCAAGTGCGTTAGCGATCCGTATGTATAACTTGTTTTTTTGAGCCCCTTTTTCAAAGATATGCATTTTAATTGGAATATACTTACCTTCTTGGATTAAAGCAGAGTAAATTTCAATGACTCCGCCAAAACCTTTTTCTTCTTCTCTTAGTTCATGTTCATGCAAATAATTTACGGGTCCTTGAACAAAAGTTATCGGTTCCGTTTCATCTGACATTGTACATCCCTCGTTCCAAAAGATTAATAATGTTCTTTTGCAATAAAGGGAGGGAAATCCTTTTAAATTAATGTTTACTATTAGATAAACAGAATCAAGACATAAAAAAACAAGGTCTAATTTCTCAAACCTTGTTTTCTACATCAAATGTTTCAGTTAAATATTCCCTTGTCGATGACAAAGTTAAATATATTTAAATACGCCCTGCGTTTCGGTTAAATCTCTATAAAACAGTATAGCAAACAATCATTCCAATTTTTACCTCTAATTAGGTTTTTCCGTCTAAAAATTTCCGTATAAATGCAGCCCCTGCGGTTTGTGAAAAAGTGGGCTTTTCTTATCTATTCCGCATAAATTGAGTTATAAAGAGGAAGGACAGGAGGGGGATGCAAATGTATCAGTTCGTGATGAGGAAAATTGAAAACATACAAGAAGAAAGAGTCGTACAAAAAGTGGGGAAAGAAGTGCACATGAAAGAGGTCTACGAGAGCTCTACTGGTTCATTTTCAATATCGCTTAAACTAAACCCAGGAGAGAAGAAATTATCGCAGGACGGGCCTATTATGAGCCTCAATGACGGATTTGTTCCTACTGCAGAGGAAGTTCTATTACTTTTGATGTCCAACATTGAATCTTTTGCAAAAATGTATGACGGCGCGGCTTTTGAATTTCCTATTTTCTCTTCTTTATCTCCACAGCGGCAAACCATCTTCTCCTTCGAAGATATTTTGGACCTCTATGAAAAAACTTTATTTCGAAGACAAGAAGAACATCTGGCCACGCTGGATAAAAAAAGGGAAGAGGTAGATGTATTTATCGGATCCGTGCCTCTTAAATCTCAAAAGAAATATAACTATATTTTGAATAGGTATTTAGGTTTCTGGTTTTTATTTAGTCCAGATAGTTTTGTTGCAACATGGACGGTTGAATCCATAACGGAGCAGTTGGCTTCTTATTGCAGTTTTATGAAAACTTATGGGGAACAAGAAAAGGGGCAAGTTCTCACAGATGAAACGCTCCAAAAGCACGTGAGCATGATTTCGGCTTATGCCCAAGCAATTGGTTTATTTGTCGATAGAAAAAAACTACCCATTATCCGCCCTAAGAGAAATACTACAAAAGAGAAGAAAGAAAAAGAACTTCAATCAGAACGAGAAAAATTGTGGAACCAAGTAGAAGATTGGAGGCAGCGAGTAGCGAATGAACCTCCTCAAGAAGGTCTTTTTGTGCCTACGATAGCAGGTTGGTACCGTTCTGCTTTTCGAAACGCCCTGATTTTTGAGCTTTTGCTGCTGTTCCCAGATCAATTGCCAGCAATTTTAAATCTCTCAGAAACTGACGTTCATAAGAGGGGAGGGGACATTTATATCTCCCTAAAAAAAGCGAATGGGTCGATTTCACAAAAACGGGTACCTGAAACAATTGGAAATGCCATTCGAGAGTATCTTAATTTCCGCAGGCGGTATGATAAAAGAATTGAAATCACGCGGCATATCTACCGTTTTGAAAATATGAGAATGGATCCTGTGTATTTGAGAGACTACGTTGTACCTTTGTTTCTTGAAGATTATGAGGATGAACTAGAGGAGCTGAAGGAAATTTATGCCCGTTTGGAAAAATCACCGAATCAAAAAGATATCAGTCGACGAGTTGAACTCGAGAAAAAGGCAATTGTTCTTTGGCAAACTAATACCTTCAACCGCAATCAATCTCTATTCATTTCAAACAGGAACCAAAGACTTAGTGAATCCAGGCTGTTTGAGATTTTCCGCGAAATGAAGATCCGCACTCGTCAGCTGAAAATCCGAAAGAAAAAAATGGAGAGGGGTAATGTAAAGAAAGGGGTGATGAAGTGAAAGGATTACTAGTAATGTCAGACATTCATGGGCATTTAGATACGTTCAACAGAATATTTTCCTCTATCCAAGAGAAAGTGGAACAAGGGTACCTATTAATTTTATTGGGTGATTACGTTGGGTACTGCCCAAAATCGCTCGAAATGTTGGATAGAGTAATTGAGTTGGATGCAAAGTATCCAAGCATACATGTTTTAAAAGGGAACTGGGAACGAATGCTATATGACGCAGCGTTCGATCCAAACGGTCAAAAAGCATACCAGGCAATGAAAAAAAGAGGTGCAGCTGACATTGTAGACAAGCTTCGTAACGACAGAGCAAAACGCCTAATACGAAAAGAAGCGCTACAATCTATGAAAACACATTTGCAAATTGGAGAATATTTTTTTGCTCACACTGGAGTTAATTTAGAAAAGTGGGTAGAAGGAAACACCTGGGAAGATTTTCTTTCTCGGCAAACAGAGGACGATTTGATTGAAAATCGGATGTTTTACAATCAGATAGAGGAGTATACTGCCAGAGCTCTTGTTGGAAAAGACCATGAGGCATACAGCAGTATAATCGAGGAGATTCCTTACCACATCATCACTGGCCATGCACCTGTGAACCGAATCAATCCAAAAAATAAAGAGCTAACACCACTACCTTTCGTTCGCGGTCCTGTAATCGGGGTTGATTTCGCCGCTTCCAGCCGAAAACATGTAGGATTATTGCAGCTGCAGCCGTATTTCTCGTTATACTTAGAAAAAATATGAAAGGTATTCAGAATTAACGGCAGAAAGACAAAAAACCACCAAAAGGTGGTTTTTATTGTTGCGTTAATCGTTCAATATCTGATTCAACCTTAAACACACGTTTGTTAAGTGCTTGCATTCCGAAATCACGTTCGTCCAATTTGTTATTGATTTGTTTGAGCATCGCACCTATATCTTTGGGTTGTTCAGCTTCTAAACGTAATAGGGTAGACTCAATTCGCTCTAACTTCTCATTGGTTTCACTTTTATATGTAGTAAATTCCTCTTTGAGTTCAACTATAGTACTTAATATCAGGTCAAGTTTTTTATCCAAATCGCTCATGGATATACCTCTCTTCTGAGCTAGACTGTTTATTCACTATTGTATCATAAAAGCCCGCCAGAGAAATGACGAGCTTTTTTTGTTACGAATCTTTAAAAGGTACGATACAAACCTCAAATACACTTTGCAAAAAGAGAATTTTTGTGAGTTTAAAGTCCTTTTAAGCAAGATAGTTATTTACTAACGAACATACCATCTACCACATTGTGGTCTAATATGATATAATGACCAAGAAAATAATAAGTTCCAATAACGGACGAAAGCCAGTGCGATTTGGTTTGGCGACCCTTGCACTGACTCTCCGAGTAAACATCCCGAAAACACTTTGCGAAAAAACTTTGCGAAAAGATATTCGAAATGAGGTTTTTTATTTAACTGTTCTACCTCATTATACGAAAAAACCGTCTTTTTGTAAAGTGTATTTGAGTATGTTTTCAAACGTCCGAATACAATTGCGGAAAGAGGTTTTTTGTCATGTCTATTTCTCTCTCAAAACTTTTAAGCGTAAACGGTTATCTTATCTACAACAAGCATCTGGCACGCAAAGTAGGGGTAAACGAATCTATCATCCTCTCCCAGCTCATTTCTATGCAAGAATACTACGAAAAAGTAGGTAAACTATTTAAGAATATGTTCTACTGTACTATCGATCGGATGGAAGAAGAAACATTCCTGAAAAGGGGAGCTCAAACAAAAGCGGTTGATACCTTAGTAGAAATGGGATTAATCGAAAAGAAGATGATGGGACTTCCTGCAAAAAGATATTTTCGAGTAATCGAGGAAGCTGTCTTGAAATTGTTTCCTCAACAGGAACCTGAAATCGCTAAAGTTGATGAAGCCGTGGATGCTATTTCGGCGCAACCTGACAGTGACGCGGGTTCAACCATTGAAAATGACCAAAATGAGCAAATTTTGAACCCTACGCCTGTTGCCGAGGATGCTACTTTGATGCAACCTAGGGTGCAAGTTTCATGTTCGCATATTATTAAAGATTTTATTAGTAAAGATTTTAAAAAAGAAGAAGAGGAAGAAGAGAATATATACGCGCATGCGCGCGAGGATATATCCATTTTTGGAGAGAGATTCTCAAAAATCGCTGAAGAAATCGAGTTAGATGATGAATGGACTCAAGAAGTCATTCACAATGAACCCACGGAATTAAGAAAGTATTATGGAACCACGATAGACATACGTGAAGCCTTGGAAAAGACGCTAAAGCATATTGTGAGATTGGATACCGCAGGGGAAATGGTCGTAAGTTTTGCTCGTCTATTTTATACATTTTATAAAAATCACATGCGGACTAAACGTGCAGCGGACAAATTTGCTTCTCCTACACAGCGATTCTTACGAGCCATGGCGGCTGTGTAACTTAATTAATACATAATCAAAAAGCCACCATTTTACGGCGGCTCTAGCAACATAAAGGGTTATTTTGCTATTGTTTTTAATGCTTGTAATGTGTCTCGATATTCTTTATCCAGCTCACTTATTTCAGTCGGAATCGGTTTATCTAATAGAACTGCATCCATTGAAGTCCACATAAAGAAGATTTTAGAATTCAGTATATCGAGGACATGACCTTCTGTAGTATCGGTAGGGAACGTATAAGTTAAAGCGTTCCCTGCTCGGTTAAAATCAGCGGAGAATTGACCCCAGGCGAGGTCTTCTGCTTCGCTGAAAGCACCGTTATCCTTTTTAGCTTTCATCTCTGCATATTTATCCTGGAGTTTTTTATAGCGAGCGTCGATTTCATTTAGTTTTGCGGCACTAACGGTAAACGGTGGAGCATTCGGTACCAGATTTTGAATGAATGCTTCGGCCGAAGTAGGTTCTGGTTGAGGAGTGGGTTGAGGAACAGGCTGTGGAGCTGGAGTAGGGGTAGGTTGTGTTTGAACTAATGGTGGTGGTGTTTTTACCTCAACAGGTGCAGAAGCGACTGGAACGGGCTCTTGAACGTTTGTAGAAGGGGTGTTTTCCCCACACGCAGAGAGCAGAAAAGCAGACATAACAAAAGGAATACTAACTAAATAAACTTTCAATCTATCACCTCCGTTTTCATTCGGTATACTTGCTTTTTATATATTTAGCCAGAAATATGATGTTTATTTTTTGAAGGTGAAAAGTTGTAATCAGGACACCTTAGTTTTTTATGAACCTAGAAAAACAGGCGCTTTCTTGTATACTTATAAGAAAAGAGAAAGGGCGTCGTATAACTGTGCACAGAGTGAAATTAGCAGGATATATCAAAAGTGAATTAAGAAAGTACGAGAATTATTATGCGTTTGAAATGGAAGAGACGTCCAAGGTCACTTCATCAAAATATGTACCGCGCTCTAGTTCTATAACTTATACCGTTTTCATACACCAAACATTCCATAATAGAATGATGGAAAGCCTAAATGCTCGTAGAATACCGATGCAGGAATTGTTCATTCGCGTTTCTGGGGAGCCAACTCTGAACGTTTCGATTGAACAGGGTTGTAACGGCGACATAGGACTCATCGCTCAAAGCGTTCACTTTGGACACAAAAGAAAGAAGAACAAGAAAACGATTATAGATATAAATGAGCAAGTAGCTGTTGCGGTAGAAGAGCAGATACAAATTTCAGAATCCGTTCTAGCTGATTTGCCAACGCTAGTTCATCCAGAAGGCGCCGAAATCGTAGAACTGAAAGATATCGTTATCACTGAAGAGTTCTTGAACACGCGGCCGAATGAAAATAAAACCAACGAAGCAAAAATGAAACTTTTAAATACAGGAAAAATGGAAAAACCAATCTTTGTTGATAAAAACATGGTACTTGTAGATGGTTACCGCCGTTACGTTGTCTTGAAAGAACTCGGCTATAAACACGGTCCAGTTGTTTATCAGTAGGGTGCGGATACTCGCATTCTACTTTTTCAAAATCAAAAAAGCCCACTTCAATTTAAGTAGGCTTGTACGCATTAATCGATTATGGTTAAATTAGTATAAAGGATTTTTAGAAATTTTGATACATACATAAAAAGATTCACAAAAAAAAATAAACCCAGCAGCCGTACTCGTGTTGGAAGCACTTGTACGATTGTACCGAACCCATACTTCGGCACAAGGTTACCGTTCCCTGCTGGATAAGATAGTACTTTCATTTTATATTATTTTATAAAGAAAGTAAACTTATCCTGCACGCGATATGGACTTTTTCCTGTGCTGACTTTATTTCGGCATTGGGATTTGTTCATATCGCATAGCGAGCCGTTCTTGTGTCGAAGTTATGGCGACATATATAAAGCAAGAACAAAAATCCATTTGCTATTTTTGCAGATGTTCTGGGTGGTGACCAGATCGGGAAAGACTGGCGTCTCCGATTCGTACTCCGTTTGAGGGAGGTTTTTTCCGTCCAGAAGTTCGCACATAGAGATGCGTAACCGTCCTGAGATATGCATAGTACTGCCACTGGTAACCGTGGAGTTCAGAATTATGTATAGATGAGGCATGCAGGGAAAGCGTTGAAATACGTGGCTCGTAAAATCAGACCTGGAGAGCTTACTCATATAGAGTGATAACCGAAGAAGCGACCGACCTCTGGCTCCGTCAGAAAGAATCGCCTTGCTGAACCGACGTGAAAACGTCTTTTTTTTATGTTTTTTTTACTCGTTTTCACGTTGGGGCAAGGGCAGGGTCTCTGCCCATCGCTCCCTCCCCCTTCACCATCAGAAACGCGATGTTACTTTTTCTTAATTTACATAGCAAGTGTTTATTGAAAAATATTTCGTTTTATATAATTGGTGGAAGTAACGTTATAAAACAAGTGGAGGTAGAGCACATGCGTTGGGAAGAGGTTAGAGCGATGTATCCAAACCAATACGTGCTGTTAAAAGTTCTTGCTTATAGGGAACAAGAAAATACACGTCATATTGAAGAAGTGGAGGTGGTAGATACCATACAAACGCCACAGGAAGCAACCAAACAGCTGCTGCGTTTGAAATTTCCACTGTTGGTGTTTCATACAGGAAAACCACAAGTTACCCTACATCTCAGAAAGAAAAGGAATATATAAACTTATATAATTATTCGATAACATCCCCTTCCTTTGAAAAAACAAATGATTACCTTTTTGCAAAGGATTTTCCTCTTTCGTTTTAAACATAATAGGAACGCCGAAGCGAAAGAAGGAGAGCTCTCGATGAACCGAAATGAGCCATGTACGTGTGGTAGCGGTAAAAAATATAAGAAATGCTGCTATGCATCTGATCAAGAAGAGATTATATTCAAAAATAAGATACTGATTGTTAATTCTTATACAGTAGAGGAAGAGGGCATGTTGTTTATAAAAGCAGATTTCTTATACGATTGGATTCCTTTCCAGCTGAATATGCATATAAACCCTGAGTTGGAAATGATCGCTCCTCTTTTTGTTACCCATCATGAGATTTTTGGAAATGAAAATCTTGAAGGATTTAAAATTCTTGAAGTTGGTGAAACAGAGAAAATGCTTCGGGTTCAACAGGATAATTATGATGGCCGTTGTCCTTTTTGTAAGGAAGATCGATATAAAATGGGATATGAACATGCAATTTGCGATGTGGCAAGCGATCCTGCAAAAATAGAATTAATCAGAGATAAACTCGATGAAGTTATATACGGTTCAAACTCCCTGTAAAGTTCGCTAATATACAAAAAGAATAGAAAGACCTTTTACTTCACATGTAAGGGGTCTTTTTTCTGTAGACATTTTGATATTCTCAGTTATCTTAGAAAGTGTTTTTTTTCAGCACATATTGGACAAAATGATAGATAAAAGAGGAGTGATGATATGTCATTAAAAAGATTTTTAACCAGAAAAGATGTGGAGGGATTATTTAAGCAGCTGCCTAACATGAAAGATAGTTTTTATGTCGTAGGTGGGGAGGGAGTAACCCCACGTTCGGTACAAAAGTGCAAGTGGTTGCGCCTTCCTTGGCTGGAAGAGAAGGACATAACGCTCAATGCGTTGGGACAGCCTATGATTTTTGGATTCGCGCTTTTATTCAACGGATTAACCGTGTTCATTTGGAAATTGAGCTTTCTGATATTGTAAAAAGAGGGATTAATGAATTACGTTATTGGGAAGATGCAGAGGAACTTACAAAACATGCAAATGAAGCCTGGGAGCTTCGAAATCAATATATATTAGGGGAGAATGTTTCCGAATACGATTTAATGAGCACATGTCTTTTCCTTACTGGGATGGAAAACGCATATCGTTCATCCAATCCAGAGGAACATTTCCCTTCAACAGAGGCAAATATAGAAGATTTATTACAGATTACAGCGCAAACAAAAAAAGTAGCCCACCTTTTTATTGCCAAAAATAAAGAAGAGATCGTTTTAAATCCGCAGTTTGGTATGATGGCAGAGAAAATGAATGGAGCGGATGCAGATCTGATTATCGACGGTGCCTTAATTGATGTGAAAACAACAAAAGACGTTGGATTTCTATCAAAACATATGCACCAGATTATCGGTTATTACTTACTTGCACAAGAACCTACGTTGATAGGAAGAGAAGAGGGAAGACCTGTTTTTGGACCTTCACTTCCGAAAATTACAAAAGTTGGATGGTTTTTCTCCCGATATAACCACTTGGTTCTTATGGATATAGAAGATTTGCTTAAAAAGATGGATTTCGAGTCGTTTTCTAAACAATTTCATACTATTTTAGGAGCAGCACCTTCTCAATTTTTCAATCTGGAAGAAATAGAAAGAGATGAAGATTTCATCAGTAAACTTCAAATCCTCAATACAGATAATTCTAAAGGAACAACATGGCCACTCACCGTAGATTTTCTCTTTGACGGAGTTCCCTTCCAAATGTCTGCATTTATCAATCAGGAGCAACAGGTTATGACTCCTCCTCATAATATAAAACACCTCAGGATTGTTAAAAATGAAGGCGAGGATGGAGTTAAAATTAAGCAAAATGGTAAGTCAACATTTATCCCATTACCAGAAGATAAACACGACGGAAATTGCCCTTTATGCAAACAAAAAAAGAAGAAACTTGGAAACAGTTCAGCGAGTTGCGAAGTGTTATCAGAGCAAAAATATATCATGCAGGTGTTAAAAGCAACATCAACTGACTTTTAGAAACATCAGAATAAAAGAGAGGAGTGCAGTATATAAAAATACTACGCTCCTCTTTTCAATATTAATTCACCCTGATACCATACTCTAGCAAACGTTTAGGTAGTACATCATCGAGATTTTCGATATCAGCATCAACTAACTCGATAAGCTCAAGTTCGTTATCACTATAGGCTTTTAGTTTTCTTTTCTTATTTGAAAGGTATTTGCTGTCGTTCTCATAGCCCCAATACTCAATATAGACGTCTCCTTCGGGCAAATAGAAATCGGAGAAAACGTTTTCGGCAATCGGTACCCTCCTTTCATACGCATGAATGACATAATGTTCATATAACCAATTATCTATCATAGCCTCCGCTTTAGAACGAACATAATGCCCATCTCGTGTTCGATATTTTGTAGGGAACTTTTTGCGGTAATCATCCGATGATTCGCCTAAGATTTCCAGAATTTCATGGACATTTATATATCTACCTTCCTCAGCTATAATATGAGATACCAAACGTTCATCACTGACGATTATTTCAGGAAAATAGATACGAAAGCTATTGTCCAGATTCTTTTTCTCTTTTCCACCTTTTTTTCTTCCCCTGGCAGTTAAGCGCCATCCAGTTGTGTTGCTTTTTCTTATCCACTTAAGTTCAGATAAATAATGTAATAAATCACTTCGGTTTGTTCCTAGTAAACTAGATAATCTAACGGTGGATATATTCTTCATTGTTCCTCCCTGTGATTTTCATATTATCTCTTCTTAATAACATAACTTGCCAAAATGCATAAAATCAATAACAATAGACAGACTTTAGTGCTACAAATTATAATGGAAATAAAAGTTATAATTTGTTTTATTATGGATGGAAGGGGAGGTTCGAATGACTAAAATTCGCTTTTACCCCCGAAAACAAACAATGACAGCTCAAGAATTCACGAAGAAAATGGAACAAAAATTGGAACGCATCAAGGAAGAATCATTACAACGAATTGACAAAATCATTGAGGATGCCAAAAGTAGCTCGATGTTTTTAAAATAAAAAGCAGTTAGCCGTTAATACGAGGGCCAGCTGCTTTTTTAATTCCTCTATATTATTGATAATACTTACTCACGCTAGGTTCGCCAAGGACAAAACCTTCTGAAACAATCAGCGATTTAATTTCAATGATTCGTCCATAACTATCCTTCGTAATCCATTTGTACCACTTGCTTCTTCGGTCAGGTCTCATGGCCTCATAATTTTGAGAGTACTCTATGGAAGTAGGTGGACCCCAACTACTTCTGCTTATGTCAGATTCAAACATTCCATCGTAAGGTGGCAACGACGCAATATTTTTTTCTTTGTAATCAAGTTCTTGTCTAATTTTTTCGTCGGTCCCATCTAACTCGGTTGACAAGTGCAAATCACCACTAGGATCTGTAAGAGAGTCTGTGCTGCTATATTCGTATTTTCCTTTGTTTGTTGTAATGATGATATCGGGTAGAATGATTTCATCCATCGTTGTCTTGTCGCCGTTTAATTTATAGTCGTAAATCATATTACCTCTTTTATCGTCATAATCAGCCATGATCGGCTTTAAAAAAAGATATTTTTCTTGCAAACTCAATCGATCAAAATCATCGCCTAGGGAAAGGTTTAAATGCTGTGCTTTTGCGCCTGATAGGCTATAACCTTTTAAATTTTTAATCTTAGGAGCTATGTTTTGGGCAACGTATGATTCCATATCCTTTGTGAATTTATAGTAGTTTATAAAATCAACAATAGAATAAACTAAAATAACCAAAACCACTCCGCTAAAAATATAAAAGAGAGGATATTTAAGTAGTGGATTCTTCATGAAATCACCTTGTGAATGAATTTGATTTTTCTGAAACAAGTATAGCATTTTACAAGTTATTTACACACCTCCAACAAAAAAACCACTCAGAGAGTGGTTTAAGCTAACTTTTTTTGTCTTCGCATGTATTCAATTTTGGCAAGACGTATGACTTTCTTTCGGTCTTCTGATGTTTCATCAAGTTCGGTCATTTTTTTAACGATTTCAATTGGAAATTGAGCGAACTTCATTCCTTCCACTTTTCCGCCTCGGAAGGTATACTCATCGACCTCTTTAAACATCTCTGAGAATATTTCATTCTCGAACGGTACTGGTGTTTTTTCCTCTTCTAAGAAGGGGATTAGGGGTTCCTGTTGTTCTGCTTCTGCGGCTGGTTCTGTTTTTTCCTCTTTTTCGTTTTCTTTTTCCTTTTTTGGCGTTAGCGTAACCAGTGGTCGACCTGAATTAAAAGCTTGTTGCTCAGCGAAGTGAATGTAATCAAGTACTTCTAAGGCTAGTTCTGCTGCTCTGATTTCGTCCACGTAACGTTTTGCTGTCTTTAAGGGTGCGGAGTCTTTTTTGGCCAAGACGTTCCCTTGCTTCCCTTTAAAACCAGGTTTCTCAAGTGCGGTGAAAAGGAATTGACCTTGCTGCGTTGTGGTAACGCTAAGTATTTTAGAAATCAAAGGCGCCTTGTTCGGATTGCCACCATAATCAGTGAATCCATTGGGGAATCTTTGGTTAAAGGCTTCTATTCCCATCTTCATTGCATGAAAGAGTACTTTTGCAACAGATTTTGAAACAAACGAACGGATATAATCTGCCTCTTTGTCTGTGATAGAAATGATTATTTTCCCCTCATAGACTTCTTCTCCCTTTTTTGGAACCCAATACTCGAGCGATGCAGTCACGTCCATTATGCTTTTATCATTCGCATCTTTAAAAATTTTGTGATTGTATTCCAAATCAATCATCCTTCCAAAATTTTCTCTTATTATAATCGAAATAAGGAAAAATAAGGAAAATCATAGAAAAAACAGCCGTTTTGGCTGTTACAAATGATAAAATTTACAAAAAGATATTTGAGGCGGTGACGTTATGAAGGAGTCTTTCAATGAAGAAAAGGCATGGGCAGAAAACCTCAGCAGACAAAAAGCAGTTCTGGATGACCAATCAAGAGAAGTTGATGCTGCTGAAGGGGCTGTTGAAGAGAAGATGATAGAATTGGTAGCAGGTGCCTTAAAAAAAGAGCGCAGTGACGATGAAATCAAAGATTTTTTCAACCTGAATAATGAAGAACTCGAAAAAATGAAGAGAGCAATACGTTAATTAAATATTTCTTTATGTTTTCTGTGTAAACATAAGAAAACTTTGTAAACATTAGATTATACATGTTTACTCTGTTCCTCTTCCTGGCTATACTGAAAGTAATATAAAGTCGGGTAAAGGAGACCTTGCAATGAGCGAAAATATCGAAGAACGAGACACTGGAATTGAAGAAACAGAGAAAAAGAAAACGGAAGCTTTTACCCAGCGCGTAGAATCAGAAACGAAGGGAAAAATCTCAAGTTTACTAAGAGATTTAGGTCTTTCTGGCGTTGAGTTTGGTGATGCTGTGTACGAAATGCTCGTAGCGAGAAAAGCCAGCGGAGATAAAGAAGCAAAAACTTATATGGCAGACCTTGAAACGATCAACATGAACGTAAAACAGATTTACCGTTCTTACGTCTCTATGATTGATAAATTTCAGGTAAGAATGCAGGATGCAAACCTAGATCGAGCTGAACTCCAAGAAAAACTCGATCAAATTGTTGCTGAAAACAGAGAAAATGTACTGAAAAGGCAGGAAGAAATTGATTCGCTGAAATCTTTATTGAAATCATATAAAGAAGAGAATACTGCTCTGCAAAGAGAAAAAGCTACAATTGAAGATTCCGCTCGAAAATCCGATGAGCTCTTGAAATCAAAAGAGCAGCTGCTTGAGCAGGCCAATAATAGAATTCTTGAATTTGTAGCGCGGGAAGACGGGATAAAGGAATATCTCTCTGAAAAAGAATCATTTGTAAGAAAAATAGAACAGCTAGAAAACACAGTAGAATATTTACGAATAGAACACCAACGCTCGCTTGAACGGGCAGAGGAAGAGAAGAATATGGCCATCCGAGAAGCAAAAATTGAAGCTCGCACGCAAGCCCTTGAGGAAGAACAAGAACGCGGGAGAAGGTCTATAAAAGAACTATCAGAAGAGAATCAACAAACACAAGCAGCAATAAGACAGGAAATGAAAGAGTTTTACCAGACGCAGGTAGAAGAGCGTGCTGCGGAGTGGAAAATTGAAAAAACTCGCCTGGAAAAAAAGATCCAGGAATTAGAAAGAAAAAACTTGCCAAAGGATAAAAAATAGATATAAGAAAAAAGTAAACCTTCATAGTCACGGCCGCCCCAATCCTCTCGGGTGGTCTTTTTTTGTTGCTTATTTATTTCTCTAAATCTCGTTCAATCAAGTTTTCCTGACGATTGAATTCATCCATAAATATTGGTTTGACTGCTTCTGGCGGTATCCACATACGTAGCTTTATTTTCTTGATTAGCGAGTATTTCTCTTGTTTGTTTAGTGCCCTGCCTAGTTCATATCTAGCTTGTATATAAGCCGTTGCAGCTGTTTGTAGCGCCCACTCTCGTTGTTTCAGGCTTAAATCTGTCCATTTTTTCTTTGGATTAATCTGACCGCCTTTCCCTTTTCTTTTTGTGTATCTTTTGCTCATACGTTCCCTCCTTTGTTAAATCCGTTTACTTCATACCATCGATAACGAAAATAATGGAAAAATATTTTATAAATTTCCAAAAGGATTTCTTGCTTTTTAATCGAATTCGATTATAATAGAATAGTAGTAATAGAAAAATAAGGTAATCGAAATCGATTAAAGGAGGCGAGCATGAGTAAGAACCAAAAGGGGGAAGCTGTTTTTCTCATCTCACAAGTAATGACGACAAAAGAAGCTTCCAAGCTATGGGGAATCTCGGATAGCCATCTTCGAAATATGCTTAATCGCTTTAAAAAATTTGATAATCAAATCGAAAGAGGCTTGGTTAGAAAATCAGAGAGTACGTGGCTGGTGACGGATATGGCAATGAGAGAAGTCCTTGGTGAACAACCCACAAATTCTGGCAAAAAATACATAAATAAAGATAAATAAGTACAAGGTAAATAACTTAGGAGGTGTTTTTTAAATGACAAATGAAGAAATGAAGCGAAAAGAACTAGCAGAAATGGAAATGAAAAGAAAGAGAAATGCAATCGCATTCCAAGAATCGGTTGTAGGTGCTATACCTGACTATTTAGACAGAATGACCTTAGAGGAAGAGGCAGCACAAGATGCTCTAGTCAAAGTCGAAACACTCAAACTCGAGTATATGAAGCAAGAACTTGATGGATTCGATAGCAAAGAAGAAGAAGAAGTATTTAAAGCGAAAATCAATCTTGCGCGAAAAGAATTTGAACTAGCTGAAGCACGTTTGCAAAAAGTACGTGCAGCTGAAAAAGAGAAGAAAAAAAATCAAGGTAAAGTCATTTACAATGATGTAGATTTTTATTAAAAAAGGGGGAGTTAAAATGATAGGAATAATTAAAAGTAAGAAAGATGCAGAGAAGTATATTGATTACATGTTAGAGAAAAGTGGATCAGGATTTGAAGCGGAATATTACACAAGATTCGACCAATATACGTATCAAGGCGGCGGAAAAATACTCAAAGGTCGATATGTTTTCTGGGAAGAAAAAGATGAAGATGGCGAAATCAACTACTCAGTGTCGCTTCAAGATCCAACAGAAAGAAGTGCATCGCCGCGCATTCTTTCAAGAGAAGAACTGGTAGAAAAAATATATGAACATCGAGAATATACGAACTATTATATTAAGCATGTCATGCCGCAATTTTAAATAAAGGAGGTGTAACAATTGGGTGCTTACAGAGAAGGAGAAACCGTTCGGGAATACCTGGCGCGTGAATTTGAAGGTGCGTCTCTCGAGGAAAAATTATATGCTGATGTTATTATGTCAGTACTTGCTGCCATCGAAGTGAGATTGGGTATCACAATGGACGATATTACGTATGAAAGTCGATTGGAAGATTTGACTCAAAAAAATCTCCTCGGTGCCATGGCGCTCTTACGAGATATTCATGAGATGTATGAGATTCAAGTTACGTACCCACAATACAGCGAATACCATATGTTCCCAACCGTAAAAGACGTAATTGATTATATTGCGATTGAAGTCGCTGATGCAAAAGGCCTTTAATTCTAAGGAATTGAAGGTTTTTTTGTGTCTAAAAATCGTTTGACAAAATAGCGAAAAGCCTTATGATATCAAGGATTATGAAAGAAAAGAGAGGGGGGATTATATGAGTTACGCTAAAGAACAACTAGAAAAATACGAAAGTCAGCTAAAGAAGTTTGATGAGCAAATTTCTTCTGCAGAATCAGAGATGGAAAGAGCCCATTTAGAAAGCGAAAAAGAAACGTTAGTCACGCAGAATGAAGCGGATGTGTGGGAATACAACGATATCATTTCATTACAAAATAAAACAAAAGAACAAATGGAGAAAATAAATGGAGAATTGGACGTTCTAAGAGACAAGAGAGCTCAACTAGATGAAAGGTTGGCCTCTCCTGATATAACCGAAAACGAGAGAAAAAAATATCAGTTGTATCAAACGTTCAATGATGAACAAACTGAACTTGCCCAGGCTAAGTTAGCTGCTTTTGAAATCAAAGTGTCCTACGCAGAAATGCGTGAACATAAAAAACAGCAGGAAGACGAAAATAAGATGTTGTGGGAAAAGGTATCCTCAATGGAATATGGAACTGCCGAATGGCGCGAAACAAGAGCCTTATTGGATACGAAAGAAGAGGATTTAAATGCAATAAAAATCACTTTCAACGAGAAAGTAGCTCAGTTCCGAGAAATGAGCGTTGGAGTTAATGAAAAACAATATGAATTAGCTCAAACTCGAATTCAGCGATTGGAAGATGCAAAGCATCAGTTTAAACCTGAAGAGTTAGAACAGGCAGAGGTTAGAATCAAAGAATTCCAGGTTGATGCAGAACAGGCACTACAACATAAACAGATGAATGAAAAATCAGCTGCCCATTATCGTGATGTAGCTTTCAACCTCGCGATGGGAAATCAAGCTACAACAAATAAAACGATAAATATGAAAAATACAGTTGAAGAAGAAGCTTCTAAAGAAGAAACTGCATCAAATGAAACTGTAAAAGTAACTGAAGAACCTTCTGTCATTGAAAATACTGAACCTGCTGCTGAGGGAGAGATAAAAGAACAACCTTCTGTTGAAACAATAGAAGAACAGGAAAAAGAGGATTCTTTTGCTGTTGCCTACATGAAAGAGCAGAAACAGCGCACAGAAGAGCTTCTCCAACAAACAGGAGATGAAAAAACAAAAGAATATCTCATCTGGAACAGCAAAAGGTTATCGCATGAAATGGAAGGTAAACATTTCGATGAGCCATGCCCTGATGTCGCTATGCATACAATGACGCTCTATCAAGAACTTGCTGACCATGAGCAAATATTAAACGGAGAGGTATCTGCAGCAGAAAGGCAGGGTCGTGAAACACTTATTCAAATTCGCAATAAACAGTTTGATGAGATTGACGTTCTGCAAATTGCTGAAAGTAAAAAAATGCAGGCAAAAGAAAAGAAACAACAACTTTTCGAATCATCGAAGCCTCAGGTTGAGAAATTTGAGATGAAAGAGAACTCAAAGGAACATCTTGTAGAGAAACAGACCAAACGTCAAAAATTTGGAGAACGAGCCGTAACATTCGCAAGAGCGGTTGGTCGGGTTACTGAAGCGGCAGCCGATTACACAGTAGGAAAAACGGCTAATCTTGCTGGAAAAGTCGGTGGATTGGCTACAGGTTTAGGTGCTGGATATGTGGTTGGTGGAGCGATTGTGGCCGCTGCAGGTGCGCCTGGTTTAGCCACCCTTGCTGTTGCAGGAATCGCCGCCTACGGGGCAGGAAAATTAGCTTCAAATCTTGGGAATAAATTATCTCATGGTATTGTGCAAACAACGGGAAATGTAGCCATAGCTGCAGTAAAAGCTTCTGTAGCATCCATCGGAGCTCTGAAAGAGGTTAAACAGTCTAGAAAAAAAGCAATCGCCGAACGTGAAAAGGCATTTAAAGCAAAAGCGATCGCTGAATTCCAGGCGTTGAAAAAAGTAGTAAATAGCGTAGATATCGAGAAGGATGGATACGAAGCAGCATATCATGTTGCTAAACATGGAGTCGACTTCATGGAAAAAGCGAAAAATAGCCCTGAGTGCAAGCCTCCAAAACGTCTGGCCGCTGCAGCTGAGTCCTTAGCTGCATGTACAGCACGTTGGAAAAAAGTTTTTGTAGAGAAAGTAACCCACAAAACAAAAACCGTTCAAAAGGACACGGCTTTCTCAAGATAAGCGTACCGATAATAGGTGCGCTTTTTCTGTTTTTGGTGAAAGCTATTCATTCTCGTCTACTTCTGTTCATCTTCATCATCATCAAATCCATAAATACTCCAATCTCCCCAATATTTAACGAGAATTTCTTCTTTAGATGCATCATTCATAACCTTTTTTGTTAAATTCCCTAGTTCTTCGCCGTAGGCGTGCCAGAAGGTGTATATATCATCATCATTACGAATAGTGAATTCAACAGAAAAGCTATTTTCCATGAGATCGACACTTGCTGAATCTAAGATACTTATTTCAGACTCCTTAATTCCAGTTCTTTTTTCTAATTCGATAAGGACGAATCGACTAAATTCATCAAGATTTTCCATTAATCATTCACCTCACTTTTCATACGTAGCGATTCAACTTCTTCTAAGGTTAAACTGGTAATACGAACGATTTTTTCGTTGTTGTCACCATCGGCAATCATACTTAATACCACTCGGGTTAATGTTTTTTTTATGGTTTGTTCTACCTGTAAATTTTGGAGCTCTTGTAAGGTTAAATCGGTAACATCATTGACTGTTTCATCACCATAACCTTTTGAAATCATCCTCGATGCAACTTCTTTCCGCAACTCTTTTTCTACTTCTTCTAAAGCTTCTTGTACCGCTATCTTCCTCCGTTCCTCCCATTCAGCCTCTTGAGCAGCTTCATCGAATTCAGTTTTTTCCATCGACAAACGTAATCCCCAATCTTTCACTTCATCTTCCTCAAGTTGCTTATTTTGATCCGACATGAATTCAGCCCCTTCCGAACAAGGTTTTTTCCTTATTTTTCCCATTTTATCAAGAGCGTGAACCATTGGAAACAAAAAGGAATAGCTCCTTCCATTTTCAAAGAAACCGAGTATAGTGCAGAAAAAGGAGGGGAGATATGCAAACAATTGTTTTTCAAAGTGAGCCGTTAAAATTCAATACAATTCAAGTGTTTCATGATATTTTGAGCGAATATCGTTCTTTTATTACGCAAGGATTTCAGTATTTTAGTCAATCTGGTAGTGCAATCCGTATTTTTCGTAAGCGATTCGATCGTCCGTTTTATCAAAATCGAAATTTATTTCAAAGTGAGGAGATGGGACCCTATCGTGAGCTTGCAGAAGAGTCATCATGGAACTTTGCAAGAAGTTTTCTACTACAAAGTGTCGAGGAGTTAAAAAGCGAATACGGAGCAAAAAGGCCTGTTTGGTATCCGTATCTTGAACACGTATCGCTACTTATTTTTTGTTTTGATAGTCGTCCAGAAGCAGAGGAGAAAGAGATACGCGAACTTCAAAGAATGGAGGATTTTTATGGCTACGAAGGGATAAGTAAGATTTTGTATGCTACAACAAAAGATAGAGAAAATTGGAGAAAAGAAGTACATACCTTAATTCATCAACGTTCGAATTTTTTATTTGAAGAGGCTTTTGAGGAAATTAATTCTATCCCCGTGACAGAGGATACCTGTCAATTTTTTATCGAAGAAAAAACGGTCCAATTCCTATCAAGGAACGGACTGGAAAGCTTCCAATTGCAAATAGATTCTATAGATGAAGAAAAGATAAAGAACCGCGTTAAAGCAAGTATTTCGCTTACGGGGGCCCGTTTTTCTATACGAGTAGATTACGACGATCCGTCAATTCAACCGCAAACAAAGAGCATTTCTGTCCTCGGTGTAGATGCTGGGATGACAGAGATCGCCTACACATCAGAAGGGAAGGTATACGGCCGTCCGTTCGATCAAAAAGAAGCATTTGAGAGACTTGTAGAACCTGTTCAAAAAATATATGAAAAAATAGGAATGAAAATAGAGCAGTATGAGCAGCTGCTTGCAATAGAAGATGAAAAGGAAAATAGAGAACTAATAGAAGAAATTAAAAATGAATACGAAAGAGAATTAAAAGAAGGCATTTTGCTTAAGGAAAAATTGGTTGAACTGGACAAGGAGCGGGACGCCCATTATCTGGCGATCGCAAATTGCATAAAAGAAGATGCCAAAGGATATCATGCGGTAGCGATTGAACGTTTTGCTGACACCGACCATGAAGTTTCCGCCTTTTTGCGGATTTTGAGGAAGGTATTCTAGATGCTTCTATTTTTCTTTGCGAAGTTGATGCGGAATTCACAAGCACACTTTGCCCTGCCTGTAACCGTATTGAGGCGGAGAATCGTGAATATAAAGAATTCCACTGCACGTCCTGCGGCCACCAAGGGGAAGCGGATCATATCGCTGCGATTAACATTGCAAATCGTGCAGTAGATGAAGAAATTCGTGAGATTTGTAATAAATTACCTTTAGAAGAAAGAAAGCAAGCGATTTACTCGGTATATCATCGTAGGCATCTTGAATACACGAATGAGCTATAAAGCTATTGGTTATAAAGAAAAGTAAAAAGAAAGGGTGACGTTATGAGAGAATTAAAGTTTCACAAGCTTAAAAACGGAGAAAGAATTGCACTATTAGGCTCAACTGAGTTTGGTGTAGTTACGAAAGAAAAAAATGAATCTGCCTTTACCTTAGTCATCGAAGTACGAACTGTTATAACAGAGCCAACTACAGAAACAGAGGGCTTTTTCGAGCAAACACTTTATCATTTCAAAATTTTTATCATCAAAGAGGAAAAAGAAATCTATATTGAAGATTCATTCCTGAATGTCGTAAACATAGAAAAGTTAACGACAGAAGAAAAATATAAAGGCATTATCAAAGAAATATTACAAGATGCAGCGTTTATAAAAATGTTGAAAGAAGGGTATTTTTTAAGAGAAATTGATATTGAAGCCGCAGCCTGGCTTGTTGATTTTATCGAAAATGGATGTGAATTCCAAATTAAAGATCGGATTTCAAAGTTGTTCAATTAAACGTACCAATCACGGTGCGTTTTTTTTTTGTAAATCATATATTGCAATCCTATTGCAGGTCTATTTTTTGTCTAAAAACATAAGTGACCATTGCGTCATTTTGCTTATACACATAAACCAACAGTGCGTATACTCTCCTTGATTTCCATTCTTGTGGTTAAAAAGGTAAAATGAATAGAGAAATAAGAAGGAAGGGGGTTATACCATGAGCTTAAAGGACTTAGAGGACTTTTTAAACGATGATTCCGAGGGGAAAGATACCTTTAATTACGAAGAAGATAAACAGAAATGGTTACAATCTGTTAAAGGGCTTTATCAAGATATAACGGCGTGGTTAAAACCTCTAACGGAAAAACCTAATTCCAATATAGACATTTCTTTTGAAAAAACAGTCCTTAATGAGGAACATATCGGTGATTACGAAATTGATAAAATGTACATTGATATCAAAGGCCAACGAGTGGTTTTAGAACCAATTGGAACATGGATTATCGGTTCACGAGGACGGATTGATATGGTTGGAACATACGGAAAGGTACTATTCACGTATGTTGATGAACGTCTAACAAAACCAAAAGTAACGGTACGGGTTTTCAGTTCAGCAGCAGAAATGGCATTTGAGCAAGAAATGAAAAAGGAAATAGAGGCAGCAGTAAAGACTCCAGTGGTTTACACGTGGAAAATCATGACACCTGCCCCGAATGTTCAATACATTCCTCTGAATGAAGAAACATTTTCAAAAGCTCTCCTATCGGTGATTACAAATGGCTAATGGTAGTCACCGTTTTTCTGGGGAAAATCAAAATATAGATAATCTTGCTCGATGGTTCGAAGTAAATAGAGCAGCGATAGAACAATACAAACAACAAATTTTAAATGGAATAATAACCCCTGAAGAGTTTTTGGGAATGACACACAGACAAGTGGGTGAATATTTTTCTGATTTGCTCAAAGAACTGGAATTTTCTTTTTGTCTTAATATGATTGCAGCAATAGAAGCTCGTTTCAAAATGGATTATATTGTACGTGCAACAGATAAACTGAAAGACGATTTAAGCCGTGAGTTTCGTGATATTTATAAAGAAAAAAAAGAAAACGTAGGCTTAGAAGAAGTTATCCTTGAAAGCTGGAAGAAACATCATGTGAATCTTAAGAATCACATCAGCTTTTATATTGGAGCATTAAAGTATCGTCATTGGCTAGCGCACGGAAGGTACTGGAACCCTAAATTAGGTCAAAAATATGATTACACCAGCGTTTATTTGATTTGTAGCAACATTTTAAATCAATTATCCTTCTGTATTTAAACACAACCAACGTTTGTCATCATATCGATTTTTAAAAACCAGCATTTGGTTATATTCGGCCGAATGCTGGTTTTCTTTTGGGTTTATCAATGTACGTTTTTAATACTAGGACCCTTCCTGTTTTTGTGAAAATAATAATCAATTGTCGAAGGGTAATGGAGGTGTAGGGAGATGAATGATGCTAAAAAAACATGGCAAGAAATTGAGGCAGGACTAAAAGAAGTGGATCCGCAAAAATACGGTGAATTCCAAAGGCTAAAAAAATTAATGAAGGTAAAGAATGCCGAGGTTTTTATCCCTAACAATCAAAGCGAATATGAATTCAAAGACCCTTACAACGGTAGAGTGAAGCTAATGAGAACAAAACACGTTATCGTTGCTTTTGAAGGATATAAAGAGAAGATTGACTTCGGATGTTATTTTTCTGAAGCAGCTCAATTTTGGGACGTCGACGATACTATACTCGCATCACATACACATAGAGAATGTCATATCTGTCGAAGTGTAGGAGTTCTCGAACCTTCATACGATTGTATTGTTTTGAACACCATTCACCTAAAATACATCTTTGAACAAGTAAAAAAACTTGAGGGACATCGACTTTCGTTTTTGTTCAAATAACGTTGAAATGACAGACCTGCAGCTACAGGTCTGTTTTTTTATCTAAAAACTTACGTGACCATTGCGCTTTTTGTGTGAAATAACATGCAATTTTTCCCTATATGAAAAACTATTTTTTACCCTGGCGAAATTTGTTTAGTTTACATTAGCTACATTTTGACGGCTGGATCCCTTTATTGACTTTTTATAGAATCTTCAGGGTAGACATATTTTAAAAAGAAGTATTTCTTGAATGTAATTTGAAAAAAGCCTGGATCAAACTCTTAATTATCCCACACACTTCACCCAAGCAACCATTAACAAAAATATACATGCCAATGTTATAATAAAAATAACAATTTCACAAAAGATAAAGGTTTGGGTAGTTGTTTTAATTTTACTTGATTCATATTTACAACAAAATGGTGTAAGTAACGAAACAAACGAGGATTACTGAAGCAACGCAACGGTGCGTTATATGTCAAAAAGGGAATTTGACAAGAGGGCTATACAACAAATAGACGCAATCGTAAAGACCGTGGCTAAGGATTCGTTAACAGTTATCGAAAAATTAAGAGAGTTAAGCAAAGTATTGTTGGAGGAAAAATGAAATGGCGATTATTGATTTAGAAGATAAAATTGTTGAATTAGTGAATCGGGAAGATCATTCAGATTTCTTGTACGAATTACTCGATGTTTATGATATTCCACGAGCTACGATTACACGCTTGAAAAACGGGAATCAGAACCTTACGAAACGAGCTGGTGAAGTTCACTTAAAGAATAAGGTGTGGTTTAAGGAAGCTAAGAAAGGAAAGCTTTTTGACAGCTTTGTTGAAGTAGAAAAACAAGTGGCTGAACTGTCAGCCAAACCACGCTACCTGTTGGTTACTAATTTTGATGGAATATTGGCGAAAGACACAAAGACACAGGCAGCGATCGATATTAAGTTTGAGGAACTTCCTCAATATTTCGATTTCTTCCTTGCTTGGAAAGGTGTTGAAAAAGTCGAATTTGAAAAAGAAAACCCTGCCGACATCAAAGCAGCCGAACGTTTTGCACGCCTATATGATGTACTTCGCAAAGAGAACAACATCACTGACAACATTAGAGGGCTAGACCTGTTTCTAATTCGCTTGCTGTTCTGTTTGTTTGCGGAAGATACTAACATTTTCAATCGCAATAGTTTTACAAATTTAATTAAGACGTTGACTGAAGAAGACGGATCAGATTTAAATAAATTGTTTACTGACTTATTTGTTGTGTTGGATAAGGTTGGAAGAGATGATGTTCCGACTTATCTAAAAGAGTTTCCTTATGTAAACGGACAGTTGTTTACTGAACCACACGAAGCATTAGAGTTTTCAACAAAATCGAGAAAACTAATCATCGAGTGCGGTGAATTGCTAAACTGGGCGAAAATTAATCCTGACATTTTTGGTTCAATGATTCAAGCTGTGGCAACGGAAGAAAGTCGGAGTCACTTAGGAATGCATTACACGAGCGTTACGAACATTATGAAGGTAATTAACCCCCTTTTCTTAGATGAGCTTAAACAGAATTATATAGACGCATACGATGACGATAAAAAACTTGAAGCACTTCTCACACGTATCAGCAAAATCAAATTCTTTGACCCTGCTTGTGGTTCAGGAAACTTCTTGATTATCACCTACAAAGAAATGCGTCGTCTTGAAATTAAAATCATTAAGCGACTTCAAGAACTACTTGGAACCTATCTTTATGTACCATCAATTACTCTTTCTCAATTTTATGGGATTGAAATTGATGATTTTGCTCATGACGTTGCTCGTTTATCACTTTGGATTGCGGATCATCAGATGAATGAAGAATTGAATAATGAAGTTCATAACGCAGTACGCCCTACGTTACCCCTTCATACAGCAGGTGATATTCGCTGCGCTAACGCTATTAGGATTGAGTGGACGGATGTTTGTCCCGTACAAAAATCTGAAGAAATTTTTGTGTTTGGTAATCCACCTTATCTTGGGTCCAAAAAACAAAACAAAGAACATAAATCTGATATGCTGTCCATTTTTGGGAATGTAAAAAATGGAAAGATACTAGATTATATTTCAGCTTGGTTTTTCCTTGGTGCTAAATATATCTCCGATACAAATGCAAAGGCTGCTTTTGTATCAACAAATTCGATTACCCAAGGGGAACAGGTTTCCGTTTTATGGAATGAGTTATTCAAGTTTAATATTCAAATCAATTTTGCTTTTAAATCGTTCAAATGGACGAATAATGCCAAAAACAATGCTGGAGTAATTGTTGTGATTGTAGGTTTTGGTCCATTAGATACCAAAGTTAACAAGTATCTATTTGTTGATGAAACGAAAAAGCTAGTTCCAAACATTAGTCCTTATTTAACTGGCGGTGAAAATATTCTTGTTTCTTCTAGGACGAAGCCAATTTCAGATTTGCCAAAACTTCATTTTGGGAACATGCCTAACGATGGCGGAGGATTACTCTTTACTCTTGCAGAATATGCAGACACAATTGATAAGTATCCTGAATTAGTTTCATATTTTAAAAAGTTTATAGGTTCTGTGGAGTTTATTAATGGTGCTTTACGGTATTGTTTATGGCTAAATGAAAAGAAATATGAGGAAATAAAATCTAATCCTTTAATAAAAGAAAGAATTTCAATTTCAAAAAATCACAGGGAAAAATCAACAGATAAAGGAACGAATAAACTTGCATTAACGCCATGGAAGTTTAGAGATACTCATAAAACAAACAATTATTCCATTGTTGTTCCATCTGTTTCTTCTGAAAATAGATTTTATATTCCAATGGGATTAGCTGGTGCAGATATAATTTTATCAAACCTAATTTATGTAATTTATGATGCGGATATTTACCTTTTAGGCATTTTGATGTCACGAATGCATATGACTTGGGTAAAAGCAGTAGCTGGAAGATTAAAAAATGATTACAGGTACTCTGCTGGTTTATGTTATAACACCTTTCCAATTCCTGAATTATCGACAAGAAGAAAGAATGAAATTGAAGAAGCTATTCTTGAAATTCTTGATCTTCGTGAAGAGCTAGGTGGTACATTAGCAGAACTATATAATACTGCAACAATGCCAATGGAATTAAAAGTAGCACATGAAAATTTAGATGGAATTGTAGAACGAGCCTATCGTCAAAAAGTATTCGAAAACGATGAGGAGCGTTTAGAAGTATTGCTTAAAATGTATCAAGAAATGACTGAGCGGTAGGTGTGCTTATGGAAAACATAGTTGAAATTAATTACCATCAAACTGGTCAGAGTAAAAAAACAAATCAATACGGAATGCGTGAGATGCAAGCACGAGTATTTGATAAACGTAATTCACAATACTTATTAGTCAAAGCACCACCAGCGTCAGGAAAATCTCGGGCGTTAATGTTTATCGGCTTGGACAAACTCATAAATCAAGGTTTGAAGAAAGTCATCGTAGCTGTTCCTGAACGAGCCATCGGGTCTTCGTTTAAAAATACGAATTTGAAGAGTTATGGTTTCTTTGAAGATTGGAAGGTTGATCCAAGAAATAACTTGACTACTGTTGGAGGAAATAGTTCAAAAGTTAATTCTTTTATTCGTTTCATGGAATCCGACGACAAAGCGTTGATTTGTACCCATTCGACATTACGATATGCGTTCGAAAAAATTGACGATAAGGCATTTGATAACTGTTTGCTTGCGATTGATGAATTTCACCATGTTTCGGCAGATAATAATTCTCGATTAGGTGAATTGCTCCGTAGTATCATTCGTAATTCATCAGCACACATTGTAGCAATGACTGGCTCATATTTCCGTGGGGATTCTGTGCCGATTCTTTTACCAGAAGATGAGGAATTGTTCGATAAGGTAACGTATTCGTACTATGAGCAGCTTGACGGTTATGAGTATCTAAAAAGCTTTGGAATTGGGTATCATTTCTATCAAGGGAAGTACATATCAGCGATTGATGAAGTCTTGGATACAAATCTGAAGACAATCGTTCATATTCCAAATGTGAATTCAGGTGAATCGACAAAGTATAAATACGATGAAGTGAATCAAATTCTTGATTTGATTGGTGAAGTTGATTATCAAGATGAAGAAACTGGAATCATTTATGTGAAGCGACATACTGACGGAAAAATATTGAAGATTGCCGATTTGGTGGACGACCAAGCTGAACGCGATAAAGTCGTCGAGTATTTGCGCAATGTTAAGGAGCTAGATGATTTAGACATAATTATAGCTCTTGGTATGGCGAAAGAGGGCTTTGACTGGCCATTCTGTGAACATGCTTTGACAGTTGGTTATCGTGGCTCACTTACAGAAATTGTGCAAATTATTGGGCGTTGTACTCGTGATAGTTACAACAAAACCCATGCTCAATTCACCAACCTCATTGCAAAACCTGATGCAAAGGACGAAGCAGTAACGTACACGGTAAATACAATGCTTAAAGCTATCTCCGCCTCCCTTTTAATGGAACAGGTCCTCACACCTGATTTTAAATTTAGGCCCAAAAGAAACGATAGCGATAAATCTTCTGCGACAGGCGAATTGTTCATTAAGGGGTTGAAAGAGCCGTCAACGGAAAACGTGAAAAAGATCATCGAAAATGATATTAATGACCTAAAAGCAAAAATCATGCAGGATTCGCAAGTCCAAAAAACATTCACTGGAGAAGTTGACCCAAAAGTTTTGAACAAAGTATTGATTCCTAAAGTAATCCAAAAAGTTTACCCGAACTTGTCAGATGAGGAAATTGAAGAAGTTAGACAACATGTTGTATTAGATACTGTGATGAAAGGTGCTAAGTCAGAAGTCGTAGGAAGCAAAGAATTTATTCGTATGGCGGATAAGTTCGTAAACATTGAGGACTTAGACATTAACCTGATTGATTCAATCAATCCATTCCAAAAGGCGTTCGAGGTCTTATCGAAAGATTTGAACTCGCCAGTGTTGAAACTGATTCAGGAATCTATTGATGCAAAACGTATTTCATTTGATGAAGATGAATTAGTCTTCATTTGGCCAAAAGTTGAAGAATTCTTCCAAACAACAGAAAGACGACCTGATCCGAAATCTGATGATCCGATAGAAAGACGGATGGGTGAAGCTGTAATTTATATGCAAGAATTAAGGAGAAAACGTGAAAATGGCAAATAGATACCATTCGATTGATGAAATCATGGATAGTTCGCTGTTTACTGAAATCACAATGCAACCTAAGAAAGCTCCTAAATTTCAGTACGACCCCGAAGTTGAAAAGTTTTTAGAGATTATTGATTTCGTTAAAGAAAATGGACGTGAACCGCAAAAAGTTCCTACCGACTTAGCTGAAAGAAGCCTGGCTAGTCGATTAATTGGAATTCGCAAAGACCCTGACCGCATGGAATATTTGAAACCGTATGATGAAATTGGATTGCTAAAAAAGAAACAAAAGGAAGTCATGATTCCTAAAATCTCTTCCATTGACGATATCCTAAACAGTGGTTCATCTGAATTGCTGGGAGGTAGTCTGTTAAATGATACAGCTTCTTCGATTTTCGATACAAGCTCCCTTCAAAAGGTTACGACAATGCCTGAGTATGTTGCAAGACGGAAAAGGATGAAAGGTTTTGAGAAGTTTGAGGCACTATTCAAGACGTGTCATAAGGAACTTACAGAGGGTAAACGAAAGATTGTACCTTTCAAAAATGAACAGGACATTGAACCAAATAGTTTCTATGTATTAAAAGGAGTGCTCCTTTATGTTGAAACTGTTGGGAAACGTAAAAAGATAAAGGATAAAATTAACGCTCGACTTCGGTGTGTTTTTGAAAATGGAACGGAATCGGATATGTTGCTCCGTTCACTATCTGCTGAACTATATAAACATGGTAGACGTGTAACCGACAATGAAGATACATTATTGGATAATTTTAAAGAAGATGATGTTTCAAGAGGATTTATATACGTGCTGAAATCATTGAGTACCGACCCACAAATTAGTTCCATTAAAGATTTATATAAGATTGGTTTTACAACAGGGTTAGTAGAAAACAGGATTAGAAACGCAGAGAATGAATCAACTTATCTTTATGCGCCAGTTGAAATCGTTACTACATATCAAGTATTCAATATGAACGGCAGCAAATTTGAAACGGCAATTCATCACGCACTAGCGAATAATAATTTGGATATTTCTATTCTAGGAGCAAACGGAAAAATGTTAGTTCCTAAAGAGTGGTTTGTTGTTACGCTTGAAGAATTGCAAAAAGTAATTGATGAGATTGTGATGAAGGTTAATCTTTAACCACTAGGTGTTGAACATTATTGACTGAAATAGAAAGTAAGCAAGAAGGATTTGTTTGAACTGCTGAAGAACGTGTATTGTATAATAGACCTTTATGCAAATAATATACAGTTTTTGAGATAACCCAAGAAAATTGCTTATTGTGGTAACGGGAATCTTTAGTTGAACAAGGAACCTAAAAAACCGATTTTCCTTAGCGTATAGGAAATCGGCTTTTTCGATGTGAAAAATCGCTTAGCGTACAAATTCGTGCTTTTATGAGCAGAAAAAAGGAACAAATACCTTTTCATTTTCGGAATTTTGTGTATGTTATTTTAAAAGAAAAGGCTGGATACATAAAGTGAGGTGATACTGTGATTCATAAATGCCCTGTCTGTAGAAAACCAATGAAAGAGCAATTGTTGGAAGGAAGAGAGGAACGTTCTCCTTATCAAGTAGAAGAGATGACGGCGACTGGGATCATTCGAGTAATTCTAATCGTGCTAGCGATGAGTCCAATACTTTTTTTTGTAGCAATATACCTTTCAAAAATGTTAAGATTTATGGCTACAACGTTAGAGAATTACGCAAAGGAAACAACAACACTTGAACTAGTTTTTTACTTTATATTTGCGGCTGCGATATTGGCTATTGTAACATGTGTAGTAACCGTGATTTATGGGTGTATACTTAAATTTTTACTTGAACCAAATCAAAAAAAGCCTCCGACTGATTAGGGTGCTTTTTTTATTTTGTACTGTCCAACATACGCTTTTTGAGTGACGAACGAGAATAGGTCATATTTCAATCCCCGCGGTCGATGAATGGTTTTACCCACCCCAGGATTTGCTCATATAGCCTGTCGATGGCAGATAACCACTGCTTCTCAATTGGTCTGAACCGCTTGTTTTCCTTGTTTTTTCTTCATTCTAAAGTATTCCTCGAGTCTTTCTGTTCCCAAATAAAACACCCCTTTTTACTAATATAACCTAGTCAGTATTGAATAATAAACGGATATTCACTTTTCTGATATTTGACAATTACGATGAATCTTTTGTATCTTTTAAAGATAAAAAAGTAGGTACAAGGAGACGCACATGAAAACAGGGACAACGCTGAAAGACCTATTACAGGAGCATATTGATAACAGCCGTGAAGGTGTAGAGAAAGAGGACAGGAAACTCATTGAGGCGTTAAGACTAGAAATACTCAATGCAGAATTTGAATACAACGAGACTATTTATCTGAAGATATCAATCGATAAGAGAAAATATAGCCTAAAATTTCTCGCAGCACATGGCATACTACATGTATCTTTCCGTACCGATAAGGGAAGGGCAACAGGTCTGCAGCACGAATGGCGTTGTTTAACAGTTCTCGCTAAACTTTGTCTAATTTTGCTCGTGGATGATCCGCAATACCGTCAAAGTGCGTTGGCTACTATAGAATATTTTAATAAGGACCTGAAAGATAAAATAGAAACGAAAATAGCTTCAAGTAAATAAAGCTGCTGCCTCTTAGGGCGGCTTTTTTTGTTGACAAAATTCCCCTTTCGCATATGTTTGTTGTTGAAAAGGGGCGATATTGATGAAATCGGAAGCTGAATTGAAAAAAAGCGCAAAAGGAGGGCTCATTTACACGGTTACGATGTTATTAGTGTTAAGCTCCTTTTCGGTAATGCATTCAGCTGAAGCTGCACCACCAAGCGTTAAAAGTTATCAGGACGCTGTACAAGCAGTAAACCAGGACCGTGATTATTGTTTGAAAGTCGCTGTTAAGCAAAAACGTTTTAAATCATATAATCCAGACGCTAACATTGTAAAAGCATGCGAAGAAAAATACAAGAAATCTAGCATTTTAGAAAGGATTAAGAAGAGCTTCAGACTGAAATAAATATAAACCAGGAGGTGATTGAATGTCATTTTTAAAAGCATTGGGATGGATTTTCATTCCTTATCTCATGCTGCCGTTTCAATGGAAGAAAATTGGGAAACCTGCTCGAATCATTGGAAGTGCATACGCAGGACTTGTCTTAATTATGGCGTTAACAAGTGATCCAGAAGAAGCAAAGAAGGCAAATGAACAAAAACCAGTTGTTGTAGAAAAAACAGCAGCTGCGCCTGTTAAACAAGAACCCAAGAAAAAAGCGCCTTCGCCTGTTGTTGATGAAAAGCCAATTAGTTTGGACTTTTCCACTTACCTTAAATCTTTAGAGAACCAAACAGATTTGCAGAAGAAGGAAAAGTGGAACAATGAAAAAGGTAAATACGTACAATGGAGCGGAGAAATTATTAATGTCAAAGAAGATGGAATTGAGATTAAAGCAAAGCCAGATTCCAAACGTATTGATTTTGTTGCTCATGTAACAGTTGAAGAAAAGAGCAAGTTACTTACCTTGAATAAAGGACAACTTATTACTATCAAAGGAAAACTTGAGAAAAAAGGCGGTCTTTTCTCTTCTTATATATTAGAAGAAAGTAAAATCATTAGTGTCAAAAATGCTCCGAAAAAACCAATCCCTCTACCTGTTGCTAAAAAAGAGGTTCCTAAACCTCAACCTAAAAAAGAAACACCTAAACCTACAGCTGCTCCCGAACCTAAAACAGAAGAAACGAAGTTTCTTCGTGTTGGGGAAATAGGAGTATTAAAAGAAGATACGTTGATTGGAGCATCAGAAGAGGTGCTTGATGAATTGATTAAATATAGTATCGCGAATGATAACGAAGGAATTATGGAACTTGCAGGTCAAGGTCTTGTCATGATGGCTCCTAAAGGAACAGGAGTTAAATTGATTGACCCTGGATTTCTAAAATCTGAAATACGTGTAGTGTCGAACGGTTGGCATGGATATGTGCCTGCTGAATTTGTAGGGCCAAAATGAGAGAGGTGAACCCCTCTCTTTTTTATAAATTAGCAGTCTTGTTGTGATAAAATTTCTTCAAAAGGTGATTCTGACTGGAAGTCGATGCGGGGGTGTATTTGTGTATAGCGCAAATTACGGGAAAGCAAAGGAACATACAACGATCGCAGCAGAGTGGGCAAAATACAACAGTGATCTTGAACTGATTCGGAATATCGGAAAAAAAGGCGGCTATACTTGCCCTTTCTGTCATAGCAAATTGGTGATTCGTTCTGGCGATATTAAAGATCGACACTTTGCCCATGAGAGTGGGACCTCTTGCTTTGAAGCGAAAATGCAGGAAAAACAAATTAATAAGTATAAGCAGCAGAAAAAACGTGAGTCCCCTAAACATGGAGTCATTCTAAGTTTCATATATAACGAATTAAAGGGCCAAGAATCCCTTCATACAGATGTTTTTGTTGAACAGGGTGTAGCTGCTAAAGCAAAAGAGGGGTGGAAGTATTATCCTGATTTAATCTTGAAGATTAAAAATCGAGAAGTGGCCATTTCTGTTCTTACCAACGTTACCCCAACGAAAGACCAGAAACTTATAAATAACATTAAGAGACAAAACGAGTTTTACAAAGAAAAAGGACTGGACGTTGTTTGGTTTGTAGAAGATCGCGAGCAAACATTAAATATGCATCGGCATACTATCCATCTCTGGGCATCAGAGGCAGACCTGATTGTTGAAACAACCGAAGATCAAAAGTGGACCAGGTTTTTGAAAGCGTTAAGGAAAGAACACTCCATATTCAACGTGTTTGATTATCTGCCTGTAGGTGAAACTACCGATCAAATGGATACAAGGGTTAAAAGTTTGTATTACGTATCTGCAAAAGAGGACCATGTAACTTTTACTGTCAATCGATTGATTCTTGATCGACGAGGGGAACCGTACCAGGGGTTCATAATCAATGAAGGATATAACATGAGAATGTCGACCGCATTGTCTGTCGAAGATAACTCATTAAATTTAGCCGATCCAAAAAGAGATGAAGAGTTGAGAGTTGATTTTCAGAAGCGGTATCAAGAGAAAGCGGCTCTTTACACAACGAAGTTAGAAGAGGAACGCAAAAGGAAAGAGGAAGAAGAACAGCAGCAACGCAAAAGGTTGGCGCAAGAAATATATAGAAGAGAAGAATACGCTCGGTTCAAAAGAGAGGAACAAGAACGACAGCTGGCGTTTGTAGCTGAAAGTCTTTCACCAGCACCAGTCACTGCAACAGCTGAACTGAATAACTATAGCAAACTAACTGAGAAAGAAGTTGACCGATTAATTAAGAAAATCTATAAAAGCAAAATTACAGCCCAGGAAGCTAAAAAGCTATATTTTCATATGAAGAGTAATCCATCCGAGAAACAAAAACTTGTGTGGAGAGATTTCCAATTGGGAATGGCAAACGTCACTTCTGTTCAAACAAAGACCTGGTTGGTTGAAATTGAATGTATATAAAAAGAAATAAAATAACCAATCTATCGAGTCGTCCTTTTAGGCGGCTTTTTTTGTTGTATGAAAAAAGGAGTACTATGACTCCGCTTTTTCTAAAACGAATTGTTTTGACTTCTTATCCCAAATGAATACACCTTCTTTAAAAATATGCTTGATATCAGGGACTTTAGGGAAACCATTAAGATTTAATAAAGGATCGTCGATACTAACTGGAATAGTTGCAGTTGTATTTTTATGGGTGTAGATATAAACCCGATCTGAATGATACGCCCATCTTGCAACTCCAACTTCGCCATAGATATGCCTGAAGGTAGTTCCACCTTCCGTAGAACCAACTTCAAGTGAAACTCTTTTAGGTTTCACGTATTCATATATTTGATACATGCATCCTTCTTCAGCAATGAAACGTCTCATTATAATAGGTTTTTCCCATCCCAAATATCCATCGTTGTCGGCACCGCCACCTGTGCAAGGTAAAAACTTTGCTTGAAAGATAGAAGGCAACCTGGACAAAACTTCATTGTTCTCAGCTACACAGTTATCCTTATGTGGACTTTCTCTAACAGAAAAAAATGTCTCCAAAATATTTCCTGTGAAAAAATCAGCATAAAACTTCATGAAGAAATAATAATCTTCCAATCGAATTTCACCCATATGACGTTGGACAAAATTTGAAAAAAGTGTTTCAGGAATTTCTCCATCTTTAAATTTTTTACGACACTGCAATGCAAGCAGAGCCATATTTGGATTTTCCGTCATGTCATCGTATGCAAAAGAATTTAAATTCAAAATATCACCTCCGTTTATTTTTTTCTTTATAACCATAAATTTACATTTTTTTAAATTTTAAGTTCTTAGACCTATTAATTTATTTATAATTTTATTAATTTTTAGATAATATATCAGGTGGATTTCATCCGAACTCTTTTTTTGATTCTCGTAAATTTTTTTTAGATTTTCCTCTCTTTTTAGAGGGTTTTTTACACAAAAAAAGTATAATAAATATAGTAGAATCAAATGGTTAGGTGCATTTTTACGTAAAAAAATTGAAATATATTTACATATGTATTAGTTTGATTTTGGGGGTGAATTTACAATGTCTACCAAAAAAAGAAGTAAAGCGGTTGGTTACGTTCGTGTTTCAAGTGAAAGCCAAATTGAAAATACTTCCATCGAAGAACAAAAAAGAAAGATTACATCCTTCTGTGATATAAAAGATTTTGAATTGTTAAAAATATTCTCAGATGAAGGGAAAAGTGGTGGGGATATAAATCGACCAGGTTATCAATCTATGCTTTCCTATTTGAATGAAAATCAGGATGAAATCGAATCGGTAATTGTTTTGAAAATGGATCGTGCACATCGTAATCAATTAAACTTGTTAAATTTCATTACCGTAGAATTAGAACAAATGAAAATTGATTTTATTAGTATTACAGAATCATTTGATACCAGCAAACCTGTTGGAAGATTGATGCTTGGTATTCTTTCAACTTTTGCTCAATTTGAAAAGGATATTATTAATGAGCGTACGAGAAATGGCAGAGTGGCCAAAGCAAAATCAAATCGTAGGGCAGGCGGAGCGATTCCATATGGTTACCAAGAGAATAAAGGAGAAATCACCATTAACCCTGAAGAAGCAGGAATCATAAAAGAAATTTTTCAAGGTTATGCGGAAGGAGATACACTTTATCGGATTGCTAAAATCCTCAATAAAAGAGGAGTGCCGACCAAACATGGTGATGGAAAGAATTGGACTCATGCTCAGGTTCGCTATATTCTTCAAAATGAAACATATACAGGGGTAAATACCTACGACGGAAAAAAAGAGCAAAACCAAATCGTTCAAAAAGACATTTTCCCAAAAATTATTAGCAAGCAGCTCTGGAACAAAGTACGTGCAAGCGAATCCTTACGTAAGGAAAAAATATAGAGTGAATTATAAGGGGTGGAGAAATGAAAACGAAAGGGAAAATGAAGGTGGTAGGATACGCACGTACTAGCTCCAATGCCCAAATCGAAAATACATCTATTGAAGAACAGAAGAAAAAAATAGAAGCATATTGTTTTGCTCATGATTACGAATTGGTAGAAGTTTTTGTTGATGAAGCCAAAAGTGCCACTACAAACAATCGGGAATCGTACCAAGAAATGATGGGATTTGTAAAAGACCCTAAAAATGAAATTAAAGCAATGGTCGTTTTAAGAGCGGATCGTATTCACAGAAAACTAAAAAATCTTTTGATTATGGTGGAAGATGAATTGGAACCGAACGGAGTTGCTTTTGTGAGCGTATCTGAAAAATTCGATACGTCCAGTGCGCAAGGTATGCTATTTCTTCAAATGATTGGTAGCTTCTCGGAATTCGAACGAAAAATAATCAACGAACGGACACGAAGTGGCCGATTGGCCAAAGCGAAAAAAAATGAACATGCTGGAGGGGAACTCCCTCATGGTTATGTTATTAAAGATGGGGAAATTTCAATACAGGAAGAAGAAGCTGAAATTATTAAAAGTATTTTCAAAGATTATGCTGATGGATATACAATTTACAAAATTGCAAAGCAGCTGAATAAAGCAGGGAAATATACACGTAAAGGGAAACAGTGGAGCCGTTCGAAGGTCCGCTACGTTCTTCAAAATGAGACTTACACAGGAATTAATACTTATAACGGAAAGAAAGAGAAGAACCAAATCGTTCAAAAGGATTTATTCCCTAAAATAATCAGTAAGCAATTATGGAATAAAGTGCGAGCCCGTGAATTATCAAGAAAAGAAGATGATAAATATACAGAGGGTTATACATTATGAAGAAAAGTAAGGTAAAAGCGATTGCTTATGTAAAAAAAGGCCCTGTGCAGCGTTCGCCATGGGATTCGGTTGAAGAACAAAGAAGAAGGATAGAAGGTTTTTGTCTAGTAAAAGACTTTGAACTATGTAAAGTATTTGTCGATGAAGGAAAAAAGTGCAAAAACTGAAGATCGAGAAGGATACCAGACGATGATTTCTTATTTAAATGAGCATAAAGATGAAGTTGGAGCTGTTGTAGTTTTACGATTTGATCGCATCCACCAAAACTTATTAAATTCATTAAAATTCGTTCAAACAAACCTCATTCCAAATGATATCCAATTCTCAAGCGTTATGGAACCTTTCGATACAACTACCCCAGTTGGAAAAATGACTTTAAGTATTTTAACGACTTTCGCAGAATACCAGGAGGAAGCTGATAGAGAACCTAGAGAAGAGGAAAACAGAGCTGGAGGTATTATATGAATCAATCTAATGAGATTGTGTTTAACTTGGAATAAACAGCAAACCGAACGTCAGCGGGTGATTCCCTGGCGCTCCTGTTATGTTCAAAAAAGGGGAGATATAAAGTGTTTGTGCAAAAAAACGATAAAGAAGCGGTCATTTATACAAGAGGAAAAAAGAAAATTACAGTGCGTATCGTCGAAAATGGCGACCGTTACGGATATAAAAATTTTGCTATTAATGACTATGGGAAGACCCTTGTAATATTTGAAGGTCAAGAAGGATGGCGTGCTCCTCAGTTCTTCGCTGAAGATATGGAAAGTATTAGAGGGGAATTAGAATTCCGCCGTGATTTCGATCCGTGGGCTTGGCCAGAACCCTTCGATACTTCTTCCTTGACCATTATCGAAATGGAAGATATGGCCCAAGTGTTATTTATGCTGAAGAAAATAAAAAACGCAAAAAGAAAGAAAGCATACAAAGAAAAACTAAAAACTATTAAGCTCAACAAAGACAAACTAAATGATATTCGTGTAAACAAAGTAATAATTGAAGACCCAGAAGGCGGAGGTCTTGATCAGGTCTGGTTAGAAAACAGTGGAAGTGTTTGGTCAGAACATAATCAAAGCATTGATTTAATTAATGATAAGGTATTAAATTTTAAAACCGATCATGATCCGAATTCCCTGTATTATTTCAGGATATATCAAAGTAAAAACGGAACTTGGTTCACTTTTATTCGGGATGAACTTACAAGAGTTGAAGAGTCTTATAGACCGCTATTGGATGGACCTTGCCCTTTTTGTTCTGTGGAAGAGGACGTAAAAAATCAATTCCATGAATGTGAAGTGTTAAGAAATAACAAAAAGCAGGTCATTGATGCAATCTTATCATTCGTAGATACTCGCCTGTCGCTTCTCATGCAATTTCCAGAAGGGATCCGTTTAGTAGACAACAGAAAAACGCGTGAAGAATTAAATCTGTAACAGAAACTGAGCGTCAGGGAATTAACTGGCGCTCCTGCTATGTCCAAAAAAGGGGGGATATAAAGTGTTTGTACAAAAAAGCGATAACGAGGCGATTATATATACAAGAAATAAGAAAAAAATAAAGGTGACAGTTACCCACGAAGTCGAGAAAACAAGTCATCCATATGTTTTCTTTGATCACTTTGATACCATTTGGAGATTTGAAGACATATCGAAAGCAAAAACAAAAAGAGAAAGAGAAAGAAGAGAAAAAACTATAGAACACCTTTTTAAGGATATGAAGACCAGAAAGACCAGGTTTAATTATTATTTTAATCCGTGGGGGACAGGTCGTCGTCCGTCAAAACCATATTATTCGCACAGTATAGAAGGGGAAGATATGGAACAATTAGTTAGAATGACGGATGAGTATAAAGAGAAGAAAAAAGCGGAAATAATCAAAGAGGGTTCGAAAAAGATTAAGTTTGATAAAGATAAATTAAATAATTTCAATATAGAAAAAGTAGAGATAAATCAATACAGATATCAAAGTTCAGATGAAATGCCATTAAAAAACGGTCAATTTATTGAGTTGAAGGGCGAAGGAGAGATTAATTTTATAACAAAAGATGATCCCGATTCAATTTTTCGCTTAAGTATTTACCAAAGTGTAAATGGAACCTGGCTCACTTCTGTTCAAAATGAAGTCTATCGAGGGGAAGAGCATTTTAATTCACCTTTGTCTGGCCCTTGTCCTTTTTGTAATTTCCACGTCGAAGGTACTTTTTCCCATCGTTGTGACATTTTGAGCAAAAACAAAAAACAACTACTTCAAGCAGTATTTTCGCATCCAGATACTCGTCTAACATATTTAATGAAATATCCAGATGGGATTCGTTTGATAGATACAAGAAAAACACTTGAAGAGCTGGATTTATAGTAGCTGCGCTAAAAAGGAGGGAGATATATGAGGGAAAACAAAAAAGTGGTTGGTTACATACGCATTAGTGAAAGGGAAGGAAAAAAACATTTAAATAAACAAAGAGAATCAATAGAGAGATATTGTGCAGTTGCAGAATATGAGCTCTGTGCCATTTTCGAAGATAAAGGAAATAACGGAAAAGACATAAATCGGAATGGATATCAAGAAATGCTAACGTTTTTATCAAAGAACGATGATATAGAAGCTATGATTGTTGACCGCTTGAGTCGAATTTTCACTAAACAAAATGCCTTTTTAGACTTTATACAGAACGAAATAATCCCAAGGGAAATTTCATTCATCGCAATTGAAGAAAATTTTGACACTGGAACCGATCAAGGAAAAGAAACCTTAAAAGTTCTAACTTCTTTTCATCATATAAACCGCGTGGCCAAAACCAAAAAAGCGCGTTCACAGAAAGAAACGTGTTTGAAAAAAGAAAAAACAGTGAGTTATGTACGAGGAGAGTTGCCATACGGTTATCGAGTGCAAGATGGAAAACTTGTTATTCACCAAATTGAAGCTAACGTTGTAAAAGAAATATTTACCCGTTATGGCCATGGACATTCTCCTCATTGGATTGCACAGTTTTTGAATCAAGAGAGGATTCCATCGAAAAGAGGGAAGAAATGGTCGCATACAGCGATCAAGCATGTGGTACAAAACATATCTTATGCGGGGTTAAGGTACCGAACTGACAACGAAGGGAATTCTGTCGTTCCAGAAAATATTTTTCCTCCTATCGTAAATAAATACATTTGGGAGAAAGCAAGAAAAGTGACTAGAGAAAGAGCGGCCGCTGAGAAGAAAACCAGATACAGAAAGGGGAAGTGGGAGAAGTTCCCGCGCGATTTGAGGGATTAACCTTCTCGTTTTGGTAACGAATCACGATATAATGCTAAAAAGTGGCTAATATAGCTGCTTTTTTGTTTACAATAGATGCGTTATGTAACTTAACTGTAATCGTACGTAGGGTATTCCTCCAGATAAGCATATTTCTTCTGGGCTTCTTCTTGTATTTTTATCATTTTTTTATGATACTCTGCGATTGAATCGCTGTTGACAGCACAAGTGCGGTGAAAGGAAAGTTCATCATTCAATCTTCCGATTAACGCTTGGAACCAATGTGGTGCATGCTCAACCTTTTCCACACTAAATTCATCCCCGTGTTTGAAGTATGAAAAATCCCATTCTAGCGCATTTTCTTTTTTTGTATCCAAAGAAATAACTACGTGAGCTATTTCTATATGTGTGGTTCCTCGAGTTTTCTTCCTAAACTCAAATCCCACACTTCCATCGTCATACAGTGTTACCTCTTTTGGTTCATATTCGAAAATACAGAGATATGGAATCACCTTCATCCTCCTTGCTTCATTTTTTGTTCCATCTTAGCATAGACGAAATATCTCATTTGTATTCAATGTAAACATACGAAAACAATTGAAAACATTAGGACTTTTAATGTTTACTTATATGTATAAATTACGTGTGTACATAAAATGTTTTTATTAAAAGTGTACATGAAAAATATAAGATACACGGGTCAATGAACAGGTTCACTGAACACTATCTTATGTCAGCGAAGGACTATCCTTATTCTTTTCGAACCCATTAAGATAGGAAAGGGGTGTATTCTTAATGAGTGAGCAAATGTATATTTTAGAAAAGATATACCATGGCGATTTAGAATTTTACCCTGATATTTATATAAATATAAAAATGGAAAATGTAGATTTCACATTGGTTTTATCTCCACGAAAAGATGATATTTGGAAAGTTCAAATTACACATAATGGGATTAAAACCTGCCCGTTTTGCGAAATGGATGAAGACGACTATAAATACGAATATGAAAGTGGTAATCCTCTAGTAATGGACGGCGAATGTATGTATTTCCTCCTCGAGGAAGAGCCTAGGTGGCAACTAATTGAATGGTTAAGAACCGCTGCCCCTCTTCGTGTTTTAATGGAAACGGGCGTAGAAATCAGAGCCATCGCAGAATAGCGGCTCTTTTTTTATTTTTATTAATTGCAATCACTACAGAATTAATAAGAAAAAAAGTAAACCATTGGGACTTTTAATGCTGCTCGTCAAATGGCTAATGAACAAGTAAAATATATATAAGAATATTGCGTCAATAGAGGAGAGGTCGAATGACAGAGCAAAAGAAACTCCCCAACATATTCAAGGAACCGCTATGGCTAATGATGCGAAAGCATGAACATGAAATGAAGAAACGTCGAGATGCTGTCCGAGAACGGGCTAGAGCATTGCTCGCGGATTCAGAAAGAAAAAGAGGGCAGGAATGATATTCCTAACCCTCTTTATTTATTTTGTACCGCATAACCGTTCCTTTCTTCCGCGAATATTGATATCACCATGAACGTCAACAAACTCAAACTCCATTCTCATCAGATCTTTCTACACCTCATTTTTAACCACCCGATAGTATTCTCGAAGAGCTGGCCAACCTATTTTATCCTCAATATCGGCTTCTTCTAAACAACAATCGATGACATATCTCACGGCAGATCTTTCTAAAGGGTGTCCTTTTTTGTGTCCTTTTTGAAAAACCAACTCTTTATATTCATTTTTTTCTTTCGTTTGGAACAATACCTTCCATGCTTCTTGTAATAATCGATCCTGCAACATCTCCTCATGTATATCGCAAATGCGAAGATTGAGCAGCGCATTTATTTTCAGACGAGGGTTGGCTAGCATAAATAGAACTAGCAGTTGATCTCGGATATTTCTTGTTTTCAGAACCCGTAAAAACTTCTTCATTTTCTCTTTTGTCATCTCATCTCCCTCCAATCCACTCTGTTATAGCCGAATTCGGTTGAACGGGCAAAAAAACCCGCAAAAAATTATCAAAATTTATATTTTTGTAGTATAAATTAGCTGACAACAAGGTTTACAGAAAGAGGAAAGTAGCAAAATCCAAGCAAGTATATAAATGATAGAGCAAAAAAAGAATGCCGCTGCGGGGCGGCATCCTTGGGGATATGAAAAATGAAACACTTTCACTTATTATTTTCTCAATATATCAATTGAATCCTTTTTTAATTATATTTTTTTTGCTCTTCCTTACGTGAGGAGGGGATAAAGAAATGAAGAAAGATAAAAAGTTAGAAAAAGATGAGTTATACCAGATACTTGACGAGTATTCTATTCCAAAGGATAGAGTAGTAGAAATCGCCGATGCTATAAGAGAAAATTTACTGATTGGACTTCATACAACTTTAAATTCGATGTTTGGTCCAGGGACTCTGAAATATATCCCACCAGATGCTCGAAAAGCAATTGATGCATTTCTTAGAAGAAAACGTATGGGTCTTCATAGAAATCAACGATATGTAGTTAGTTTCCTCAATTCAGTTGAGAAAACAAGAGATTTTTTGACTGAATTTGAAGCGGGTTGTTTGCTCACACTTTGCATTCATATTAATATGAATAGCGATGGCCTCTTGGAAAAAGATGATAAACCTATGAGTCGAGAAGAAATTATCGAAGCTCTAGGCATCAGCAGAGAGAAAGCCCGTCAGCTTTTTGATAAATTAGTTGAATTAGGAATAATAATCAAAGAGGATATGAAAACAATCAGCCAAGTAAAAAATGGTAAAGATATAGGGAAAGAAAAAGTAGTAAACATTAAGATTTTCAGAATCAGTCCTGAATTCCACTTGATGGGAGAAATGGACGCAGAACAAAAAAAGACACCTTTTGTGAAAATGTATCATACGCATGCGATGCGAATATTTAAGCGTTTGGATATGGAACATCGAGGCGCACTGTACAAATTACTAGCTAATTTTCACTACCAAAGTTACTACTTGTGTTTAAATGCGAACGAAGATCTTCGGAGAAACAAGAAACAATCATGGAATCGTGTGTTTATGGAACAGACGTATAAACCAATTCAACACATAGGACTCCAGGGGTTTGCGGATATTCTGCAAGTAAATCTAAGAACAGCTAGAAAAAGATTAGAAGTTCTAGAAGAAGCAAATGCAATAAAAACAGACGGAAAAGGAGACAAACTAAAAATAATACTAAATCCTATTGTTTTTAGCCGTTTGCAAAACCCAGATGCGTACTCTATGTTCCTGATAGGTCAATTCCTAGAGAAAGAAAAGGGGATTGTTCAAAACGGGATTAAGAAAAAGAAACTTAAAAAGAAAAGTTCAACCAAGGTTAAATCAACAAGTAAGCAAGATAAAGAAGGCGCATAAGCGTCTTTTTTCATATCCGATTGAAAAGTGTTGTTTTGTAGCCTCCGACATTCGAATTGAAAGCAGAAGAAAACCAGATAATATAAGGATTCATAACGAACAACGGAAATAAGGTGTTTTCAAAAAGTGTCGTTTCGTAGCCTCTGACTTTTCTCTCTACAAGTACACATAAATAAAGGTTCGTATGAAAATAGTACCATAATAGATGCATACAAAAAGTGTCGTTTCGTAGCCTTTGACTTCTGCTTAAAAAAACCTAAAAAAACAGATGGTATAAGGGCTGATCGGGATTGATGAGGAAAAATTCTTTTCGAAAAAGTGTCGTTTCGTAGCCTTTGGTTTCTTTCGTATTAAGAAAGAAAAACAAAGGCTTTTAGTATGATTGAACTATATTATTTAGGTATATTTACATATAAAAGTGTCGTTTTGTAGCCTTTGACCTCCGTTCTGTGTCTCAACAATAATGTTGAATGAAACGAATAGAAGTTGGAATTAAGTAATTACATTTTCAAAAAGTGTCGTTTCGTAGCCTTTGACCCCCCCGATTTAGGTCGTTTTCGTAGCCTTTGACCCCCCCACTTTTGGTCGTTTCGTAGCCTTTGCCCCAGACTTAGAGCCACAAGGGTTGAAGGCCGTTTTTTGGCCATTTTTTATAGCAGTTGTTCTTTAAGTCTTTTTATGTCCATTTTACTCTTTTGTTTTTAAAGATTTATAGCACAGTAAAATACATTATCACTTTGTTCGATTAACCTATATGTTATGCTTTTTTATACAGTTAATAATTATTACATTGGTAAGTTTTATAGGTGTATGCTTATTATTTCGGTAACGTTGATACCTTTTTTCGAAAATTGGACAAATGGCAGGGTCATACCCCTTTGTAAAAGGAGTCATTTAAAAGCCTTCGGCATGTTGTTTTTACGTGTTTAAATAGCAACTTTTTCTTTAGTGCGATTAACTTTTTTCGAAAATTGGACAACTGGTGGGGGTTAGGTATTTAAAAAGGAGTCATTTAAAAGCCCTTCGGTATGTATTTTAAGCAGCAAATCCAAAACATAAAAGATTGGTTCCGCTGCGCTCCACTTCCCCGCTTCGCCGCCCCCAGGGGCTGAAAAATCTTGCCTTCTATAAAAAAGAAAGGCGGCTGATAGCCGCCTAAAAAACAATAAAAGCGTTTGTGTTCATACCGTATGGACTTTTGCTTGGTGGAAAGAAGGTCTGCTCTTCCTTTTAAAGGGGAGATCTTTTAACGGTTTTGAGGCGCTTGCGCCAAGGTTTTTTTCTTTCCATACATTTATACCATTTTCCGTTTTAAAAGCTATGAACGGTACATAAAACAGCGGAGCTTGCTACATATTTTAATAGCATTCCTTCTTTAAAATAAGAGAACGTCCAATAATAAATAGGGTAGGCGACGCATGAGGATTTCATAGGTGGTTTGCCTATGAAATACGCAGCTTAAAAAATAAATAAAAACGTTAAAAAGATATAAAACAAAGAAAAACCCGTACATCTTTCTGCACGGGTTAAATTGTTTTAGTAATAGGTTACAACGTAGCAATCACGAACAAGGCCAACGCCTACGTGAGTAATATCTTTTCGACTTAAAACATCAAAGTTATTTTTTAATGATTCGTTATAAAACAAACCTGGAGTAAGTGCATATCTTGTAAACCATTTACCTTTGATTTTAGGAGTATAGTTTCTCTCCTTTGAAATTTGCTCATAGCTTTTTGTGCCTGGAAGACCTTCAACTAAATCACGAGCTGTCATATTCGCCTTATACGCTGGTACGTAAGGGAAGAATTTTGCCATTTCAGCGGCATATAATTGATTGTTTTCACTCATTTTTGTATCCCACTGTAAAGGTTGCAACCCGCGGTTTTTTCGTTCCATATTAATAAGTTCAAATACATATTTAGCTTGTCCTTTATCTATAGTGGAACGGACATTAAAGTTTAAGTTGTTGTAACGATTGAATGTATTGTACATTGGGTCGGGCGAAATTAAGCGATTTTTTATATCGTTTGTATAGTCAAAGATACTTACATTCATAAGGTTATTCACTTTTTCGTTGATTTGACCACCGAGTACGAGTTTTGTTGCTCCATTTACAACGACACGAGCATCAATACCTGTATTAACATAAGAGACTTCGTTAATGCGGTATTTAGCCTTATTTTTTTGAATAGCGACTTTTGCTTGGCTTGTAGTCATTTTAGGAGCAATACCTGCAATAGAAATCCCAGGTCCGTATACATAGATGGTTACAGCTTTTCCATTTCTGAAACCTACATTCATAAATTTTTTTGGATCGTTTTTATAAACATAATGAAGTTCCTGTTGCGAATCTGTATAGGCTAAACCTGGCTTTCCGATTTTCCCAATCACTTGCTGTGGTGTCATTTGTAATGTGATGCCGTTTACTGCAAATGCTGCATAATAATTTACAGCCGCAGGCTTAGCGGGTGCTTTTTTTGGCGCGGCGTTTGCTTGTACCCCAGCAAATACCATACTAAGGGCAACTGTTGCGGCTATTAATGCTCCAAACTTCTTTTTAAATTTCATCCAAATACCCCCTTTGTGATAACTCGGTAAATAACTTTATAATCAACCATTTCATTATATATATTTCTATCTATTTATTTCCAATGAATATAAACCTTTTTTCTATAAATGGGAGAAATTTTTTCTTGAAATCGAACAAAAAACTTACTTTTAAGCTATAAAGTACGAAAGATATGAAAGGGGTGAAAAAATGAAACGAAAATTACTAGTTTCTGTTTTAGCTGGGAGTATGATGTTATCTCCTATAAATGTTTTAGCTTCGGCTCCAGCTCCAGAAGCTCCGCCTGTTTTTTATGTTCCAGAAAATTATAGTAACTACAACCCAGCTGATCCGTCCACTTGGAGTAATTCAAATACACCGAGTTCTTCTCAATACTCAAATCCGTATACTGGAACGAGTGCTGGAGGTGCTCAAAATTCCTCAGGTTCTGGTTCAAACAAAAGCGGCTCAAACAATCCGAACGGAGGGTTTAGTGGTTCTAGTACTGGTAACGGAACAATTCAAAATGGACAAAAACTCTACAATGGAACGAATGGTATATCAGGTTCTGTTCCAGCGAACAATGCTGGTTTAAACGGAAATAATGGAACTGGAAATAATGGTGCTGCTGTGCCAAGTTCGAGTGTTCCGAACCCTAATCAATTAAATCAAACCCAACAAGGGGAGTGGAAGTTAACTCTCATTAAAGAAGAATATAAACAAGGTTATATCATCCGTTATTATCAAGGGAACGATGGTCGTCAATACAGCAAATTCATTCGACTTCCTATCGAAGTTGCAAAAAAGGTAGTGGGGAAACCCAATCCTCTTCTTGAAGCGAAAAAACAACTGACTGCTGCTTATGTCGTGCTAAACCTCCCCGAACGATTAGAACATCTCGAAGAAAAACGTCATATTGACTATCCTTACGTGATGCTCAACGCCACACCTCAAATGAAAAAGAAAATTGAAGACGATATTCGTATTTCTCGTGAGTATGCTGCTGAATACGCAAAAAAATGGCTTCGAATGAGCCCAGAAGAACGAAAAAAAGCCTATGATACAAAACAAGATATTCTAGTGGACCCAACTGATATAGTTGAAAACAGCCCAGAACTTGATCGAAGAGAGAAAGCCTTAGAACTCTATGATAAATCTCTCGGAGTGAAACCAACTCCATCCGAAGGATTTCCGCTAAATCAAGAAATGATCCGTCGTGATGATGAACTCAAAAAAAGAAAACAGCAAAAGCAAAAATTGATAGACGAATTTGTTAATAAAGAAACGCAGCAACAAATTCAATCTGAAGGGAATTCAAATTCTGGACAAGCACCTAATCAAAACCAATCTCAATCTGCCTCGAATCAACAAACTCCTCCAAAAGCGGTAAATGCTTCAGCGTACGATATCAAATTCGACCAATCTTCTGAAACAACAACTTCAAATTCCTCTGGATTCAGTTGGTATTGGGCTTTATTAGCTCTTCCAGTCGCAGCTCTTCTGTTCTTTATTTGGAAAAAGAGAAAGGAGCGTGAAGAGGATGAGTATGAAGACGACGATGAATACGAAGAAGACGATGATGAGTAAGTTCTCGAAAGGCCTTCTTCTTGCAGGAGCGGTCTTTCTAGGAACTTTTGGATTGAGTCAAACGCCTGTAAATGCAGTGACTCCAACAAATGCAAATGGACTTACCACTGCTCTTCCTGGTGAAGCGTTTGTAAGGACCTTGTGTCCCGCAAATTATGTTCAACCTGATATTAATAAACTAATAGCAGAAATGCGGATTCCGAAAAAAATCACAATCGACGGAATTAATAGCGGCAATCCAGTCTCTCTCAATGAAACGTATCTGCATGATGGTTGTATGGTTGTGTATGGGAATGCTTCTTATCTCACAAACGGGATGACAGGAAAAAACAAAAGAGGCGACGCTTATCGTTACATCGGTTATTCTATTGGTTCAGCAAAGAAAGTGAATGGGGTAGATTTTGGTGTAAACAAAGCAATTTTATACAGCAATATGGCCTTTCCTGATGATGAAGGAGGCGGTAAAGGATATCTTAAAACGCGTAAATTTGCCACTGTGAAGCAATCCCCTAAAGCATCAAAAATATCTAAAAATATGACTGAAGCGCAATTTGAAAACGGGGCCCGCATTTTCAAACTCAATCGAGCCTATGACAAATATTACGGTAACAGTGATGAGCCACGCGGCGATTTTGGATCAAAGAATAATTATACAAAAAGGAATTGGGAAGGGAGATTTTTAAGTAATTACGCGGATGCTATCGATCCTATTTTAAGGGATGAAAAAATTGATAAGTATCAACCTCTTACTTTCCGTATGTATAAGACCACGGGTTGGTATTCCACCTGGACGACGATGCCATCAGTTCCAGAGGTGTGTTACGATATTAACGAAACTGACCCTAGAAAAAAATGCAAAGGAACTCCACCTCCTATTACTCCACCTCCGCCTCCTGATTTCATCATTAACAATAACTGCAATGAATGGGATATGAAAATGAAAGATGAGAATGGAGTTTGGCAGGTTATTCATTTTGGCGATCCGTTAATCGGCGGGCGAGAAGTGAAATTCGGGGTAAAATATACGACCAAAAACGTAACTCACGCATACCCACAAATGCCTGTCAGCTGGGCTTGGCAGGATCGAGTGATGCCACCTGGTCAAAACCCAAATAAATGGGGTTGGTGGTGGGCTAAAAAACCTATCGGACCTCCTGGCGGGATGATGAGAGTAGATACGGGTATAAGAGCAAATACATGGATGCCTACGAACGGTCCAGCCGTTTTAAACGAACAATTAACTGTACCAACAAGTGACTTAGACCCAACCGTTTTACAAACAGGACGTATTCGACTAAAAGTGAACATAAATTACGGAAATGGTAAAACTTATACAAACGGTGCAAATACGGGTGAACCGAATGAAGTGAATTTCGCTAACAATTATTCTTTTTGTACATTCCCTTATGTCCCCTCAGGTGATGCCATCGTTTCTATGGACGCGAAGAAAATTGTGCAAGAGGCTTCAGGTGATGCACCTCTTGATGGTAGTGATATTGACCCTGCTAAGTATATCAAAGAGGATGAAAATGATATTGACGAAGCAGCTTTAAATAACTACGACTACCCTGGATCAGAATATTTGGATAACCCAGATCTTGCAGAAGAAGTCGCTGCAGATGGCGGAATTGCGACAGATACAAACGAACCCGATTTCAATGATATTGCGGGAAATCCATCATTTAAACCTGACATGCCGATTACGATACCTGTTACAGTAACCAATCAGCTTGCAAAGAAAATTTCTGCTCCATGTGTAACAAGTGAAGCAGGTTGTGCACCGAATTCGGGCACTGTAGATGTTTCTCCAAGACCTGGTACAGGACTTCCTCGAGATAAAATGCGTGTGTGGCTCGTAAATGTAACAAATGAAGGAGACGATTATCAACTTCGATTCGATCCAAACGGAACGGTCATCTATAATCGTCAGGATGCTGCATTTGCAACAGGTCAACGTTTTATTGAAGTGAATATGCCAACTGTAGACCCTAAAAAGGATTTTACTTATCAATTTAAAATCAGTGGCCTTCCGCCTGGTAAGTATGAAGCCTACGCTGAAATTCCTTACTATCAGAACGAAAATGATTATAAAAACAACCGTGCCATGCTGATGTTCGAAGTGAATGAAGATGAAATGCTTGATATGAAATGCCGTTCTGTTTATATCGATGG
>NZ_BBWZ01000023.1 GCF_001015055.1 Aneurinibacillus tyrosinisolvens | reverse complement strand
GATTTTTCCGTGAAAGAAAATAAACTGTTTTATCTTCCTATTCATCTCTTGAATGGAGGTTAACGGATTCAATTCATCTTCTTCATTATAGACAACGGTTGGGTGTCCTGCATAATTCTCTTGGACCGCCTTAATAATATAGCCGCTGATATTATTTACATCATCATTCTGCTTTTTATCAAACACATATGTAAGGTTTTCTTTAACCCGTTCTTCCCCAAATTGCTCAATGAGTTTCTTGGCCTTTTCTGATTTTATCCCGAACCTTATCAGGAGTTCGTAAGAGTCATCTTTTAAGACAACAGGTTCGTTATCAGAAATCAATTTTCCGACGTTTTCTTTAGAATGAATATGAAAGGTAAGGCCCTCAACTTTTGCTCCCTTTTTATGTTCTTCGAATGTAAAGGAGATATCCGTTTTCTTGGAAATCTCATCCTGGGCTTTTTTCAGAATACGACTTTTAAAATGGCCGTACTGTTCATATTTCCCATCTTCAACCTCCAACTTATAACGGAGCTCGTCCACAGAAAAATTTCTTTTCCCTAACGATTGGAATCTCTTCAGCAACTCGAACATTCTGATAGAATATTTACTTCTGAGTTGCAAAACGTTCCACAATTTGTACTTCGTGTATTCTTTTCTTAATTGTAATAAGTACGGTCGAAGCTGAGGAGAAAACTCAAGTTCAACCAGACCTTTTCGATGATAATATCGGGAAGCTGACAGCCAGTGAACATGCAAGTCGGAATTCGTCTCTTTCTCTCGTATAACGATTTCCTTACGTTGCAGGCTTAAGATTACTTCCTTTACTTTTTTATAAAAATTTTTTTCCTGTATATCAAGCATGTCAGCTAAATCTTTTACCTTAAGGTAGTGAGTCTTAAAATCCTTGTCATCCGGTTGTATCAATGAGATTAAAGCCAGAATAACCCGCTGTTCCTGTAAGTTTAGATTTGACTGCGTATCTATCAGGGTGTTTGATTTGGTCACTACATAATTATCGGATATTTTGCTTACTTCTAATTCAAGTGTCATTTGTTCATACTCCATAACTTAAAACCTCCCGCAGCAACCCTCTTTATAACTATATAGTGTCACTCGTTCTAATTCCACTCCTCGAAATGTGATAGTTACTCAAAGAGCAGGATTCCGGTCTATTTATTGTAATATTAACTGTAATATAGCCAAAGAAATTGACCTTCTATACCCCTCTTTACTGAGGTTATACCTTCTAATGACTTCTTTTCTGAAATCCATGCAAAGATAACCACAAAATAACTCCTCCTTTTGTGATACTTTCAGTATTTATTACTGTTTTAGTCCCCTTTTTGTGATAGTTCACCCCATTTTGTGATATTTCAGCCGTAAATTATGCTCTTACTCCCTGTTTTGTGATACTTTTCCGGCCCGTTATACACAATTAACTCCGTGTTTTGTAATACTTTTGTTTAGAAGAAGCATTTTCTACTCCTTTAAATGTGATAGTTACAGAGAAAAACGTCTGGAATTACCGAAAAAGAAGTTTGGCAACGTATTTGGTTATGATGAATGCCCTCATACTCCTAAAAGTGTGATAGTTGACTCCTTTTTCTGTGATACATAGACATAAATAATTGGAATAACCGGAAAAGATGGCTCGGCAACGCATTTGGTTAAATTTAGAGCCTTACTAGTCCCTAAATTGTGATAGTTCTACTCCCTAAATTGTGATATTTTGATACAAAATAAGTAAGGCATAACCATGAAGAATTCTTTGGCAACGCATTTGGTTAAATGCATATCTTTAAACTCCTCAAATCGTGATATTTGAGCATAAAAAAAGCCGGAATAACCGGATATGCATGTTGGCAACCTGTTTGGTTAAATTTATAATTTTCATACTCCCAGAAGTGTGATACTTCTACTCCTCTAAGTGTGATAGTTGACTCCTCAACGTGTGATACGTTTACTCCCCAAAATGTGATGACTAACTCCTCTAAGTGTGAGAATTGACTCCTCTAAGTGTGATAGGCAGGTGCCATAAACCCTTGTCCTACTTGAGTTGATGATTACCTTAAAACAATAAAAACATATTTTAAAACAAAAATAGAAAAACAGTTAAATCATTATTATTAAAACAAACACAGTGTTGTCATTTTATTTACATATATATTTTTAAATTTTTTTTTAGAACTCTTGAAATAAAAAGCCTTTTTGCAGAAGAGAAAAGAAAAAATCCCACCAGAAGTAATTCTGACAGGATCCATTCATTATTCAAGTGTTCCTTCCCTCATAAGGACATAGTAATCGGTATTATCATGCATTTGCTCTTTATTCAGTTTGAAAGCAAAACCGACTTTGTGCACGCCTTGTACATCAATATTAATGTCTTTCGTTTCATCGTACCTTAATGAAATATCCTCAAAAGGTTGCCCGTCTTTATAAATGACAAGAATGCCTGTTTTTTCATTTGTATCTTTTTCGGCTTTGGCGGCACCAACAGGTGAATCAGGCTCTTCTTTGTGGATTTGCTTGGCTCGAATGGATAATTTCTTAAATTTATTACCTGTGACGACTTCGTATGGCAATAATGTTTCGGTATAGCCGTTAGTAGCCTGGGTAAATTCATTCGTGGCGTTGGCTTTGAAAATGAAGGCATTATCCGACATAAAATCATCTTTATTCTGCATGGAAGGTCTTTCTAACTTTGGTGAACCTTCATTCGAATAAAGAATGGGCAGATTTAATAAGATTTCTTTCGTATTCGTAATTTCTTTTCCGGTATTAACATCAATGAGGGTGGTCAGGCCTTCCCACGTAAAGCGAATCGCTCCATCCCCTTTCGAAACAGGAACTTTCGGCAGGCTAAAGGTAAAAGGGACATCCTTTTCAATGGAAGCAAAAAACTCGTCCGTATGATTATCAGTGAGTATGTCTCCTCTGTTTTTAAAGGAGAGGTTTGCGGTTGAGTTCTCAATTTTTTTATCTACTTTATATTTCACCCCGGCTGTAATCAACACTTGATTATCTTTCATTTCGATTTTTTTAATCTTCACCGTTTTTTCTTCATCTTCTAGTGTAATATTGGGAGTGAGGGTATGGTTTTGTAAATCTAGGGCTGGCGGAACCTTGACTGTTTCTTTGATAAGATTCCCTAATGTTATAGTCTGCTTATAGGTGTTGCCAACGGATACAATACTTTCGTTCAAAACATTAAAGTTGGTGTCTACTCTGGCAATTGTGGTCTTTTCTTCTAAGGGAACTGTGTAAATGAGGTAGGTGCTACCACCAGCAGGATACATGAATTCGGCATCATCAACAGAAACCTTATTACCGCTGCTGAGAATGGCATCGATATGTAAGTCGGTGCTATGAATGAGTTGCTGATAAATTCCGTCTACACGGAACACAAGATAAGCCTTACCTTCCTCTTTTTGGTTCTGCTCCCCTAAGAAAACGATTTTATCTTCTGCGGAACCGGCGATAGCGTTATCCCGTTTCGTAACCACCAATTGAGGGGTGATTGGGTTTTCTACAATTGCAGATTGTTGTACAGCTTTTGCTTCATCGTTACCACAACCTCCTATTACAGCTGTCATCGTTCCAAGCACGAGACTTACGGCGATTAATCGGCTCACTGCTTTCTTTTTCATCCTGTCCTCTCTCCTTCTTACCTTCTGCTTGAAATACTGTAAACAACGTCGTTATTCAATGATTTCACATAGGCTTTTCTATACAAAATGGGTTCTCCATCCTTAAAAATAAAGTGGGTCGGATCAAGAGATGCATGAAGGATATACTTTTTCATCTGCTTGTTTTCGATGACTTCCACCATGTAATAGCTGCCCTTCCTGACTTTTTTTAAATGTCCCTTCCTTTTCCTTTGCATTTTTCCTGGCATTTTCAATTTCTTTTTTTAGAGCCGCGCCGAGATTCACTAGTTTTGGCGCACTGCTATCTATCTTTTCTAATTTGGTTTCACTCTCTGCATAGTCCTGAGACTGTTGACCAGGCTTTGCGGAATTAGCAGTCTGACTTGATGGATTCGAAAACCAAATTAGTTTCACCGCACCAAAAATACAAAGGAGAAGTAAGGCCCCAATCACAATTTTCTTTTTCATTTTTTCTTCCTCCTATACTAATGTTTAAAATAAAAAAACAGGCAGCAGCGTCGGCCGCTCCTGTCACGATTTAGTCAGGTAAATTTCGAAATACCTCCACTGCACTCTGAAATTCCGCTTCCGTTTCGATCTCATGCAATTCCTCTGAACCATCATGTTCAACAATTTTTAGTATGCAAAGTGTATCGGTATCTTCTTTTCGAAGAACAGCATAGTGAGATGTTGCGATGAAAAAGGTACGGACAAGTTTTGCATCCATGTATTCTTCCCGCATTGTTTCATCACATAGTAGTACTTCAAGAGGTGTGCTTTCTGTCATATTCCTTCCCTTTCTCTCTTTATGTAGTGGTATTTCATATAGACTTTCATCATCGTTTCACTCGAACAATAACCAAGCTCCACCAATTGAAGTGAAATGGAATAAAATGCATCGGTAGAGAGGTCAAATATGGCCTGTAAACGAGAAGTGGTAATATCGTTGCCTGTAGATTGTATATAAAGTAATTCAATCACTAAGGCATGAGCAGGACTGTTTTTCATGCCTTTTTGTTCCACTTGTTGCAGCAGATTCAAGTAATCCGGATTATTTAAACGGGCTTCTAGTGCCTCATAAATTTCATTAGCTAGGGAAAGCGGTATTTTAAAAGGGAAAATGATAAAATCCATAAAACGACTTAAAGAAATATTGTGATTTTTTAATTTTAAGTATTCGTAAAGGGAGTCAAGGGGCATCTCGAAGTGAAGGATACCCCATAGCTCTTTGCTTAAGCCTTCATATAAGTCAGCGTGTTCATACATTACCATTCGTCGTCTAAGTCCTCTTCTTGAATATTTGCAGACATTTGTTCTAAATAAGCGGAGGCAGTCATCCCGCTGTATCCTTCTTGAAGGAAAGAAACAGATGAACCTTTTAACTCTTTGTTCTCTGTGTTGTAGTGCAAGAATGTATTAATATTTAGCCCGTTGATTAATCGTTCATCGGTTGTAAATAGAATGGGTACCGAAGGCATGTAACGTGCAGCCAATTCAGCCAGGAAAGGAACCCGTGAATCACCATCTGCGATCATAATGAGCCTTACGGGACGACTATTATCATTCAATTTTGTATAAGCCGTTTCAATTCGCTCGAAACGAATTCTTGTACGATTTAACCATTCTTTAGAAGGACGAACAACTTCTACCCAGAAAGAACGTAGGGACTCATGAGCATCCTTAATGACTTCCACTGTAGCACCCGGGAAAAAATGAGAGCCATCAGGAAGCGGAATATGCGGCGTTCTCTGCCATGAAACTAAGCGGTCAATCCGTTTTAACTCGCAATATAGTTCATTCATCGCAAGATCCACGAAGAACGGTATCATTGTTGGGCCCATTCCATTAGGGAAAAGAGTCGGGATAAAGGTAAATCCGTTTGGTATATTACGGTGAAAAAGTTCCGCTGCTGCGGTAATGCCAGGACGGGTTAAACCATAAACGATGGGCTTTTTACGTCCATCGTTTAATGGGGTTATCCAAGATAATGCGGTGAGCACCCCTCGATTACGATTCCGCTTAAGAAAAGCTTTGATGACATCCTTTCCGGGTTCGTCTGGAAATACCGCCCGTACAATCTGTTTTGTCGTGGCTAACCTATGCTCAATCAGAAAATGGAGCAGAGAGATTTCCCTTTCGGTAAAACTATTATCCATTGTTTTCATGTCTAGCCAATGTCTGCCAGAAGAACTGGAAGTTGGACCGTCAACATATTTTAAAGTTGCGTAAGGATCCGAATATAAGCCGAAATAATTGCCGTCAGGTAACAAATAGTCATAGATATCGGCCGGACAAGCGCTGCCCTCATAAGGATTTGAATTTGCCCGTTGGGGCAACACTTCCAGATAAGGATTACCTGGAAGTGTTTCTGTCTGAGTGTCGGCACTTGGTATGTACCGGTCCAGTTCTTTAAAAGGATTGTTCATCGAACATACCCTCTATGAAAGGATGTATTGTTTTTACCGACGGCCTTACGCGGAACGATAATTAAAGCGGTGATACGACGCTCTTTTTGTTCGATTCTTGTAATTTTTACGTTTACTCTTTCCCCAAGCTTTAGTGTCGTTGGGCAATTTGGCGGAAAGTTGCATCGAATCGTTAATCCTGGCACCAGCTCTACAAAAATACCGTAATCCGGGTGAATTCGTGTGATATGTCCGATGTATGTCGCTTTTTCCTTGTAATTGACCACTTGCTGCCACGGATCCGGCTTTAATTCCTTAGCGCTTACCTCAAGGTATCCATTTTCACCAGCAATTTTTTCCTTGCCACCTTCTGTGTACGACTGGTTTGGTTTTGCAATTTTCTTGAGAAGTACATCGATGCGGTCGCCAATTTCAACTTCTTCTCGTAAATCTTCAACATAGGTGTGACTATATTCAGTGCGGTATAGCGTAACTGGAATGCCATCAACCAGAAGGTAAAGGTTATATGGGTCTACTCCTCGTACAAATGCCGAATAAATTTCATGTTCTTTCGCCCTTGTAAAGAAACGCTGAGATAAAGACTTAAGCGCCTCGATCCGATTCGCAATGAAAATATGGGCTTCAATATCAAAGGACGTAACGATGAACTCGAATTCCTTCCCTAAGAAGAACGTCATTCCTTTGAAGTTATAATTATCGATAAAGGCTTTAGGCAGATATCCATAAATGCCATCATAATCAAGCTTTAAGCATTCAATTGGTTTCTCGCCTTTCTTGATCGTGATATCCTCAAGACCTACTGCGGTTGCTACAAGTACCTTTTTACTTTTGGCAGCCTCTTTAATGTCGGCCCAGGCGCGTGCCTCTCTGCTAATTTGAATTTCATGTGCTTCTGCGTAATTCATTTGGTTTGCCTCCTTATTTTTGGGTAAAAAAATAGCACCTCAAGAAAAACAGGGTAATCCTGTCTACTTGAGGTGCTTCCTCGTATAGTCTCAATATTAAATTTAAACTCTCAAAAAAATAGGGAATTTATTCTTACAAAGAATTGTACAAGGTGTTACACAAACTGTCAATCAGATTATTTAAATACCTTTTTCTTCTTCAATAACTAAATCCGTCGTGTAAGAGGCAGCGGCATGTCTCTGTTGAGGTGGAACTGTATTTTTAACTGGTGGCTCGTTAGTTTCAGTGACCGGCTCTTTCTCTTTGTTAGGATTCTCAGGATCCGTCGCCGTTGTTCCATTTGATTGAGGAAGATTCCAAACAAAATCTTTAAAAACATCAGGTGTATCCTCCGATTTATGCTCTGGTGCCTCATCATTCTTATCGGTTCCCTCGCTAGATTGACTCGCTGAGGTTTGCTCACCTTCATGCGGTTCTAACTCTTTTACTTCTTTACCTACTGCTTGAACCAAACCTTGAACAGTTTTTTCTTGTTGTTGATCCATACGAGAATGTTCAGCTGTGAATCCATCGTCTGTATGCTCTGCATTTTTAATATGTTCAGAAACATCCTCTCCCTCTTGAGAAGTGGTTGTAGTTGCCTCTCCGATATTTTTGTTTGGAATATGAATACCAAATGCTTCATCGAGGTTATCGGATGGATTGGCATTTGCAGCCGCTTCTATATGCTCCTGATCAGCAGGTGGATTCGTATTGCTTGCTGCTTCATTGTTCGAATCAGACGGGTTTGCAGTCAGGTTATTACCATCGTTTGTTTGAGACTCAACCGTTCCTGGTTCGGTGTTCGTTGGTATGCTGCCCTCCTCGTTTCCTTCTGTACTCTTAAACGTATTATTCATGGGGTCATCGTTCGTTGAATTGTTGACCACTGTATTTTTCTCATTGCCATTTTCGTCAAGAGTAGGTTGCTGTTCGTTGATGGTATCTTGTTTTTTGTTCGGGATACCGCTTTGCAACGTAGTCGAGATGGCTTGTTTGTAATAATTGAGGTGGGATCCCACTGAAAATGGTTTATCACTCTCGGATGATAATTCTCCCTTCCCTACATCCACAAATTTACTTATATATTTTGTCTCACTCACAAATTTACCTACAGCATGGACAGGCGGTTGAATCGAATTGTTTTCATCAATTAACTGGATGATGAAATTTTTAAATGGCAACTCCATGATGTACGTAGGAGAAAAACGGGCAACAAGGCTCCGCTGTGTATTGTGTCGGAATCCCCATGTCTGATTTTCCACGGTAACAGGTGTGGTGGACTCATTTAAGCTCTCTTCAATTTGATATTCTTCACCAAATTGTTCTGAAAACCACTGGTTATCGTCTTTTTCTCCTCCACCAAAGACCGTTTTATTACGGGCATTAGATTTGATTACCTTGTCATAGCCAGGCCTTACACTATCGAGTTGTCCTAATGATTGCAGGGCAATGAGTGTTCCTACTCGGTAACTACGGCCCAGCGTTAACATGCGTTCGAAAGCCTCATTGATGTACAAGGGAAACTCGTCAATTGTAAAGAAAATAGGGATACGCTTATACCCTGTTGGTTTGCCGTTTTCATCCTCCTCTGGCGGTCTACGGAAAACAGCAGATTGGAATTGACGTATAAAGAATTGTCCGAAAAGCAACGACATTTCATCGAGGGTTCCAAGTGCAGTATTGACGAGCAATATGCCGCCTTCTTCAAGAAACTTGTCTAAATCAAGTGTCTCTTCCCCTTCTTCCGGTATAAAAAGTTGGGAAAGAAGTTGGTTCATCGCCAATTCATTGAGATATTTCTTCCCGCCTGTAATATAAGCGTCCTTTTTGCTTTCTACCTGCTGTCTACCAGCATAACGGTGTCCGGCCGGATACATTAACGGCTGCTCTACCCCATCTCTACGGAAGGTTTTATAGGATAATACTTGGTCCTCGAAATAACGTACCACTCCATCTTCTGTTGCCAATTGAAATTGGCGTTCCTTAGTGGTTGCTGGATTACTCATCTCATCATCAATTCTGGTACGTAAACGTTCAACGATTTGCGCTAAGAAAGCAGGATCGGTGAACATTTGCTGCAAATGGCGGATATCAAGGTTATCTCTACCATTATCATTGAAAAAGATTTTACCGAGTAATACGTAAAACCCGGCTATTTCCTCTTGTTGTCCCTTGAAAAAGGCATCTTGATCACCAGCTAATGCATTTAAGGTACCTTTGAAGGTTTCAGCTACTTTGGACATGTCCGGCCCACTTAAGGGGTTAAATTTGACAGACTTAGCCAGGTTGATAGGGTCAACAACTTTGATTTTACTGTCTGGAATGCCTAATTTCTTGGCAAGTTTCAATACATCAGAAACAAGATCGCCTTTCGGCTCCAAAATCACGACGCCCATTTTTTGACCGCGGGCAATGCGGATTAAATCCTGCACAATACGGATTAGAATGGCCGTACTCGATTTTCCTGAGCCGGTAGCCCCGCATATGAGCTCGTGGAGCATGCGGTTCGTTTCTTTGATGACGATAGGCTTTTTGTTCTTTTTATCCCACCCTACAATGACATCGCATTTGCCATCAGTGAGATTAAACGATTGACGGGCAAGTGGGGAAAATTCCCACGTTTCATATTGCTTGCGTAAGTCCTCGTTTTGATAGAATTCTTTTCCTGTCATGTAGATGCCATATAAACAGAGAAACACCGGAGAATACAAAAGAATATATCCAAAACTCTCCATCGAACTTACAACAAGAAACGGTTGAGGTGTATGGATACTGGCGAAGAAGTCAAACATGTTTGTATCAATATACCAGCCTATAAAACCACAGTACATGCACATGAAAGACAGGGAACAAATGGCTAAAGCGATATTCCTTCCCTTCAATGATTTCCATGAGATGATGGTTTTATATCCCTTTGTAATTGGTTGAGTGATGGTTGTGTAACACCAGGTAAAGACAGGAATGAGCGTGATAAAGAAGAAAGCCCAACTACTATCTAACCGGTCTATTGGAATAACGAACGCTCCAAGTAAGGCTGTCAACCAGAAAGGAGGATGGTTCATGAATAAACTCAAGGCTGATATGGCACTTCCGTCTGAATGGTTTAGGTGCGATAAATAAATCATCAAACCTGAATATCCTAAAAGGAAACTGAGAAAAACACAAACTAGGCTGGCGACAGTATGGAAGTATAAACGATACCACTCCAACCATTTCTCTCGCTTCTGGATTCGCCATGTTCGGTACTGAGCTGGCGTGAATACAGAAATCGTTTTGTTGGCTCGTTTCTTCCGTTTCTTCTTCTCCGTTATTGGCTCGGTTGGCTCCTGGGTAGTGAGCGGCTGTTGTTCTGCTTCTGCCAAATGGATTCCTCCCCTATTTAATTTTGATAATGAATGAATCAAGCAAGAATGATTTGAAAACCCCTCCTTTTAAACGCAAAAAAGCACCAACGATACACAGTTATCCCGTGCTCGTGGTGCTTCCACTTCGATAGATTAATAAGTTATTTTAGTTTTCATTATACGGCAGAATGTTTTTCTTGAAAAGATAAAATTCTACTTGTAAATGAGTGGATTAGATAACTTAATCTGTTCTCCGCTGACCAATGACCAATGAGGATCGTCTTTTATGTTTAGAACATAGCCCTGATTTATTAACTTTTCTGCTGATTCGTTATCTGCCAAAGATTCGAGTGGAACTGGAAGATAGTTATTATCAAAAGTAATAAAGACAGGACGGATTGTTTTAATATGTGCAAAGCTTTTAGCGTATTTTGCCTGGATGCTTTCGTACTTCTTGATAAAATCGTAAAAACGTAGAATTCCTCGCGTTTCACAACCATTTGAGCGTTCGAAAAGGAACAATACGCTTTCCTGATTGCTCTGCTGTGCGACTGTAAATAGTGCATTGGTTCCCCAATCAATCCCGTTTTCTTTCTTGAAAGTGTTAAGAGATTGATACTGCAAATAGGGCTGTATTTTTTTTGCAAACATGCCGATCCGCTCATGATTATGTTTTTCTTGAAGGATTACCCGCTCCACGTGATTCAATGGTGCATAAATGAGATTTACCTTTGTCGCCCATTTAGCCATTGCGGACGTAAATGCAGCTGATATTGTTTTCCATCTGCGCTTGATGGGAGATTCGTGGTCCCGTTCATCCGTTACAAATAGAATGGCTTCCGGTAGTTTCTTTATGACTTCTTCTCCTACCTGTTTTTCTAGGTAATCAAAGTAGCGGGCATATCCTTCAAACTTACTTTTTAATTCCTCAAAATATTCCGTTCCTCTGTCGATTTCCACGTAATAGCTTTTAAGGATCGGTTCAGGTATACCTTCTTCATTTGCTTGTTCTACCGTCATCCTAAACTCTGCATCTGGACGGAACACGTAATTTTTTTCATCGTCTACAATCTCGCCCTTTTGTGTTAAAGTGTACCGTCGGGTAGCAAATCGGTTATCTCTGTATTGAATGGAAAATGTAGGATGGTTTACACGAATGAAATTCAATTGCAAGAAAAATTCAATCAACAAAAGATGATGTTGAATCCGCCCTTTTGGGGGACGTTGAAGGTCATAGGGAAAATCGCCGTACTTATTTTCGTATCCATCGGCTTTAAGGTCTGGGTCAATCTTAAGCATGTATTTCGAAAGTTCAGTCCCATCTTTGGTTAGAGAATACATTTTTAAAAATCGGCCTTGAAATTCTACAGGGTCTACCTGTAACAATCCCTCCTTTTTCATCATTCGCAATACGGAAAATAAGTGGTTCAAGCGTTGGGGTCGTTCCCTACTTTTTAGAGATTTTATAAAATTGGGCGGGTATTCGGCTGGAAATATCGCAGTAAGAAGCTGTTCGGCGGTTGCAACCCGATGAAGGTAAAGCAATTCTAATATTGGAACGAATCTTTTAGAAATTCTTATTCCGTTTACATCGATCATTTTTACACCCTCTTTTTCGAGTAGATAAAGTAAACCGGAAGGTACCAAATATACTCAGCATTCACGGATAAAATTTTTACTAGCACAAATTTACAAAGAAAAACGTTGATTTGACAAGGTTTTTTTGAAAAACTGTTTAGATAGTCAGTTTTGCAGTAGGGGTTGATAGTACAATCAATATGTAGTATAAGGCTCACTATCGTACTCTACTGTAAGGCGTACTATCAATGTTCACTATCAATGCCTACTATCCACATTTGCTATCATGTTTTTAAACAAGCATTTTATCGTTTTATTACGCAAAGCCAGCGTTTCTCTCATACCTGTAACGGACTGGTTCATGGCAAATCAAACGATTGGTTGCCTCCAAAACAATCCTCTTTGCGATGATATAAGATAGCCAATCCAACTTCCCTGGTACAGTCCCGAATTACGCCCCCTTATCTCTTTATCCATCTGTACTCCGCGATTATTTCAGCATGAATTAGAAATAATTCATAACAATTCATGGTACATAAATACCCTCTTAATCATAATGAGCATCCCCCTACACTGCCAAAATAGCTGTAACTCCCCTCTCTTTCAAGAATTATCAAGTGATTAATCTGGTACATCGTGTGGGACATTTAAGAATTTCAAATTATTTATAAACCGAAATAAACCTAGCGAATTATTGATAGTCATTCAGAATAATTTATTAAGAGCTTCGGTACAACCTTTAATTGTAAAATATTAGGTTTATCAGCGTCTATTAACATCCATAAGATTCTTATAGCAACCGTAAAAGCGGCTATTGGATTCGATATCAGCCGCTTTTATATGGTGACAAGTGGTAAAGTTCGTGATATATTGTTGCTAATAGCGACGATGCTAAAAAAATCCATATTATATAAGGTTTTGTTGGCTTAATGCCTAACCGCCAAACGTTGGGGGTGATGAATGTATGACGCAAATGCCTAAGTATTTTCCGAATATGAAGTTGGATGGGGGGAAAATATACCGAAATATAAAAGAGGCGATTGGGGATGCTGGCTGGCTTCTAATGACGATTAAAAAGCTAGAAGAACAAGGTTCTCATGAAACAAAAGAGAGATTAAAAGTTCTTGTAAATGAATGGTTCCGACAAGGGGAAGGTCGAGATTTAATCACTTCCCGTCACACTCTTGATACGGCCCTGGCTAAGTTGGAAGGTGCTGGACTAATCTATACAAAAGAGCATGGTCGAGCACGATTGTATTTTACAACGGAGCAAGGAAGAGAGTACATCGAATACATGACGGCTCTTGCCGAGTTGATGGAGTCAGATACATAGAATCTTTAACTAACTATGAGAAATGATTAAGATAAATTGGAGGTAATGATTCATGGAGATTAAACCAGCTGATAGCGCAGTTGAACCAATCTTATTTGACGAGGAAGAGGTTAAATTAAGTCTGAAATTCGGCTTTCTCGGTCTTGGTATGGGTGGCTGTTCGATTGCTGCTGAGTTTGCAAAAATTCGTACAGGTACAAAGAATAATCTTTATCCGTATTCGGTTGGTCTTGTTAATACTAATATGGGGGATTTTGCAAAGATTCCTTCCCTTTCAAATGCTACTGAATTAAAGTTATCCGGTTATGAAAAAGGTGCGGGAAGAAATGTAATTCTGGGTGAACAAGCATTTGTAGAGAATGTAGACAATTTGCGCCCGTCAATTGAACGGATTTTTCAGGACCGTGAGTTTGTATGGATTATATCTGGATTAGGTGGAGGAACAGGCACCGGTGGTGTTATTCCGGCAGTAGAAATGATGTATGAAATGGGTTTTGCTGGACGAGTTGGACTTATCCTTACTCTTCCACGCAATAAGGAAGGCCGACAAGTGATTGAAAATGCCCTCGCAAGATTGCAACTCATTATTCAGGCTGTTGAGAGCAAGCAATTGGGTTCTGTCCTGTTTGTTGATAATGAAATGCTATTTCAACGTTTCCTCCATGAAGATCCTAACATGAGTGAAGAAGATTATCTGGTTAAAAGCAATCGATTCATCGCTCAAACACTTCATCGGATGAATGCTGTTTCTGCTTCTGCACCATATGGAGCTTTCCACTTCGATAGTTCCGAATTCTTAAAAATGCTATCTACACCAGGCGTTCTCTCTATCAGCTGTGCCGAAATTGGAAGTAACAGCATTGATCTTGAGCGTATTGATAGTTATGTCACTCCTTTCGAGGAGTCCATCCAGAGTGGCTTGCTTTCCACGGGATACGATTTAGCGACTGCTGAAAGAGCAGCGACTAGCATCATTACTAGAAAACAAGTTGCTGATCGAATTTATAAGCTATCATTTACGAATCAAATTGAATCCATTCTTGATAGTTATGCGCCAACCGCAACAGAAAAGCCGGTTTCGACTTATGTGGCCGATGTAAAGAAAACATTCAATCAAGATAAAAGCCACGTGGTTTATATGTTCTCTATCTTTGGTGGATTAGATTGGCCTCAAAGGGTTTCTGAATTGTACGATTTGCGTGAGGAGCTTCTACAAGCTGAGCGTACTCGCAAAAAAAGTGATGTTTTCGCTAAAATTTCTAATATGCAAATTGAGACACAACCTGAAAAGCCAATAACCGGCAGTCCGTTTGGTAATAGAACCGCAGCCCCTAGTCCATTCGGTAACAGGGATACATCGGCTAGTCCGTTTGGTAATAGAACCGAAACAAATTCTAACAATGATGATAATGAAAGTCCTTTCAAAAAAACTAGAAGTCCATACTCCTCATAATAAAATAAGCCCCTGCATACTTCATGCCAGGGGCTTTCCTATATTTTTTCATTAAACGCCAACTTTCTCCTGCATAATTTGGTCATTTTCTCTCTATTAGCATTTGCTTTGCTACCGTTCAAGTTGAGTAAGATTTTAAATCAAACTTATTTACCTAAATTAAATTTTAATTTGAGTTTATTTAAGCCCCGGGAAGCATGGTTTTCACATTAAAAATCAATTCGTTTCTATTTAGCTAAATTATAAATAATTGGAGATAGATATAAATAATTATGATGCGAAACTGTAGTGTGTTCGCTCTTATTTTCAAATTAAAAAACGATTTGTCTTTATTTAATTAAATTATAAATAATTTGAGATAGATATAAATAAACATGACTAATTTCAACTAACTATAAATTATAATTAATAGATTTACCTTAGTATATTCAAATAAAAACGGAATTATGATTAAATAAAAGTATGCCAGTCACCATGCCAATAGACGTAGTAGGTAAATAACTTCAAATAAAAAATTGATTTGATGAAAAAGGGGGGAAGGCTATGGCAGAGCACGCGAATAAAAACGTTCCTGGTACCGAAATAGAGGTGCTGAGTCCTGAAAAAGTACAGAAGCGTGACCGTATGCGTCAATTGCTCGAAGCCCATTTTCAGGATTCAGTATTATACAAACTCTATGAAAAAAAGGGCAGGCTTCATGAGCTGTTCACGGCAAATATACTGGATATGGATGAATTCGGAGAGTATTCTTCGAAAGAAGCGGCAGCTATTTGTGAGGTAGTAGATTACACCATAAATAACAGACGGTCTGCACTGGTTGATTATGTTGATCCGAAATACAGGCAAATGAATTCGAAAAACTGGAAACATGATTATGTTTCGGTGTTTAAATTAAAGATGATTATTGGGTTAACAGGGCAAAATGGGGATTATTCGCTAAGGCAGATTAAGGCCATGCTATATGGAGACTTAGAAGAAACAACGGAGATTCCACAAACAGAAGTAATGCATCAGATGTTTGCTCAAATGAAAAAGTATTTCGAGGATACTCAAGACATGTTCGAAAGAAATGAACAGCTTCTCTTGGATTCCCCAATTAGCGATTTGCAGGAAAAGGTAGAGGTATTGGAAAACCAACTCGCTGAGCAAATGGAGGAACGCGAAAAGATAGAGAAAGCTAATCAAGAGCTCATGCTTGTAAAAGAAAAATGCAATGAAATCTACGACTTGATTAATGACCCTCAATCAACCGTTCTTGAAAAACAGGAATTGATACAACGTTATGATACCCTGGTGGAGTCCTATCCTGACCATCGGGATCTCATTATGAATTACCACACTTATGCTGTTAACAAAGTTTCGGCTTTGAAAGAGTTATCGGATAAAGAGTTAAAGCATCAAGCAAAAGAATTACATAATAAAGTTATGAATGAGTCCATACCGGTTGAACAAAGAAATCGGGCAATGGATGAATTGGAAAAGTTATTTAATGATCATCCCGATCATCAGGAGAAACTTTATCATTTGCTTTATGATGCTAAGACAAAACAGCGTCTTTCCAGGCAGGAACCAGCGCCGGAAAAACCAAAAGGTATCTTTGCTAGATTGTTTGGAAGATAACTTTCAAAAAACGTTTGACACTTACTGGCAAGATAATATATGATAAATTCAAATTTAAAACGACGTGAGCAACAAAGTATATGGGAAGCACCCATTTATCTCTCTTACAGGGGGGATAGGTGGGTGCTTTTTTGCGTGTGCTTTGGGAAAGGAGCCCGTTTTGCTAGCTTATCTATTGTCTGACATTGAAAGGGAACGCAATTTATTCCCAATGCCTAACCCTGAGATTAAACCGCATGAAGTTATGCAGATTTATCGGAAGAGGAAAAACATTACGCAACTAAAGATTGCTCTTTTCATCCATGCTTCACAAATCCATGTAAGTCGCATTGAGCGAGGAATTACAATACCTGACGAATATGAAAAACGAAAAATTGAACAGCTGTTGGGCGTGAGGATTTGGAACAGGGAGGGTGTGTGATGCAAACTCAAGTGCAAAAGAGAATACTTATTGCTTTGCCTAATGCTGCATTTGCAGACAGGTTAAAGAAGTACATTGAGACGAAAGGTTTTACTGTTGTTGATACGGTTGTCATTTTTGAGCACTTAATTGAAGCGATTGAAAATTGCTTTTATAACGGGTCAACGCTCGACGGATTAATCATAGCCAGTGAAATAGCTAAAAAAGGGACGGAGAAAAATTTAGAGTTGCTGTCTGACACGCTCTTAACCATCCGTAACCGATATAACTTTCCTGTCGTATTTCTCTCCGATGAACGAATCGGTCATCCGTTATTAGCGGAGCTGGTCAATATGGGGATTTACGATATTATCCTACGTGATGATGCAAATACTTCGCTGGATGTTAATACGATGATGCAAGCCTTTATTCAGCCAACACCCTTTGCGTCAGCGATGAAGTTCCGAGAAGTAGATACCACTATACAGTGGAGGAAATTTTATAACGCTGGGCATGCATTAACCGTCACCATAAAAACGGAGAACGGAGAAAAACTTCCGAATAGTCCTATTATTCAGGAAAACATTGTCGTTAAAGAAGTACCGGTTGAAGTGGTGAAGGAAGTTAAAGTCGAGGTTCCAGTTGAAAAGGAAGTCATTCGAGAGGTCGAGAAGGAAAGGCTTGTAGAAAAATTAGTGGAAGTACCCAAAGTCATACCGATTCCACCAAAGGTAGTCGCTGTGGTCAGTTTATATCCGCAAGTTGGCTCTACATTCTTCACCGATAATTTTTCTCTATACCTATCTGAACATAACGTACCTATTGGCGTAGTGGAAACTAATATCGAGATGCCTATTTGGTCACAGATGCTTGATGGTTTTGCTAAACGGCCTCATGACTGGAAACCGTGGATAACACAAGTCAAAAACAACGGGAGTATCCGGCAAGAAACAGCATGGCAGCATGAAAATATTTATTACATGCCTATTGGAGAAAATGCGCTAAATGAAATTTCCGATGAAGATGCATTACGACTTTTCTACCTAACCAAAAATATTCCTGTGATGTTTGCTGATATTGGTTCGGCATTAGATTCTCCGATATCCCGTGCTGCCCTGGCTCAAGCTGATGAAGTTTGGTTGGTTACAGCTCCGGATCCTATTCAAATTAATATCCATATGGAGAAAAAAATAGGAATCCTAAAAAGACAAGCTCCTAATGGACATATTCACTTAATCGGTAATAAGTGGTGTGAAACGATAGAGGAATACGTCACACCCCTCATTATAAAAGAACAAACTGGCTTTGAAATGATAGCAACCATTCCTGAAATGTCGCATCTCACTTTACCTTCCGCTTGGACAGGAGAGAAAGTGATTAAAACAGAGAGCGGGAATGAGTTGTTAGAAGAACCGTTTCGGTCATTATCAGAGCGGATTCTACCAGAGCAATTTATCCGGAACAAACCGGAGAAAAAGCGATGGGGTTGGTTTTCTAGTAAATAAAGTAAATGTAGGAGGGTGTTGTTTTGAACAAAAAGAACAAACGCATTATTTTATCAGCCGTTGGCGCTGTAGTTGGCTCTTTAGCCATCTTTTCAAGTGCCACGCCAAGTAATGAGCCTGTAAAAGTGCTTGCGGCTTATGAACTAAAGAATAATGTGCCAATTGATAAGAAAATCACGGAACAAGATATTAAGAAAGTAGATGTCAAAGAAACAGAAGTGAAAGATTGGATGGTCCGTGATGCATCAGAAGTGGTTGGGAAGCATGCAAAGGTTGATATGTATGCAGGTGAACAAATTCGTAAGGATCGTCTATCTGACAAAGAAGTTCTTAAGTTTGCCCCTGACGAACGTACCATGAACATTGAGGTGAACCTTGCAAGAACAGCGGGATTACCTAAACCTGGTGATCGAGTAGATATCATGGCTGCCGTTCAAAAAGGAGATGCGAATAACCCTGTTATCCAATCTTCACTTGTTATGCAAAATGTCTATGTAACCAAAGTCATGACGAAAGAAGCACAGGATATGAAGGAAAAGAAACCGGACGATACAGATACAAGAACTTATGTACCTGCTTTCGTTACGGTTAAAGTCTCCGTACAGCAAGCGGTTGTATTAAATGCCCTGGCAGGAAATGAAAAAGTGAAATTACGTCTGTTAGGCCGCACATTTGCTAGTAAGAATATCCAATAGGAGGGGAGAAATGACGGTGAAGATCGCTATATTATCGAAAACAGCGAATATCGGCAACAGCGTAGCGGATTTTCTGTCCCGCTATGACACGATTGTTTATACAAATTCCACCGATATTGCAGAAGAAAAAGTTCTCCTTTCCCTCTTTAATTTTAAGGAAAGTGAAGTGCTGGAACATCTGGAACGGCTCAAACTGACTGGAAAAGATTTTGTTGTTATCCTACAAGACTATGAGCTGAATCGATGGGAACAAAAATTCAATAGTGAACGAGTGAAGTTCATTGTTAATGGGCAGGATGAAATTTCGACACTAAGTGGATTTTTAGATGAAGTGACAAAGCTTGAAAGGACCCGCCGTCGTTCGTTTGTGGCTGTTCAACCGGTGGGTGGTTGTGGAAAAAGCTTGGTTTCCACCTATCTTGGAAAAAGAGCAGCAAAAGACCAGAGAATTCGCATGATTGATTGGGACTCTATCTCGCCTTCACTCCACAATTACTTTGAGGGAAAAGCGGAATCGAACGATTTAATCCTGGCATTGAGTCACCTTCGTAATCGTATTCCTTTTGACATGAGTGAGTATGAAACCGAAGTAGAGAAGAATATTATCGCTACAAATATGTCGCTCAATTATATGGAAGCAAGCAAATGGTTGCCTGAACATTTTCTTCACCTCTGGGATTACTTCCAAAAGCAACCTGAACAAGTCGCCTTTTATCAGATTTCAAACTACCCAATGTTCATTCCATCTGCGGTTGCTTTAATGAGGGGTACAGACATTATTCTCCCGATTCGAGCTGAACAGCGGGTGATTGAACCGGCCAGGTACTTCGTTGACTGGCTGAGAAAAAACCGCACAGACGATATGCCCCATATTCATGTAATCGTCAACCATTATAACGATAGTGAAGCTCCAATTTCATTAGATGATATTGCTAAAACATTAGGAGTCCCGGTGGAACATTCCTTGCCTTATGTTGAAGAGATGGGTGCTGCCGTTGTTAGTGGTGAAGCAGTGGAAGGAAAAGGCTCACGTTCTGTTCGTAAAGCGGTTGAAAAACTTGAAGCATTCTATGAAAGCTTGGCGATTAACGTGGCTGAGGGAGCAGAATCAGATAAAAAGAAAACATTTGCCTTCTGGCGTAATTAAAAATTCAAGGAAAGGTAGGGGATTACACATTGTCACTGGTTAAATATGACGAGCTTGGGCAGTTGAAGCAGTCAAAAAAGATTCAAATTCATTTTGAAGATTCGCCGTACCAGGTGCCTCAAATTAAACGGGCGATATCAAAAACCGTACAGATTTTAACGGAAACCGAACCGGAATTAGTGAATAACGTTTATGCCAAAAAAATCCCGAAATCGGCTGCGGAAGATGTAGTAGACAGCATTTTGGAGTCCGGACGAATAGAATGCCCAATCCCGTTTGCAGAACTAAAAAAATTAGTTTTGGACGAACTGTTTGGTTACGGTGTGCTGCAACCCTATTTAGATGAACCAGAGATAACGGACCTTTTTATTAACCGGCATAATCAGCTCCTCAAACGTGTAAAGGGACGTGATTATCCAATACCCTTTAAATTTAATAGCCCGGAAGAGCTAGATGAATATTTCCGGCGTATTCGTACTCGTTTAGGAGTAAAAGCAGACCAATTTGACCCGCTGGTAGATACAAAAGATGAAGTAAGGCAAATGCGTTTAAATGGTGGTTTGCCACCGGTAGTTTCTGAGCCTTACTTTACCTTCCGTAAGCACCATATGGATAAGTTCGACATTGATATGCTAGTCAAAGTAGGTTCGCTGCCTCTAGAAATGGCGGAGGACATAAAAAAATACGTTTGCTCTTGGCAAAATATATTAATTTCTGGACCTACTGGAAGCGGGAAAACCACCCACCTTCGGGCATACACCCAATTTATTGCGGAAAATGATCCATATGAACGTATCGCTGTACTGGAAGAAGAAGCGGAGTTAGGCAATTTAGGGATGGCAAACGTTGTCTCTTTTGAGACGAAAAAGAAAAAGGGTGAAGATGACCACCCGATTGAGATGGACATTCTAGTAAAAAATGCAATGCGTCTATCAATGCGCCGAGTAATTTTGGGAGAATTGAGGCACAGGGAGTCACTAGAATTAATTCGCGCTTTCGGAACAGGCCATGATGGAGGCATGAGCTCCATTCACGCCAATGGTGTAAAAGAAGCATTACAACAGCTAGCGTTCCTCATGCTGTACGCCAATACACCATTAAAATATGAACATTTGCTAAGTATGATTGCCAATTCAGTAGATATTGTGGTGCATATTGAACGACATAAGGTTGTCGATATTTCCGAAGTGGTGAAATTCGATGCAACCAACCAGCAAATTATTACCAGACCGCTTTGGGAGTATGTTGTTGATCCTAAAACGGATGTAGGAACTCACACACGATATGAGCCGAGTGAACAGCTTTTAAAGAAGATGGCATTACGTCGTTCGCTCCGCAAACATTAAAGGAGGTAACTATGCAGCTCCTCAGCGGATTAGTGCTTACCGGGGCTAGCCTTTTCTTCCTTTTATACTCGCTACTTGTCATGCAAAAACCAGCCGAACAGAAACGTTCCATCAAGTTAATGAAAACGGCTGGATTGTTTGAACAGAGGCTTGATGATTTGATGGGGAAAAATGAACGTGCCTTTAAAATCAATCAGTATGTCACAAGCCTTCTATCAAAATCGAGAATCAGGATTAAAGGAAAGCCTTTAAACAAATACATCTTTTATGTGATTTTAGCGATTACTAGCCTTATCGTTGGTTACTTATCAACTAAATCGCTCAACAATATTTACGCTGGCATAATGCTGACCGGCTTTGCTGGATACTTATTCTTCCATCTATTGGGTTGGGATGCAAAACATCGTAAACGAAAATTAAAAAAACAGGCGCCTAGCTTTTATCTGACCATGACTAACTTCTATGAAATTCGAAGTGATGCCATGTGGGCGCTGCAAGAAACAGTCAAAAAAATCAAAAATCCATTAAAGGTAGATTTACAATTCTTTATTAACCAGTTAAACCGACCGGATGGAAACATTCGTGAAGCGGTTCTTGAGGCAAAAGCTCGTCTGGACAATAAGCAACTCCGAGATTTCCTGGATGACTTTGAACTACAGCTGAGATTCGGAGGTTCATTTAGAAACACGCTTCATCAATATGTACAGGAAAGCATTGAGAAGGAGGTACAGTCAATGGAACAATCCTCGGAAACTTCCGCTACTGTCATGATTACTTACTTCCTCATTGGTCTTTTTTGTGTGATGGCGGTTATGATGCGAAATTCTCAACCAGAAGCAATGTCTCTCTTAGTTACAACGCCTGCTGGAAAGGTAGTCGTTGTCGCTATGATTTGTATAATCCTCGCTGTCTTGTATGTAACCAAAGAAATGACAGATGTAGGCGAAGAATAACGGGAGGTGGCTATGAAACTTGTTTTTCTGCTACTGACAACATTGGGTCTTTACGTTCTATTTAATGAGGTAATCCTGTATCTCCAACATAAAAGGAGTCATGGTTATAAAAAACTCAAGAGCTTTCAGAAGGAGGTGGCACCAAACGATCATATCTTAGATCGTCTTGGCAATTACCTTGCGCCGCTATTGAATAAGATTCCGAAGAAGGAAAGAATCGAGAAGTTCATCTTACAAGCAGGTTCTCCCTACAACTTGAATTTTAACAAGTATATCGTGGTGAAGATCCTCTTAACAGCTGGCTTATATTACTTCCTTGCTCCGAAAGACAATCAAATGATGCAAATGGTTTATCTAGCGGTTGGATTTTTTGGTCTTGATGTTCTGCTCTGGTCAAAAAAGAAAGCCAGGGTACAAAAAATTGAAAAAGAGCTTCCTTTTATGCTCACGAAGCTCGCCCGTTCTACAGCAAGCGGGGTGCCGATAAGAGATGTTTTAACTGTTCTTTCCACACGATTAGAGGGACCGCTTGGAGCCGAAGTAAAGCTACTGAGTGCCCGTTACAATGTAGACGGGAATCTCGCGAATTGTATGCCGATGTTCTGTGACCGTATCGGAATGGAGGAAATAGATAACATGGCGCTGGCGATGATTCAGTCTGAACAATCAGGGAGAATGAGAACAATCCTTGAAAAACAGGCGGAAATTCTGAAAAAGAAAGAAAGCTTCCTGTCTGCAAAAAGCCTTAAAAACCGTGCGAACTTTCTACCGCTCACAACCGTTGCGATGGTAGCTGCCATCTTCCTACTGGTTGCTGTTCCGATGATTTTAAGCATCATGGATAATGGTTTCTTTAAATAAGCCATATCTACTGTAAATCTATGCTCATTCAGTGACTAAAAAGCTGATAAAGCCTGATTAATACATTTATAAAACAAGAAAGAGGGAATTTACTTATGAAAAAGAAGGTTCAACAATTGGCGATGTACACTTTTGCAAAAACTCATGCTGCGGTTCAAAAACTTAAGACTGACAAAAAAGGTACACCTTCAATTGAAACGGTCGCGATTATCGCTTTAGTCGCACTCGCAATCTTCGGGAACTTGGAAGGTCTGGGGCAAGCTGTATCTAACATCTTCGGTAGCCTCACATCTAAACTGAACGCAACAATCAAGTAATCAAAATCAGTTTGGTTTTACGCCAAAAATTATAACTAAACGGAAGAAGGTACTTAACGTATGAAAAAGAAAGTTCAGCAGTTAGCAATGGTGGCTTTTGCTAAAACACACGCATTAGCTCAAAATCTTAAGGCTGATAAAAAAGGTACTCCGTCAATCGAGACGGTCGCTATTGTTGCTCTTGTCGCATTGGCAATTTTCTCTAATCTTGAAGGATTAGGACAAGCGGTGTCTAACATCTTTGGCTCATTAACATCTAAGCTAAACGCAACAATTAAGTAAGTGTAAAGCTTCATACCGGTTTGCTGGCTATTCGGATGATGACCGTTCAGAAAGCGGAAAGAAATTCGAATAGCCCACCTTAATAGTCGATAATCGTGCCAGGTGCACAGAACTTGAATAAAAACATTTAAAAAATAACATTGAAAAAGAGGGATCTAACTCATGTTCAAAAAACACATTCAAAAAACTCAAGAAAAAATGATGGTTGTAGCTGCTAAAACTGTGGCTTTTGCACAACGCTTTAATGAAAATAAAAAGGCGACGCCTTCAATCGAGACGGTTGCCATCGTCGCCCTCGTTGCACTGGCAATTTTCAGTAACTTGGAGGGCTTAGGACAAGCAGTAAGTAACATTTTCGGCAGCTTAACTTCTAAGCTGAACTCAACAATTAAGTAGGAGGAGGAGTAGTCCGGGGATACGTGGTGTCTCTGGACTTCTTAATAAATCTATGGAAACATTCCACCTACTTGTGATTATTGCCTTTACCCTATGGGCTGTCATTACAGATATTATCAAAAGGGAGATTAGTAATCGCCTGGTCGCTATCTTTTTGGCATATGGCGTGATTTATCAAGTGGTTGAGGGTAACTACGTTTCCATTATTGTCTCTCTTATTGTTACGTATCTAATCAGCCTGATTCTCTTCCGCTTTAATGTATTCGGAGGAGGAGATTTAAAATTCTTTATTGCACTTGCTGTATGTAGGGGACTTACCTGGACGTTTTCTGCTTTTTATTATAGTTTAATCGTAGCACTTCCGCTTTTTGCGTTCTACATGATTAAGACACGTACCTGGTCGCCGTCAGTTCCATATGCAGTAGCTATCATGGGAGGAATACTATGGCAAAACTATTCACCTCTATTTTAAAAAAGACGGAGGGGGAAAAACAGTTTATTAAAGGATAAACGTGGCAGCGGGGAAGCGATTGGGTTTCTCGGCGTCATGTTTATTCTCATGCTTGTGGTCATCAATTTTCAGGCTCCTGTAACCTTCCAAATCAAAAAATTTGCATTAGAAAATGTGAACCGTATTGCTCTTCTTCAAATGGAACAAGAAGGGGGTTATTCGGACAACATCGGTGACTTTGTTCGTGAAAAGCTTCATATCTTTGGTTTTGATGAATCCAAAATCCAGGTATACAGTGATACGCAGAAGCCGATTCAATGGGGCGACACCATTAATCTAACCGTAAAATATACCGATGATTATGAGCGTTATGAGTTTAAAAACTTTAATTATGTAAAGGTAGTAGATAAACCAGTGATGGAATCGACAAGGAGCTCGGTGAGCCGTGTTTATTTTAAGTAAATACCTTAAAAGATTTCATAATGATAAACGCGGTATAGGCTCTGCTCTTATCGGATTTGTCGCTCTGTCTTTTGGCCTTACGCTCATGTTTTTACTTGTGGAGATGGGACATGTCTATCTTGCCAAAGCTAAAATTCAAAATGATATGGACTTTGCTAACGGTTCTACCTATGCGGTTTTAGACATGGACAAAATGGCATATGGAATTTATCAATTTCATAACGATGGAGAATCAAGATTAGATGGATATAATGATGCCTTAGCAAAGTATGAAGAGAAGCTGGCCGAGAACATGCAGCTCAATCCTGGTGCACTTACGCCAATCAGTGCAAAAAGTGATGTTGGCAGTCCGGTGCAGATCGAACGTTTTGAAGTGTATTTGAAAGATGATCTGCCTCTCACGAATTCCGATGGTTATTTCATTGATAAAGTAGCTGTTTACTCCAAAATTAAAGTTCCAATAAAACTTTATTTCCCTCTGTTTGGTGACTATTATTATGCAGAAGCCAGTCGTGTGACGGACTTAGAAGACGACTTGTAAGGGATAAAATGTTTTTCTACACAAACGAAGCCGGGGTGTTCCGGCTTATTTTATCATAATTAGCGAGAAGACCCCCACTTCAACGGAACATCGTGACGTAAGTGGGGGATGAATTGCCTGTTTTAAAATTCTTAATTCATTGTTTCTTATGAGAATATTTTGTAAAATAAACCTGTAAATACGTAAGGAAAGGAGAAAAACGATGCCCACAATCACGATAAAACTACTGTTGTTTGAGCCAACAAAAACAAAGCTTGAAATGTATGAAACCATGCGTTCTCATTTTTCTGATGCTTGCAATAAAACACTAGAATTAAAGAAAAGTAACTTAAAAATGAAGGCAACGGAAATCGATCATGCATTGGACGGCATCGAATTACCTTCTACCTTGCGACAGGAAGCACGAAAACTAGCGTTAAGCCGTTATCAAGATTGGAAAAAGAACCAGAAAACCAAAGGTTTCCCTTCTTTTAAAAATAAAATTGCGATCCTGTTTAACAATCAAAATTGGCATTTACGTTTTGACAAAGGATATTTAAAAGTGGGCATTCCTACGATAGAAGAAGGAAATCTAAACATTGATAAATATGTGCCTGTCAAAGCAAATGAATATTCCCTTTTTTGGGTGAGTTATTTACTCAAGAACGAAATGGATAAGGCAAATCGGCACTATCAACCTTCTTACGAAGGCATTTCGAAGCCAAAGAAAGGAAATGGTCAACTCTATTATAAAAACGGAAAATGGTTTTTCTCTTTTTCCATTACGTTTGAAATGAAACAAACAGACAAGAAAGAAAAAGCCATCGGTGTCGACCGTGGGCTTCGATTGGTTGCTGTGGCGGGTGATGCCAATTCAGGAAAATATCTTACCTTTAATGGCAGACATATCGGTCATATTCGAAGAAAGTTTGCACGCCTTCGCCATGCTTTGCAAAAAGCAAAAAACACAAAAGCATTAAAAAGGTTGGAAGATAAAGAACAACGCATTATCAAGTATTGGAATCATGTGATTTCCAAAAAGATGGTTCGATTTGCCCTCTCCTGCGGTGCATGTGTCATTAAAATCGAAGATTTAACGAGTATACGTTCCATGAAAAAGTTTTGGAAGCTTTCCGATAGAAACATTAACTCTTGGGCTTTCTTTGATTTGGAAACGAAACTTACCTATAAAGCAACGCTAGCCGAGCTACGAGTAGAAAAGGTAAACCCATATAAAACTTCCCAAGAATGTTCAAAATGTGGAGAAATTAAAAAATCAAACCGAAGAAAAGATACGTATACATGCTCTTCTTGTGGACATAAAGAGAATGCGGATATTAACGCATCGTTCAATATCGCAAGAAGACCATCCATTGTCAAAGAAGACAACTCTGCGGCGTAAGCTGCTGTGTTTGGCTCGATACCTTACGCAAGGCACCCGACAGTGCTGTACACCTAGCTGTTGACGTTCTACCCGCCACTTCTTGTCAGTCATCTTGGGCGGGACTGAATCGAGGTAACGGTAACCAATGAATCCATCTATTTTAGTTTGGAGAATGGGAATCCCCCACCTCTAAATGAAATGTAGGTGGGGGAGGAAGTCAATATTGTAAGTATTTTGCTTGGACTCTTGTGGCACATTGTTTTGGGAATTGGATTGATAGAACTTCTTTTCAAAATTACAGATGCCCCAACTAATAGAACAGGAATCAGTATAGGAACGAGAGTATACTTAATTTTTTTGATCGGTTTTCTCCTTATAGCGCGTCGATTTGACGATTTAGGCAAAACGGAAGGGTTAGCAAAAAAATGTCTATCGATTATTGGTATTACACCCTTTCCAGCCGCTATGATTGGAATTGTACTCTACCAACCAATAGTAAACATCTATGAGGATTACCAAAAAAAGAAAGAATATGAAGCAATTTCTTGGCATTATGCTATTGATGAAGTTAGAAAGAAAAAGAATACGCTAAATACAAAATATGAGTTTTACGAAGAGGATAGTAATGTAAAAACAAAAGAAAATTCAGGGAAGATACATGTTATTTTTACCTTTAACAGTATTGATTCCTCTGAACGTCAATTCACCCGTTCGGATGTTGACTATCTTATTCAATGGCTCTCCTCTGCAAAACAGGATTATAACATTACGTTGCTTCAGTATGGATATAGGGCCTATGGCTTTGATTTAACGATAAATCCAAACAAGCAGATAGTTGGCTGTATTACACCGGATTTACAAGCACCAAGCTACTCGGAACAAGAAAAGAAGCAATGGGATTCCTGTGGTCTTTTAGGATTAACAAAAAAATAGCTGAGATATTAAACGATCTTATGAGATGACATTCAAGCAATACTGCGAACAATGGTTTTGATTTACCCGTTGAATAAAACTTCTTACATGAAACCATTTTGTTCAACTTATATAGTAAAAAAATCTAGTAAAAAAACCTTCCATTTTTTGCAGTAATAGGATAAGCATAGTACAATAACGCTAACAGATGAAACTTTCGTAAGGGGAAAAGGTGAACAAAATGAAAAAAACAAGTAAAAAAATTGTTGTTGCAACTTTGGTAGTGGGTATTTTGTCAACAGGTTTTGTGATTCCACTAATGACACAACCAGCATCAGCATCAGAAATATTGCCGGTAGGACAAACACCAACAGCTGATCAAGTAAGGGAGGCTTTCTCACCTAGAATTACTAAAGCGATGTATGAGTACGCAAAATTAAACGTAACTAACGCAAAACTTGATACTACCAAATTAAAGCAAGGTGTGGTTGAATTAAAACTCCCGCAACTAACCGGTAAATATATTTGGGTAGCTACTATGGAAGATGATAATGACAACATCGATCTACATATCGGTAAGGGTGGAAAGACCGTAACGGCTAAGTTAAAAAAAGGTCAAGAAACTTGGATTAAGGTTGACATTGAAGAAGAAGTTCAAGGTTTTGCTTACGGCATTCGATATATATGGGACGATAAGGCGAAGAAACTAACAGCGAAAACATCTGATGAAACGCAATTAGAAGTATATAAAGAAGTTCAAGAGGATCAGAAAAAATTTAATGAAGAAATCAAGATGGATGAAGAAAAAAAGCAGCAACAATTACAAGTTGATCGTTTCTCTGATATTGCTAACCACTGGGCAAAAGACTCCATTATTCGTGCAGCAAATCTAAAAATGGTCAACGGTTTTCCTGATGGAACTTTCTGTCCTGATAATTCTATCTCACGTGCTGAATTTGTTGCCATTTTAATTAATACACTAGGATATGAAAAATCAAAGAATAAGCCTGTATTTACCGATGTAAGCGGCTGGGCGGAAAGTTCAATTGCTACAGCATTAGACAAAGGAATTTTAAAAGAAAACGATGTAGCGAACAAAAAATATGGCCCAAATGATGCAATTACACGTAAAGAAATGGCTTTATTGACGATTCGTGCATTAGGTTTAGAAGATAAGGCATGGGCGATTACTGATGTAAAAGCACCATTTAAAGATACAAATAATTTGAACAAGGAATGGGCTCGTTTTATTCAGTTAGCCAATGAGGAAAAGCTTATGTTTGGTGATACAAATGGTAATTTTCGAGCCGATGGTTATACAACAAGAGCAGAAGGAGTTGTAGTTCTTCTCCGTGTTGCGGATAGATTGAAAAAGTAAGCTCTTGACCGCAAAAATTATTCTGGTAAAATGTAACTAAGTAAATAAAAGTGACGGAAGATGGAAGCACCATCCCTATATCAATAGGGGTGGTGCGTTTTTTTATGTCTTTTTTTCCATTTTCTTCATTTTTATGATTTTAAAAATAAAAAGGAAAGGGGTTGAATGGATTGTGGGGAAGGTTATTAAGATTGCTACTTTGTATGGTTACGCTATGCAGTTCTCTCCTTAGTTCCATTTTTGTCCCAAGTGTTGCTCAGGCTGCCTATTCTCAGTCAACTTATGGGATCCCGATAGGTGCAAAGATTGATATTGATGGATATGACAAAGGGCAGTATATATTGGAGGTATGGAATACTCTAGTAGACGGTCGTAATGAGGGTACAAATTTAGGTTTACAAAAAAGATCGAATACAGGGGATCGGCTAGGTGGATATCCAAAAGTTGATGCAAACTCATTGAGTACGTGGGTTCAAATTTTTGGTGGAAACCTTAACTATGTAAAAAGTAAAATCGGTCAATTCAAATCCCATATCATTTACAACAAAAAAACAATAGCAGGCGTAGAACTCTATAGTCTAGCCGATATTGCTGTTCTTAGTGGAGCTAGAGGGGATGACTGGGTATATGGTACAAACAAATTCATAACCTCTAGTCCACCGAAAACTTCTATTAAAACGAAAAATGGCGCTACAACATTTAAGGCAGGGGATAGTGTTACATTTATCGGTTACGGAGAGTCCGATGTTCATTACCATCGGACTATCACCATGACTATGAAAGGGGCAACAGGAAAAGATTTAGGACTTAACTATACCCAAACAAAAGATTATTCGGCTGATGGTAAAGATGGCATAGCTAAAATGACATCTCCCGACCAGACGATTAAACTTATGAATCAGGGTACATTTACTTACAACATTACAGTGCTAGATGGAGTTGGAAGAACTGCAACATCTAGTATTACTATCACAGTTGGGCCTGGTCCTAACCAGGTAACTCCTAAACCGCCCACTAGCTCTGCGCCTACAACTGGGCCACAAGCCATTTTTGACTTGCCGACCAGCGCAAAAGTGAACACACAGGTAGACATATTGGAACATTCTAAAGCGGGTGATTCTCCAATCTCTTCTTGGACTTGGAAGGTTGAGCCAAATGCGAAGAGAACGGGCTTGCTTGGTGGGTACGGGTTGAGTCGTATCACATTTACCGAAACCGGGACATTTGATATTACATTAACGGTTAAGGACGGAAAAGGACGAACCGATTCTGTAACGCATACCATTAACGTTTATAGTGGTTCGGCTCCCGCTCCCGCACCTACACCTGCCCCGGCTCCGGCAGAACCGATGAATCTGCCGCCAACTGCACGATTCACCATGCCTGGTAATGCAAAACAAGGGGCTACCGTTGATGTATTCGATTCTTCTTCGGATCCAGATGGAACCATTGTAGATTGGGATTGGGATATCTCTCCGAGCAGTGGTGTTAAGGATGACTTAGGGGATACCGGTGGAACCATTACATTTGATGAAGAGGGAGACTATACGCTTAAACTTACTGTCACCGATGATGATGGCGAAACAGACACTTATGAACGGGACATTACAGTAAAAAATAGACCGCCTGTTGCTCGGATAAGCGCACCGGACGAAATAGTACAAGGTGACGACTTAATCATTAAAAGCAACTCGTATGATCCGGATGGTGAAATTAAATCTATCACATGGAGTAGTTCTCCTGCTGATGGCACCATGTTAGATTCGCAAACAGGATTACCTCATGTTTTGCAAGGGGAAGAGAACAAAGTTTATTTTAATAAGCCAGGAACATATAAAGTTACATTAGTGGCCGAGGATGATCAGGGCAAAAAGTCGGAGCCGGATGAACATACCATTACGGTAAAGCCAGCGATTCCGACAGCTTTTATTGATTTAACGCCGGACAGTTTTCCTAAGCAAAACAGAAAGGTAGTATTCGATTCGTCGGCAAGTACGAGCTCGCAAAGATATCCCATTGATTTTAGTAAAAACAATTGGGAGTTTATCCCGCCTGCTGGTGTATCGGCTGATAAAATCAAAATTGTAACTTCACCTGATAAGAAGACTCGCACCGTTCTGTTTAAGGAGCCAGGTGATTATGTTGCCCGATTAAAGGTAACGAATGCAGCTGGTAATACATCTGAATGGTATGAGTTCCCGATTATCATTTATCCTGATTTAAAGCCCGAAGCTAGTTTTTATGTATCAAAGGCTCAAATACGGGATGCAGCAAACGGCAGACAAGCCACAATCAATTTAGAAGATACAACGGTATCACCAGACAGTGACATCATTACAAAGCGTACATGGAAATATCGTTATGATTCCAATAACGACGGTAACTTTGAAGATGAAAGCTGGGTGCTTCTAAGTGATAATAACAATCCTACGCCAAGCCTAGTTACAAGCAAAGTAGGGAAGTACCAATTTGAGCTTTACGTGGAAGAATCGTTCGGGCAGCCAACCATTCCTGAATTTATCGGTCCAGCAGATAAACGGACGGATGATACGAGTGATGTGCCGCTAGAAGAAAAGGTTGTTGAGGTTATTAACTTAGAACCATATGGAGACTTCGTACCTAGAGCAAAGAAAAAGGTCGATATTGTCTTTACCGTTGGGAATGTGGATAATGCCAAAGTAGCCGACTTAGCGACTAAAATTACACAGAATGTTGAAGCGAAATTGGGAGCAGCTGGGGTTGATTACAAAATCACCTCAATGCAAACAAGCTCATTGAGTATGCAGGATACCTTCGCTTGGCAGGAGTATAGCCATTACAATACAGATAGTGCGTATGGTGGTTCTACTTCAAATGGTAGCCGAACAACGAATCATATCGTACTAAATGGAAAGAACATTACGTTCTATGGTTATGATTCACCAAACCGCAAAGACTGGCTCTTTTTGCCAAACAACACACCTGGTAGAAAGACGTTTGATTTTGCAGTAGACGAAACCCAATCTAGTTATCACTCGCTTGAGGGTGCAGGATACCTCTTCAATGCCAGTATTAGTGGGTCAGGAGATAGTGCCGTATTAAATGGATATGCCATTCTCTCCAACTCTTATCAAATACAGATTGTAAAAATTAAAAATGCTAACGTGAATCAATTCCATGAAGGTTCGTTAGGGGATCTGGGCTGGAATCGCGCTCCATTCACAACCGTTGGAAGCTTTTCGAAAAATGGATCACAACATCAATTCCATGTTGAGGCTACTCCTACCCAAATTGACGTTTGGGACAACAATGTTAAGATAGTGGATGCATTACAGTTGGACGAGCAGCTTGGAAATGGTTTTGGTCCGATGGCGAGTTATGCTGGTCATGGATGTAGCCAGTTAACGCAGGTTACTTTTAAAAACATCAAAATGGAGACTGTAACAGGTAAATCGCTAGATGAAGTCTTGAAAGAACCGGAATGGAGAGATGGGTCTTTGCGTTTTGTTGACACGATTACGGACAAACAAATTGCAGAATTTAACGACCCGATAAAATCATCATTTATTTACTCTCGTCTCCTTGAGAATGACCTTGACTATTCTGTTCTAGGTACATGGCAGAACCAGTCACAAGTACAAAATGTTATTCAACAAAATGATAACAAAGGTACCTTCATTGATAACTCAAATATGAACACAGCATTATCTTCTTATGCTGATTATATTTTGAAGAAGGTCAATGAAAAGCAAGGCGTTTTACAAGGTTATGTGTTGCTAGGTCAGGAAGTTCAGTATGATTATTATTACGATGATGTTGAAAATGACCCGCAATATGCTCAGAAATGGATGTACAATCACGATCCGAACTATTTCCAAAACAGTTTAGGATTAGCTGGGTTCCATCTACAACCTCAACCGAGCCCAATTTATAAGTTCGATAAGGTCGGTGAGTATGATGTGAAATTCCAGATTAGGGATAATCCGCTTAACGATGATAGATTTGATAATTATCGTCTATGGTCGGCAGAGCCGGATGAAGCGTTTAAATTGTTTGTACACCGCAAACCGATTGCACAATTTAACATGAATACCTGGAAAATCAATTCGCTCGATTACGGTGCCTCTTACTCCAACGTATCTTATGACTTGGATCATCAGTATGAGGGTGGGCAAGGTATTGTAGCAAGCCAGTGGAAATGGAAAGAAGGAACAGGTTCATGGCAGGATGGTACACCAACTACGCTTTATGGTGGACGCGTGTACTCCATTTATCTTCGTGTCAAAGATAAAGAAGGTGAATGGTCTGACCCAATGATTAAGGTAGTGAGCTTAAGCGGAAATCTACCGCCTGTGGCTACCTTCGCAGCATCACCAAATCCGGTAGAAGTTGGACAGCTCATTACGCCAACTGATCATTCGTATGATCCGAATCCAGGTGATTACATTGCTTATCGAAATTGGAGATTACAACGAGTTTCCGACGGACAATGGTTTGACTACGGTTCTAGCTTCCCTAGCAGAATCAATCAAATAGGGAAATTTAAAATTGAATTAAAGGTGCAGGATTCATTTGGTGCGGTATCCACTCCGTACACTCAAATTATTGATGTGATTCCAGCAAACCGCGCTCCTGTTGCTCGATTTACGGTTACGCCAAATCCGGTGCCAGAGGATGTGCAACAAACTTATAAAGACACGTCTTATGATCCGGACAATGACCCGATTGTATCTCGTGAGTGGCGCTATTCCAAAAATGGTGGCGCATGGGTTTCCGGCCAACCAACGGATATTGGTAAATTAGGTGTGGGAGTCTACCGAATTCAATTACGGGTAAAAGACCAACCAGCCATTGCAGCTCTTACTCCGCTTTGGTCAAATTGGTACGAGCAGGTGGTTACGGTTAGCAAAGGTAATGAAAAACCAGTAGCGAATCTCGTTCTTAGCCCGAATCCAAACCCAGCAGATGAACCTTTAGCATGGACTGATAAATCAACAGATCCAGAGGGTAAGAATCTGCAAGCATACGACTTGATCATCACGCAAAATGAAACAGGTGTATCCAAACAATTCACCGGTGTCTACGCAAAAGGTTCAGGTGCAAGCATGGATATGAGCAGTAAATTCATCAGCATCTTTGAAACGTCCTCATTCCCGAACGAAGGGGTGGGAACCTACACGGTTAAATACCGCGTAAAAGATACGACGCCAAATGGATTGTCACCTGCTTTATGGTCTGATTATCAGGTTCAGAATTTAACCATCGAGGAGCCATTGAAAATCAAGGCAGAAGTATCGCCTCCGACTCAGAAATCAGGTGCGGCCATTACGTTGACATCCGAAACACTTGGAAGAGCTGAAAAGGTTATTGCAAGAGCGGATTGGAACCGAGATGGGGATTTCGATGATCTCAATGAAACGATTCAGCTAACAAACAGCAAGCCAATCAGTGACAAAGCGAACGATTGGTCGAAGAGCGTTATTATACCGCTACCGACAAAAGATGGTGATTATGCAATTTCATTCACCGCTTATAAAGGTGCTAAGTCGATCGAAACGGTTAAATCCGTGAAGGTTGTTGGCAATGTGTATGATAACTTTGTCATCGAGATGATTAATCGTTAGTTTAAAAAGAAGGGGAGGAATGAATTCATAGAATAGGCGCCAGGAAACCCATTGCTTTAGCTGTGGGAGGAATGGCGTCTTTTTATGGTTGCTGATCTTGTAGTGAATGAACGATTTTAGTAAAATAATCCCAAGAGGAAGTGAGAACAAATGTACGGTGTTCAAAAGTGTCAGTTACGTAATATAAGTAAACGGGAATATACAACTCTTCGAGCTTTATTTCGTTTAACAAAAAACATGTACAACGTGGGTTTGTATCACGTTAGGCAGCATTTTTTTGAGACAAAAAAATTTTTAACCTATCCTCAAAACAATAAGCTGAGCAAGGAAAATGAAAACTATAAACTTCTAAACACAGACGCAGCACAGCAAACACTCAAGAAAGTGGAGGAAGCATTTACGTCTTTTTTTGGACTGCTTAAAAAGGGAGACAAAAGGGCACGAATTCCAAAGTACCTCGAAAAGGAAGGATTCTTTGAGCTTACTTTCCCTCGAATTAAAATACAGAAGGATGGCTCCTTTTTTTCTTCCGATGTCTCCTGCTTTTAAAAGGCAGTATGGGAAAGTGAAAATACAATTCCCTACCAATCTGGACCCTGACTGTATTTGTGAAGTAAGGCTGCTTCCTAAATATGAGGCCCAGTTTATTGAAATTGAATATGTGTACAAATTGAATGTTCAGCAACCGGCTTTAGATAAGATGCAGGCACTTGCGATTGATTTAGGTGTGGATAATCTGGCTGCTTGTGTGGCTACCAATGGGGCGTCCTTTCTTCTTGACGGCAAACCCTTAAAATCGTATAACCATTGGTACAACAAAGAAAACGCGCGATTACAATCCATTAAAGATAAACAGGGGATTAAGGTTCTTACGAACCGTCAGGTTCGTCTTGTCACCAAACGGAACCACTTTGTCCGTGACTATTTAAATAAAGCCGCTCGCTACCTTATCAATTATTGTCTCAATAATCGAATCGGCAAAATCGTCATGGGTCATAATCCAGGTTGGAAAAACAAAGTGAAGATGAGCAAAGCAAACAACCAAAAATTTGTTCAGATTCCACATGCTCAATTTATGGCTAAAATAGAAAATTTGTGTGATAGATATGGAATTGAAATGATAAGACAAGAGGAATCCTATACCTCCAAGGCTTCTTTTCTTGATAATGACCCCGTTCCTATCTACGAGGAAGGAAAAAAATATTCTTTCTCCGGAAGGAGAATCAAACGTGGACTCTATAAATCAGGGACCGGTCAGGTCATTAATGCGGATGTAAATGGTGCCGCGAATATCTTGCGTAAAAGTAACCACAGATTCCTCGGAAGAGTGGCTATGGGTTGTTTGACGAACCCCCAAAGAATTGCTTTGTCTTAATCCTCTTCGTTTTAGACAAAGAAGGTCTTGAAAGTAAGAATCCCACTGGCTTTAGCCGTGGGAGAGTCAACATCCAACCCAAAAGACACTAGATAAATTAAAGAAAGCAAACATTAAAATATTCCGCACAGATGAGCAAGGGGCTGTTGAAGTTATCAGCGATGGAAAAAATCTTTCGTTTAAAACAGAGAGGTAGGTTTTTTCGATGATGAAGGGCATTGTTGATCGTTTTGAAGGAGAAATAGTTGTAGTAGAAATTGAGGGGAAGACGCATGATTTCCCTAAATCCTTATTTCCATCAGAAGTGAAACCTGGTGACATTGTAGTGATGGATGGAAAACATATTTCTATTGATAAAAAGGAAATGGAAGAACGAAAAAAGAACATAAACAAACTAATGGATGAACTTTTTGAGGATTAGAAGGGAAAATAATTAAGGTTCCTCTTTTAAATTAACTCTACATGTAGGGAAGGGTGTTGTTTAAATGGGAAAAGATAATAAAGTCATTAACATTAATCGCTTTGCGAGACCGGTAGTTTTTAAAGATATGAATCAAATCATGAAGGAAAGAGAAGAAAAAAGAGAAGAAATAAAAAAGAGGATGAAGGAAATTTGGAAAAGAAAGTAGCGTTGCTTCGTTCCTTCCTTGAAATGGAATAGCTGTAATGCTATAATTCTTTTATATTAATGTGCGTTCAACTCACAATATAGTAAATCTAATAATTCAATAAATGATAGCAAAAATAGGAAGCACCTATGCTGGACAGAATACAAGTCTGTCTATTGCTAGGTGCTTTTTTGCGTCTAGGAGGGAAAAGAATGGAAAAGACGATTCAAAAACCTATTATCATTGGCAACTTCTTAAATGATGGCGGAGAAATGGCGTGGGCTTGGTGGTTGGAAGAGCATAGTCGCTTAGCGATTATTGGTGACAATTCCCTCAGTCCGAAACATGATATGGTGAAAGAGCTTGCCCGCCTGGTTCATGAGCATGATAAAAAAGCTGTGTTTTGGATTACGGGTGAAGAAGAAGTTCCAGCTACAGCTCAAGATATGGACATAACGGCAATTGAGTGGGTGGAGAAATTTCCGGATCCGCCTGAGATTTTTTCAGATAGACAAGACTTCATTAATAACCGTAATTTCTTCTCTTCTTCATATCTTCAATTATTAGCAAAAGTTAAAGGGGTAAATAGAAAAGACCTTCTCCCTCCCGCCTCTTTTAGAGCGCATGTTGAGGGACCGCTTATGGGGTATCAACGTGTAGTGGAGTCGATGGAAGATGGGGAAAATAAGGAATGGATAAAGGCTCGTCTGAATGAGCTTTCTCATGTTGTCTGGAAGGCTACTGAGGAGCATGGGGCTATGTTTACCCTACCAAAAGAGAAAACGCTATATGAGCGTGCACTGGCGTTCTTGCAAGCCGTTTGGTCATATTGGGCTTATTTAGGCTCATTAGACAATCCTCAACAATTACTGATGATTGTGGAGTTGCCGAAAGAATTTGTGTATAAGGAGGCCCCGGAGGACGTGCAGCGTATTGTAGTGGAAGCATTGCGTATCTTGAATTATTTAACTGTTGTCACTACAACGACACTGGTTCTTTCCTCGGAAACACTCTATCCAGCGGCAGAGCAAAACTTCCGATACCGTTTGTTCTTCCAGACACAGGATTCCGACATTGCGATAGAAAGCAATGAAATTAAGGAAGCATTACAGATGCCGGAATTGTACGGTGCCTGGGAATTGGGTTTCTCTCATGTAGGAATGTGGGAGGATAGCCATTCTATGGTTCGTTATGTATCTGAATTCCGCCGTAGCGGTACGTCCTTTATGGATGATTTTGGCGAAGAACCAACAGATATGCCGGTTGAGGAAGCGGCTCAAATAGAGACTGCAAATGGACAGGGGGAAAAACAGGAGGAGCTGGCTTAAGATGGAACGTAAAAGTAATGACCAAGTAGGGATTAGTGTGCCGAGTGTGTATGCTTATTTACTAACGCTCTTTGGAATTGTCATATTCCTGCAACAACACTATTCATAAGAAGGAGATTAATTATGTCTGAAACCGTTACCTTATATATCGCAAGTTTGTTTATGGTTGGAGGAATTGCTACTTTAGGAATTGCGTTTGTTATACTGGCGCGTGCTTTAGCGAATAGAACAGAAGGTTAAGAAACGAAGTTTCCACATCGTACTTTCGGCAGGAGTGGTGGCCCGGAAATGGACATTATTTTAATTTTTGGCTGCGGTGTGCTGACGATGTACTTCATTATTGGTTTTGTCCTTAATGTTCTCATTTTCATTTGGTCTAGAATGAAAGGAATGGATCGTTTTGAAGAAAACTGGGACATCATCATAAACTCTTTAAGTGGATTTTTATATTATCTGATATCCGGTATGTTCTTCTGGCTGCCTGTCACGATTATGTTCCTGCTGGAAAGGCAAAAAACGGAGGAACCCAATGCAGAAATAGAAAATGAAGCTGAGGATGAAATTGAAGATGAAGGGATTTACGAGGATTCATCTATCTGGCGATTTATCAGGCATCCCTATCGTTCATATCGCATGTGGTTCTATCAATACCATAAGTAATTGTAATTCGATAATCACGGAGGCTGTCCCAAAAGTACAAGTGAGGAAGTTTTCTATTACCTGAATCACTGTATTTAGGTTTTTTTGCAAACAAATCACTATATGTTGATATCGTTTCATGTTAAAGAGGCTGGCTCATGACTTTTGAGACAGCCTCTATTTTATTTTACAGGGACTAACGGATATGTTTTTCCCTGTTCAGGTACACTAACAGGTTTAAAATTCAATTTATTGTTAATGCTAGGAATATTGACTTCTAAGGAGTGATAAATTATGAAAGAATGCAGTTTTTGTGGCAAAAAAATAAAAGAAAATACCGTAAAAAAGAATAACGGGCGATGCAATAAGTGCGAAAAAGTATCTGAGGGTGTAATGAAAACTATTAATAAGTGGCTGCCGGTGAAATAGTATTTACTGTGCGTAAAAATACTCAAAAAAGACTTCATCATCCCTTTTTACATGAAGTAATCGGAGTTGTGGATTGACCAAATACCGCTCCATGAAACCGTTTAGTACTTGTGGTGATTCTAACTGGTACATGATAAGAAAAGCAAGGAGCTGTGCACGACTGCAACCGAGCGCTTTGCCGAGAATGTTTGCTTGCCGTTCAACATGAATTGTTATGTTCACGTCCACCTTCTCAGTCCTTCTTCCAAGTTGAAACAATTTATGTTTTTTAATGGATTTTTTTGTTTTTATTGGCGCATTCATTAATGGTTCTACTTTATACTCCAAACATTTTTCACCTGGTTCAGTTTTTACCTGGTATTCCCCTTTACTATATACTCGTTGAATATCTTCAACGAAGTCCGAATGATTTAAGCAGCCAAAAACAATTTCGAATAGCAGTTCGGACGCGGATTTTGAACAAGCTAAACTTAATCGGTTAATTTTAACCGCAAAATTTTCTGTGAATGTTAAGGAGATTTTTGATACTCTCATCTCCCCTAAGCAACGGCCCTTCATCGAGTTGCCCCCTTAATTTTTCAATATCGGGATTGCGTGAGTTCGTTAATTCGTTTCTTCGTGACTAGCTTATGAGAGTAGGGAGGGGGTTATGACAGGGAAAATGGAAGGTTTGCTGATTATGCACATTCACGCAGGTTCATTAAATACAAAGGAACACATATCCCTTTTCTTTTTTCCTACGATTACCTGTTAAATAAATGTATTCTAATTTCTATAATTCTCTATCTTTTTTTCCTAACGGTAATGTATAATAAAGGCATAATTTTACTTTTCATTTATGTTTCATCTTTCCGCAAGCGTGGAGAGAGCTGTGTTTTAAATTCTTTTGATTGTTAGTACAAGGGATTATTATGTCCATCTACATACGCCTTTTTTGGTGACTAAGAGTAAATGATTCTTACTCGTAGCCAGCAAAAAAGGCGTTTTTTATTTGTCTAAAAAAAGGAGGATGCCTTTATGGTTATGAGAAAAGAAGAAAATGTGGTCAGAGTTGTGTTGCCAGCTTTAGCAACTGTCGTGAGTTTAGAAACGGTTTTTGATAGTATAACGAGTAGGTTAAGAGGCTCGTCTTTTTCAAATGTCAAAGGAGTTACGTTGGATTCCACTAACGCGTTTCAGGTCACTTTAGGGACAGAACCGTGTGACATGCCGGGATCGATTCCCTCCCGAATTATGGAGGAAGGAAATGAGGTGCGTTTCCCTATCAGCGAAACGAGTGTTTCTGCTTTTCTTGAAGAAATACAACATTTCACCAGGGCAATGCGAAAAAAATATCCGCATAGTGCGTTAACCCGTCCTCTTTCCTATTCTTTTCATGAGGGAGTTTTTACGGTAAAAGGAGATACATCTGCTCCTGCGGCCGAAAACAAACCTGTCCGAAAAGAGGAACCAAAGCAAAATGTAACACCGCTTGTTCCTAAACAGGGACAGAAAGCAGGGGGCACATTACTATTAATTGATGGTCCAAACATTCTAAATCGGGCATTTTATGGGTCATCAAGCGGAGGATATATCTTGAAACGGAGTGATGGAACGCCAACGAACGCAGTACGCACATTTATTGAAATATTTTTCAATTTGCTGAGGGAATTCAATCCGAGTAGCGTATGTGTGGCATGGGATTGTGACCGCAAAAAGACGTTTCGCCGCTCGATGTTCGACGGCTACAAAGCCCATCGAGATTCCTCGGAAAAACCTGTTGAATTGACCGCCCAAGAGCCTCTTATTTGGGATTTGTTAAAAGAAATGGGAGTTCCGCAGCTGGTCACGGAACCTTATGAATGCGATGATATAATCGGTAGTTTTTCCAGAAAGTGGATAAATGAAACGAATGGAGAGGTATACATCTGTAGTAATGACCGCGATTTTTACCAATTGCTCCATAAGCGCATTCATATCATTCGTAAAGACAAAAATGGAAACAACGTAACATATACGAAGGATATGCTGGCGGAGGAATATGGACTTGAACCCCATCAGATTATTGACCTGAAAGCTCTGGTAGGTGATAAATCCGATGGGATTACTGGTGTTAAAGGAGTGGGCGATTCAAAAGCACCCGCTATGCTTCAAAAGTACAAGTCAGTAGAGAATTTATACGCTAATCTTGAAGAAATCAAAACATCGGAGTTCAAGCGGTACTACAAAAGTCTGGAAGCGGGTTATGATTCAGCTATCCTATCCAAAAAGCTTGCTACGATTGTAGATGTACCAGAATTGAAAAATGTCGATGTTTCCCGCCTTTCCTTACAATTAAATCGTGCGGGCATGATTGAAGGGTTTAGAAAATTAGAATTCAAGTCGTTTCTTGAGAGAATGGGCGCGTAACCATAGGGGGAGAAAATCATGGAGAAAATTAAGTTAAGTGAGCTGTCAAAAGGAGCGTCGTTTGGTTGCTGCGGGTCGCACCATCTATGTGAGATGGGAAGAAAAAAATGCGTACATGTTGACGTGGATCCGGATTATTCAATGCTTTGTACTGTGTACCTAAGACAGCAAGGCTTGATATACCCACCGATTGAGGGAGTTGAGGTGAGTATAAGGACAACGCCTATACTAAAAGAGGGGCCATTCTTAATGGAAGCAAACGAGCCTGTTGAGCCTCTGTTTGCCGAGACACCTTCCTTGCAGGAAAACAAGGAAGAGGAAGAAGTGGAGAGTGCAGATGCCAATGGGCAACTACTTCTGTTTTAAACATAAAAAGCCGCCTGCTAATTAGTTAGTGGGCGACTTTATCGTTCCTAAAAAAGTTTATAATTCATAGTAAAACAGTTTATTACAATGCTTCCTAATCATACTTTCATTGATGTAACAAAAAACTCCCCTTTCCCGGAAAGAGAGTAGTGTATGGGGAATTTTACATTCCTATGGCAAGGTACATCCTGAGTGAAAACACGAACTGTAATATATAATGCAATACGTATTGCTATTAAAGGCGGCAAATGATGGAGGCATTCATACAAATTTTTATCGAACTTTAATGCATTTCCAATGAGAGGCGTCCCTACTTCACTGATGTACTTTTCTGTATATCAAATGTTCGATTCATTGGTGGAATATCAAAGTTAATCATACTAAACTTATTATTAATATACCAAAATTCAAGTGCTATCTTTTTATTGCTATCTATATAACCGATTACATTTGCACTTTGTAGATTTCTTTGGTAAATATCATTCCTTTATATTTTCATTATTGTTTCTACAAATCCGGAGTAAAAGCGAAATCATAATATTCAGTTTAGCAACACAAAATTATTTATATACCCACCTGGTTTCGCAAATATTTCTTCAATTTTTCCAGTCTGTAAATGATAGTAATATAATGCGTTTGGGGTTCCCTCCTGATTTTTTGAATTTTCTCTACCTGTAAAGAAGAAACCCTGATTGTCAGGGGAAAAGTAAGCATGTTCAATGGCGCCATAATTTTCAGTTTTGAGTAGTTGTTTCTTGTCATTTTTTAGGTTAAGTAAATATAATTTTCTTTCTTTAAATACCATTGGTGCAGTTCTGATTAGAGCGAACTTGTTATCTCTTGAGCTAGAAAAAAGCATGACCATTTCTTCCGCTTTATATATTTCCTTTAACATTTTTCCGTCTACATCATATTCACGTACTCGGTGAACCGCAGGTACTACATCCGGTGTTTGTTCCAATTCAGCTTTATGTCCTTTTTGCAACCTTTCTTTATAAGAATAGAGGGAAGCATAAAGTTTTCTTGTAAATGGATTGAATGTCAATGAGCGAACAGAAGTATCGTGGTCACTTTGATCCAAAAGTTTTAACTTTTTAGATTGCAAATCGTAGATTGCCAATGGAATATTTCTTTCACCCTTCTGTTGTAGATGGCAATTTAAAAGTGCAGAGTTCGGCAACCATTTTTGATACACTTTCCATTCATTAGATTTTACATGGAGAGGGGGCATGATAGGCTAGATAGCCAAGCGTACTATGAGTTCCCAGCAGTTCGTAGCAAATCATGCCCCTAGAGGCTCCATGTCAAATCTATGCAAAAATGATGAATATTATTGTATATTGATGAATAACATCCATTGCCGAACTCTGCACTTTTTCTTTGCCAAATACATTCTGTGACACAGACATAAAGATTTTATTATCAACCGGAATCATATGATTAATCGCAGACAGATTTGTTGTTAATTGTTCTTTCTTTTTTAAGTTTAAATCATATTCGACTAATTGATCCGAGCCGGTTGAATCGCGTTCAGAGTAATACAGAACATTGTTATTACGGTCAACAACACCCAAAGGGTATTGGGCAGTCATCGGTACTTGCCCCACTTCCGTAATTACTTTTGATGTAAGATTATAAGTGAAAAATTGAGTTGTAAACTTCCCGTCCTTTTGTGAAGTTAAAGTTATAGATAAATAAGGAGACCTATCTGGTTTTAGAGAAGTATAAGACCCACTTTTGCTACTAATGCCTTCAAGAGATGAACAAGCGCTCAATGCAACAGTTATAATAAAACACAAAAATGAGCAGAAAAAGTATTTCATTCGAAATCCTCCTGATACATAAAATAAAAAGTGTTGGAGTTGTAGCCCAACACTTTCCTATTTACCGTTATAAAGTATCACCTATTTTGCAGCAAAGTCATCAATTTGTAATTTATCTGTAGTGAAAGTAGCGTCCAGTAAAACTTCCATAAGGCGTTGGATAAGTTCCTATTGTTGTCTCAAAGTAAAAGGACATCTTATTAGGCATTATATCGATTATAGCGTTAGGTAAACTTCCAACATCATACTTATAAACGATACCAGCAATGTTATTTTCTAAATTTCTTACATTAATTTCAGTAGCTTTTGGTGGATTATCAATGGATTGCTTTGTAGCACAGTCTTCTTCTGTTAGTATCGTTTGATCGTATCCCTTTCCTCCAACTCCATCATACCAAGTAACTGTACCCTCACCAAGTACATTGGTTGAAGAAATTGTAATTTTATTGTTACTTGCCCCGTAAGTGTAAGTCCCTACACCTGCATCCGACATTATGTTAATTCCAGTAGCTGATTTTTCACTAATTGGATTTCCATTAGCATCGACGACTTTTGTTGGATAACCCATTCCATCATAAAGGACTGTCATACCAGGCTGAGGTTTAGGGAGTACAGGATCATCGAGATGGTAAACTGGAAGAGAAGCACGCGCTTGTTCCATTTCTTTAAGGATTTCTTTTTCTTTGGCTTCTAGCTGAAGTATTTTATCCTGTGAAATGTCAGGAACTTTATTTTTTTTTGCTCCTGATTTAACTCCTTCTAATTTTGGACTTTGAACAACCATTTTACCATTTTTATCGTATGTTAATGTGGTACCTGGAGGCATTGTTTTAGGAATCGTTTGTTCAATAGACAAGGTTGAAGACTGAGTAGATGTTGCTGATACAGTATTCAAGGACATACTTAAAATTGCTACAGTAGCTAGTGATGTGAAAATAGCTCTTTTCCCCATTTTTTCTCCTCCAATTTGTTATACATCTGAACCATATTACTTAAAATAACACATATTAATTCTGACTATTCTGTTATTTTCTAACAGAGTTTTTCAATCTGCATCTGTGTTATATATTCAGTTTTTATAAATAGATAATTTTATGTTTTTTATACTAAAAATTTTAACATTAAGTTTCTGTTTTTCTCTTTTATATTCTGAAACTCACATTTCATTTCCTCCCTTGTTGGTAATATTAGCCCCTAAATTTCACAATATGAAGGCTAAGTTGTAAGATAATAATTGTTCTTTTTTTTAAAGGCTGCACCTTACCATCATCAAGAGAACTGGAAACCTAAGTTGCTGATGGTATTTTTATATTTATTATATTTAGACATAACTGTGCTACTTCCTCCTTTATTAGAAAAAACAGGAAATAAGTACCTGATTAATCAATATTATTAAAAAATTATAAATAATTAGTACCATTAAACTATTTAATTGATAGTGTAATAAATAGGTAAATTTCAACCTACTTACTTTAATGATTTTAAAACACCATTAAACATAATTTGAATAGGAGTTATTACTTTTCTCAATATTAAATCTTAGGAATATAAAACAGCTGTTGTAGGATTTGAGAAGTTCTTTAAATGGGAAAATGGCGATATGCGTAAATCACTTTTCCTTAATTAACGATAGGTAGGATGAATGGTTAAACCCAATTTATATAAGTTTCGTTTTAAAATTAAACGGTAGGTTTTTGTTAGTCATTATGATTGTTTTTGTGCTAAAAACACTTTGATTTTTCATTTTCGTATTTAATTAACTCTCATTGTAATACTTGCATCAAATGTCCGAAAAGCTATTTTGGAGAATGCAAAAGGGTCCTTCTTAAATAATGTAAGAGGACTCTTTTTGTTACGTAGTTGTCACTTATATACGAAAGAAAGAATTTTGTTCTCTTATTAATCCATAGTAATAACTCTTTACTTAGCCAATCCTATTTTAGATTTATAACCTTTATTTTAGGAGTCCATTTCCTTTGCCCAAACAGGCCTGAGCGCATCTGCTATAAATATGTTGAGGTGTTTTATAAATATTAATTAAGAAGGTTGATTTCATAAAATGTTAATGGCCAGGATAAGACCTTAACACTTTTAAAGCTTTGGAGTTAGTATAGTTTCATGGACATGTCTTAAAATTTCTTGAATTTATTTTCATGGGTTTTATCTAAATCAATATTTCTTGTTTAGTAGGCTATTAATTTATTGAATTATATAACATTGTATGGTATATTCTTACTAGCTAAATGTAGATAAGCCTTTGCCACTTTATATTGTGTAAGGGTTTGTTATCGTGGAGGAAGCACCTCAACTATGTCGTCAAGTTCTTTCGGCATACTTGAGGTGTTTTCTTTATGTTAGAGAAAGAGGTGTTGTTTTGCTCGGATATGACAGGGAATGGGAAATGTTTCAAGAGAGGTACCGCCCGGTTTTCTACTTTCTTCTTTACCTATCTATTGGTCTGATAATCGTCATGTTTTATTCCTTTGTCATGGCGCCGGATGTAATGAAGAAAATGGTGAATACGCTAACGAACTCGCTCAGCAATAAAGGGATGTTACAGGATAATCCATCGCTTACGCTTAGTCTTAAGTTGTTCCAGAATAATGCTTTAGCTGCGTTACATTCCATATGGACAGGTTTAGTGCCGGTGATTTTCATTCCGCCTCTCCTCTTATCAATGACGATGATGGCGGTAGGAGCTATATTAGCCTTTGCAGACTTTTCGGGTCATGATCCGTTCCAAATGTTCCTTTTGGGAATTTTGCCTCACGGGATATTCGAATTAACTGCTTTGGTTTACGCAGCCACGGTAGGGACATATGTGAGTATACAAATGGCGAAATACTTCTTTTTGAAAAGAAGGATTGATTTTTCTGAGCGACAACTGTTGCTCATGTGTATTGGTTCTTATTTTCGGGTGGTTCTGCCGTTGTTAGCCATTGCTGCTTTGATTGAAGGGCTCGTGACGCCAATCTTATTAAGATAAAGAAAGAAGGGAAAATGATGTCGCAAGTTATCACATTTTTACTGATTTGTTTGGGGGTCGTTATGGCTCTCCACTATGTACAAAACTTATATTATAAGAGGCAATGCCGGAAGCTGGAAGAATTGTTTGTTTCTGAATTTGGTACCTGTACGAAATTTGAACATAAGGCCGATGGAGCTTATCATGTTTATACAGGAAAAGAACTTTTCGAAGTTCGACTAAAAAGAAACAAATACATCATAAAGGAGAAAAAAGCCCTGCTAAGTTTATAAGGGAAAGAAAAGGGGTAAAGAGAAATAACCTGTATTCTAGAGTAGAGAAGGATTGGAGCCGTAATGAATCAACATCTATACATCCATATCAGGGACTTAAAACATAGCCAGGTAATTTCTTTATTGGAAGAACGGGGAATCTCTAAGCGAGCTGAGTTGGTATTGCTTTCCGAAGTGGTCCTGGTACCAAAAAAGATGGAAACCATTCAGGAAAAACTGACGAGTCCATTTCCATGTTCCAGCATCCTTGTGATACAAGATGATTTAACATGCGGAGGGATAAAAGACCTCGAAAGACTCTTTGGTATATACTTTTCACCCGAACAGCAAAAGTGTTTTGCAGATCCCTTTCTGTTCGCATTAAAGACGCATACGGTTAGGGTAAGTCCAGAACGTAAGGCTGAACCGATTGTGGTGTAAGCGGAACGTGGACACAAAAATCAACATTTGTTGTAGAAAACTGTTGAAATAGGTACATCGACATGGTAATATATCCAATATAATAGTTTCCAGCATACGTATGATAAATACGTTGGCCATAAATGAATATCTTGAATAGGAGGAAGCACCTCCGACGGCTAATGACGCTATAAGTCTATCCGTTGGAGTGTGCTTCCTTTTTTTGGTTTAAAAATGTCAATGAGCAGGAGGGCAATTGTCAAGAAATTTTCGTCCGTACCAAAAGGGATGGGTCATCACCCATTTATGTTTCCGTATGCGAGTTTGGTTGGTAATATAGAAGCTCTTCTACGAAACAGGCGTTGAATATAGGTACATATGTTCGTATAATAAAAGGTAACGATTGAGCTCAGACGAACAGGGGATGATGAACGATGTGGGGAGGAGAATAAAAATGAAAAAGTGGATCAAAACAGCAAGTATTTCTTGTGCATTGTTAGGTTTTGCGACGATACCGGTCTTTTCTTACATAGACTCAAAATCATCATCTCCTAGTATTAAATTACCGGTGAAATCGCAAGCGGAGAATAAAAATAAGGTGATTATTCCAGAAGGAGCGGTTCCGGTGAGCAACCATACAGCACCAGGAGAAAAAACCGCAAAGAAAAATCCATCGTATGTGACGGTAAACAACAAAATGTTTGTTGGCGTTACCGAGGTTTTAAGGATGTCAGGATTCACGGAGATTAAGGCGGATAGTAAAACCAACGCTATGACAGCTGTGAGGAACAAGGCAGGAAAGCAACTTACCTTCAAGCACATCATAGGAACCGATACGATTCTTCTTAATGGATCACCCAATCGGATTTCCGAAAAATCTTGCGTGGTGGATGGAAAGCTCTATGCATCCTTTGATTTGTTCCAAATTATTTCCAACATGACAAGAAGTAAATCGGTGGAGCAACAGAGAATGGATCAAGAGAAGGATTGGATTGATGACGATGGACACGACCATCATCTTGAACAGGCTGGTGAGCCAGGGCAAACGGATGGACATGCAGGAGAACATAATCTTGCACACGCTGCGGAACCAGTGGGAAAACAGAAGTAAACATTAAAATTGGGTTAGAAATGAATGAGAAAAGCGGAAGTAAAATGTGAAATTATTAACAATTTGGTAAAGTTCTTGATGATATAAGAAGTACAGCCATTTTGTCCTTCTTATACAATTGCATGAAAGGGGTAAGTACTTTGATAACGGTCCGAGAAAAAGAAGTAGAGGGCAATATCACGATGGTCAATTTTACTGGAAACAAAGTCGATAGTCGCTTGGATGAATTAAAAGGACAACTTGCTGAGTATCAAAAAATCAAACAGTTCCTATCGGTCAATATGGATGCAGCCGATGTGGATTTTCTACGCTGTTGGGAACAAAAAGAAAAAATGCTATACGATGAAATTAGAAGGCTGGAAAAGAAGTCTATCCCCCGACCTGCATTTAAAGAGAAAGGATTACCGGATGATTTGGTTGTATGATTGGTTGGCTCGTGGTATCATTTTTGTCGCCTGTGCGATTCCCATATTGCTCGTCCTGGGCTTTTCCCTGGCAGTTGAGTACCCGAGATGGAAAGAGGAACACAAACACAAGGATACCGAGGGTAGAGCGGATTAAATCCCGCTCTACAACCCCTTTGTACAGTCCGTTAGGTGAATATCCAATATTAGCTATCCGATGAACTTTCTACTTCTCTCGATCATTTATCCGCTCACCCTATATACCTTTTGGGTTGGTCGTTCGTCTGTCTGATTTAGGCTGATGTTCTTCCCCCCTTCATTACCCTTAAATTGAACTTTATCGTTTTATCTTTGTCGGTTGCATTGCCGGATGATGCCTGGCGCGCACGACAAACAGGCAAACACCCCACCGGAAAACCGGATAAGGCATACGATATGATATCGTGTGGGTAAAATGGTGAGGGGGCACGATAAAAGAAAGCAAAAGAAAAGATAAGGTAGGGAAGTACGGGAAGAGGCAGGAAGGAAATCGGATAACCAAACTGGATATTCACCTAACGGATTGTACGGGATATACTAGAATTGGGAACAAGATAGGCATGTTCAAAATTTGACATGTGAAAGGAGCTTTTCAATTTTGGATACGGATGAAAAATCCCCCGTACTGTCGTTGCAAAAGTTAGGCGTGAATTATGGCAAGTTGATTTTGTATGCCGTGCTGCAAGAGCTGTCCTATGGCCCTTCTTCCGCTCTCCCCTTGTATGATTCCCTAAAAGGGGAAATTGCGGGCAAGAAGTTCTCAAGGAAACACTTTTATGAACGCCTGGCGGAGATGGAGCAAGTGGGCTTCATTAGATTTGTCGGCAAGGATGCACAAAAGAAACTGTACGAGATTACCGAAAAAGGGCGAGCGGAGTATAAAGTGGCCTATGACAAGTATTACCCCTCTTTTTCATCGCTGCTTAACCAGGCATCGGTGATACGATATGACATTAACCGGCGTGGAAACAAGCCAGAGATAAAGCCAATCTCCACGGCGGATCGCCGCTTCTTTGGTCGAATTGCCAATGTGTTTAATATTATTGCCTACTTCGCTTTAACTCGGCTTCGAGAAGAACATCATGCTCGTCTCCGTAGTGAGCCTGTTAAAAGGATGATTGCGAAAGACATTCAGAATGAAATAGGCGAAACTTACGGCTGGAAACCGTCACATGGTCATTTTTACGATGTCATGCACCGGCTGGAAGTAGAAAATGAGTGGATCCATTCCAAATGGGATGATGATAAAAAACGGTCCCGTCGCTTTTTTGAGATTACAGACCGTGGGCTACAGATAGTGGAGCTCAAGGCGCAAGACGTAGAGCATGAAATGGGGGAAGTGATTCTTTTTCTTCGGTCTGTTCTGCGTGCGTTTGACCGCAATGTGTAGGAAGAGAGCAATGTAAATCGGGCAGCGGGATAGGAAAGGTGTGTTGTTGTGAATTCTTCATATTTCATTCTGTGCATGGGTTTTACCACGATTCTGTGCATGGGTGCTGCCCTGCTTTATCGAGTAGGGCGAGTAGAACAAAATATAGTCATATCCCGTGTAGCCCGGTATCTATTTATTGCTTCTCCGATTCTATCGATTCCCTTTGGCTATATGGTCGTGTACTCGATGCTGTTCATCGTAAAGGTGGTGGAGTAGGTGGAGAAGAATCGAATCAGAGTTTATGCCTTTATGTTCGCTATGTTTCTCGGTCTTTGCGGCCTCTTATCCTGCGTGTATTTCGCAGGACAGTTCCTTGAGAGGGACAATAGCGTGATGGTGTTTCGTGAAATGATGGCGGGCAGGAATTAACCATCAACTATCCAGTGATTTACCGTATCAGTTGGACCGAATATCAAAGAAAGGAGGGGATTTGCATGCCAATGGATTTTGAACATTTAGAGGTACTAGGCTGGGTCCTCGTCTTTGCTCTATTTGGTATTGTGGATGTTTATATACTATTGCGGAAGGGGAAGAGATAACGTGCTGCATAGACCTTTTGGTGTACCTATTGAAATCCTTTGGGCGGTTCCAGTAGCAAGGTTTTCCTTCCTAACTGCCTTGTCTATCGGAGCGATCTTTATTTTGTTTTTCATCTACTATAAAGGTACAAGCTAAATGTATATATAAGGAAATCCATTCGTATTTGAAAAATGTTTATGGCAGGTGATAGATTTGCTGGTAGACTCTTTTATTTTAGCAGTTCAAATTATTTGGGGCGTTCCGGAATTACGGTATCTTTATCTCGGAGTTATGTTTATGGTTGTCATCTTTGTTTCCTCCCTTATCTACATCAAATGCTCATGATGGGCGTAAAAGAGGTGAACGCTTGGAGTCCTTTGTTGATTTTTATTTTCGGGATATGTAAACGAATAAATCAAACCTGCATTTTACCATTTTCCTTCAAATTTTTCATATAAGTTTCCCATATTTGAACATTTCTTAAATTGTGTAGACTCCGTTACCGATATAGATATTATCAAACTTTTATCCTACAAAAACATTGTATTAGGTACATTTGATGGATGCAGAAAAACTCAGGGGGAATGACATGAGGAACAAAAAACTTTTAACAGCTTTTCTGGCTGCATCATTGGCAATGCCGCTTGCTGTATCAACGACTTCACCTGTCATGGCAGCGACTACACAATCTACTGACACGGTAGTACAAGTAAATGGACAAGTATTTATGGACATATCTTCAAGCTTTTGGGCGTACCGTGCGATTCAGTGGGGAGTAGAAAACAGTGTCGTTTCTGGCTATTCAGATAGAACTTTTAAGCCAGCTAAGACCGTAAGTGAGGCTGAATTCTTAGCTATGCTTGTAAATGCGTTTGAAAAGAACCTTTCAAAAGGGACAAGTCATTGGGCAGACCCGGTTTACAACATAGCAAAGCAAAAGAATTACCCGCTGTTGGCTCTAAACAATCAACAGCGTGATTCTGTGAAAATGACGCGTACACACGTAGCTGAAATTGTGGCCGGAGCCTTCGGTTACAACTATTCCGGAGACACTGCGATTCGTTACCTGTTAGCAAAAGGATTGTCCGCAGGGAAAACGTCAGCGACCGTATCTGGTTATGCAGAAAACGATGTATTGACTCGTGCGGAAGCTATTTCGTTCGTGAAAACACTGACTGAGCATGGATTAACATCACTGGCTACTCGTCCGGCATCTCCATCGAAAGTTTCTGATGACATGAGCCAAGTACCTTCTGCTCCTTCATCTTCGTCTGTTTTGCGGAATACTGTATCCGGAGTTGTTGCGGTTACTCAATCAAATATGGTTGACCAAGCCACGATTAAGCGTTTAGGTACAGCTATTGGTAATACGGTACTTAATCTGAATCCTTCTGGTGGAAAACTAAGGTTCCCTATCGTGAACAATCTTCCGCCTAATTGGGGTGTGTTGGTGAAAAAAGATGGGGATGTTGTTGCTAAGTTTGGAGGAAACTTTGGTGGAAAAGTCCCCGCATACTACGATTATCAATATGGACCAGACACCGATGTAACTATAATCTATACTTACTTTGGTTCTTTCGACGAGCCAGTCTTTGATGTCAGCTATTTCAAAGGGTATAAGATATTTAATGGTGAAGCCATTTCTGGTAAATAATGTTGAAATGCTCTAAATAACATAAGGATACACAATGTATCTGAGAGTTGTAATTCCGAATAAACCTTTTTAATCCTTCCTATAGATAAGAAATCGATTAGCATAAATACCCTTGTAAAATTTGCAGGTTAAAAAATTACCTTGTATGCTTGAAATATTAAAATCTCTAGGGGGTATACGGATGCTGCAAGCAGATGAAAACAATCAAAAACCTACTGTAACAGACTTAAATCAATTGGATATCGCTATTCTTTTGGAAAAACAAATCCTGGTACTGGGTAAACTCAGAAATGGAACTCCGGAAGAGAAAGTACAAGCTCAAAAGGAGGCGGAAGAATTGCAAGAAGCAATTCGAGGACATGTCAACAGTGCCGCTTTTGTAGAAGCAAGAAAACGTTTAGGTCTACCAGCGGAAACAGATCCGAATTCGATTTCATTTTTAGAAAAAGAGGAATGATAAGCCAGGATAAAAGTGAGTGGATTAGGTGAAATTCCTTCTGCTTGCTTTATTTTTTACCTAATTTCAGAAAGAGAGGACCCCTTTTGAAAAAGTTATTGCCAATGGTCATAGTAGCTGGAGCTCTTTTCTGCGGTTCGATAACCAGTGTAGAAGCAGCAGGCGTGAGTATTTCGTCATCGAGGCCGAGTATTAGTATTAGTTCCACTCCTCGAATAAGCACACCCTCACCGGCACCGCGCATCAGTACTTCTATATCAACCTCACCGCGGTCTACTTCACCAATATCGGCCGGAACAACCGTAAAACCATCAGTATCAAGTCCTAAACTGGGCTCCACTTCTACAGTCATAACACAAGGGAAAACTCCCCCACAACAGGGAAAGCAGCAAAAGCCCAATGCAACAAAACCAGCTGGTGCACCAAAAAATCAACTTACTAATCAAATCATATCAACAGCGTTATTGACGAGCATTTTAACCGATGCCTCGGATGGTACATATGAAAATCGTGTCTTATATGTAAATGATGATGGAAGCGATTGTGATGTGGATGATTTATTAGCAGGGGATCAGGATTGTGGGAAATTGCTCCCGCAAGTAGAACAATTAATGGCAACGAATTCAAACCTTTCACCGGTCCAGCAGAATACCGAAAAGGATATGTCTGTCGTGCCAGATGCTTTAAATATGTTGTTTACATCTATGATGTGGGTTTTAGGCTTAGCCGGTCCTCTCTTCATTTTTGGTATTTTAAGAAGAATGCTATAAGTCAACGAAACATTTATCGTAAGATTTCAGAAAATATTTTAAAAAAAATTCAGTCAATAAACATCTTCCCATTGCATATAGTCTATTTTATCCTATATAATGTTTTTAAATTGTTTAGTGTGAGTGATTGTAATTCTAAAGTCGCATATGAAGGAAGCGATGAATAGTCATCTGTATCTGGGCACTTGGATGACTAGGAGCGAGTAGTGCAACCGGCCAGTCTATTAAACTGGTCTTTTTTATTGCTTAAAAAGAAAAATTTAGGTATTTATTACCAGTATGGTGCAAATTTTGCGCTTGTGATGAAATTGCATCGCAGTAAAATGGTCATAGTACATAAGCTTATTTTACTTCCTTGATTTTTTGAATCTTCCTCTCTTTCTCTGTAAAATTATAGAAGAGGGTAGATATCTGTAAAATCATTTCCATAGAAATTGACCAACTATCATTGAATTCATTCACGTATAACTAACTCAAAATTATGGGAGGGACTAAGATGAAAAGCAGTTACATCTATACACAAACAAATGAAGCTTCTCTAAGTGAGTACAAGAAAGAAATCAGGGAGACAGATGAAGAATTAGTGATCTCCTTTCAATTTAATCAAACGATTGATACCGATAATCTAGACAGCCATGTACTTTCTACCATTAAAAATGAGGGAATCGTTGAATCTGTTAACAAAATATAGTAGAATCTAAATAACAAACTTGATATCGAAAACGCGGAGGAAGCACCTCTAAGAGCCTATTTACAGGTTCCTTAGTGGTGATTCCTCTTTTTGCGTTGAGGAGGGATTTTATGTGACTGACACTGCACAAATCAAAGAGGCAAGATTCATGGTCAAGCATGAGGTATTTGACGACTTTGATAAAAAGAGTGAAAAAGAGCTGGTCGAGCTTCTGGCAGCCTGGCATCAAAAAAAGGCCCGAATTATCTGCTTATGCCAAGAAGGAGTAGGAATTGCTCCGATCCTTCATGTGAAATACAAGAAGGAATCCAGGACATACTTTATCGCCAATAATGCTTCTAATCGAAAAAAGGATATTCTACATTCCTTCTCCTGTCGTTATAACTCCGGGGATGAAGGTTATAAAGGGATGCTTAGAAAAAAAGGGATCATTATTGATGATGAAGATGTGATTTCTTGTACCTTAAAAGAAGCAGCCCCGCAAAAAAAGAAGAAGGATGAACTGCCATCCATTGAAGAACGCAGGGTGATTTCCCTATCTACCCGAACCAACACCGGCTCACAAGGGACAAAAGGTCAAGCCAGTCTGCGTATACTCTTTTCCACCCTTCTACAAGAAATGAACATTAATAGGTTTAATCCTGGTGAACTGAGGAACATTGGAGGCAGGCTTTATAAAGCAGGAACGCGTACCAAAATCAATGGCAAATGGATAAAGGACTCCCTGTTCCTGGCTCGTACACACGCAAAGGTAGATGGAGTGCTGAAAAAGACCGCATCGGTCCGTAAATATGATTTTAGAAAGCACCAGCTTGTCATCGGATGGGGAAGTAACCGTAACAGTGAATATGTGCCTTACTACAAAGAGGGAAGTAAAAATATCATGACCATTCCCTTGTTATCCCTCGATGATAAATCTTTCGTGTGTAATCTGACTGTTTTTGAATCCATTTTCAAAAACGCAACAACTACTCGGGTTGATACTGACTTTGGCTACTGGGTTCTCTGGCGGGATTTTGATGGGAAAACGGGCAAGTTAGTGGATAAAGAATTAATCTTTGTGCCGGCCGAAGAGCAAAGCATGATTCCGGTTGAATCTTCTTATGAGGAACAAATGATTGCTCATTTACTTCTGACTGACCGTAAGTTTGAAAAACCACTCGTAGGAAACCTGACTCAGTATTTCCTTGATGCACGTCCAGACATGATGTTGCTTGATACAACTCCTTATACCGTTGTAGAAGTTGCGGGTATGAGAAATGAAGATTATCATTATCGATTGGATGAAAAAGAGAAACATTATGTGGAGCAAGGCTATCGTTATGTTGAATGGGATGGGGAAGCTTCTCTTCTATCTCATACAGCTCTAAATCAGATATCTAAGGGGGTCATTTGGTAATGGAACGATTAATTTACGGAGCTGTGGCTGCGCTTGCACTAGTCATCGGTAGTCAAGCGGTAGGGGGGCAATCCTCTCAAGCTAGCCTGGGACTTCCGCAATTACAAAATGTCCAAAAGGCAACCTCAGACGGACCCACTTCGTCATTGAACGCACGCTATCAAAATGAAGTCTTTCTTATTGATTCTATAAAAGCGGGGCAGAAAAAGGATGGGATCGCCCTTACCTTTCATGCGAAACAGCTTCAAAAATCTGAAATGTATCAAACTGAACTTGCCAAAACAGCAAAAGCAGTATTAAAAACAGACAAAGGAATTTATGAGCAGCCGCTAGTATCATGGCTGGATGAAAAACAGTTAGAATCAACCTTTCCTGTTCTGTTTAAAGGCGCTACCGGCAAACCGAAATCGTTAACCTTTACAGGAATCTTAATGACTGACCACGATGGAAAGCCGCCTATCGGTTATGAATCTCCTGTGGTTCCAGTTAACCTCCAATTTAAGGAAGGTTGCTCTTTATGCGAAAAAAAAAGTTCCGTTCGGTAATATCATCAAATAATCTATCGGGTATTGGAATTAATGTTTTATGATTATGGAAAACAATTGGTGCCTAGTCCCAACTGCACTAGCAATATTTTCACTCCTTGAATACATTCTATAAAATAGATAATTTCAATATGGTATTCCTCATAGCCAAAAAAAGAAACGAGAAAGCCCGCGAAAAAGCAGTTAATTCGCAGGCTTTTTTCTTGTCCTCTTGACTGGCTTATCTAGCAAAAGTTTACAACATACTGTTTTTGGATATGCTATTATAAAATTAACGAACGGTTCTGAAATTATAATGAACTGGTGCCAATGCACAGGAGGGTCGGTATGAGTCAGGAGTGGCAGTTTAATCGGGGTAGAATTATGATGGAAGGTACGGATATTCTGTTGTTTCAACTTCAAAAAGCTGAAGTCATACATAACAAATTTGATAGGCTCCTAAAAGAATTAGCTGAGATGGACAAGAGGGAAGATAAAGGTTTTTCGTCCATAATGCTATCGATAGATGGATGGAATGATGTACCCGAGGAACTGTATGAAATTTCACAGGTTCGACGGTTCATGGGAAAACTGATTAGAAAGGTTCCTCATTTGCTGTTTTACCTTAGCCCTGGTAATCAAATGCCGCATCAAATCCTAGCAAGCTTATCCGATGTTGAGAAGTTTTCAAGTGGTCCTGTTTCGATTCCTGAATATTATAAAGGTCAACATCATGCACTCATACAATTACCGCAAGTGATGGCGGATATGATGCTGAATGCCATCCAAACGCATGCAGCTAAAGTAGATTTTGAGGATAAGGAAGGACAATTGCCTGTTATTTATAAAATCATCGAAGGACTAGCAAAGAATTAAGGCATCCTATCTAACTTTGTAAAATGGAGGTTACTCTTTTGTATTTCTTATCTTAACTAGAATGAAAACTAACGAAATAGGACTATTGCATTAAGATTGTTTCTATGCTAATCTATTCGGAGAATAACCAAATACGGAAAACACAGGCAGAAGCACTGCCGGACATAACTAGTCTTATTTAGTTATGCCCGCGCGGAGCTTCTGCCTTTTTTGTTTTTCTCGTTATCTGGTCAATTTTTAAATCTTTTAGGAGGGTTTTTATTATGAAAAACAAATTCAGCAGTTTGATGAAGGAGTTCCATAAGGATCAACGTGGGGAAGCTGGCAAACCGAATAAGCCGAAAGATAAGAAACGAATTCAATATATGATAATGGCAGCAGCGGCCATTATGATTGTTGTCGGTCTGCTCACAAAATAAGAAAGGTACGCACTTAGGAGGGTAGAAATGAAAAAGATAAGGTTTTTTGGAGTCATAGCAACGGTTCTTCTTCTCAGCGGTTGTAATCAACCAAAGGAATATGCGCCTGGTACAGTAGAAAATACTCCTCCTGGTGCGGTATCTCAAGTAGAAGCAACGGATAAAGTATCAAGAGCTGCTGGTATTGTAGATGCAGTTGCCGGTACGGACTTAAAAGGTAAGGTCGAGCAAGTTGATAAAATACTCAATGCAGATGCACAAGTTGACCAGGCAGTAGGAATTATATCCGGAGCGGTTGGTAAAGAGTACGGCTATGCAAGTGGAGGGCATGTATCCGCCACCGTTTTAAAAGCGGTGGATGGCGACACCATTAAGGCAAGAGTAGAGGGGCGCGGGACACAGACAATTCGCGCTCTTCTTATTGACTCACCTGAAAGCCAGCCTTCTAAAAAGGCTCCTACCCCCCAGCCATTAGGTAAAGAGAGCAGTGCTTTTACGCATAAATTACTCGATGGAAAAAAGGTTGAACTCGAGTTCGACGGTAAAAACGAGAAAGACAAATATGGACGCCTATTGGCTTACATACATGTCAACGGAACCACACTTGAGGAAGAGCTAGTGAAGAAGGGTCTTGCTCGGGTAGCTTTTACGTTCCCTGATGCTAAAATGCTGCCTGAATTAAAAAAACTTGAAGCAGAAGCAATGAAGAAGAAAATAGGGATTTATCAGCATGAGGGTTATGTGACCCGCACTGGTTATAATGTAGCTGCATGGCAATGATCTGCAAATACAATCCCTTTTATCACACACTTTATCAAAAGGAAAGCGGAGCGATATGAGCATGGTAAATACCTCTCAAATAGAGGGAATGAAGAATCTGTTAATCGAAACGTTTCTTAAAAATAAAAAAAACTTGTTACATCCTGATGTTCTAATCATTAGTCAAAAAGTAGATGATTTAATCGTTAAATTTTATTCTCAAGCATAAATCGGTCTAAGAGCATGGGGTTGTCTTTTCCATGATTTTTCTCTATTAAAAATATCTAAGATTTTTTTGTTCAGTTCAACGCCTAACCTTATAATTGAGGTACTTACAAAAATATGGATGGTGAATCAATTGAAACATAAAATGATGACTTCGTTATTAAGTGCTTGCCTCTTATTAAGTCCAACAATGGCAATGGCAGCTGAACAAAAGACTGAAATGACAAAACCGATTCAATTAGCTTCGCTGTCTAAATCAACAATAGTAAACCAATTGCAAAAGAATGTAGTTAAAGTACAGTCGGTTAAATCTATGCGGGCAAATGGTCAATTTTCCGTTACACTTGATGCGCCGACCACCTCTACCGGTTTATTTTCGACTGCTTTCTCAAAAATCAAAGGGGCCGTTAATAATACAAAAGGAACATTCCAGACTGCTTTTCAAGCTCCTGGCAACATGTATACGAAGGTAGCTGTCAATTACTCGAATGGAAAGCAAATAAAAGAGCCTGTGTCCATTGAAAACTATTATATGAACAACAAGCAGTATATTAAGCTTCCTCTTGTTCCTGGTAAATACTCTTGGGTACAAAAACAAGCGGGTAACAATGTCGTTGTAGAATCCTTAAGGAATTCACCGATGTTCCTTCAACCTAACCTTCTTAAGACTCTATCCCTGGTCTATAAAGGAAACGGAGAATTTACCTATAGCGGTGCTATTTCTTCCGTAGATGCAATTAAAATGCTTGAAAGTGTTGGTGTGCCAAAGGATATTCTCTCTGTGTTCAAGACCGTATCTGGAAGCATTGTCCTTAACGGAAAATTAACCATTGATCCGAAAACGTTCCTAACAAAAGGAACGAATTTTACTATAAGTCTTGTGCCAAAGGATAGTCGCTATTTCAAAAAACTGAGTGTGAATCAAAATTTATCCGTAAGCGGATATAACGCCACCACAATAACACTACCGGCAGAAGCGGCGGCTGCTAAAGCCATTCCGTTACCGCCACTACCTTTTTAATTTACAATGGGAGGTCGGCACTTCGGTTCCGGCCTCTTCGCTTGTTTAGATTAGTTAAGCAGGGGTAGAAAAATGGGCAGGAAGATAAAGGAGAGGAAAAGTCAAGAGGGTTGACCAAATTGTTTATTTAAACAGATTGGTTCAGACGTATTGTACTCCCTATAAAAAATTAATAAAATTTGAAGTATAGACCGCTATATTCCAGAAAGAGGGAAGTACCTTCGAACACGCCGACCCAACAGGACTGTTGGGTTGCGGCGTGGAGGAGGGTGGCTTCCCTTTTTCCATTCTAATTGGAGGTAAGGATGATATCCATTCGCGTAGATAATGCGTGTGACATGAAAGTGCTTATTTCAAAATCCTTAAACGAGGGTTTTCATATCATCTTGCTTGAAAAAGGAAAGGAAGCGGAAGCATTTCTACAAATACAACATTTGAATCCAGATATTATCATCCTTGAATCTAGCGGAGAAATGGAGGAAACGTTAAAATTCCTACATCAATTGGGCGAAATAGAGTGTGAATCAAAAGTCATTATTCGTTCAAAACGAATCAATTCAGAGGAAATTAAGAAGTTGTTAACAGGAACTAGTAAGAATTAAAGAAGGAGGAAGCCGTATAACATGTGTAAATTGGTGCTGAGTGAGAAGAAAGATCAGGCCGTTAAATACGCCGCTGCCTTTCAAGGAGTACAGGATAAAGGCGATTACTTCGAGGTGCCGCCTTGCCCGGTTGCACCGTCCGGACTCTTTATTTCATGGGCGCAGGGGCATCTTATTGGTATTGCTACACCGGAAGAGCATAGTGAAGCGTACAAAGCATGGAAGCTTGAGACATTACCGATTCTTCCTAAACCGATGAAATATAAGGTCACAAAAAGCAAAAGCAAACGATTCCATGAGCTTAAGAAATTGATTCGCAATCCGCGTGTAACAGGTATTATTATAGGTTCAGACCCGGGTCGTGAAGGGGAGCTTATAGCAAGGTGGATACTCATGCTGGCAGGCAATAAGAAGCCCGTAGAGCGCTTGTGGACCAGTTCTTTAACCAAAGATGCTGTAACTAAAGCCTTCCAAAACTTATTGCCTGGTACAGCTAGACAAGGGCTTTATGAGTGCGGTGTCGCTCGTTCGTCAAGTGATTGGATTATAGGTATGACGGCAAGCCGGCTTTATACTCTTCTTATTGGTGAAAAAACGGAAGGCAAAGGGGAAGTTTTCAGCATCGGCCGCTGTCAGACCCCTCTCGTCAATCTAATCTATCAAAGGGAAATGGAAATGGAAAATCATGTATCCACTCCTTATTATGAGGTTTATTTAGATTTCAATATAAATAACAAGGCATACCGTGGGAAATGGTTCCAGGGTGATGTGGATCGGATCGATAACAAAGAAATGGCAGCAAGATTTGCCACGTTTTTAAAAGGTAAACAAGCGGTAGTTTCGAATGTTCTGGAAGAAGAAAAGGCCTATAAGCCTCCACAATTCTATTGCCTTGCTTCCATTCAACAAGAGGCTAATAAAAGGTATAAACTATCTTCCCATGCTATACTTGAAGCCTTAGAGCAGCTGTACTTAGCTGGGTATATTTCCTATCCTCGAACTGACTATGTACACATTTCCGAACACGAAGCGGCTATGCTTCCTTCTATCGTAGAAGGGCTCCGTTCCACTGTGGAATACGCTTCTTTCGTCCCTGAGTCATTAAGGGATATTAGCAAAGATTCGCGATATACGGACGCCTCTAAAATAGGCGATCACTATGCCTTGTTAATGACCGAAGTTTATCCTGACATAGACAAATTACCTCCTGACCAGCGGAAAATTTATGACTTAATCGTTCGTCGTGTATTGGCAGCCTACTACCCGAATGCCCTCTATAAAGATACAAAGATTGTTACGCTCGTTGAGGGACAATTCACATTTAAGTCAACAGGGCGCCAGGTGGTATCCGAAGGATGGAAAGCCCTCTATTCATCTGACGAAAAGGATGAAAATGAAAGTGTATTTTTGCCGGTTGTTTCAGTAAATGAGAGTGGAATTGTTAGTGATACAGAAAAGAAAGATTGCATGACAAAAGCAAAGCCTCGTTATATTGAAGCGGATCTCATTCGTCTCATGAAACAAGCGGGTTCCATTCAGTTGACCGGGGAGAATACAGAAGAAAACGATGGGGATTATGAAAAAATAATGAGGGCAACCAGTTTAGGTACGCCCGCTACATTTGCTAGTTTAATCCAATCCATCTGCGATAGAAAATACATTAAGATTGAATCTAATACGGTATTCCTAACTGATAAAGGACGGTTTTTAATACAAGTTCTCCATGATTCTCCCCTGGCATCTGTTGAACTGACCGCACGCTGGGAACAAAAGCTTGAGGAGATTGAAAAGGGGGAATTTACACGGGAACAGTTCTTAGAAGAGCTTGCCGTATTTATCCATGAAATTGTTCATAAGGCCATTGCTAATAAAGATGGGATTCCGATATATCGACCGGTAGATTTGAAATCTAAAAAGGATAAAGATAAAGGGCCCCAACAAGAAAACAACCAAGAAAATAAGAATCAAAACAACAGTACAAAACCGGTAGAAAGCTCACCACTGGCTAAGCCGAAAAATAGCATTCAAGAAAATGCGGTAACATTAGAGTCATCGGAAGCTAATTCAAATCAAACCGTTGGACAGGAAGTGGCAGAGGATAAAAAGCCTTTGGGGCTATGTCCTTCCTGCAATAATGAGGTAGTGGATAAGAAAAAGCTCTATGGATGTAGCGGTTATCCATCCTGTAATTTTTGGATAAGCAAGTCGTTACTCGGTGTTCAGATTACGGAAGATGATGTGCGCTTACTCCTGTCCGAAGGACAAACAAAACTAAAACAAGGCTTTAAATCAAAAGACAAAGACTCTACTTTTGATGCCGTATTACAAATGGAGGAGAACGGTAAACTGACATGGAGATTTCCTAAACTGTCTAATCTCCTGTTACCTCTTTCCTTACTCGATAAGCCACTACCAGAAGTCATTAATGAAGATGTTTCAAAAGCTACGTTCCGTTTGATTGAGAAGGAATTACAGATGTTGAAAGTACCTGGTAAGGTCGTTGATGTGACCCGTGGGCCACGTATTACGAGGTACGAGATTCTTCCGGAACCGGGCTTTAATATTAAAAAGTACAACGGACTAGAGAGCCATTTAATGATGATATTGGAAGCCCGTCAGTTGTCTCTTCGCGTCCCTATCCCTGGAAGGCGAACAGTAGGGATAGAGATACCAAATAAAGAACCGCAAACGGTACAATTGCGTTCGATGCTTGAAAATCGGGAATATCTAGCCAAAAGAAAAGAGCTTTTTTTCCCAATGGGGCTTGATGTCATGGGAAATCCTGTTTTCGCCAATTTAGCACAGATGCCTCACGTTCTGGTCGCAGGTAGTACCGGCAGCGGGAAGAGCGTGTTCGTTAATAGCATTATCGTATCTCTTCTGTATAGTAATTCGCCAGAACAGATGAAAATGCTCATGGTAGATCCTAAGAAAGTGGAGCTATCCAGTTATGAAGGACTGCCCCATCTTATCACACCGATTGTCACCGATCCGCGTCGTGCAGCTGTCATGTTAAAAAAAGCGGAACAAGAGATGGAACATCGTTATGAAATTCTTGCCAAAGCAGGAGTAAGAAATATTGGGACTTATAATGCCCTTCATCCTGATGATGCTATCCCGTATTTTGTCATTGTATTAGACGAGCTGGCAGATTTGTTAATGGTATCCGCAGCAGAAACCGAGCATTCTATCCAGCGTCTAGCTCAGTTGGGAAGGGCGGGTGGTATCCATCTCATTGTAGCTACACAACGCCCGACAAAAGCCGTGTTATCACCGACGATTAAGGCTAACTTGCCCACACGCGTTGCCTTCTCTGTATCCTCCTCAGCTGATTCAGTCACGATTATTGATGCCAGGGGTGCCAATGAATTGCTTGGGCAGGGTGACATGCTATATGTCTCGAATACGCAGCCGATGATAAGGCTTCAATCTGCTTTTGTCAGTGATAAGGAAATTGAAAGGGTAGTGAATCATATCAAGAAACATGTGGTTGTGAAATAAAATCTCCGCTTCTGATTTTTTGCAAAAGTAGTTTGTAATCCCTCATACTGAAATATATAAATCGTATCAGAAGGGGAGGAAAAAGAAACATGAATACATTTGATTTTTCAAAATACCCGGAAACACAAAAATTAATTGAGTCTACAGGTTTAACGAAAGAAGCGGAAAGAATTACATTCCTTAATATGACAAGACAGGAAGCCTCAATTGAACTTGCTACATTATCAATTTTGTTAGAGGGTGCCGTAAGTGCGAACCTTCCAATGCGTAAGCTAGTCAATGAGGAGGGGGATCGGATTTACCACCGAGTAGGTAGCAACATTCATGCGTTTGCTAAGACACAGGCTCGCATAGAATGTAGATTGGCTGATGAAGATGTAGTCAGACTTTATAAGCATATCGAATTGGGTGGAAGTCGCTATTTATAAATTAAGTAGATCCCTTAACTTATTGTTAAGGGATCTTTTTTTAATTTTTGATTTTTTTTCGTATTCTCAACGGTTCCTCATCGAATTTTCATATTTATAAATTATAATGGTAAAAATTGTTGAAATTAAAGTCTATCTGTAGTCCAATCTTTGTTATACAATGTAAAATAAAAACACACATACTATTTATGATACGGTGTAAAATAAAAACACACCTACTAGATTAATCAACTATATATAGGTTGTTATGAATAATTGAAGCCATATATGTAGAATATCATCGTAGAATTGGGTTCAAAGGGGTAAAAATGTGGATATTACTATTAATCAAGCAGAGATAGGACGACGAATTCGAGATATACGAAAGAAAAAAGGACTAACACAAAAAGATGTATGGGACGGTTTGTTCTCCTCGGGTAAATATAGTGGAATCGAAAGAGGAACATCTAACTTGGATGACAAAGATTTAGAGCAGATTTGCATACGATTAGGCATTGATAAAAAAGAAATATTACCGGAAGAACCTGATATAGAAAAAATAAAATCAAATATTGTGACTGCTTTGTTTAATATTCAAACAGGGTTATTTCATGCGGCTAAAACCAGTTTAGAAGAAGCTCGAACGGATATCGCAAGTACCCCAAGTATGAAACTATATTTTCTTTTTGCCTGGGCGCAATTTCACATTCACCAAGAACAATATAATGACGCGACTACATATCTGAATCAGATTATCAATGAAAAAACTATATCCTTTTTTGATCAGGAAATTAAAATTAGAGCTTATAATGCTTTAGCTTACATTTCTTATAAAAATTTGAAAGTCGCTGATGCTGCTGAAATATCTGAGCAAACCATAGATTATTTATTAAATGTAAATGCAGAATTCAAAAGAGAACGTGCGATTACATACTATAATGCAGCTCTTTTTCATTGCTATTTAAATAATTTTCAATACGCTAGAGAATGTATATATCAAGCCATTCGATATTGTGAACCAGAGTCATTAAACCTCTATACTTTGCTTAGTTCCATTATTGAAATTCAAGCAGGAATGTATTCGAGAAATATCAAAAAAACACTGGAAGATTTAGCCGAAGCATTTTTTAGGACAAATGATATTTTAAATTGGACAAAGGTACTTTATTGTCAATATTACATCTATAGAAAAGAGAATTCGTCCATCGCGGATTTCCTTGTGAATGTCGGACAAAAAATTGCAAATGAATTAAACTCAAATATACAGGCTTTAAGTAATTCAACAAGGGAAATCAGTGATTTCGAAAAACAGAACATTGATACATTAATTAAGTTATCTCAAATTGCCTACGTAGAAAAAGATTACAACACATGCAGACGTTTTGTGCTATTATCATATTCCATCGCCCAAGATAGAAACCTAAAGGACGATCTTTTATGGGCTCAAATTTATGCGATGTATGCACGTATAGCTAAAGATTTTTTGAAAGATCCAGCACAAGAAGAAATGTATCTTGATAGAGCGCTCGAACACTTAGAAAGTTATCCGGATTCCGTACAGAGAGCTATATTCCTATATGAAAAGGCCAGGTTAACGAACCAACTTCAAGGGTATACAATCGTCGGTGAAGCAGCTCGAATCTTTAATCAGCATTTCCTTGCTACTTATTCAGATACGAGGCTTTTAACAAGCTCACTTCCTATTCCACAATATTAAAAAGGTGGTTTTTGATTCTATGAAAATGCTCTCTATGAATCAGAAAAGTTCAATTAAAACCAAAAAATAGTCCAGTTTAAATTCAAAAAAATGCTTAAAAAGCCACGCAGTCGCGATACTCGTGGCTTTTTATCGTTGGTTGCTATTTATTTCCTATTTTTTATACATGACAAAACTAACACTTGGGGGTTCGGCGCTGTGTTCAAATATTATTCTGGGTAAATGTCTACCTAACCTTGAATATCTGGAAATGGCATGTTAATATGAAAATATCTTGAATAAACGCCTGAAATTTTCATCTTGTTGCCGCGTGGAAGAACCACACAAACGTCTTTTTAGACGCTTTGTGTGGTTTTTTTAATGTTATTTCATGTATTAAACGTTAAAGGGGAGGATTTAAAACAAATGCAAAATCTAAATAAAAACGTTTTTTAAACGCATATTAATTTCTTTGTCATTTGGATTACTAGATTTAGCAGCAGTAAGCCTTGTTATGATGACCATGTTATGGTCCATTGGTCTTTTATAAACTTGGAGCTGATAGTTCCCCGACAAATGTGTAAGTAATTACAATTTCATCTTCATTTTCGATGTGTACTTTGTTGTAAACAGCAGATTTTTTTTCTTCACCATCATCAATCGTTACAGTGGATGTTTGTTCTACTAAGTTCATTTTTAGAATAACTCCTTTCTGTGTAAACCAAAAGTTAAGCTAGCGAATGCTTCATATTTATGACGTAAAAAGGTGGCAGAAAGGTGCATGGGATTCTCGTCGCATTCCATCTAACTGTAATCATTTTATACCAGCTATTATTATTATCGACAATTTTCGTCATTTTTTTTAAAAATGGACACAAAAATAGGGCGATAGCCTTGCTTAAAATCATATATCAGGCTCATTGTTCTAAAATTTACCAAAAAAATTCCGACAAATATAAGAGAAAAACAACATAGAAAAGGAGAGTTGTAAATTGCAAAAAGCAGCACCCTTTTTGCTTAGGACTATCAAGAGATACTGGCGAAAAGTAGGTTCAGGTTTAATATTTTTCATCTATGTATTTATTTCATCGGTTGCACTTGTTCTATATGGACCATATGAAAATGTGAGAAGCACCGTAATAGGGGCCGTTCTCACCAGTCGCCACCCCTGGTACGCTGAATATTTCTATACTCCGGCTGCTCTGGCAAAGTACAAACCAGTCACAATGGATAAGGTCAGTGAAGGAAGTATGAAAATCAATAATTTCTCCGCCGTTCACGATAACGGAATCCAAGTCATCCCTCTTTCAACAAAAAAATATAATGGAAGTTTACTTGTTGTTAAAGACCCAAAGCGCCTGCACATTACTGTGACAAAGCATATCAATAATGTAGGACAAACAGTAAGTCAAATGGTTAAAGAAGATAGTGCTGTAGCTGGCTTGAATGCTGGGGGGTTCTACGATGTGAAAGGAAAAGGCACAGGTGGAATCCCTATGGGTATAACCATTTCACACGGAAAATACATTACGGGTAGTACGGATGGAAAGCAGCCTGTGATTGGGCTAACCGACGCGGGGGCGCTTATCGTTGGAAAGTATTCATACCAGGACTTAATGACGCTGAAAGTAAAGGAAGCTATCTCATTCGGTCCTCAGCTAGTAAAAGATGGAACGCCTTATTTAACTGATCGTGACGGTTCCTGGGGAGTAGCCCCCCGATCCGTTATCGGGCAAAGAAAAGATGGAGCTATTCTGCTTCTCGCCATATCCGGAAGAGGGAAAAATGGTGTCGGTGCGTCCTTACTTGATTGCCAAAAAATCATGCTGGATAACGGGGCGGTAATTGCGGCCAATCTCGATGGGGGTTATAGCACGGAGCTTTATTATAAAAATGAATTTCTCGTACCACCATCTAATCCGCTTGGAGAACGGTATGTTGCAACCGCGTTTATCGTGGATAGGAGTATAGACCATGCCGATTAAAAAACCATTCAAAAAGAGAACTTCATTTTGGGCGAGTGTCGTTTTAGGTGTCACTGTAATCCAATTTGTAGGGTTACAACAACTTGATGACTTTCTCAAACCACCAGACGTACAACGGGGCAATATTGTACATGCAGAGGGAAAGGTTCTTCCAAAGCCTACTGCTGCACCTGTTAAAAAAGTCTCTATCCCTAAAGATGCTATTCAATATAAACTCACGCCCAATCATACCGCTATTGCTTATATTAGACTGGCATCCGATAAAGAAGAGGAGCTGGTCGTTCAAGATGGTAACGGTACCTTACTGAGACAGGCTGATGGTAAAGTGAAATATATGGAGTGGCTTGGTGAGTCCAACACTCTGCTATACGTGATAGAAAAAGAAAATAAGCAGGAATTATATTTGTTTCAATTGGAGCATAAAGTGCCGCTCATGGTGCACGAGTGGGAAGGGACCAAAAGACAGGCACAAGAAGTGTTTTTCTCTCCTTATCTTGAGTTTTTCTAAATTCATGCCAAAAATGACCAGGAAAACGAAATATATAAGTATACCTTCTCAACCGGCTTGCAGCTGCTTCCTACACAGGATATAGACATTTCAGTTGTTTCATATGACATGAAAAAGGATATTGTTTATATAACCGGTAAAAAAGGTGATTTATGGCAATATAAGGATGGCGGTTTGAGGGATAAGAATGGGAAATTATACGCAACCATTCAACAAACGGTTGCCCAACCAGGAATCATTCAGCAAGCAGAAAATCAGAAGATAAAAAATCAAGATGTAATGAGAAAAGAGTCCCTAAAACAGCTTCAAAGTGAAGCCAAACGTAAATAACCGGTTGAATAATGAAGGAGGATTGGACATGAAAAAGTACTATCCCCTCGAATTTAAAACCAAAGTAGCGAAGGAGGCGATTAAATCAAGTTGCAAAAGTGAGATTGCTAGACAATATCACTTAAGCAGTATAATTGTTTACCGTTGGATACGTGAGTTTAAAGAAGGAAAGTTCAACCGCCATTATTAGATGGAGAGTATAATAAATTAAATACAAAAAAGTTTCGATGGGGATACATAAAAAGTATCCCTGTTTTTTATTTCATAGCAGGAGAAAGTCTACTCTTCTTGAAAATTAGGAATAATAGGTAATGGTAAGGGGGGATGATTATGAACCGAACAGAAGCCAAGAAGCATATGAATAAACTTGTAATGTATGAGGCTTATGACAATGGTGCATACGTGGCAGAATTAGTAGAGTTAGTAGAACCGGCCGAAGAAGAGCAAAAATGGATTCGGTCAAAACGGGTATTTTGGGCAATGGTACGCATTCGCTCGGTGCTAAGGCCTCCTATGCCTGGCTGGGGCGGAAAAAAAGGACCTAATCCTGACTTGTGTATATGGAAAACCGAAGATACATTTCAGGAATATTCAATTCATCGTGATTTCAACGGTAATATTTATCCGTATGAAGGAGAGATTATCCCTTACGATGAGTCAGTGATTAAATCATCTTATAAAGTTCGTGATCAAATCCATCGGATTTTAATGGAGCCACACAGGAATGATATTCATTTAGACCACGAAGAAAAGTGGATTGCTGGTTTGTATGAGGATAGAGACAGCCTTGAACGTGCTGCTAATGAAATCGCTCTGCTGGCTTTTCAAACACAGGTGAAGCCTATCATAGAAGAAGCTATTCATCCTTCCATACCTAGATTGCATAACATATTACGTCCGATACTACAAGAGGATACTACCATTACGTTCATCAAAGTTTGGAAAGAAGGATTAGAGGAAAAACAGACCTTCTCGTTTTTCGAGCTTCTTTACGAGAGTGAACAAGAATTAAGCATCGGATTGGAAAATCAAGTATGGATTCATATTCATAAAGCAGTAAAGTGTTCTATTTACTACAAGGAGAAAAATCCCTCCTATGTTTTATATCTTGAATACAAGGAAATACCATTTGATATCCATTTAGAATTTGAATTGATACCTTGTTCTATCTCTTGAAAATAGGCATGCATCTGGCTTACATAATAATTATTTTTGAATATTGGTATAGCAATAAGGGTTCTCAATAAGCTGGGACAGTCAAAGCAGCCGCGGTTAACTACACCGATAGGCTGTTTTTGTTTTTCCTATATGGAGAAGTTCGTCTACTTTGTGTTTTTTGACTACATATATACAATTGAACATAATGGAATAAGAAGGTAATAAAACTGAAAAGACCATGATGGAGGAGAGAAAAATGATAGAATCTGTGTCGATGGAAACATTGAAAAAGTTTATACAAATAAAATTAGGCAACGATGTTAAGTTAATCAAGGTTACGAATTCGAAAGTTGATTTTAACGTGGTTGTGGATGCGGGCGTGGAATTTGCTTCACTAAATTACGATGTAGAGAGCGGCTTAAAAGCCATTGATACCAATGGGAATAATCAAACTTCTGCCGTTCACTGTCTTTTATTCAATGAGGACTTGGTTGGCGGTAGGCTTTTACTAGAAGGTGCTAAAAATGGTGTTTTGGTTGTGGATGGGGAGCTTCCTGATACAAAAGACATCGAGCTTTTAATTTTCTTAGAAATTGCAGGCAATCGAACATGACACAATATGCGATTCATTTTGAAGAGCTGGCACATGGTCATTGGCTTGAGACTCATAAAGGAGATAAGGCGTGTGTTGCACTCGCAGATCGGCATTATAGTAGACAGACTATAGGTGCTTCAATGTTCACTAGACCTGGTATTAACTTTTGCTTAAGAAACGCGGAAGGAAGTGCGGTATGGAATTCATATATTTCAGGATGGGTTGGATGCGATAGAATGCTCAATTTTCAGGAATGAATCAAAAATCCTTAGCTCTCAACTCATTGTTACTTGAAGCATAACCTTGCCGTTTTGGCAAGGTTATGCTTCAAAATCAAAACGGCAAAGTTATGCTTCAAACTTACAAAACATCCAGTCTTAATCAAGATTGGATGTTTTTATGTGCGCTCGGCATGGGCATTGAATGTTGACCTTCTACGGATTCTAGCTAAAAGTTTAACTATAGAGCAGTTATTGGAAAGGTAATCCGACACTCGTCGTATCGATTTTATTCAATTTTGTCACACTTTTCATCTTAAGTTATCATATGATTTCAATTTAAAATGTCACAGAAAAAAGGTTTAGTATCCTTGATTTCAAAAGGGTATTTATAGCTTTTTTATCGTATAAGAAACTATATGTCACTTTAAAGTGATAAAGTGACTTGGGGTGGGGACCGATAGGTCCCTTTCTCTTTGCATTCATTGTAAAATGAAAAAATGGAGATCAATATTTTGAAGTATATCTTTTTCGTTGAGCATCAGCATTGGGACCGATTTGTTGAAAAGCACGGAAACCGCGTGCGTGCCAATGTGATAAAAGAAGTCGATAAATTTCGGACATGTGGTACATATGAGAACGGCTTTAAACTCTTTGTATGCGAAGGGTGCCATGATGTCCGAAAGATAGCCTTCCGTTGTAAGGGGAGATTCTGTACGAGTTGCTCTAATGGAGAAACTGAAGAGTGGGGGCGCCTCATGGCGGAAGATATGCTTCAAGTAAGCCACCGACATGTGATTTTTACGATAGATGAAGGATTGAGAAATATCTTTTTTTAGCATCGTGAGATGCTGAAACCTTTCATGGATGAAGCAGTGAAACTCATACAGGAATGGTTCAAAAAGAAATGTAAAGTGGTACCCGGCATTATTGCTGGTTTACATACGTTTGGCTCTCGCATTAATTTCAATCCCCATATTCATATGCTGGTTACCATGGGAGGGATGAAAAAAGATGGAGAATGGAAGGTGTATAA
>NZ_BBWZ01000022.1 GCF_001015055.1 Aneurinibacillus tyrosinisolvens | reverse complement strand
GAATACCCTACTTTTTTATTGCTTGAAAGACACCAAATTTTGGTGAAATTCCTTTACACAAAATATTTTACGTCATCTCAATATTTTGTTTTCGATAATAATCATCATTAACAAAGATAGAACGAATGTCTTTTTTGATAATATATTCTATACAATTATCTAATTTGTTATCTTCTATAAAAATAAAATTACTACCTATATCCTCGTAAAATTTGAATCCATCTTTTTGAAACATATCCATCCCCCCTTTTTTATACATTATTTTAGTAATCACCAAGAATCTTTCTTCCTGGGTGAATGGGCACTGTGACCTTTTTATTAATTTATAAATCTTCTTTAATAAGTTTTATTGAACGCTCATCAAATCCTTTAAGATTGCTTTCGTTATAAAGTACTACGGTAATTTCATGATTAAAATTCAAGTCATTGATATGAACATGTTCATTATTTCCGAAGCTATCAATCAATCTTTCTAAATCAGCTTTTAATTCATTGGCTTCTTCTAATTTTAAATATAATATTACATTTCTTAAAGATTTGCTTGTATCATTGTCAAGTAATCTCAAAATTTTCACCTTCCCTTATATGTTTTTATTATTTATGAGGAACATCTTTAGGATAAATTTGTCCTGATTTTACCCATTTTCCATTTATTAACTCTTCAATGTGACCATGAGGACTCTGATGAGGTGAGGGGTTTTTTATATCAAATCTAACCCTTTTTGTACCATCTTTTGACATAAAGACTTTGTCCCCAGCTTTATTTACAATCCATTTAGCACCAGGTCCTAACCAGATTTTTATTGCCTTAGCAACAGTTGATACTTGACCACCTCTTGGTGTAAGTGCCATCATCAAATCCATTTCGAATCCGAAGTCTTCATGTACAGTATCTCTATTTAGCCAATATCTTTGATAAGGTTTACCCTTATTAACTATCCAGGAGCCGTTGTGGGCAGCATCAGGTGTTTCATTATGATTATTTTTTTTGTTGGTGCAATGCCCTGGATGAGCATACATCAAATGCTTTCCAATATACGACTCACACCAATTTCCTGTGCTATCGATATTGTTTACAGGGTTGTTATGAACATATGTGTAACCATTCAAGGAAAGTGGGGCATCACCATGTCCTTTATACGTATCCTCGGTAATAAATCGACCGATGCTCGGATCGTAGTAGCGGGCCATGAGGTAATACATCCCCGTACTCTCATCATATCGGTATCCTGCATAACGGTACGGATTCGAAGAAGCCATAGCCCCTGTTTGAGAGGTAATATTGCCAAAGGAATCATATTGATACTGGGCAACGGTATTTCCATTACTATCGGTTAACGAGGTTACATCCCCATGACCGTTGACATGATAGTAGTAGGTTGCTCCGCCTTTGGTGATGGAAGCAGGTTTCCCCTCCGCATCCCAGGTATATTCGGCAATAATATTATTGCTCGCATCTGTCTCATAAAGGACCTTGTCTCCGCTGTAATGAAAGTTAACCGTTCCAGCTGAAGTTATTATACTCGCCCGTTTCCCCTCATGGTCATAAGTGAAGGAAGCAATGACGGCTCCAGTGGCATCTTTTACCTGGGTAAGCTGGTTTTCCTCTGATGGAGATGACATTCCCCCGCTCGTCATACACAAACTTGGCCTGGTTGACTCCATTCCGGGACAGAGAGGTCACCTGATTCAATTGATCATAGGTGTACTCTGTGGTTATGGCTGGAGCTGTCCCTGCGGTTGCGGTGATCTTCGTTGGATTCCCGTTTTCATCCAACTGATAATCAAGCGTGTTGGCCGTCCCTTCTGCTTTTTTGGTCATACGATCGTTGCTGTCGTATGTGTATGTCGTTGTTTTTCCAGCCGCATCCGTAACGGAAGTCATATTTCCATTGGCGTCATAGGCCAATCCCCATTTTTTAACCCCATTGATGGACAGGCTATCCATCCAGTCAAGGGCATTATAGGTAGAGGATACCCTATCGCCTTTTGGTGAAATCAGCTTTGTCATATTTCCATTCTTATCATACCCAAATTGAGTTACCTGGTTTAAGGGGTTGGTCATTTTGGAAACCTGGTTGTTCTCATTGTACGCATAGCTGGTCACATTGGCTTTGGCATCTGTCATCCTGGTTAGGTTGCCTGCCCCATCATGTTCATAACCCGTCACTCCCAGCTTCGCATCCGTCACTTTGCTAAGCAGATCCCGGGCATCGTATCCGTATGAGATGGTTTGCTTCTTCTCATCGGTGAAGCTGAGAGGGTTCCCTACAGCATCGTAACTATAGGAAACGTTGTTTCCCAGCGGGTCCTTCACACTGCTGACATAGTTCCCGGTAGTTTCATACGTGTTGTACGTAACCGAAGCTCCTAGCGATAAACGCATAGCATCAAACCAGGCGGTTCCAGCCTGATTAGAGTAACAGTAATAAACATCAATGGAGCTGAACGCTTTGGTCGGTTTTACGTCCGCTGCCACATGCTGCCAGTCGGCTATGCTTTTGTTGAATTTATTCACAAACCAGCCCACAGTTCCATCCGTATAGTTGACCCCCACTTTCATGCTGTACTCCCCGCCATTCGGGTCTGCTGCCACTTGTTTTGACCAGCCGGACAGCGTGAGGGGGGTGGCTGCATCACCAGATAGATGGATATGCTGGGAAACACTTTTATCCTTTGCGGGTTCTCCTGCCATTTTAAATGACTGGCTTCCCACATAGCCCGTGGTTGTATCGATCCCGTCAGCAGGCGCTAGCGTACTGCTCCTTGTCAGGCGTCCATCTTTTGTTCGAAGCCTGCGTTTTCAACCAGGTTGTACGCGCTTAATACGCTTCCCTTCTCCAGCTGAATGCCATCGAAGTAGGCCGTACCGGTACCTGCGTTAAGACCGACCGATACTCTAATTTTTTTTGTATTGGCCGGTGCATTGTCAACAACGGTTTGAATCCGTGTCCAATCATGGGTTCCTTTTACCTGATAGGACTGTTTCTCCCCCAGCCATGTACCTGCATCGTCCAAAAACTCCACTTTTACGAGGCTTTGCCTGTTGTATTGTCTGTTTTTACATACCCGCTCACGATATATTGCTCCCCCGGAGTGTAAAGAGCCATTTGGTCGGAACGAGCCACCGCCCACCCTGTCGGATTGGAGATGCTAATCGACTTATTTCCTACCTTCGAAATCGTCGACCAGGCATACGTCGCTGTTTTGCCCGTCTCTGTTAATTGGTCCCAATGATCCGGCCAGGTGGCGGAACCTAATTCGAAACTCGTGTTTACCGCCAGGTTATCTGCCGCAGACATTGGCTCAGTAGAATACTCCAGAAGACCGCTTGGCTCATAACGGTCTGCCGACGCCGACATCGCGGGGTCAATGGATTCGGTCTGATTGTTTTTTGCATCATAATCCGATGTACTGACGTTGTTGTTGAAATCCTGTCCCCAAACTACATTGTTCTGATTATCGTAGGTGTAGATAATTTGTTTCATATCGGGACGCTGGGCAATCGTCAGGTTTCCCTTCCCCTTTTCATACTGGTATACGTAGGCTTGTCCTTTCGGAGCGAGGACCTGAGTCAAGTTATTCTCATTGTCATACGTATACTTTGTGACCACCTGGTTTGCCGCATCCAGCGGATTTTCCGTTACTTGAGTGAGTCTGTCACTTGGATCGTACGTGTAATCGATCTGTTTTCCTTCCCCATCCGTAACCGACGTAACCCGATTTACCGTATCGTACGAGTAGCTCGTCGTACTCGTTTGAACCACGCCGTTCACCGTGATAGGGCGGCTGACACTCGCCACCCGATCCGATGCATCATACGTAAGGGTCGTTTTAATGTTGCGCGCATCCGTAACCCCTGTCAGGTTATGGGCGGCATCATACGCAAGGGTTGTGCTCATTCCTGCCGGACCGGTAACGGTGATTAAATTTCCTGCCGCATCGTAAGCATAGCTCGTCGTGCGGTTGGCCGGATCGGCAATACTGGAGACGTACCCATTGGTTCCATACGAAATCGTTGTGATTCTCTTTGTTGCATCGGTGATAGTGGTTAACTTTCCAGCGGCATCATACCCCAGGGTCGTGGTGTTTCCATTGGTATCCACAAAGGAAGCGATTTTTCCGCTGGTGTTAAAATTGATTTTCGTTCCGTCTTTCTGGGTAATGGTATAGGTTCCGTCTGCATTTTTATCGAGTGTTAAATAAACACCCCCGGCAGCGATATACCCTCCACTTGTGTTTTCTCCGAAAATGTGGCGATTATTATCCCCATCAATTAAGGTAATCGGTCCGGTGCCTCCATCGGCGAGGCGGGCTTCGACATTACTGCTCCACCCATAGCCAAACATACCTGCTACGCCCGATTTGCGGCTGTTATACACCCGGCTCACACTCACCGGCACGCCCCGTCCCGGCGTGGAGACATCGGTTCCATCCACCACGAGGTTTCCGTTCGCCACGTTGACCCCGTCCTGGCTGTATCCCCAGAAATCTTCAACTCCAATTGGGTCGACGGTATAGTTCACGGTCAATTGCAGTGTGTTCGTTCCGCTGTTGACCGTGTTGAATACCCAATTGGACGCAGCTGTTTCGCTTTGTTGTTTCAACATAAACCCATAATTGGGCTGGCTGTTGTTGTACCAATCTTTCGCTAACTGCGTAATGTCCCACTGCCAGTATCCATTTGATGTATTACTCGTTACCGTTGATTCCGCAGTCGTTTTTATCGTGGGTTGGGTATTCCATGCCACGTATGAGTTCCAATCACTTGTTATGCGACTAAGGGAAATGGAAGTGTTGGTGGTATACGCCTTGGTTTGAAAAGCACTAAAAGAAGCATTGGTGATACTACTGTCACTCGGTAGCACAGGCAGATAAAATTTTAAAAGTGAACGGGTCCAACCATAAAAACTGTCATATCCCGCATACATGCTTGCATCGCTGGACGAATAAGAGTTAGGATAATTCCCACTGACAAAATTATCACGCTGCACATCCCAATTGTTCACCGTCGGATCCATCGTGACCGGAAATTTGGTTGCAGGATCCTTTAAGAACGCTTGGTCAGCAGTGATGTCTACATACGTTTTCCCGCCTTCTTCCCGGAGGGAAAGAGTGACCTTATCGGAATGCTTTCCATTCGCATCCGTCATAAAAGGCTTGGCAAAGAACCATTGTTCTTTCCCTTTACTGTCCGTAAAGATGATCATTCCTTTTTTGTCCGTTGCCGCTTTTAGACCGTCCAGCTTTATTTCATAACTAAACGCGTTTTGTGCCGCAGCACTATTAAGAATGAGATCTTCCTTTACAGCGCCACCTAAAACATGGTAACGGGCATCGACTTCTAGATATAGGCTTGGGTATGTAATTTCATTCCCTTTTATCTCCGCTTTTACTTTACTGGCCTGGACCGGGACAAGCGCCAGGCTTTTCCCATCCTTTTCGGCAGAAACAAGCTCCGTGCCATCGGCTTCATCGGCCACAGAAGCCGTAAAATCATTCGCCGTGTTCTTATGTTTCCCCTTCTTTTTTGTGTTGGCTTTCAGATTGTTATCAATCTTCTTCCACTTTTTATCCGCTTTGTCCTGATAAAACTCAGGCTCACTAAAAATTTCTTCCGTAAACGTTCCGTTCGGATTGAGATAGCGGGTCGAATATTTCGTCCGCTTACTCGTTAACTCCAGTTTGGTTTTGGGAAGCTTATTTGGAATTTCACCAACATCGGCCACGATGGGAACATTTTTCTGGGGTGCCCGTTCCGCTTCACTCGGGGCTGCGTTCGCCACCGGTATGGTGATAAATTCTAAAGATAAACAAATAGAAATAAGTAATGATAAATAGCGGTAATAAGGTCTTGAAGATGACAATGTTGTTTCCCCTTTCTTTACTTTCAAAAAATATTGATATAACAAAATAAATATACAGGAGGCGTATATCACTTTCGTATATATCAAAATTATTGGTTAGTTATCCTTATCAAGGAAAGGGGGTTAAATAATGTCTGATTCATTATTATTTAAAAAATTGAAAATTATTTCAAATAAAGAAAGACATAAAAAAAAGGAGCTGATCCAAAAGTCTAACTAGACGAATGGGTGACAGCCCCTTTTTTACATAAATACGTGCTTCTAAGACACTGGGTTTGACCTCTAGGCAAGAACCGCCCGGTCACTGGCAAATTTCTCGCCGCGCAAACGCTGGAATTCATTAAGGAGACGTTCAATCGTCAGCTGCTTTTTCTCCTCCTGGCGGACGTCCAGAATAATAGATCCTTTATCCATCATAATCAAGCGATTCCCTAAATCAAGCGCCTGCTGCATATTGTGCGTTACCATGAGCGTCGTCAGCTGCTGCCTGGACACAATTTCCTCCGTAAGCTCCGTTATGCGCTGCGCACGCGCCGGGTCAAGAGCAGCGGTATGCTCATCCAGCAGGAGGACCTTCGGCTTTGTAAATGTCGCCATCAGCAGACTTAGCGCCTGCCGCTCCCCGCCGGAGAGAAGCCCGACTTTCGCGCTCAGGCGGTTTTCCAGCCCAAGGTGAAGGGATGCAAGGTATTCACGAAACTCTTCCCGACGTTTCGCCGTTACACCCCGTCTCAGTGTCCGCTTCTTATCACGGGAATAGGCAAGCGCCAGATTCTCTTCAATCGTCATAGCGGGAGCCGTTCCGGCCATCGGATCCTGAAACACGCGTCCGATTATCGGTGCTCTCTGATGCTCACGCAAATGATTCAGAGTCGCCCCGTCGATTTCTACCGTCCCGTAATCAGGTGTTAGCACACCCGAAATAATATTCATCAGCGTGGACTTACCCGCACCGTTGCTCCCTATAATCGTAACAAAGTCACCCGGTTCGAGCGAAAGGTTCACATGGTTTAACGCGATTTTCTCATCTACCGTTCCTTCATTGAAAACTACATAAATATCATTTAACTTAAGCATGCCGCTTCACCTCGCCCTGCTCGATCCCTACGTGCTCCTGTGATGCCATTCTGTTCTTTCGCCGTTCTGTGCGGCGCTTCTTTTCCTTATACCAGGATGATAAACGAGGCATAATGAGTGCAACAATAACAATCAACGCAGTCATTAGCTTCATATCGGAAGGTGCCAGACCGACCTGCATGGCAATTGCAACTACCAGCCGATAAATAATCGCCCCACCGATGACTGCAAAGGTTGCACGCTTAATCGATTTATCGCCGAAAATCGCCTCCCCGATAATGACGGAAGCCAGGCCGATGATAATCATCCCGATCCCCATAGAGACATCTGCAAATCCCTGATACTGGGCATACAGTGAACCTGATAAGGCAACCAAACCATTTGAAATGCTCAGACCAAGAATAATCGTATTGTCCGTGTTTGTGGAAAAGCTCCGGATCATTCGCGCATTGTTTCCCGTTGCACGGATAGACAAACCAACTTCCGTATGCAGGAAGTAATCACTAATGAATTTAATGACAAAAGCGATAATTGCAACGGCAACCAATGTACCGTAATCACCCAACGCAGCTGTAACATCTTTAATCTGGGACATGAGCGTATCGTCGCCAAGCAGCGGCACATTTGCTTTCCCCATAATTCGCAGATTAATCGAATACAGAGCAATCATTGATAAAATCCCTGACAGCAGGGCATTAATTTTCCCTTTTGTATGCAAAATCCCTGTGAGCGCTCCGACGAGCAGCCCGGCGAAAAGCGCCGCAATGGTAGAGACAAACGGAGCCAAACCCGCTGCAATCATCGTGGCGGAAAGGGCTCCTCCGGTGGCGAAACTCCCGTCTACCGTCAAATCCGGAAAGTCTAAAATACGAAACGTTAAATACACACCAAGCGCCATGATGGCGAAAATAAATCCTGACTCAATTGAACCTATGAAAGCTGTAGCAGACATACCATAAGGTCCTCCTTTCATCCTGCACTCATCCGATGATGTAGTTTATTGTAGTGAAGGGGCGAAGGTATCCAGCGCGAAGCGGAACGAACTATCGTTCCGCTTCACCCCATATGGAGGACCTGCCAACACTTCCATTCGTTACTTCTTCTGCTCGATAAACTCCGGCTTCCATTTATCCAGTGCTGCTTTCGGGAGCTTATCTACATCAATTCCCTGCGCCTTTGCCGCTTCTTTGTTAATCACAAGATTCAGCTTCTTCGGATAGCCAACTGCTAAATCACCCGGTTTGGCACCTTCCTTTAAAATTTTCACCGCCATCAATCCGGTATCATAGCCGATATCTGAATACTCAAATCCAACACCCGAGAAGCCGCCGGCCTTAACAGACTCAAGCTCTCCTACGAATAGAGGAATTTTGTTTTTGTTTGCCACGTCAACAATCGTCTTTAAAGCTGTTACCGCAGTATTGTCCTGCGGAACGTAAATCGCTTCGACCTTGCCGATGAGCGATTCAGCTGCCTGCTTCACTTCACTTGTATTCGTTGCTGTCGCATCTACAGCCGTTAACTGAAGCTTCTGCAATTCGTCCTTCGCTACTTTTACATTGGCAACGGAATTCGCTTCCCCGCTGTTGTAAATAATACCGACCTTCTTTGCTGAAGGGAAGAAGTCCTTAATTGACTTGATTGTATTCGGAATCGCATCCGGAGGCGTATCGGAAAACCCGGTTACATTTTTCCCAGGCTTGTCAAGGCTTTCTACCAGCTTGGCTCCTACAGGGTCAGACACTGCTGTGAAGAGAACCGGCGTGTCCGAAATATTCTGTGCCAGAGCCTGCGCATTCGGCGTTGCAATCGCAAGCACCAAATCCTTCTTGTCTCCTGCAAATGTTTGTGCAATAGTTGTAACAGCCGCATTATCTGCCTGCGCGTTCTTAATATCTATGTCGACATTTTTTCCTTGTTCGTAGCCATTCTCCTTTAATGCTTTTAAAAACCCTTCCCGGGCTGCATCCAGAGCAGGATGCTCAACATACTGGGAGATTCCGATTTTTACTTTCTTTATCTCCCCCTGCCCTGAAGCTGCTTCGCTTTTCGCACCTTCCGCAGGCTTAGAAGCTTCCTTGTTTCCACTGCAGGCGCTGAGCAGCACCAGCATAGCAACAATAAGAAGCCCGAACCATTTTCTACTGTTCTTCTGCATCATTTTTCCCCTTATCACTTTATTTTTTTTTTTATTTTTTTAACTATTCGACGCCAATTAGATTTATTATAACATGTTCTGTTTTACTTTAAAGCCAAAAATGAAACAAAATATTCTATCTAATTAAGGTAATTTACATAGGTATAATTGTATTTTATAACTTGTCTCTGAAAAAAAAATTAAAAGAGCCACTTTGTGATTAATAAACAATTCACCGGCTCTTTAATCGCGTTTCTTTTCTTACCCCATTACTTTTGTTCGTTGAGCACGGCCGCCATATCGTCGGGCAGGGCCGTCTCAAAAGAAAGTTCTTTTTTATGGCGTGGATGCGGAAAAGACAATGTTTTAGCATGGAGCGCCTGCCTTCCAATCTGCTCCCGTGTTCCCCCATACATATCGTCTCCAAGGAGCGGATGGCCGATGTGGCTCATATGCACACGAATCTGATGCGTGCGACCGGTGTCCAGCTTCAGCCGGACATGCGTAAACGAATCATATACAGCAAGTACTTCATAATGAGTCCGCGCCCACTGCCCCCCTTCACTTACGACTCTTTCCATTATAGAATCGTCTTTGCGCTTTATCGGCGCATCAATTGTTCCCGCTACTTCCGGCATCCTGCCGTGAACGAATGCTTCATAATATCTGGTGATTCCGCCCGTCTGCTGCACGATTGCCATTTGCTGGTGGGCATACTGGCTTTTCGCAATAATGAGCAGGCCGGATGTATCTTTATCAAGCCTGTTTACCGGCCTAAACTTTCGGGAAATGCCCTGCTGTCTCCAATGGTAGATAACCCCGTTGCCAAGGGTTCCCTGTCCGTGCAGCATCGTTGGATGCACGCACATGCCGTACGGCTTGTTAACGACGAGGATATCTTCATCCTCAAACACAATCGGGAAGAAAATCGGTTCGGGTATAATATTTTCCGACTCCTCTTCAGGCAGGTGAAGCTCCACTACATCGCCCGCAGCGAGCGGATGATCAAGATACGTTGACTGGCCGTTTAAATGAATCCCCTTTACATGTTTCAGCTCGACGAGCAGGCTTCGTGATATTCCATGTTCCTGGCGGAGAAAACTGCGCACATTGTGTTCTGTTTCCGCCGGTGGAACCTCAAACCGGAGAACCTGCGATTTTTTGCTATTCATATAATCCATTCCTTTTTGCCACCTTAATATTATGCCGGTGCTTGTACTTAAGATGTTACAGCTTTCGTATTTCTACATTTTACTTTATTTTTATAGCTTATGAATATTCATTCGTATGTTATTATTATTAACATAGATTTCAATTCCAAAGAACATGTATAGAAAGGGAGATATGAATGGCCCAGGTGAAAAGATTTAGGAAAGTTTTGGTGGCGAATCGTGGAGAGATTGCCATTCGGATTTTTCGCGCGTGCACAGAGCTCGACATTCGCACGGTTGCTGTCTATTCCGAGCAGGACAATGTTTCTTTGCACAGGTTTAAAGCGGATGAAGCCTATCTCATCGGCGAAGGAAAAGGCCCCATCGAAGCTTATCTCGACATTGAGAAAATTATCGAAGTAGCGAAACGGCACGATGTAGACGCCATTCATCCCGGCTATGGCTTTTTGTCGGAAAACGAACAATTTGCCGGGCGTTGTGAAGAAGAAAACATCGTTTTCATCGGGCCCAAATCCGAGCACATTCGCATGTTCGGTGACAAAGTAACGGCCAGACAAATCGCGATTGAAGCCGGAATCCCGGTTATCCCCGGAACTCCCGAGCCTGTATATACCTTGGAAGACGCGCTGCGGTTTGCTAAGGAGAGCGGATATCCGATTATTATTAAGGGCGTATCCGGCGGCGGCGGGCGCGGCATGCGGATCGTACGCAAACCTGGGGAACTTCAGGAAGCGCTGGACAGAGCGCGCTCTGAAGCCAAATCAGCATTTGGCAATCCGGCTGTTTACCTCGAAAAGTATCTCGAAAATCCAAAGCATATTGAAATTCAGATTCTCGCTGACCAGCATGGCCATGCGGTTCACCTCTTTGAGCGGGATTGCTCCATTCAACGCAGGCACCAGAAGGTTGTCGAAGTAGCACCGAGCCTGTCGCTGACCGAAAGGCAGCGCGAAGATATTTGCGATGCAGCACTTCGCCTTTCCCGGGCATCCAACTACCTCAATGCCGGGACAGTAGAGTTCCTCGTGGCCCCGGACGGCAGCTTTTATTTTATTGAAGTAAACCCGCGGATTCAGGTAGAGCATACGATTACCGAATTAATTACCGGTATCGATATCGTCCAATCCCAAATTCGCATTGCGGAAGGCTATGCTCTGGAAGATAAGGAAATCGGAATTCCATCGCAATCAAGTGTGCAGATGCGCGGCTATGCGATTCAATCACGGGTTACGACAGAAGACCCTGAGAAGAATTTCCTCCCGGATACAGGCCGCCTTCTCGCCTACCGTTCCGCGAGCGGGTTCGGCGTACGGCTTGATGCAGGCATTGGGGCACCCGGGGCCATCATCACACCACATTATGATTCACTGCTCGTAAAAGTATCCACCCATGCCCTTACCTTTGAGCGTGCAGCGAAGAAAATGCTGCGCACCCTTAAGGAGTTTCGTATCCGTGGTGTCAAGACAAACATTCCTTTCCTGGAAAATGTCATGCAGCACCCTGATTTCCTGAGCGGGACGTATGATACTTCCTTTATTGATGCAAAACCTGAACTATTCGAATTCGCGAAAAAACGCGACCGCGGAACAAAGATTTTAACCTACATCGGGCAAACGATTGTGAACGGCCACCCTGGCCTCGCAAAGTCAGACAAGAAGCCGTCGTTCAGCGCACCACGGATTCCTGAAACCTCAATTAAACAGCCCTACCCGGCAGGAACAAAGCAGATTTTAGACGAGCAGGGGCCGGACGGGCTCGTCAAATGGATTCAAGGGCAGAAGAAGCTACTTATTACGGACACTACGTTCCGCGATGCTCACCAATCTTTATTTGCTACGCGCGTTCGGACATACGATCTGCTGCAAATCGCCGAGGCGACAGGCAAACTTGGGCATGAGCTTTTCTCGCTGGAAATGTGGGGAGGCGCCACCTTCGATACGAGCATGCGCTTCCTAAATGAAGATCCGTGGGAACGTCTGGAAAAGCTTCGCGAAAAGATTCCTAACGTTCTGTTCCAGATGCTTTTCCGCGGTGCCAATGCCGTTGGCTATACGAACTACCCGGACAATGTGATTAAGAAATTTATCCAAACATCGGCCAGATCGGGCATCGATATTTTCCGTATTTTCGACAGCCTGAACTGGGTAGACGGGATGCGCCTTGCCATTGAATCGGTCCGCGAAACAAATATGATTGCTGAAGCGGCGATTTGTTATACAGGTGATATTCTTGATCCGAAACGCAATAAGTATGACCTCAAGTATTATGTCAATCTGGCCAAAGAATTGGAAAAAGCAGGGGCACACATCCTGGCTATAAAGGACATGGCCGGCTTATTAAAGCCATATGCCGGATATCAGCTTATTAAGGCTCTTAAAGAAGAAATCGGAATTCCGATCCACCTGCATACCCATGATACAAGCGGAAACGGCAATGCCCTTCTGCTCAAGGCGAGCGAAGCCGGCGTCGATATCGTGGATGTCGCCCTGAGTTCGATGTCAGGATTAACCTCCCAGCCGAGCCTGAATGCTCTGATTACCTCATTAGAGCACGATGAAAGAAATACGCGCCTGAATACAGATAACTTCCAGCAGCTCTCTGATTACTGGGAAGATGTCAGGCAGTACTATACTGGGCTTGAAGCCGGTATGAAAGCAAGCAATGCCGAAGTGTACAAGCATGAAATGCCGGGCGGCCAGTACACAAACCTTCAGCAGCAGGCTGCGGGGGTAGGACTTGGTGATCGCTGGGATGAAATTAAGCAAATGTATACTAAAGTAAACCATATGTTCGGAGACATCGTAAAAGTAACGCCATCGTCTAAAGTCGTCGGTGACATGGCCTTGTTTATGGTACAAAATAACCTGACGGAAGAGGACATTTATACGAAAGGACAGAGCATCGATTTTCCGGAATCCGTGATTACCTTCTTCCAGGGCTACCTTGGACAGCCGTACGGCGGATTCCCTGAGGATTTGCAGCGCATTGTCCTGAAAGGCCGCGATTACTTCACAACAAGACCGGGTGAGTTGCTCCCGCCGGCGGATTTCGATGAGATCTCCACTATGCTTGAAGAGAAGCTGGAGCGTCCTGCAACGGATTATGATCTGCTTTCCTACGTTATGTATCCACAGGTCTTCCTGAACATGCATGAGCGCCAGCTTGAATTCGGTGGTGTTTCTGTTCTCGACACGCCGACTTTCTTCTACGGACTGCGCCTGGGAGAAGAAATCGCTGTCAATATCGAGCAGGGAAAAACGCTAATGGTGAAGCTTGTTTCCATCGGAGAAATCGGGCCTAACGGCACCCGAACGGTTTATTATGAACTAAACGGCCAGCCACGTGAGGTTAGCGTGCGCGACGTCTCAGCAAAGGTCACAGTCGCTCAGCGCATGAAGGCGGATCCTGCAGAACCGGGACAAATCGGCGCATCCATGCCGGGTAAAGTCCTCAAGGTTATGGTGGAAAAAGGCGATAAAGTAAAGAAAGGCGAGCACATTCTTGTTACGGAAGCAATGAAGATGGAAACAACGATGCAAGCCCCGTTTGCCGGCACAGTGAAGGAAATACACGTCAAAGCCGGAGAAACAATCGAAACGAATGATCTGCTCATCGTCATTGCGAAAAACTGAATAATGAGCGCAAAATTAAAGGGAGCACACTCATTTGAGGCGTGCTCCCTTTACAAATTATGACGACCGTTTAGTGCGTGTCGTCCGTAAAACCGCCGGTTGAGGCCGCATTGGTCGTGCCGTTTTCATTGTTTGTTCCTGTTTGCTTAATCATCGACTGAATTTTATCGAACACCGCGGGTGCTAAATCCATCATTTTCTCATACAGATGCGACTGCCCTTGAAGAGAAATCGAACGAATGCCGGTTTTTCCGACTACAAGGAAAGCGACCGGTGTAATCGAAATACCACCGCCGCTGCCGCCGCCAAATGGCATTCCCTGTCTCCCGCTCCCGCCTTCTGCTCCACTGCTTTTCTGCCCGCCCATTTCAGAACCGGCTTCAAATTCACTTCCGCCGGCAGCAAAACCAAACCCTACTTTGGATACCGGAAGAATGATACTGCCGTCCGGAGTTTCTACCGGGTCACCGATAATTGTATTCACATCAACCATATCACGAATGTTTTCCATTGCCGTTTTCATTAGGCCATTAATAGGATGTTCTGTCATGATGTTTCACGCCCCCCTACGCAGATAATGAGACAATAATCGAATGCCTGCAACCATAGTATTTCCGAGACGTAAACGCAGTATGCAGAGGAAATCAACATCGAAGCGCTCCGAATCAAAATCAGGGATTACCCGTGTGCGCGGAATGGTCCGCAGCGTTATGTAATGCGCAAAGGCGGCAATCATTGCGCTTTTAATCCCCCAGATAAGCCCGGTAAACGTTCCCGTAGCTGCTGCCTCACCAAGCCCGATAGTTGTTGTCCACTCAAACTTCTCGCACCTGATATGCTTAAAAACCCACTTCATAATACTGTTTGCGTCGTATACGGTACGGAGAAGCTTTACAAAGCGCTCCCGCATCTTTCTGAACAAGCGGAAAGGCAGAAAACCTCTCAGTTTCCCAGCAAATCCATCGCCCCCGACCGCCGGCAGGTCCGCCTTCTGCGATACCTTTACTCCCTGGGATAGGCTTTGAATTTGCAGCAGATCAACGGTAAAACGGTAGCGGAGCATTCTTCTCCAGACGGATACTTCAACCTCGATAAGATCGTTTTCCGATTGCCGTTTGTAAACGATTTGGACGCGAACGGATGTAAACCAGAGGATAATAAATATAATCAGTACTATAAGTAAAATAATGGCAAGAAGAAACGATCTGCCCATACTTTATCCACCTTTCCCATTTTGTAGTATGGACAATTTTACCTCCTCCCATCCCGCCAAATTCAAAAGCCCCCGTCCAATCATGGACAGGGGCTTACTTATCACAAAGGCTGTATGTATGAGAATGGCGTCCCAGGAGAGATTCGAACTCCCGACACACGGCTTAGAAGGCCGTTGCTCTATCCAACTGAGCTACTGAGACAATGGGGCGACCGATGGGAATCGAACCCACGAGTGTCGGAGCCACAATCCGATGCGTTCACCACTTCGCCACGGCCGCCATTGTTGATAAGACTGGCAGGGGCAGTAGGAATCGAACCCACACTGGAGGTTTTGGAGACCTCTGTTCTACCGTTAAACTATGCCCCTATTGGTAGCGGCGGAGGGGATCGAACCCCCGACCTTACGGGTATGAACCGTACGCTCTAGCCAGCTGAGCTACACCGCCATATGCTTATGGCGGAGAGTGAGGGATTCGAACCCTCGCACGGTTTAACCCGTCTACTCCCTTAGCAGGGGAGCCCCTTATAGCCACTTGGGTAACTCTCCATGTCGTATTTACCCGGCTTGCCAGCAAGCGGCGACTTTTTTATAATATCAAACCGGTTGATGTTTTACAACACTTGTTTTTCCTTTTTCTATTTTTTGTGCAACTTTCCAGCATGGAGGGAGTCAAAACAAATATCATAATGATCCTATTTTTAACAAGGGACGTGAAATTGTTGAAGAAAAAATGGCTTCCGATCGCCTTAGGCTCATTCATCACTGCTGGCAGCCTGTTTACCCCTTTTTCGTCCGCCTTCGCCGCCTCTCCGTCGTTCGATGATATCGGCGATCACTGGGCGGAAAGCCAGATTCGCAGCCTGGCCAGCCAGGGCGTTATTAATGGAATTGACAGCAATACATTCGCTCCAGATAAGCCGTTAACGAAAGGTGAATTTGCAGCGATGCTGGCTAAAGCAATGAAGTCAGACTTAAAAACATCCGCTTCGCCGGGAGAAGCAAGGAAATATTTCTCTGACGTGGACTCCTCCGACTACTACGCAAGCGACCTGGTCCGCTTAAAGAAAGCAAACATTATTGATGACCACGGCGCTTTTCACGGGGAAGGGAAAATCTCCCGCCAGGAGATGGCCCACTACCTCGTCAACGGATATAATTATCTATACCGGGACGATCTCTCCTCACTTGTTAGCACAAATCACATTCCTTTTAAAGATGCCGGCCAAATCTCTTCGGGTTATAAAGATGACGTTGTTATTGCCGATAAAATCAATTTGATTGGCGGAAAGAACGACGGATCTTTTGCCCCAAGAGCCTCTCTGACCCGCGGAGAAGCCGCGGCTGTCATTTACCGTTTTATACAGCTTGTTCCCTATGAAGATATCGGCCTGCGCGCAAGCACGGATCTTCCTGATAAATTCGCTGCCTACTACAAGGAAGGCAAATTATACATCACGTTTACATATGACTTAAAAAGCGCAGGCTATAACGGCCAAATTATTGTCATTACGCGTTCGGGAAAACAGCTGAAAATTAATGTCGATCAAGTAAAACTGGATAACAGTTCCTCTTCCTCAGGGTTTGAACAAATGAGAACGATCGCGGTAAAAGAAAGCGGGGTTTCACAAGTTCTACTTGTAATGAATGGAAAAGAAACCGCACGATTTAACGTGAAGTAAAAGAAAAAGCCTGCAATGACGCAGGCTTTTTCTTTTTGTCGCTATTATCTAAATAGTTAAAATGATTTACTGTACATTTTTTCACTTTACCCACAAATAAAAATCATGTAGAATTCAGAAATATCAGTGATGCAGAAGTGAAGGAAAAACGCGCGTCAGTATTCAGAATATTTCTTTTCGTCATTCACTTTAACGTTGCACAGCGTTTCTCCTTCGCCGCTTAATAATGTTAATAAAAAACTAATAAGGAGATAGTAGCAATGAATCTTTTACGTAAAAAATCCGTCTCCTCCTTACTCGCCCACCTGGATAATAAGGAGACTTCTCTTAAGAAAGCCCTTGGTGCCTTCGATTTAACGATGCTGGGCATTGGCGCCATTGTCGGAACCGGGATTTTTGTTTTAACCGGAGTAGCCGCAGCCAAGCACGCGGGACCGGCCCTTATTTTATCTTTCATTCTGGCCGGATTGGCGTGCGTATTCGCGGCGCTCTGCTACGCTGAGTTTGCTTCTTCTGTTCCCGTATCGGGTAGCGCCTACACTTACAGCTATGCGGTGTTCGGCGAATTAATCGCATGGATACTCGGATGGGATTTGATTCTTGAGTACGGGCTTGCCTCGTCTGCGGTTGCCAGCGGCTGGTCGGGTTATTTCCAGGGTCTGCTCTCAGGATTCGGCATCCACCTTCCAACCGCGTTAACCGGTGCATACAATCCGGTGAAAGGCACATACGTTAATCTGCCTGCCATCCTGATTATTTTTATCATTACTTTTCTTCTCAGCCGGGGAGTTAAGGAATCAACGAAGCTTAACAATATTATGGTTATTATTAAAATCGCCGTTGTTCTTCTCTTCATCGCGGTGGGGGTTTGGTACGTCAAGCCTCACAACTGGGTACCGTTTATGCCGAACGGATTTTCCGGGGTAGCTACAGGTGCAGCGACCGTTTTCTTTGCGTATATCGGATTTGATGCTGTATCCACGGCCGCAGAAGAGGTGCGGAACCCGCAGCGCAATATGCCAATCGGGATTATCGCTTCCCTGCTTATTTGTACGGCGCTCTATATTATCGTTTCTCTCATTTTAACCGGAATGGTCCCGTACAAAATGCTCAATGTGGACAACCCGGTTGCCTATGCTTTGAATTTTGTTCATCAGGACTGGGCTGCAGGATTTGTCGCTGCGGGGGCCATTCTGGGAATTACAACCGTACTGCTTGTTATGATTTACGGCCAGACCCGCCTCTTCTTCGCTATCAGCCGCGACGGCCTGCTTCCTAAGGTTCTCTCAAGGGTAAACCAGAAAACAAAGGTACCGGTTGTAAGCAGTTGGGTAACGGCGGTACTGTGTGCCTTTTTTGCAGGGTTTGTTCCGCTTGATAAACTCGCCGAACTAACGAATATCGGAACGCTGTTCGCCTTCATTGTCGTATCGCTCGGGATTATTGTTCTCAGACACAAGCAGCCGGACCTTCCACGTTCATTTAAAGTACCTTTTGTTCCGTGGGTTCCGCTTCTCGCTGTTGTTTTTTGCGGCTACCTTGTATACAGCCTGCCTAAAACAACCTGGATGGGGTTTGGTGTCTGGTTCCTCATTGGAATTGTAGTATACGCTCTCTACGGGTATAGAAACAGTGAACTGTCTCGCAGTGAAGGTGAGCACAGTGCACAAAGCAAATCAAAAAAGGTCTCCGGGAACTAATCCCGGAGACCTTTTTTTTGCTCATCCGCCTACTGTGCGGAACGCTGCCTTTCGAGCTGCCTCAGCTCGACACGCCGGATTTTACCTGACGTGGTTTTCGGCAGTTCAGCTACGAACTCAATTTGGCGGGGGTATTTATACGGAGCGGTAATGCTCTTTACGTATTCCTGCAATTCCTTCACCAGTTCGTCTGAAGCCGTACTGGAGTCGCGTAAAATAATAAATGCCTTTACCACACTTCCCCTTACCGGGTCCGGACTGGCAACGACGGCGCATTCTTTAACAGCCGGGTGCTTCACGAGCGCATCCTCGACTTCGAACGGCCCAATCGTATAGCCCGAGCTAATAATAATATCATCGGAACGTCCTTCGAAGAAGTAATAGCCGTCTTCATCTTCTTTTGCCTGGTCCCCCGTCAAGTACCACTCCCCGCGGAATGCGGTAGCTGTCCGCTCCGGATCATTTAGATACCCTTTAAAGAGGGTAGGTACGCTGCGGTGAACAGCAATGTCTCCCACTTCACCTTGCTTAACCGGATTTCCGTCTTCGTCAATAATCGCAATTCGATTACCGGGGGTTGGCTTACCCATCGAACCCGGCTTGACTTCCATCCCTTTTAGAGTACCGACAATAAGCGAATTTTCCGTCTGGCCGTATCCATCGCGTACCGTCGCATTAAAATACTTTTTAAACGTGTCAATCACTTCGCGGTTTAGCGGCTCGCCTGCACTTACCGTGCTGTGGAGGGATGCAAGATTGTAGTTATCAAGCCCGTCTTCTTTTGCCATAATACGGTATTCGGTTGGCGTGCAGCACAGAACATTGACTTTGTGTTTCTCCAGCAGGGAAAGGTATTTCTTCGGGTCGAATTTGCCGAGATAGGCAAGGCCGACTGCCCCGGAACCAAGAACGGAAATAAACGGGCTCCAGTTCCATTTCGCCCATCCCGGACCTGCGGTTGCCCACACAACATCCCCCTCGTTTACCCCGAGCCATAATTTCGCCGCAACAGCCTGGTGTGCATAGGCCCAGCTGTGTGTATGAATAACTCCCTTGGGGTTGCCGGTCGTGCCTGATGTATAGTTCAGGAATGCGATATCGTCTGCGCGTGTATTTGCAACTTCAAATTGCTCGCTCTTATTTTCAATTACATGTTCAAGAGGGGTCCAGCCTTCTTTTTCCCCGCCAACTACGATAAACGTATTCAACGTACGGCAGTCGCTGCGGATTTCATTAATGCGATCCGTCAAATCGTGGAATGAAATAATCGCTTTCGCTTCCGAGTGTATCGCACGGTATAGGATATCCTTGGGCATCAGCATTTCAGATCCTGGAAGGATGACAGCCCCAAGCTTCAATGCCGCCATATAGCTAATATAAGCCTCCTCGATTCTCGGAAGGATAATGATGATTTTATCTCCCTTTTGAATGCCGAGCTCCTGCAGGCCGTTAGCAAGCCGATTGGAAGCCTTACTCAACTCCATGTATGTAAACTGCTTTGTATCCCCTGCTTCATTCTCCCATAGAAGAGCGGTTTTTTCCGGGTCTTTTGCGAACCTTTCAATGTCGTTCACCATGTTGTAGTATTCAGGCGCCAGCAGCTGCGTTTCTACCATCACTTGTCTCCTCCAGCCTATCGAATATTTTATCTTTATTGAAACCGTTTACTAAAATAATAATTCTTCATTTTCACTCATTTTCCTCCTTTCTTTTTCGACATTTTAAAAAAAGAGAGAAAGATAAACTAAAATGAAGGAGGCAGCGGTTGCCCGCTGCCCCTTATATCCAGCTATTAAGTCGCTTAGAAACTTCCGCCGCCAAGCTAACGCTCGGCAAGTTGAATCATACGTTTTACCACTTCTCCACCTACAGAACCGTTAGCCCGGAAAGTCTGGTCAGCTCCAAGATTGACGTCGAATTCAGTAGCCATTTCATATTTCAGTTCATCCAGCGCCTGGTGTACCTTTATCATGTCACGATTTGGAGGATCCCATGCGGCGCTTCATCATGTAAATGCTGGAAGGATTAAATGTACGATTCATACGTTCTTTTACGCCACCACATCCCCGCCAGCAAAACAAGAACAGTGAAAGCCAGGGGAACAAGCCAATCCAGAAAATAATAAATGGGAGCAATATGCTGTTGTACCGGCTCCTCTGAAATAACCATGGAACCGGCGGTGTAAGCAAGAATACCGGCACCTATATAAACAAGGACAGGCAAGCGATCCATAAGGCTGGCTACAAAGCTGCTGCCTACCATGAGAAGTGGAACGCTTAATCCAAGCCCAAAGAGCAGCAAAACAAAGTCCCCATGGGCTGCGCCTCCTACGGCCAGTACATTATCAAGGCTCATGATAAAGTCTGCAACAATAATTGTCTTCACAGCAGATAAAAGGGTATTTTCAGCTTTGATATCGGAGGCTGCTTCTCCTTCTCCAACCAGCAGTTTAAAGGCAATCCAGGCCAGTACCATGCCGCCGACCGCCTTTAAATAAGGGATAAGCAGTACCCATGTGGCAAGGCCGGTAAGCAGCACACGAAGTCCGACTGCGCCTGCCGTCCCCCAGATTACAGCTTTTCTTCGCTGCTCCGGCGGCAATTTACGGCTCGCCATTCCGATAACAACGGCATTATCCCCGCTTAGTACAATATCGATGATGACAATATTTAGAAATCCTATCCAGAAAGACGCATTCATTTGTCCTTTCCACCACCCTCTGAATAGAGTATATTCGGAAATAAGACAGGCTATAACTCGATAATAAAGGAAAAAACCTACCAGCGGGCTGGAAGGCTTTTTCCTTTATTATCAGATATGTATACGGGCGAGGAGGGGGCATTCACTTCCATGCGTGTTTCGTTAACGGATACGGTATCATCCGGGGGATCTTGATGCTTCAAAAGTGTAAGCGCTGTATAAACAGCACACCAGATAAGGAAAATCAAAGGAAGTACCCACCACTTCTTAACGGTTTTCTTCTCTGTTCCCTTCATAATAGCTTGGCCCCCTTTTTATGTAAGAAAGTATTTGTATTATCTCAAAGAAGGGGATAAAAATAAATACAGAGGACACACTATTCTTTCGACAGTTTTGATGAACCGTGTCGAATGTTGTTAGTGCCTTTATGCCCTAGTCCCGAATAACAACCTGATGGGAATCAAATTCAACTTTTCCCTCTCTTTTCAACTGGCTGATGACTCTGCTTACGGTTTCCCTCGTTGTCCCCACCATGCTGGCCAAATCCTGGTGGGTAAGTTCCATCTCAATCCGGTAGCCCTCAGGTATCTTAGAGCCATTGGAACGGGCCAGCGAAAGCAGCGTATTTATAATTTTCTCTCTCATGTCTTTACTCAGCACATCGGTAAGCCGGGATTGCAGCCCCCTTATTTTTCCTTCCAGAATTTGCAGAAGGCGAATGCAGAGAGCCGGGTTTCCTTCCAGCATTCCCGTTAATTCTTGAACCTTGATGTAATACAGGGACGAATCCTCAAGCGCCTCTGCCGTAGCAGGGTAAGGGCTTCCGCCGAACATGCCTACATGGGGAAACATATCACTGTCCACCAGAATGTTTACAATTTGCTCCCTCCCTTCTTCCGTCGTTTTATATACTTTTACCCGTCCGTGTTGGAGCAAATAAATCGCTGTACAGGGAAATCCTTCATAAAACAAAATGTCCTTTTTCTTTACTTTCCGATAGGACATAACACTCGCTATTTTTGTCCGTTCCTCTTCCGTTAGCTGGGTAAATAAAGCCACCTCGCCCAGGAACAGTACAATTTTTTCTGTCACCTATGGATCCCTCCCTGTCTGAAACATTTAAGAACAGTGTAGCATATTATAGAAATCGTTGTGCTGGTATAACATAATGAACAAATGATCCGTCTCATATACAATCACCGGAAGGAGTACTTACATGAGGATTTTTACCGGACTGGAACTCCCTGTTGAAGCACTGGAAGAGGTACAAAGAATACAGACCGAACTGCGAAAACAAATAGAATGCCGGAAATGGCAATCGTTAAAAAACATGCATTTGACACTCCACTTTCTGGGAGAAAAAAATGAAATTGAAGTCGATGCTATAAAGGGAATCATGCAGGATGTATGTTCTTCGCTGCACTCCTTTCCCCTTCAGCTTAACGGACTTGGTGCTTTTCCAAACAGAAAATCCCCCCGGGTAATCTGGATAGGGATTGGGGATGTATCAGGAGGCTTGTTGAATTTACAGAAGAAGCTTGCCGAGCCATTCGAGGAGCAAGGTTTATACAAAGAAGATCGGGCGTACTCCCCGCACATCACGCTCGGTCGGGAAGCTGAAAAAGGGAAAAACTACACGGCTATTCTTGATACTTTGCATGTAAAAAATATAGGATGGACGGCGCATGAAGTCTTCCTTTTCAGCTCTACCCTGACACCCTCAGGTGCCATTTACGAAAAGATAGGCACCTGCCCTCTTAAAACGTAATAGAAGGTTATAACTGCCTGAAAAGCTGCTTGCTATGTTTACCCTGCCAGGTTGTCGGGTAATAAGTTATACATACAACAGTTTAATAGGTAAATATATTCCAGAGGTGACTAGACAATGATCCATCTTGTGTGCAACAACTGCAATGACCACTTCTTCAGCGGAGAATTAGATAAGGAGTATAAATGCCCATTCTGCCAATCAAGCCTGCATCATACTTCAACATCCACTCCCGCTGATTTAGAAGCTGCTGAGCATCGCGCATAGGCAGTAAATATACAGCCTGTATGCGCAATTAAATAGAGTGAGAAAAAAGACAGCCCCCCTGCGGAATTGAAGCGGGGGACTGTCTTTCCTATTATCAATCTTATTGCTTGTCCAGTAGACGGAAAAATCTTTCTTCCTGCACACCGTTGTCCGCATCGAACACACCGCGGCGGGCAATCGTCCTTGTCTTGCTTCCAGGTTTTTTAATGCCCCGCATTGTCATGCACATATGTTCGGCCTCCACGATAGCAATGGCTCCAATAGGCCGGATAACTTCTTCGAGAGTATCGACAATTTGACTTGTAATCCGCTCTTGCACCTGAGGGCGCTTTGATAGAATATCAACCAGGCGGGCAAATTTGCTCAACCCAACAATCCGCCCGTCCGGAATATACCCGATATGCACTTTGCCAAAGAAGGGGACAAAATGGTGCTCACACACGCTATAGAAAGGAATATCCTGTACGATGACAATATCATTCGCGCCTTCAGCAGGAAATGTTTTTCCGAGCACTTCTGCCGGATCCTCCTGCAGCCCGCTGAAAATCTCGCGGTACATTTTGGCGATTCGCTTTGGAGTATCCTGTAATCCTTCTCGCTCAGGGTTCTCCCCAATCATGTTTATAATTTCATAGAAGTGCTTTTCCATCGGGTCAGTGAAAGTAGGACTGGACTTAACTGCTTCTGTACGCATAACGTCATCTCCTTATTTATATATAGAACAGACATTCGCAGCGCCAGTTTCTGTTCTGTATCATATGCATCGTATATCATTTATCCTTGAACCGCAAGACGATAATTGGTTATTCACTATGAAAACACATTTTTGCTTTTGGACATTCCCCTCTTTTATAATGGGTACAACAATAAAAATAATGCATCAGTTGGAAAAGAGGAGAATCGATTGCTTCGAATAACAGAAAACGCAAAAAAAGAAGTTAAGAGGACCGTAGCCAGCCGGCGCTTGCTCATTCTCGGCATTATGGAAGGCGGCTGAAGCATGACCATGAGATTCGCCCTGGTCCAGGGCGACGCGTCTTGTCCATGCACATGTACAGAAGAGGATGGATACACCTATTGTATCGACAAGGAAATCCTGGATTTATATCCCGAAACGTTTACCCTCGACTTTATAGAAAACCAGGGGTTCCGGTTGTATACTAACAGTCAGTATATGGCGACCCATATGAGAATCCTTGCTTCCATTGAAGAGGTTTAACATGCGCGGTGCTTATGAACAACAGTGGGAAAGGCATGTGCCTTTCCCGCTTTCTCGTTATTTGTGTCCCCTTTTACTTATTTCTGAACACTGACTTCATATTTTATCATCTTGTGCAAATCGCGGGCAGTAACATGGTACATAATACAGTAAGTACCCGATGCTTTGAATGTTTCCTGCGCTGTATACGTTCCATCCGTTGTTTTAACAGCCTGTACCATCCTATGGTCCTCGCTTCCTTTTTTCCAGACTTCAAATTTCACCTCATCTGCGTCGTTTACAGGCTTCCCCTCCTGCTCTACCCGCACAGAAATAGTTGAAGGCTGCTCCGCTTTTGGAGCGGAAGGACTTACCACAAATGATACGTTCAGCGGGACAGGTTTTCGCAGCGTCTCGGATGTTTCGCTGCTGCTACAGCTTGTTGCAAAAAAGAGCAGAAGCAGAAAAAGAGCAATGCAAGATAAAGAAAACAACCGGCTTCTCTCCACCATTTTTTACACCCTTCCAAGTAATATATGGTTTTAAGTCTACTGTTTTATTTTCTGCTTTAGAACAAGCTGTTCAAGCGCTTCGGCTACACCGTTATCATTATTCGATGCGACTACTAAATCCGCCTGCTGCTTCACATCATCCGGTGCATTTGCGACCGCCACCCCTGTTCCCGCCATCTTAATCATTTCAAGATCATTATAGTAGTTGCCAATTGCAAGCGTTTGAGACATCGGAATTTGGAGGTGTTTCGCCAGGTTGCTTAGTGCAGTTCCTTTTGATGTCGCTTTCTCAATAATATCAATATAGTAAGGACCGCTGCGAATCGTCTGCACAGGCAGGTTCATTCCCTGAAAATCAGCATGCGCTTTCGTGAGAACCTCATCGGGCGCGAAAAGCGTAAATTTCACCAGCCTGTCCTGCATCGCAAGCACATCTTCAACCAGCTTAGGCTCAGCATGGTATTGTTGATACATTTTAACCACTTCTTCATCATCCAGCTTTTCTGTATACATGTCGAACGCGGTACAAAAGTCCGTATGGATATTCGATGTACGGCAATACTGAATGATGTCCTTAAGTGAATCTGCAAAAAAGCCTGCTTCGTACAGTATTTCCTTTGTTTTGGAATGCGTTGTCACGGCACCATTGTGTGAAATGAAATACCCTTCAATCCCCGCCTCTTCGAGTATGGGGATCACGCTCAGCGGAGCGCGGCCGGAGCATAGAACAATCTTGACTCCTTCTTCCTCCGTTCTGCGCAGCGCTTCTTTAGTCGTCTCCGTCAGTTCGTACTGGTCGTTCAATAACGTTCCATCTATGTCGATTGCAACTAGCTTATATTCCACGGCTGCATATCTCTCCTTCGTTGTCTTCCCTGTTAATTTGTGTATAGTATTATCATAACATAACCCATGTAGCAAGGACCCATGTGGCTGCACAATCGAGTTTTGCGGCAGCCTACTACTACATAAAGGAGTGATTCGGGATGAAGAAAAACAAATTTGGCAGAACAGAGCATGAATTGCCTATCCTTGGCTTCGGAGCCCAACGAATTGTAGATGAACATAACTGCACAGAAGAGGAAGCAATCCAAATCGTCAACCGCGCCATCGATGAAGGAATTACCTATTTTGACACAGCGCCCAGCTACTCTGACGGCCAATCAGAGGAAAGAGTAGGGAAGGCACTCGCCGGCACAAACCGCAGAAATGAAGTATGGCTTGCGACAAAAACGCACGAAAGAACATATGACGGGGCCTGGCGCCTGCTTGAAGAAAGCCTCAAGCGCCTGCAGACCGATCGTGTGCAGGAATGGCGAATGCACAATATCATAGGCTTTGATGAGCTTGATCTAATCTTTGACAAAGACGGAGCAATGAAGGCGGCACAGGAAGCAAAGGAGCAGGGAGTCATTGAGTACATCAGCATTAGCGGCCATACGAATCCCCAGGTACAGCTGGAAGGAATTCGCCGTTTTCCATTTGACAGCGCCCTGGTCCCAACTTCGATTGTCGATCATCATTTCCACAGCTTCGTACATGAATTTATCCCCACAGCCAATGAGAAAGGCACCGCCATCATTGGCATGAAGGTGATGGCCCTCGGCAAGCTTGCGCCATGGTATGAGCAGGCGCTGCGGTACAGCTTTGGACTGCCGATTACGTGCTCGATTCTTGGAATGGAATCGATGGAGCAGTTTGAGAAAAACATAGCGATCGCCAAATCCTTCACTCCGTTAACCGAGAGTGAACAGCTTGAGGTTATGAAAGAAACGATCCATCTGGCCAGACCGGATGTGCTGCGCTGGAAAGCAGCCGACTGGGATCCGGCAGATAAATGGTATGAACGGTAACACATTTCGTATACAACAGGCGTGTAAGTAATGTACACTTAATCTAGAGAAAGAATCACGATGCAAGGAGAAATAATCATATGCACAGCGATTTACGCAGCTTTCTGGATACCCTGAGAAAAGAGGAAGATATCGTTGAAATCAGCGCTCAGGTTGATCCAAATCTTGAAATTCCCGAAATTCACCGGCGGGTCATCGACGAAGAAGGCCCTGCTCTCCTATTTACGAATGTAAAAGGGAGTTCTTTCCCGGTTGTAACGAACCTTTTTGGCTCCGAACGCCGGGTGAGCATGGCCTTCGGACCCCGGCCGGAGAACCTTGTCAAGCATTTAATCGGATCGATGGACAAGCTTATGCCTCCAAAATTGAAAGCTTTGTGGGAGAACCGGGCACCGCTTCTCGATGTAGCGAAAACAGGGCTCACAACCGTCTCCCCATCGAAGGCGCCCGTGCTTCAGGTAAGGGAAGAAGACGTCGATTTACACAAGCTCCCTGTCCTTACGGGCTGGCAGCTGGATGGCGGTCCTTTCTTTACCCTTCCTCTCGTTTACACGGAACATCCGGAAACGAAGGAGCATAACCTCGGGATGTACCGCATGCAGGTGCAGGAAAAAAACCGCACCGGCATTCACTGGCAGATACAAAAGGGCGGCGGCTTCCACCACTACGAGGCGGAGCAGCGAAACCAGCCATTGCCTGTAACCGTATTTCTCGGCGGGCCGCCCGCTCTCATTACTTCAGCCATCGCCCCGCTCCCTGAAATGCTGCCGGAGCTTCTTTTCACTTCCTTCTTAATGGGAGAAAAACTGGACATGGCCCGCATTCCGGATCATGCCCATGCTCTCGTCGCCAAGGCGGAGTTTGCCTTCTGCGGCGAGGTACCGCCGCACATCCGCCATCCGGAAGGGCCGTTCGGGGACCATTATGGCTATTATTCATGGGTCCACGACTTTCCTGTTTTTAATATTAAGAAGATGTATCGGCGCAAGGACGCGATTTTCCCTGCTACCGTTGTGGGCAAGCCGAGGCAGGAGGACTACTTTATCGGCGAATATTTGCAGCGTTTGCTCTCTCCTCTTTTCCCGGTCGTTATGCCAGGTGTGAAAGCTTTGTGGACATACGGTGAGACCGGTTTCCACTCACTGACGGGCGCTGTCGTTCGTGAAAGCTATTACAGGGAAGCGATTGCCAACGCCTTCCGGATTATGGGGGAAGGCCAATTAACGCTGACGAAATTTTTAATGCTTACCGACGTGCCGTGTAATTTGCAAAACTTCGCGCGCTTCCTTGAAACGGTGCTTGAGCGGTTTAACCCGCAGCGGGATTTGCTCATCATCCATGATACGTCGATGGATACGCTCGATTATACCGGGCGCAAGTTCAACCACGGCAGCAAAGCCATTATGCTGGGCATTGGCGAACCGATTCGCGAGCTTCGGCGCGAATATAGTAACGGTGCCATTCCGGAAATCGATAAGGTAAAAGTGTATTGCGGAGGATGCCTTGTCATCTCCGGTGCCGATTACGCTGCGGACGAACAGCTGGCTGAAAAGCTCGTACAATCTGCCCAGCACCAGCTGGCGGACTGGCCGCTCGTTTTCCTTGTGGACGATGTCGATCAAATCGTTGATCAGACTACCTTCTTATGGACGACATTTACCCGGTTTGATCCGGCGCATGACGTTCATGCAAAAAGCTCTCTACGCCACAACAAGGTGGAGTTTGCGGGCCCAATTATTATTGATGCCCGGATGAAGCCTTTTTATCCTGACGAGCTTATTCCACGGGAAGACATTGTTCAGCTTGTCGACAAACGCTGGAAGGAATACTTTTCTATTAATTGATTCAAAATAACATCGAATAAAAAAAGGGGGTGAACAACACATGGCACGTATCGCTGTTGAAAATACGCTCGGCAACGTGAAACAGCACCTGCAAAACAACGGGTTCCAGGTCGTACCAATGGACAACACAAGCATCGCAAATTGCGAATGCTGCGTTATATCCGGAGAGGACAACAATATGATGGGGATTGCCAACACCCTTACGAAAGCTCCCGTTATTAACGCACAGGGGCTTACGGCGGAAGAAGTACTGGAGGCAGTAAACCACCAAATCGCAAATCAGTAATCAAACGATTCTTTTACAGGAGTGTGAACCTATCATGCTCCTGTACTTTTTCTTTCTTATTTATACCGGCTCCATAATTGAAGCAGGACGCGGAACGGCCACGGAAGCCACCATCCGGCTTTATCAGCCTGCCGGGTAAAGTTCATAAAGGAAGAGGCAACCCTGCGCTGTTCCTTTATCCTCTCCTCATCTCCCCGTACCGTAACACGGTAGCCGTCTTTTAAGCCTTCTACTTTAAACTCAACACCGCCGCATTTTTCGGTTGCCTGTTTATACACTTTCTCTTCATTGTTTTCCTGGTTCATTTCCTTTCACCTCTTTCATTTCCTGTATAGCCGCTTTCCTTTAGAAGAGCAGCCGCTCTATTTTGAGAATACAGCCACTGTACAAAGGCGATTCCGCTAACCCCAAGGCAAATATAGGTTTCCATTGGGTAGTGAAACAGCCGGAACGCCAGCGCACTTCCCCAGCCCAATACGAGGAAAAGGAGCCCCGCCCGCTGTTTCCCCCGGTGATGCTCAAGCCAGCGGTTAAGTTCCTCGCTTTTCTTTCTATGATAGTCTCTTTCGAGAGAAGCATCAATAAAGCGATTGAGCTGCTTGGGAAGAACGCTAATTTCCCGGGCAACGTCTTTTAGCAGCTGCAGGGCGAGATGCCGGTTGTCCTTCTTCGTCCCTTCCTGGTTAAGCCACTCTGTTACAATCGGGCGCCCTGCTTCCAGAAAGTCAACGTCGGGTTTAATCGTTGTAACAACGCCAACAACCGTACTAAAGGCACGCCCGAGAAAGGCATATTCGGCAGGCAGCTGAATCGGCTGTACCTGGACGAATTGTTGAATTTGCAGTTGAATTTCTTCCAGCGTTTCATCATCCAGATTATCAAAAGCCCGGTTTAAATACATTTCCAGCCCGAGCTGAAGAGCCACCTTTACCTGCTCTCTATCAGCCTGTGGCGTTAGAAAACGCAGGTGGTCAAGCGCCTGGACGAGTAAATCATAATCCTTTAGTACAACCGCCTGGATGAGGGTTTGAATGTGCTTTCTCGCCTCCTGCTTGATTTCGCCTACCATGCCGAAATCAAGCAGCACAATTGCAGCGTCCGAACGAATAAAAATATTTCCGGGGTGCAGGTCGGCGTGAAAGAACCCTTTAATGAGCACCTGTTGTAAAAACAGGCGGATGAGCCGCTGTACAAGCTCACCCTTGTCAATTTGGTTTGCTTCTAAAAAGGCGTGGTTTGTGACTTTTGCCCCTTCTATCCATTCCATAACAAGGATTCGCCTTGTCATCCATTCTTCGTAATAGCGAGGAATTTGAACGGATGGATTGTCCTCATACATCTCCATGAACCGTTTCGCATGGGCGTATTCTTTCCGAAAATCCAGTTCTTTCGATACCGTCCGTTCGAGTTCACGATAGAGAGCATCCAAATCGAGTGTTTTTCCCCATCGCGTGAAGCGTTTGGCCAGACGAATGACAACCCTTGTGGCTGCGAAGTCGGCATCAATAATGGCTTCAATGCCCTCCCGCTGTACTTTTAGCGCTACTTCCTGTCCGGTCTTTAAATAGCCTTTGTATACTTCGCCAATCGAGGCGGAGGCAACCGGTGCAGTTGAGAGATTTGTAAACACATTTTCTATTGGCTGGTTTAACTCCTGTTCAATGATTTTTTTGCTTATTTCCCATGGAACGGACGGCACCCGATCCGTTAAATCTGAAAGCTCACTTGTAAAGGCCCTTGGCATCACGTCCGCTCGCGTACTTAAAAACTGTCCCATTTTAATAAGCAGCCCGCCGAGCCGGAGCGCGGTCGTCTTGTAGTCGCGCGCCTGTTTTGCCACAAGCGCCTCCCACTGCTCATGAAGGGATTCCCTGCTTTCATTTCTATGTGTGCGATGAAACCACCATACTTCGACAAAAAAACGAATGGTCATTGCCACAATAACAAATATGCGATAATAGCGATTGCGAATCATACCATACTCTCCCGTAGCGGTTATGTGATTAATTTATGTCACTGTATCTATTGTGCACAATAATTCCCTATCCGCCTATACCCTTCTGCATAAAATTCCAAACCGTTTTTTCGACAAAATTCATCAATTCTTAACATTTTCGCCAAATCAAAATAAACAAAATAGTTTATAATTTTAACAAACGTAATGAATTGGGGTAAAAACAATGAACATTATTTTAACGGAAATTAGATGCCAGGAATGCGGAATTAAGCTTTCAGAATATGAAATCCAGGAAAAGGGCTCTCGTTGTATGGAATGCTATGAAGATGAGCTTAAATCCAATTAAGGGGTAAATATAGTAAGAGGAGAACCCACCAGCCAATACCGATGGGTTCTTTTACTCTTGAAAAATGGTGAAAGAAAACGGTTTTACACATAGAACGCTATTTATTCGCAAAAACATCTTGACTTCAAATATTTATTTGTGATATTATATTAATTTTGCTATTACAACTCATGTATGGTATTCTTAAAGGAGATACTTACTGGAGGTGGATTTTTTGTTCCAAGTCGGCGACAAGATTGTTTATCCAATGCATGGTGCGGGTGTAGTCGAGGCCATAGAGGAAAAGGAAATCCTGGGAGAGAAACAGCAGTATTATGTCATAAAAATGCCCATTGGCAATATGCAAGTCCTGGTTCCTATGGAGAAAGCATCTAATGTAGGGATACGTCTCGTTGTGGATATGCTTACATTAGAAAATACATTGCTTGTTTTTCATGACAGGGAGTTAAAACAATTACTCCCATGGAACCAAAGGTATCGCATAAACATGGATAAAATAAGAACAGGTGATATACAAGAAGGTGCTGAAGTCGTCTGTGATTTAATGCGTATGAATGAAGAAAAAGTCCTTAATACAAGTGAAAAGAGAATGCTGGACAATGCACGGCAAATCTTAATTAGTGAATTGGCGTTAATCAAAGGATTCACTCAAAATCAGGCCATTGATTTCTTAAATGAAGAGGTTTATAACTAGAGATGACAGGCTAAAGGTAAAGTGGTTTTATTCAGTAACTTAAGGATGGTGGCTTTCCATGAAAAATCGTGATAAAAGGCAAAAAAAGAAACGTAACTTTTTAAAGGATTACTTGAAAAACAAATTAAAAGATTGGAAGCCTACCCCTGGTAAAAAACCTGTATCTAACTATAAGTTATCAGCATAATAGAAAAGCAGATGTTTACAAATTTTTATACACCTTTACGGATGTTTTATATTAATTAATTGCATTGCAAAAAGCTCGGAGTTTATGTATCCGAGCTTTTTGCAATCAATTGGCGTCGCTGTCCGGTTTATATTTTAGTACTAAAAAAGGCTGCTAACATGATGTTGTCAGCAGCCGTAAACTCATACTCTTATCATATAAGTTTTTGTTATCTTATAACTTAGAAACATTTGCAGCTTGGGCGCCACGATTTCCTTGCGTAATATCAAAGCTTACCCGTTGGCCTTCTTCAAGAGACTTGAATCCATCTCCAGTGATCGCAGAGAAATGAACGAATACATCTTCCCCACCTTCAACCTCAATAAAGCCAAATCCTTTGTCTGCATTAAACCATTTTACTGTACCTGTGTTCATGAAGAACCTCCAAAAATTTATTTTAATATGCTGCTTATATTTACCGTAGAAAATAAAAATTCACATATTATCACGGGTCACATACACACTGAAAATGTAACCTCTGATAAGATGTGAATGATAAACATCCATACATAATTAAGTGTTAGATTGATTATAGCATGTTCATTTCCAAATAACAACAAATAAGTATTTGTATAAAAAACGTTACATTTGCACACTCTACCGATTGGTTATTTATAATAAATGGTTAGGGAGGAACGGACATGCCACAGCGTATTCAACAAGCAACCGAACAAGCTCAGCAAGCACTTCAACAAATTCAACAAATGGCTCAGCAGATGTACGAGCAAGAACAAAGAAATGCTGAACTTGTTGCACAGATACTCGGACAGAGCAATGGCCAGGGACAAAACTTTATTCCAGGGGTTCATCAGATGCTGGGAGAAAATATCGCGCCAGCGGGACTGAGCAGCGAACTGCAAAACTTCTACCAGGCAGAGCGAACGGCAGCTCAGCAGCTGCGCCAAATCGAGCAGCTAGCCCGTCAGCTGCAACAGCAACAAGTATAAAGCGATAATCCGGTTTACAAGAAAGACCGGGCCAACAACTCCGGCCCGGCCTTTTCTTTATCATGTCCAAGCAAAGACAGAGGATACAAATAATGCTAAAGCAACGACGACCCCTATCATTGGCTGAACGGTAACAGATGTTAAAATAAGTCCAAGAAAACCAAGCACAAATAGCGCATTTAAAAAATTCTTTCTATTCTTCAAGCCGCCGATTGCTCTTCTCATTTCTTCTTCTCCCCTTTGTCCTGCTCATGATTACTCTTGTTACAGAAAGTATAAAACAAATATAAAAAAAACGGTGTGAACTTTGGCACACCGTCTTTTTTTATCTACTTACTCTTCTCTTTATTAAAAAATGTAATCTTCAGGCTGGATACCTGCGAGACGAGCAGTTCTTCATAGTTTTGATTGGCCAGGTAGGCAATTTCCTGCTGTCCTGCCCCCGGCTTTTCTTTTATCGCCTGCTTTACTATATCTTCCTTCACCTGGGCGGCCAGCAAAAGTTCTTTCTGGTGAATCTGTTCCTTCTTCCAGAATTCCTCTTCGCCGTACGCTTTTATTATTTGAAGAACTGCCTGATTTACGCGGTACTGTTTTTTCTCCTCGTTTAGTTTACTCCCTGCCTTCTGGTCCTCCTCATACCCCTTTTCCCTGGCGAGAAGGGCCATGGAGCGCAGCCGGATAAGCTGCGTGAGAGCCGCATTGTTATCGGGCACCTTCTCCGCCTGCGCTTTCCCTTCTTGCTTATGGTTTACTGCCAGCTCAATCCGATAGAGAGATTGGTAGAAAGCAACATCCCTTGCCGTAATGTTCTCCCCGTTTATAGAAGCAATGGGGTCGTTTTTTCCCGCGGCTGCACACCCCGCCAGCAGGAAAACAATCGCTAAGAAGGCAGAAATGGAATGGGTAAGTTTGCCGTTCACCGCATCTCACCTCATTCTACCTTTACATCAATTTCTTTTTCTTGCTTGTTCTTTCCGTCATTCACTGTAATCAGGCCAACCCAATCTCCGTTCATTGGAAGCAGCGCCTCACCGGTGTACGTTCCTTTTTCTTTCTCATGAAAAGACACATCAATTGTGCCATGATCCATGTTCTTCATCTCCAGATCAGCCTGCACCTGAAGGCCGCTCACCGGTGTGTTCCCTGCTTTTATTTGCATTGTAAGGGTAGTAGGTTTGCCTTCATGGAATGGAGAAGAGGTGAGGACGTCTACTTTCCAGTTCCCCACAGAACCGCACGCAGTAAGGGTGAACAGCCCGGCGATTGTCATGAATAAAAGAAACATTCTCATAGCAGTATTCCTCCTGTCTCATATTGCTCGCAAAATTCCTGTGCTGCAAACTTCGTAATCACTCCATCGTGAAGATACGCCACATGCGTGCATACCTTTCGAATTTCATCCATATGGTGGGAGGAGAGAAGAATGGTAATGTTCTGCAGCGATTGGAGAATCGATAGAATTTCCCTTCGGCCCATTGGATCCAGGCCGCTTGTCGGCTCATCAAGAATAAGAATTTCTGTTTCATAATAGAGCATAATGCCCAGGCCAAGGCGCTGAAGCATCCCTTTTGAATACTTTTTTACCTGCTCATTCCCGTGGTCCAAGAGCTGCACCATACGAAGGCATTCCTCGATTTTCGCTTCATCGATTGGCTTCTCTCCAAGCGAGGCAAAAAACTTCATATTTTCTTCCCCGGTCAGATGCGGATATAGTTGAAACTTCTCAGGCAAATAAGAAACAATCCGCTTCCAGCCCTCTTCGCGGTGAGAGAACCCTCCAAGGGTAATCATCCCTGTTTTTACCTGCAGCAGCCCCAGCAGGGATTGAATAAGGGTAGATTTCCCGGCTCCATTGCGCCCTACAAGCGCGCAGATCTCATGCTTTCTTACAACAAGGTCAACATTTCGCAAAACTTCTTTATGCCGGTAGGATTGGGTCAGTCCTGTAATTTCAATCATGATTTCTCTCCCTTTCGGTGAAGCCAGATCGACAGCAGGAATACTGCGCCAATCCAGATAACAGCATCAGCAAGCAGAAAAACCGCTGGAGAGGCCCAAATCATTTTCTCCATGAGACGCGATAAATGGTTTAACGGAAAAAGTCCGAGTGAGCTTTCAAGATACAGGTGAATCGTATGAAGCGGATCGAGAAAATAAAAGATAGAGAAGAGGAAAATATTTTCTTTTGTCACGGAGGGCAAGTATCCCAGAAACAGTAAATCAATGAGAAATAAAAAGAAAAACCACACGAAAATGTTCGCCCCGACCAGTTGAATACGTGTGCTGCAAACACTGCCAAGGAAGAGTCCAAGTTGATTAAAAATGGCGGTCAATAGTATAACAGCACCAAGAAAAGAGAAGAAACCGCCGGGGGAAAAAGAAAGAAGGAATTTCGCCGGCAGAGCTAAAATAAAATACCATGCAACGAGAGTAAGCAAAATAATTCCCTGGATAGCGAACGTTTTTTTCACAAGAAAAGAAAAGTACGACTCCCTTTTGGTTAGCAGAATCATGAGTGTTTTTTGCTCTTTTTCCTGCATAAGGGAAAAGGAGGACAGGAACATGCCGAGCAGAGGGATAATATACACATTCATTTCATATAAAGAGAGCAGAAATACTTCAAATCCCTGATCGGCTGGAAATGAGCGTGACTGGAGCAGGATAAACACGGAGATAAGCGCAATCATGCTTAAGGCTATCCACATTCCTTTGCCCCGCGAAAGTTCGTTCCATTCTTTCCATGCATACATCATCCTCTGTTCCCCCTTCGCTGCCAATACCACACTGCACCCGCTGCCGGCAGAAGAAATAACACGAGCCATTTTAATGGGAAATCCCCTGATTTCTCCACCAGTGGATAGTGATCCTCCAGCATAACCCCTTGCCTGTTCATCAGCTCATTCACTTTCTCGTAAAGGGAAACAGCCGGGCTTTTTAAAAACAGGTAGATAAGCTCATTTTCCTTAATCAGTTTATAGAGCGAAGACTTATACTCAATCGGATTGTCGCCTATGCCATCCTGGTTCAGGTCAAGCAGCGGCATGTCGCTTCCCCAATCATTTCCTTTTCTATTTTCGCTCCACTTATTGCTGGCCTGGACTCCTGTAGCGATGACAGGTGCTGTATTTTTAAAAAAGTGGTTTTCGGTAAACACCTGTTCACTGGCGCTGGCCCATAGTTCAATGCCGACCTGGTTGTGTTCAAACCGGTTTCCGGCAATCCGGTTATGCTGGGCATTGTCTATATAAAGCCCCCGCTGGTTCTGAATAAACCGGTTGTTTTCCACCTGCACTTCTTCACATTCCTGCAGTAGTAAGCCGAATGCTTGTGTTCCCTGGTGGAACGAAATTTCATTCCCGACTAATCGGATCCTTTTCGAAACCATGAGCGCAGCCCCGCCCGTGTTTTTCGTAAACCGGTTATGCGAAAACGTATTGTCGTTAGAATACATATAGTGAAGGCCATACCTTGTGCCGCTGATTTGATTGTTTTCTACCTTATTCTGATCGGCATAGTAAAAATAAATGCCGTCCCTTGTCTGGCTAATGACATTGTTTATAAGCAAATTCCCCTGGGAATGGATGAGCTGGATGCCGTTTCCCTGCCCGGCAATCTCGCCATCTCCTATTCCCGTAATCTTTACGCTATCAATCACATTGTTGCTTGAGCTTTTCATCGAGATACCATGATAGGAATGGGAGGTGCGTACGTTTTTCACTGTCGTATGATCTGCCATAAGCTTAATGGCCGCATACTCTTCCGCAGAACTTCGGCTGAAACTGCTGTTCTCGACCGCAATATTCTCCAGACGAACGTTTGGCGCCTTAACCGTAATGACATTCCCTCCTCCATCTCCCCGAATGGTTGTCTGCCCGGTTCCTTTTATCGTAAGCGGCTTTGTGATGACCACGTTTCCGTTATAGACTTGACTCGCCAGAGTAAGGACTCCATTTTCGGGCGTGTTATCAATCAGTGTTTGTATGGAAGTTTCAGCGGAAACGAGCGTAGTACCAACCAGCCAAACGACCAGCCCCATCCACAAAGCAGCCAGGGTTTTCATTTTCTTCGCTCCCTCCACAAGGGGATAATCATAAGCAGAAAGGCGATTCCGATCATAAAGGAACCATAGGTGAAATAACTGTGTGTGATAAAGTTTGCCACTCGATTTTCGCCGAGCATAGGCGGCACAAACGGCTTCATTTTGATGGGGGCCATCGGATCCAGCTCCGTACCGAAGCTCGTCAGCCAGCGATGTATATCATACAATCCAAGCGCCCCACCAATGATAAACAACCCAATTAATACGTACAGCAGCCCTTTTTTTCTTAACAAAGCCGTTACAAGTGTTAAAGCAGCCATCCCGCCGATAACATACCGCAAATAGGCAAGCTCAGGGAAACTCTCCTCACTGAATCCTTTCATTCCGATATAATGATTCAATCCGTTAATAATATCGATCCGACCAGCCAATTTATAAGGATAGACGATAATATCAAGTCCTTCAGGGTACTGCGGAGCGATAAAGATCATGCCCCACCACGGAAAAAAGATCGAAGCGGCAAGAAAGACAGCTGCAGCTCCTAATCCGATGGCAGAAACTCCTGAGATTTTAGTCGACATACTTCTCATCTCCTGATACAGAAAGGGGTATCTGCCTGATACCCCTTTACCATTTTTGATGACTGTACACTATTTGGGTTCAACTAATAGGTATCCGCTCATTTCCTGATGAAGAGCCGAACAGAAGTTTGTGCAGTAGAGCGGATACGAACCTGCTTTGTCTGCGACAAATTCCATTGTCTTTGTTTCCCCAGGCTGGATTTCCATGTTCTGATTGTATGAGTTGATTGCAAAACCGTGGGTAATATCCTGGTCAAGGTCAATATTTGTGATATGGAATACTACCTTGTCTCCCTGCTTAACGGTAACCGCGTCTCTCCGCTTCGCTTTTGCGTCAAAGACGAATTTCGAACGCATGGCAATACCGTAAACATGAACTTCATTTCCCTTGCGCTCGATGTGCGCTTTTTCCTGAGACCAAACAGAGTCCGGACGTTTCTCGTCTTTCGGATATACGACAATCGGATTTAATTTATCCGCTTTAATCATCTGTGCATAGTGAGGCTCCGGATCAACCGGTGCCGATTGAATGACTTCCATCTTGTCTGATATATCAATCAACTGCATTGATTCAGGGTGGGAAGGACCCACCGATAGGTAGCTGTCTTTGGCAAGCTTATTAAGGGCAATAATCCATTTTCCGTCCGGGCTGGCACTGTCGCCTTCCGTTGAAACGGAATGTCCCGGTGAATACTGTACCGGCACGCGATCTACGGTTTCTCCTGTATTCACGTTCCATTTGACAATTTCAGAAGAAATGAACATCGTTGTGTAAGCAAATCCTTTATCATCGAACTGCGTATGGAGCGGTCCAAGCGCGTTTTCCGGATTCACTTCACGTTCCATTACTGATTTATAATCAAGGACAGGAATGCCATCCTGTTCACCTTGAAACTTCTTATTTTTTACGGCATCGAATGCTTTTTCGAAAGAGAAAACGGTCATTGTGGGGGCTAGTTTTCCGGAGGCAATAAATCTTTTTCCATCCGGTGTTACGTCAACCCCATGCGGCGACTTCGCTACCGGAATAAGATAAATTGCGCCTTTCTGTTTGGCCGGGTCAATCACTTTCACGCCGCTCACCGTGTCGTATTTACCGTCTTTCACCATTTTGTCGAGCTCTTTCCAGTTGAAAAGAACAATATAATCGCGGTCTTTTTGTGACGCGTTGATTTCCATGTTGGTTGTTGCTTCTTCTGTGTTATACGTAGTCAGTACAGCCCAATCGCTGGAAGTCTTTTTCCCTGCATCCGACAGGTCAAAGGACCACGGTGGAAGGGCTACCTGGTAATCAAGCTTTAACTTTTTATTTCCTTCATTGAATGAAACGACTGACATTACGCCTTTATACGTTTTGCTGTAATCATCCAGCGAAGCATACTTGTGTCCGAACGGTACCGCAAAGCGGGTCGGCAGGAACATATGCTCCGTATTCTCCGTTACAAAAGCTGCACAATGCGGGCCGCTTGTGTTCGGCACTTTCAAAATATCTTTAACCGCAAAGGTTTTTAAATCCATAACGGCAGCCCGGTTGTTGGCTACATCAGTAGCAAACATGTACTTGCCGTCATACTCGCCTTTTGTTTCTGAGAAGGCCGGATGGTGAAGATCCCCCCAGGTATAGCCTCCGAGCATTGCTTTCGATTCTTTATCCCATCCGTAGCCGGTTGCTGCATCCGGTGAGAAAACCGGGATCGTACGAATCTTTCTCATGGAGGGCACACCGTATATAAACATTTGCCCGGAGTGCCCGCCTGAAGCGAACAAATAATAATCATCTTTCTTGCCAAATGGTACGTATACCTTTTCTGCGTTGCTTTTTGCTTTGACGTCCCCCGCTGTTGTTTTCGAACCTATCGTTGTAAAATCTGCGAAGAAAACACTGGCTGCTACAAACCCCGCTACCAAACCTGAAATGGCCGGCACGATTTTCTTCATTTCAAACTCCCCCTAAGAGCTTATCTGTTTATTTTTTTTCTGATGCCGCCTTTAAGGCCGCGATAACACCTTTCCGTTCTTCATCTGTCAACGGTTTGCTCCCCAGCACACCTGACATAACTGCTGATGTTGGTTTTTTCAGAAACTGTTCAAGCGGTACCCCGTGTTTTCCCGGAACATTCTCATAAGCCTTTGAGAGATCCGGACCGACAGCTCCTCCTTGCACATTAAGCGCTGATACCGAGTGACAGGAAATGCAGCCGCGCTGGGTAAAAATTGCTCCTTCCTTAGAAGCAGTTGTTTGCGTTGCCGGCGCTTCTGATTTGGCGGGTGCTTCTGATTTGGCCGCTCCATTGCTTTCCACAGCTGCCGTCTGGTTACTGCCCGGGTTTTCCGTTGGTGCTTTTGAATGGTAGAAAAGATACCCTCCTCCAAATGCGACAAGAAAACCGAGCAGAAAAATCATTGCGTTCTTTCCCATATGATGAGCCTCCCCAATAACTTGATTGGTTTGTTTACACTCCAAATAATAGAGGAGCAGGAAAGTATAAAATGTGATTTAAATCACAAATTTTCGATGACTCTGTGTCGAATTTATGAAGATATATTTTACCCGCACAAAAAAACCCCAGGCGTTTAAAAAGCCGGGGGTTAAGAAAATGGGTTAGGTTTACTTTCCGACAATGTCGTCCTCAAGCGGTGCAATCTTCGCTATTACTCCCTGAATATCCACATCCGCTACATCAAACTGCTTTAACGCTGCAACCAGGTGATTTACAATCGCATCGAAGTGTTCATGCTGGATGTTCATGCCTGTATGTACCTTTTCCATTGTCCCGCCTGTGTAATTGTTCGGGCCGCCTGTAGCAAAAGATATGAAAAGCGCCTGGTGGCGGCGCTGCCTTGCCATATCCGTATTTTTAAAGAAGTAATTTACCGAATCATCTGCAAGAATTCGATCATAAAATACATCCACAACCTTCTGAATTCCTTCCTGTCCGCCAAGCCTTTCATATAGGCTTATTTCGCCTGCATTCATCTGTTCATCGCTCCTTCACTATTTTCACTATGCAAATGATATTTTCTTGCTAATTATGATTGTAGCTTTCTCAAACAAGACGCGATATGATAGATATCATTGACAATTATTTTTCCTGCCCTTATGATTACCCATTATTTAAAGACGAAATCAGGTGAATGTTTTGGTTAAAAAATTGATTGCCTCCTCTATGCTGTACCTTGTACTCATCTGCGGAGCCGGAGTTCTTCTTCGCTGGAAGCTGATTACTCCGATTTTTCCGGGTATTGAATTCACCCCCCTGTTGCATGCTCACTCTCATGTAGCATTTCTCGGCTGGGTCTATTTTATTCTCATTGCTTTCTTTTACGAATACCTTATGGATGAGAAGTGTAAACAAAGCAAAGTAACGCGCCTGCTTTATGTTTTACTCCACATCAGTGTTATTGGAATGTTTATCGCTTTCTCTCTGCAGGGATACGCACTCTATTCTATTATTTTCTCTACCATTCATGGCCTTCTTTCTTATGTGTTCGCCCTGCAGTACTGGAGGTACCGGGCAAAAGCGGCCGATCAGCCGCCTGCCCAGACTCTGTTATTTCATAGCGCTGTTTTTTATATGTTTCTTTCTTCCTTTGGCCCGTGGGGAGTGGCCGCCTCTATGGCAATGGGGTACAAGCAGACAAAAATACCGGATTTGTTTATCTATTTTTATCTCCACTTCCAGTATAATGGCTGGTTTACACTCGCTATTATGGCAATCGGCTACTGGCTGCTGGAAAAATACCGTGTTTCTGTCAACCCCGCTCTTGCCCGGTGGCAGGCGAGTCTGGCTGTGCTCGCCGTCCTTCCAACCTATATAGGCTCCGTTCTCTGGTTCCCGCATGGCCGCCTGCTTGATGTTATCGGAATTATCGGCGGCGTGCTCTACCTGGCAAGCGTTCTATTGTATGTTCGAATCTTTTACCCTTTACTTGCGAATAAAACGCTGCTCCCGGGTGTCCGTTTTCTTTTCGCATTTTCCTCCCTGAGCCTGCTCGCGAAAGCTTTAATGGAAGCGAGCGGAGAGATTCCCGGAATTGCCGCTTCTATTTATAGTAATCATGAAGTCATTATTGGGTATCTCCATCTGACACTGCTGGGATTTGTGACGAGCTTCCTGCTCGCCCTGCTGTACCATAACTACAGCATGTCGGCGGACAACCCAAGAAAAGCCATCAGCCAGCACCTTGTTCTTTATGCAATCGGAACCTTCGGCATGGTTTTTCTGCTGTTTTTACTTGGATTGGGCCAGTGGGCTTCTCTTTCTCTTCCCGTTTCTCTTATTTTGATTATCCTGGTACTATCAGCCCTATGGATTCTCATGTCTATCATCGGTCTGCTGTTTTATTCCTTTACACAAAAAACCCCTCCGACCCTGTAGTTCACGGGCCCGGAGGGGTTCCTTTTTTAGTAGAGCATAATAGGAATGAACTCCCTTTTTTCCTACTTATTGAAGAGCTGCCGCAGCCCTTCTTCATAAGAGGCACGCACAATTCCCTTCTCTGTAATGATCGCGGTTACATATTCGTTTGGCGTCACATCAAAAGCGGGATTGTACACGTTAATGTTCGCAGGAGCAACCTGGCGGCCAAGGCCGTGCGTAATTTCTTTCGCTTCTCTCTCCTCAATTGGAATTTGCTCTCCTGTAGGTGTTTCAAGATCAATGGAAGAGAGCGGAGCAGCTACATAAAACGGAATATTATGGGCGCGTGCAAGGACAGCAAGGCCGTATGTCCCGATTTTATTCGCTACATCACCGTTTGCTGCAACGCGGTCCGTACCAACAATAACGGCTTGCACCCAGCCGTTGGACATGACTTTCGCTGCCATATTGTCGCAAATAAGCGTCACATCAATTCCTGCCTGTTGAAGTTCATATGCGGTAAGTCTGGCTCCCTGCAGCACCGGACGCGTTTCGTCAGCAAACACCTTGATGTTCCAGCCTTTTTCGTGTGCTAAATACATAGGGGAAGTCGCCGTTCCATATTTCGCCGTCGCCAGGCCGCCTGCATTGCAATGCGTAAGCACACCAATTCCATCATGGAACAGCGTTAACGCGTGCTCACCAATCGCCCGGCATACTTCTTCGTCCTCCTGCTGTATTTTCTTCGCTTCCAGCAAGACTGCCTGCTTTGTTTCCACGACGGATTTGCCTTCTTCCACCGCTTTTCTTGCCGCTTCCATCATACGGTTAAGCGCCCAGAAAAGGTTTACCGCGGTTGGACGGGAGGTCGCAAGGTATGCTGCCTGCTCTTTTATCTCATCCATGAATGCCTCAGGCGTTTCGGCAGCACTATTTTGAATGGCTACATATAGGCCGTATGCAGCTGTAATGCCGATTGCAGGTGCACCTCGTACCTGAAGGCGTTCAATAGCAGTCCACACATCCTGTACGGTTTCGAGCGTTAGATAGTCCGTCGCTTCTGGCAGCTTGGTTTGGTCAAGCAGGATAAGTTTATCGTTTTGCCAGCTTACTGACTGTAGAGGCTCATATTTTTGTGTCACGGTTTTTCCCCCTGTTTCTTCTACTTATAATGTTTCTCCCCGGATGCGCTCCTTTTAATCCATAAAGGAACGGGAATGGATAATTCGCTTACACCGCTTGGCGTAATTATAACATGGGCATCGTTTATCCGGGCACTTATATTTCCGTCATTTGCTGCCACAAACCCGCTCCGGTATATTCTGCGGCCAACTTCCGCAATCTCTTCGGCCAGTTTCCTCTTATCCATTCAGTCCCTCCCCGCAGGCAAGTCTTCCTCCCGCACAGTATAAAACGAGGAATAAAAAACAGAATTTTGGGTAAAATAATAAAGCATAGGTGAATTTTACACCTATCTGAAAATAATCTTTAGTAAAAACTTCTCTGTATTTACTCATTGAGTATACGTCGGCATAGTAAAGACTGCAAGAAAGGAGAATGCCAATTGAATGAGCAGGATTGGAAAGAGTGGGTCTACCCCAGTGTCTACGAAATAACAAAAATTATCGCTGAATTCAAAGAAGCAAAATAGCAGAAAAGGAAAAGCTCTCTACTGAGGCTTTTCCTTTTCTGCTTCTTCCATGCATGGAAAGCAAACGAGTGTACCGGGCTTAACAACAACACCGCCGATAAAACCGTCATGGCAATAAATATCTGCCCCGCAGGAGCTGCACGTTCCGACATATTCTTTCATCATCGTCTCCTCCTATCTTACTTTTTAAAGAGAGAACCTCTCTCCCTGCTTCACGATGGCATCTGCCAGAGCGCGAAGTTCATCTATATGGCCCATCCCTCTTCCTAGATCCATTCACCCATACTTAGTAGCTTCGCCGCTTGAAGTTGTTCCCCTTTCGGAATCTTTGTCGTTTTTTCGACAGCGAATTGTGGTATTTCATAAGTAACGACATAGATTGGAGGAGTAAATATGGAAAACAATACGAATAACAATATGAATGAAATGAAAGCAAATAGCTATGACTGGTCTGGCGATTCTACGTATAGTACATCCACAGTGCAGGATGCCAGCAACACAAATTGGGATAATGCCGAACGAATGAGAAGTAAAAAATCAATTAGCAAATTGCTCTGGGGAAGTGTGGCCGGCGGACTGCTCGGGGCGACTGCCGTCCTCATTGCAGATAGAGCAACGAGAGAGGATGTATGGAAGGGAACAGTAAAAGTAAAGGATAAGACGGTAAGCCTTGTGTCTTCAGCTGTTTCCGACCCGAATTCATTTGTCGATCAGGTGGAAGAAACATCTACACACGTTTCCCAAATTATGGCGGAAGCGGCAGATAACATGAAAAATGCAAAATCGAAGGTCAATGAATTAAAAGACACATCAAGTGAAGCGCTGGGAATTATGCAGGAAGCGAAAACGGAAGTGCAGAATGCGGGAGGTAAGCTTATGGAGGCTGGCAAAGAAGTAACGTCCGGAGGAGCTTCAAACAACCGTACAATGTAATGAAAATGGAGTAGCTCCCCGCTACTCCATTTTCATTACCATCGCTTCTCCTTCTACTACCATTTTTTGGTGCTGATTAAAAACATTCGTCTGTAATGTGATGATTTTTTTATCATCCCTCTTTCCAACCACTTCGGCTACGACTGTGACCGTATCCCCAATCTTAACGGGAGCCTTGAATTTTAAGTTTTGCGAAAGGTAAATCGTATTGGTCCCCGGAAGCTGCGTGCCAAGAATGGTCGAGATAAAGCTTGCTGTCAGCATTCCATGCGCAATCCTGCCTTTGAAAAATGTTTTCTGCGCAAACTCGTCATCCAGGTGAATCGGATTAACATCTCCAGTAAGCTTGGCAAATGTAACGATATCCTCGTCGGTAATCGTTTTAACAATTTGCGCTTTGTCTCCAATATGTAATTCATCGTACGCTTTCTCTATTACGTGTTTTGCCTGTTCATGTATATTCATAGTACTCTCCTCTTTACAACTTTTCTTTCTGCTTTTTCCTACAATATTCGACAATATACCGGAAAAAAATCCCCCTGTCAAACAGGGGGCCGGCTTTACTTACTTGAACAAATTTATCGTGTTGTTTTTGTTTGCTTCAAAGGATTCCAAAAGCCCCTTTTGCGTTGACTTTACCTGGCCAAGCAAGTTTTCGATAAGCGCTTGTACCTCTTCGCGCGTTCTTTGCTGCTGCTCGATTACATTCTTAAACGAAGTTTCCATCTGCTCCTGGGACTTGTTTATTACATTTAAGCTCGCTTTTCCAGGTGTCCATGTAAGCTGCTGGATACGGTTAGAGATCTCGTCAAGGCGCTCCGTCCACTCTTCGAACGTCTTGCCGGCCTGCTCTCCTCCTGCGTTTCTCACATTGTTATGGTAGTTGACCTTAACGTCCTCCATAAACTTCTTCATTTCTTGTTCCATTTTATTCATGTTCTCAGTCGTTTTCGTCCAGATTTCCTTCTGGCGTTCAATCGTTTCCAGCGCCAGGTTTTCCATCTCCCGCTGGTACGCATATACTGTCTTCACGCCACTCATCCATCCATCCCACATCGAATCTACAACGTTGGAATTGGAGCTATTCTGTTCAGCTACCTGCCCTACAGTTGCTTCTTTCTTAATTGCCATTGTTATACCCTCCTTATTAATAAAAAACGTAGTTATATGGTGATTGCAGCAGGCTGCAGTATCCCTATGGGGCTAGCTATCTTCCTTCTTCGGCGTTGGCCCGGCTTGTGAAGGCATAAAAAATCCAGTGTACATCGTAAAGAACCGGTCCAGCATCGATTGATATTGCTCCAGAGAATTCGCCCAGGACTGCAGGTACTGCTCTCCGGTATCTGTGAGGGAATAAATACGTTTCGCCGGCCCTCCTGAGGAGGTGTCCCACTCAGACTTCACCATATTTTCCTTCTCTAACTGGCGCAGCGTACGATAAACATTTCCCTGATCAATCGAAGGAAAACCGAATTTAACAAGCTGCTGAATAAGCTCATACCCGTGAATATTCCATCCCCGCAAACTCAGGAGCAAAAAAGGAACCATAAGATTCTTTGGTGCCCCGCCAATCGCTTTCTCTTCTTTCTGTTGTTCTTCTTTTCCTGTCTTATCTTCACTCGCTGACATGTGTATCACCTACAAATCTGTAAATATCTCTTATGTGTAATTTACACCTATCGTTGTTCTTTGTCAAACATTTCCTCCCTCATTTTTACACAATCTTTCCGCCCGCTATTTATAGTATAAATTTTTAAATCCGAACAATTGTAAAGTATGTATTTTTAATATTAATAAATTGTTAAAGTTTTTTAACGGAATGGTGAAATGTTGAAAAATTTATCGTAATTTGCCGAATTGTTTTATTTGAGTTTGCCAGAGAGGTTCAATATAATTCTATATGAAAGATTTTTAGACATATTTCCCCCTTATCTTCATAATGTTGATAGGGTGGGAAATTCTTGGAAGGAGAGGGAATAGTGAGCCAGCAAACACCATTTGATCCATTTTCCTTATGGAAAGACCTGTACGACAAGAGTGAATCACAGTGGAGTAAAGTAGTTGATGAAACAATGCACAAGGAGGATTTCTCAGAGTGGATGGGGCAGTTCCTTAACATGTATTTGCAGTATGAGAACATGATTAAGCAGTCCACCGAAAAATACCTTCATCAGGCAAACATGCCTTCTCGTGCCGATATTTCCAATCTGGCCTCCCTTATGGTCAACCTGGAAGCTAAGGTAGATGATCTTGAAGAAATTGTTGAAGAAAGTCTTTCCCAGCAGATGAAGACGCTTGAAGCAAGCCGTGAAGTCAACCGCTTGAAAACAGACATTCGAAATCTTGACAAGAAACTTGAACAAATTTTAACACTAGTAAAAGATCAGGCGGAAGCGAAGCAATCATCCGAGAGAGAAGTGGCCGCTTCCAATGAAAAGCAAGCACGGGCGAAAGAAAGCAAATCATAGATGAAAGTTTTAATTCATCCAGATAGTACCGGGTTTTATTGTTTCTCTTAAATCTAATGTCAACTAAGGGGTGTTGGAATTATGGTAAAGCTAGATAATAGAGTGGCAATTGTAACAGGAGGTTCAAGGGGAATAGGCGCCGCTATTGCGAAAACACTGGCCGCACATGGAATTAAGGTGGTCATTAATTATAATAGTAACAGTGACGCAGCGAATCAGGTCGTAAGTGAAATCGAAGAAGCCGGCGGAACAGCCTTTGCTTCCCAGGCTGATGTGTCCGATGCCGCACAGGCCCGCGTCCTTGTAGAAGAAACGATAAACCGGTACGGCCAGCTTGATATTCTGGTCAACAATGCTGGAATTACACGGGATCGCACGTTCCGGAAAATCAGCGAAGAAGACTGGAACCAGGTGATTCAGGTGAACTTAAACAGCGTATATAATACAACGTCGGCAGCATTAGCCCATATCCAGCAATCAGATGCCGGACGAATTATTAGTATTTCCTCTATCATCGGCCAGGCGGGTGGATTCGGCCAGGCAAACTATGCGGCGGCGAAAGCTGGAATGATCGGCTTTACAAAATCATTAGCGCTTGAGCTTGCTAAATCAGGCACAACCGTAAACGCGATCTGCCCAGGATTTATCGATACGGAAATGGTTCAGGCGATCCCTGATGAAATCCGCCAGCAAATCGTAGCCAAAATCCCAGCACGGCGGTTTGGCGCTCCGGAAGAAATTGCACGCGGCGTTCTCTTCCTTTGCCAGGACGGTGAATACATAACAGGACAGCAGTTAAATATTAACGGCGGTTTGTATATGTAATCAAAATTATTACATTTATTGAGATTATTTGGTATATTATAGAGAGAGTTCATTATGAAAGTTGGAGGGAAGATAATGTCAGCTCCAGTTATAAAGGATTGGGAAGACGTAATGGAGTCTATGCCCCAGGAGGTAAAGCGCACTTATCGCCGCTTTAAGCGGGCTACTGAAATTCTAACGACAGAAGCCGAGCCACAGGTGGGCCTTACGCCAAAGGAAACGATCTGGACAAAAAACAAAACGAAGCTGTACCGTTATGCACCGGATCAGCCGAAAACACAACGCATCCCGCTTCTAATGATATATGCGCTTATTAATAAACCTTACATCCTTGACTTATCCCCCGGTAACAGTCTGATTGAATATCTTGTAAATCGAGGGTTCGATGTATACCTGCTTGATTGGGGCACACCGGCGCTTGAAGACCGCAACATGAAACTTGACGATTATATTATGGATTATATCCCTCGTGCTATACGCAAGGTTTTGAAGAAATCCGGCGCAGATGAAATCTCTCTTCTCGGTTATTGCATGGGCGGAACGATGACATCGATTTTCGCTGCTCTCCACCCGCAGCTTCCGATTCGTAATATTATCTTTATGACCAGCCCGTTTGATTTTTCCGATGCCGGATTGTTTACGAATTGGCTGGACGAGAAATATTTCAATCTTGACAAGATGGTTGATACGCTCGGTGTTATTCCACCTGAGATGATTGATTTCGGCAACAAAATGCTCAAGCCAATCGTTAACTTCTACGGACCTTACGTTAGCCTCGTCGACAGGGCGGAAAACGAAAACTTTGTTAACGGCTGGCAGTTGATGCAGAAGTGGGTTAATGATGGAATTCCTTTTCCTGGCGAAGCATTCCGCCAGTGGATCCGTGAATTCTATCAGCACAACAAGTTGTTAAAAGGTGAGCTCGTTGTACGGGGACGTAATGTTGATCTAAGCAAGATCAAAGCAAATGTACTCAATATCGCTGCCGAGCGGGATCATATCGCGATTCCTCATCAAGTAGAAGCGTTAATGCCTGCTATCTCCAGCGAAGATAAGACATTTGCTCTCATGCCGACCGGCCATGTATCCGTTTGTTTCGGACGCCAGGCCATCAGCAAGACATATCCAACTGTCGGTGATTGGTTGGCCCAGCGTTCTCAATAAGCTTTTTATTGGAAAATAAGACCCTTTCGTTATTGCAAAAGAGCCGCATAAGCGGCTCTCTTTTTTATGCATCTGAACGGATAACCGGGCAGGAGCGTCATTACACGACTAACGGAAAACATGAGAGTCGGAACATCAAAAATCAATTCCTTCGTGCAGTTCAATGTTAAAAAAACTCGTGGTTTTCTTCAGGTGCGGATGGGTCAATCCACAAACTTTCAACACCGTTAACGGCGTCTTCAACTAATTGTTCAATATCAAGTTCCCGTTCATATTTCTCGGCAAGCTCAGGCTTCGGCTTCGTTACCGGCGATTTTGGCACAAAAACGGTACAACAGTCCTCGAACGGGAGAATCGACGTTTCGTACGTCTCAATCCGCCGTGAGATTATGATCGTCTCTTCCTTATCGATCGCAACAAGCGGCCTAATTACCGGTATATTCACAACATCGTTAATCGTACGCATGCTCTCCATCGTCTGCGAGGCTACCTGGCCAAGGCTTTCTCCTGTTGCAATAGCAAGAGCGCCGTGTTTTTGGGCTAGCCGCTCCGTAATTCTCATCATAAACCGGCGCATAATCGTGATTGTATAATGCTCCGGGCATTTCTCTCTAATTTTTGTTTGGATTTCTGTAAAAGGTACGATATGAAGCTTCATGCCCCCGCTATATTCGGTAAGAATGCGCGCAAGGTCGATTACTTTCTGTTTTGCCCGTTCTGAAGTGAACGGGTAGCTGTGAAAGTGGACTCCTTCAATTCGAACACCACGCTTCATCGTCATCCAGCCCGCGACCGGGCTGTCGATTCCCCCGGAGAGCATAAGCATCGCTTTTCCGCTGCTTCCTGTCGGAAGCCCGCCCATGCCCGGAATGGTCCGGCAGGAAACAAAAATCCCTTCGACTCGTATCTCAACGCGAAGCTCTACGTCCGGTTCGTGTACGTCTACGGACAGGTTTTCTATATTTCTCAGAATATGGCCCCCCAGCATGCGGTTCATCTCCTGGGACCGGTGGGGGAACTGCTTATTTGGCCGCTTTACGATAACTTTGAAGGTTCGCGGAATCGGCTGGACATCCCGCAGTACTTCCAGCGCCGCAGCTTCAATATCCTCCAGCTCAAAGGAATGGAGGAACCGGGTCGGGCTGAATGAATGAATCCCAAAAACCTTCTTTAATTTTTGCTCGATTTGTTCGTAGGGTTCACCGTTTAATGCGAGATAAAGCCTGCCGTATGTTCTTATGACCTGGACTTTCGGGTAACCCTTAATGCTTTTTTTTATATTCCGGATGAGCTGTGTTTCAAACTCGCCCCGGTTTCGTTTCTTTAGTGCAAGCTCTCCATAACGGATTAGAATATGTTCATATTGCATGTAGTTACACCCTCATTATCTTTGCTAGATTTGGCACCGTTTCGCTTATAATCTGCGCGAAACGATCAACTTCTGCTTCGGTGTTAGCCGCCGAGAAGCTAACGCGAAGGGCGGCAACCGCCTTCTCTGTATCGAGGCCTGCCGCAAGGAGCACCCTGGAAGGCTTCCCGCTTTTCGACGAACAGGCGGAACGGGTCGATATATAAATCCCTTCTTTTTCAAGCGTATGCAGCACAACCTCTGCCTTAATCCCCGGGAAGGAAAAGTTAACAATATGCGGAGCAGCAAACTCATCCTCTTTTCCAGGACCATTAAAATGGCAATAGGGAAGGTCAGCGAGTTTCTTAATAAGACGCTTTCTGAGTTTTGCCATCTGGGTGCTGTTCTCGGAGAGCTGTTGTTGCTGCATACGCATCGCTTTTGCCATGGCAACAATGCCCGGGAGGTTTTCCGTCCCGGACCTGAGGCCGCTTTCCTGTCCACCCCCGACAATGAGCGGAGCAATCGAAACACCCCGGCGTATATACAATAACCCGCACCCTCTTATTCCGTGGAATTTATGGGCGGATAGGGAAAGCAAATCCACATGCCATACAGCAGGCGTTACCGGAAGCTTACCGTATCCCTGCACGGCATCTACATGAAAGAAAACCTTCGGGTGGCGGGAAAGAATTTCTCCGATTTCCGCAATAGGCTGCACAGTTCCCAGCTCACTGTTGACAAACATAATCGAAACAAGAATTGTATCATCACGCAGCGCACTTTGGACATCTGCAGGGTTTACTCTCCCCCGCTCGTCTGTTGGCAGGTAGGTAACCTCATAGCCCATCTCTTCCAGTTGTTTGCACGTTTCATAAACCGAGGCATGCTCAATGCTGCTTGTAATAATATGCTTGCCCCTGCCGCGGTGCTGCCAGGCGATTCCTTTCAAAGCCGTGTTATTGCTTTCGGTTCCTCCGGACGTAAAAATAATTTCACCCGGTGCTGCCCCCAGGCAATCAGCTGCCACCTTCCTTGACTGCTCCAGCAGGCCGGCAGCCTTCGAGCCGAGGTCATGGAGAGAGGAGGGGTTGCCGAAATACTTCACCGACACATCACTGAATGCTTTCACTACATCGGGGTATGGAACTGTCGTTGCGCTATTATCAAAATAAATCATTTTTTTCCCTTCTTACCTTCTTTTAATTTCCATGTCTATTATAGTATTACCCGTACAATCCTTAAAAAGTTCAAATTCTATCATACCACATTTGTTTTTGTTTGGTGAATCTTCTCAGCCCATCCTGACGTCTAAATATACGTTCGTAACATAAAATTAAATTTTCTAAAATTTCTTTTACTTTGAAAACGCTTACATTAATAAACCCTATTTACAAAGGTTTTCTGGGCTGTTATTATAGTTTTCAATAAATTATAAATAAATGATATATTTTATCCGGAACTAATTATAGTGTCGGATATGAATTGAGCTATCATTTATCAGAATATTATAATAACAAGGAGAGATTAAACATGACAGTTTTAGTTAAAGTAGAAAAACTACAAAAAATGGAGGCGGAAATTGCCCGTCTGCAGCGTGAATTGAAGGCTATGCAATCAGGAACGCGCGACGGGTTTGAACGCTTAGATACCGATGTATTTTTAACAGAAGTATACAACGGATAATGCACACACAATTACAAAACAAGAAAAAGGGATAGCGATTACAAAGGCTGTGAAGCGCTATCCCTTTTCTCTATCCGGCGAGCGGAGGGGTCGGTATGCTTATGCTTGTATAATACATTAACAGGCCAAGTACAGCGGCTAATCCGAAGTAAACGAAACCATAGGCCCAGCGGGTGCGCCGTGGAACTTCGTAATAAGGCTCTTCTTTAATCATTCCTTGATATTCCACGTACGGCTCGTATCCGAGCAAGAGCGTCATTTGCACGACGTCACCAGACACTGCGGATTGCTGAAGAGCGACCTGCTGTACCAGTCCCCGGTTGAAAGGGATTTGCGCAAGCGTCTCAAAGCCGGGATAGCCGATTACAAGCTTTTCTTCTTTCTCGCGTACGTCACCGACTTGTACAAATGGCAGAGGCCTCTGGTGTTCGGCTGCCGGAATAAACATACCATTCTCCTCAAAACGCTGAACCGGAACACTCAGCATAAACCTCTCCCGCTGGAAGGGAGCCTCCACCTTTTTTCTTCCCTTCTTCCTTACATACTTGTTGTAAAGTTCCCAGGCGAACAGTGCCCAGAAAATGAGAAAGATGAGCGCCTTTAAATAAAGAATCACGATAAGCCCGCCGATTAAACCGACGACCCATAGCCAGCGCGAGATGGCCGTAACAATCCTTCCCCCATCCAGCGGATGAATCGGAAGCAGGTTAATTAAATTAAGAAAAAAGCCAATCATGGCCACCGCATAAAACACAGGATGATCCGTTGCGAGCCCGATAAGAAGAGCGGCCAGTGCTCCAAGCGTGCCTATCAGCGGGCCGCCGAGTGCGATATACGCCTCAACCTCGGCATTTTGCGGCTGTTTTTTCATGGATATCAAAGCGCCCAGAAATGGAATAAACGCCGGAGCCGAGACAGGTAATTTTTTTCTTTTGGCAGCCCATACATGCCCCATTTCATGTATAAAAAGCATAATGACAAGTCCAAGTGCAAAACTCCATGGATAAATGAGCATATAAGCCCCAACGGATAGAACCATCGTCCAGATGGTCGCACCAAACTTACCGAATTTGAGCAAAGGAAGCAGGAACTTTAATTTACTTCCAAATAGGGCGAGAACTCCGAGGATCCCCCCGGCTGTTTTCCAATTCCTGCCGCCTTTATTTCTTCTTCCAGCCAATGTATTTATGCCCCCTTTGCTGTCCCGTACTTTTGTATATTATACGTAATGGGAAAGCTTCCGGTTTCATTGTATGAACATTTCCCACAAAAACACAGCAGCAATCCCGCCAAGAACAACCAGCATGACGTTTAACCGGAAAAAAGCGAGCGCTGCACAGACAATCGTCCCCACAATTCCGGAGTCTATGTTATTATCCCCTGTGGAGAACAATATACCGGGGAAAATCAGAGCACCTAGTGCAGCGAACGGGATAAAACGAAAAAAACGGTACAGAAACGGCGGCAGTTGAACGTTCTGCAGCAATACCATGGGGACCATACGGGGAATATAGGTAACCGCCCCCATAGCGGCGACAAGTAAAATCAATTGTAGGTTCATGATTCATTTCCCTCCTCCGAAAACAATACCGCACCTGCGCCAGCAGCAAGAATCGTTGAAATAATAATCCTCCAGCCTGTCGACAATCCGGCAAAAACGGGAACCCAATACAGCAGTGAATGGATGGCGACAGATAGAATACATACGATGAGCACAGGACGCGACGTTCGCAGTGATGGAACAAGCAAGCCGATGAACATGGCGTACAGCGCAATTCCCATACTCTCTTGAACGGAAGCCGGCAAACCCGCTGCAAGGAACACTCCGACCCACGTTCCTGCATTCCATGCGGCAAACGAGGTTATATTTAAACCGAACACGAATTCTTTCGGCAACCTGCTCTCTTTCCTAAGCGCTGCGACGGTAAATGTTTCATCTGTAACCCCGAAGGCAAGCAAAGCCATCCATTTCTTTGACGTCCCTTGGTCAACTCTCTGCGCGATGGAAGCTGTCATAAGAAAATGGCGCAAATTCAAGATAAACGTAGTCAAAATGATTTCTCCATATGTAGCCCCCACCGCAAGCAAATTCGCTCCGACAAACTGGCTTGCACCCGCAAAAATAAAAAATGACATCATGACGCTTATATAATTAGGCACGCCTGAAGATTTGGCGAGCAGGCCAAACGCAATCGCAATCGGTATATAGCCAACAGCAATTGGAACCGCGGACTTGCACCCCTGTCCAAAGCCAAGCGAATTCGGGGAAGCATCCCTTTCTCTGTCTGTCAATGCGGCTTGTGTTCTCATGGATTTTCCTCCTCCGTTTTTGTATACTATAATATATTATATGTGCGTTATAGTAAACAACTAACGAGGTGAGTTCCTGCTATGGAACAGGTCCATATTAAAATCGGCAAAAATCTGCACCGCATCCGAAAGGGCCGGGGGCTTAGCCTGGACAAATTAGCGGAGATTACAGGTGTAAGCAAAGCAATGTTAGGGCAAATCGAACGTGGGGAGTCCAACCCTACGGTTACCACTCTTTGGAAAATTGCGAACGGGATGCGGATTTCCTTTTCTTCCTTAGTTGAACAGGAAGCCCCCTCCATTTCCGTTGTCAGGTTGGACGAAATCCCTCCGGTAGTTGAAGAAGGGGGTGCGTATAAGGTGTACACATTATTTCCATTTGACCAGGAGAAACGTTTTGAAGTGTACACCATTGACCTGGATCCTGGCTGCATCCATTATTCCGAAGCACACAGCCCCGGCGTCCAGGAATATGTCATCGTTTCCCACGGCACGTTGAACCTGATGCTCGGAGGAGAAACCTATACAGTAGAGGAAGGAAATGCCATTCGCTTTCCTTCTGATGCCCCGCACGAATATAGGAACGAGTCTAAGGCCCAGGCTCGTATTCAAGTGGTTATTTATTATCCCGCATTAAAGACCTGAAAAAAGGCCAGGTCCGCCAGACCTGGCCTGCATATACCCTAATAAAAAGGACGCAAAAAGAGGGTTAGAAGGACAGCTGCGGCCGATAAGCCCATGGCCCACCCGCCTGTACCTGTCGCTCCCCGTGTGGCGGCTACAAGGCCGATGATAAACCCGGAAATCCCCATCAGAAGCGGCATCATGAAAAACGCGAGGATGGCGAGGATGAGACCGAGCATCCCCAGTCCTGCACCTTCCCTCCGTTCCCTTTGCTGCTGCCTCTGCTGCTGCTTTGCCTGCCGGGTACGACCCATAGAGACAGAAGTGCCAGGTGCGATTTCGCTTGCCGTTTCTTCACGAAAGTAGATGACATTGTTGCGGCGTTCTTCTTCTTTCATCGTCGCGCATCCCTCGTTCCCTTATAATTTTCAATCAGGGTAGTTATAGTATCCGTAAAACGAGGGCAAATAACGATGTAAAATAAGGAAGGGAAATCAACCGTGCTGATTTCCCTTCCGCTTTTTTTATCGTTTACTTCTAGGCATAAACGTATGGCAGCAAGTTTGGCTTGAATTCGACGCATTGTCTTTATGATCGGTATCGACTTCGTATCCAATTTCCCCAATTTCCTCTTTAAAATTGGCGTTCGCATGCTGGTCAATATCTACCATAATCGCTTCAGCAGCACAATTATTTCCCTGCGCCCAGTACGTACAATTGGCAACACTGCACTTAACTTCTGGCATAATAATCCCCCCTGGAAATAGTGGGATGCACACTACACCGCTAGCGGCATGCTTCTCCCCATCCTATAGGGTGCTCATATGCTCCATCAGCATCCGTTACTAATCCTGCCATTCTCCCGTCCGAATTATGAATGGGACAGATAGTTAAGTGCAATTCCCGCCAGCAGCTTACTCCCTGGAGCAAGCATCCGTTCATCAATCGTAAAGCGCGGATGGTGGTGGCTATACCGGGCAGCCTCCCCCTTCATGCCGAGAAAGAAATAAGCCCCGGCAACTTTCTGTAAATAATAAGAAAAGTCCTCTCCCGCCATGCTTGGCTCCGCCGTTACCACTTTATCGGTACCGAGAACTTCAGCGGCAACCTGTTCCACGACCTTGTTCATTTGGAAGTCGTTCACTACCGAAGGGTCTCCCTTTACATACGTAAAGGAGGAAGAGGCCCCGAAAGAAGAACATGTCCCGTTGGCGAGTCTTTCCAGTAAATCGGGTATTGCTTCCCTGACCTCAGGATGGAAATAGCGAACAGTTCCCTCAATAAGAGCTGTATCAGGAATAATATTATACGTATCACCGGCATGAATTTGCCCGACGCTGACGACAGCGGGGTATAACGGGTTCAGTGAGCGGCTGACTACGGTTTGCAGCTGCGTCACCAGATGCGCGGCAACAACAATCGGATCAATGGTTAAGTGGGGCATCGAACCGTGCCCGCCTGTCCCGGATATCTTTATCGTAAATGAATCAGCCCCTGCCATAATCGGCCCGGGACATGCCCCAACTATTTCGGCATCCAGGCTTTGCCACAGGTGAAGCCCAAAGATCGCATCCACATCCTGAAGGACACCTGCTTCTACAAGTTCCCGCGCCCCTCCGGGCACGACTTCTTCCGCATGCTGAAAAATTAATTTAATGCGGCCGGCAAAATCATTCGGCATCCCGCATAACGCTTTGGCCGCACCAAGCAGAATGGCCGTATGTCCATCATGCCCGCACGCATGCATTACCCCATCAAGTTTAGAGGCAAACGGAAGGCCTGTCTCCTCCTGTATCGGAAGCGCATCGATATCCGCACGCAGGGCAACTGTTTTTCCGGGCCGGCTGCCTTCAATATAAGCGACTGCGTCCTTTCCCGTGCAGGAAAGAACTTCAAGCCCCATCTCATCCAGCTGCTGTCCGATATATTGAACGGTTTTAGATTCATGGTGGGAAAGCTCCGGATATTGATGAAGATGCCGGCGAACGGCAATGGACCAGGCGGCATTCTCATCGACAAGCCGGTTTATCTGTTTCTGCTTACTGGCATAGCACTGCGGATTACCTACCGCTTCTCCACTCATTAGAAAACCTCCATCCCTTTTTTATTTATAGTAGAGGATGGAGGTGCAAATGAAAAGCACAAATTTATAATGTTAATCCCCCATCCACCGAAAGAACAGATCCATTAATATAGGAAGAGAACGGTGACGCGAGGAACACATAGGCCCGCGCGATGTCTTCCGGTTCCCCTAAACGCTGGACCGGCACCTTAAGCCGCATCATTTCCAAAATTTTACCCGGCACCGCTTCTGTCATTGGTGTTTTAATGAAGCCCGGCGCTACCGCGTTTACCGTAATTCCTTTGCCGCCAAGTTCTTTTGCCCACGTCTTCGTCAGCCCGATTACCCCTGCTTTCGTCGCAGCGTAATTCGTCTGCCCGATATTGCCGTATAGCCCCACAACAGAAGACGTATTAATAATCCTGCCGTACCCGTTCTCCAGCATTAGGGGAACGGCTGCTTTGGTACACAAGTACACGCCTGTGAGATTAATGGCAATAACCTGCTCCCAGCTTTCTTTCGATGTTTTATGCAGCATTCCATCACGGGTAATCCCTGCATTGTTAACCAGAATGTCCAACCTGCCGGTGATTTGTTTAACCTGGTCGATTAACGCCCGTACGGAATCCTCATCCGCTACGTTCGCGTGAATAAAATGTACCGTTCCATCCCTCCCGGCGATTTCCGCTGCCGCCCTCTCACCTTCAGCAGGGTTAATATCAGCAATAATGACCACTGCGCCCCGCTGACAAAATAGTTTCGCCGCTTCTCTCCCAAGACCACTGGCTCCGCCCGTAATTAGCGTGACTTGACCTTTAAATTCCACCAGGCTTTTCCCCCTTTACGGTACTTTCTTATAGTCTATTCGCCTACCTCAAAGAAAGTGACACATATTGTATAAAGTACCCTACTGACATTTGTCACCCAATGGGTGTAAGGAGGAATGAGCGGTAAAGTGTCAAACTTTAATGGTGTGGAGGTTGAATGTATGAAAACAATAAATGGAAAAATTATCGCAATTACCGGAGCCTCAAGCGGAATTGGCCACGCCTGCGCAAAGCTTGCCGTCCGTATGGGCGCCACTCCGATTTTGCTTGCCCGCTCAACCGGGGCACTGCAGGAACTTAAAGATGAACTTACTGCAAACGCACCAGCCACCCGTCATTATGAGCTGGATGTTACGAATGAGGAACAGGTAAATACCGTTGTAAACGATATTATTGCCCGGTATGGCCAGATTGACATTTGGGTTAACAATGCCGGATACGGGATTTTCTCTCCCTTTACTGAATCCACGCTGGAAGATGTTCAGGGGATGATGGATGTTAACTACATGGGCACGGTTCGCTGCATGAAAGCAGTGCTGCCCCACATGCTTAAAAGAAAGAGCGGTCACATCATTAATGTAGCTTCCGTCGCCGGAAAGATGGCTACAGCGAAGTCAAGCGCCTATTCGGCAAGCAAGTTCGCTGTTATCGGCCTGACAGCGAGTGTGCGCCAGGAATTAAAAGGAACAGGAATTACTATCTCCGCTGTAAACCCGGGGCCTGTCCGTACCCCTTTCTTTGACCGGGCCGATAAAGCGGGGACCTACCGCCGCAATATCGAAAGCTTTATGGTTACACCCGAAGCCGTAGCGCAAGCAATCCTGAAAACCGTAGAAACAGGAAAAGCTGAAACAACGATTCCCCGCTATATGAATGCGGGAATTGTTCTCTCCCATCTCCTCCCTGGAATGTTTGATCGTTTCATCTCTTCCCGTCTTAATAAAAAGTAAATCGGGCATACTAACGGTATATTGGCGGAAAGGAGTTGATACAGGTGGATCGAATAGCTCTTATCCTGGTTATTATCGGCGCTCTTAACTGGCTGCTTGTTGGCCTTTTCCGGTGGGATCTCGTTGCTGCCTTATTTAACGGTGAATCGTCTTTCCTGAGCCGGACTGTTTATACACTGGTTGGCCTCGCCGGACTCTACTGTATTAGTTTCTTGTTTCGTGAACGCAGTAAAGTTTCATAGCTTGCTGATGGGCGGCCCCAGGTCGTCCATTCTTATTGCCTGAGTGCTTGCTGATTTGACATACACAACATCTTATTCCCGGGCGTTCTACAATGCACCCTTCCTAAATATAATGTGTACAAGTAGGTACTCTTACAATGAGGGTGTGTTCTTGTAGATGCAGATATTTATCAGCTATGTACTGCTTGGGCTTTCTTTAGCCGCCCCTATTGGTCCCATTAACGCCGCACAATTGCACAAAGGCATTAAGTACGGTTTTCTGCACGCATGGTTAGTCGGATTGGGCGCGATGGTCGCAGACGCTCTATTCATGCTGCTCATCTACTTTGGAGCGGTGCACTTTCTCAATACCCCCCTGATGAAAACGTTTCTCTGGGTGTTCGGCTGTTTTGTTCTCATCTACACCGGTGTGGAAAGCATAAAAAGCGCTGGCGCTCTTGTGGCTAAGCCGGAAAGAAAGGCAGAATTAGCTATGAAATCCTTTTCTTCCGGTTTTTTTATGACACTCTCTAATCCCGTGAGCATTCTTTTCTGGTTGGGGGTTTATGGATCCATCCTTGCTAAAACAGCCGAAACCTATGGAACATTGGACCTTCTCTTCTACAGTTCGGGAATTTTTGTTGGACTGCTGCTCTGGGATATCGGCATGGCCGCAACAGCAAGCATGTTCCATAAGTACATAAGGGCACGTGCGCTCATTTTTATTTCTCGCATGGCCGGTATTGCTCTTATCGGCTTTGGTCTTTATTTCGGGTTGCAAGTTATTAGGCTATTGTTTTTTTAAGGGCCGCCATAACCCTTGATCCTGATCCGTCTCCGCTTTCTTCCATTTCCTCTTCATGATAAGTGTGACAACTCCAATAATAACAAGGAACAGCAGGCTGACGTAGAAACCAAGCCTGCTTGTTTTGTCAAAAAGAGTTCCCGACGCAGCGAGAAGAACGAGAATCATCGCAGTGATTGTTTTGAGGTGCCCCCATGCGGAAAGCTTCAGGAGTTTTCGTGAGGCGGACACCATAAACAACCACGCATAGAGAAGCATTAACCCCCCGGCTGTTGTGATGTACTCGTATACCTCTTTAGGGAGCAGTAAGGCAATCACGATGGAGACGATCATCCCGCAGATCGTTAAACCGAGAGAGCCATACGGGATTTTACGCTTGCTTATCTTTGTAAAAATCTTCGGTGCGTCACCGTCTTTGGCAATCATATACATCATCTGTGTAACCGAATATAAGGAAGCAACCAGGCTTGAGAACCCTGCGATAATAAGTACTCCATTAAAAATATGGACGATGACAGTGAAATTAAGGTCCCTTAAAGCGATAACAAACGGGCTTTCTTCTGAAGTAAAATCTTCAAGAGGAGCCAGAAGCAAAGCCAATCCAATGGAAAGAATAAAAAGAGCCGTTATGACTGAAAGTACAACCTTTCCGATTTTTGGCGCTTCTTTCGGATCGTGCAGTTTAGCAGCCATAAGCCCCATCACTTCAATGCCTGCAAAAGCAAAGAACACGTAGATAAGGCCTGACCATAAGCCAGTGATTCCATGCGAAAGGAAATGATTCATCTGCGTAGGCTTATGCATGTGGGCGTTATGTTCCCCGAGTACACCCGTGAACACCAAAAAAGCTAAAATAATGAACATGACAATGGCTGCGATCTTCACGACAGCCAGGATGTTTTCCGCTTTCTCGAATCCCTTCGTTCCAAGCAATACAACGCCAATCCCCAGAGCAGCATACGCAGCAGTGAATACCCAGAGCGGGGTATGTGGAAGCCAAAACCTCGTAAAAAGACCGAGCGCGGTCAGCTGACTGCCTAAAATGAGCATTTCGGCTGTCCAATATATCCACCCATGGCTAAATCCCGCCCAATGGCCAAAAGCTTTCTTTGAGTATGTACAAAAGGAGCCCTTTTGAGTATCCTGTGCAATCATGTTAGCCAAAGCGTCAAATACAAAATAAGTACCAATCGCCGCAAGCAAAAAAACAAGCAGAACCGAAAAGCCACTTCTTTCAATGGCGATGCCAGAGCCCAGAAAGAAGCCTGTCCCCGTTATGCATCCGAACCCTAACAGAGCAAGCTGCCACCAGCTCAGGCTCCCTTTGTGTGCAGATTCCTTACTCATGGGGTAATCTCCTCCTCCATTCCTCTAGCTTATCCTTAGAAAACCTGCGGTGAATTATGTATCCGCAAAGAATAAATGCCGTTCCAAATAGAGATTCTACCTAGGAGAAAAAGCGAAGGAGCAACAGTATGCGCAGAAAGGGCGGATTGCGGCTGCCAAATATCTCGGCATGGACGATCCGAACCAAATCGCATTAACTGACAGCACCACCATGGGCCTCGGCACCATTTACACAGGGCTTAATATTCAAAAAGGACAGGAAATCTTAACAACGGAGCACAATTATTATTCCCAGCAGGAGGCCGTGAAGCGGGCAACAGAACGAACCGGAGCAACCTTCCGGGAAGTTCATTCCTACGATAACATTCATGAAATAACCCAGGAAGAAATGGTTGAAAATATTATTAAAGAAATAACAGATCAGACACGTGTTGTCGGGACTACCTGGGTGCATTCCAGTACAGGGCTTAAATCCCCGATTGCTAAAATATCGCAGGCCCTGGATGCTGTGTACTCTCTTAAATAAACGGGAAGATTTCCCGTTAAACTGTGGAAGGACTGCTCACCTAGAAATCTAAGTGGCAGTCCACTTCAGGTTCAATTTTTTATAGTTTTTTAGCAAATTGGTTAAGCTTGTTAGACATATCTTGAATTTCTTCAATAAACGTTGAAATTTGTTGAGTGGAAGCTGCTTGCTCTTGACCAATGGCAGCTATTTGCTCAATTGAACTTCCGATTTGTTCCGTAATTTCTTGGATCTGAACTAGTGTTTCACGTATCTTTTGGGTTGATGTGACTGTTTCTTTAGAAAACTTTCGAATTTCACTGGCAACCACTTCAAATCCTTTCCCTTTTTCCCCAGCACGCGCTGCCTCTATTGCTGCGTTTAGCCCCAGCAAATTCGTTTGGTCTGCAACTCTTTTAATAATAGACAATACTTCGCCTGTATTCTTAACATCTTCCCCAGCCTGATGGGATTGAAGCAGGAGCTTTTGGGTGAAGTCAGCCAGTGAAGCAGATGCATTCGCGACATTCATAATTCGTTCATTAGCTTGTGATAATGATGTTGAAATTTGATCTGCAATCGCTCTTAATTCACTTTGCCTGCGCATTTGGATAGCGATCCCGCCAATGACTTTATTATTTTTGTCATGGAGAGGAACTGCTGTCCCTGTAAACTCATATCCATAAAAATCGGCAGGCACCTCTGCCTGGAGCCGCTTGTTCTGAACCAGCGCAAGGGCGAGCGGTTCTTCAGGGTTTAAAGCTTGACCGATTTTAATGTTTAAGTTTATTGTTTCACCCGGGAAATAGGCAATAAATTTCTCTACGTCACAAATAGCGATCGATAGATCAGCGGGAACAGATACTTTAAGAATAGGTATAATAGCAATAAGGCTTTCCAGTGAATCAATATGGTTTATCATTGAAGTAAACGCTCCATTCTATAAGTGTTGCTGCCGTAAAGATTATATCGGAAATATTGTTTATTATATTTAGTCATAAACCTGTTTTACAATTTACGCCATACCTCGTAAGGGAAATGAGTTAAATCTATCCTTCAGCCAAAAGCTGCTGGTAAGCAGCATCAACCGTATTTCGGCTCACTTCCAAATGCCCGGCTAACTTCCGTTGGGAGGGTAACTTGCTTTCTGGTGGTATCTTTCCACTTTCTATTTCACTTCTAATATAATCATATAACTGTATGTACAGCGCTTCTTCCTTATCATTATCCAATCCAGGAGTAATTTCCAGCATCATCTTCACCTTCTATGCAATCTGGCCTTGTGAGAAATATTAGAACTGGCTCTTCTTACGGTGCCAGCACCTTCACTATACTAAGAATACAGTAAGCCTTGAGTAAAAAACATAACGAACGAAGGAGAGTGGAGGGTTACCATGCTGAAACGAGTTCAATTGGTTGGAAAACGAGTGAAACTTATTCCGTTAGAAAAAGGACATACGAACGATCTATTCGAGGCAGCCAGACCATCTGAGATTTGGACCTATATGCCTACAAAGGGGAAAAGTCTTGAAGATATACGGAACATAGTAGAAAGTGCTCTCAAAGCCAGGGAGAATGGAACGGAGCTGCCTTTTACTGTTTATGATTTAGATACAAACTGTATTATTGGCAGCACTCGGCTTCTAAATATCTCTCTGCCAAATAAAAGCACAGAGATTGGATGGACATGGTATTCCCCTTCTGTTTGGCGCACAAGGGTAAATACAGAATGCAAATATCTATTGCTGCGTTATTGCTTTGAAGAACTGCAATTGAACCGGGTTCAATTTAAAACCGATGTAAGAAACGAGCGTTCCCGGAACGCGATTCTGCGGTTGGGCGCTTTACAAGAAGGAATTATTAGAAAAGAGCGCGTTTTACAGGATGGGTACGTACGGGATTCAGCGATGTACAGCATTATTAAAGAGGAATGGCACTCTGTAAAGCAGCGTCTGGAAGATTTTCTACAGGTCGATGTACATACAGAAATTATCTATGAAAATTAAAAAATGATACGCACTCTTTACTATCAAAGAATGCGCGCGAAACGTGTTAATGTTTTATCGATATCGTTCGCTGAAATATCTTTGTGCGTAACGAACCGGAATACGCCCAGGCCAAATTCAGATACGAGAACGCCTTCATATTCTCTAAAGGCACAATGGTGCCACCAGCCCGGTTCTGTGTGTTTTCTATGCAAAGAAGACTCGTGTGCAGCGACTCATCAGGGAGCCTGATTGCTGCACGCATTTCAGTTGTCGGCCGCGTTCCGGCGTCGGTTCGATAATCAATGTACATGGTTCACCTCAAGGATAATAAATGTATTATGTCTGATGTTTTTGAATCCACGTTTTCACTGCTGGTGGTTCGTATGCAGAAAATTTTTCAATTAATCTTTCCGGATCCGATTCAACGATAGCCATTGAGCGGTATTTTTGTTGCATGAATTGCTGTTCTGTCATATGGTCAAAAAGGGAAACAAGAGGGTCGTAATAATGATTAATGTTTAAAAGGCCAAAAGGTTTTTGGTGCAGCCCTAACTGCGCCCAGGTGAATATTTCAAAAAACTCTTCCAATGTCCCAGGCCCCCCTGGTAAAGCGATAAACCCGTCTGCTAAATCAGCCATTTTCGCTTTTCTCTCATGCATGGAATGAACGATAAAAAGTTCTGTTAAGTTCGGATGTGAAATTTCACGCTCCTCCAGCATCTTTGGAATAACACCGATTACTTCTCCTCCTTCTCCGAGAACGGCATCCGCGATTCCACCCATAATGCCGACACTTGCCCCACCATATACAAGCGTGATTTCTCGTCTGGCTAATTCTTTACCGAGTTGGATTGCTCCTTCTTTGTACTTGTTAGAAGCGCCGTTACTTGAGCCACAAAAAACAGCTAATCGTTTCAATAGATTTCCCTCCATCCAATTGTATTTAATGTATTCGAGATTATCGGGCTGAAACCTGTCCGCGATATGCTTCAGCAATCATTAAATCTTTGTTCCCAAGTACAAAATATTTTTACTCAAGTAAAAAGAAGACTTCCCGGGAAGAAGTCTCCTTTTGTAACCGTTATTTAACGAAAGGGCGCTGTAACGGTACGGCCAATATCACGGATAAGTGTTCCAACATCATTGGCCAGTGTGCGAATTGGATGTCCATTCCCTAGTTGTGTACTCAGGGTACGAATTCGTTGGCGCAATGCTCCATCGGCTGTTACATGAACATTATACCCTGGATCTGCTGCTTGCACAGTCCGGCGCACCTGTTGTTCAATCCTTTGTCGGTTATCTTTTGCAGTGTTGGTAAGATCAAGCCCCACAATAGCATCGTTACCCACTACAACTGTAGTCACATGCGCAACTCCTGGAACAGTTCCAGCCACTTGCGCTATCCGTGCTGCAACAGCATGATTATCGGTGGTCGTATTATGACCGTCATTATTAACCGGAGAAGGGGTTCCATAGGGCCTTACGCCGTCATTGCGCACCCCATACGGACGAACACCATCATGATAAGGAGCCACATTATTGGCTCGGTTCCCATTTGCCTGATATCCCTGCGTTCGATTTGTATTATTTGGAGTCGCGCCTGGGTTGCAAGCAACCATGGAGCTCGCCAATACAGCTACAAGTGAAACAACAGTTATCCCTTTTATGTTTTTCTTCATCTCTTCACCTCCATTGTTAGTTTGTACAGTTCGTCCCATCCTAACATGGGTGATTACAGGAAGTTATTTTACAAATACTTACTAGCCACTACTACTGTAAAGGGCAAAACAATTTGTTTTTACAATCCTCATTTCATCTCCAAAAGTATCCACATATAGAAATAAAACAAAATGCGCAAGCTATAAATGGGATTTGCTTCTATTTAAAAGGATGAACGCTCCTTGAACAACCTATTCAAGACTTCGGGATTACCACAGCAGAGAAAGAAACTGTACCTGCTCAATCACTCCATTTGCCCCAGGGTTCTTAGAAATAAGATTCATCAGTAATTATGTGGACCAGAAATGGATGACCATTCCTTCCCGGTAGACAGAGATAATTTAGGAGATGGGTTCCGTACTACTGTTGTTGAATCAAACAGCAATTGAATATAGAAAGCATAAAGGCGGTAAATGAAGTGGTAAAACAATTTTCTCTATTTTTTCTTTTTCTTTCACTCTTTTTTTTTGACGGCGAAGCCGTACATGCCAGCAAGAAAAACCGTGCTTATTTTGAATCAAGAGGAAGTATCGTATGGGAGGTAAACACAAAAGAAAAAATGATTGCCCTCACATTTGATGACGGTCCTGATCCCAGGTATACACAGCCTATTCTCAAGTTATTGGAAAAGTACCAAGCAAAAGGGACATTCTTTGTCATCGGCAGCAAAGCAGAAAGAAATTCTACCCTTATTAATGAAATGATTCAGAACGGACATGAGATTGGCAACCATACATACCGCCATCCTAAAGTACATACGATTTCTCTATTCCAGCTTCAAAGAGAAATCAGGGATGCGGATGATATCATTCATGCCATTACAGGGATATACCCATCCCTATTCCGCCCGCCAGGCGGCGTTTATGATGAAAAGGTAGTAGAAGCTGCAAAGTTTGGAAATCAGATTGTCGTAATGTGGTCATGGAAGCAGGATACAAAAGACTGGAGAAATCCAGGTACACAGAAGATTATCGATAAGGTGTGCAAAAATGCTCGTCCCGGGAACATTGTTCTATTCCACGATGCAGGTGGAAACCGGACACAGACGGTACAGGCAGTAGAAGGCATCCTGGATAAACTAACGAAGGAGGGCTATACGTTTGTTACCGTCTCACAACTGCTTTCGCAAAAAGAGAAGGACGTTTCCCACAAAAAGTAGACAATACATTGCGGCATGTATTGTCTTTAGATAAGAAACTGATTGGTAAATTGAATAAAAAGGTCCCTTTTGCAAACTCTATATGTATGTTTTTTATACACAAAATTCCAAGATGTTCACTGTCAACGATGTGCGGATTTCTGTTGTAAGTGTGCTAATAAGCATCAGATAATGGCTTCTTAATGAAATTCATGGTCGGGGGGTTATTAATGAAGAATGAATTACTATCTGTTTTGGTTTGCAGTACAATTTTAATAACAGGATGTACCCAACAAGGGCAAAAATCGCAGAGTATCCAAAACGCAACACAAAGTATGGCAAAGAACCAATCCGTTCAAAGAGCCTTTTCTGATGGCAGAATACAAGTCATGCAACAAGATGAACAAACGAAGCGTTCAATTCTCCAAAATACAATAAAAGAACAAGAGATGATGATGACTGACCCTGACTTACGACAGAGAGTTATTGGATTCAATGCCAAAATGAATCAATTAATGACCAATGATCCAACAGGAAAAGAACAGTTAATGGTATCCACCTTAAATGTAATGAATGGGATAAATGATGATAGAAGGAAGCATCATCATTTAGTTCAAATTCAAAATGAATCTCGAAAGAAAGCATTGAAGGACATCCATTTACAAAGCAAAATTCTACAACAAGGAGTGAATGAACGGTTCTTAGCCCTGAATAACCCCACTACTTCACGAAGTGTAAAAGAACTATCGTTAAAGACAACTGATGCAATCCATAATGATAAAGATTTTAAGCCAAGAAAACTCACGCAAGATATTCAAGGGTTCAAAGACATTAGTACAACACCTTCCTTGCGTTCTCAAATGGCAGATGCTATGATACCCCTCCTAAAAGACCCTAAAATTGCAGATGAATTGGAAAAAATGATTAAGATGGCGGTTGCACAAGCGACACAAAAAATGCAGGTACAGATGCAACAACAAATGAAACAACAAATGGAACAACAACAAATGGAAAAAAGAAAAATCGAAAAAGTTCATCAGATAATCAAGAACCTGAAGGAAAAACTAACATACAATCGAAAGATTCCAAAGAACAACAAAATGAATAGAGGTTGCTCATGTGGTGACCTCTTAAATCTTTATTTCCTCATATCTACTATCCCATTACTTATAAATTGTCAGTGTAATTACAAAAGATAATAAAGAAGCTCGTTACATATGAGGACCACATGCATTTCCTTGAGGAAATTTATGCGGTCCTTTACCAAATTAGAGGAGCATATTTACATGCATTAAATCGAAAGTTAATGAATGCAATAAATGGGTCCTGTAAAATTCAATTGACTACGTCCGATTTAAATATCCGATATTCTTTCAATCATGTAGCTATGATTTTTTAGTGTATTGACTATTTCAGGAATATACTCATTAGCTATTAGATCTTTGTAGGTTTCGCGTTTCACGACGATTTCCGCTTCCCCATTCTTTACAAATACAACAGCAGGTCTTGGAATACGATTATAATTACTAGCCATGGCGTACCCGTATGCACCTGTACATGAAACAGCTAAAATATCTCCATAGTTTACTTTAGGCAACTCGATATTCCAGATGAGCATATCTCCACTTTCACAACACTTTCCTGCTATTGAGACAATTTCCTCCGGCTTTTCATTTATTCGGTTGGCTAGTATAGCCTCGTACTTCGCTTGATATAATGCCGGACGAAGATTATCTGTCATTCCTCCATCTACCGACACATATTTTCGGATACCCTCTACTTCTTTGATAGAGCCGACGGTATAAAGCGTCATTCCAGCTTCTCCAACAATAGTACGTCCTGGCTCAATCCAAATTTCGGGAAATGGGTACGCTCTTTTCGTAAATGAACGATGGACAGAATCAGTAATCACTTTTATATATGCTTCTTCTGTTGGCGGTATATCCTCAGCATGATAACGTATGCCAAATCCCCCACCAACATTTAAAACTTGGGCTGTGAACGACAATTTATCTTGGAGCTGCTCCAGAAATTCAGCAAGACATTCGATTGCAGCTTCAAATCCTCTAGTTTCAAAGATTTGTGAACCGATATGGGAATGCAAACCAAGAAGATGAAGAGAGGAAAGCTGTAAGGCTTCACTCACTGCCTTATAAGCTTGACCGCTTTTTATATCAAATCCAAATTTAGAATCCTGTTGTCCTGTGACCATGTATTGGTGGGTATGGCATTCTACTCCTGGAGTAACCCGTAAAAGAATATGGGCCGTTTCTCCGTATTTCCGGGCTAAATCGGCTAACATAGTTAACTCATAGAAATTGTCTACGACGAAACAACCTATATTTTCCTCTAGTGCCATTTGAATTTCTTGTCTCGTTTTATTATTACCATGAAAATGGATGCGCTCAGCAGGAAATCCTGCAGCTAAGGCTGTAAATAATTCCCCTGCAGAAACAACATCCAAACACAAATTTTCCTCTTCAATAACCTTACATAACTTCATAGTACAAAATGCTTTACTGGCATAAGCTACACGAAACCGGTGCCCCGTCTCTTTGAAAGCTTGAATGTAATTTCGACACTTTTGCCGAATTAATTCCTCATCGTAGACAAATAAAGGAGTGCCGAACTTTTCAACTAAATCAAGGGTATCACAACCACCTATTTCTAAATGGCCTTGCTTGTTAACCGTAGATGTTCCGTGTAAAAACAAACACGATTCCCCCTTTCTACTCAAGGTTTTAATTAAAAGGATTGGGTAAAATGATTATTGGTGAATCTTCTTGAAAAATAACAAGTTTAGCCCAACCCACTGGCTTTAATTCTTATTACTCCCACCCAATATACTAAGACATCAACCTAATAATTGCCTGGGCTAATGTCCCTCCACAAACAACTATTTTTACTTCCAGGTTATTAGTCCAACAATCCCTGGCCTAAAGACGTTTCTCTTTTTGGCTTCGGGTCGTCGATAATCAATATAATTGACGCTCAATCCAACTTTACATCTTGTGAAAAGAAAGAGTGCTTAAAAAGGCAATCCAAGTCTAAATCCCCTTTTTGGTTTTACGTAACCCAGATTAGCGGACATTGCATTAAAAGGGGCATTCACCCATACACTTGTTCACTTATCTTTGTGTACTTTATACCATCTGCTTTACTCACCCTTATTTATGTATCAGTATTTACAAAGAGAGGAGATAAATAGTTGGATACTGAACACTCGTATACATTGTGTCGACATCACCTTCATCGTTATGTACGGGTAACAACGACAGAAGGTAAAATTTACGATGGATTTATTGTCGACGTTAATCTTGAAAATGTTATCCTTGGCATTCCTACGCATGAAATAGAGGGAGCCGACTCCCATGAATTTGGCTTGGGTCCCTTTAGTAGACATTTAACGCTTCCCATATCTGTGCTTGCTTCCTTGTTTTTACTTCCCTTTTTCGGAAGAGCGGTTCCCTTCTGATCATCGCTTACTGGTTTCTTTACTATGGGCCAAAGAAAAACAAATTACAGGGTCTTGTAGTTGAAAATAAAAGGATCAATCAGCACTTTGGGTATTTGCCTCATGTCATCTTCCTGTATTCCGCATATACTCCTATTACGGCTAAAAATTAAGGAGGTAAACATGAATTATCCGTTTTATCACCGTTATGTTTATCCTGTATCAGAGCAGATTGAATACGTACCTGAGAAAAGAGAATCTACTTCTAGGAACACTGTGACATTCACGAAACAACTTCTGAATAGTTTACAACAACGGAGGGGAAGACAAATATCCGTTGCGACGTCGGTTGAAATCATTAAAGGAACATTAGAGGAGGTTTACCCCGATCATATTTTAGTCTCCAATGAAGGAGAACATTATCAAATTAGGCTTGAGGGGATCATCTATATTAATTAGTAACTGTTTAGCCTATTGTTAGACAACACAAATAGAGGTTCTTCATCATGAGCCTCCCTCTATCCTTATTTTATGGGAAATAAATCAACATTTGCCTGATTATTATCAAAGGCTCCTTTTCCCTCTGGATTTATTCCAGGGGGAACCACAATGTTTATCCCTCCCTGACATAGGATGATGTACGGTTCGTCCATGATTATTTCACTCACTCAACCTTCCCTAAATGTTTCCGACCGTCAGCATATACGGAACTTGATTCGCTACATGGGTTTACATAGTGAATGATATCGGATGTTAATAAAAAAGCTCCTATTAACAGAGCTGCAAGCTGTCAAAACTTTATCGGTAGCCTGGAGACAGCGGAAAACGAATCCGCTGTCTTTTTTTGTGCCCCTCTCCCTTCGTATGAAACGACTTTTTTTCAGCAAAATATAAGAGATGATTCTACTTACGTAAAGGAGAAAGCGATGCCAAGTAAAGCAAAAAGAAAAAAACTAACCCCCACCCAGATCGAATATCAAAGTTTCGCCAAACAGCGTGAACCTACAAGACCGATTTTTAAGAACGCAATTCGCGCCTTTTTTGTCGGCGGATTCATATGCTTATTGGGCCAGTTTATTCAGATGTTTTTTATGAATGTTTTCCATTTCTCACAGAAAGCAGCCGGAAACCCAACCGTGGCGGTCCTTATCTTCACTTCCGTTCTTCTTACCGGACTTGGCGTATACGATAAAATTGCCCAGTTTGCGGGAGGCGGCACGGCTGTACCTGTTACCGGGTTTGCCAATTCCATTGCTTCAGCCGCCATTGAACACAAAACGGAAGGCTATGTGCTCGGCGTAGGCGGGAATATGTTCAAGCTTGCCGGCTCGGTTATTGTTTTCGGCGTCGTATCCGCCTTCTTTGTCGCGCTTATAAAATGGGCGATTTCAGCCCTTGGAGGTGTATAGGCTTGCTTCAGGGACATCAAACGTGGGTATTCCCCACCCAGCCTGTTATTTTATCCTCCGCCGCAGTCGGGGGATCACATGAGGCGAAAGGACCCTTAGCTGAAGACTTTGATATTCTTCATGAAGATCTCTGGCTAGGACAAGATAGTTTGGAGAAGGCTGAGAAAGTCATGCTCGAAGAAGCCTGTGATAAAGCCATTGAAAAAGCGAACATCCAAAAAGGCAGCATTAATTTTATGCTGGCCGGCGATTTAATTAACCAGATTACACCCAGCAGTTTTTCCGCGCGTACCGTAGGGGTTCCTTATCTCGGGATTTTCGGCGCCTGCTCAACTTCCATGGAAGGGCTTGCCCTCGCCGCACTGCTCGTCGATTGCAAAGCAGCCAAGTATGTCCTTACAGGAACTTCCAGCCACAATCTTACTGCCGAAAAGCAGTTCCGGTATCCAAATGAATACGGAGCTCAGAAGCCGCCTACGGCCAACTGGACTGTAACCGGTGCGGGCGCTGCAATTGTAGGCGCAAGTGGAAATGGCCCTCGGGTAACCGCAGCGACAATTGGACGGATTGTTGATATGGGGATTTCTGACCCCTTTAATATGGGATCGGCCATGGCACCGGCCGCTGTAGATACCATTGAGGCGCACTGCCGGGATTTACAGATTCAGCCCGACCATTACGATCTGATTGTGACCGGTGATCTTGGCAGGGTCGGCCATCCGATTGCGGCTGACCTATTAAAGAAGCACGGTTTCGCCATCGCGGAAAAATCCTTTACCGATTGCGGCCTGCTTATTTACAGCAAAGAGCAGAAGCTGTTTGCGGGCGGAAGCGGCTGTGCGTGCTGTGCAACCGTAACATATGGACATTTGCTCAACCGGCTGCATAAGGGTGAATGGAAACGAATCCTTGTGATTGCTACCGGCGCTCTTCTTTCTCCGCTCACCTTTCAGCAAAAAGAGAGCATTCCTTGTATCGCTCATGCCGTTGCCATCGAAAGTAGCTTATAGGAGGTAAAAACAATGAGTATATTACCGGTATTTTTGAGGTAACAAGTGCCGGTATTTCCGCTGCGATTATTTTTGGTTTTTTGGGCTCCCTTGTGTTTAAACCGCGATCCTAGCGCATACTACTCTTTGTGGAGGTGAGATTCATGACAGTGTCTACACAGGTAAAGACAGTGGTTGCCAGCTTAAAAGGCGCACAGGCGAGTTTAGAGACATTTGCGCTTGGTACGCAAGATAAACAAGCAAAACAACTGTTCACGCAACAGGCGCAACAAACACAATCGATTATTGATGCCCTAGAGCCGCGTGTTCAACAGTTGGAGCAGGAAGAGCCACAGTACAAAGGCTTCTAAGTTTTCCATTTGTAAGGTGAGTGGTCGTGCTCACCTTACTTCTTATGAGATGAGGTGAATAAAATGGCCGATACATTTGTAATTATGCTGCGTGCATTTTTTGCCCTTATAACCCTCTTTGTTATCACCAGGTTAATGGGAAAAAAACAGCTGGCTCAGCTGACGTTTTTTGAATACATAACAGGGATTACCGTAGGAAGCATTGTCGCTTTCATCTCAACAGACCTGGAGGGCAACCTTGTCCACGGGTACGCCAGCCTGCTTGTCTGGGCAGTGATCCCTCTCTTGATTGATTATGTATCCGTAAAAAGCAGGACCGCCCGCGGGATTTCC
>NZ_BBWZ01000021.1 GCF_001015055.1 Aneurinibacillus tyrosinisolvens | reverse complement strand
ATATAAGGCAACTCTTTTCCGCCGCAGCAAGGGCAGTATCTACTATCACTTCAAAAACATAGAAGGGCTGTTCCTCTATTTAATGGAACAAAGCCAGCAAGACTGGATAGATGACTGGGCAAGAAAATCACAGCAGTACACAACAAGCTCGGAAAAGCTGTATGGGCTGGCGGAGCACTTCGCGGATGATTTCCAGAACCCGCTCATGAAAGCAGGGGAAGAGTTCGTCGGCAGCCAGGCCGCCGATGCCGAAGTGCTGCAGGAACTGCTGCGGCTTATGCGGCTCCCGTACCAAATCTACGAAACGATTCTGGCAGAAGGAATGGCCAACGGCGAATTTAAACAGGAGTCAGTCGAGGATGTAAAGTATATCCTTATGGGATTACTGGGCGGCTTAGGAAATACACAATATGAGATGGACTTTGCAAGAATGAGAGAGCTGTACCGGAAAGCCATTTCGATTTTCCTGCATGGCATCAGCAGCCGGGGCACAGGTTAAATTTTTTTGTTCATTTATTAGAACGAACGGTCGGTTTAATTTTCTAAGGAAGAGGATTGAGGCATATGTTTGATTGGATGCTTTTTATCGGAATGGTCGGCATAGGGATCCCCGGAATTATTGCAATGGCTCCGGCAGAACTGAAAGCGGCAAAAGACAACGCGGGAGCGGAAGACATGCCTCCTGTCTATATAAACATCCTCGTCCACACCGTGCTGGTCGTTTTATTTGCGGCTGGCTCTTCTGGCACCAGGGGATTATCGCTGCCATTCTCGTGCATATGCTATTCCACCTGCTCTGGTATCCGTTTGAGTTAAGAAACTTTTATAAAGGGTGAAACTCTTACATAAACTTTTCGTATATCATTAATGTGAGAAACAAAACACTGGTTTTTATATCTGAGGAGGAATGACTTCATGTCATTGTTTAAACGTTTACGAGACCTTACTTTATCCAACGTATATTCGCTGATAGAGAAAGCAGAGGATCCGATAAAAATGCTGGACCAATATTTGCGTGACATGGCGGATGACTTAGAAGAAGCAGAAAAAGCAGTTGCGGCTCAAATCGCAATCGAGAAGAAATTCAAAGCTTTGTTCGAGGAACAGGAAGCATTAGTGCAGAGACGCGCTGAACAGGCAGAAGCAGCCGTACAGGCAGAAAAAATAGATCTGGCCCGCCGCGCATTAGAAGATAAAAAAGCAGCCCAGCAGAAGATGGATGAATATAAAACGGGGTATGAACAGAATAAGGCGGCTGCAGATCAGCTTCGCACGAAATTAGCGGAAATGAGAAAACAAGTTACAGAAATGAAGAATAAGCGTGAAACACTGGTGGCACGCGCAAATGCAGCAAAAGCCCAGACCAACATCAACAAAGCGATGGCAGGGTTTAACTCGGACACAGCCATGGCAGGGTTAAAGCGAATGGAAGACAAGGTCCTTCAGATGGAGGGGGAGGCAGAAGCGTCAAATGAGCTTTCGGCCAAAGAAAAATCGTTAGACGAAGAATTCGCAGCACTAAACAAGGATAAAGACATTGAAGACGAACTGGCAGCACTGATGAACAAACATCAAAAGTAATCGTAGAAAGAAAATCCTGTGTTTATCTGGCATGGGATTTTCTTTTATACTGATACAGGAGGGAGGCATGTTATGGGATTGTTTGATCGAATAAAAAACATAATGGCAAAGCCTGAACCGGAGAAGCCGCAGCGAACTGTTTTCGATCTGAGAGAAGGGGACATCGTTGATGTATCGCTCGTAAGCTACGAGGTCGTAGGGCGTTTGAGAAATCAGGGGCGAAACGAGCGAATGATTACGCTGCAGGATGGGAGCGACATACGCTACCTGCATATTGAGAGCCGCGAAAAGCTCGTGTTTTCCTTGTATGAGCCGATTGATGGCCGGCTTGATTCTTTTGATGAAGTACCGACAACGATCGACCTTGACGGCGTGGAATATTACTTAGAGGAGAATTATAGCGGCCGCGTAGACGTATCGGGGAAAACTGCTTTTTCCGCCGGGGGCGACCAGCACGTATGGCAATTTCAATCGGATCACCGCAAGCTTCTCCGGATTGAATGGCAGGATGGCCGCTTTATGATGTATGAGGGTGAAAGCATACCTTCTGCCGATGTTCAAATCGTACGCGGTACGTAGGGGGCGTGAAGGAATTGAAGCGAGTTTTTTCTGTTCCATTAAAAATAGGGCTGGCCCTTCTTCTATTCTTAACCGTTCTTAGCGGATGTGCAGATTCATCTGACGTAAAGAATACGTATCCGCTCGAATCGGTGATAAATAATGGAAATCAGACCTCTTATGTATACCGTGCAGCAAACCAGACCGTGCCGGATACCGCAAAGGAAATCACGGACAACCGAAGCCCGGAACAAGTATCCAAAGAAGATACGGAACGAATGTTTATCGTCTACCCGGATGAATTGTACCATTTGCAGAAGGACCCGAAGAAGCCGGAAGATACGTTAATCGAAATCGATAATAAAGAATTTGTAAGGCAGAATTATAGCCCGTCTTTCTTACAGGGATTTATCGCCGCGCAAATTCTAAACAGTGTGTTTGATTTATTTCGAGATTACCAGTATAACAAACACTACGGCAGCGGCCATGATTACCGCGGGTATGGGGACAGGGACCATTACAGGCCGCAGGGAAGCTACCACACCCCGACTGCAGCGGATAAAAAAATGGCGCCCCCGGTCACCGTCCAAAACAAAGGTTCCATTATTAGAAGAGGGAACACGCCTTCAACAAGCAATGGCACTTCCAGCGGTTCATCATCGGAAAAGAAGGCGAAAATCATTCGGGGAAATTCCGGGGATGGAAGCAGCCAGGGAGATCCCTACTATTCGCCGTATAATAACAAACGGCCGAGTATTAGCTCGCCTCCGAGAACGAACTCTAACGGATATGGAAAAATCAAGCGGCGAAGCAGGCATTAAACGATGACGATAATAAAAAAAGCTGCCGGAACGTTCCCGGCAGCCTGGCCAGCCCCCTTACTATCCGCAAGGGGGTTATTTTATTGTTAAAGGAAATCTCTTCTTTTGGCTTATTAATCGTGGCTTTAGTTATGTAACTCTGACCTGCTTTGCTTATGAGACAGGAGCATACCGTGCTATAATGAAAGAAAAGAGGTGGTCGGGTGGAAACAAAGTGGATGAAGCTGTACGTTGATTTTGCCTTCAAAAGGCTGTTCGGCTCGCAGGAGAATGAGCGCATCTTGATGGCGTTTCTTAACGCGATGTTGAAGCCGGCTCCGGAAAAGCGGATTACGAGCGTAACCATTCTGGATAAAGAACTGGGCCGGGAGTATGTGGAGGATAAGAACGCCATTCTTGATTTGCACGCTCGGCTGGATGATGGAAGCAAGGTGAATATCGAGATTCAACTGGCTAATGAGCATAATTTACAAAAGAGGTCGCTGTATTACTGGGGAAGAACGTACATGGAGGGATTTCAGAAAAGCGGAAACTATGCTGATTTGCCGCGTACCATTTCCATTAATATTACCGGGTTTTTACTTTTTCCTTACTACTCGGAACGTTACCACCTTGCTTTTGATTTACGCGAACGGGAAGCGGGATTTTTGTGGGATGATACGATCGAACTGCACCTGGTAGAGATGCCGAAGCTGGTTCGTTTGTGGCGGGAAAGGCGGATTGGCATGGGACAGGATGAACTTGTGGAATGGCTGCTGCTTTTGGAAGCGGGCGACGATGAAAATATTCGTAAAGAATTGGAGGTGCGGGCAATGGATAATCCAGCATTGCAGGAAGCAATGGATAAGTGGGAAGATTTGAGCCGGGATCCGGAAGCGATCCGGGAGTATGAGGCGCGTCACAAAGCATTGATGGATCAGCTTTCTGCCATTAAAGAGAATGAGCGGAGGCAACAGCTGCGGTATGAGGAGGGGATTGAGGAAGGCATTGAGAAAGGCATTGAGAAAGGCATTGAAGAAGGAGAAAGACGAAAGTCATTTGACATTGCCCGCAAACTCCTTCGGAGAGGAGTAGAAGCCAGAGAAGTAGCGGAATACACCGGGCTAGCCTTGGAAGATGTTTATAAAATAGAACGGGAACTACAATAATTATAGATTTGGATAGGTAACAACAAAGGTAGTTGTTAAAGGCTGGGAGGTGCGGGCAATGGATAATTCGGCATTGCAGGAAGCGATGGAGAAGCGGGAAGCCTTGGGCCGTGATCCGGAAGCGATCCGGGAGTATGAAGCGTGTCATAAAGCGTTGATGGATCAGCTTTCTGCGATTAAAGAGAATGAGCGAAGGCAACAGCAGCGATATGAGGAAGGGATTGAGAAAGGTAAGGAGGAAGGTAAAGAGGAAGGCAGGATTGAAGAAAAGCGGGCTATCGCGTTAAAAATGCTAGCGGATGGTATGCCGATTGAGCAGGTAGCAAATTACTCTGGCCTTTCCCTTAAAGAAGTTAAGAAACTTAAAAAGAATTGATTAATTACGCTAAATTTGGGTCCGGTTATTGATTTGTCGATAACCGGACTATTTTCTATTAAATACACACTCCCAATCTATTAACATCATGATAATATTGTAATTGTACGTGCACTACACTACAATAAAGAAGGAGATTATTCACTACCATATGGAGGGATCATTCATGGCACAGGAAAGACAAGGCGCAATCACATTTAAAAGTAACCCGGTTACACTGCTTGGACCAGAAGTAAAAGTAGGCGACACCGCTCCTGATTTCACTGCACTCGCGGCTGGACTTGCTCCTTACTCTCTTAACGATGGAAAAGGCAAAGTTCGCCTTATCAGCGTTGTTCCTTCTATTGATACAGGCGTATGCGATGCACAAACTCGTCGCTTCAACGAAGCAGCAGCAGACCTTGATAACGTAGAAATCTTAACGGTAAGCGTAGACCTTCCGTTTGCACAAGCTCGCTGGTGCGGAGCGGCAGGCATCGATAAAGTAAAAATGCTGTCTGACCACCGTGATCTTTCCTTTGGACAAGCATTCGGCGTAGCAATTAAGGAAATGCGTTTGCTCGCTCGTGCGATTTTCGTACTAGATGCAGATAACAAAGTTACATATGTTGAATACGTACCGGAAGCAACAAACCATCCGGATTACGAAAAAGCCATTGAAGCAGCAAAAGCAGCAGTAAAATAGGAAGTTCACACAATTATCGGCCTGTTTAGTAAAAACAGGTCTTTTTTTTATGGTTTTTTACGATACAATAGAAAACAAAACAGACTCAGGTTGAGGGGGAGGACGAGACCATGTCACTCAACGTAGAAAACTGCCCGCGCTGCGGCAACCTTTTCAAGAAAATTCGGCAGCCGGTTTGCCCGAATTGTGTAAAGGCCATTGATGAGGAATATGAGAAATGCTATAAATACCTGCGTAAAAAGGAAAATCGATCCTGTAATATTCAGGAGTTGAGCGAAGCAACCGGTGTTCCTACTAAGCAAATTGCCAGGTTTATTATAGAAAAAAGGCTTTCTGTTGACAACAACCCGAATATGGGATATTTCTGCAAATCCTGCGGAACTACGATTCGGGAAGGCACCCTGTGCGGGAAGTGCTCAGACAATATTAAGAAACAAATTGGCCACCTGCACGAGGACGAGCAGCGAAGAGAGGCCCTGCGGGAAGAAGGAAAAGAAAAAGGCGCCTTTTATCGTGTCTCACATGATGAATAGGCAAAAAAAGCTAAAAAAATAACGAAACAATGCCGATTACTTAAATAATAAGTAGTCGGCTTTTTCATTTTCACGAAAACCGGCAAGACAGAGGAAATGCTCTTCTGTGTAAAACGGATGATAAAACGGAAAGAATAATAAAGCATCGATAAGATGAAAGGTGAGGTGAGACAAGATGAGAATTGAACGGCCAAATCAAGTGAACCCGCTCAATCCATACCAGCAGCAGAATATGAAGCAGGAAGAAGTAAAGCAGAAAGCGGCCGGGCGCGATCAGGTGGAAATCTCCCCGGAAGCAATGGAATTGCAGCGTTCGAAAGAGACAGAGGCGGAACGGGCGGAGCGGATCGCAAAGCTGAAGGAGCAGGTACAGGCAGGCACATACCACGTGGATGCGAAGCTGCTTGCAGAGAAACTGATTGAACGAGGATTGTAGTAATGATGTACGGGTGGTGTAACCATGAGTGAAATGTATGAAATTATTGAAATTCTGGAACTGCTGATTGCCGAACACGAGAAAATGCTGAAGCTGGCCCGGCAGAAGAAAGAGATCTTGATTACCGGAGCCATTGATGATTTAGCCCGGATTCTCCAGTTCGAGTCCCGTTCGATTAACGCCATACAGTCACTTGAGTTAGAGCGGGAGAAGCATATCTCGCTCTATTTAATGAGACGGGGCATTCGCAAGGAGACGTGCTATATTAGCGATTTGATTGAGATGGCAGGGGATACGGAAGCGAAGAAATCGCTTGTCCGCTGTCAGAATGTACTGGGGAATATGCTGAAAGAGCTGAAGGACGCGAATCAACTCAATCAGCAGTTAATAGAGCAGTCTCTAGCTTTCGTGAATCATTCGCTTGAAGAATTGACGGCTCCGCCAGAGGATCCGTATACGTACAAGAAAACAACAGCAGGGCCTGTGAATCCATATACAAAAGCAACGAAAAGCTACTTTGATAGCAAAGCGTAGGAACATAAATAGATAGGTAGAAAAAATGTAATAGGAAGAGGGAGAACACTATGCCATCCACCTTTTCAGGATTAGAGATTGGAAAGCGGGGGATTTTTGCACAGCAATCCGCATTATATACAACCGGTCATAACATAGCCAATGCAAATACAGAAGGGTTTACCCGGCAGCGGGTGAACCTGCAGGCCAGCTCTCCGATTCCTTATCCAAGCCTTACTAATGATAAATCGCCGGGACAGCTGGGAACCGGGGTAACTGTGCAGTCTTTGGAGCGCTTGCGAGAGGATTTCCTTGATCTTCAGTTCCGTGGAGAAAACAAAAATCTTGGGGAATGGGAAGCCAAAACCGATACGCTGGAAAAAATAGAAGTCATTATGAACGAGCCGTCCGATACCGGGCTGCAAAACACACTCGATAAGTTCTGGCAGTCATGGCAGGATTTAACCCTTCACCCCGAAAATCTATCTACCCGTGAAGTCGTACGCCAGCGCGGGATTGCCGTAGCTGATACATTTGATTTTATGAGCCGTTCACTGACACAGCTTTCCAAAGACGTCGACACGATTGTTGGTGTAAAAACGAGCGAGATGAATTCGATGGCGAAACAAATTGCTGATTTGAACAAGCAAATTGGAGAAATCGTGCCGCACGGCTACACGCCAAATGATCTGTACGACCAGCGTGACCTTCTGATTGACAAGCTCTCTAAGATGGCAGATGTCACGGTAAGTCCTTCAGCGGAAGGAAAAGGAATGGTTGACGTTTTTGTTAACAGTGTTACCGTGGACGCGAATGGAACAGCAACCAAGACAGCGATTCCGCTTGTTGCAGCCACAGTAGGCGCAGACGTAGTGAGCGCAGCACAGAATGGGAAACCACAAATTACAATCGGCGGAACACCTGTTGCGTTTGATTCCGGAGAAATGGCCGGGCTGGTTGCTTCCCGCGACGTGATTATTCCTTCTTACTTGAACCGGATGAATACCCTTTCTACGCACATTGCAGAGAAGATAAATGAAGTCCACCGAAGCGGTATCGATTTGGATATGGTTCAACAGTATCGTGATACATTGAAAAATGGCGGAGACGTAAACGCACTCCCGAAAAAGGGGGATATTCCATTTTTCGTTAGCAAGAAAAATCCGGCTAATCCGCCTGAGGATGCCTCCGATATGCAAGTGAATCCTGCGATTATTGATTCGCTTAGCAAAATTGCCGCAGGCAAAGAGTATAACTGGAAAGGGAAGGACGGGAACGCGCCCTCCTTCGAGGGAGACGGTTCCAACGCTTCTGAAATTGGTAAGTTAAAATTCACTAAAATCCAATTTCTTGGGACCAGTGAAGCATCTAACTTCGATGATTTTACCCGCTATACAATTTCAAAGTTAGGTATTGAAACACAGGAAGCGCAGCGTCTGAAAGGCAATGCGGAAGTGCTGACCGGCCAGGTGGAAAATCGGAGGCAATCGGTTTCTGGGGTCTCACTAGATGAAGAAATGTCGAATATGATTAAGTTTCAGCACGCATACAGCGCATCAGCGCGCATGATTACGGCCACGGACGAAATGCTGGATAAAGTTATTAACGGCATGGGCCTCGTAGGTAGATAGGGGAAGGGGTGAATAAGCCATGCGTGTAACGCAAAATATGTTAAGCAATACGATGATGTACAATTTAAATAACAGCCTGAGTAAAATGGATCGGCTGCAGGATATGCTTGCAACAGGAAAGAAGATTTCTAAGCCGTCGCAGGATCCGGTTGTTGCTGTAAGAGGAATGTTCTATCGTACTTCGCTGATGGAAAATGAGCAGTTCCGCCGCAATACCGATGAAGGGGTAAACTGGATGGATTCTTCTGAGTCAGCCATCAATGAATCGCGTGACGTCCTTTCACGTGTAAAGGAATTGATGACACAGGCCTCAAGCGATACACTAGACACCACGGATCGCGAAAAAATCCGTGAAGAGCTCATCCAACTGCGGGATCACCTGGGTGCGGTAGCGAATACAACAGCAGGCGGATTGTATTTATTTGGTGGTACGGACACCCTTACTGCTCCGTATGGGGAAGTGAAACCTGGAACCCCTACACCTGCGGGGGGGCAATATGATACACTCACCTACGCCCCTACCGTTGGGTATACAAATCAGAATAACGCCAGCATTGATCTGGAGATGTCACAATCTATTTATTTGTCTATTAACGTGGATGGTGTTCAACTGTTCGGACAGCAGAAGAGCGGAAACATTCCAGATGCTCCTATTATGAACATTACTGATCCAACCAAACCAGAACAATTGGAAAACCAAAAAAATTATAACGATGCATGGAAAGCCGACTTGTTTGGTTTAATGGATAAAATGATTAACGATTTGAAGCCGTCCCCTAATGCTACTGACCGGTATGGAAGGCTGCTGGCAGCTGACAGCAAGGGGAACCCGCTCTATGACCCAAGTACAGGACAGGCTATACTTTACGATAAAAATGATCCCACCCATCAAATTTTAAAGAAGCATAATTATATAACGAATGATAAAGGCCAACTACTGGCAGCGGATGCGCAAGGGAATCCGATTCCTGATCCAGCAGACCCAACAAACCCAACAAAAACCAAGCTGTTCCAGCCAAACTCTACAGACTATGTCCTCACTTCTTCAGAGGATGCTGCACGGCCTAAATCAGGAAAAGAATTGACTGGTTATTTAACGGTCATTCAAAGCCACACTGACAACTTCCTGCAGGTGCAGGCTGCGGTCGGTGCGCGAATGAACCGGATTCAGATGATCCAGGATCGACTCGATACGCAGCATGATGGAACGGAAAAAATTATGTCCGATGGCGAAGACGCCGATCTGGCTAAAGTTATCACTGACCTGCAGAACCAGGAAAACGTACACCGTGCTGCACTTGCATCGGGTTCCCGTATCATTCAGCCAACCTTGCTTGATTTTCTTCGCTAAGGAGAGATAAAGGATGAATTTACCACGCGTTGAACTTCAGCAATCGTGGATGAAAATGGACTGGGATATTCAGGAGCCTTCCTATACGTTTGAGCCGGCCCATTCGCAGGTAAATATAGAGCAGAAGCCAGCAGAGATGTTCATAAACCGAACCCCTTCCCAGCTTACGATTGATCAGACTCAATGCTGGGCAGATATGGATTTGAAGCCAATCTCCCGCCGCATTGCGGAAGCAGCCGCGGATGGAGAGCGGTCTGTGCTCAAGTATATCGAAAGAGTGGGCGCGGAGGGGGAACAGCTCGGGGCGATTGAAAACCGGGGGAATGTGGTTACAAGTATAGCGAGGAGTAAGAAGCTTTTTCCTGATTACCAGTTTGCTTATAGGAATATTCCCGGCAACTTTTCGCTTCGTATAGGTTTTACACCAAGTGAATTAAATATGGACTGGCAGCTTAACGGGACTCAAATCGATGTTCAGTCCACGCCTTCTCACCATGATTATGAACGCGGGAAAATCTCTTACTATATAAAGCAGAAAAACCAACTTCAAGTGAATATAGTTGGAGGAAACGTGAATGTCGGCTATTAATTATAGAGGCGATGAGCCCTTCAAAGGAGTTTTACCCATATGTCTTTTAAGATGACATCAAGCCTGTTTGGCGAAGTTGAATACAAGGAAAATGAAGTTTACCGCTTTGAACAGGGGCTTCCCGGGTTCATGGATAAGCGGGACTTTATTTTCCTCACCATAGAAGACAGCCCGTTCACTGTCCTGCATTCGATTGAGGAAGATTTGTATTTCTTTCTCATGGATCCATTTACCTTATTCTCTGATTACGAGTTTACGATTCCTGATCATGTGATAGAACAGCTTCAGATTGAGAATCGGGATGCGGTTATTTGCCATTCGATTGCTGTTCTCCGCGATCCGCTAACTGATTCTACTGTAAACCTTGCCGCTCCGGTCATTGTGAATACAACGAACCGGAAGGGGCTTCAGCTTGTGCTGGAAAACAGCAAGTATTCCGTTCGCCAGCCGATTTTTTTAGGTGAAGAAAAAAGCGGGTACAATACTAATGAAAATGTAACTGCTGAGCAGGACGAGGCGGCAGCGAACGAGCAAAGGTAGGCGGTAGGGATGCTGGTATTAACACGCAAGAAGGGCGAATCGATTGTAATAGGTGACAATATTACAGTGAAAATCATTAGCACGGAAGGCGATCAGGTAAAGATTGCGATTGATGCTCCGCGCCACGTGGAGATTCACCGGCAGGAAGTGTACGAGGCGATTCAGGCGGAGAATCGCCTGGCTGGGACAAAACAGGCTGGAATTGATATTGCGCAGCTGAAGCAGGTAGGCAGTAAGACCTCCGGGATGAAGATAGGTAAAAAGGAATAGAGTAGTTTGGGTACAGAGCTCTCCGGTTGGAGGGTTTTTTTATTTTCTTTAAAAAATTTTGTTCAAGATACTAAATAAAGCGAAAGAAGTACCGATAATACTTGTGTAAGGAACATTACCTATACATACGGCGCGCGACGGGTGTAATGTAGTGATTCCAGAAGAATCCGACCACAGGGACGTGGGAGGAACAAAATTTCAAGGAGGAAAATTATCATGAGAATTAACCACAATATTACGTCTCTTAATACGTATCGTCAGTTGTCTACAAACAACGAAAACACAAGCAAGTCCATTGAGAAGCTGTCTTCCGGTCTTCGCATTAACCGTGCTGGAGATGACGCTGCTGGTCTTGCTATCTCTGAAAAAATGCGCGGCCAAATCCGTGGTTTGGATCAAGCTTCCCGTAACTCTCAAGATGCAATTTCTATGATTCAAACGGCTGAAGGTGCGTTAAACGAAACCCACAGTATCCTTCAACGTATGCGCGAACTAGCAGTTCAATCTTCTACTGACACAAACACTGCTGATGATCGTTCGAAAATCCAATCTGAAGTTGATCAGCTAGCAAAGGAAATTACACGCATCTCAAATACAACTGAATTCAATACTCAAAACCTACTTGCCGGTGGATTAAATGATACTTTCCATATCGGTGCAAATGCGGGACAAAGTATTGGATTAGCAGTTAACGCAATGGATGCATTCAGCCTTGGAGTTGCTGCGAATGTAAACGTTGCTGGTGCATTTAATGCAAGTACAACTGGCCTAACTGCTGCTGGAGTTACAAATGCTGGTTTAGGTCGTGGACTGGTAGCTGACACATATAAGATTGTGGTTACAGCTAATGCTTCAACTGCTACCCAAACAGCAGGTCAAGCTGCAACTTTTACTGGCGCTAACGCATTTACTGGTGCTCGAAACGAGTCCGCTACATTTAAAGTTACTGCTGTAAACGTTGGTAACCAAGCTACTGCAGCTCAAGTTTCTACTGATGGTGGTACAACTTGGACAGCAGTTAATACTACACAAGTAGCTGGTGGTGGTGAGTTTGTTTATAAAGGTGTTACAGTACAGCTTACTGCCACAACCGCTGTTGGAAATCAAGTTTCTGTTGACTTTGCCGCTAAAAATAATACTCTACAATTACAAACTAGTGGTGCTGTAAATATTGGTTCTGCGGCAACTGTATATTCCGATATGCAAGATGTAACAATCGGAAATGCTGCTACAGCACAAACAATGAAAATTTCTTCATCTTCATTTGGTAGTTTAGGTGGTGCTGCTACTGCAACACAGGTTGTTAATGCTCAAGCATCTAGTGCTGCAACTACTAATGCAGGTACGGTTACTGCACAAGCGGTTGCTCAAGCTGGTGTAGATGTAAGTACTCAATCATCTGCAAACACAGCGATTACTACAGTTGATTCGGCAATTAAAAAAGTATCCGAAGAACGTTCAAAGCTTGGTGCTTATCAAAACCGTTTAGAGCACACCATCGCTAACTTGAATACTTCTTCTGAGAACCTAACTGCATCTGAATCTCGTGTTCGTGATGTAGATATGGCCAAAGAAGTAATGAATCAAACTAAGAACAACATTCTTGCTCAAGCTGCTCAAGCTATGCTTGCTCAAGCAAACCAACAGCCTCAAGGCGTACTTCAATTACTCCGTGGATAATTCCACACTCAACAAGAGAGACTCTGGATATTCCAGGGTCTCTTTTTTAAACATATTTTTCACTAGAAAAATAACAAAGATATAAAAGGGATATAGAGGGAGGGATATAATATTGAAAGAAGAAAACACAGCAGAAAAGGAATATTCTGTGGTTATCTCATTCTGGAAACAAGTCTTTCAGATACTACGCAAGATTTCTGTCTTTGAATATGTCAAGAAAGTTCCCCATTTTCAAGAAAACCCCTATCGGTTTGTTGAATACTGGGTAATGGGACACACGTTTGCCTCTTTTTTATTTTTTCTCTTTGCACAATATGTACATATACTTCCTAAATGGACAGTAGTTTTGTTTTTTGCTTACGGTTTTTTACGGGTGTTTGAAATTATCGTTTATCAAGTAAATGTCTTGTTTTTTGATCCGTATGAAAATCAAAACTATGCTGTTAAAAGCTACCGAAGAATGGTTATTCTTTTATTACATAACTATGCTGAAATTATATTTTGGTTTGCCGCCTCATACCTATGGATTTCCGCAATATTCCCCTCATTTTTACCGAAAGGGGCAACCAGTACATTATTTGGAACGTTTATGTACAGCTTTTTAACCATGGTAGGATTTGGCTCTAACAGTATTAGTTCGGAAACATTGTCTAGTATCAACTATTGGCATTCAGTCCTGCTTTTTCAGGCCGTAATCGGGTTATTCATGACAATGATATGTCTTGCTCGATTCATTGGCCTTCTTCCTGCACCAAAATCAATGAGTAAGGATGAAATGCCTGAAGAAGAACATCTCGCTAAAGAAGTAATAGAGATAAAAGAAAAACTGGAGGAGCTAACATTCTATGTGAAGGAACTAGAGTGGAAATTAGAAGAGGAGGAAATCAAAAGTCACCGGTAATGAAAAACGCTTTCTTAAATGGATTTCAAACTTTTCATTTCGCATTCGTTGGTTTATTCTTTATATAAGAAGATCGTAGCCAGAACGGAATGTAAGGAGAGATGGGGATGAGTACAGAGAGTTCGAAGCGCTTTTACATTGAAGAAGAGGAGAAAGAGCGTGAAGATTACAAAAGAGCAAGGGAATATTTACGGCAGCACCCCCACTCGAATGCGATAGACGTGGCTAATGCCACCGGTATACCTGTAAGTAAAATCGTAAAATACGTGCGTGAAGGCTCCCTTAAATATAAGGAATAACTTTGTTATCTCGAACAAGAGACTTTGGAATGGCCGAAGTCTCTTTTTTGTATGAGGAGTTTTATGCTATTGCTCGCTTGATTGATATGCAACATTTTTCTTTGTGTCCCCTATACTCTAAGTCTACTCATGCCGATACTTTAAAGAGAAGCCATTTATAAGTATAGGTAACAATAGAAATGAGGTCCTTTTATGACAAAGAAGAATCGGCTTGCCCTGGTTCCTGCTTATATGAACGAATTTATGTGCATCGGATCTGAATGCGAAGACAGCTGTTGTATCGGCTGGCGTGTGGATATTGATCGGAACACTTACAAAAAATACAACAAGATTCGTGATAAGGAACTAACACCCTTGCTAAATAGTAAGGTAAAGCGGAACCGTTCCAACCCTACAGATGGAAATTACGCGAAAATTAACTTAAATAATGATTCAACTTGCCCCATGTTAACGGAGGAAAAGCTGTGTACGATCCAGTTGAAGGTAGGAGAAGAGTATCTTTCAGATGTATGTACGACATATCCGAGAACGTCTAATATCGTAAATAATCTGTTGGAGAAGTCTGCAACAATGTCCTGTCCGCAGGCAGCACGTCTTGCACTCTTGAATCCAGAAGGAATAGAGTTTGATGAGGTGGAGGAATCAATACATGCTCGGAATATAGTAAGCAGACAGGTGGGTTCATCAAACAAAAATGTAGCCCATCGAGCGGAGAAGTATTTCTGGGAGCTGCGGATATTTACCATTCAGCTTCTCCAAAATCGTAAGTATTCATTATCTGACCGGTTAATCATAACGGGAATGTTTTATCAGAAGTTAAACGAGTATATGGAGGCAGGACAACTGGATGAAATCCCTGAACTCATCGCTTCTTATACAAATTTAATCTCAGGTGGAGTCTTTAAGGAAAGTCTTGAGAAAATTCCTGTAGATGTAGCCATTCAGGTAAAACTTTTAAAAGAGCTATCAGATATTCGTGCCTCTCAAGGAATCAATAGCGGTAGATATTTCGAGTGTTTTGCACAGTTCTTACATGGCCTTGAAATCTCAAAGGAGGCAACCGTTGAGGAAACTTCTGAAAAGTATAGACAAGCATACATGAATACCTACCAGCCTTTTATGAATGAGCATGAATATATCATGGAGAACTACCTTGTCAACTATGTGTTCAAAAACCTCTTCCCGTTTACCGGACACGAAAATCTGTTTGATAATTATGTAATGCTTGTTATCCATTACGCGCTCATAAAAATGCATCTGATTGGCATGTCGGCGTTTCATAAAGGGTTGACTGCTGAACTGGTTATAAAACTTATTCAATCTTTCGCTAAAACGGTTGAACATAACCCGTTATATTTAAAAAAAGTTTACGATTTACTTAAGCAGAACGAAGTAACCACGATGGCGTACATGGCAATATTGATTAAAAACTAATGAACAAACTGTTTTATATAGGAAAGGTCTATCCATGGAAAGATATATAGATGTAATAAGGCGAATTGTGGACCTCTTGGAAACTACACACGAAGCACTCCTTCATGTTAAAAATCTTCTTGAGGAAGGAAAACTTGAAGAAACGAAGATTTTAATGGGCGACGTGGTAGAGGCTATTTACTCAATAGAGCATGCTTTACAGGTATTTATTAATAAACTTCCAGAAAATCAAATCGAAGCAATGTCAGATAGTTTAAACAAAGAGATTAATCATGTTGTTGCTTTCTATGAAGACGGGGACATAAATATAATACTGCATCAAATAAGCTTGCAATTTTATCCTGTCTATATTGGATGGAAAGAAGAAGTAGAACGGAACATCCAGCCATACATTATTTATTAATTAAGCCCATAACCCTATTAATAAATCTGCTAAAGGAGTTTCGTTGTTAAAAACTACCTTGAAATATCCGATACAAATACTAATAACTACTTATCTTATCGGAGGCATCCTTTATGACTAATTTGCCGTTACACGTAAACAGCAATGTGTCGACACCAAGAGTAGTAAGCGAAATACCAGTGAATGAAACAAGGGACAGAAAGCCGGAAGAAACCGGGGTCTTACAGGATAACGAGCCCAGGGAAACGAGAAATCTGGTAGATGAAAAAGAACGGGACAGAATCGAAAAGTCCGCCAACGCAATTTTTGATGGATTGAACACTGGCTTTACACTCAAATTCCACGAAAAAAGCGGAGAATGGTATGCCGTTGTTGAAAACAAGATTACAAAGGAAGTAGTAAAGGAAGTTCCGCCTAAATATGTGTTAGATTTACATGCGAAATTAAGAGAGATGGTTGGATTTTTTCTCGATAAAAAAATATAAGGGGGAATTATCATGTCGAGCCCTATGCGTCTCAGTGGTTTAGCCTCCGGACTTGATACAGACACAATCGTAAAAGACTTAATGAAGGCCGAGAGAGCACCGGTAAATAAGTTGTACAAAAAGAAACAGCAGGAAGAATGGAAACGCGATGATTACAGGGAAATGAATACTCTTATGGCAAGCTTAAGAGACACGGTTTCCAGCTTGCGTTTACAGAGCACGTTCCTTAAAAAGAAAGTAACCTCTGATAATGATACGAAGATAGCAGCGAAAACGGTAGGAACGCCTTCCGCTTCAGCGTATTTAATAGAAGTAGGTCCTTCACTGGCTGCTCCCGCTATTCCTGCATCTGTAAAATTTACTCATGCCATGTCTGTTCCGAATGATAGCACAAAATTCTCCGATGTAGGCGGGTTTACCCCTTTTTCTTTTACAGTAGGAAATGGTACAGATCAGGCGACCATAAATGTGGACGCTACTGATACGATTAAAAGTGTAATTGATAAAATTAACGGAACCTCTTTTACTACAGGGGTCAAAGCTAACTACGTCGCAGACGACAGATCGATTACACTGGTGTCTACTACTGCCAGTGCAGCGTCAAAAATTGTTGTCGGTGGCTCGCCGCCGGGAGGTAACATATTAGGAGTAAGTGCGGGTACTGTTAGCAGTGCAGTGAATGATTTTGGATTAGCTGGCATGAGGGGATTAGATGTTTCACCTGTAACAGTTTGGATCAATGGAATTGAACATTCATTTAACAGTAATACCTTTAAGTACGATGGGGTAGAGTATACGGTGAAGGAACCGAGTCCCCCTTCTCCTAATCCACCGGTTTACGCAACGGTCAGCGTTAAGACAGATGAAGATGCGATTTATGATTCTATTAAAGGGTTTGTAGATAAATATAATGAAGTAATTGATAAGCTAAATACTAAAATATCCGAGAAAAAATATCGTGATTTTCAACCTTTAATTAAAGAAGAAAAAGATGCAATGAAGGATAAAGATATTGAGAACTGGGAAGCAAAAGCGAAAAGCGGGATGCTCTATCATGACCCAATTATTTCCGAATCTTTGAACCAAATGAGGCTTTCCTTATTATCACCTGGCAAATGGTCTGGAGTTAACAACAAATTTGATACACTGGACGAAATCGGAATTACAGCCGGGGAGTATGACGAAAATAACAAGACAAGCGGCTATAAAGAGAAGGGAAAGCTTCATATTTCAGAAGAAAAACTAAGGGGAGCGATTAGCAGTAACCCGCAGGAGGTAATGGATTTGTTTACAAAGTCCAGTACCTCTACAGATGCTACCACAAAGTTTAACGAAAGCGGTTTAGCCGACCGGTTATATACTCAGCTTAATAATTCAATTAAAGATATTAGTGAACAAGCGGGAAGCAGCACAACTTTTACTAATACAGACGATAGCTATCTCGGAAAAAGTATTAGTCGAATTCAATCTGACATCGATAAGTGGGAGGTCCGCTTAAAAGATAAGGAAAATCGATACTGGAACAAATTTAGTGCAATGGAGAAGGCGATGAGCAAAATGAACTCCCAGTCTCAGTGGTTAGCAGGTCAATTTGGCGGTGGCGGCAGTGCAAAGTAAATGGTTTCTTTGCATAGCAACAGGTAAATAAAAACCTCAGGGGGAAGAAAAAGCATGAATGCACAGCAAACCTACCAGCAGAACTCAGTAAATACGGCGACACCGGCTGAATTAACATTAATGCTCTATAAGGGCGGCGTTCGCTTTATTAATGCGGCCAAGAGAGCGCTGGAAGAAGGGAATGTTCAGGATTCCCATAAATATAACGTGAAAGCCCAGGAAATTGTTAGCGAGTTAATTATTACGTTAAATACGGAATACGCTATTTCTAACAATCTTTTATCTATGTACGACTATATGAGAATAAGATTAATAGAAGCCAATGTAAAAAAAGACGTGGTTATTCTTGATGAAATAAAAGGATATTTTGAAGAGTTTGCGATCACATGGGCAGAAGCAATGAAATCGGTGAAAAAATAAGTATGTCTGTTAATCAGAAGAGAATGCTTTTAGAGAGATTTAGTCTGTATACGAATGAGCTTGAGCAGGCGTTGCATGCTGAAGACGAAGAACTCATCGATGAATATATGGAAAAAAGAGAGCAAATCATCCAGCAAGTTAATGAGTTAGATCGGTCAGTGAATGCGGCAGAGAGGGAGTATGCGGAGGAAGAGCTGCACTCTTTTTTAGCCTCTTTAATAGAGAAAGATAAACAAATTAAACAGCTAATGGAGCAAAAAAAAGAATCGTTTGCTTCTGAACTGCGAAAAATAAGAGCTTCAAAGAGAATGCACACCTCTTATAATACAAAAGGATACGCAAGTGAAGGTTTTTTTGTCGATAAAACAATAAAATCCAAGTAAATGCTAGGGCCACTTTTTCCCAATTAAGGAAAAGGTGGTTTTTACTTTATTTGGTGCAATTTCTTCTAATTTCTACCGATATTTATAAGTAGATAAGTCGCGCGAAAGGGTGAAGTAGTGAGATGCAAATTTCAGATGGAATGCGCGGAAGCAGCAGATTACAAGGATTGAATAAAATAGATGATATGTCTCCAGGACAGTCAGTCAACGCCTCGATCAAACAAAAATCAGGGCCGAATGAAGCACTCGTTGAAATCAACGGCCAGGAATATAGAGCAGCTTTTGAAAAAGGGGTACCACGCGGAGAAAAAGTAGCTGTACAGGTGACAGGCAAGAGCGGGGATACGCTTCAGCTTCGTGAAATCCAGACGGTTGATGGAAAAGCGGGAGAATCTCCATCCCCTGACGTACAGGTAGAAAAATTGCTCCGGGATGCAGGGGTAAAAGTAACGGCAGAAATGAAAGAAGCGGTGCGCCGATTGGTAGCCGAACGGCTTCCTGTCTCAAAAGAGACACTGCAGTCTGTACAGCACATCATGCAAAAGGGAGAGGGAAACATCCAGCAGAAACTGGATGTATTATCCGTTATGGCACGGAAGAACATTTCTATAACGCCCAGCGGATATGAGGCCGTATTTCGGGTTAAATATGGTCCCCCTCTCGATAAGATTTTAAATGAGTTGGCAAAAGAAGCACCTGATTTACTGCCCGCCGAATCTAAAGCTGATCCGGCTCGAACAACTCAATCTGTTCCTGTACAGAAAAGCTTTAGTGAACGGCTGCAGAAGCTGGCTGATCTGATGCTTACCATTCGTACGTCAGGAAAAGTAAGTAGAGCACAGATGGGACAGCTTCAGGAAGCGGTAGAAAAGGTTATGCAGGAAGCGAAAGTCAGCCCTTCTCTAGCCACAGATGTTCATGAATTAACCAATCGTTTAGTAAAAGACCTGCGCATGTCGCTTAGCTATGAAGCAGTAGGAAGGAATACTGAAGCAAAAGCAATCGTAGAACGCAGTATGGATACACTTACAAAATTATTCAAATTGCCTGTTGCAGACATCACCGCCAGCCGGGCCGCAGCTTCTCTAACGAGAGCGGTACCCGGCATGGATGCGAGTGAAGAGAATGGCCCGGTATTTTTACGGCCGGTTAGTGAAACATTTTTACGGCTTGGCAGCCTTGTGGAATTAGCTCGTCAGGAATTTATCACAGCATTAGGGTCTGTGCAAGAGGGAGAACAGCATTCAGCTCTATTTAACATACCTCGTCCGTCAGAACAAATTGTCCAGGAACTGGCGCATTCTTTGCGGTCTGCCGCTGTACGGGAGGCGCTTCCGCATGAAGAAAAACGCAAAATGGAACACATGCTGCAGCAGTTAGAGCAAACTGTACAAACCCCGGACTCCGGGCAGAAGGATCAAGCTATCCTTGGTGGATTAGACCAGCTCGAGCAACTGCTTACGCAATCAGGAGAGCGGATAGCCGCGCTTACATCTGTTCAGACCGCTTCATTTGAAAAAGTGTCACAATATATCCCCGATTATTTGCGTGAAGTGGGCAATGAGTTTAAGCAAATAAAAAAAGAAGTTATGAATAATGTAGATAGGATGAGCCAGTTTTTACAGCAGAAAGTCCCGCAGGCCCCTTCCTACGTCCAGCGGATTATCGAACCGACCATTGAAATGGTAAACCGGCTGGTAACAAAGGGGGAATTTGCCCTTTTTGCGGATATGGAGTTTGAACACGACGTGTTACGTATCAGCAGCGAACTTCACAATGTAAAAGGCCTGCTTGAGAAAGGAAAACAGGGGGAAGCACTGGAGGTTTTCCGGGGGATCCGAGCGGATCTTGAAAAATTAAACTGGCAGCCATCCTATATGAAGGTGGAACGCTTTTTCTCGAAGATGACAGGAGAAGGAACGATGCAAAATCCACTGCAAACATACGGACAGGAATGGCGTGAGGGATCACTGACAGGCCGCGGTATGCAGGATTGGATAAAAGGAACAGGACTGAACCATGAACGAGAAACGCTTGACTGGCTGGCCCGTCGAGAAGGCAGAGAGGATGGCATCTACCGTCCAACTTTCTCCCATCAGGGCAGCGATGCTCGGAATCAACAGGAAAGCCCCCCGCATAATTTGAAATCCATGCTTATGGAAGGACTGGATGGAAACGTTTCGCCACGGGCCAGGGAAATGATGGAGCAGGCGCTTTCTCATGTCACAGGCCAGCAGCTGCTTTCAAAACAAGATAACGGAAGTCAGATGCAGTCCCTGCAGCTACAGCTTCCACTTCCGTGGGAGGAAGGGACACAGGCCGTTCACCTGCATGTAAACTCGCGCTCGCAGGGGGAACAGATGGATTGGGAAAACTGCAACCTTTTCTTCTTCCTGGATACGCCAAAATTTGGCGAAACAGGCGTATCAGTAACGATTGTTAACCGCGAGGTAGCATTGCGGGTACAAAACGATGATTCAACAATAGAAAAAGCCTTTGCCCCTTACATTCCACAGCTCAAAGAGCAGTTGCAAGGGCTGGGCTATCGTATAGGTAACGTGGCGTTTGAACCGGCGACGCGAACGAACCAGATGGAAGAAATGGAGACACTGCCGACTGTTGATACATCAGTGGCAAGGATGAATGCTGCGCGCTATACCGCAAAGGAAGGGGTCGATTACTCCGTATGATTTATAAACACTTTCAACAGCCGGCAAAGAAGAAAGGTGTACCAACCCGTGCTGCGGTCATTCGCTATGATAAAGAGAATGACAAGGCGCCGACGATTGTTGCACAGGGACGGGGAGCGATAGCGGATAAGATTATCGCCAAGGCAAAAGAACACGATATTCCGCTGCAGGAAGATGCTCTTCTGCTGGATAATCTACTGGAACTTGATTTAGGGAATAATGTACCTCCCCAGCTATACCAGGTAGTGGCCGAAGTGCTGCTGCTTGTTCGGCGTGCGAATGTTGGCTCTCCTGTGCCTGCTTCAGGTTTTCATAAACTTGAACAAACTCCTTACTGGGAGGAAGAGCCCCTATTACAGGGTGAAGAAGATGATATAAGTATTGATGATTTACTTGAATCCATTCGCAATATATAGCAGTCTCTCTTTTAGAGGAACAAAATTGTTGCAAATCGCTTAATTTTTCATCGAACTATCCGATATTTACAATAGCAAAGAAAAAAGTGGTTGGACAAGCCAGGGAGGAATCGCGATGGAAAGCACTCTTACTCCGCAGAATGTGGAATTAAGCGATATTCATGATAAACCGGAACTTATTACTTCTTTACTTTATAAAAAGCTTCTTCAAAAGCTGGATGCTGCTATTATGCTGCTTCCGCAGCGCCGATATTTAGAAGCGAATAGAGCGATGCAGTATTGTAATGATATTGTGACCCGTCTGGGCTTTGGGATTAAATATGAAGCAGGAGTAATGGCAGATCAGCTGGAGTTACTCTACCGTTACCTGTTCGATCAGATTCATGAGGCGAATATGAAAAAAGACATTCAGATGCTGAAAGAAGTTCGCCGCATTGTACGTGAATTAGATTCAGTCTGGACCCTGGCGATGAATCAGGCTCAAGCAGGAACTCTAAATGAAGAAGATAAAAACATGCCGGTAAGCACCACAGGTATACGTCCGGGGGCTCCGCGCTTTAATCCTTATCAGCAGCGGGAAATGGAACAGGAAGTTTACCAATACGAACAAGAGAAACAGGAAATTCACCTGAAAAAATAAATTGCAAATGATATAAACAAAAGGGAGTGAAACGTTATGCGTATTAACCATAACATTCAAGCGCTGAACGCATATTCGAAGTTAACTAAAAATCAATTGGCAACAGGGAAAGCTTTAGAGAAGTTATCTTCCGGATTGCGTATTAACCGCGCAGCTGACGATGCGGCCGGCCTGGCTATTTCTGAAAAGATGAGAGGGCAAATTCGTGGGTTAAATCAGGCGGAGAGAAATGCACAGGATGGAATTTCCTTAATCCAGACAGCAGAAGGTGCTCTCGGCGAAGTTCACGATATGCTCTCTCGTATGCGTGAGCTGTCAGTGCAGGCGGCGAACGGAACGCTAACTGATTCCGATCGCAGTACGATTCAAGACGAAATCAATCAGCTTCGTCAGCAAATCGACCGGGTTGGAAATGACACACAATTTAATACCAAAAAGTTATTGAATGGCAGCCTCTCTGAGAATGCCAATCTTCGCTCTTTGTATGGCAATGTGAATTACAGCCAAAATGAAAATGGATTAAAGAATATTAAGGTTGACAGTGCAAGCATCCTTCCTGCCGATGTATACCAACTGAATGTTGTAACAGAGAGCAGGAATTTGAACATGGACGGAATTACAGACACGTACAAGACAGGCCTGGAAAACTTTCTTCTGTCACCAGATAGTGGCTTAGGTGCCGGAGACTATCGGATGGAATTAACTGCTCAGGTTTCCGGAACAGTAGCAACCGGAGCAACACTTGCATTTTCCGGTGCAACTGCTCCAGCAACTCCATATGATAACTCCAAGTTAGAAGATGGTACGTACTATGTTGATGCTACCGGTAATGTTTTTCTGTCAAAGGCTGATTTAAGTGGAGGAGAGGGAAGCTCTTTAGGTACTGTTACCCAACTGTTAGGTTCGGGTATTACATCTACAGGTTCCGGGGCCTTTACACAACAAACCAAATACACACTGGACGTGAAGCCAGTTTCAACTGCTGGTGTTGTTGGGAGCAGCGCTGCCAAAGTAACGGGTATTCCTTTTGGTGCTGAGGCAATTGACTTAAGGACACCCTCGGGTACCTATTCAAGCGCTGGAGCCACTGGGGGGACAAGTGCTGGCCTTACTGTCGATTTTTCCAATGCAGCGGCTGGTTATGTGAAGAGGGGAGGAGCACTTCCAACAGGTACTTCTGCTATGTATCATAGCTTTAAGGTTGAAGAGGCTCCGCGTACAAGCGTTATATTGAAAGACCAGAATTTGAAAGTTATTGCACACCAATTTGTTGATAATGATCGTAAGTATATGGAATTAGGAAGCACAGGCATTACGTTTGGAACCGGCGTATTGACGAATGGTGAAAAGGCGACGAATATAGATATTCGCCAGACTTTGGAAGATTCATCAGTAAGCTTTCAAATTGGAACTAATGCAGGTGAGATTGTAGAACTGGGTATCGGGGACATCCGCTGTAAAGAGCTAGGCATCGACAAATTCAAACTTACAGATGAGACCTCTGCCAGCAATGCTATCGCCATTATTGATACAGCTATCGACAAAGTATCTGCAGTTCGCTCCAAACTTGGTGCTTACCAGAACCGTATGGAACACACCGTCAACAATATCACACAGGCGAACGAAAACCTGACAGCAGCTGAATCACGCATTCGCGACGCCGACATGGCCAAAGAAATGACTGAGTTCACTAAACTCAACATCATCAACCAGTCTGCTACCGCCATGCTCGCTCAGGCCAACCAACTGCCGCAAGGCGTACTTCAACTATTAAAAGGTTAATTATAGAAAATAGAGCGTCTCCCGGTGGAGGCGCTCTTTTATTTCTCAGTCGGATTGGTAAACATAAAAGAGAATGTTATTGCATGGGTTTCTTGTCTGCCTGCTCTATAATTGCTTCTTCAATAATAGTTTGAGCCTCGTCCACCGATTCAGCAGCAAAAACATCCAGGGAAACCTTATTTAAAAGTTCAACATCCGTCAGTAGCTTTGCTTTTTCTTGTGCGGTTATGGATGATTCACCGAATCGTGCGCCAAGATACAAAACGATAGATTCGATTTTCCCTTTCATTATGCCTTTTCTTTCCCAAGAAGTCGTAAGTTCCATAATACGTACCTCCTCATTTTGTCCTAGCTTTTTTAACTCCATTTGGAGTACCTGCTCCTCTGTATCCTCAAGTCTTAAATACGTCTCAAAAAAGCCTGCAAGCAACTTCGTTCTGGCAGGGTCCAACTCCAGTCGGACCAGCATCCTTAAAAATTCTAGCTTTACCTGAATCCGCTCATCTTTCCTGTACCCCATTTTACTTAGAAGGGCGGCTGCCGCCGGGTTATCTTGCTTGATATAGTCTCGCCAGTTTTGCTTTTTCAATTCAACCTTATAGAAGTTAAAGTTCAATACATCTAAGAATGAGAACCCAATACCAAATTCAGCAGGTTCATCCCGCACCGTATCGTAGCTGAAAACAGCAATCGGCAAGATTCGCCGCTGATACTTCAAAAAACGTTTGAAGCAATTCCTTGAACAGACGATCATGATCGATTGCCATTTTTACACGTCCTTTTATACTATCTCTTTATGTACTCAGTATAGCAAAAAGGCAGGTGGCTGTTAATTGAGGTCTTTGGATATTTAAAGGATTTTTACGCTTCCTAATATTTTTTTGCGGTAAAGTATTACCATGATAAAGGTACCAAAAAAATTCTCTCAATTCACATATTTCCATTGTCATGTCCCTAAAATCTAATATATAATTAAGAAAATATTTTGCTTATATATAAATAAACAAAAAGGGAAGGGGTCAAAGAAATGAGAAAGACGATGAAAGCATTTCTCCTTACCGCCCTCTTTGCCATGCTCGCCATTGTAGCGGCAGCATGCGGAGGCGGCACAGGTGACAAACAAAGCGCCAAACCTGCGAGCGGACAACCGGAAACGAAAGCGGAAGCACCTGCAGGCGGAGACCAGAAAGTACTTAAAGTAGGAACCGACGCGGCTTACCCGCCGTTTGAAAAACAAGGTCCAGATGGAAAACCAACCGGATTTGACATGGACGTAATTCAGGCCATTGCGGATGCGAACGGGTGGAAGCTTCAAATCGAACATGCCGGCTGGGACCCGCTTTTTGAAGACATTGATAAAGGAAAGCGCGATATCGGTATTTCCGCCATTACCATTAACGACAAGCGCAAGCAAAAATATGACTTCTCCGATCCATACTTCGATGCATACCAGCTCATCATGGTTCCAGAAAGTTCAAAAGTAACAAAGGCAGCGGACTTAAAGGATCTACGTGTTGGCGTGCAGAGCGCAACTACAGGTGCTGCGCTTGCTGAAAAAGTCCTCGGCAAAGGCAACCCGAACATAAGAGGCTTTGCTGATACGCCTTCCGCTGTAGAAGAATTGTACGCGAAGCGTGTAGACGCCGTTGTTGCCGATAACGGTGTATTGACCGACTACTTAAAAACATCCGGCAAAAAAGGGTTCAAAGTCATTAAGGATCCAGGTGTTGAACCTGAAAAATACGGCATCATGGTGAAGAAGGGCAATAAAGAGCTTTTAGATGGAATTAATAAGGGACTGAAAACCATTCAAGATAATGGCAAATACAAAGAAATTTTCGACAAATATTTCGGCCAGAAGTAAGGAAATAAATGGATTCGTAAATTTCTTTTCAATCGTATTTTTATCCTTTATAATGAATACGTCATGCAGAGCGAAGGGTGCGGTGCGGAGTAGAATCCCACGCACCCTTTAACGGTCTGCCAGTGTACTCTATTATTCTAGTAAGACAACAACGTTATCGGGAAAGGCTGTGAATCTTTTGCATTGGGACTGGGCTGTCATTTACGAATATCGCGCCATGTTTATCCGGGGTGTCGGCTACACCATCTTATTTACGAGCGTCGGCGTAACCCTCGGGACTCTTCTGGGGCTTCTGTTTGGTCTCGGCCGCCTCTCAAAAAATCCGCTCGCACGGTTTCCATCCATTCTTTACGTTACAATTTTCCGCGGTACGCCGCTGTTTGTGCAAATTCTTATTATTCACTTCGCAGCGATTCCGGCAATCTGGGGGCTGTTTGATGCGGAGCCGCCGTCCGCCATATTCTCCGGGTTCGTGGCGCTGTCTCTCAATGCGGGCGCGTATATCGCGGAGATTTTCCGCGCGGGGATTCAATCGATCGACAAAGGACAGATGGAAGCGGCCCGTTCGCTTGGCATGGACCATGGACAGGCCATGCGCAGCATCATTCTTCCCCAGGCGTTTAAGCGGATGATTCCGCCGCTCGGGAATGAGTTCATCGCCCTCCTGAAAGATTCATCCCTTCTTGCCATTATCGCGGCTCCGGAGCTTGCGTACGCCGGGGATTCGACAGCGAAATCGACGTTCGCGCGCTGGGAATCGTACCTGACCATCGCAGCCGGGTATCTCATGCTTACACTTGTCATTTCACGGTTTGTGGCGTATTTGGAAAAGAAATTTTCGACCGATTAAACGGGGATTTTTCCGTCCGCTAAGTGTCGAAAGCTGACCGCATTCGTCGAGTGAATTCAATTGACGCTTGGAAGCAGCGGGTGGTATATTTTAGGTGTGGGAGCAATACACGGCCTCATATTTTACTTAGGGAAAGGGATGTATTTGATGCAAGGTAAAGTGAAATGGTTTAACGCTGAAAAAGGTTATGGATTCATTGAAAGAGAAGATGGAGAAGACGTATTCGTTCATTTCTCTGCAATCCAAACCGAAGGATTTAAATCGCTTGAAGAAGGCCAAAGCGTTGAGTTCGAAATCGTTGACGGCGCACGCGGACCTCAAGCAGCTAACGTTATCAAGTTGTAAGCGCATCACCTTTCCATTGTGAGAAATGTAAGGTAGATTCATATAACAACGATAACTACACCCCCAGGAGCTATTCCTGGGGGTTTTGCCTGTGGTACAGGAAAAACATCGCAGGCATGCCCGCGATGTTTTTCTCGTCTAGAAAACTTCCTCGATTATAAGGTGCCGCTCTTCCGCCAGTTTATAGAACCGGTCCGTGTCCGTTCTAATAAGCGGGCGCAGGGGTTCCCGTTCATTGAATGTAACAATGACGCCTTCCTCTCCGTTGGATAGGCGGGCCCTGGAGCCGATGTACGCTTCAAGAATATAAGATACAAACGGTGTAACAACAGCGGGATTCATCCGCCCGCTGTACTGTGACTCCATCAGGATGGCTGCTGCCTGGAACGGGGATGAGGCCGCGCGGTACGGCCGCTCCGAGGACAGGGCGTCGAACTTATCAGCGACAGCGACGATTTGTGCAGAGAGCGGGATGTTCTCATGCCGCAGTCCGAAAGGGTAGCCGGAGCCGTTCAGCCTTTCGTGGTGAAGTAGGGCCACATCGGCAAAGGATGCCGGGATATTTCTGATTCCCCGCAGCATATGGTGGCCGATTTGTGTGTGCCGGTGGATGATTTTTGCCTCTTCCTCCGTAAGCTTTTCCGGTTTATTAAGAATTTCGTCCGGAATGTCTATTTTTCCGATATCATGGAACAGCCCTGCTTCGCCAAGCTCGATGCATATTTCGTCCGGGAGGTGGAGGAGGCGGCCGATTAGCGCGGAGAGTAGGCCCACATTAATGCTGTGGCGGAACGTATACTCATCCTTTCCTTTCAATGTATGGAGAGGGTGGTACGTATACCGGTGTTCAAGCGCATACGTCAGCAGCGGAGAGAAACGCTCTGTCATCTCTTTTACGTTTGGGGACTTGCTTTCTTTTGCTTCTGTGAACAGCTCCTTCATCTCCGAAAGCGTTTCCTTATAGTAATCCGCCATCATCGGATCGTAGCTCCAGGCGGTATCAATTTGATGAAGAAGCAGGGGATCAAGATTATCAAATGCAGTACGATTAGCTGCGCTCTCTCCCTGTATAGCCACCTCATAAATACCGTGCCTCAGTAAAAGCTCAACATCTTTAGCGGTTATCATTTTTCCCGAGCCGAGCAGTAGAATGCCCTCTTCGTTATAAATGTCCGTTCGCATAATATGGCCAATGAGTTCATACGAGGTGTCTACCAGTTTCATACGATTCCCCCTGTCACAATAGTTATTCAATTATGATGCTTCGTTCCGTTTGCAAGTCGTAGAATGTAGTTCCTGTTTGTACAAGCGGGCAAAACTGCCGGGTGATTTGTTCTATGTTGGGAGTTCTGCCGCTTTTCGTTTCCTCAAACACCATCTTTATGCCGGCCAGCGATTCCTTATACAGGTCTGCTGCTTTTCTGTACTCTATTTATATCACAATTTCTCAATAAAAAGCAGAGGGTTTCGGACAAAAAACTTTCACATTTAGGGGAAAAAATTGTCGGATCAAAGAGGGATTTTCATCTGCAGCGGGAAATATAATAGTATCATCGAAAGGAGGAGTATCCATATGCAATATAACATCCGTGGTGAAAACATCGAAGTAACTCCAGCACTGAGAGATTATGTAGAGAAAAAGATAGGTCGCCTCGAGAGGTACTTTGAGAATACTTCCTCAACTAGCTGTCATGTAACAATGCGTGTACTGCGGGGAGAGCAGACCGTTGAAGTAACGATTCCGATGCCGGGGGTTATCCTGCGCGCCGAGGATACGCACGATGACATGTATGCTGCTATCGATTTGGTGATTGAGAAGCTGGAGCGCCAAATTCGCAAGCATAAAACCAAAGTAAACCGTAAATATCGCCAGCAGGGCGGAGCCAGCGAGGTGTTTTTGGACGCTGAACCGGTGTTTGCCGAAGCAGTCGACGATGTGGAAAGCGATGGATCCGAAATCGTGAGAACGAAACGCTTTAATCTGAAGCCGATGGATGCGGAGGAAGCGGTTCTGCAAATGGATATGCTGGGACATAGTTTCTTCGTATTCAGCAACGCGGAAACGGAAGAAGTCAATGTTGTATATAGACGTAAAGACGGCCGGTACGGATTAATTGAACCGGAACAGGTCTCTTAATAGAAACCGGGTCTGCATGACCCTCGGAAGAAGACGCCGCCCGGCGTCTTCTTTTGTATTATTTCTGGAAAAAAGAAGCGAGGGCGGTCACTACTGCTTCCCGATAGAAAAGGAAAGGCGGGTTTGTAACTTTTTAGTGGGCAAGTACGTAAAAGAATAACATTGAAGGAACCTCATGGCTTAACTTGTCAACCCTTATCCATACTGATAAAATAAAAAGTTAGAGTAGTATGTTCTCTTCAAAGTAGAAGAATGAACAATTGGAAGGAGAGTAATCATGATCGGATTACTGAAAAAAATTATAGGGGATACCAACGAACGCGACGTTAAGAAGCTCATGAAACGCGTAGAAAAAATCAATGCGTTGGAACCTTCTATACAAGCGCTCACTGACGAACAACTCCAGCTTAAGACTATGGAATTTAAAGAACGCCTTGAAAAAGGCGAGACTCTTGATGATATTTTACACGAAGCATTTGCCGTCTGCCGTGAAGGTTCCCGGCGCGTCCTTGGCATGCGCCACTATGACGTCCAGCTCATCGGCGGCATGGTGCTGCACGAAGGGAAAATTGCCGAAATGAGAACCGGGGAAGGGAAAACGCTTGTAGCGACCCTTCCAGTATATTTAAACGCCCTGGCAGGAAAAGGCGTCCATGTTATCACGGTCAACGAATACCTTGCTGCCCGTGACGCGGAAGAAATGGGCCAACTGTATAACTTCCTTGGCTTAACGTGGGCCGTCAACCTGAACGGTTTGTCTCCGGATGACAAACAGGCGGCATACGCAGCCGACATCACGTATGGAACGAACAACGAGTTCGGTTTTGATTACCTGCGCGACAACATGGTGCTTTACAGAGAGCAAATCGCCCAGCGTCCGCTGAACTTCTGTATCGTGGATGAGGTCGACAGCATTCTTGTTGACGAAGCGCGTACCCCGCTCATCATCTCGGGTGAAGCGGAGAAGTCAACGGAGCTGTACCATGTGGCGGCGCGTTTTGCGACCCGTTTAAAGGAAGAAGAGCATTACACGATTGATTTGAAAGCCAATTCCGTTGCCCTTACAGAAGAAGGGGTAGCTGAAGTAGAAAAAGCGTTTAACATCGAGAACTTGTATGACAGCGAGCATATTCTGCTTAACCACCACGTGAACATCGCCTTAAAAGCGCGCGCGCTTATGAAGCGTGACGTGGACTATGTGGTAGACAACGGCGAAATTGTCATTGTGGATGAATTTACCGGCCGTCTCATGCAGGGACGCCGCTACAGCGACGGCCTCCACCAGGCGATCGAAGCGAAGGAAGGGCAGGTTGTGCAGAACGAGAGCATGACGCTTGCAACCATTACGCTGCAGAACTACTTCCGGATGTATGACAAGCTGGGCGGTATGACCGGTACGGCGAAAACGGAAGAAGAAGAGTTCAAGAAAATCTACGGCCTTGAAGTTGTCGTTATTCCGACCAACAAGCCGGTTATCCGGGAAGACAAGCCGGACGCCATTTACAAGTCCGAGAACGGCAAGTATCATGCCGTTGTTGCCGACATCGAGAAACACCATAAAGAAGGCCGGCCGGTGCTCGTCGGTACGACATCTATCGAAAAGTCGGAGCTTATTTCCAACTTGCTGAAGAAAAAAGGCATTCGCCATAACGTACTGAATGCGAAGCACCATGCGCGTGAGGCGGAGATCGTTGCGGAAGCTGGCCAGCGCGGAGCGGTTACGATCGCCACCAATATGGCGGGCCGCGGTACCGACATTAAGCTTGGCGAAGGTGTAGCAGAAATTGGAGGACTTCATATTATAGGTACGGAACGCCATGAGAGCCGCCGCATTGATAACCAGCTGCGCGGCCGTGCGGGACGTCAGGGGGACCCGGGTTCTTCTCAGTTCTTCATTTCCCTGCAGGATGAGCTCATGCGCAAGTTCGGTTCGGAAAACATTATGGGCATGATGGACCGCCTCGGCATGGAAGAAGATATGCCGATTGAAAGTAAGATGGTTTCACGGGCCATTGAATCTTCGCAGAAACGCGTGGAAGGCTCTAACTTCGATATGCGCCGCGTCGTTCTCCAGTATGACGATGTGATGAACCAGCAGCGTACAGTCATTTACAAGCAGCGCCGCGAAGTCATGGAAGCCGAGTCACTGCGCGATGTTGTTATCGGGATGATTATGTCCCATGTAGAGCGTCTCGTTGACATTCACTGTCCGGATGAAGTCGTTCAGGAAGAGTGGGAGCTTGATAAGCTTATCGAAAGTTGCAACGGAACGTTCCTGTACGAAGGCCAGCTTGATAAGAAAGACATCTGGGGCAAAGACCGGGAAGAAATCGTGGAAGTGTTCCGTGAGCTTGTGGAGCGCCTGTACACAGAGCGTGAACAGCTGCTTGAAGAAGAAAACTTCCGTGAGTTCGAGAAGGTTGTCGTGCTGCGTGCGGTCGACAGCAAATGGATGGATCACATTGACGCCATGGACCAATTCCGCCAGGGGATCCACCTGCGTGCGTACGGCCAGACCGACCCGCTTCGTGAATACCAGATCGAAGGCTTCGAGATGTTCAATGAAATGATTGCGACGATTGAAGAAGAAGTGGCAACTTATATTATGAAAGCAAACATCGGTACAAACCTTGAACGCCAGGAAGTGGCGAAGGGACAGGCGGTTGTGCCAACGGATGAACCGGCGCCGAAGAAACCGGTGCGCCGGGATGCGCCGAAAATCGGCCGCAACGATGAGTGCTACTGTGGAAGCGGCAAGAAATATAAAAACTGCCACGGCCAGGAGGAGTAATATGGATTTGACCGAAGCGAAGCAGCAAATGGCTATTATCGGAAAACGATTGGCTGAAATCAGGGGGTCTCTTTGACCTCCCGGAGAAGGAAAAACAAATAGCAGCGCTGGAAGAGAAAATGGCGATGCCGGGCTTCTGGGACGACAATGATACGGCCCAGAAGGTTATCGGTGACGTCAATGTTTTGAAAGAGGCTGTCCAGGCGATTGCCGGCATGGAAAGCGCCTATGAGGATATTCAGGTGCTCATGGACCTGGCTGCGGAGGAAGACGATGAATCGCTCATCCCGGACATCGTATCGTCTGTTGAATCGCTCAACCAGCAGCTTTCCGAATATGAGCTGCAGCTCTTGCTGAGCGAGCCGTATGACAAGAAAAGCGCGATTCTTGAACTCCACCCGGGTGCGGGCGGAACGGAATCCCAGGATTGGGCGGAGATGATGCTCCGAATGTATACGCGCTGGGCTGACAAGCAAGGCTATAAGGTAGAAACGCTCGATTACCTGCCCGGTGACGAGGCAGGGGTGAAAAGCGTTACCCTGCTCATTAGAGGGCACAACGCATACGGCTATTTAAAAGCGGAAAAAGGGGTTCACCGTCTTGTCCGCATTTCGCCGTTTGATTCATCCGGACGCCGCCATACGTCATTCGTTTCCTGTGATGTCATGCCGGAAATCGACGACGATATCGAAATCGATATCCGGACGGAAGATTTGAAAATCGATACGTACCGTGCAAGCGGTGCAGGCGGCCAGCACATTAATACGACAGACTCTGCCGTGCGGATTACCCATATACCGACAGGCGTTGTCGTTACGTGTCAGAACGAGCGCTCTCAGATTAAAAACCGGGAGCGGGCTATGAAAATGCTGCGCTCGAAGCTGTACGAGAAGAGAATTGAGGAACAGGAAGCCGAAGCCGCCAAGCTGCGCGGAGAGCAGAAGGACATCGGCTGGGGCAGCCAGATTCGCTCCTATGTCTTCCATCCGTACAGCATGGTGAAAGACCATCGAACAAACACTGAAACAGGAAACGTGCAGGCGGTTATGGACGGGGATTTAAATCCGTTTATCGACTCGTATCTGCGCCAGCAATTACATCATTCATAGAAAAAGGTGGATTATATGCGGCAGCGCAGCGCTTCAGCGCTTTCACCTTCTAAGAACCATGCCGGATGGGCAACCGTCCGGCAATACATATTGAAAAACGTTGTAAAGCGTCAGGACCCCAATGCGTTTGTCATCGTAAGCGACGCGAATGAAGTACTTGGAGAAGGTTTTCGGAGAAATTGACGTATATAACGGAGACGGAGGAGTGGGGAAATGAACAGAGTTGCAGAAAGCCAAATGACAGAACTGCAGCAGCATGCAAGCAATATTCGCCAGGAAATTGTAAAAATGGTGTCAGCCGCGAACTCGGGGCATCCGGGAGGATCACTCTCAGCGACCGATATCGTAACCGTGCTGTATTTCCATGAAATGAACGTAGGACCGGATAAAGCGGACGACCCGAACCGTGACCGGTTTATTCTAAGCAAGGGACATGCCAGCCCGGTGCTGTATGCAGCGCTTGCAGAAAAAGGCTTCCTTCCGAAAGAGGAGCTTTCCACGTTCCGTAAAATCAATTCCCGCCTGCAGGGGCACCCGAGTAAAAAGCTTCTCCCTGGCGTAGAACAGAGCACAGGTTCACTGGGCCAGGGATTGTCTTCCGCCAACGGAATGGCGTTAGCCGGAAAGCTGGACAAGCTCGATTATCGCGTGTATGCCCTGCTTGGTGACGGAGAAATCCAGGAAGGAATGGTTTGGGAAGCGGCGATGGCTGCCGGCCATTATAAGCTCGACAATCTCGTAGCGATCCTTGACTACAACCACCTGCAAATTGACGGTATCGTCGATGAAATTATGGACGTGGCGCCTGTAACCGATAAATTCCGCGCGTTTAAATGGCACGTTATCGAAGTGGACGGCCATGACATGGAACAAATCATCGCCGCGCTTGATGAAGCAAAAACAGTAAAGGGCAAACCTACCTTTATTCTTGCCAAAACGGTAAAAGGAAAAGGTGTATCGTACATGGAAAACGTAGCCGGCTGGCACGGTACGGCACCGAATGCAGAGCAGTTGAAGCAGGCGCTGGATGAGCTGTGCGGCTGCGACATTAGCGAGGATGTTGGAGGGGATAAGTAATGGAAAAGACAATACAGAAAATCGCAACCCGTGACGCTTACGGTGAAGTATTGGTCGAGCTTGGCCATGAGAACCCTGACATCGTTGTACTCGATGCTGACCTTGCAAAATCTACGAAAACAGAGAAATTCGGCAAAACGTTCCCGGATCGTTTCTTCGACGTGGGGATTGCGGAGGCGAACATGATCGGGATGGCGGCAGGGCTTGCTACCTGCGGAAAAATTCCGTTCGCCAGCACGTTTGCCCTGTTCGGCTCGCTTCGTGTAGCCGATATGATCCGCAACTCGGTTTGCTATCCGAACCTGAACGTCAAAATCGCCGTAACCCACCAGGGCCTCACGCTTGGGGAAGACGGGGCCTCCCACCAGGCGGTGGAAGACCTTGCGCTGATGCGTGCGATTCCGAACATGACGGTGATTGTTCCGGCGGATGCGACGGAGACGAAGAAAGCGATCCGGGCTGCGGCTAACACATACGGCCCAATGTACATCCGGATGGGACGCCCGAACGTGCCGGTTTTATTCGATGACAGCTACGAATTCAAGATCGGAAAAGGCGTGCAGCTCCGTGAAGGAAATGATATCGCGATTATTGCCATGGGCGTAATGACGCACATGGCGGTGGAAGCGGCTGAAACGCTGGCGAAGGAAGGTATCCAGGCGCGCGTGATTAACATTTCCACACTGAAGCCGCTGGATGAGGAAATTATCATTAAAGCAGCCCGTGAGACCAAAGGAATCGTAACAGCGGAAGAAGCGAATATTTATGGCGGTCTTGGGGCTGCTGTAGCTGAGGTGATTTCTGAGAATCACCCGACGATGCTCCGCCGTGTCGGTGTGAAGGATACATTCGGCGAATCAGGAACACCGGACGAACTGCTCCAAAAATATGGCCTAACCGCTGAAAATATTGTGGCGAAAGCGAAGGAACTGCTTTAATATCATACAGTTTGAAAAGTCCCTCCCTGGTTCATACTAAGTCTGAAGTATGACCATAGGAGGGATTTTTGTGAAAAAGTGGATACAATCCATCAGCATGGCGATGCTGGTGCTTTTTCTTGTTGCCGGCTGTGCTACATCCAGCAAGGACAACAATAATGCGGGTGGCCAGACAGGGAATCAAACCGGCGGTGGAACGAATGGCGGCCAGGCGGGAGGCGGAAAAGCTGGCGGTAACACAGGAGGCCAGAACGGCGGTCAGAAGGGCGATCAGAACGGTGCAAACACGGCCCAGGCGCAGAAGCTTTACCAGGGGAAGTGTATTTCCTGCCATGGCGGGAATTTGGAAGGCGGCATGGGGCCAAGCCTGACGAAGGTTGGCAGCAACTACTCGAGCGTGGATAAGCTTCAGGCAAAAATCAAAGCCGGCGGGGGCGGAATGCCTGCCGGTCTTGTAACGGATGCTGAAGCGAAAGTTCTTGCCCAGTGGCTGAGCACCCACAAATAAATAGATTTATTAAAAAGGATGTTTCGCTGTGGAACGTCCTTTTTTACTGTTATACCTTGTCCCCCCCTTCCTCGCGGAAGGGAAAGGCAAGTAGACTGAACTCCCTTTTTTCGGTCCCTTAAATTTCCTCTTGACAATAGTAAAAAAGTTTTTTCTTCCCCCCACAAATTCACTTTCTCCTCACGAATACTTATAGCACAAAGTAAAAACCAACCGAGATTGCGAGGAGAAGATAATGAAAAAGACAGTTTTATTTGGAACTTTTGCTTCTGTGATGCTGTTCAGTGTACCGGCTTTCGCGTGCGATGACCATGTCTCAGTGCCTGCACCTGTGCCCAGTACAAAAACGGTAACGTCCTATGCTCCACTGGCGAATACTGCTTTCGGAACAATGGTTGAGAAAATAAAGACTGCAACACAAACGGTATCTTCCTCCCCCACCAGCCCTGTCGTTACAGCCGCACCGCTGCCTGCACAGATGGGATCAGGGAATGCACCGGCTCCGGCACCAGTCGTCTCATCAGCGACAGACCAGCCTGTACCTGTGGCCGTAAAAACAATAGAAGGCCTGGTTAACACCGCGAAAGAGCTGCAGGGAGTGCTGACAACCTATGCGACGACTGCCGCAACGCCCGAAAGCCAGACCCAGATCAGCCATATCGCCAACATTTATATTAACGTTCTTGTGAATATCCAGGGGACGGTTGAAAAGTCGAATCTCCAGGTTTCGCAGCAGCAGATGGATGAATGGGCGAAAAAACTGGAAGAGGCTACGGCTTTAAACAAGGCTTTGCTGGAAAAGCTCCAGGTCCAGCAGCAGCAAACGATTGAAACTACAGCCACAAAAACGCTGCTTGTTGTGTATTCATTAAAAGAAGAGCAGTCTCAGAAAGTGGAGGTTCTGAATGAACAGGGATTAAATCGCGACTTACTTGTTCAGGCTTACAAAATTTCAGAAATTTCAAATAAACCACTTAATGAGGTTATCCTTCTTATCAAAACGAAAGGAGTCGGGGAGGCTGTAAAGGTTCTTGGTGTACAGCCGGGACAAATCAAGAATAATAGCATCGATATCTCCATAGTAAAATCCACTATTCTGCTGCCTGAGAAAAAGACCGAACCTATAAGCGTGGTAAGCGGTGCAGTAAAAGAGACGGATGTCACCCTTACGAAGGTGAAATTGAATGAGAAGGTGCACGAAAAGGTGCACGAAAAGAATAAAAATAAGAATCTGTTCCATGAGAGCAGCCATGCCGTGGTTATCCCGGTGAAAACAACTGAAAACAGCAAAGAAATGAACAATTGTATTGTCAATTTCTTCGATTACACAAAAAAAGAAAACCAGGGCCGAAAAGGAAATGAACCACAAGGAAAAATATTCGGTTGACTATAAAGTAAAGATAAACTATGACAACAAGGAAAAGGGCCAAAATGGACAGCAATCGATGAACTATAAAGTAAAGGCAGACGACAAGAACAAAGAAAAGAGCCACTCCGTTTCCCATTCTGTGAGCCATGAAGTGAACCATAAAAACGGAGAACATGGAGAACATGAGGTAAGCCATAGCGTAGAGCATTCGGTTAGTCATACGAACAACAAGAAATAAATAGAAACGTGTAGAAGCTGAAACATGCAGGCGAATTCTCGCTTGGACTATGTTTCAGCTTTTTTACGGTATAGAAGCCATGTCCGCGATGTTTTTCCTATTTTAAAAAAACTTGTTGAATTATTATTCTTATATACGTATAATAATTCATAAATCATGCAGAAACGAGAATAATGGGGGAGAAATCGTGAATATATCAATCATCGGGGCGACAGGATACAGCGGTGTTGAACTCATCCGGCTGCTTGGGCAGCATCCCGAAGCCGTTATAACGTCCGTTTATTCAAACTCACAGGCTGGTACAGCCTTACACGATATTTATCCACACCTGAACCACATCTTTACGGAAAGCCTTCTGGAAATCGATTGCGAGCAGATAAAAACAAACTCCGACGTTGTGTTCATTGCAGCACCGTCAGGAGTAAGCGGACAGCTCGTTCCGCAGCTGCTGGATGATTCGCTGAAAGTTATCGACCTATCCGGCGATTTCCGCCTCGCCACACCTGAACTGTATAACGAGTGGTACGGAAAGCAAACGGCAGCACAGGAATACCTCAATCGAGCCGTATATGGTTTGTCCGAATGGATGGCGGAAGAGGTTAAGGGTGCCTCCCTTATTGCCAACCCGGGCTGTTACCCAACGGCGACTCTGCTGGCACTCCTGCCGCTCCTGCAGAATAATTTGATTGATGAAAACTCGATTATCGTAGATGCGAAGTCCGGCGTAACCGGGGCAGGCCGCTCGGCTTCGCTCGGCACACACTTCTGTGAAGTAAACGAAAGCATCTCGGCTTACAAAGTAGCAAAGCACCAGCACACCCCGGAAATCGAACAGACGCTGGCCCGCCTGACCGGAAAAAACGCTATTATCTCTTTTACGCCTCACCTTGTGCCGATGAACCGCGGCATCCTGGTTACCGCCTATGCGGCCCTGGCAGAGGGAGCCGGCGCGGTTCAGGTCGCAGAAGCTTTCAGCGCAGCGTATGAAGGCAAGCCGTTCGTAAGGCTGCGGCCGGGCGCCCACCCGAAAACGAAAGAAGTATACGGCTCGAACTATTGTGACATTGCCTGGCATATCGATGAGCGCACCGGGAGAGTCGTGCTCCTTTCCACCATTGACAATGTAGTCAAAGGAGCCGCCGGGCAGGCAGTGCAGAACATGAACATCCTATTCCATTTACCGGAAACAACAGGCTTATGCTTACGCCGGTGTACCCGTAAGGATACGGAACGCCAGGAAAAGAGGAGAAATCATGCCAAATCAACTCGTCATTAAATGCGGCGGCAGCATGCTCAGTGAACTGCCGGATTCCTTTTACGAAGACATTGTAGAGATTAAATCCTCCGGTACCGACCCGGTCATTGTACACGGCGGCGGACCTGCGATTTCAAATATAGTAGCGAAAATGGGGCTCCAATCCCAGTTTATCGATGGCCTGCGGGTTACAGACGAGGAGACGCTCCAGGTCGCGCAAATGGTCCTCATCGGGCAGATAAATAAAGAAATCGTCTGCCGGATTCAGCAGGCGGGCGGCCGTGCGGCAGGCATCAGCGGAATCGACGGTCCCACGGTGGAAGTCATCCAGGGCCCTGAATACCTCGGCTTTGTTGGAGAAGTGCGGAACGTTGACCCGCTTCTAATCAGGACGCTTAGCGCGGCAGGGTACATTCCCGTTCTTGCGCCGCTCGGTGTCGATAGTACAGGGCAGGTTTACAATGTGAACGCCGACACGACGGCTGGAGCCGTTGCCGGTGTACTCGGGGTAAAACAATTGATTATGGTAACGGATGTCCCGGGTGTCATGCAGGAAACCGATGGGGTAAAGCGCGTGCTTCCCGAACTGGGCCCCGGGCAGATAGAGAACTTGATCGAAGAGGGCGTTATCTACGGCGGCATGATTCCAAAGGTAAAAGCAGCGCTTGACGCACTCGGGCAAGAGGTCGAGGAAGTGCTCATTATTAACGGATATGAACCCGGCATTCTTCGCCAGGTAGCGGCAGGGGAGCCGGTCGGAACAAAAATTGTAGCTGAAGGAAAGGTGGCAAACAAATGAGCAGTCTTTTTCCTAACTATGGACGCTGGCCGATTCGCATTGTGAAAGGGGAAGGGAACTACCTGTGGGATGAAGCGGGAAATCCGTATCTCGATTTTGTTTCCGGCATCGCCGTTACTTCGCTCGGCAACGTTCCGCCGAAGGTGAAGGCGCAGGTACAGGAGCAGCTTGACACACTCTGGCACTGCTCGAACCTTTTTGAGATTCCGATCCAGGAGAAACTTGCGGAGAAACTCGTGTCTCTCACGTGCGGGGACCGGGCGTTTTTTTGCAACAGCGGCGCGGAAGCAAACGAGGCGGCCATTAAGCTGGCCCGCAGGTATACACAAAAAATTCTCCAGCAAAATCGCTATGAAATCATTACATTTACCCAGTCTTTTCATGGGCGCACGCTCGCGACCCTCACCGCAACCGGCCAGGCCAAAGTCAAGGAAGGCTTTGCTCCTCTGCCGGAAGGATTCACCATTGTTCCTTACAACGACGGCGAAGCGCTTGCAGCGGCGATTACGGATAAAACGTGTGCCATCATGCTGGAAATGGTCCAGGGAGAAGGCGGTGTCCACCCGGCCTCTCCGGAGTTTGTGGAACAAATTCAAACGCTGTGCGCCGAGCACAATTTGCTGCTCATTGTAGATGAAGTGCAGACGGGGATCGGCCGTACGGGCAAATGGTTTGCCCACCAGCATTATGATATACAACCGGATATTATTACCATGGCCAAAGGGCTCGGCAGCGGGTTTCCCATCGGTGCGATGATCGGAAAAGAAAAGCTGGCAGAAGCGTTCGGGCCAGGGAGCCACGGCACGACGTTCGGCGGCAACCCGCTCGCCTGTGCGGCCGGGCTTGCCACGCTTGAAACAATAGAAGAAGACGATTATCTTTCTCGCGTAAATGAAATGAGTGCATATTTAACAGGGAAATTGCATGAACTTGCAGCTGTCCACCCCGAAGTGGTGGCCGTACGGGGAAAAGGTTTGCTGTTAGGAGTCGAGCTAAAGATAGAAGCGGCTCCGCTTGTGGAGAAAATGCGCAAGGAACGCATCCTGCTGCTCCAGGCGGGCCCGAATGTGCTCCGCCTTCTCCCGCCGTTTACGATTGAGAAAGAAGAAATCGACCGGGCTGTCCAGGTGCTTGACAGCACTCTCCGTCTCTCGGCTGCAGCCACACCGTCTTCATAAGAAACGAGCATACTAGCAAAGGAGTGGAAGAGATGAAAGGATACCTCGTATTAAGTACGGGTGATATTTTCGAAGGGGAATGGTTCGGCCGTGCGGAGGATTGCACAGGAGAGGTCGTATTTAATACAGGAATGACGGGGTACCAGGAAGTTTTCTCTGACCCTTCCTACGCAGGTCAAATCATTACATTCACATACCCGCTCATCGGCAACTACGGAATCAACGAAGTAGACTATGAAAGTATCAAGCCGGCATGCAAAGCCATGCTGGTCGGTGACTTGTGCAGCCGCCCAAGCCATTACCAATCGGGCCATTCGCTGGCCGAAATCGCGGAAAAATTCGGCATTGGCGGGCTTTCCGGAGTTGATACACGCGCCATTACGCATATCGTCCGCACGCAGGGTGAAGTGTATGGCCTGCTGACGACAGACAAAGAAAAGCTGGCCTCCTTCCAGCCTGCACCGGTTGGCCATGTCGTGCCCGGCGTTTCCGTGGCGAAGGTGCAGCAGTACAGCCCGGAAGCAGAAGGCCCGCACGTTGTTCTGATTGACTACGGCTATAAAAAATCAATCCTCGACAATTTGCTTGCGGGTGGCTGTAAGGTAACGGTTGTTCCTTACAATGTTACGCGCAAAGAAGTAGAGGCGCTGCAGCCGGATGGCATTTTCCTCTCGAACGGCCCGGGAAATCCGAAAGACCTGAAGCCCCAGCTTCCCGAGCTGAAGAAGATTATCGAGAGCTATCCGACGATGGGCATTTGCCTCGGACACCAGCTTATTTCACTTATTTACGGCTGTGATACCGAGCGCCTTCCATACGGACACCGGGGAAGCAATCATCCTGTGAAGAGTATCCAGACAGGCAAAGTGTACATGACTTCGCAAAACCACGGCTACGTGGTGAAGGAAGAAAGTCTTGCCGCTGCGCCGCTCGAGCTTACGTTCCGTAACGTAAACGATAAATCGGTCGAGGGAGTGCGCCATAAGACACTGCCGGTTTTCTCAGTACAGTTCCACCCGGAGGCACACGCCGGCCCGGATGATACGAATTTTCTATTCATGCAGTTTATCCAACAATGCCAGGTAACAGGAGAGAAAAGCTATGCCTAAACAACCCGACATAAAGAAAGTGCTCGTCCTTGGCTCCGGCCCGATCGTAATTGGGCAGGCGGCGGAGTTTGACTACGCAGGCGCACAGGCGTGCCTCGCGCTGCGGGAAGAGGGTGTTGAAGTCATCCTCGTCAACAACAACCCAGCCACCATTATGACCGATGACGAAGTGGCGGACCGCATCTATATGGAGCCGCTCACCGTCGACTCGGTGGAGAAAATCATTGCAAAAGAACGCCCGGACGGCGTCCTTCCGACCCTCGGCGGTCAGACCGGGTTAAACCTGGCAATGGAACTGTCCAAAGCGGGCGTGCTTGCTAAGTACAATGTCCAGCTTCTCGGGACACCGCTCGATACGATTATTAAGGGCGAAGACAGGGAAGAATTCAAGCGGATGATGCAGGAAATCGGCGAGCCCGTTCCTGAAAGCGAAACCGTAACGACGGTGGAAGACGCGGTGTCTTTCGCGAACAAAATCGGCTATCCGGTCATTGTCCGCCCCGCCTACACGCTAGGCGGTGCCGGTGGCGGATTTGCCGCCGGCGAAGAGGAATTGCGCACGGTGGCTAAGCGCGGTCTTGCCGCCAGCCCGATTCAGCAGGTGCTCATCGAGCGCAGCATAAAAGGCTGGAAAGAAATCGAATACGAGGTCATGCGCGATGCGAACGATACGTGCATCATCGTCTGCAACATGGAAAACTTCGATGCGGTTGGCATCCATACCGGGGACTCGATTGTCTTTGCGCCTTCCCAGACGCTGACAGACCGCCAGTACCAGATGCTCCGTTCGGTCGCCACCAAGGTTATCCGGGCACTGGGCGTTGTTGGGGGCTGTAACATTCAATATGCGCTGGACCCAAATAGCGACCAGTACTATTTAATCGAAGTAAATCCAAGGGTGAGCCGTTCATCGGCGCTCGCATCCAAGGCAACCGGCTATCCGATTGCGCGCACGGCGGCCAAACTGGCGCTCGGCTATCACCTGGATGAAGTTGTGAATCCGATTACCGGCTACACCTACGCCAGCTTTGAACCGGCCATCGACTATGTGGTCGCAAAAATTCCGCGCTGGCCGTTTGATAAATTTCCGCACGCCGATCGCTCGCTCGGTACACAGATGAAAGCGACAGGCGAGGTTATGTCCATCGATCGCACGCTGGAAGGGGCACTGCTCAAAGGCGTTCGCTCGCTTGAAATCGGCATCCAGCATGTCGAGCTTCCGTACGTGAAGGATGCGGCAGAGGAGGAGCTGGACGCTGAGCTGACAAGAGCGACCGACCTGCGTATTTTCTATATCGCCGAGGCGCTGCGCCGCGGCATGAGCGTAGACGAGTTGTATGCAAAAACGGAGGTCGACCGCTTTTTCCTGCAGGCGCTTGCCCGCATTGTAGATATCGAAAACACGTTAAAAGAAACGCGCTGGCGTAAAATGACGCCGGAGCTGCTGAAGGAAGCGAAGCTGCGCGGGTTTGCCGACAGCACGATTGCGAGCCTGTGCGGGGTTAGCTTTGAAGAAGTGCGGGAGCAGCTAAAAGTGTGGGACATTACCCCCGCTTACAAGCTGGTTGACACGTGTGCGGCCGAGTTCGTTGCCGCTACCCCGTACTATTACTCGACCTGGCAAGGCCGCGACGAGGTGCCTGTAAAGAAATCAGGCAAAAAAGTACTCGTCCTCGGCTCCGGTCCGATTCGGATTGGCCAGGGCATTGAATTCGATTACTGCTCGGTGCACGCGGCCAAGGCACTGAGAAAACAGGGGATTTCCGCTGTTGTCATCAACAATAATCCGGAAACGGTATCCACCGATTACAATACAGCCGACCAGCTTTACTTCGAACCGCTCGCGCTCGAGGATGTGCTCAACGTTATCGAAAAAGAGCACGTGGACGGTGTCATGGTGCAGTTCGGCGGCCAGACTGCCATTAACCTGGCGGAAAAGCTGATGAAGGCGGGTGTCCATGTGTATGGAACTTCAGTCGAGGCCATCGACGCAGTGGAAGACAGGGAACAGTTCTATCAAATGCTGCGCAAGCTGAACATCCCGCACATTCCGGGAGAAGGGGTGAACAGCCAGCAGGGGGCGCACCTGGTAGCGGAAGAGCTTAGCTACCCTGTGCTCATCCGTCCTTCCTATGTTATCGGAGGCCGCGGCATGGTTGTGCTGAACAACCCGGAAGAGCTGGATCAGTATTTCGCTGACTGGAATCGTTACACATCGTCCGGCGCGCTTTTCCCGCTTCTCATCGATAAATACGTATCCGGCATGGAAGTAGAAATCGACGCGATTTGTGACGGAGAAGACATCCTAATCCCGGGCATTTTCCAGCATATTGAACGGGCCGGGGTGCACTCGGGCGACAGCATGGCGATTTTTCCTTCCCCGCATTTAAGTGAAGAACAATGCAATGAAATCGGCCGTTATGCGGCGCTCATCGCGGGTGAGATGAAAGCGTGCGGGCTCATTAACATCCAGCTTGTGCTTGATGATAAAGGCACGATTTACGTACTTGAGGTAAACCCGCGGGCTTCCCGCACCGTTCCGATCGTAAGCAAGGTCACCGGCATCCCAATGGTTGCACTCGCTACAAGAGCGCAGATGGGAGAAAAGCTGGCCGAGATGGGCTACGGCACGGGCATCCTGCCGCGCATCCCATTCTATGCGGTGAAGGGACCTGTTTTCTCGACGATTAAATTGAACGGTGTCGATCCGGCGCTCGGACCGGAAATGAAGTCGACCGGCGAAGTTATCGGTCTGTCTTATTCGATTGAAGAAGCGATCGGGAAAGCTATCGCCTGGAAGGAAGGCATCTGTGACTGGCTAGAGAAGGGAGATACGATTCTTCTGTCCCTCTCTGATCAAGATAAAACAAGCTTTGTGCCGCACATTCCAGCAGTAAAAGAACTGGAGCTGCAAATCATTGCGACACCGGGAACGGCGGCGCTCTTAAAAGAACATGGCATTGACGTACTTGAAACGATAGAAACCCAGGAGCGGGCCAAGCAGCTATGCGGGGAGCGGGCAGTAAAAGCGTTCGTCAACACACCGACGCTTGGAAACAAACGGGGCCGGCTCGGATTTGAGCTTCGCCAGCTGGCGCTTGCTCTCAATGTTCCATGCTTCACTTTCCTTGATACGTTTGCTTCTTACCTTGAAGTACACGGCTATGCGGCGGGTGATGTCATTGATTTAGGACAATACCTTCAGGAAGAAAAAAGAAAGGAGCCTGTGAAGTGATGATAGCGACAGAACAACTAAAAGGAAGAGACTTTCTTTGTCTTTCTGATTTTACTAAAGAAGAGATTCTCTATTTGCTGGAACTGGCGGCAAAACTGAAAGAGGAACAGAAGCAGGGGATTGCGCATCCGCTGCTGGCCGGCAAGACGCTTGGAATGATCTTTGATAAGGCATCGACCCGGACCCGCGTTTCGTTTGAGGTAGGCATGTACCAGCTGGGGGGAACGGCGCTGTTCATGAGCGGAAGAGACCTGCAAATCGGGCGCGGCGAGCCGATTCCGGATACCGCGCAGGTGCTCTCACGCTATCTGGATGGCATTATGATTCGTACATTCTCGGACGCAATGGTACAGGAACTGGCGGATTACGCCTCCATTCCGATTATTAACGGGCTGACCGATATGCAGCACCCGTGCCAGGTGATGGCGGATTTTCAGACGATTCTTGAGCAAAGAGGCAAGCTGGAAGGTTTGAAAATGGCATATGTAGGGGATGGCAACAACATGGTGCACTCACTCATGATTGGCGCAGCCAAAGTCGGCATGCATATCTCCGTTGCATCCCCTGAAGGATACCAGCCGGATGCAGGTGTAACAGAAATGACCCGCCGTTTTGCGGCCGAGACAGGCAGCCAGGTTGTCGTCACGGCGGATCCGCGGGAAGCGGTAGCCGGTGCGGATATTATTTATACAGATGTGTGGGCGAGCATGGGCCAGGAGGAGGAGCAGCAGGAGCGCATTCAGAAGTTTAACGGGTTTGAAGTCAACGAAGCGCTGCTGCAGTCAGCAAAACCCGATTATGTGTTCATGCACTGCCTGCCGGCTCATCGCGGAGAAGAGGTCGCGGCTGAGATTATCGATGGAAGCCACTCCGTGGTGTTTGACCAGGCGGAGAACCGCCTCCACGCGCAGAAAGCGATTCTTGTAGCAACAATGAGATAGGAAAGAACCCCCGGCTATTTAACAGGCCGGGGGATTTTTGTGGGAGAGGCTATTTTTTTTATGTCATTTTTTATGTCTAACAGTTGGGTTTCCACTCTGTCCAGCCGCTGGTTCAGCGACTGCATTTCAGCCAGCACCTGCTCCATCAGTTCTCTACTGGCGCGGTCGTTTTCCTCCCGCATATCCACTTTCGGCGGCAGCTGTTCCATGCTGTAGCGGAGGTAATCTTTTACTGTGACGGTAAAGGCAAGTACGTATCGTTCTCCTGCTACCTCGAACAGGGTGTCTTCAAGCAGGTCTTTCATGCGTGTTTCGATCCACTGGCGGGTAAATTCATTTTCTGCCCCGATGATCATCCGGTTATTGGCTTCATCGAATGACTGCAATGTTAATCCTTTGATCCACGTTTCAAAGCTCGGCCCGGACATCTTCTTCTGAAGACGGTTCATCGTCTCCTGCCAAATGGTATCCATTGTTTTCACCATGTGTTCTCACTCTACTTTCTTCTATGTACATAGAGTAGTATTACCCGCTTTTTCTTTATTTTAACGAAAACATACAGCTGTTGTACCGGGAAGGAAGATTTATTTTAATTTCCAGTATCTGTTTCTTGGGACTCATAATTTTGATTTAGACTATTTTTTAAAAAAACTATTGAATTTTTATTAGTTTAGATGCATAATGTTGCATAAGGAATCCAAAGTATTGGACGTGGAGAAGGGAAGGATAGAAACATGGCAAAAGACAAAATTATACTCGCCTACTCAGGTGGGCTTGATACATCGGTAGCAATTAAGTGGCTTCAGGAGAAATACAACTACGACGTCATCGCGGTGGCGCTGGACGTAGGCGAAGGAAAAGACCTCGATTTCGTGCGTGACAAGGCCATCCAGGTCGGCGCGATTAAATCATACGTAGTTGATGCAAAAGAATTGTTCGCCAGCGAATTTGTACTTCCGGCGCTGAAAGCCAACGCAATGTATGAGGGAAAATATCCGGTTGTATCCGCACTCTCCCGCCCGTTAATTGCGAAGGTTCTCGTGGACATTGCCGCAGAAGAAGGCGCAGTTGCGATCGCACACGGCTGTACAGGGAAAGGAAACGACCAGGTTCGCTTCGATGTTTCGATTACAGCGCTCAATCCTGAACTCAAAATCGTCGCTCCTGTCCGTGAATGGGGCATGAGCCGTGACGAAGAGATTAAATATGCAATGGAACATAATATTCCGATTCCAATCGATTTAGATAATCCGTTCAGCATCGACCAGAACTTATGGGGCCGTGCGTGCGAGTGCGGGGAGCTGGAAAATCCATGGAATGAACCGCCGGCAGGCGCTTATGACCTGACAGTTGAACTGGCAGATGCACCGGACACACCGGAAGAAATCGAAATTGAATTCGTTCAAGGGAAGCCGGTTGCACTAAACGGGGCGCCGATGCTGCTCAGCGAATTAATCCTTGAGTTGAATAAAATTGCGGGCAAGCACGGGGTAGGCCGTATCGATCACGTGGAAAACCGCCTTGTCGGCATCAAATCCCGTGAAGTATATGAAGCGCCGGCAGCCATGACGCTCATTCTCGCACACCGTGAGCTTGAATTTTTAACACAGCCGCGTGAAATAGCACAGTTTAAGCCGATTGTTGAACAAAAAATCTCCCAGGTGATTTATGAAGGGCTCTGGTTCTCACCAATTACAGACGCTTTAAAAGCTTTTGTAGAGGAAACACAGCGCTTTGTAACCGGAACGGTTCGCGTCAAGCTGTTTAAAGGCCATGCGATTGTTGTCGGAAGAAAATCAGCTTCCTCCCTGTATGATGAGAAGCTTGCGACATACGGCACCGAGGATACGTTTGACCACCAGGCCGCGCTTGGATTCGTCAAGCTGTGGGGTATGCAGACAAAAGTGTTTGTGCAGGTGAATAAAGACCAGCTCGATCATACGCCGAAAGCGGTCGTAATAGATAAGAAGGAAGCGGTTAAGCAATGAAACTCTGGGGCGGGAGATTTACCAAAGCAACGGATAAACTCGTAGAAGAATATACAGCCTCGATTCAATTCGACCAGCAGCTGTGGAAGGAAGACATTACGGGTAGTCTCGCGCATGTCGCTATGCTAGGCAAATGCGGCATTATCGGAGAAGAGGAAGCAACTGTCATTGCTGAAGGGCTGAAGAAAGTAGCGGCGCGCATCGAGGCCGGTGACGCCGAATTTACGATAGCCAACGAAGACGTGCACATGAATGTGGAGAAAATGCTGCTGGATGAGGTCGGCCCTGTCGGCGGCAAGCTCCACACCGGAAGAAGCCGGAATGACCAGGTTGCGACCGATATGCATTTATACCTGCGGGCGCGCGTCATTGAACTTATCGATCTGACGGTGAAGGTGCAGGAAGCGCTTCTGGAACAGGCGAAGGCGAATACGGACACGATTCTGCCCGGCTATACGCACCTTCAGCGTGCCCAGCCGGTGCTGTTTGCGCACCACCTGATGGCCTATTACTCGATGCTGCAGCGCGATGCGGAGAGGCTGATGGACAGCTGGAAGCGGATTAATGTCCTGCCGCTCGGAGCGGGGGCGCTCGCCGGTACAACGTTTCCGATTGACCGGGAATTTGTTGCTGAACTGCTGAAATTCGATGCAGTTTATACAAACAGCATGGACGCGGTAAGCGACCGTGACTTTATTATTGAATTCCTTTCCCATGCTTCTCTGCTCATGGCGCACCTGTCGCGCCTCAGTGAGGAAATGATTCTCTGGATGAGCAATGAGTTTAACTTTGTTGAGCTGGATGATGCCTTCTGTACCGGCTCAAGCATTATGCCGCAGAAGAAAAACCCGGATGTGGCGGAACTCGTGCGCGGGAAAACGGGCCGTGTGTACGGAAATTTAATCGGCATGCTTACGGTGTTAAAAGGCCTCCCGCTCGCCTACAACAAGGATATGCAGGAGGATAAGGAAGGCATGTTCGATACGGTTGCTACCCTTCATGGAGCGCTCTCCCTGTTTGCGCCAATGATTCGCACCATGAAAGTGAAGAAAGAAAACATGCGCCAGGCGGTGGCGGAAGACTTCTCTAACGCAACCGATCTTGCGGACTACCTGGTCGGAAAAGGCATGCCGTTCCGCCAGGCCCATGAAGTTGTAGGGAAGAGCGTACTCTACTCTATTGAACAGGGCAAATATTTGCTTGATTTAACGATAGAAGAGTATAAGCAGTTCTCGCCGCTTTTTGAAGAGGATATTTACGCGGCGCTCGATCCGCGCCAGGTCGTAAATGCAAGGAATGTACTCGGAGGCACTGCGAAAAACCAGGTGGAAATCCAGCTGGCCCAGGCGGAAACGCAACTGAAATCCAGCCAGCTCTGGGTAGAGAACCATTATAGCAAAATCGATGTATCGCTTATTTAAAAACAGGAACGATTTCTCGTATAGAAGAGCATTCAAGACGATATCTAAGGCCATCTCTCCTAATCAGGAGGAGATGGCCTTTTTTCCATAAAAATTGTCGAAAATAATGTGCAATTGTTCATGCGTTTTACTCGACAAATGGTATAATAGTAGAGGTGTTTGCTGTTGAATGCTGTCATTTCCGAGGAAATACTGGAAAATAAATGTAGTTTGGGTGATATTTTTGATAGAAATGCAAGATGTATGGAAAACCTATCCGAACGGCACCGTCGCATTGCAGGGAATTGATGTGCGGATTAAAGACGGCGAATTTGTCTATGTAGTCGGGCCGAGTGGGGCAGGGAAATCCACCTTCATTAAACTTATGTACCGGGAAGAGAAAGCGACGAAGGGACAAATCGTCCTGAATACCTTTCAACTAAGCCGCTTGAAAGAACGGCAAATCCCTTATTTGCGCCGGAAAATCGGCGTTGTGTTTCAGGACTTTAAACTGCTTCCCCGATTGAGTGTATACGAGAACGTTGCCTTCGCGATGGAAGTTATCGAAGCTCCGAAGAAAGTTATCAAATCGCGTGTCATGGAAGTATTGGATATGGTGCGCCTTAAACACAAGGTCCGTTCCCTGCCGGATGAATTGTCCGGGGGAGAGCAGCAGCGGGTGGCGATTGCCCGCGCGATTGTGAATAATCCGGACATGATTATCGCCGATGAGCCGACGGGGAACCTTGACCCGGAAACATCGAATGAAATTATGAGCATCCTTCATGACATTAACCGCCGCGGCACAACGATTATCATGGCGACCCACAATAGAGACGTTGTAAACAGCATGCGCAAGCGCGTGATTGCCATAGAAGCAGGCCGTATTGTCCGCGATGAGCAGAAGGGGGAATACGGATATGAAGACTAGTACACTGGGCCGGCATATCCGTGAAGGGTTTAAAAACATCGGACGGAACGGCTGGATGACGTTCGCCTCGATTAGTGCCGTAACGATTACCCTTCTTATTCTCGGCGTCTTTCTTCTGCTTGCAATGAACATCCAGCATATCGTAGCAACGGTGGAAAAGCAGGTCGAAATCAAGGTTTCGTTTGATGTTACCGCCGACAGGGCTGTGGCCAAACAAGTGGAAGCCAAAATCAGGCAGTTTCCTGAAGTGGCACAAGTTACATTTGTCACAAAGGAAGAAGGACTGAAAAAAATGCAGGAGAGCTTTGGTGACAAAGGCTCCTTGTTCAAAGGCTTGGAGAAGGAAAATCCGCTGCCGAATGTTCTCATTGTAAAAGCGAAAACACCGCAGGAAACGGGAATGTTGGCCAAGAAAATTCAGCCGATTGAAAATGTGAAGGCAGTGAATTACCAGGAGCAAACGACCAATAAGCTGTTTGCCGTCACCGATACGGTACGGATAGTCATTGCTGCCTTTATTGTTGCGCTCGGATTTACTGCGATGTTTCTCATCGCTAACACCATTCGGTTAACAATTGTCGCGCGGCGCCGTGAGATTGAGATTATGAAGCTTGTTGGAGCGACAAACGGGTTTATCCGCTGGCCTTTCTTTATTGAAGGAGCTCTGATGGGCATTCTCGGCTCTCTGATTCCTATTATTATTCTCATTGTCGGCTACAGTTCTTTAACCACTTTCGTAAAAAGAAAGCTCGCGATTATTGTTGAACTGCTCCCACTGTATCCGCTCGCTTTTCAGATCTCTTTCATTTTGCTCGGAATTGGAGCGTTCATCGGGATATGGGGAAGTATGATGTCTGTTCGGCGTTTCCTGCGTGTGTAAGAGGCTAAGATTTCTAGCAAATAAAAATAGAGTTGGTTTATGGGGAGGAAATGATGACGAAGAAGTTCCTGATTCCGCTGGCAACAGCAGTACTGTTAACAACATTGAGCCCTGTCACCGGTTATGCAAATAAAGTAGCTGAAGTAAAAAAGCAAATCAGCCAGATTCAGCAGCAAAGCCAGGCGGCGAAAATTAAGGTGAATGAGATTGACAAGCAAATTGCCAGCGTGCAGGCTCAACAGCAGGACACGCAGGAAGACATCATGAGCATTGACTTGAAAATGAATGAAACGCAAGGAAAGATAGATGAGCTGAACCGCAGTATTAAGATGACAACCGGACAGGCGGAAGAGGCCGCCAAAGACCTCCAGGCGGCGATTGAGCGTGTGGAGAAGCGCGATACACTTCTAAAAACGCGTGTGTCCGCGATTTATGAAGCAGGGGATATTTCTTATTTGGAAGTGCTGCTCGGATCAAAGGATTTTGCAGACTTTCTGGACCGGTTAGATGCGGTGAAATCGATTGTCGATCAGGATGTTACGATTTTGGAAGACAATAAACGTGATCGCGATATTATTGAACAGAAGAAAAAAGAGATTGAAACAAATCTGGCAAATTTAAAGAGAATGCAGGCGGAAACGCTGGCCCTTTCCCAGGAGCTTGAGAAACAGAAGCAGGAGAAGGAACGCATCTTAAAAGAGCTTGAGGCGAAAGAGGGCGACCTGGTTGAAATTAAAGACGACCAGGAACAGGCATCTCTTGCGCTCGTGAATGAACTTCAGCAGAAGATTGAGGAAAAACGGAGACTCGAAGCGCAACGCCATGCTTCAAATCCAGGTGACACAAGCTGGACACCGCCGGCTGTTCATTCCGGCGGCGCATTTTACTGGCCTGTAGCCGGTGCCCGCATTTCTTCCGTTTTCGGCTACCGCATTCACCCGATTTTGCATTATAAGAAGTTCCATGACGGTACGGATTTTGCCGCACCGCAGGGCACGCCGATTCACGCGGTAGCCGCCGGGACGGTTGCATCAGCCGGTTATATGAACGGGTACGGCAACGCGGTCGTTATTTATCACGGGAACGGGCTGAGCACGCTGTACGGACATATCCGCAACGGCGGTATTCTTGTAAAAGAAGGCCAGCAAGTAACGGCGGGCCAGGTAATTGCGGAAGTCGGTTCCACGGGTCGTTCTACCGGGCCACACTTGCATCTTACCGTCATTCAGAACGGGACAAAAGTAGATCCGATGGCGTATTTCAATTAATTTCATCGTGGGTGGATATAGGATTCGTATATTTGCCGTATACTAATAGTAAATCGGATATGCTTAAAGGTGGTGCTCTTGATTGTATATTAAACGTCGTACGCTTATTGTCTTACTTATCCTGTCGCTTGTCTCTGGCAGTATCATAACGTTCACTGCAAACAATTATATCGGACAGGCGTGGGGAAGCTCCCATGTGGCTGCTCCTTATGCCGTGCAAAATGCAGGCAGCTCCGGACAGGGCGCGAATGGTGAACTGGGCAAGGTGTACGAAGCCTATCAATTAATTCAGAACTCGGCATTGGAAAAGAAGCAAAAGGTACAATTAGTTGACGGGGCCATAGAGGGAATGGTGAAGACGCTCGATGATCCGTTCTCCAGCTATATGAACCAGAAAGACACGAAAGACTTTAACTCTTCCTTACAATCAACATTTGAAGGAATCGGAGCCGAAGTAACGTTCAAGAACGAGAAGGTAACGATTGTTTCTCCATTTAAAGGGTCACCGGCTGAAAAGGCCGGGTTACACCCGGAGGACCAGATTCTCAAAGTAAACGGCAAAAGCCTCGAAGGGCTCAGTCTCTCGGATGCCGTCATGAAGATTCGCGGGCCAAAAGGAACGAAGGCCGAGCTTGAAATCGTGCGGGCGGGTACAACGGAACCGATGAAAGTCGTCGTTGTCCGGGATGATATCCCGATTGAGACAGTGTACGGAGAAACGATTACGAAGGACGGGAAGACGTACGGGAAATTGGAAATCACCCAGTTCTCGGAAAATACCGCCCGTCACTTTAAGAATGAACTAAAGAAGCTTGAGGCTAAGCAAATCAGTGGATTAATCGTGGACGTTCGCGGAAATCCCGGCGGATTGTTGAACTCGGTCGTTGACATCGCAAACCAGCTCGTTCCGAACAAAGGGGTTATTCTCCAGGTTCAGTACGGGGACGGGAAGAAGGAAGTGTTCCGTTCCGAGATGGGCAAAGCGAAATATCCAATCGTCGTTCTCGCCGACAAGGGAAGCGCGAGCGCTTCTGAAATTCTTGCCGCCGGGCTCAAGGAAAACGGCTATAAAGTAGTCGGTACGCAAAGCTTTGGTAAGGGAACGGTGCAAAATACGCTTCCGCTAGAAGATGACAGCCAGCTGAAAATCACCATTGCGAAATGGCTGACACCGGACGGCAATTGGATCCATAAAAAAGGGATAACACCGGATGTGAAGGTAGAGCAGCCTGCTTACTTTAAGGCAACCGCAATACCTGACAGCAAAGAGCTGGCAAAAGACATGAACAGTCCGGAAGTGAAAAACCTACAGCTGATTTTAAACGGAATTGGCTCGAATCCGGGCAGACAGGATGGATATTTTGACAGCCGTACAGAAACAGCGGTCAAAACGTTCCAGGGCCATCATCAGCTTCCGGCAACGGGAAAAGTGGATAAGAAAACAGCCGCCCTGCTGCAGGAGGAGCTCATTAAACGAATCAAAGACAAGAAAAATGATATTCAGCTGCAGACCGCAGTTGACGTGCTAAAGAACGAGGCAAAATAAAAACCAGGCAGGGATTCGGCCTGAGTATGTAGAATCATAAAACCACGGCGGTAAAAGCCGTGGTTATTTTTTATAACACCTGGAGGGCTTGCAAGTGGATTTTTGGTTCGCTTTTCTCATTGACTTTCTTAAACAAATACCCCAGTTCTTTTTGAGCCCTGTTTTCTATCTTTTTCTGTTTTTTATTTTCCTGCAGTATCGCAGGCTCGTTATAACGGAGCGGCGCCTGTTTCATGTACGCATTACTTCACCCGGGAGGGAAACCCTTCTGGCACTCGGGTACGGTGCTGCCGGGGGGCTGGCTGCCTCTATCTTTTTGCTTGTGCTGGGCGTTGCCCTCTCTTCGGTTGACGTGGCAGCACTGTGGATTGTAAGCGCTGTGCTTGCCTTGTTCCAGTCACGTTTTCTCAGTGCTTCTTATGCGGCTGGCCTGCTCGGCATTTTATCTTTTATTGCCCGTTTCATTCCCGCCGGTGAATCATCCGGCTTCTTGTTCCAGGCAGCAGAGTGGCTCCGTTCGATCCATGCCCCTTCGCTTCTCGCCCTTGTTGCGGTTCTTCACCTGGTGGAGGGAGTCCTGCTGCGCCGTTCAGCTGAGCAGGGATTCTCTCCTGCGTTCGTCGCCGGGAAAAGAGGGCAGATTATCGGGGCTTATCAGATACGGAAATTTTGGTTTTTTCCCCTTGTTTTATTATTTTCCGGAGAGCCGGCAGGAAGGTATGAGCTTGCCGCTTTGTCTTCCTGGTGGCCGTGGTTTTATGGGGGGACAGCCGCGCTCGGCCTGCTGCCTTTTCCGGCGGCCATCTCCTATACCGATCTGGCCGTCTCTTCGGTCCCGCAGGAGAAGGTCAGGCGGGCTGCGAAACCGGTATTCCTGTATGGAATTGGACTGCTGCTGCTCGCTTATGCGGCGAAATACTGGATGCTGGCCGGACTCCTTGCCTCTATTGTTGCGCTTACGGCTCCCGAATGGATGAGGCTGTACAGCAAGCTGAAGCAGCGGACGGCAGTCCCCTTCTACGTAAAGCTGAATAAAGGTGTGCGCGTGCTTGCGGTTATACCGGGCAGTCCTGCGGATGAGATGGAGATTGTTACCGGCGATATTATCACGAGAGTGAACGGAAATGATGTCAACGCCATCGAAGATATTTATCCGGCGCTGCAGCAGCAATCCGCTTTCTGCAAAATGGAAGTCATAAACCGGGAAGGCCACGTGAAATATGTGCAGCGCTCGCTTTACCAGGGCGATCATCATCAGCTTGGCATCGTGGCGGCGTCGGATGCGCGGACAACAGGATACGTAAAGGGACAGTGGTTTGACTTGTTTCACTCAAAAATAGAGATAGATAAGTTATCACAGGGAGACCCGGTAGAAACCGGGCAGGGAAAGGATGTTACGTTGTGATTGGTAAGATTATCGTTGCCTTGCTTGTTCCTTTTGCATTGGCGGCAGGACTCTCTCGTTTTTCTATGAACATATGGGTTGGCATGATCGCTACGCTCGGCATTATGATGGCTGCATTTAACGGTCCGTACCAGCCGCTGCCAGTCGTGTTAACCGGTGTTGTTTCTGGCCTGGCAGGGACCTATGTGGGGTATCTCTGGTTAAAAGGAAAGAGTATAACGAAGTAAGACATGAAGCAAAAGGAATCATAGAATTAAATCAAAACCAAATTATAACGTTAGGAGGTGTGGCAAATGACCAACACTCAGGATAATATTATTGAAAAAATTACTTCAACAAAATCCATGATTGAGTCATATACTGCTAATTACGAAGCCTTACCATTTCCTCCTTTCGTTAAAGACCTCGAACACTGACATTGATTCACTGTAAGCGAATGGAGATCGCCGGTTATCGGTAAATCATCAATATCATTCAACCCTAATAAGGCTTCTACAATTTTAGATGTGCTGAGCGACATATCAGAAACTGGGGAAGAAATTGTTGAAGTAGTTGGTGAACTGGTAGGTGCTAATGTAAGGACCAGGGTATTTGAGTTTAAAACAAATGATAACGAGAAGATTACTGGACGTATTGCTAAAGATGCAATTAGGGAATCTTCAATTATATTGGGCTCTCAATCTAAAGTTAATCTGATAAAGGTTATCACAACGTATGTAACGACAGGACAAGAAAAGATATCTTGGACGTTAAAAGGCATCCAACAAATGGATGAACTATAATTGTTCGCAAAAAGACCTGGCATGCGGCCGGGTCTTTTTTTATTCTGTTTTAGGAAGAGTGATTTTACTCCGGATAAACACAATGTATAATATAAAAGCTCCCCAGGAACGTACTGGGGAGCTGAAAATAATAATAAGATAGTGTACAAATTAAATACTTTCTAACTGATATTTGGGCAGACAACGAACGAACCGTTAGCTGTACCTTGTCTGATACTAATTTGCACACATCTAAAAGGCCGAGACACCCTTCTTCTTCTACCGTTTATTACTCTTGTAACAAGAAATCTACGGCTAACAAAAATAACAGTAACATTTTGAAGGCTTATGATATTTCGAACAGCTTGGATGTCTCTTCTTCGTACAGCTTGTCTAAAATCTTCCGTCCTTGAAGAAATATTGGCTGCAGCAGTTGAAATTGCATCTGCGACAATCATGAGGTCGTCACCTTGTGCAATCTTTACTTTTTTATTGTTCCCGATATGTTGATATTTTACATCTTGTATTTTAAAACTAGGTTGTACCAATGCGTTCTCCTCCTTTCATAATCAACTACTATATTGTATGAAGGAAAGGAAGATATGCTTGGACTAACATACATATTAAATCTATAGTTTTTTAAAATATATAAGTTGAATCTTTGAATTACATCTTTATGCAGAGTCGGTCAATTACTTCCACTTGATTTTTTGAATCGTCGAGTAAAAGACATTGTTCACTACAGATTCTTTCAACCACTTCCAAAGGCCCTCTATTGCATTCAAGTTGGGGCTGTAAGGTGGCAGGAAGACCAACGCTAACCGGTCTTTATTCTCCTCCAGGAAAGGTTGAATGGCCTGGTAATCACGAATCATCTATAGGCCGAGACATAATGGTGAATGGTTTTTACACAACGCCCCATGATGTCTGCAATTTCACGCTGGGTATATCCCTTGAGGGAAAGGTAGACAGATTGAAAACGTTCATAGGATCTTCGATCCTTGGCTTCTTTGATCGCTGTTTGTATTTTTAAGATTTCTTCTTAATTCGTCATCTTAGATGCATCCTCTCGTGTTGCAAATTTTTTTACAATAATCTTTATTAAAGACACGATTTTTATTGTTTTTTGTAAATACCCAAGCATTAACTCAAGTACTGCATTTACTAATATATACAAAATAATATGGAGGTAATGAACACTATCCTCAAAACAAAAAAACACCATTCTTTATCTAACAACGAGATAAAGGATGGTGTTTTTTATGAATCTCACGATTCTAGAAGAACTTGCCCTCTTTTCACAAGAATTGCAGCGCTGTTTATCTCCTGACACTCTTCAGATATTGGCTAGAGAAGTTGGCTTTGTCCAGCGAAACAGTAAGTATGGCGCGCAAGATATTGTCGCATTGTGTGTATGGTTGAGCCAAGAAGTGGCAAGTACTTCCCTGACACAGCTATGCAGCTGCCTTGAATCTTCTACCGGCGTTCTGATCAGTCTGGAAGGACTGAACCAACGATTTAACACTGCCGCTGTAGAATTTCTTCAACTGGCCATTGAGCAAGACGGCGGAGGACTCAACTACTTGATGGATCGGAATTTTCAAGTAGGTGAGGAGATAATGAGAGGGCATGGACGGTATGGGTGTAATCCAATGCAAGACACTTATATGAACGAAGATGCCGGGGGGAACTGGATGAGATTTAGTGTCAGGAAACCATAAAAGCAGTTATCAGGTTCATTCTAAAAAATTAACAAAGGCTCGTCGAGAGCAAACGAAAAGCAAGATTAATCGTTTGTTGCTGGCAAGCCTTTTTTGTAATGCCTTAATTGGAACTTCTTCTGAAACGATATTGTGTCCACTGATACCGGATAAAGCACCCAATGCAAAACCCCAGAATAGCGACAAACGATGCTAAAGCAACCATTCCAGTAGAAATATAGGCCAGTATTGTCCAATGAGCAAGATAGCTAACCAGTCCTGTAGCTAAACAAACAACAGCAATGGTTTGGTTAAACTGCTGCTGGTCCCAGTCTTCGGGAATGTACGTGGAAAGCGGTTTTTTTAGAAATATTTTCGCAAACCGCATAACAGGATTAAATCCGAAGAAGAGTCCAAGAAGTCCGGAAACCAAAGGTAATGCCAGAAACCACTTTATATCTGTAGTCCAAGTCAGCAGTACACAAATCACAATAAACCATTGATTTGTTTTTACCAGCGGACGAGGAATGGAACGAAGTTGTTTCTCCATCCATTTTCACACCCTTTGTATTAGTATGAATACACTTTACTTTCCTTTGTTGATTATATCAAATACTATTATATTTATGCAGCGTAGCTCCTGCCCGTTTCTTGACAGGATTTCCGCTTATAAACCATTCGATCCAATGCTTGCTAAATCCGAACCTATGTTCGAAAATACTACTAGAAATCGTGGGGAATGTGCTATAATAGAAGGAGCATCTTCATAAAAGGATGGATGAAAACGTTGGAAAAACTGAACAAGAAATTTGAAGTCGTTTCCGAATATGAGCCAAAGGGTGACCAGCCGTCAGCGATAAAACAGCTGGTTGAGGGCATTGAAGGCGGGAAGAAACACCAAACCCTGCTCGGAGCTACCGGAACGGGAAAAACGTTCACGATGGCCCAGGTCATTGCTAAAGTAAACAAGCCGACGCTTGTTATCGCGCACAATAAAACACTCGCGGCTCAATTGGCCAGCGAGTTTAAAGAGTTTTTCCCGAATAACGCAGTAGAATACTTTGTAAGTTACTACGATTATTATCAGCCGGAGGCGTACATTCCGCATTCGGATACGTATATTGAGAAGGACGCAAGCATTAACGATGAGATTGATAAACTGCGCCACTCGGCGACGAGTGCGGTTTTTGAGCGTAATGATGTTATCATTGTTGCCAGCGTTTCCTGCATTTATGGTTTAGGTTCGCCGGAGGAATATAGCTCCCTGATGCTTTCGCTGCGCCGTGGAATGGAAAAAGGCCGCGACGATGTACTGCGCAAGTTAATTGATATTCAATACGACCGCAATGATATTAACTTTACACGCGGGACGTTCCGCGTGCGGGGAGATGTCGTGGAAATTTTCCCGGCTTCAAATAGTGAACATGCGATCCGCGTCGAGTTTTTCGGAGACGAAATCGAGCGGATTACTGAAGTTGATACATTGACCGGTGAAATACTGAACGAACGTGAGCACGCCGCTATTTTTCCGGCGTCCCACTATGTTACAGGGCCGGATAAAATGCAGCAGACCATGAAAAGCATCGAACAAGAACTTGAACAACAGCTGGCGCTTTTCAAAGAGCAGGGAAAGCTGCTGGAAGCACAGCGGCTTGAGCAAAGAACGCGCTATGATCTCGAGATGATGCAGGAAATGGGCTATTGCTCCGGTATTGAGAATTACTCACGCCACCTGACGGGACTGCCACCGGGGGCAGCGCCTTATACGCTGCTGGACTTCTTCCCGGACGACTTCTTAATTATGATCGATGAGTCGCACATTATGCTGCCGCAAATCCGCGCCATGTACAAAGGGGATAAAGCGAGAAAGGATATGCTGATTGAGCATGGCTTCCGCTTGCCTTCCGCCGCAGACAACCGGCCGTTGAAGTTCGAGGAATTTGAGAAGCATGTCAATCAGATCGTGTATGTTTCCGCTACCCCGAGCTCATATGAATTGGAGAAGGCGCCGGACGTGGCCGAACAGGTCATTCGTCCGACAGGGCTGCTCGATCCGACCATTGATATCCGGCCTTCTAAAGGGCAGATTGATGATTTGCTTGGCGAGATTAACGAGCGGATTGCGAAAAACGAGCGCGTACTCGTTACGACGTTAACGAAGAAGATGTCCGAGGACTTAGCCGATTATCTGAAGGAAGTCGGCATTAAGGTCCGCTACCTGCACTCGGATATTAAAACGATTGAGCGGATGCAGATTCTTCGTGATTTGCGTGTAGGTGTGTTTGATGTATTGATTGGAATTAACCTTTTGCGGGAAGGGTTAGATATACCGGAAGTTTCGCTTGTAGCGATTCTTGATGCGGATAAGGAAGGCTTCCTTCGCAATGAGCGTTCGCTAATCCAGACGATTGGCCGGGCGGCGCGAAACGCAGAAGGGCATGTTATTATGTATGCCGATAGGATGACACAGTCGATTGAAAATGCGGTGAACGAGACGAACCGCCGCCGCGAGCGCCAGATGGCGTATAACGAGGAGCACGGCATTACACCGCAGACGATCCAGAAATCGATTCGCGATGTCATCCAGGGAACGAAGGTGGCAGAACAGTCCGAGGACTACCTGCCGGACAAGATGTACAGCAAGTTAAGCAAAAAAGAACGCAAGGAAGTCGTTTTGCGTATGGAAGACGAGATGAAGGAAGCAGCCCGCCATTTAGACTTCGAGCGGGCCGCCCAGTTGCGTGATTTGATTCTGGAATTAAAGGCGGAAGGATGAGAAAAGGTCAATGAGCCGTGAGAATATTGTCATTAAGGGTGCTCGTGCCCATAATTTAAAAAACGTAGACATCACGATTCCGCGCGATAAGTTTGTTGTTTTAACGGGATTGTCAGGGTCAGGGAAATCTTCCCTGGCTTTTGATACGATTTATGCCGAAGGGCAGCGCCGCTATGTGGAATCTCTATCCGCCTACGCGCGCCAGTTCCTTGGCCAGATGGATAAACCTGATGTCGACTCGATTGACGGGCTGTCGCCTGCCATTTCGATCGATCAGAAGACAACAAGCCGTAACCCGCGTTCGACCGTGGGGACGGTTACGGAAATATATGATTACTTGCGCCTTCTCTTTGCGCGGATCGGCCGGCCGCATTGTCCGGAGCACGGCATTGAAATTACGTCGCAAACGGTGCAGCAGATGGTCGACCGCATTCTGGATTACCCGGAGAAAACGCGCCTCCAGATTCTTGCTCCGCTTGTGCAGGGCCGGAAGGGCGAGCACGCGAAACTGCTGGAGGAAACTCGCACCCAGGGGTATGTCCGGGTTCGCGTGGATGGAGAAGTGCGCGATCTTTCAGAAGAAATCAAGCTGGAGAAAAATAAAAAACACTCGATCGAAGTCGTGATCGACCGGATTGTCGTTAAGGAAGGCGTAGCAACCCGTCTGGCTGATTCGCTAGAAACGGCGCTTCGCCTTGCAGACGGAAGTGTGCTTGTCGATGTGATGGAACAGGAGGAACTACTGTTCAGCCAGAATCTCGCCTGTCCGATTTGCGGATTCAGCATGGAAGACCTTGAGCCCCGCCTGTTTTCGTTTAACAGCCCGTTCGGTGCCTGTCCGACATGCGATGGCCTGGGAAGCCAGCTGGAGGTAGACCCGGATCTGGTCATTCCCGACCGCTCCAAGAGTCTGGCGGAGGGCGCCATCGAGCCGTGGAACAGCTCCACGTCGAACTACTATGAGCAAATTCTGCAATCGGTAGCCAAACATTATAAAATCGATATGAATAAGCCGTTCGAAAATTTAACCGAGAAGCAGCAGGACGTCATTCTGTTCGGCAGCGGCACGGAGAAGCTGCATTTCCGCTATAAAAGCGACTACAGCAGCGTGATGCGGGATCACGATATGGTGTTTGAGGGAATTGTGAATAACGTCCAGCGCCGTTACCGTGAAACCGGATCCGACTATGTCCGCCAGCAGCTTGAAATGTACATGAGTGAAAAGAACTGCCCGAAATGTAAAGGAAAGCGCCTGCGTCCTGAAGCGCTTGCTGTCCTCATTGCCAGCCAGAACATTTCTTATGTGACGGATCTTTCGATTGTTGAAGCGTTTGAATTCTTTGGTGAGCTGTCGTTGACGGAAAAGGAAACGCAGATTGCCCGCCTGATTCTAAAGGAAATCAAAGCGCGCCTGCAGTTCCTTGTTGACGTCGGATTGGATTATTTAACGATGAGCCGTTCAGCGGGGACGCTTTCCGGCGGGGAGGCCCAGCGTATCCGGCTGGCGACGCAAATCGGTTCCAGCCTGATGGGTGTTCTTTATATTTTGGACGAGCCAAGCATCGGGCTGCACCAGCGGGATAACGCCCGTCTCATTAAGACACTGGAGCATATGCGTGATTTAGGCAATACGCTTATTGTTGTGGAACACGATGAAGATACGATGCTGGCCGCAGACTATATTATCGATATCGGTCCCGGCGCGGGCATTCACGGCGGGCAGGTTGTCTCCCAGGGGACACCGCAGGAAGTAATGGATGACCGAAACTCGCTGACAGGCGAGTATTTAAGCGGGCGTAAATTCATTCCGGTTCCACTGGAGCGCCGCTCGCCAAACGGCAAGTGGATTAAAATTCTCGGGGCGAAAGAAAACAACCTGAAGAATGTAACGCTGAAAGTCCCACTCGGTGTATTCACGTGTGTGACGGGTGTTTCCGGTTCAGGAAAATCAACGCTCATTAATGAAATTCTTCACAAATCACTTGCGCGTGAACTGCATAAATCAAAGCAGAAGCCGGGCGCTTACCGCAAGCTGGAGGGCATTGAGCACCTCGACAAAGTCATCGACATTGACCAGTCGCCAATCGGGCGCACACCGCGGTCCAATCCGGCGACCTATACCGGGGTATTTGATGACATCCGTGATTTATTTGCCCAGACGAATGAAGCGAAAATGCGCGGTTATCAAAAGGGCCGCTTCAGCTTCAATGTCAAAGGCGGACGCTGTGAGGCCTGCCGCGGCGACGGGATTATCAAAATCGAAATGCACTTTCTGCCTGACGTGTACGTCCCATGTGAAGTATGCCATGGGAAGCGGTATAACAGAGAAACGCTGGAAATAAAGTACAAAGGAAAAAATATTGCCGACATTCTCGAGATGACGGTAGAGGATGCCCTTGAATTCTTTAAGAACATTCCGCGCATTAACCGCAAGCTCCAGACGATTTATGATGTCGGTCTCGGCTATGTTGCGCTGGGCCAGCCGGCTACGACATTGTCCGGTGGGGAAGCGCAGCGTGTGAAGCTGGCGTCGGAATTGTACCGCCGCAGCAACGGCAAGACGCTTTATATTTTGGATGAGCCGACAACCGGCTTGCACATTGATGACATTGACAGGCTGCTAAAAGTGCTGCAGCGCCTCGTTGACAACGGGGATAGCGTGCTTGTTATCGAGCATAACCTCGATGTGATTAAAACGGCGGATCACGTGATTGATCTTGGCCCTGACGGCGGAAGCCGGGGGGGCACCATTGTCGGGGAAGGTACACCGGAAGATGTCGTACAGGTGCCTGAATCATACACCGGCCAGTTCCTGGCACCGGTGCTGGAAAGGGACCGGAAACGATCGGAAGAACGGGTTGCTGCCCTGCAGACAAAAGCAAATTAACGGATGAACAAAAGAGGAAGGCGCCGCGTGGGTGCCTTCTTTTTTACTGGAAAGTATATGTCGCTAAGCGTTCTGATGGTGTAAAATAACGCCGGAGAATTGACCGGTCATCACTTCTTTCTCATGCTGATTCCGGCATACGAAATTTGTCGCCATGTATGTACGGTCATTCTTTTCCTCATATTGTTCAATGACGACTTCACAGCGAATCCTATCTCCTGTAAATACAGGCCTTAAAAACTCGAAAGAAATTTTACGGGCCAGAACATTAAAATCACCGCCGATTTTTGTCGGCAGAGTAGCCGTTAACAATCCCTGGATGACTAACCGGCCCTGTTCATCAGGGATAACGTGGTGTACCCCTTCGTCTCCTGATACCTTACTAAATAGATTCACGTCTTCGGTAGTAAATGTTCGTTCCCAAAAAACAACGTCACCAACTTTCATACAATAAACCTCCATTTATCAGATTATTTTGTATTATCTTATCATGTGTACTAATGATTTGTACACTAATCACTTTTGTGATGGAAGATCCCTGTGTGTATCGACCTCTTCTGGCTCCTTTTGAAAATTTCCTGCTTTCTTACTTTCCCAAAAGGAAGGGAGAACAAGGTATAACTATATCCCTTTCCTATCCAATGACAAAAACCCGTCAAATCCCAGGATTTAGACGGGCTGCAACCTAATTCGTATACGAGTAGGTTAATCGCCGGTTACAAATAATGAAATTTTCCAGGCGCCCGCTTTGTTTTTCTGTATTCCCATCCGGTAATCTACCGAGCTCCGCACATACTTCTCAACAACATACCCTTTCTTTCCGTCCAGAGTCATCACTGGAATCCAGTGGTACGTTCTGCCGCCAAGGGACACGATTTCTTTGCTTGGAGGGTATTTCATTTGTACGACCTCGTTGCTAAGCTGGGCAACGACCTTTGCTTTGAGGTTCGGGGAGGTCCGGACATTTACGTCTTTGCCGATAATAGCTGCGTGTGTAAATGCGTCGTATTTTTCAGGGAAATGCAGGTATAGATAGGGAACAAAGTAAAGGGATGAGTTTCCTTTCGCGAAGTCTCCCCCCAGGGCGAGCGCGTCCTGCAGTTCCAGCCAAATGGGTGAGTTTTGCGGATTTTTATCCAGTTTCCAATGCTTGATAAATTCTTTTTTGCCGTTGCTATCGCCAAATGTAAACCTTACATCATCTGAAACAATAGCGAGAAGAGCTTTCGTATCTTTTTTGTTTACTGTTGCCTTTAGCTGGACAATAAAGCGGGATAGAGCAGGATTTTTGGAAGATTCGTCTTTTATTACGATGGGCACGCGTTTCTTTGCGGGAGCAGGGGCAGTGGACGCCAGTGTTTTTGCTGCATGGGAGACCGTCGTGCTTTTTGCTATGCTGCTGCTGGACGGTGACGGATTTGGTGCCGGAACAGGGGCAGGCGCTGAAGCCTGGGCCGTCGTTTGGACTGCGGTTTGGGTTGAAGCCGCTGCCGCCGGCTCCGCTGCCCGGGCGGATGTTTGCTCAGCAGGCTTCGGTGAACAGGCTGTAACAAGGAGCAGTGACAGGAAGAAACCAATAGATTTTTTCATTTTCGCACTTCCTTTCTACGGTATAAGACGGATAGAGGAGAAAAAAAGTTACATACAATCTGCAGGGCATTCGCCCCTTTCAACGTAGGTGGGCAAGGGATATTTGTGTTAAAATAGATTACGATTGAAAAACGAGAGGGTGACATGCTTGAAGAAAACCCATGTCCGAGATATGGTCAATTACTTTAAATTAAATGTGGCGAGTGGAGAAGCCGGCCTTCTTCGTGAGATTACAGTAAGCGATATCAGCCGGCCTGGCCTGGAGATGGCGGGTTATTTTAACTTTTATCCTTCTGAGCGTATTCAACTGCTTGGCAAGACAGAACTCAGTTTTTTTGAAACATTAAGTGCGGACGAACGCATAGAGCGGATCGGGCGGATGCTGCATGAGGATACGCCGTGCATTTGTGTTGCCCACAATCTTGTAGTGCCGGTTGAACTGATGCAGCTTGCCGAAGAGCGGAGCATTCCGGTGCTTACTTCACCGCTTCCGACAACGAAATTGTCGAGTAAGCTGACGACGTACCTGGAAAGCCGCCTGGCACCGACAACGACCATGCACGGCGTTCTTGTCGATGTATACGGTATCGGAGTTCTTCTTGTCGGACAAAGTTCAATCGGAAAGAGTGAAACGGCACTTGAACTCGTTAAGCGGGGCCATCGCCTTGTCGCCGACGATGCGGTGGAGATTCGCCAGACGCAGGAGAACCAGTTGATCGGGAATGCTCCGGAACTTATCCAGCATTTACTGGAGATTCGCGGTGTAGGAATTATCAATGTTATGACATTATTTGGCGCCGGAGCTGTCCGTAATTACAAGCGCATCTCGCTCGTTATCCGCCTGGAAATCTGGGATCCGGAAAAAATGTACGAACGTCTCGGGCTCGATGAAGAGAAGCTTAAAATTATGGATACGGATGTGCCGCAAATTACGATTCCTGTACGCCCCGGACGAAACCTTGCCGTCATTGTTGAAGTAGCCTCAATGAACTTCCGCCTGAAGCGTATGGGATACAATGCGGCTGTCGTATTCAGCAAGAAGCTGACAGATACGATTGAAGAAGCGGCTGAAGATATTTAAAGGAGGACACTAATTTTATGATGTTGGCGATTAATCCAGTTGCCCTCAGGCTCGGTCCCTTTACCGTGCACTGGTACGGCATCATTCTCGGGACAGCGGCACTGGTTGGCCTGTTGCTGGCTCTGCGGGAAGCAAAACGAGTGGGGTTTAACCCCGAATTGATTATGGACGCTGTCATGTACGGTGTGCCTGCCGCTATTATTGGGGCCCGTATTTACTATGTGATTTTTCGCTGGAATGAGTACTATAAAGACCATCCGGGAGAAATTATCGCGATCTGGCATGGCGGGATTGCCATCCACGGGGCGCTTATTGCTTCCGTGCTGACAGGGTATATTTACTCGCGTATAAAAAACATATCGTTCTGGCGGCTCATTGACATTATCGCCCCCAGCTTGCTTATCGGGCAGGCGATCGGGCGCTGGGGAAATTTTATGAACCAGGAAGCACACGGCGGGCCGGTTAGCTTAGCGTACTTGCAAAGCCTGCACCTGCCGCAGTTTATTATTAATCAGATGCACATTCTTGATCCGGTGACCAATACATATGCGTATTATCATCCTACCTTTTTATATGAATCTCTCTGGAACTTTCTCGGCGTCATTGTTTTGCTCACGATTCGCCGCATTGCGCCGTTAAAGAGAGGAGACCTGTTTCTTATTTATGTGATATGGTACTCGATTGGCCGTTTTTTTGTGGAAGGATTGCGTACGGACAGCCTGATGCTGACAGCGAACCTTCGAATCGCGCAGGTCATCAGCCTTGTGTTAATTGCTCTGGCGCTTATTCTTATGGTTGTACGGCGAAAAATGGGATATGCGAGAGAAAAATACGGAGAATAACAGTATGAGAGAACGGAACTTAGCCAGGAAGGAACGATTTTATGAACAAGTATAACTATGTCCTGTTTGATTTAGATGGAACGTTAATTGATACGAATAACTTAATCCTTACGTCCTTTATGTACACGCTTGAGAAATTCTATCCCGGCAAGTATACGAGGGAAGAACTCATTCCGCACATGGGGAAGCCGCTATATGATCAAATGGAATTGTTCGGGCCGGGCCAGGCAGAACAGCTTGTTGAGGTATACCGTGAACATAATGAGCGTGTGCACGACGAACTTGTAATGGAGTTTCCCAATGTGCTGGAGACGATCGATGAATTGTCAAAGATGAACATTACGATGGGGATCGTAACGACGAAGCAAAGAAAAACAGCAGAAATGGGCCTTCGCATGTTCGGGCTCGACAAATATATGGAGACCGTTGTTTGCTTCCATGATACGGAGCACCATAAACCACATCCCGCTCCTGTCCAGAAAGCGATGGAACAAATAAAAGCGGACCCGGACAAGACTCTAATGGTGGGAGACAGCCAGTATGATATTCAGGCGGCACACAATGCCGGCGTCGACTCCGCGGGGGTTGCCTGGAGCCTGAAAGGCGCTTCGTTCCTCTCTACTTTCAAGCCTACGCATTTGCTTAACGATATGAAAGATTTAATCCAGATTGTCAAACAGCCTGTTCACCGGTCTCTGTAGAGGCAGCCTATGGCGAAACGGCAGACGGAACGCTATCCAGTGGAGGGGCCGAACTCTCTCTGGCAACTCTATAAAACGGTCAGCTTCTGGAAGGTAGTCAAGTGCTTTACAGTTGTACAGCTTGCCCGGTATGTACCGTGGATGCCGTTTAAGAATTGGATGTATCGGACGCTCCTCGGTATGAAAATCGGGGAGCAGACGGCGGTGGCCCTTATGGTCATGATGGACACGATGTTTCCGGAGCGGATTTCAATCGGCTCGAACAGCATTATCGGCTATAATACAACGATTCTTGCCCACGAGTATCTGATTGAGGAGTATCGGCTGGGGGATGTAAAAATTGGCTCGCGTGTGATGATTGGTGCGAATTCAACCGTTCTTCCAGGCGTTACAATTGGAGATGGAGCAACGGTTTCCGCCGGAACGCTCGTGCACCGCGATGTTCCGGCGGGCGCTTTTGCCGGCGGGAATCCGATGCAAATCATCCGGCAATAGGAAATGGATAAAAAACAGAATATCGGGTCACGAGGGTGGCAAATGCTAAAGAGTGCTTCACTGGAAAGCGGGCGGGATTTTAGTGTTTGCCACCCTCTTTTTATGTTGACGCATATGGCGATTGAGTGGTAGACTACATTCAATAAGAAAATCCTTTAGCTTGGTAGCGAACTAAAGGATAGAGAGCAGGGGTGGAACTTTAATGTCAAAGCCGTTAGGATTTGAAAAGCCGCTAGGTATGAGGGACATACTTCCTGACGTACTGGAAAAGCAGCGGTGGTTGGAAAATCAGGTAAAGAATTGCATGCGGCAGTGGGGATATGAAGAAATCGCCACGCCGACGCTTGAATATTACGATACCGTTGGCGGAGCCAGCGCTGCACTTGATAATCGATTGTTTAAACTATTGGATCGCAAAGGGAAAACGCTTGTCCTTCGGCCGGAGATGACAGCACCGATTGCGCGGGTCGCTTCCTCCCTTCTAAAGGAAGAGCCGCTTCCACTGCGCTTGATGTATACAGCGAATGTCTTTCGGGCGCAGGCCAAAGAAGCGGGGAGAAACGCGGAATTCACACAGGCCGGAATCGAATACATCGGATCTGCTTCGGTAGATGCGGACGCAGAAGCGATTGCGCTTGCCGTATCTGTATTAAAGGCAGCAGGCGTGGAAGCATTTAAAATTGCGGTCGGGCATATCGGATTTTTGGAAGGACTGCTGGAAGAAATTGTGGAAAAACAGTCCGCTCGGGAAACGCTGAAGGAATTCTTGTACTTCCGCGACTATGTTGGGTTCCGCCATTATGTGAAGAAGCTGGAACTGCCGGAGCAGGGAGAAGCAAGACTCCATGAGCTGCTCACATTGCGCGGGGGCAAAGAGCTGATGGAACGGGCCGAAGCGATTACGATTAATGGCCAGGCCCGCAAAGCGGTCATCAATCTAAAACAGCTATGGGAAGCACTTGAGGCTTACCAGGTTACGGATTATATTTTGTTTGATTTAAACTTACTGAGCAACTTGAATTACTATACCGGCATTTTGTTTGAAGGCTATGCGGCCAACCAGGGTTTCCCTATTTGTGGGGGCGGGCGTTATGACGGGTTGATGGCCCAGTTTGGCCGGCCATGTCCGGCTACCGGGTTTGCTGTCCAGATGGACCGTTTGCTGGAAGCGGCGGACTACACACCGGAGAAGCAGAAACGTTTTCTTATTTTATATCATGAACCACAGCGAAGAGAAGCGCTGGAAAAGGCAATGGAGCTGCGCCTTGAAGAGAATCTGATTGTCGTTGCCCAGCGCAAGGAAGAGCTGGCTGGCGTAGACATTTCACAATACATGGGCATTATTGATTTAACAGAGGAGGGGATATAATGCCGGTCGAGCCAGGGGAGAAATTAATTGTTGCCATGCCGAAGGGGAGGATTTTTGAAGAGGCGGCGGACTTGCTGCGGCGGGCCGGTGTCCCGCTTCCTCCAGAGTTTGATGATTCACGTAAATTAATTGTGCCGGTTCCGGAAGCGAATATGGATTTTATCCTCGCAAAACCGACGGATGTGCCTACCTACGTAGAGTATGGCGTAGCGGATATTGGCGTTGTCGGGAAGGACGTCCTGTTAGAAGATGAGCGGGATGTGTACGAGCTGCTGGACTTACAAATCAGCCGCTGCCGGCTTTCCGTGGCCGGGCTTCCGGGATGGAAGCCCTCGGGCAGCCTGCCGCGTGTAGCGACGAAATATCCGAAAGTAGCTTCTAAATATTTTCGTGAGCAAGGACAGCAGGTTGAGGTCATTAAACTGAACGGCTCCATCGAACTGGCGCCGCTCATCGGATTGGCCGACCGGATTGTGGATATCGTGTCAACCGGCAGGACGCTGCAGGAAAACGGCCTGGTGGAGTTAGAGGAAATTGTACCCATTACGACGCGCCTGATCGCCAACCGGGTCAGCTACCGGATGAAGAGCGAGGCTGTAGATTATATATATGAGAAGTTTGCTTCCATTGTTGAGGGGGACTAAGCGGTGATACGGATAGTAGAAGCGGAGAATTTTTCAACCCGCCGTGATGTGGAGAACGGGACGGAAACACAGCGGGCGGCCGTAATGGCAATACTGGAAGCGGTCAAGCGTGAAGGGGACAGCGCGGTTCGGAAGTTTACCGAACAGTTTGACGGCGTCCGGCTTGAAGATTGTAAAGTGACGGAGCATGAGTTTTTACAGGCCTACGAGCAAATTGACCCGGAAGTTCGGAATGCCATTCGCGATGCGGCCGGTCACATCCGTGACTATCATAGCCGGCAAACACGCCAGTCATGGATGACGACAAAGGAGTCGGGAACGATACTCGGCCAGATTATTCGTCCCCTGCAGCGCGTGGGTCTTTATGTGCCGGGTGGAACAGCGGCGTACCCTTCTTCTGTTCTGATGAATGCCATTCCGGCACAGGTCGCAGGCGTCGAAGAGATTGCTATGGTGACACCGCCGGGAAAAGACGGAACGATTAATCCGGGTGTGCTTGTCGCAGCTTACGAGCTCGGTGTAAAAGAAGTGTACAAGGTGGGCGGCGCTCAGGCCATCGCAGCGCTTACCTACGGAACGGAAACAATAAAAGCTGTCGATAAAATTGTCGGTCCCGGCAACATTTATGTTGCCCTCGCTAAACGGGAAGTGTTTGGGCTTGTCGATATCGATATGGTGGCTGGACCGAGTGAGATTGTTGTACTGGCGGATGAAAAGGCTAATGCGGCTTATGTGGCAGCGGACCTGCTCTCCCAGGCCGAGCACGATCCAATGGCATCTGCAGTTCTCGTCACGGACAGCAAGGAGCTGGCTTTTGCGGTTCAGGCGGAGGTAGAGCGGCAGCTTGCCGAGCTTCCAAGGAAAGAAATCGCCGAGGCATCCATTCGGGATTATGGCGCTATCTGCCTGGTTGATGGCCTGGAACAGGGCTTTGATATTGTGAACCGCCTTGCCCCGGAGCATCTCGAATTAATGCTGGAGGACGCGGTATCGTATATTGGCAGGGTGAAGAATGCGGGCGCCATTTTTCTCGGTGCATACAGCTCAGAACCGGTGGGCGACTACTTTGCCGGGCCGAATCATGTACTGCCGACCAACGGAACGGCGCGTTTTTCTTCACCGCTGAATGTAGATGATTTCCTGAAAAAATCAAGCCTTATTTCCTACAGTAAACAGGATTTATTAGCCAACGGCCATAAAATTGTAGCGCTTGCCAGACAAGAAGGATTAGAAGCGCACGCCAGAGCGATTCAGGTTCGCCTGGATAACGAGAACAAATAGAAGGAGAGACAGCGATGCGGCAGGCAGCCATTGAAAGAAAAACGAATGAAACGGATATTAAACTTGCGTTTGCGATCGACGGAGAAGGAAAAAGCGAGTTGAAAACGGATGTTCCTTTCCTCGATCATATGCTGGACCTTTTTACAAAGCATGGGCAGTTCGATTTAACGGTACAGGCGAAAGGCGATATTGAAATCGACTACCACCACACGGTAGAAGATATTGCGATTTGCCTTGGCCAAGCGCTCCGTGAAGCGCTCGGAGATAAAAAAGGAATTAAACGATACAGCAGCGTTTTTGTCCCGATGGATGAGGCGCTTGGACAGGTCGCAATCGACATTAGCAATCGCCCGCACCTTGAATACAGGGCCGAGTATCCATCGAATGTGGTCGGAAACTTCCCGATGGAACTCTTCCATGAGTTTTTCTGGAAGCTGGCGCTGGAGGCGAGAATTACCCTCCATATTATTGTGCATTATGGGCAGAATACCCACCATATGATTGAAGCGGTGTTTAAAGCGTTGGGACGGGCACTCGATGAGGCGACGACGATTGATCCCCGGGTTAAAGGGGTCCCGTCAACGAAGGGGATGTTGTAAGTGATAGCCATTATTGATTATGGGATGGGGAATCTCCACAGCGTAAGCAAAGCCATTGAACGCCTCGGCCACGAGTACACGTTTGTTTCTACTGCGGAAGAATTGCTGGCGGCAGACGGGGCCATCCTGCCCGGTGTAGGTGCTTTCGGGGATGCCATGGAGAACCTTCATAAACTGAACCTAGTTGAATCGATTCGGCAATTCGCGGCGTCCGGCAAACCGCTGCTCGGCATTTGCCTTGGCATGCAACTGCTATTTGAAAGCAGTACGGAGCATGGAGAGCATGAGGGAATTGGCCTGCTACCCGGGACGGTCCTGCGGTTTGAGGGAGATTATAAAATTCCACACATGGGCTGGAATAAGCTGGAGTTTTTGCAGGAAAACCCGATTTTTTCAGACGTGGAAGAAGGGTACGTTTATTTTGTCCATTCGTATTTTCTTCAGCCTGCTGAAACAAACCGCTCCGTTCTAATGGCAACGACCGACTATTATCAGGAAGTACCTGCGATTACAGGGCGCGACAATGTATACGGAATGCAATTTCATCCGGAGAAGAGCGGTACGGTTGGAATGAAGCTGCTGGAGAACTTTACAGGCCTGTGTGAAAAGGCGTATACAAAATAGAGAAGCGGCACGAAAGGGAGTGACGGGATGAGTTTTATTATTTACCCTGCCATTGACATACGCGGCGGCAAATGTGTCCGCCTGCTGCAGGGGGATTACAGCCAGGAAACAGTATACGGCGATTCTCCGCTGGAAATGGCGAAGCAATGGATGGCCCAGGGAGCGGAATGGGTACACCTGGTAGACCTGGATGGCGCAAAAGCCGGCAAACCGATAAATGATGAGGTTGTTCTGGAAATCGCCCGTACGTTGGATGTGCCGGTACAGATAGGCGGCGGCCTTCGCAGGATGGAGGATGTTGACCGATATATTGGGGGCGGAGTAAGCAGAGTCATTCTCGGGACAGCGGCCATTCAGGATCAGCCGTTTGCTGAGCAGGTGCTGGCGAAATACGGGGACAAAGTGGCGATTGGCATCGATGCCCGGAACGGATACGTAGCCACACATGGCTGGCTGGAGACATCCGAGGTAACGGCGGAGGAACTGGCGAAGGTATTGATTGGGAAAGGCGCCGAAACTTTTATCTATACAGACATTTCCCGCGATGGCACACTGGAAGGGCCGAATACGGAAGGAATTGTTCAACTGGCAAAAGCAACCGGAAAAAATGTGATTGCTTCCGGCGGTGTAAGCGTGCAGGAGGACATTCTGGAACTAGCCCGTTACGCGAAGGATGGGGTTGGCGGCGCCATTGTCGGGAAGGCTTTGTACACGGATCGTATCCAGCTTACCAATGCCATTGAGAAAGTCAGGGAGGTCGTATAAATGCTGGCAAAGCGAATTATTCCCTGTCTTGATGTGAAAGAAGGGCGTGTCGTCAAAGGCGTTAGCTTCGTTAACCTGCGGGATGCGGGAGACCCGGTGGAGCTGGCGAAGCGCTATAGCGCAGAAGGTGCAGACGAACTCGTGTTTCTTGATATTTCTGCCTCCCACGAAGGAAGGGAAACGATGGTTGAGGTCGTTGAAAATACAGCGGCCAACGTGACGATTCCTTTTACGGTTGGCGGTGGGATTAATGCAGTAGAGGATATGCGCCGGATTTTACGTGCGGGTGCCGATAAAGTGTCTGTTAATACAGCAGCTGTGAAGCGCCCGGAGCTTATCAGTGAAGGTGCGAAGGTGTTTGGAACGCAGTGTATCGTGGTCGCGATTGACGCAAAAGCCCGGGAGAACGGTGAGGGCTGGGAAGTCTACACGCATGGCGGACGGCAGGCAACGGGAATCGATGCTGTCGAATGGGCTAAGCAAGCGGAGAGGCTGGGAGCGGGGGAAATCTTGCTGACCAGTATGGACTCCGACGGGCAAAAGGATGGGTTTGCACTTGCATTGACCCGTGCGGTATCGGAAGCGGTTCGAATTCCAGTTATCGCGTCTGGTGGAGCGGGCTCCAAGGAGCACTTCTATGATGCGTTTACGGAAGGAAAGGCGGATGCCGCCCTTGCGGCCTCTATTTTTCATTATAAGGAAACATCGATTAAAGAAGTGAAGGATTATTTGGACGAGCGAAATATTGAAATGCGCCTGGTAGAGGAGACGGTATAAATGGATTTATCCAACATTAAATTTGACGAGAACGGGCTTATCCCCGCCGTTGTACAAGATGCACAGAGCAAAGAGGTTCTGACTCTTGCTTATATGAATGAGGAATCGCTGCAAAAAACGCTGGAAACGAAGGAAACGTGGTTTTGGAGCCGGTCCCGGCAGGAGCTTTGGAATAAAGGGGCGACTTCGGGCAACAAGCAGCAGGTGATCGATGTGCTTTATGACTGCGACGGCGATGCTCTCGTTGTAAAGGTGATTCCAGCAGGCCCTGCCTGCCATAAGGATGTGTATTCCTGCTTTAATGATTCATTGCTGGGGGAAAGTGTAAGTACGGGGAATGCTTCTCGTTTTGATATCATTAACCAATTGGAATCATTAATTGCGGTCCGTGAGGCTGAAATGCCGGAAGGTTCTTATACGACTTATTTGTTTAGAGAAGGAGTTGATAAGATTCTGAAGAAGGTTGGGGAAGAAGCGAGCGAAGTCATTATCGCCGCTAAGAATCGCAGCCACGATGAACTGCGGTATGAGGCGAGCGATTTGATTTTCCACCTGCTTGTTCTTCTTCGGGAACAGAAGCTTCCGTTCGATGCAGTGCTGGAGGAATTGAAAAAAAGGCATACAAAATAAGCAAATGGGCAGCAGAAGGGAAGGTGTACAATTCTCTTCTGCTTTTTCATTTTGGTACGAAAGCCTTTAGTGAATTCGCTTTCCTGTTAAGCGTAAAAAAAAATTAATATCAGTAATAAATTACCATTGTTATTTGCCCGGCATGCATGCTATATTATTACTTGTCGCCGCAAGGTGGCCAAGAAATAGAAACCATCTTATCCAGAATAAACAAGCAAACAGTAAAAAAAAGTTGTTGCAAATCGCTTGGTGATTTGATAAGATAGTTAAGTCGCT
>NZ_BBWZ01000020.1 GCF_001015055.1 Aneurinibacillus tyrosinisolvens | reverse complement strand
GTATAACGAGAGCTTTCTTTTAATTTTAAGTATACTATGTAGTATACAAATACAAGAGAGGTGCACATTTTGATTACTTTAAAAACAAAAGAAGAGATCGCATTAATGAAAAAGGCCGGAGAGATATTAGCTTCCTGTCATAAAGAAATCGCCAAAATCATTAAACCGGGTATCACAACAATGGAAATCGACCAGTTTGTCGAGAAGTATTTACAACGGCACGGGGCCACCCCTGAACAGAAGGGGTATCACGGTTATCCGTATGCCACATGCGCTTCTGTGAACGACGTCATCTGCCACGGTTTTCCTAATAAGAATCCGCTGAAAGAAGGCGACATTGTCACGATCGACATGGTTGTCAACTTGAACGGATGGCTTGCCGACTCCGCGTGGTCCTATCCGGTCGGAAAGGTTTCTGATGAAGCCCGGCGCCTGCTCAAAGTAACGAAGGAATGCCTTTACAAGGGAATCGAGAAAGCTGTCATCGGCAACCGGATTGGCGATATCTCCCACGCTATCCAATCGTATGCCGAATCGGAAGGTTTTTCGGTCGTCCGGGACTTTGTTGGGCATGCGATTGGCAAAGACATGCATGAAGATCCCCAGGTCCCCCATTTCGGCCCTGCCGGAAAAGGCCCCCGGTTAAAGGAAGGCATGGTTATTACAATCGAGCCGATGATTAATACAGGGAAATTCCATTCTAAAGTTGACCCCGATGGGTGGACAGCAAGAACGGCGGACAAAAGCCTCTCGGCGCAATACGAACACACTATCGCGATTACGAGTGAAGGCCCTGTTATTTTAACAGAGCAGTGAATAAACCGGAAAGGGACGACAGCGTACGATTTGTCGTCCTTTTTTTGTTAAAATATGTTTTACAAATCGAACGTTTGTTTGGTAAAATATACATAAGTCAGCTTAGATTGTACGGACAAGAAAATATAGATAAGGGAGATGGATAAATGAATCAGCCTCGAATCGTTGAAAAACCCGAAATCAAAGTAATTGGAATTGCAGCAAGAACAACAAACGAACACGAAAGCAAAGGGGATGGTGAAATTCCTAAGCTCTGGAATACATATTACGGACAGCAAACCGCCGAACGAATTCCAAATAGCTAACGCCTGGGACTACACTTGGCCTATATACCGAATACGAAAATGGTGTTTCCGGCTCATATGTTATGGTTGCAGGTGAAGAAGTAAGCGGCTTTAACCAGATTCCCGATGGAATGGTTGCAAAAACAATCCCGGCAGCTAACTATGCCGTTTTCACCACACCTGCAGGCCCCCTTTTTAAAGTTGTACCGGAAGCCTGGGCGTTTATTTGGGAGTGGACAACCAACTCGAACATTGAACGGGCTTTCAGCGGAGACTTCGAGCTGTACGATGAACGCAGCTTCGATTCTAACAATGCACAGGTAGAAATTTATATTGCCTTAAAATAAATCTAATAGAATACCTCCCTCTATTACATAAACTTCTTTCTGTTCATAATCCTGCCGAATCATACAAACAATATCCGGGTAATGACAAAAGGTATATCTTTAAGATGGGAGGTATTTTATTATGGATGAATTTATTCCAATGACGTCGGTAACGAGCGGCGAAGGCCAAACAGTGACACCGGATATATTCTGCCTGCCGATTCAAATTGTCAACGTCTGCTTTGTGGGCGAGCCGAAACAATCCAGTGAGTGGGTTCTTATTGATGCGGGCATGCCCCGTTCCGCCGACACGATTATTCGGGAAGCCGAAGATCGTTTTGGGCCGAATCATCCGCCGAAAGCAATCGTTCTCACACACGGACATTTTGACCATGTGGGTGCGCTCCCTGAATTGGCGGAGCAATGGAACGTTCCCGTTTATGCGCATGAACTTGAAATGCCGTATTTAACCGGCAAGTCCGAGTATCCGCCGGCCGACCCCGGGTCTGACAGCGGACTTGTAGCAAAGATGTCTCCCCTGTTCCCGCGTCACGGCATCGATTTAGGCAGCCATGCGAGAAAGCTTCCTTCTGACGGAAGCATTCCAGTAATGCCAGGCTGGCGCTGGATTCACACCCCGGGCCATACGCCCGGCCACATCTCCTTTTTTCGCGATGCAGACCGTGTTCTGCTTGCAGGGGATGCGTTTGTGACCGTAAAACAGGAATCACTTTATAAGGTCATAACCCAGGAACAGGAATTAAACGGACCGCCGGCTTATTTTACGCCTGACTGGCAGGCAGCGTGGGAGTCGGTAAAACGACTCGAAGCTTTAAAACCATCCATCGCAGTTACCGGCCACGGGCTGCCTATGTCGGGGGAATCATTATCACAAGGGTTGGAAAGGCTGGCACGGGATTTTGACAGGATTTCTATTCCAAGGGAAAGCCTGTACGCTGATTAACCCGAACATCCTGCCATGTCCTAGACGTTACAGGGGACATCTGTAGAAGAGATGTCCCTTGTTTTGTTTGCTTTAAAATTTTTCCTGCTTTTCACTGCGACTCGCTTTATAATAAAGCTAGTACACGCAAAGAAATAGAGGAGCCGGCATGAAGGAATTTCAAAACGCAAAGCAATTTACGATTGTTGTTGCAGACGACGACCAATACATTACAGAGCTCATTATTCTTTACTTACAAAAAGCAGGCTTTGTTGCTCTCCCGGCTTATGACGGCAGGGAAGCAATCAGCATCGTAGAAACAAAAAACACTCATCTGTTAATTCTCGATATTATGCTCCCTGGCATGGACGGATGGGAAATATGCGAATCCATACGAAAAACAAGCAATCTGCCGATTATTATGCTGACGGCCAGAGGAGAAAGCGAAGACAAGCTTCACGGGTTTGGCCTCGGGGCAGACGATTATGTAGTCAAACCATTCGATCCGAACGAACTGGTGGCACGCGTTTTTTTCGCTTTTGCGCCGTACGTATACAAATACCCGGCAACCCCCTCCGGCAGGAACGGTACAGTGGGACACCCTCAAAATTGACACGGCAGGGCATACTGTTACGATTGAAGATGAGTATGTTGATTTAACTCCCCGCGAGTATCAGCTATTGCTTACCTTTGTGCAGCACCCAAACCAGGTGCTGGACCGGCAGCAGCTGCTGGATTTAGTATGGGGCGAAGACTATGAAGGTGAAGACAGAGTGGTTGATGTTTTTGTGAAGCGCCTCCGCCAGAAACTATCCGACGATCATACAAGTTGGTCGATTGAAACCGTGCGGGGGGCAGGATATAAGTTTAAGGTGGAGGCGTGATATGTTTACCTCCATCTTTCGCAGGCTGCTGGCCAGCTACATTACGATTATTCTCGTTGGATTTACGCTGCTGGCCGTTCTTCTTAACTTTTCACTTCAACATTTTCTCATCCAGCAAAAGGAACAGGTGCTATACCGCCAGGCAGACAGTATTCTCGAACTGCTTCAACAGGTTGATGTTAACCCTTCGGTCTATCCTCAATTTGAAAAAACGATCAGCCATAACCGGCGTGTCGCAAACATAAAGATGGATTTATTATTGCTGGAAGATGGCAGCAATCTGCGCAGCATCCCTAAGATGGCGAAGAAGTTAATAAAAAGAAACGAAGTTCTTAATCCTTCCATCATCGAGACGGTGCTATCGGGCCATAACGCAGAGAATGTAGGCCCTTTTAAAAAATCCGACAACCAGCTTATGCTCTCTATCGGTGTTCCGGTGCAAAAGGACGGCAAAGTAATCGGCGCTCTTTTTCTACATACGCCGGTTCGCGAAATCCAAACCGGCCAGATAACCCGGCTCATTATTGGCGCTGCCCTCATCGTGGCGGTTCCCGCCGTTCTCGTCCTGTATTTTGTGTCGCGTAAAATCTCTCTGCCGCTCGTCCGGATGAATTGGGCGGTCCGATTTATCGGGCAGGGAAACTTCAAGGAACGCGTTCATGTTGAGGGAAAGGACGAGGTTGCCCAGCTGGCGGTAAACTTTAACCATATGGCAGAGCAGCTGGAGAAAATGGAAATGATGCGAAAGGAGCTTATCGCCAACGTATCTCATGAGCTGCGCACCCCGCTCACCTCTGTGCGCGGATTTATTCAAGGAATGGCGGAGGGTGTCATCCCAGCCGAGCAGCAGCAGCGTTATTTAGACATTTCTTACAGGGAGTTAAACCGCTTAAACACGCTGCTTACTACGATGCTCGATCTGTCAGCGATTGAGTCCGGGAGAATCACGCTTCATCCGGTGCCGATTCGCTGGTCCACCCTCGTAGAAAGTGTCGGCGAAAGCGTTCGGGTCAGAATGGAAGAGAAGTCTATTCATTTTCACATTCTGAATCCGGAAGAAGCGAATGTGAAGGTGTTTGGCGATCCGGAACGGCTGAAGCAAGTTTTATTTAATTTACTGGACAACGCCATACGGCATACGCCGGAAGGGGGAAGCATTACGGTTTCTTCACGCGTAATTAACAATCAAGCAGAGATTACGGTAACCGATACCGGGAAAGGGATTGAACCGGAGAAACTGCCGCTTATTTGGGAACGTTTCTACACGGAGAAGTCCGCCCGCACATCACACGAGGAACGGAGCGGGCTTGGCTTAACAATAACGAAGCACTTAGTGGAGTTGATGAACGGCAACATTACCGTTGATTCAGCACCGGGCAAAGGTACAACTTTCACCCTTTATTTGCCCCTCCCCCTCTCTTAAATACAATTCTTACTCTATGATCTTGAAGCAACATATAGTTTTCTATATCACAAAAAAAGCACCCTGTCGCCGGGTGCTTTCTTTTATTTACTGTTGTTTTAAAACAGCGGCAATTTGCGATTTTTGTGTGATAATTTCATTTTTCAGTGTCATAATTTGCTGCAGGAGATTAGCTGCTTCGTTAAGCTGGGCCGTCATTTCAGCTGCATTGTTTTGTTTACGGCTGTCTTTTGCCTGTTTCACCGTGCTTTTCAGCTGTTCACGCAGCTGTGCTACCTTTTGCCAGTCGGCTTTTTTTGCCTCCCGAATCGGCTGTACAAGTGTTTTTATATTTTTCAGCTTTGCTCCAAGCTGTTTAACCGCTTCTAAATCAGGTTTAATCGCTGTCAGCTTCGCTTCAATCGCTTGATGATTCGCTGCTATCTGCTGTTTTAACGATTGAACCTTCTCTTTGTCCTTGCTTGCTTTCGCCGCTTTTAGCTGCTCAAGAAGCGCCTTGTTGTTTTCGCGAAGCGTTTTCGTTTCGGAAAGCACCTGTTTTACATGGCTGCGCAATTCGGGAGATGCTGCTCCTTTTACGGCACCCCACGCCTGCTGGTTGATTTCCCGCTGGTTTTTTAGCTGCTCCTGCAGTACTTTGTTTTGCTGAACAAGCGTTTGCCAGGATTGGTATTCGGCCGTGTCTTTAAGGGATAGCAGCTTTACCTTTGCCTGCTCCTGGTTAACAGGATTTGCGGCAGGTGCGGAAGCCTCCTCGGCGCTAGCGGCAAACGCCGAACCGAACGAACCAGCCGCTATCAAGGTTCCTAATGCCGTTGCAATCATGGGCTTTTTTAAACTCATCAATGTACAAACCTCCTAAACATGTATTTATTGTGTACAGGAAGCATTGTACAGGCGAATTATGTCACGAATATGTCAATCACCCACAATTCATTATGAAATTGATTCATCCACATAAAAAATTCTCTTGTTCTTAAGAAAACCTTAAGATTTATACTTACCCGATTTTAAGAAGTGTTTTCTACAATGTGAATATATCAATGATGTTATACTTTGAAAGGAGGTGAAGGAAATGAACCAATACACGGTACTGGTTGTCGATGACGAAAAAGAAATTCGAGATGCTATCGAAATTTATCTTAAAAACGATGGGATTACCGTTGTTAAAGCGAAAGACGGTATCGAAGCGATTGAAAAATTACATGAGCACGACATCCAACTCATTATTTTGGATATTATGATGCCACGGCTTGACGGGATTGCTACCACCATTAAGATACGCGAGGAAAAAAACATCCCCATTATCATCTTAAGTGCAAAAATGGAGGACACAGACAAAATTCTCGGTCTTCAGATCGGTGCCGACGATTATATCACGAAGCCCTTTAGTCCGCTGGAACTGATTGCACGCGTAAAATCCCAGCTACGAAGATATATGACACTAGGAACTTATCAAGGAGCAGAAAAAGTAATCCGATTGAATGACTTAACGTTAAATGAAGCAGCAAAAGAGGTCGCTCTTCAGGGAGAGCCTGTAAAATTCACCCCCATTGAATACAGGATTGTGGAATTGCTCATAAAGAACGCCGGCCGTGTTTATTCGATTGATGAAATTTATGAGCGGGTATGGAAAGAGCCTGGTTACAACGCGGAAAATACCGTGGCTGTACATATCCGTAAAATACGAGAAAAAATTGAAATTGATGCTAAAAATCCAAGGTATTTAAAGGTGGTTTGGGGAATTGGATACAAAATGGAAAAATAAATGGATCGTGGCCGTTTGGCTTCTTCTCTTCTCACATGGCCTCAGTGGTATCATAACGGGATTATTACATGGAGAAGAATATACCAAAAAGGATTACTTTCAGACCCCCGAGTTTCAAAGTCAACTTGATCAAATGATTGATAGTTTAACCCTATTTGAATTAAATTACATACCGGAACAAGAAGCTAAAAAGTTCGTTACCGTAACAGGCGAAGAAATAAATGAGCACCGTTTTCGATATGGTGATTTGCCACAACAAATTGATAATATTAAAGCCCAGTATGAGGGGCAAATTCAGGAGGCAATTACATCCAAAAATCGAGCTATGGCAAACGCCTATACCGCCGAACGTGATACGAAAATTAAAGACATCACGATGAATTTCCAAAATGATGAATATGTCCGGGGCAAGGTTAGAAAAGAAAAAGAACAGAAAATCAGTGATTATTACCGCGAAATTGAAAATCAGCGTGCGGATTTTATTAAGTACAAACAAGTACTTCTCTATTATCTAAAAGATATAGAAAGCGGAACGGTTTATACCAATATAAAAAATGCTTCCGGTAACCCATCGATTGATTCGAAAAATATGGCATTCATTCGTACGTATCCTTCATCTACCTACGGCCCACTTTCAACAGAAGGACGGTCTTCGAGCCTTGAACAAGTCATTTCAGCAAGAAAAGCAAAGCTCTTTGAAGGTCAGATAGCGATTCCGAAGTCATCGGTTACCGCAGGTTCGATTTTATCCAATTATTATGAATTTGAAAACAGGCAAATTATCTTTTACATCCACACGATTAGTGGGATCGCAGCTTTTCTTCTTAGTCTTTATCTGCTAAAAAAACTCCCTGTTTTCTCGTTCATCGCACCGGTAACAGGGCAGTCATATTACAAACGAGTGCCGATTGATATCGGATTTGTTATCCTGGCGTTCAGCGGTTTGATTACCCTTCTTATACTGCGAAATAATCATGTTTATTCGTATCGTTCAATCTCTGAATGGGTAGTTGATTTAGGGGTTACTACCTTTTTCGTTACGCTTACTCTTGTGCAAGGAATCTATTTCTTGGCCAGGGTGAAGGATGAAACGCCCCTTAATGAGGACTTACAAAAAAGTGCAGTAAACAACTTGTATAAGGGTGTCAGAAATGCATTTAGAATCCGGAGGATCGGAACACAGGTCTTGATTTTATTAATCCTTGTCTTTGTTTTTGGCGCAGGGTTCAGTATCGTATTGATAAATCCTAATCTTCTAATCTTTTATGCTGCAGGGTTTTTCGTGATTGCACTGCCGATTCTCATTCTCCTCGTTAAACGTACAGGATACTTTAATCAGATTCTTTTGTATACGAATGAAATAACACATGGAAATTTACTGCCTGATTTACCTGTCAAAGGAAAATTCGCCCTTGCCACCCTGGCTGATAATATCAACCTGCTAAAGCATGGGGTCAAAACATCCCAAAAAGAACAGGCGAAAAGCGAACGGCTAAAAACAGAGTTAATTACGAATGTGAGCCATGATTTACGTACACCCTTAACTTCGATTATTACGTACACGGAACTATTAAAAACACCGGGTTTGTCAGAGGAAGATCGGAATTCCTATCTCGAAATTGTTGATCGTAAATCCAAACGCTTAAAAGTTCTCATTGATGATTTATTTGAAGTGTCTAAAATGGCCAGTGGCAATGTGGATTTGGCGAAAGAAAAAGTCGATTTAATTCAATTATTACAGCAGGCTCTTGCCGAATATAATAATCAAATGAATGCTTCCATGCTGCAATTTCGCGTAACAACTCCAGATACCCCGGTTTATGCCTTTGTCGATGGGCAAAAATTGTGGCGTGTGTTCGACAACCTCATTGGAAACATTCTAAAGTATGCATTAGAAAATACCCGGGTTTACATTTCTATAAAAATGGTTTCCAATCAGGTCGTCATGACCTTCAAAAATGTGATGAAATACGAACTGGGAGGCAATACCGAGGAGTTATTTGAACGATTTAAACGAGGCGACACGTCTCGTCACACAGAAGGCTCGGGTCTTGGTCTGGCTATCGCCAAGTCAATTATTGACCTTCATGAAGGAAGCTTAGAGATTGAAATCGATGATGATGTATTTAAGGTAACCGTACGACTTAATTCCAGAGTAACTCCATGAAGGTTAGAAGCAAATCAATCTATTGGACAAAAAGGAAAATGGTATGGTAGATAAAAAAATAATAGGGCAGGCTCAACGAGGAGACTCTTTCTTTTGTTTAGAATTAATAAGGAAAATAGAAGGGTTTGTTTATCAGATAACTTATTACATTCTAAAAAACCAAAGCGATGCACTGCCAGGATAACGTCCTGGCAGCTGCTAAACTTCTCTAAAAATACTTAAAACTACTTCTCTATCGGCAGCACAACTTCAACGACCGTACCCTGATTTCTTACGCTCCTAATGTCCATATACCCTTTATGGTTTTCAATAATTTTCTGGCTCACCATCAATCCGAGCCCAGTCCCCTTTTCCTTCGTTGTATAGAAGGGAGTTCCGATTTTTGCCAGCTGTTCCTCAGGGATACCACATCCCTCATCAACAAAGCGAATCGCGACTTTGTTCCCGGCTAGTTTTGTGCCTTCTATATATATTTCTCCCCCTGGAGGCGTCGCTTCAATTGCATTCTTGAGAACATTAATAAACACCTGCATCAGCTGGTTCTCTTCACAGTTTATCAAAACACCTTCAAACCCGCTTTTGATAAACACAAAATTATTCTTCAGGTTCATTTCGGAATTCAACAGTAAAACAACCCTTTCCAGCATCGGAAGGAGAGGTTTGCGCTGGAAATGGACTGCCTGCGGTTTGGCAAGCACGAGAAACTCACTGACAATAAAGTTAATTCGTTCCACTTCGGAAAGCATAATATCAACATACTGTGTTTCTTCAACCTTTAGACGCAGCAACTGCAAGAAGCCTTTAAGGCTTGTCAGCGGATTTCGTATTTCATGGGCCGCCCCGGCTGCGAGCTCCCCAATAATATTTAATTTGTCGGATTTTCTAAGCATTTCTTCCGTTTTTTTACGTTCCGTAATATCAACGATAATGTTTACAAAACCGTTTACATTGCCATCCACATCGTGCATTCTAGCCGAGGAAAGGCTCGCATCAATGAAAGAGCCGTCTTTTCTCCTCAGTGTTGTTTCAACATTCGTCATCGCTTTTCCCTGTAGAATACACGTTAAGTCTTTCCGAAGACTTTCGTGCCTTTCTTCCGGGACCGTCGGAAGAAGAACACCGATAACCTCCTGTTCCGTCCAGCCGAACATTGCCTTGGCTGCCTGATTCCACATCTTTACCGTCCCATCCGGGTTGCCGGTAATAATGGCGAGAGGGGATGCCTGGATGACCGCCTGCAGTGTCTGCGTCATATTCCACAGTTCCTCTTCCGTTTTTCTCCGTTCTGTGATGTCAATTCCAGTCGCAATCACGTACTTTTCCTTTTTTTCTGAATCAAAAAACACAGCATCGGACCATGTAATGAACCGCCTCGTCCCATCTTTTGTAATCCAGTAATTATCGTGCTGATTTGCGAAATCGCCGGCTACCATTTTTTTAAACGTTGCCTTTATGTTTTCAACTTCCTCCGGGAGCAGTAAAACATCCCAGAATATTTTCCCTCTCACTTCCTCAAATGTATAGGCCGTTACTTGCTCACACATCCGGTTAAATTGCTGAACCCTCCCCTCGCTGTCCAGAACTAATACGAGCGCATCCAGCGTATTAAGGATCGTAGAAATAAAGTCGCGCTCTCTTCTTAATTCCAGTTCCATCTTTTTGCGCTCGGTGATATCGTGTCCAACTGATACAGCCCCGATAATTTCACCGGATGGGGTAACGATCGGTCGTGCATTGGTTAACGATATCCGTCCGCCGCTCCATAGCTCCTGGTTCTCCACAAGGATACCTTGCAGCGCACGAAAAAGAGGCAATTCCTCTTTCCGCACAGGAGTTTTGCCGTCAGGGCAGCGAATGTCCCAGTAGTCTGACAGCTGCTCGGCCGGTATTGGCTCATCCAAAAATCCGGGTTGGATATCCGTTTTACTATACGAGCGGTTAATATACACCTGGTTTCCGTTGCTATCACAGGCTGCTACCACCTCAACCATATTATCCAAAACAGTATTTAACAGCATTTCGTTTTGGGCAAGCACACGGGCTGAGGAAACAAGCTGCTTTGCCTGCTTTGTTATTATGTAAAGATAGAAAGATAAAGCAACTAAAAAGAATCCAATGTCCAGTAGGCTCTCAATCGCTGCATACCGGGTGTGCAAGGAAAAGTGAATGACAAAATCAATCAGAAAATATATTGGTATAAAAATAAACGGTACCACAACTAATTTCTTTGGTTTGGGTAAAATGGACTCTACATCATTTGGAATTCCCAATAAATTCTTGCTCATCTGTATATCTTCCTTTTCGGCTGGTATTGTAAGAATTTCTTTAAGTATACAACGATTCATATTGTTAAATCACTACAAGAAACTTCTCTACAATGAAAAAGCCTGCCCGGGATTCGGGCAGGCTGGCACTTCCTGTTTATTTTATTGTAAAGCAAGCAAGAAAATATACGAAAAAACAATCGTAATAACCGCAGCAACGACCATCGCCAAACTGGAAAATGTGCCTTCCAGTTCCCCTATCTCAAATGCTTTTGAAGTTCCTGCCCCGTGCGTAAAATACATATAAATTATAAAGTCTATTCGTTTTTGTTATAGGGGTTGCATTATGGAAGAAATGTACGAAATAAACTCCCGCGCCGCATAGGATACGTATCTCTCTTTTTTCAAAATAACACCGAGCTCCCATGAAATCGCAGGCTCTGCAATGGGAATGGCCCTAATATGGTTTGGATTTACTTTTTTTGCAATCGATTCAGGGAAAATAGAGATGCCAAGTTCCTGGCCTACCATTTCTCCAATAAAATCCCATTGAGAGCTTTCATAGGCTATCTTCGGTTCAAATCCTGCATTCCTGCACGCTTGTATAATGCGGCCATGGAGGGTAAAATCCTCACTGAATAAAATAAACGATTCAGGCTGTAAGTCCTTCATGGCGACTTCCCGCTTCGCCGCCAGCGGATGGGATTCATGAACGAACAGCATAAGCTTCTCGTATACAAATGGAACGACCGTAAATTTTTCTTCATCAACAGGTAGGACGACCACTCCAAAATCAAGTGTTCCCTCTTCGACACTCTGCGTCACTTTATGCGATCCGTGCTCCACCAATTGAATCGTAATCTCCGGGTACAAATCACGAAAGCCTTTTATAATTCTGGGAAAGAACAGAGCGCCAATCAGCGGCGGAAGCCCGATTTTTACGTTTCCTTTTTTTAAATGCATGGTGTCATATAAAAGTGAGGACAGCTCACCAAGCGACTCTACAATTCTTTGTCCGTGGATAAAGACAGTTTCACCGGCATCGGTTAATTCAATCTGTCTGGCAGACCGGTCGATGAGTGTGACTTCCAGTTCGTCTTCCAGGCTTTTTACCATTTTGCTCAGAGACGGCTGGGACAAGTGAAGGACCTTCGAAGCTCTGGTAAAGCTTTTTTGCTTTGCCACCTCGATAAAATAACTCAACTGGCGAATATCCATATATTCCGCTCCTGCTTCTTTATTCGTTTTCTAAAACGTACGTATCTTGAGGGAGCGCGGACAGGAACGGGCTCGTTTCCCCGGTAAAGTAAATAGAAAGCTCATGCATCGCCCGGGTACAGGCGGTGTAGAACAGCCTGCGTTCGCTTTCTCTCCCGTACCGTGCTTGCGAGCCGTTGTAAATAATAACGGCGTCGAACTCAACCCCTTTGGCAAGATAGGCGGGAATGACAACGGTCCCCTTCTCAAAGGACACTGTTTCTTTTCCAATGAGGCGCAGCGGGACCTCAGACTTCATCATCTCGTACGCTTCCTGGCTTTCACGGACCGTCTTGCAAATGACGGCCACCGTCTCGTGTCCTTCCGCCTGGAGTTCACGAATTCGTCTGCTAATCCTTGCAGCAAGATCCGCTTCATCAGCCGCTCTTATTAGGGCCGGTTTACACCCTTCCCGGTTGAACGGTTCAATCTCCTCTCCTCCCTGGATAAGCCTGCGCGTAAACTCAACGATCGGCCGCGTGGAGCGGTAGCTGCGCGTCAGGACAAACCTCTCTGTCTGTTCATCTTCATATAGCGAGCTTAATGAGGCAAAGTCCCCACTCGCTGCAGCATGGACATAGATGCCCTGATTTAAATCACCCAGCACCGTCATTTTGGCGCGCGGAAACAACCGCTTAATGAATGCAAACTGGAATGGAGAATAATCCTGCGCTTCATCGATAAATACATGGCGAATCGATGTATTCGTCTGGAAACCTTCAAGCCGTTCCTTCAAATCGAGGAAAGGCGTTGCGTCTTCATAACCAAGCACGGATCGATCCAGCCTTTGTGCCGTATCCTCACAAATGGCTGCCCAATTTTCCGGAATCTTTCCGTCTGGAGCGAAGCTGGCGATGTTGCCCGGATGGGCAAACAGCTCCCGGTAGATAGCGGGCATATCGATAAATTTAAGCCGTTTCACCCGCATGCGGAGCGGCTTAAATTGCTCCTGCACAACAACATTGGCAAGCAGCCTTTGTTCACGATCAAAATCGTCAAACGTATCCTCCGTATATTGCTTTTTGCTCCGGAGCTTTTGATACACCCGTGTGTACGTGTCTTTGTCAAGCAGTTGAACTTCATCTTCTACCCACTGCTTTTTTCTCTCAAGGCGTGCCTGTTCTTTGAGTTCCTTGAGCAGCCATTCGGTAAGCAGCCTCATGCGGTTCGGTATTGAAATCGAAGGGTCGAGCGCATAGAAATACTCTTTCATCTGGTCAGCAGAAATGAGCGTTCTGTCCCGGAACCGCAGCGTTTTAAAAATCATGCCCTGCCTTCCGAGAGATTTCGCGTACTGTTCAATTACATGCATAAAGTCCACAGAAGCTTTATAGCGAATGCCTTCGATGCGCTCGGCATACCGCGCTTCGTCCATGGACGTGAGCGTGTATTCCATTTGCGCAAAAGGGTCTTCAAGCTGGAACGTCCTGCCAATCTCATGTTCCAAATATTCCTGGAATGTTGTCTGCTGCATGTTCTCTTCTCCGAGCTCGGGAAGTACCGTAGAGACGTAACTGTTGAACATCGGGTTCGGGGAAAACAGCATGATGTTTTCGGCACGCAGGGTTTCGCGGTACCGGTACAATAAATAAGCGACACGCTGCAGAGCAGCCGACGTTTTGCCGCTGCCCGCCGCCCCCTGCACAATAAGCAGCCGGCTCTTCTCGTTACGGATAATTTGATTCTGTTCTCTTTGAATGGTGGCCACAATGCTTTTCATCTGCGCATCGGCCTGTCTGCCGAGCACTTGCTGCAGCAGCTCATCCCCTACTGTCACGCCGGTATCAAACATACTGCGAATGTGTCCGTCACGAATAATGTACTGCCGTTTTAGCTCCATAACCCCCTCAACCGTACCGCCGGGCGTTTCATACTCCACGGGACCGGGCGCGTAGTCGTAGTACAGGCTGGACACCGGCGCACGCCAGTCATAAACGAGAAAATATTCCTCGTTCTCATCGAGGCAGGAGGCAAGGCCAAGGTAAATACGTTCCGTTTGCCGGCTTCCCTCTTCTGTAAAATCAATGCGCCCAAAATAGGGCGATTGCTTGAGCCGCATAAGTTTTTTCAGCCGCTCTCTGGCATGCCGGTGGCTGCGCTCCCTTTCCGACAGCACTTCGGCCTGCTGCTTCATGCTTGCGTATGTTTCGGCTGCCTCATGCGCATCGTCAAAATTCACTGTGACATCGTCCCAGAAGTTTTTGCGAATATGTACAATGTCCGTTTTTATCTCGCCAACTTGCTGCTGCAGCGAGTCCATTTGTTCACTGATTTGATGCACTACCTCATCTACCCTGGTTTGTTCCTTTTGCCATTCTTTCTCCGCCATGCTCACCGTACCGCTCCCTTTCATCTGATTTTTTTAGTGCTGCAAGGTTTGACAGATTATTTTTTTTGTGATATTATTAAAATGGATATATATGAAGTTGACAACTTACACGTTGTGTCGACCATCTCTCATATTAACATGGGTTTTTATAAAGTTCAATATGTATATGCAAAACCGGAGGCCTATTCGCGCCTGCGGTTTTTTTAATGCCACAGACCCAATGGGCAAATGATTAAAAAATCCCTTTTAGCATACCGACCGTTGGTATATAATAAATAGAAAGTAACTTATAATAAAACCCACATGATGCAGTAAGGAGCGCGTAAGATGATTGAATCCTTCAGCAAAAACCCGAGCTTTCAACTGTTGCTGGCAGCGACCGAGCAACTCATTAAAGAAAAAGGGTGCCGCAGCACTACCCTGCAGGATATTATCGAACGGACAGGCCTGTCTAAGGGGGCGATTTATCACTATGTTTCCGGCAAAGATGAGCTTTTCGGGCTTATTCTCCAGGCAAAAGTCGAGGAAATGAATCATCAATTCCAGGCGTCAGTTACCGAAGCGGTAGGCGGAGATGCGCCTGCAAATCCGTTTCAGGTCATCGCCACAGGATTGCTTGAGAATAACAGCGGGAATAATGTTTCGAATACGATTTTTATTTACCTCCTGAGCCAAAAGGACAATCCGAAAATCGAAAAAATCTTAAGTGAACTGTATGAGTTTTCCTATCAGACAGCTGTTGCATGGATCGAGATTGGCCAGCAGCGCGGGGCGATCCCGGCTTCTATCAATGCGAAAAAGATGGGGAGCATGTTTATGGTTTTTTCCTACGGCATGCGCGTTCAGAACGTGGTAGCCCCCTCAGCGGGCGGCCTTGGAAGCGAGGACGTCTTTCGCATCATTTTTCATTCATTGACCGATCCGAATTCGTCCTCTTCCCAGTAAAAGGAACTGAATCCCATATGTTCCAAGCCCTTTGTACATATCTTCTGCAGCTTATTGGAAGGATATCACTATTGATTCCAAAACAGCGATATGTACAAGGGAGTGAATGTTATGATGAAACGTCTCATGGTTTTCGCCGCTATCATGCTGCTCATTTCCTCATTAGCGGTTTACCCGGCTGAAGCGAATAAGGACATCCCTTACCACTTCGGCTTCAAAAAAAGCAAGGGCGGCAAGCTCCCCTCCATCGACCAGGAGGGCTTTAAGGATATTGTAGTAAAGCACGGCGCGATTTTCCTCGCCGACACAACGAAGAAGGAGATTTATCTTACCTTTGACAATGGTTATGAATACGGCTATACCGCACAAATTTTAGATGTACTTAAAGACAAAAAAGTTCCGGCTGTTTTTTTTGTCACTGGACATTACATAAAGGATCAGCCTGAACTTCTCAAGCGGATGGTAAAAGAAGGCCATCTTCTCGGGAATCACTCCTGGAGCCATCCGAATATGGCCAACATTTCAAGCGATAGAATCAAAGAAGAACTCGACAAAGTGAAAGCGGGAATAACCGAAGTTACCGGGCAGAAAGACGTTGTCTTTTTGCGCCCGCCAAGGGGAATTTTTAGCGAGCGTACGCTTGCCGTTAGCAAAGAGCTTGGATACACGAACGTTTTCTGGTCTCTTGCTTATAAAGACTGGGATACGACGGCGCAGCGAGGCTGGAAATACGCCTACGATAGCTTTATGGCCCAGCTCCACCCCGGTGCGGTGATCCTGCTCCATTCTGTTTCCCAGGACAATGCGGAAGCCCTGGGGAAAATCATTGATGACGCACGGAAACAGGGGTACGAATTTAAGAGCCTGAAGCAATTAAAAACAAAAGCACAATAAAAAAACAGGAGGGGATCCGGGCGATCCTCTCCTGTTTTTGCTATCTGTGTGATACTGTCGTCTCTCGGCTTACTTCATGTGATGCGCCTCTTCCTCTTGCCCCTAATTTTCCAATCAGGATGACAAGAACGGCCAGGGCAACCGGGATGATGTAATGTCCCAGCGGGAAGACTGCTTCAATAGAAGAGCCCACCGCTTTATCGCTCAATATCATCTCCCCGGCTGTATAGCCGAGAAGACCTGCACCTAAAACGATAATAATGGGGAAGCGGTTCATGAGATTCATAAGCAGCTGGCTTGCCCATATAATGAGCGGAACACTGATAGCCAGCCCGATCCCGATGAGCAGCAGGCTGCCGTTCGCCGCTCCGGCTACCGCCACGACATTATCCAAACTCATGACTAAATCGGCAACAATAATCGTTTTGATGGCTCCTATCAAATTCGTATTGCCCTGCAAGTCCCCGTCTTCTTCTTCCCCTTTTAATAGCTTTACAGCAATCCACAGAAGCAGCGCACCGCCGATGATTTCGACGAAAGGAACCTTGAGGAGCCACACGACGGCAAATGTCAGAACGACCCTTAAAGCAATCGCTCCGAAACTTCCCCAGAAAACAGCCTTCTTCTGCTGCTCTTTGGGGAGGTTACGGCATGCTAAAGCAATGACAACAGCATTGTCGCCGCTCAGCACAATGTTAACTAAAATAATTTTGATGAGTCCAACCAGAAAATCCCCTTCCACATCAAACACCTCCATAAATAATAAAATAATAAAAGAAAAGACTTTTGCTTTTTCACACGGAAAGAAAAGTCCCCTCTGTGAAAAAGCAAAAGTCTCGCTTAGCACCATCGATATGATGTACCTACAAAGCCGGGAACCTAAGTTCCGACCTGACGACTTTGTATCAAGAATCGAGCGATTCTTGCCGCTACTCCCCTTCGCAATTCAGTTGAACAAATAAGCTTGTCCTATTGAATGGAAAATTTATTTAATTGTAACATAGCATTCGTGTATCTATCAAGATAAAATTAAAAGCTATGTTTTTTCTCCCGCTTTCGTACCCACCATTGAAGCAGGGGAGGAACGAAAAACATAATGAAGAAAATACGAAACAAATGATATCCGCTGACCATGGATAAATCGGCATGCACCATTTTTGCCGTTACCCCCATCTCTGCAATCCCTCCGGGAGCAGTGCTTAAAAACGCTGTTGTAAGCGTCATTGGCGTTATCATCGTTAGTCCGAACGCAAGAAGCAACGAGAAGAGAAGCAAAACCAGACTTCCTCCAATTGAATAAGCGCTTAATTTTGCGTTCTTCAGCATGTCAGGTTTTACTTGCAGGCCAATATTAATCCCGATCGCAAGCTGGGAAAGAAGAATAAGCGGCACAGGCAAAGGAGGAGCTTCCTGTTTTCCTATGACCACTACAACCGCGATTGCAAGCAGGGGCCCTGCAAGGATGCTGTTTGGCAGATGAATTCGTTTCCCTATCCAGGCTCCCAGGAATGGAATGGCTGCATATAAGATGTACTGATACCAGAGAAGTCCGTCTGTATGCGGATTCGGTGAAGAAGGGGGCAGTGAATCCGCGGTGCCATCTCCGATGCCGTGTATCGCCAGAAAGGGTACAAAAAAGACAACAGCCAGCACACGGATCGTTTGCATGAGTACAACGACAGTAGCCTCTATTCCTTCTATTTCCTCGCTAATCACCAGCATTTGTGACAATCCCCCCGGCACACTGCCGAATAGGCCGCTCATCATATCCGTCCGGGCATGGCGGGCTGTTAGGACTCCGCACCATAAGGCGACGGCGATCGTAAGAACCGTTGTTACCACCATTAAGGGAAGCTGCTGGACAATTTGCAGCGCTGTTTCTCTTGTAAACGCCGAGCCTAACATGTAACCAAGGCAAATGAGGCTATGTCACGAAAGACAGACGGCCAGTATAGTATTCTCCCAGTTGCAAGCCGCCAAATCATGACAGCAACTATGGGGCCTAATAGCCAGGGCAGCGGGACATGTATCACCGTAAAAATCAGCGCTCCCGCCAGCGCAATACCCAGCGCTTCTGCTGCCGAAGTATAATTTTTTTTATTTCTCTCCTCCATCTCCGCCTCCGTTTTATCATTCTCTTTGTTATTCTACTAACCAAAAATCTAAATTCCATTTATAATAAATAATTATATCAAAAGAAATTAATGTAAAAACATACGTCCAGAAGGGGAAAGTTATGAAAATCGGGTACCGCACGATCAAAACAGCCATTGGAACTTCGCTTTCGATTTTTCTTGCTCAATGGTTTGGGCTGCAATTTGCAGCTTCAGCTGGAATCCTCACCATCCTGAGCATCCAGATTACAAAAAAACGTTCCTTACAAAATGCATACGCCCGTTTTTCAGCGTGCCTGCTGGGACTGCTTTTTAGCTTCATTACTTTCTATTTCCTTGGGTACCATCCTTACAGCCTTTTCCTTTTGTTATTGCTTTTTGTGCCTCTTTTAGTCCGGTTAAACATTCAGGAAGGCTTTGTCACCTCCTGTGTTATTATCTTTCATCTTTACTCGATTCATAAATTTTCCCTGTCTTTTCTAGTGAACGAATTATCCATCATGGGCATTGGGATCGGATGGGCTGCTTATGAATGGATATATGCCAAGTATGGACGTTGAGCTTCAGAAGTACCAGCAGAAAATCGAAAATAACTTCCATATTATTATGAAAGAATTAGTCGTTTATTTAAGAAATCATGAAAGTGTATGGGATGGCAGGGAACTCATCGAAACAGCGGATTTGCTGAACCGGGCGAAAAGCCTGGCCATCCGAAAGGTAGAAAACCACCTGCTTCGGAATAAGGACCGCTATTATCATTACTTTGAAATGAGGGAACAGCAGTTTGAATTGCTGGAACGCATGGTTCCGCTCATTTCTACCTTAACGTACTCCGTGCCGCAAAGCGAGAAAATCGCGGATTTTCTTGACCATCTGAGCAATCATATTCATTCCGGCAATACCGCTCAGCTTTTTTTACAAAAGCTGCAGAAGATGAGAAGAGAAATGGAACAAACGGATCTGCCAAAAACCCGGGAAGAATTTGAAACGAGAGCCAACTTATTTTATTTCCTCCGGGAAATGGAACGCTATTTAATTATTAAACACCAATCTCAGTCCAATCCACCGCAGGTGTCATAACAAAAAGCCTGATCTTGCCTCTTCAAAAGAAAAGAGACAGCTTCAGGCTAAGTGTTCATATTAAAGGGAATTATGCCTCTTCATTTACAATTACGTTCTTCCCTCTCATTTTGAGAATGATCGGAATCGCAACCCAAAGCAGCGCAATAATCAGAAAGATAAGAGAAGCAGGTCTGTGGATAAAAACCATCATATCCCCGTTGGAAATCGTTAAGGCTCTGCGCAGGTTATTCTCAATCATCGGCCCCAATACCAGGCCTAATACAAGAAGAGCCATCGGATAGTCATTTTTAGACAAGAAATACCCGAGTACCCCGCAGCCAATGAGCAGGAACAAATCGAACGTTGTCACCCGTACCGCATACACACCAAAAATGGAGATGGCAACAATGATCGGAATTAAATATTTGGGCGGTGTTTCAATAATTTTCGCAAATACCTTCACCAGGGGCATATTCAGGAGCAGCAGCATTAGGTTCCCGATAAACATGCTGGCAATAAGTCCCCAGGCGATGGTTGGGTGTTCGTCAAACAATAAAGGACCTGGCTGGACATTGTACATAATGAGCGCCCCCATCAACACCGCGGTCGTTCCCGTGCCGGGAATCCCGAGCGTCAATAACGGAATCATCGCTCCCCCGGAAGCCGCGTTGTTGGCGGACTCAGGTCCGGCAACCCCCTCAATCGCTCCTTTTCCGAACTTCTCCGGGTGCTTGCTGATTTTTTTCTCTAACAGATAGGAGAGAAAGGAAGCGAGCGTCGCTCCTGAGCCTGGGACAATCCCCTTAAAGAAGCCGACCAGCGAGCCGCGATTTTTTCTTCGATTGTTTTTGAAATCGTGAAGTAGAAGAAAATCCCCATACCGATAACAAGTAAACTTACAATCGTGAGAGCAAATATAATGATACGGGTTTGCAGTGTAAAAGATTGTAATCTCTTCATTTGTTCCTGCCTTTTTGTGAAACGCTTACAATTGCGAACACATCATAGTCCTGAATTTTATTCTCTGCTCGTTTTTCCAAATAGAAGTAAAACACTAATTAGAAAAAAGCCGACCAGTGCCAAAAACGGAATGGTAATAAAACCGAGCCAATTAATATACTGTCCGCTGCACGGGACTCCAGCAGTACAGGGAAGCACATCCCGCATAGCTGGAACTTTCTGTTCCAAATAATGGAACAGGGAAATACACATTCCCACGATACTTAAAGCCTGGGCATACGGGATAATCCCACGATCATTTTTATAGCTGGCGATTCCAAGCAGAATGGCCAGCGGATACATGCAAATCCGCTGAAACCAGCACAGCTTGCAAGGTTCAAACTTCATAATTTCACTGAAATATAAACTTCCGCAAAGAGCAGCAAGGGAGACGATCCACGCCAAATAAAGACTGTATGCAGAGAAAAAGCGCATCATTTTATCCTTTATCATTTTGCGGTTTCACCCTTGGCCTTTACGATTGCTTCTTTTAATGCCTCATAATTGAATGTGTCGTTTACGGGTACTTCTATTCCGTTGATATAGATCGTTGGCGTGCCGCCAACGCCCAATTTGCCGACGATCGCCTCGTCATCTCTCACATCCTGGGCGAACGTATTGCTGTCGATATCCTTTTTCAGTTTTTCGTAATCGACGGCAACATTAGACTGCCTGGCAACTTGAACGAGGAAGTCCGCTGTAGCCCAGTTGACATGTTCATCCCCCTGGTGAGCGTAAACGGCCTCGTAAAACTTCCAAAATTCCGCCGGGTTCTGGTGAAAAACAGCCTCCCCTGCCATGGCTGCTGTCCTTGAATCAGCGTCAGGGCTAATAATCGGATAGTTAATAAAATACAATTGGACCGTCCCGTTATCTACAAAATCCTTCTTTAACTGTGGTATGATTACTTGTTCAAATTGCCTGCAAGCGGGACATTTGAAATCAGCAAATTCTACCATTTTCACGGGTGCGCTTTGCGCTCCTAATGCAGGCTGTTTGTCATAGTGAAATTCTTTTGTGTCAACCATCTTGCCTGTGTCGGGGCCGGAAGCAGCATTAAATGCTATAAATGCAAGGCAAACAACGGCGATGATTGCTAGAGTCCATCCCATAAGCCGCTGTATTTTTTTTGTCTCGCTCGCTTTTACTTGCTGTTGGTGCTTTCTTTTCTTGTTTTCATTCATGCTCGCCATGGTTTCCCCCTGCTTCGATACATAGCCTGTACTTTTGTGTATGAATTAACTATTAACTTCTTCATTACAAAATTATAAGACTATTATAACGAAAGCAACGGAATAATTGTAGCTAAAACAGAGGAACTACATCGTTCCTCCGGTGCTGAGCGGATATAATTTCCCGTTTAAAGCAAAAGATGCTTTTCCCGTCTCCTCAGAAACGACAATGACCAGTGCATCGCTTCGTTCGGTCAAGCCCAGGGCAGCACGGTGGCGCGTTCCCAGTTTTTCCTCGCCGACAAAAACACTTGCAAGCGGGAGCACATTTGCAGCTGAAACGATCTGATTAGCACGGATCAACACGGCACCGTCGTGCATGGGGCTTCCCGGAAAGAAGATAGACTCCATCAAAGAGTAGGTAAGCATCGCTCCTACAGGAATTCCCGGGGTAATTAAGGAATCAAGCCCATCATTTCTCTGGATAACGATCAACGCACCGTGCCGGCGCTGGGATAAGTGCTGAACACCAATCGAGATGTCCAGGTATTTATCTGTAAATGATGACAAATAACAATTTAGATAATAAGAAGCAGCTGTTGATTCAATGTAGGCAAACTCTCTCCTTATTTGTTCGAATCTGCCAAGTAGGCATTGACTTTCGTTATCCAGCCGCTCCAAACTTTGCTGCATGTCGGCAATCAGCTTCTGTAAATGCTCTTTTAATTCCGCCTTCATGGGGGAAAAGTCGCACTCTTTCTGTTCCATACGTCTACCTCGTTTCCCGTCCGTTTTTCACCGCTACTTTTACTGTTGCCATTGCTATATGACAATATTCCGATTTCTGTTCCGAAACATATACTATAACTAGGAATAAAAACCTCCTTTTTTCCACAACCTAAGAAAAACACAATTTGAGGTGACCGGAATGGGATTTTTTAATGCGATATCAAACTGGAAAGCAGCAAAATATGAAAAAAAGATAGCGGAGATGCAGTCCCAGGGAATATGCCCTGACTGCTATGGGAGAGGCTTTAATCCTCTACTGCTGCATGAGTTTTTGTATACAAATTTATATGACTGCCCCGGCTGTAATGGAAGCGGGTTATTTGCGGATTGGGCTCAAGCTACACAAGCCAGTGAATAATAAAAATACGGGCTTCTACCCGTATTTTTAACAATGCTACAAGCCCTGCTCGTACATCTGGCGAATAATCGAGTCGATTTCCGGTTCTTGCAGAGAAAGATCCACGATTTCCGCCCTTTCGGAAACGAGTTGAATAAGCTGGGCTGCCGTATACTCACCACGATTAAACCGAAGCCATTTGCGAATCCCTTCCTCCCGGATTAGGTCCACACCCTCAATGTCCAGGCTCGTATCCTTTTCCAGGTCAACGATGAGAATGCGAGAGGTGCCAAAATGATCCTTAATCTTCTCCAATCCCCCGTCATACATCACCCGTCCGTTATCAATCAGTATCATTCTCTTGCATAACCTTTCAATGTCCGCCATATCGTGTGTCGTCAGAATAACCGTGAGACCCCGCTCCTTATTCATCTCCTGAATAAACGTCCGCATCCGCTCCTTGGCTACGACATCCAGCCCGATTGTTGGCTCATCCAGAAATAAAATCGAGGGATTATGCAGAAGGGAAGCGGCGATATCAGCGCGCATCCGCTGGCCTAAAGACAGCTGCCTGACCGGTGTTTGATAGAATTCGTCCAACGCGAGGATTTCCGTAAACGTATCCATATTCTTACGGTATTGTTCGTCCGATATGTAGTAGATTTGTTTGAGCAGTTCAAACGATTCAATGGTGGGCAGATCCCACCACAGCTGCGACCGCTGACCAAAAACAACCCCAATCTGGCGGGCATTTTTTTGCCTTTCTTTATAAGGAATAAGCCCTCCTACCCGTACTTCTCCGGAGGTCGGCACGAGAATACCGGTCAGCATTTTAATTGTGGTTGATTTTCCCGCTCCATTCGGGCCAATGTACCCGACCATTTCTCCCGCCTCTATGGAGAAAGATACGTCCTCCACCGCCGTCTTCTTTATGTATTCTCGGTGAAAAAGGCTGCGTACTGCCCCCCACATGCCCTCTTGCCGTTTGGCGATAAAATACTCCTTCGATAGATGCTTCACTTCGATTGCGTTCACTGGCTCTTTCTCCCTCCTTTCTCTATGTTACGATCCGGTACTTTTATAACGATTCAGTCCCCTCATCCATACCATGTAGCAAATCCCAAAAAAAAGGAGGCCGACCGGGAAGCTCAGGGAACCCCAATAGGGTGAATAGGCCGAATGATTCTTATTCAGCAAAAGCAGCGCCGGCAGGTAATTCACAAAAGCAAACGGCAGGACAAAGATGACGATCCACTGCAAAAGCCGAGGATAGAGAGTCAAGGGATAGTTCATCATGCTTTTTGCCGGGAACACGACAACCCAATAAAACCGCTCCGATCGTGTTGTCCAGAAGGCGAAAGCAGAAATGAGCACCATAATTCCGCCCTGGATAAACGTTCCTCCAGCAACAGCGCCAAGAAAAACAGCCCATTTCCATAGCGGCCAATCCAGGTGAAGCTGAACGTAAGCGAGAGCGACGGCTGCGATACTGAACAGAAGCTGGCCGAAAGCTCCCACGTCAAACTTCATCGCCATAAAGTGAAAAAAAGGATGGATGGGCCGAACTAAAAAACGGTCAAACGTTCCATTTAGTACATATTGATCCATGCTGCGAAAATGAAAGAAAAAAAGCACGCATACACCCCAGGATAGAACAGATAAGGCAAAGAGGAAAATTAATTCCCACAGCGTCCAGCCTTCCAGGGAGTGAAACGAGGAGAGCATGACCCACATGGTGACGGCCGTGCCCGCATAGCTCATTGCCCAGCCCAGGATGTTCATAAAAAAAGCATAGCGGTACTGCATCTGGGCCCGTATGCTCGCTCCAACCATGCGAAAATAAAGGCGGGATCCTTTCAGCCAGGATTGAATCATCCTCTCTCACCCTCCCTGTACAACAATCTTTAAGGACGCCCGCGCCCACACCCAGCGGAGAATGGCGAAGGAAATCGCAAGCCATACGAATTGGATAACAAGAGCTTCCGTCAAAGCCTGCCCCTGCAGTTCCCCGGTAAAAATGGAATTCGGTATGAAGAAAATCCCTTGAAACGGTAAAAATCGAGCCACACTCCCCAGCCAATCCGGAAAAAACCACAAAGGAATAAAGGCTCCGGAAAATAAGGAAATGGAAAAATAAAAAACATCTTCTATCCCACCCGTTTCAATTAACCAGAAGGTAAATAAACCAAAAGTCAGCTCAATGCTGTATCGAATTAAATAGCCAATAATCGCGGAAAACAGGAAGAGTGCCCATTGAGCTGCAGAAGAAGGCATATGAAGATCAAAAATCCAAAACAAAGCGACATACAACGGCAGAACCGCCGTCAGAAAATGAAAAGCAATGTTGCCGAAATCAGAAAACAGGGTTCTTGTCGGGTAATCATACGGGCGCATGAGTTCCATGGCAATATCGCCGGTCCGCACCCGCTCCTGGATTTCCCACAACGGCGTGCCGGCTCCATGAATCCCCTGCAGCATCTGGCTAATCACGATATAGCTTAACATTGATTCAAACGAAACACCGGCAACAGACCCTTTGCCACTATACAGTCCGTACCAGATAAAACCCCACATAAATAAAAAAATGATATTGGAAAACAAACGCGTCCAGGCATCAAACCGATAAGCCGCTGAACGCTGAAAGGCCTTCCGGGAAAACTCAAGGTAAACTCGGAGCTGCTTCATTTATCCCTCCTGCATATGTGTTCCTTACGGTTCCGATACACTATCTATTCTTGATTCTACCCGAGTTAACCGACGATGACAATTGTGTTACACTCACGGCATCCAACTCCTCCCGCAAACAAAACGAGGCTGTTTTACAGCCTCGCCAGTGATTCCTATTTAAGATATAAAGGTAACAGGAAACTCTTTCACACCGTAAACAAAGGGGCTTTGAATATACGACAGCTCAGATCCGGCAGTAAATCGTATCTCTTTCATCCGCTCTAAGAGGGTGCGCAGGACAATTTGGCCTTCCAGCCGAGCCAGCGGGGCTCCGAGGCAGAAATGAATCCCGAAGCCAAACGAGAGGTGGGCGTTCGGTTTGCGATCAACGATGAAAGTGCCAGGGTCGGTGAATTTCGCCTCATCACGGTTGGCGGATGCCACCCATGAGACTACCTGCTCTCCCGCTTTTATCTGCATACCGCCAACCTCCACATCCTGGGCGGCAACCCGGCCAATGGCTTGAATCGGCGGATAGAAACGGAGCACTTCCTCGATAAAGCCGGGCACAAGCTCAAGATCCCCGTGCAGCTGCTGCTGAAGCCCCTGGTCTTCGGTCAGGCGGCGAACCGCGTTTGTAATGAGATTCGTCGTTGTTTCATTCCCTGCTGCCAGCAGCAAAATGGAAAAGCCGAGCAACTCTTTATCGTCCAGTTTCTGCCCGTCTATCTCAGCTGCCAAAAGCATGGAAATGAGGTCCTCTCTCGGCTGTCTGCGGCGCTGCTCGATGATTTTAGTGAAGTAGGCGTTCAACTCTTCCATCGCCTGCTCTTTCTCCGCTATGACTCGATTAAACGCCTCGTCTGTGTTCACATCTGCTCCTTTGACGAGAATATCGGACCACTCTTTAAACAGCTTGCGATCCTCCGGGGGAACACCAAGCAGTTCGGCGATGACGATAACCGGCAGCGGGACGGCAAGATTATGTACTGTGTCCATTTTGCCACTGCCCTGCACGGTATCAAGCAGATCGTTCGTAATAGAGGCAATGTGCGGCGCTAGATCAGAAACGATTTTTGGGGTGAACGCTTTGTTCACCAGAGCTCGTAGCTGCGTATGCCGCGGCGGGTCCATCGTTAGAATCGATTCTCTTTCTTTCACTGCCAGTGCGCGCTTTGACGAGAAGGTAGCCGGATCTTTCAAAATACGATGTACATCCTCGTAGCGAAATACGTCCCAGCTGCTGCGCCCTTCATCGTAACGAACAGGTGTTGTTTGGCGAAGCCGGTCATAAACAGGGAATGGATTAAGCCGCTTTTCTTTTGTATCCAATTCAGCCATCGGGATCATGTTAGCATAGCGTTCCGGTTTTTTCGTTTGCATTATCGTTGCTTCCTCTCTGATTGTTTTTGGACATCATTTAATTAACTATGAAGGTTGAGCTGTATCTCTCGTTACCATTACAGCTGCCGCATTGTCTATTTTCCCCCATAACTCCACATGTAACCAAATGTACGCTCCGCTCCATACAGAAAAGGAAAATGCCTGGCGATGGCTCAGGCATTCGATAAGGCTTTACTATAATTGCGCATCTACGCTTCAATAAAGCGTTTCATCGCTTTCATTTGGCCGAGGTGCTCCGCTTCATGGTACAGCATAAGCTCAAATAATTCTCCAAACGTTTGGATGTTCCCGAAAGGAAATTCGAAAGGAAGTTTTTTCGCAAAAAACTCCTCCGAAAGCTCCTGAATGCGCCCGGTTTGACTCCGGAAGTGAGCGATCAGTTCCTCCAGTGCCGGGATATCGCCGCTCCAGTCTGACGGCCTGGATCCCCTACCGAACATCTTGCTGTAGGAGGCTGGAATATTGGATGGCCGGTCCGGATATCCGAACATAAATCCTTCAGCGGCGGTAAGTACATGCCCGATATGCCAGCGGATCGTATTGTTGAATCCCGGCGGCTGCACATTTGCCGTCCTCTCATCAAGCCCCTTTATGAAATGCATCAACGACTTGCGCGTAAGTTCAAATTGCTTAGACATATGTATCCCTCCTCAAATTGGAAACCTCTTCTTTTTTTTAAGTATATCATTTTAATTCATCCTATGGACGCACAGACGTTTCTAGTACAGTTAAGGTGTTGTTCATCGTATTCAAATTTACCCTGGATCCGATCGGAATGGCGGCTTTAAATACACCATGCCCCGTTGCCAAATTGGTCATCAGCGGTTTGCCAAGGGGCACGATTGTGTCATTAATAAGATCATTGTAGGTTTTTCCGTATGCCGGCTCGCACTGAGTACACTCTCCCATCACAATGCCCAGGCAGTCATCAAATTTCCCCGCCAATTTCAAATGATTGATATACCGATATACCGTGTTAATCGGTTCGTGCGTCTCTTCCAATACGAGGATTTTTCCGGTGGTATCAATTTCATAAGGCGTACCCATGGCATCCACAAGGGAAGTAAGATTTCCTCCTACAATCGGACCTGTGACATTCCCTTTGATTCGGCTTACCAGTGGAATGCCAGGGGGATTCTGAATGACCCGGGGAGCAACGAGTGAAGAAGTAGCGGCAAAAAATTGATTAAAGTTATATGGTGGTGTTTCCGGCTTGAAATCAATCAGCAGCAGACTGTGAAACGTGATAAGGTCCGATTGAAAATACAGCGTATTTAATAGGATGGTAATATCGCTATATCCTGTTATGATCTTAGGATTTCTGGCAATCACCCCGTAATCAAGATAAGGAAGAATTCCAGCTACGCCTACGCCTCCTCTCGTAGGCAGAACCATTTTTACGGCGGGATTTTGAAACATATTCATGAGGTCGGCTGCTCTCTGCTGGTCTGTACCCGCAAGAAAGCCACTGGCAGCATATACATACTGACCAAGGATCGTCCTAAATCCCATGTTCTGCAATACTGCAATTCTCGCATCAATGATTTCTCTGGCGAGCGGACTGCCCAGCGTCACGATTCCAATCGTATCTCCCTGCCGCAGCATCGGTGGTTTGATGGCCATAATAAATCCTCTCCTATTCTCCAGTAGCGTTCTATTATATATATGTGAGAAATAGAAAAAGCCACCCATTTTATAGGTGGCTGTAAATTAAATAAATGCAAATTGTTTTTAAAGAAGATTTTTTTACGGTGTTCCGCGCACGGTGTGTATTATTTTTTCGACCAGTGTTTTTGCATCGGCCGCTTCAATCGTCGTCAATTGAATCCGGCAAAATGGCTTCACTCTGCATTCCAGGCACCGTCTAAAACAATCGATGACGCGGACTTCTACGTCCCCTTGATAATCCCGCTGAAGAATGCGTATCGCTTCGTCAGCCTCTGTTGCTTTAAGGTTCCGCTCACAAAACTTCGCTACTCTCATTTTTATCCCTTCTCATAAAAAAACACCCCACAGGGTGTTTCTCTATTCTTGATTATAGTGGGTAAATTGAATATCCAGCGTACGGAGATATGTTTGAAGGCCTGCATCCTGGATCGGAATAATGAAAGCAGCCTCTCCGGATTCATTGTGGTGGGAATGCCACAATCCCGGCGGAGTAACGAAGGCCTTCCCAGTTACCCAATCGATACGAATCGGGTCAATAATTTGTGCCGTAACCGGGTCTACCTTATCTCCAACGAGCGTATACGTACCCGGCGCAGCATAGGCAACGAAATCAAGCGCCACGGACTTATGGCTGTGGGGAGCCTGGTTAGACCCTACAGGGACAATCCCAAACATGGCCCATAGCACATGCGTAATCGTTAATGTTTGATCGAATTTTTCGTTATTTAACAAAATGGAGATACGGTTCTTTAGATGAGCATCCGGCGCATTCGCTACTTCATCTAGTTTTGCCTGAGCCTGTTCTGCTGTGAAAAGCGTCGGCTTAAACCGCGCTTCTGTTGCTTTCGCACCCAGGTAATCAAGAAGCGGAGTATCCAGGATGTAGTAAATGGTTGTATCTTCTGTTGCAGTGTGGCGGCTAACGGAGCCGGATGGCAGTGTTAAGAAATCGCCTTTCTTCCAGCTAATTGTTTCTCCGTTTACCTCTGTGCTGCCGGCACCCGAAATAATGTAATACAATTCGCTTGTTGCATTTGGCTGTGTGTTGATAGAATCTCCCGCATTAATACGGATAAAATTAGCAAGAAGAGACGGGCTTGTTGCGGGAAATTCCGTTCTCAGCTCTTCAGAAAGATCTAACGTTATAATACGAGTTTCACCTGAGTTATATAATTCAGGACCGAATTCTTTCGCGGGAATTGGGCTGATAATGCCGCTGCCAATCGGATCGGCTGCTGAAGCGTACTCGTAAAAACGGGCATCCCCGGTCCAATTTTCATTTACAGTTCCGACAGATAGCTGCCCTGGTTGTGCATTTGTAGACATATGCAAACCTCCTATGATCGTTATACTACTATCCTAACTTGATCTAAGAGAGATGTACAATATAAAATTCGCATTATTCTGGGAGAATTTCTGTTTCTCTGCTATTAAAGAAAAAAGTGTGCGCCGAATACTTGAATGTTCAATAATTAAAGTCTTATATACATATTCCGGAAATGGTTTCCAAAAAGATGAAAAGTAAGCGTTTACTATATAATTTACATGTTTTTCAAGAAAAAATTTCATGTTTTCTCTTGCTTGCTATTATGAAAATTGTTATGATATTCAACATTGACTAATTTATTAATCAACTATATTTTCTTTAGGAGGATACACTTATTATGGGTAGAAAATTCATAATCTTTATTTTAGTCTTACTTCCCTTTCTATCCCAGCTGGCGGCCTTGCCTTTTGTCAACAGAATGACACCGGTCGTCCTGGGGCTTCCCTTTCTTCATTTCTGGCTGTTTCTGTGGATATTATTAACTCCACTATGCACATTTGTTATTTATCGTCTGCAAAAATCAACTGGAGGTCTTGAGTGATGCATGGAAATAAAACAGCTCTGGTAATTACCCTTACTATCGTTCTTGCTGTCGTGTTTATCGGATTTCTATCGGGCCGAAATAAATCCAGCCGCAGTTCTGTCGAAGAATGGTCGGTCGGTGGCCGCAGATTCGGCAGCTTGCTCGTCTGGTTTCTCGTAGGAGCTGACTTATATACGGCTTATACATTTCTAGGATTAACAAGCACGGCATATAAAGGGGGCAGCGTAGCGTTCTTTGCGATTCCTTACTGTATTCTCGCTTACTTCCTCTCTTATTTTTTCCTTCCCAAGCTGTGGAAGGTGGCAAAAGCACATAAATTTATGACCCTTGCTGATTACGCAAAGGGACGTTTTGACAGCAAGCTGTTATCTTCCTTAATTGCCATCGTCGGGGTATTAATGCTCATTCCGTATATCGATTTGCAATTAAGCGGGATTCAGGACACCATGAAGATTGCGGGAACCGGCTACATTAACGTTAACGTTGTCGTCATCGGCTCGTTTTTCCTTGTTGCTCTTTATACATTCTTCAGCGGCATAAAAGGCCCAACGTATACGGCTATCATTAAAGATATTCTTGTGTGGGCAATTATGCTGTTTATGGTCGTTTCGCTTCCAATTATTCACTTCGGCAGCTGGAATCATATGATCGGGGCAATTTCCGAGAAAGCTCCTCAGCTTTTAACCATCCCGACAACCGGCCCGAAGGGAATTCCGTGGTTTATTAGCGCATCTGTTGTTTCAGGGCTCGCCCTGTTTATGTGGGCCCACGCCGCAACCGGGGTATTTACGTCTAAGAGTGCAGATGCTCTGCGGAAGAATGCGATGTTCTTGCCGCTGTATAATATTGTTCTCATTCTTGTTATTTTCCTTGGATTCATGGCCTACATGGTGCTTCCAAAAAATACGGACCCGCGCTTTGCTTTGCTGAATCTCATTCAGGTTTCCTATGGAGGCGTTCCGCAGGGATTGGCCTATGCAACGATTGCTCTGGCGTCGCTTATTCCATGTTCCATTATGGCGATTGGCGCTTCCAACTTATTTGCGAACAATATTTACAGAGACCTGTTTAACCCAAAAGTAGAGGGTAAAAAATTAACAATGATTACACGCCTGATGGTGTTTGTGGTTATCGGATTGGCCCTGCTCTTCGGCCTTCTGTTCCCAACCGCGCTTGTGTCGCTCCAGCTCCTCGGGGTGTCGGGGATGGTGCAAATCTTCCCGGCTATCGTCGTGAGCCTGTTCTGGCGGAACCAGTCCACAGAAGCTACCATCATCGGACTTGTCGCAGGGTTAATCGTGACATTTACCGTGTATGCGACACATCTAACATTCGGCATTTACGAAGGGTTCTGGGGTCTGCTGGCGAACTTCCTCGTTCTGTTCGTGTTAAATCCTTTGTTCGTTGCAAAAACGAAAAGTCAAAGCAACCCGGTTATCGATTCTTTATTTAACGAAAAAAAAATGCAGGCTGAAATGAAAAAAGGAGCATAATAATATCCCTCCTGGGAAAGCCAAAACCTTAAAATTAGGATGGTTTACTCAGGGGGGATTTTTATTTTGCCGCTAAAAACTAGGCCAGCACCTTTTTAAAAAACTGCAGCGTTTTCACCCAGGCGTCACGTGCTGCATCCACATTATAAGAGGCACGGGTATCATTAAAGAAGGCATGGTGTGCTTCTTCATAAATTTCATACTTGAAATGCTTATCTAACTCCTTCATTGATTCAACAAAGCCGGGCACCTGATTCGTTATCCGGTGGTCAAGTCCGCCAAAAAATCCAGCTACCGGGCACTGAATTTTCTCTGCTTGCTCCCTCCCCGGCAAATTGCCGTAATAGATGACCGCACCGGCAAGCCGCGGTTCCTCACATGCAAGCAGGGCACTGAGTGCTCCGCCCATACAAAAACCAACCGAAGCGATTCTCTCGCCTGCACTGTATTGGTATCCCTGTAGAAAATCAACGGTCGCCTTTAAGGTTTGGACAAGCTGCGGAAAGCGGCCTAATCCGCCAAAAAGCGTTCCCAGTGTCTCTTTAAGTTCGTTACGCTCCGGAGCAGGGAGCTTTTCCAGCTCTTGATTGCGCAGGGCTTCATCGCCCCACGCCTGCGGCGGAACTGAATCTAAGAAGTCCTTAACCCGATCAATCCTTTCTTCTCCCATCATTTCGGAGCGGACGCCGTTCTCGGCGTACAAATCAGGCGCAACAGCCAGATAACCTGCCATGGCAATGCGGTCGGTAAGCTCGCGAATGTGCCTGTCCGTGCCCCAAATTTCCTGGATGACGATGACGGCCGGCAGCGGGCGCTCTACATGGGCGGGACGCGAGAGATAAAGCCTTCCATCCTGGCCATTCTGTGAAAAACTAATCCATTCGTTATGCAGCGACATTGTTAGACCTCCTTGAATTACTGTTGTATGTAGACAATATAGGAACGTATTCTTTTCAAACTTACCATAGCTCCCCATTACTTTCTACCTCATCTTTAAGGAGTGAAACCATAATAGAGAATGAGTATTCAGAAAGAAATGCCGCATAAACTATAATCCCGAGCAGTCCAGGAAGCCCGTATTATGTTCTCGGTGCCCAAAGCATGATCGAAACACCAACAAGGCAAATGATTGATCCGATCCAATCATAAAGGTCAGGTGTCTTCTTATCAATTCCCCACCCCCATAAAACAGCTAAAATAATAAACACGCCTCCATATGCCGCATAAACCCGCCCGAAAGACGGAAAGGTTTGCAAGGTCGGAATGATACCGTATAAAACAAGAATAAGGCTGCCAACAATGCCATACCAATACGAAGTTCCTTCGCGCAGCCATAGCCATACTAAATAGCCGCCTCCGATTTCTGCGAGACCGGCAAGTATAAAAAGAAGAATCGATTTTGTCACTGTATCTCCTCCTTCGGTCGTATATGCTTTTTAATAATACAACAACAAAGTCCGGAGTTCAGCCATGTAAGGCCAAATTCCGGACTTTTCGTTACCTGTTGCTTCAGTAAGGTGTTTATTTAATTACCGTTTCTGGAGGAGTAAACACTTCATAAACATTGTGCTTCGTTGTAATCTCGGTAATATACCAGTTTTTCTGAAGGGGTTCCGGATTCTTTTCCACTGTAACTGCTTTTTGCTGTTTACCGTGGCTGCCTTCAGAGGTTATTAATTCATACTCCAACGTATATTGCACTTTCACATCACTCACCTTGTTTACTTTTACGAAGCGAGCATGATCAATCCACGGACTTGAAGCGCCGGTGAGCCAACCGATTTTTTCAAACTTAGCACGCGTTTGCTTTTGCAGGGCTGGTGACAGCATTGCGTATTGAACCGCACCGGTGCGGCTTTTAATCCCTTTCATCCACCATTCGGCTGCTTCTTTAGGCTGTTCCGGCTGTAAACCATACAGAAAGGAATCGATCTGGGCCCGTAATAAATGTTTCTCAGGAACTTTAATCTCAATCGTTTTCTTTTTGTCATTCCACTTAACGGAGGCTCCTAATTTTTCCGCAATCCAGTGAATGGGAACTAGAATTTTGCCGTTCACAACCGTCATTTCTTCCGGGGGCAAGACTTCAACGCTCCCGATACGGATATGCACCTTGTCGGCGCCGTAAATTGTCCCGGCCGCAGTAAGAAAAACAAGCATTATTGACCCGATAACCGCCCATTTTTTGTATGTCATCTCTAATCCTCCATTAAAACATTGGCAAGTATAACTCGATTGTGGTTACATATTCCAACTCCTGTTTAGTATTCGATAAAGTTGATAATCAAATACACGGGCCGTTTTCGCTTCTCGAACTTATGATAAAATAGAGGGGATATAAAAAACCAGGAGGAAAGGTAAAGTGCCTGTATATTTGCGTTCCGTGGAAATTTTAGAAGAAAAAGTCCGTTCGTCTGCTCTGAATTCCTACCCTTTTACCATTCCAACGGTTAAAACATTGAATAAAATTGAATTCACGTCACCGATAACCTTTTTCGTTGGGGAAAATGGTTCCGGGAAATCAACACTGTTAGAGGCGATTGCCTATAAATGTGAGTTTAATACAGCTGGCGGAAGTAGAAATAATACATACGAAGTTGAATCTTCAAATGCAGCATTAGGAGAATATGTTCGTCTTTCATGGCTGCCTAAAATCAATCACGGGTTCTTTTTACGGGCAGAAAGCTTTTATCATTTTGCCAGCCATTTAGATCAGTTAGCAAGGGAAGACCGCACCTTTAGATACCAGGGATATGGCGGGAAATCACTGCACCATCAATCACATGGAGAATCTTTTCTCTCTTTGTTTATAAATCGTTTTGGAAAGAAGGGAATCTATTTACTAGATGAACCGGAGGCGGCGCTTTCTCCTTCACGCCAGCTTTCTTTCTTGCGTCTGCTGCATGAAATGAACAAAGAAGGAAATTCACAGTTCATTATCGCCACTCATTCTCCTATTCTTCTTGGATATCCGGACACCCAAATTTTAAACTTCGATACAGCGCCGATTTCCCCCATTTCATATGAAGAAACATCCCATTATTTTATCACGAGGCATTTTTTAGAAAAAAGAAAAGAATTTCTAAACGAGTTATTCGCTGAGGATTAGCACACTGGAGAAAACACCTTTGTTTTAGGGTTCAGTCTTTCATGACGCCTGGCCTGACAAACATCATGAAATTTTTCACCCTCATTGGATCGATAAAAGCTATCGGCTTCTTTCGCTGCCAGTGTAATTTGCATTCTGCTTATTGGCGGGCATCTATTTGGGCGAATTTTCGAACCGCTTTTTGACGGTTATTTACCTCCAATTTGGAGTAAATAGAGGAAACATAATTGCGCACTGTTCCTTCCGCTAAAAATAACCTGGATGCAATTTCCTTATAGCGAAGCCCTTCCGATAAACATTCTAAAATCTTAATTTCCCGATCCGTTAAATTATATACATCATTATATTGAGGCACAGGTTTTGCTTTTTCTTTCCCAAGGTTTTGAAAGATTTCATACGCCATCTCTTGCGAAATCATGGTCCCCCCACGGTAAACCACTCGAATGATATCGACAAGCTCTTTGGGTGACATCGACTTTAACAAATACCCCTCCGCACCGCTTTGCAGGGCTTCCCCAGCGTAAGTCAGCTCCTGGAATGTCGTCAGCATAATCACACGGATTTCAGGCCATCTCTGCTTGATTTCCTGCGTCGCAGCAATTCCATCCACCTCCGGCATATGTACGTCCATTAAAATCACATGGGGCCTCGTACGCTCGCATTGTTCAATCGCAGCCCTTCCATTATCCGCTACCACTACTTCGAGGTCTTTTTCCCTCCCCAGCAATGTTTGCAGGCTCTCTCGGATTAATAGTTGATCATCTACTACAAGCACCCGGATTTCCTTTTCTCTCAATTCTTTATTTCTTGGAATGATACAGGTAACAACAGTGCCTTCGCCCGGATCGGAATGAACATGCAAGGAACCTTGCAGCAGCGATAAACGCTCTTTCATCCCCTTCAAACCGAACCCATAATCTAATTCGCCGCTTCCCTGTCCATCATCCTGAATCTGCAATCGAATGTGTTGAGGTTCATAATGGGCCGTTATTTGGATGGCCCTGGCATTTCCATGGCGAATGGCATTTGTTAATGATTCCTGCAAACAGCGAACTAATGTGAGCTTCGCTTGCCTGGGAATCGGATATTCTTCCCCGATAAGGCGGTAGATAGCCCTTACTCCCGTGGCCCTGTGAAACTCCTCAGCCATTTGAGAGAGGGATGCTTCTTCTACGGGCGCCATATCATGAACGTGACAGCGTATCGCTTCCAAACTACTCCTCGTTAATGGCAATAAGGTATCAATCTTTTTATGTATTTCTTCCAAAGATTCCAGGGAACGAACGGTTTCCAGCCCCATGATAAGGGAAGTTATCGTATGTCCCAGCGTGTCATGCAGCTCCCGGGATAGCCGGTTTCGCTCTTCCAGAACGGTGATTTGCTCCACCTTTGCAGCATATTGTTCGAGAATTTTCCGCTCATACACTTGCTTATTTGTATATAGCAAAAGATGGCAGAAAAGGCCGACCCCATATGCAATGGCATACACAAAGAGAATCGTAAGAAAGTCTTCGAACGAGCGCTGACTCATTCCGGCCCATAGGTAGGGGAACAAAACAACGATAACAGGAATTGTCCAGCGATAGGCTTTCTTTTCGTTATAGAACGCGACAGTAAAACTCATAATCGAGGTGGCATACATCCAACTGATAGTATCAGGAAAACATAATGATAAATAGAACGTTAAACTTCCGCTGAGCAATAACTCTAAGAGAATATAATAACGGTAATCAATTGTCACATAATAAAACGGAATGACCAGTGAAGCGGCAGCATAGCCCACAATTAACCATAACGGGCCTATTATATCGGGTGAATAGCGAACCATTAAGATAAGGTTTATTACAAACCAGCATAAGCGAAGAAAAAACACGCACCCATCATACCATTTCCATCTATTCATTTGTGAAACCTCTCTATATCAAAGTCAAAAACACTCCCATTATAGCATTTTTTATTGGATGACAAATACGATGACATACATCACTTTTCTTTATGATGATATCTTTCATATGATGAAACCGTGATTTTGAAAGGAAGTCTGTGCGAAATGACTTCCAGCCAGGATCATCTAATCTATGATGGAGGGGTTTCATGAAAGTTCGATATATTACGATCGCAGTTGTATTATTCATTGTTTTTTTTATCTTCTCTTCTTTTAATGCAACAAAGGATCCGGTATCAGATAACCAATTTGTTGCACAACTACAAGACCAGGTTCCAAAACTTATGAGCGATACGCATACACCTGGTGTTGCCGTTGCTTTGATTCATCATGGCCAGGTTGAAAAGATTCTGACCTTCGGCTTTGCCGATCGGGAGAAACGCATCCCCATTACTCGTGATACGTTGTTCAACGCCGCTTCCCTATCGAAAAGCATTACAGCCTGGGGCGTCTTGAAGTTAGTTGAACAACAAAAGCTGGATTTAGATCAGCCTGTGGAACGATATATATCACGATGGCACCTGCCCGATTCCTCATTCAGTAAGTCTGATGTAACAATTCGCCGGCTGTTAAGCCATACAGCAGGGCTGTCGCTGCATGGCTATAACGGATATCCACCGGACACAACCTTACCCACATTAGAACAGTCCCTTTCCGGTCAGAACAATGGATCCGGAGAACTGCGGATTATCAACACACCCGGTTCGCGTTATATGTACTCAGGAGGCGGATATACGTTGCTTCAACTGGCCATTGCAGAGAGTACACATGACATTTTCACTGGATTTATGTAGAAAGAAGTATTGGCACCTTTAGGCATGACACGCAGCTCTTTCACATGGAATCCTGGCATGCAGTCCTCGATGGCTCTTCCTTATGATGCTAAGGGAGCCCTTTTGCCAGCGTATCTTTTCCGTGAAGAAGCCGCTGCAGGATTGTATACAAGCATTAAAGATTATGCAGCCTTCGTTGCTGCCAACGCCGATGGCAAGGGAATTTTACAGCCTTCGACACTTACTTCTATGTTCACGCCCATCACTATTCATCCTGATTTGATCAATCGCATGCATAATGTATTCGAACAAAAGTATGGGCTGGGGTTCGTCATCGAACAAAAGCATGGCAATACCATTATTGGACACACGGGAAATAACCCGGGGTATAACCATGCCTTCAAGTTTATTCCGGCACAGGGAGACAGGATTGTCGTTTTCAGTAACGGCGATAACAAAAGCGTCTATAAATCTGTTTTGAAAGAATGGCAATACGGGAGGGGATTATAATGGCGATGCTTCGTACTACTTTAAAACTGTCCCTGATTTTAACCTCTATTGTTATCCTTCTGTCCGCCTTGTTTCTGGGATATATGACGATTGGACGCGGAACAACCCCTGCTATATCAAGCCCGTATAGCATCGCTTCCCTGGAAACGGACAAAATAGGAGGGGTCGGGCAGACGATTTTGATTCGCGGCACGAACCAGGCCAATCCGGTTCTCCTATGGCTGCACGGAGGACCCGGTGAATCGGAAATGCGATTGCGCAGCTACCAGGCCGAGTTAGAGAAGCATTTCGTTGTAGTGAATTGGGATCAACGCGGCGCCGGTAAGTCTTATTCAGATCAAATGAAGGCGGATTCCTTAAACGTGAAACAGTTTGTTTCCGATGCCCATGAACTGATTACGATGCTAAAACAGCGTTTTCATACCGATAAAATTTACCTGGCTGGACATTCCTGGGGCACGGTTCTGGGAGTTAAACTGGTGCAGCAGTACCCAAATGATTTTTATGCTTATATAGGTGTCGGGCAAGTGGTAGATATCGTTGAAGGAATGGAGGTTTCATATGATTTTGTGTTGGATACCGCAAGAAAAGAAAACAATCAGGAAGCGATTAAACAACTGAAACAACTAAAGAAACCTAGCCATTCATTAGGCGTGGAGAACTTAAAAATATGGGGTGCATTGATAAATTGGGTAACCACTTTCCAGGGAAGCGAGTATCACAATCACAGACTAAAAGAAGTGGCCACCATGCTAAATGCATCCGAATATAGTCTTTCTGATTGGGTCTCGCGAAAAGATGGAGCCACTTTAACAAAAAATTCGAAAGTTTATGAGGAATTATTGGATGTGCATTTTCTAGAACAAGTGCCAGAATTAACAGTGCCTGCTTACTTCTGCCAGGGAACGCATGATTACCACACGCCGTTCGCCCTTGTTGAACGATTCTATAAGCAAATAAAAACACCTAAAAAACAGCTGATTCCTTTTACCGAATCCGCACATTCCCCTGAGGTTGAAGAATCAGAGAGGTTTGCATCTGTTCTCATTCAAATTAAGAAGGATACCTATCTCCCATGAAATCTTTTTCTAATGGGCAAATGAACTTTTTCGTATCCTGGCCAGTCCTTTTACTTGTAATGCTAAAAATATGGAGGAAATAAATCATGACGCTACTTACATTCGATTATTATCTGTTTCAACTCGTAAATCATCTCGCTGTTGTATACCCTTATCTAAACCCTGTTATGGGCTTTTTAGCCCAGGACGGTGAATACTTATTTTACCTTGGGGTTATTTTTTATTGGTTTACAGGCAAGAAAGAGAACCGGTGGATGGTCATCCAGTCTTTACTTGCCGCCTGTGTGGCCCTTGGTATTAGCGGCTTAATTGGCGACTTCCTGTACCGCAGCCGTCCGTTTGTCACCCACCATGTCATTCAGTTAATCCCCCATGCTGCAAATGCCTCTTTTCCGAGTGATCATCCACAGGCGCTTTTGTTATCGCTGCATCCTTTTGGCTGTTCCGTAAAAAAGGATCCTGGGCCTGGCTTGCATTAGCCGCCGGTGTTGCTTTTTCCCGTATTTGGGTAGGTGTACATTATCCTGGTGATGTAGTTGCCGGTATGCTTCTGGGGTCGATATGCGCGGGAGCAATGCAAAAGTGGCTGCCAAAAGCCACCGTTATTACCCAGCTCTTTCAGTGGGGGCTTTCTCTATACGAGGGAGTAGAAGGCAGAGTTTTACCGGTAAACCGCAACAGAACGAATTGAATAAAGAAAGGGTGTGAAGGTTATGAAGAAGGCATGGGTATTGTTACCTGTCCTTAGCCTGTTTGTTATGAGCGCCTGTTCGCCGCGCAGCAATACTGAGAGTGTGAACGCCGCGCAAACGAACCAACTATCTGTTACGAGCAGCCACACCGCTGTATTACCCGCCAAAAAAATCGACCATATCGTCGTGGTCGTAGAGGAAAACCATTCCCAGCAGGAGATCATCGGAAATCGAAATGCGCCCTATATTAACTCACTTGCGAAACAGGGAGCCACTTTTACGAATTATCATGCTGTCGAACACCCAAGCCAGCCTAATTATTTGGATTTATTCTCGGGAGCAAATCAGGGGGTTACGAATGATGCAGTACCTCACCGTTCATTCGCGACTGAAAACTTAGGAAGTGAATTGCTGAAAAAGAAGCTCACATTTGGCGGCTATTCAGAGGACCTTCCGTCCATCGGGTATACCGGTAGCCAGCAGTTAAAAAAGGGCGGAACGTATGCGCGTAAACACAACCCCTGGGTTAACTTCAGCAACCTGCCGGTCCGTGTAAATATGCGTTTCACTGACTTCCCTAAAGAATACAGCAAGTTACCTGCTGTTTCATTTATTATTCCTAATATGAAACATGACATGCATGATGGCACCATCAGAGAGGCGGATAACTGGCTCAAGAATAACCTGGATAGCTATGTTCAGTGGGCGAAGACGCATAATAGCCTGCTCATTGTGACATGGGATGAAGATGACCGATCACAAAACAATAAAATCCCTACCTTCTTTGTCGGACCGATGGTTCGTATGGGCACATACACGGAAAATCTAAACCACTTCAATCTGCTTCATACGCTGGAAGACCTTTACGGGTTACCTCATGCGGGAAAAAGCAAGGCCGCTGCCTCTATCAGCGGTGTTTGGAAGTAAATATGAAAACGAGCCAGCCTTTTTATTCGGCTGGCTCGTTTATTATTCCGTTATTTTCCTCTCTTTTTCCACACGCTATACATAAGATATAGCAATGTAACGATAACTGCGGCAATCATAATCGGTTGGACATATGGGCGGGCCATTTGGTTAATTTGGTTCCAATTCCCCCCTAATTGAATGCCCAGGTAGATAAATAAAATCGACCACGGAATGACCGCACATACCGTGTAAATAGTAAACTTCGCTATCGGCATCCGGGCAATTCCCGCAGGGATTGAAATAGCATGTCTTACAACGGGGATAAAGCGTGCGGTAAAAATAACACCGGAACCATAACGATTAAACCAGTGTTCCGCGATATCTATATGGCGTTTATGGATTAAAATATACTTCCCATACTTCTCCAAAAACGGTCTTCCCCCATAATATCCAATCCAGTAAATGAACAGCTGGGCAATCGTCCCGCCAATCGTTCCCGCAATGACCGCTCCAAGTAAAGAAATTTCCCCTTGCGCGACGAGAAATCCGGCATAGGCTAATACAATCTCACTTGGAATCACCTCAATCATGAGCCCTAATGCAACTCCTATATAACCCAGACTCGCCAATGAAAGTAAAATTGTGTGAATGAAATCCTGCATTTTCTCTCTCCCTCTCTCTAATGTAACAATGTTAATGTGCTTTTTTTTTCCATCCTAGTGGGACAAAGGAGCATCTCCTTGAATAAAATTCCCAGTGCCCGAGCAGCCCGACAGCTAAAAGCGCTGTTTGGGGTGAAAACATCGGAAAGTCAAACAGTCCGGTAATAAGGATAACCGGAACTAAAAACAAGAAAGCATCTAGAAATTCTTTGTGGATGCGGTTGGCTTTCAGCGTTAATAAAAGCCGGTACAAAAGGACAGCGACCATCAGCAAAAACGCCAGGCCTCCCATCGTACCATAGCTCACAAAAAAATAGAGAAAAATATTATGCGGATGAGCGACATACTGACCAATAACCGCTTTATAAATATCCTGGAATCCGTTTGGCGTCACGCCAAACAGTGGATGTTTTTCCCATATGCTCAAGCTTGTTTCCCATATAAGCTTTCGATCGCTCATGGACTCTCCTAAGCTTTCACTTCGCGGTAACCATTTCATCAATAGCGGACAGGATACCAAAAAGCCGATAAGCGCAAAAATGCCGTTCTTCAAACGAAGGCGGAAGAAAAAGAAGAAAAACAGCAAGATCATAGCGGCAAAGCCGGTACGTGACCCTGTTTCTATAATGGCTGTAGATAAAACGAGCAGGCAGCCGATGAATAATGCAGTAATTCTTCGTTTTCTTTGATGTATTTTGTACAGCCATACTACGAGCAGGAGTGCCAGAGCATAGAGCAGCAAAAAGGAAGCAAAATTAGGATTATAGGTACTTCCGAATAAGCGATCCATTTGATCATAGCCAAACAGCCTCGTACCCGTTAACAAACCCCATATCCCATTCGTTGAAAATCCAACATGGAACAGGATTTGCATCCACCCTAACAGGGCGATATATAATCCCCCGCCTATGCTAATCCATATCCAATTCCGAAAAAGGTATAGGGTGCCGTGCTGTTTTACATAAAGATAAAAACCCAGATATCCTATCACAAGAAGCAAAGAAGCTAAATACGTTATGTTATGAAGTTCAATAGAGGCTGCGATAGAAGAAATCAACAAACTTAAAAAGAAAAAAATGCCGACTGTAAAATCAATCGGTGTCCGCCAGCGGATGACCCGATATATTTGGACCAAGCCCATCAATAAAAGCCAGGCAATCCCAATGGGGGCAATATATATAACAAAACCATGCCCGGTTCAAGTCTGCCTATTTTCACCTTTTGAAACGCTTGGATTAACTTTGCTTTTATAGGCCGCTCCTTATAAGTGAACATCCCGTTCTCCTTTCTTCTTTTCTTTGGATGGCGAATGCCATCCAGTGCGATGATACAGAAAACTTTATCCGTTCACTTGGACCATAAGTTCTATATTGGAAGAGACAAGCTGGCTTCGCTCCTGCTTCCACATCGTATGCACTTTTAAAAGATGATTTAACGTTTGAAAAGGCTCTTCACCTTTCCGAGCTCTATCCGCATTTTTCTGCATGGCACATAACAACTCCTGATTATCCAGCATCTTATCCAGCTGTATTGCCATATCATGGTAGGTCCCCGCTGTTAATGCCACGCCTAACTGTACAAGTAAACGCGCATTCGCCTTTTCCTGTTCCAGAATGGGCTTATACAGCAGCATTGGCACTTTCATTGCTACTGCCTCCGATACTGTAATCCCGCCCGGCTTCGTCAATACCATGTCTGATACAGCCATAAATTCATGTATACAGTTCACCATACCCGTAATTAAAACATGATGTTTCGTTTCATGGAATGCTTTGGCTACCTGCCGCCGCAATTTTTTGTTGTCTCCACATACAATAATGAACTGGGTTGGTTTTTCTACCTTAGCGAGGGTTGAAATATCACAAGAATTCATTAATCCCCATCCGCCACCCATGACGAGCACCGTAGGAAGGTCTGAACGTAACCCATGCTTCTTTAGCAATTCCTGTTTTTTATACTCATAGTAAAATACAGGGCGAACCGGGATGCCCGTAACAAACACTTTTTTAGCTGGCACTCCGAATCGGGACAATTCTTCCCGGACTGTTTCTGAGCCGACCAGATAGTAATCGGTGTGTGGGTGCGCCCATGTATAATGCGCTGTATAGTCAGTAACGACCGTGACAGACGGTACAGTCGTTCGTCCCATTTCTTTTAACAATGATACCGCTTCTGCCGCTAATGAGAACGTGCTGATGACCATTTCAGGCTGCAATTCATCCAGAATCTCGCCTAACCGCTCAACTCCAAGGCGATTCAGCTGAGTAAGACACGATGTAACCGGATATCCCCCATGCAATTTACGATAAAAATAGTTGTATACGCCGGGAACTCTCTTGACCGTTTGTTTAAATCCATAGTGACTAATGGGGTGTAAATAGGGATGGATTTTTTGCATATAATTAATAATAATGGGTTCAGCTTCCCCACCATACTGCACGATATAATCACAAAGAGCCTGTGCTGCCTGCCAATGCCCTTGTCCGTAATCCCCAGTTAAGATAAGAATTTTTGTTTTTTTCATACCCTTATATCCTCTGCCTTTTTATTTGTAGCAATAGTTTCAATGAAATGTCCAATTCGCATAGATCATTTAAGGATTACTCTGTATTCTCCTCGACAGCGTACATAACAGTTTAACGTATATTGAAAAGACGGTTAGAAGGTATGATAAGTTCAGATGAAATAAATGGAATTTTTTACAGCTGGCTTTTGCCGTAAAAGTGATCGTTTATGAAAATAAGCTATAGAATAAAGTACACCAAATACGTTTATTTTTATACCTGCTATGTAAATAATTTTATAATATTATTTGCAGTTTCAGGCTTTAATTCGCACGTATTACATAAAAAGGTACAAGAATAGTATACAACACTTGCCAAACATGCGAGGTTCCATTTTTTTTTAATTTTTGTTATCCCCTGTTCATCATCCCCGCCAAAGCATAAAAAAACCACAGAGTTAGTTACTCTGTGGTCGGCATCTAGGCGATCACAGCTTCCCCCGTCCCCTTCTCAGAAACTCAGCGATTCTAGAACGTAAAAGCTTGCTATTTGACGAAACTTATATTACTCCCTCTAAACCCGGTTTGTAAAGAACAAATTCAATCAAGGAAACACACTTTATAAACGATTAAAGGCTATATAGGCTGGAGGTTGTCTATGGTAAATGTACCGTTTTGACGTGCTGTAAGCTCCAATATACCGTTTCCCTTTCGGCTGTAATTAGGGAAAGCCTGTTATTGTCTACCTTATGCAACAGCCCTATTTTTTCGCTGTTGTTTCCGCCGTCTATAACAATGATTTGATTCTCTAATTTTTTACACTGCTCTTCGAAAGTTCTGGCTAACGGAACGGAAATCGGATTAACCGGGAGGTGCTGATTGCTTAGTGAATAAGGCGTTGCATCCTGTTCGTACGGGATCAGCCATTTCACATGGTCCATAGAAATAAACAGTGTTTTATACACAGGAGAATAAAAAACAAAGTAGTCGTTCATGATGCTCGTTAAATACCCATGAATCGATTTATTCCCTGTCACATAAATTTGGACAAACTGTCCTTTAGCGTTGGTGAGTATTTTACGAAACGAAATCGAATGGGAATCGCTTTCAATCGGTTTTTCCGGAGGAGGGCCAAATCCGAGGGTTTCCTCTATTCTGGTTTCTTTCAACCGCTGAATATGAACAACCGGAATGTAGTAGAAGGATGAGGCGATATTATTGTATACGACAATAATATCCAGCCCCGCGTCTACCAGAATGCCATTGCAGTAATTTTTCCCTGAAATTTCAACATCTACATTTTTTCCTATGAGGTGAGCAAAATCACTCATATAATTTCTCCTTTCTTCCCGTATGATATATTTATTGTTAAAACAACCAGGAAACCCAGTAATACAAGACAACAAGTGTAAATAGCGTTGCAGGGGGAATGACGACAAGCGTGATTTTTACATATTGCCACCATGTGATTTTTACTTTCCCACGCCTTATGATATGCATCCACATGAGCGTAGCCAGCGTTCCCATGGGAAGCAGCAGCGCCCCCATGTCGCTTCCAATCACACTGGCCAGGTATGAGATTTTTAGGGTGAGCGGATTAAGATGCATATTCGTTAGCGTGAGGGTTCCTATCATGAGCGCGGGGTGATTATTAAATAGATTGGATAGAATCGTGAGGAGGGTTCCCATCATGACACTTGCATGCAGCAGGCTTCCAGAAACCATGGGATGCATGAAATCGATGAGCCACGCCGTTAAACCGATGTTATGCAGCCCGTAAATAATGACGTACATACTAAAGGCGAAGACGAGAATGTACCATGGCGTTTTTTTCAGCATATCGGTCGGAGGAATCTTTAAGTGAAACCACCTCCACCCTAATAATACAAGCGAGCCAAAGACAGCCATGACAGAGACAGGAATCCCCACAAAAGAAGCAACAAAGAGGCTGATACGGACAGCAAATACGAAAAGAAGGATGTTTCGCATAAACCGGGAACGTTCCTTGTCTAACGAAAGAGAAGATTTCGTTTTGAGGGGATGGTAAGCGGGGGCGGTAAGGCCGGATATCTTAACAGGAACGGTGCGCGGAAGGGCTTTGTAAAAACGAAGGAACAGGAGCCCGGCGAGGAACAATAAACCAAGCGTTGCGGGAACAAACATCATGGCCGTATGCATATATAAATCCATATGCACGATTTTCAGCGCGATTAGATTGACGATATTGCTTACTCCAATCGGGGCGCTGGAAGCGGTAGCGATTAAGCCCCCGGACAGTAAATACGGGATTTTTTGATGGTTTTTGAGACCCATGTTGTTTAGAAGCATGACTAGAATCGGGGTTGTGATCAAAATGCTGCCGTCGTTATTGAAGAAAAGGGTCATGAGAAAACACAATAGATTGACATACCAGAATAAGCGAATGCCTGACCCCCTCGCTTTGGCAGCGAGCTTCTCCGCGACCCAGTGAAAGAATCCAAAGCTTTCCAATACAATAGCCATCACAATCGTCGCTATAATGGTGATGGCTGCACCACTTATCGTTTCCGTGATTTGGCCTAAATCCGATAACGAAACACTTCCAATGAGCAAAATCAAAATCGCACCCACTGTGGCCGGAATCGCCTCATTGACTCCCCTCGGCCTCCAAAGAATAAAGATGAGCGTAACCAAAAAAGATAAAATGGTCATCCAAACCATAGGCTGAAACACAGTTTTCCTCCTTTCATTCTAGCTGGTTATTCATGTTGTGGTGCAATGATGGAGTCTGTTTCATGTACAAGTCAGCGCTTGTCCCTCCCTTCCATCTATCCTCCTAATGAACTTGTACTTTATTTATATGTACCCGGAATAAGAAAAGCGCTGGGCAAGTCCTTATCTTTTCACAATTCCACTGGCACCTATTATTTTGTTTCCATTAATAACATGGTTAGGAGCCTCCGCGGCCTGATTCAGCAAATCGACTTTACAATTAAGCAGGTTGCTGCCTCCTCTGAACAATTAACGGCGAATGCAGGAGAAAGCAGTAAAGCCAGTGAAGTCATCGCTCATACCATTCAGGAAGTAGCGGTTGGTTCTGAAAGGCAAGTCCACAGCGTAGGGAAAAGCTCAAAAACAGTAGCAGAAATGTCAACCAGCGTGCAGCGTATAGCAATGAGTTCACAAAATGTAACAGATGCAGCGATCCATGCTTTGGAAACAGCGCTGACAGGTAACCAGGCAATCGAAACGGCAATTAAACAAATGAATTCGATCAGCCGTACAACAGACAGTCTGGCGGAAACGGTGAAGGGATTAGGGGAGCGTTCACAAGAAATCGAACAAATTATCGAAGTCATCACGGAAATTTCCACCCAAACAAACCTGTTGGCACTCAATGCAGCGATTGAAGCGGCTAGAGCAGGAGAGCACGGGCGTGGCTTCGCTATCGTAGCCGATGAAGTCCGCAAATTGGCGGAGCAATCGGGTTCATCTGCGCAAAAGATTGCACAGCTCATTGCCACCATTCAGAAAGAAACGAATCAGGCGGTTCAGTCCATGCAGACAGCTACGAAGGAAGTAGCCGACGGTATCGAGACGGTGAACACAGCCGGTGCCTCCTTCGGACAAATCCAACAATCTGTCAATGAGGTAGATAACCAAATTAAAGGAATTTCGACAGCTGTACAACAGGTGGTGACAGGAACTGAACAAATGGTCCATTCTATCGATATTGTTACAAGAGTAGCAGAAGAAGCCGCCGCCGGAACACAGAACGTTTCAGCGGCGGCCGAGGAACAATTGGCTTCCATGCAGGAAATTACCGCTTCTTCCTCATCTCTTTCCCAGATGGCGGACGAGCTGCAGACCTTAGTCAAGAAGTTTAAGGTTTAGAGGGTGTTTTCCGGCCTGCTGCAACGGCTAGCAGAACTATCAGAGCTGTCACTATGGTGCTTGTTGCAATATCCTCCCCAACCAAAAGCGAAGAGCCAAGAAGGGTAAGGAAGGGCTGTAAATATTGCAATTGGCTTACCTTTGCTATACCACCAAGCGCCAGGCCATGATACCAGGCAATGAAGGCGATAAACTGGCTCACTATACTCACATAGCCAAAACTAAACCATACTTCCAGGGGGGCACCGAGCATTCCCCAGGATAAATCCATAGCTACAGGCCAAATTAAGATGGGAAAGGCAAGCACTAATGCCCAGCAGATGACTTGCCATCCTCCCAGCTTGCGTGCCAGATTCCCCCCTTCTGCATAACCAACTGCAGCTGACAATACGGCTCCAGCGAGAGCCAGATCTGCCGGTTGAAAGCTCCCAAATCCTTCTTCGTAAGCGTAAAATACTACCGCAACACAACCAGCTATACTTGATAGCCAAAAAACAGTGGATCTGTTATTTATGTAGGAAGTCTTTCGAAAACCGTTGCTCCTGGACTTCGAATTGGCTGGTTAGTAGGTCCCGAATCCGTTATAGAACGCCTGGCCGACTCTAAGCAGCAAATGGATTTTGGGATTAATGTCATTACCCAGCAGCTTGTTTACAGCTATTTCTCATCGAATCTGTGGCAAATCCAGATTGATAGGCTGAGACTGGCACTTGCCCGTCGTCAGCAGAAGATGATACGGGCTTTAGAGAAATATGGAAATGACCAAATCGAATGGACCGTGCCTGATGGCAGTTACCATGTGTGGTGCCGTCTGAAAACTCCGGTACGGGAGGCCGATTTATTAGAGAAAGGAATTAATGAAGGTGTTCTATTTGTCCCTGGGAGTGTGTATGGTGCCGACAAAGGATATATACGGCTAACCCATGCCTGGGAAGATGAAAGTAAAATTGAAGAAGGTGTTTTTCGATTGTGTAACGTGCTGAAAACCCTTTAACTCTTGCTTTAGTTTACCTGCGGTAAAAGAATAGAAAATTCTGTCCCAATGCCTTTTTCACTGGTCACTCGCACTCTGCCTTCGAGGGACTGGATAATTTGGAAACTAACCATCATGCCTAATCCTGTCCCATTTTCTTTCAGGGAATAAAACGGTGATCCAAGCCTGTCAATCTGTTCTTTCATCATGCCAACTCCCTGGTCTTTAATGCCAATCTCTATGTATCCACCATCGGTTGGTGTACAGGTTACCGAAACCATTCCACCGTTTGGCATCGACTCAATCGCATTTTTCAAAATATTAATAAGACATTGGTTCAATCTTTGAGCATCCGCATGAATCCAACAGTCATCACTAATCGCAGTTTTAATCGTGATATTTTGATGCATAGAAAAAGTTTGAGCCATATTTATTACGCGCCGTAATTGATAACCGGCATCTATTCTTTGGTTGTTGTTTGTTGAGGGTTTTCCAAAAGACAACAGATCATTAATAATTTCATTTACACGATCCAGTTCCTCAATGGAGATCTGGATGTATTCCTTCTTTTCAGCAGGTAAATCAGGTTCATTTAGAAGCTGAAGAAAACCACGGATAACTTGCATAGGATTCCTAATTTCATGGGCGAACACGCTTGTCAGCTCACTCATAACCCGCAGCTTTTCTGAGTTTTGCACCTCTAACCGCAGCTGGTGAATTTCTCTAATATTTTCGTTTAATGTAGTGAAGAACCAGGTAGCAAGGGCTATAAAAATAAGATGAATCCCCTGTACCTTCAGGTTTTCTGGCGAAATACCTCTTAGAATGCAAAACCAGGCAATTCCAATAAGAGAGCAGTAACATGATAGGCAGGCGGCAATTTTAATCCTCTTGCTTTTTTTCGCTCTGTGAAATGATTCCTGAAAAAATAATAGTACGGGGACAGAGAATAACACAGCAAGGATACTATTGTAAAATCCGGTATCAATTCCAAAATACAACCGGTAAAGGGTGACAAGGGCTGATAGGAGTATACCGGTGCTAAATCCTCCGTGCAACGTCCCCAACACTAGAGGAACTATCCTTATATCCAAATGGTAGCCCTGGCCAAAACTTACTGGAAAGGACATGCAAAGTAAGATGGATAACCCGCATAATGCCGACATTACTACCTTTTTAATTTTACTATTCTTTAGCCTCTCCGCAAAGAATGTATGGTAAGTAAACAGGGGGATTGCTATAAGCGTTAGTTGCAGCAAAAAATCCTTTATCACATTCATTTTCGTTACCTTCCACATTCTCTTATATAATTAAATACTATAATATAATCACGATCACCATGTTCATTGTGTTTATAGCTATAAAAATATTTATGTTTTAAAAAAGCACCTTTACCAATTTGGCAGAGGTGCTTTGTGTTAGTTCGACGATCGCTTTGTAACTTTCTTACAATTACACTATCAACTTAATTATCACTTTGAGTTTTGCTTTTCCCGGAACAAAGGCTAGCTTTTGTATCTAGCCCCCTCTATCCTTTTGCCTATATTACCATATTTACCATGCAAAGAGAACTGTGTATCCGAAATGTCTGAATTATTCTCTAAAACATACGAATTGCCTATTCCAGGTGGTGTGGCCCTTCAACGTTATGAAGCCACGCCACCATATCCTTTTGGAACCTTTGATACATACCAGTTGTTATCAAACTGTTGAACGGTCAAATTGAGTGTAGCTATTTTTTTTCGACCGGTAGAATCTATAAGAATATAATCCACTGCATAATCCCAACTTTTTTCTCCGGTCTTTTTTCCGTTGAGTTTATAACTTGCAATCCATGGACTAGAACCTGGTAGTTTCCAATCCCATTGCTCATATGCTTTAAGCCATTCCGGAGTTCGCAAATTAGGGGCTGACACAGCAAATTGTATTGCACCGTTCCGATTCTTAAGACCTTCAAACCATAATCGCACGGTTTCTTCCGGGGTCTTTGGTGCAATTGCTTTTTCCAGCTGCTCTATTCGTTTTTGAAGAGATGCTTGTGACACCTTGACTTGGACGGTGTTTGGATGAACCCGGGGAATACTTGTACCAATTTCTTTAGCAGAATCCTTCAAGGATATCATTAGCGTATGATACATTGACAATGTTTTCATTTCTGCAACATTATTCGCTGCGATAGAATGATGCAAGATTTCCGAAGTTTCTTGTACGGAAGCCGCATCAACAGAATGAATCGATACAATGACCAAAAAAATGAATGTTAAGGTTAAGAATCTTATTTTTTTCATGTTATCACCTCAAGTTTTATCATTCCCCCTGACCTTAAAACCAAGTCAACTTATATTTATTGTAAATAGATAAGCTTTTAAAAGACGGATTATGAAAAATATGGTAAAATAAAAATAGTTATTTTCGCCCAGAATTTTTACACAATGATAGATTACATAATGAAGAGGGGGCTTATTTTGAAACGTATGATTACGCTTGCTGCATCAGTGGCTATCACTTGCGGAATGGTATTTCTTCCACTTCCCGGGCATTCTGCTGGAGTATTCGCAGCAAAAAAAACGGTACAAAAGCAAAAACCTGCCACTGTTACAATTAAAAAGAAAGACTTTACGTACATAGGGCAAGTTGTAAAAGGCGTACCCAATGGCCAGGGGAAGCTAGACGGAAAACTGGATGGCATTGTCTTTCACTTTGTCGGAGAGTTTAGAAAGGGAGAGCCTTATAACGGAAAAGGCTCGATGGCAGGCATAATGGACGGAGCAACCATTTTCTTCTCAGGACAGATAAAGAATGGTGAACCGTTCGCTGGGTCTATTAAGTTTAAAGGATTGTTGGATGGTGACAGCGTCACGTTTGAAGGAACGATGCAGAATGGACAGTTATATGAGGGAAAATTAAGCGGAAAAACGGAAGACGGTTCTATTTTCACCTTCAATGGAAAACTAAAAAACAATGAACCGTATAACGGGCATCTTATTATGGATAGCAAAGACGATGCCGGGGAGCCGCTGCATGTTGAAACCGATGTCGTAAACGGGGAAACAGTAGATTTTTAAAATCTATGGAAGCAAAGAAGCGCTTTTTTGATTGCTAAAATACAGCAAGACTTATCCTATATCTTTTTTATTTGTAAATAACTGTAATATTAAATTATAATTCAGGGTACCTTACCACTGAGATTATCTGATATCAAATCCAAGTGTAAAGGGTGAGACGTACCTTGAGACAAAAACTAAAGCTATATTTGGCTGCAGCAAGCACTTTAATTTCCCTCTTAAGTTTTACCGTAAGTGCTTCCGCAGCAGCACAGGCAACCGATCCTCCTAAACCGCCGCTTCCGCATTCCCATCAACCATTCAAAGTACCAGTCACAAAAAGCACAGAACAATGGTCTGTTACAATGGGAGAAGCCATACTGGACGAACCCGGCATGTTAAAATCAAAACGTGGTATTTTTGATGTGTACAGTGTAGTGGTAAAAAACAACGGGAGAACCCTTGACAATGTAGCCGTTGATGTATATCGAAATGAACCAAACTCATCGACTAAATTCGGATTGTTCTCAAATTCATCTGAAACGTCCAGAAGCGGGGAACGTTTACTTCTGCATCAGAATTTTCCTATATCCTTTAAGGCAAATGAGATTGAAGTCGTTGTATCCTGGCAGGATCCAAGCACAATAGCGAAGGACGGCAAAACAAAGCTTGCAGGTAGAAAGTACAAACAATCATTTACATTCACACGAGGTTAAAGGGCAGTAAATATGAGGATCCATAAAAGCCCTTACTGTTTAGGATACAGGAGGGCTTTACTTATGCATGGTAGTGGAACTTCTCCTTCATTCTGCTCTATTTTTAGGACCTAACTTTATTACATAGTCAATAGCTAGAAAAGGAATACCAAACATCCACATCCGGTGCTTCGCACGAAGTCCTCTCCTTTCATTAATGGTGATATGGAACGTTTCATTAAGAGGAAGCCGCAGGCGAAGATAACGAAAAAAATAGTAAATGCCTTCATCCCCTTTTCCCAGCGGATCAGGCAGGCTCGTTAAAATCAGCCCATCCGCCTCATCGTGTTCAACCCGCAGCACCCCGGTCATATTTCCAGATGGGAGCGGCAGGGCGATATTCATATAGGTCCTTCTTTCACCCCCATGATGAGAATACACCGCAACAAAAATTGTTTTCCCGCTCTCTTTGTCCCAACGCACCCATGCCCGCACATTCCTTCTTCCGTCCCGCTCACTGTGGATTGGGATTATTGCACCTTCCATATTTTGCTGTTCTTTTTCGTTATTTAGGGGGAGGTTTAACTGTTCCACTTTTTCACTAATGCGCTTATATACACGGGATAAAAACACAAATCCACGCAGCCACCGCGTTTGCGCAAACAATGAATACTCCGTCGTCTGTTCATAAAACGCCCGGATTTCCGGGTGAATGCGCATCGGATCAAATGTTTCACTCTTATAGATGGAGAAATCATCGACTAATCCTTTAACCGGAAGACGGGACGTATCAACCCAGCGGTTCCGCTCCAGAAAATCGCGGCTGATTCTCCACTGCCCACGCATCCGGCTATGCGGAAAATCCAGCATATTCGCACGCGGTTCCGGCCGAATTATTCCCCAGGCAAGAAGCCCCAACAGCACAAAACCGAAGGCATTCCCTGTACCGTGCACAAGCACCATGTCCCCAATAGAGACAATCTGAACGCCAAAACCCCGTCCGATTCCGTAGCAAACGGCAAATCCCATTGTTACAAGGAGGGCAAGGGAGGAGACTGTTAGGAATATCCTAGCATTTCTGTTCTTTATCGCAGTCAGAACAAGACGAACAGTATAATATACATACACGAGCATACCAGCAGCAAATAACACAACCGCTATCCATTCAAACATCCGGGAATACGTAATCCCAACAGCGATTAGCATCGGGCTTATCACATTTCCGGCGGCCACCCACCGGTATATCCGCGTTTTTTCCCGCATCCGGCCCGCCAATCCTGTAAAAATCGGGGCAGCGAGGGAAGAAAAGTGAAAATGAATGGCCGTCAATAAAATAATGACGCTGCCAAAATGCATGATATCGAAGCTAAAACGGTGCGCCGCAAACCAGAATCCACCCAGCGGCATGTATATAAATCCAGCATCAATGCAAAATTCTTCTAAAAAATAGAATCCTCTTTTTAAAAAACGGAGCAGTCCATAAAGCCCTATCAAGCATGTAACGAGCACCCAGCCCAGCGAGAGCGCACCCGCAACTCCTCCAGCGGGAAGTAAAAAAGACAGGGCTCCCAGCGCCCCCATCGGCAGTTGTAAGTATTGTATCGTTTGATAGAGACGGGATGGCGTCCCGTTTTGGTTCGGATCCTCCGCCACAAAAAGAAAGAGTGGCACCGTAACGAAAAACGCAAACAGCAGCAGCCGCTCTATGTATCCTGCCGGAAGCAGCCACACGCTTAGGAGCCACAGGAACAGACCGGCCAACGTTTGGACGTACATTCCTCTTTAATTACAAGTCCGAACCCAATGTTCGTCTGGTATAAAAACCTCTGTGGGACGGATTCGTCAGGCCGGGGCAAGTACTTAATGTGCGAAAACCGCAAATCCCACTGTTCATGCTTTTCCGAATCCTGTGTGTAATCCCATACCATGTCCCGGTTTGATCGAATGAATGTTTCTACATAAATGGGCTTTTGTTTTTTCATAATAGGCGCACCGCCTTTGCTTTGTTTACTGAATGCTATTAATCTAAATAACCTGTTTCCGGCGGAATACCGAAAACAGGTTGCGTACTCTCTATTCTTCATCCCAGGCGAACGGTATAAGCACATACTCGCCTGTTATCGCATCCACATAACCATGCCCTTCTTTAAAGTTACGCCCATATACAAGCACGGGTGCCGGCGCCATCTGGTCGAAGTAAGCTGGCCAGAGATACTGCAGCTTCAGGGGCTCATTCTTCAGGAAAGATTCAATCGCCTGTTCCTTCGTTACGATATTTTTCGAGTCAGGCAGGTTTAGTTTTTCTTTCGGAGCCGCGAGCGAGAATGCAACTACTTTGCCTGTTTGCTTGTTTATACTCACCTGATAGGACCGGTCGAGTACCGGAATATCCTGGTACAATTCGTTAAAGGAGAAGAAATATTCGGCCGGTTCTTCTGGTGACATGCCCTGCGGGAGTTTGCTTTTATCGACCCAGACTGGAAGCCGCTCAGGTTCCCACGTATAGTCGATCCACTTTAGCTGTCCGGCTGTCGGGCCGGCATACGTCTCCAGGAAGGCGAGCGCGGTTGTAAATGCCTGCTCCTTTGTCACTTTTGCTGCTTTTGGCTGTGATTCATCTCCATTGTTTAGCTGCAGGCTGGCATTTCGTACCTGCCCGGTTTTTTTATCAACGTTCATAAAAGCATAAGTCCGGTGATCTTCGGTGCTAAATTGATACATCTGGTAAGGACTGTTCTTCTGATCCTCATGCATAATTTCCTCTTGTAACTGCAGTTTTGAGGCTAAACCATTGGCATCGAATAACGTTTCAATGATCTCTTTTGCTTCCTTCTCAGATCGGGCGAGGAGCGGCTGCCCTTTTGGCTGCAGCGTAACGTTCTTCTCAAATACGCGCGGCTTCGATTGATTCACTGCTTCTTCCCCGCTCATCATGTCGACAAGCTTGCCGGTTTGCGGGTGCAGGTAAGGGTAGAGGCTGGAGTTGTATTGTAATACAGACTTTGTCTTTACTTCAGTGTTAGGAGGGCCGTACTTTTCCGGCTGGGCTTCTATGTAGTTCAAGCTAATGCTGTCTGCTGTCGTAACCATGCGTTTAATGTCTTCCACCGGTTTAGCGCTATCAGGTTTAGGGACAACAATCTTGCTCAGATCAATCGGTTTATATTGGTAGCTAACGACGTGGCCAAACGCATCAACATCCACTCTCGGCCCGATGTCGCCCACTACGGGAAGGCCATTTAATAGAAGCGGGAATTGTACATGGCGGCTTGCCCATGTTATTTTTGTTCCATCATCATTGTAGGTTGTAGAGGCACCGCTTCCGTTTGATTCAGGCTCTCCAAATTGCTTTCTGCCTTCTGTACCAAACCACTGTGAGAGGAATTTGTCTGCCGCCTCGAGGGTTAACGAACGCGATGGGTATTTGTCAGACGTCCATTCGAAGCTTTGGAGGTCGAAGCGAAGCAGCGCTCCCGTTCTACTATCAAATTCAAGGCTGGCATTTGAGCGTTCCTTTGCATTGTTCGCTTCTTCTGCTTTTCCGTTGCTGAGCTGGAGAATAAACCGGTTTTCATTTTCTACCTGAAAGCTTGAGTTTATCGATAATTTCTTGAACTCCGGCTGCAGCGTAAACAGCTTATCAATGGAGCGTTGTACTGCAGGAGGGATAGGCGCGAGCTGCTCTTTAGATTGCTTTAGTGATGCATTCTGGCTGGTCTGGCTTGCCGTCTCGGCAGCCAGAACCGGAACGGAAGATAGAAATGAACTTGCTGCAAGCAAGGCAGCTAGCGATAGTGAACGTTTCATCGGCATTCTCCTTTTGGATTAAAATGGAAGCTATCTCTATCATACTAATTACATAAGAAATAGCAACCATTTTTGGAAAAATTAATTTCTTTTCATCACCCCAAGGACGAAAAAAAATGCGCGACTCTTTCTCGATAACTCATAGAAAGAATTGCGCATTCATATTCATAGGCTTGGAGTGATAATGGTGTTTAACAGTGAATTTATAGTTTTATTGTAACCTGGGTACCGTCCTGTAATTTAATATCAACGATAACAAGACCTTTTTGATGCTGTAACTCGTTGATGATAGAACTCACAAAGTGTTTTATCATCTTGGGATCTAAAGGTACGATTGAAAAAGTTATTTTCTCCGGCTGATGATTCATCCATTTATTTCCCTGTCTCCAGAGAAATTTAGAAGATAGCAAAGAGCCAAAGACGCGCAGAAAACTGTATGGGACTGGAATCGAAAATTTACGTTTATTGTCCGTTTGAATTTTGACTTTAATCATCGAAAGACCTATTCAATAATAACTGCTACAGTATCGCCATTCGCCGATTGAATATCAACAATTTGGCCATCTAATTCATTTTCAATCGCATCGATTAATAAATCAATATCCAAATCTTTTACATATTTTTCTGCCTGGGGTACATTTACCGCAATACCGTGACCTGCTTTTAATACAGCTTTCACAAGTTTAATTGGCAAAGTAACATTCACATTATCGTGCTCTTTAGAAACGACACGTATTTTTAATGTTTTATCTAAATAAGTAGCGGGTGTTGCATGTGAGGATTCTTTTTCCTTTAACACATGGATGAGCTCAGCCGCTTTTTCGGAATCTATTTTCCCTTCCTGTACCATGGTTAATACTTTTGAAATTTCTTCTTTCATTTGAGATCCCTCGATTCATTTTTTAATAATTTGATTGCTTCCTCAGCCGTGATTTCGCCGTTTTCTAACATTGAAACAACTTTTTTCGTCTCTGGTTCACTTTTTTTCGGCGTTTCGGTATCGTATCCGAGTGCGGCAATAATATCGTTTAATTTTCCGCGCACGGTTGGATAAGAAATACCGAGTTCTTTTTCCACTTCTTTAATGTTCCCTCTGCAGATTAGAAATGTTTCGACAAACTGAAGTTGTTCCGGAGGTAAAGAAGCAATCTTCGATAGCTTGAATTCATTTTCAATTGTGGTGTGGCAATGCGAGCAGTGCAGTTTCGTAACATGCAATGGATTACTGCAAACCGGACAGTTAGTTAGAACAGAATATGTCATGGGAAAATCCTTTCTGTTATTTAAGTTAATTATATAGTTAAAAATAAACAAAGTAAATATCGATATTAAATTTATTTAAAAAAACCGCACGTATATTAAATATAATCAATTCTAATTTTAATAAATGCAATCAAATTTAAAAGTAAACATGAGAAAAACCCCCTTCCAGGCTATCCTGTATTAGAAAGGGATTTTCACCAGATTTCTTGTGTGATTTGTCGCCTCAGGCATCCACATTACTTCCTATTTAATCAATAACTTCAAACCATAATGGAGATTTATCTTCAGGTTCGCCATTGTAATTTATCGTGATTTCCTCACCCTCCTTAATGTCAGCTATGGCGTAAAAGTCAACTGTTAAATTAGCGAGGTTATTAATAAACGTTGCATTTGGATTGTACGAGTGATTAAATAACGATCCGTATCCTAAAGCAATCGCTGTATCTTCATAATTTTCACCCCAGTTGAAGCAGTAATCAAAAACGACCGTCTTCTTCAGATACTTCCGTTCGGTTTTAGGTGATACAAAAACCGGTGATTCCTCAATGAGTTCACCTATTTTAATATCACGTGCAGCATATATCCCTCTGCCATACTTTCCCGTATTTTTTATATATATCGGTTTCACAGTAGTCACTCCTTTCCGCCATTCTTAATCATTTAAGCAAGTCCACATTGTTCATCTTCTCTCAATCAAGATCCCCCAGGTGCCTCTTCAAATAGCGGCTGCGGACGCGAATGAATTGAAAGATAAACTCAGGTTCACCATCGAATATATCGATCGCTTTCTTTTTATAAGGATCGAGAAGAACATGTGGCCGCAGAGCCTGATGCAGTGAAACTATTTTGTTTTTTAAATGTTTGACTGTAAACGTGGTTTCCAAAGTTTCTTCCAATATGTTTCGGTAATGTTTACGGAATTCCGGTACCTGCAGGAGGAGGTGGGAGAGGTGGTTGTCCTTGCTTCCTTCAATCGGAACATAATTGTACCGCATGGTTCCGCCGTTGACTTTTCGTCCCCAGGTTGCATCATAGTCCCAGGGAATGATTTCAAACAAACCGGTCTCACTGTTGCGATAAAGCGCATAGTTGTGAGTAAACCCGTCATTATTCATCGTACAAACGGCTCCAGCGAGCCAGCGCAAATATTTATCAACATTGATATACTTGGAAATCTCATCAGGAAAATCAGATAGGGGGACGGTGTTGATTTGGTAGATGAATTCGTGGAGGAATTGATCGTCTGAACGGTTTTCAAACACTCGTTCATAACCCGAAAGAAGCGATTCTTTTTGCTTCCCTTCTCTCATCAAGGAAAAGTTGGCGTTATTATTGACGGCATAGTAAATGGGACCCGGAGGGAGGCCTCTCTTTTTCAAAAACATTTCATCTACAGATTCCAATTGCAAATAGACACCTTTAAAAGAGCCATTTCGTGTTAAATTTACGTGTTGACTATGTGGTGACAGAACACCAAGGTCCTGAAAGAAATCAAAAGAAAGCTTATTGCGGATGAGAGAGGGGTCTTTGTATTCCGCATTGAGATGAATTTCGCGGGCCCCGGAGCATCTCCTTGGACTGACGAACTCAATCCGGTAGGATTTTTTGCGAAACTCCCGCGTATAGGAACCTCGGTAGGCGATATCAATATCATAAATGGTGTTTCCTACCTTCAAATAGGCAGAAATAGGGGTATCATCCCATATATCGCTCCGTAAATCTTCTAAATCTTCCTCTTCTATTGTCAAAAAATAAAATGGGATTAAATAGGACACATGTTATCTTTCCTTTCTCCTGTTCTGTAAAAGTCGTAACAGATAGGGTTTAAAATCAGCGCAGGGCAGGTAAAGTATGTGAGAGAAAAGTAAAAAGAGGAGCCAAAAGTGCTCCTCCTTTATTTTTCAGCCGATACTGAGTGCCGTAAACGTGGTAGGACCAATCAGATGGACATCAGTGCTATTTATTTCGTCGGACTCTGTATTCACAGTTACCGTATAACGCGCCAAGGTGGTGTCGTCATCCTGAATAACATCCACATGTGAAAATGGAATAGCAAGTTTATCACCTGGTACTCCAGAAGGGCCAACTTCGAGTACAACTTTATAAATCTCTTCACCATTAGCGGGAGTTCCTCTGAAAATTCTTACGTTTAGATCTGTTTCAGGAATAAGAAGGTCATCGTTATCAACGTGAAACACTCCATTTAACCATACCTTATCGCCTTGATTGACATTGAGTTTGACCGTTGCTACTGTAGTAGGATTTTCCTCGTCGCCTGAAATAACTACCTCTTGAGTACCTTCCTTGTTTGGATCAAGCACAAAAAAGTCAAAACCACGAAGCCTTAATCTACCTGGTCTAGGTGAACTAGTAGTGGTTTGTCCAGTAGTTGCTTGTCCGGTAGTTGTTTGTCCAGTAGTAGTATGGGCTTTTCCTTTTCCTTTTCCTTTTGCCATTTTAAAAACCTCCTTTGTATGTGAAATTACTATATCGTATTCAAAATCTACTAACGTGGGACGGCAGTTGACTCAAGCAATACGTACATTTTTTAAAAATTTTACAATTAAAAAAAGAGCGGAGCAGATGCAAAAAGAGCAGCCTTTCCAGATAAATCAGATTGGCTGCTTCCGTTATATAGTTCGAATATTGGGATTTTTATCAGAAAAACCGAATGAGAATAACAGCTTATCCCCTTCCCTGTACGCTGGCCGCAGCTTCCAATCGGTTTCGCTGTTACTTTGAGAAGCGCTCTTCACTTCGATTACAATATTACCAAATAATCTATCCCCTATATAAACATCCAATCGCCAAAGGCCTGGCTTCGGAAGGGAAATATTAGATGGCATATGTGCATCCGCTCCATTATTAGAACCTCCAACTCCCGCATACTCCCATACTTTATGTTCGTTAGCCGTTCCCCCATCCATTATTAATGCCGGAACTTTTTCATCCGTGTGTTTGTTTGTTGCTTCAACTTTAAGCTTTCCGGAGTTTAAGGTGTTTTTATCTCCCCAGAAATGCCACATCCATTTTTGGCCATTGTTTGCATAAAGTTGAGGTCCGATTATTCCAATTTTCCCTTCCTTGCCGAACATCTCTATAGGACTGTTTGGTCTTTTCGGATCCTTTACCATAAAAGCAGGACTTACTTTCCACTCGTTTGTTGTTTTACTCGAAGCTACAGTTTTACTATTTTCATTACCTTTTGATTGCTCCCCGTTTGAACAACCCGCTACCATCATAAACACTATAAGGATAACAGCAACATTTTTCACGTTTTCAGTCCTCTCTATTTGAATTTATTCCCAATTATACTATAAGCCAAATAATAAAAAACCGGTCCCAGGACTTAAGTTGTTACTAAAAAAGAATCCCCGTTTCAAGCCAGAGTAAGCATTGATAGTTTAATGAGTCACCGGAGCATAACTTATCTCAGGCATGGAAAAAATAACTGAAATTCCTTTCAGGAGGTGGCTCCATGAAAAAGTTAGTAGCTGCACTATTGATTTTCTTAATAAGCTTCATTGTTCTTCCGGTAAATGCAGAGCATACAGTAAGCAAAAACACTCTCTATAGAAAAACCTCGAAGTATTACTTGATACAAACGGAAGAAAAAGACCTTTACGGCACAGGTAAGAAGCAAAAAATTCAGCTTTATGCCCTGAAACGCTATCCTGAATTTGAATTTTCAAGTTCATGGAGGTTGATAATAGATGGAAAAGAGGTAGCAGTCTTAGGAAATAATAGTGATCAGTATAGCCTGGGTGAAGTTAAATTTGTTAATTTGTTAGGAGATAAAACGGATGAGGTTTTATTTTATCGCCATTCCACAGGCAGTGCAGGCGCGATTGGGCTGAACGTATACAAACCAATCCAATTAAAATGGATAGAGATTTTTTCTGACCCTAATCCTGCAATCGGAAAAATGGAAGAACGATTTGAAGTAGTGTATGTAAGCAATTTCACGGTGCTTTTCTTCGATAAACAGACAGGTTTAAAAGCGACAGTCCCACTGTACAAAGAAAATTACGCTGGTATTAAAGAAACCGAACTAACAAAAATAGGCACATGGATCGATCCCATCTCAGAATACAACTTTAATGACATTGACGGGGATGGTATCAAAGAAATTACCGCAATACAAACCATATCAGGTATAGCCCACGCAGACATAATCGCAAAGCTTAAAACCCAATATAGATACAGTAAAAAAGACAGGAAATATGCAGCGGAATATATTGCTCTTTATGATGCGAAAAACCATTTGATTTCGACAGTAAAACCATAACCAATTGTGGAGCGCGCAATCCTGTTGGTACGGATTTATTCACTTTTAAGGTGAAAGACGTATTTAAAATAAAAGACATGAAAATAACACTTAAAAACTATGAACATTTAGAGAGTTTTCCCATACCTCCACATTTAAAACAGTATCATAAGAACATAAAACCTTCATAATTAGAGGGCTTCCTGTTGTACATTTAGGTCATCCAGATAAGCAACAACTTGATTTAGCTTTTCCAAAGCATTTGGAGCCATTTTTAGCTAATTGCATTCCAGAATTTCTGACACTGCCTGTAAATTTACGCGCCCACGATTTCCAGAATTAATCATTGCAAAATAACCTTTTTCTGACTTGAGAATTAATGTGTAAGATTGTTTGTAAATTATCCATAGGTACGTATCCCCCTTTTAAACTTTTTTATAACTCCTTTCCCAACTGGCCTGGAGCCGCAAATTATGTATCCTGCCAAACATAACCAAAAAAGGACAGCACCGCGCCATCCCTTCTGTTTTATATGTTCGTGTGACTCGTAACAAAAATCCCTTTAACATCGTCCCTGGCTATTTCACGTGAGTCTGTTGCATCTTTCAAATTTTGAACCCTAAGCGTTTCTCCCTTGCCCAGCTTTTCCCGGTATTTCTCCTCCAAATCCATGTGTGTCACAAGGTCTTTGCTGTCCCCGTTCTCATATTCTATCCAGCTTTCTTCCTCAAGAAGATAAAAATAGCTGTTATTCGTTGTTTCGAACACTATCTTGACATCTTCTGTTTTACGCACGCCAACCGGTTCATTATGATGAGTTGTCACAATTACTGCTTCCTCCTGTGTAATTAATATAGCGAATGCTTCCAAACGTAAATAGCTTACTCAGCCTTTCTCCTTGTAATTGTTACCTGATAACATTGTCCATATAAAAAATATGGGGACAATAAAGAATGCACACACCAGCATACATACCGACAGAATTGCTCCAATGGCAGCCAGCCAGTATGGCATAAAAATCAAAGCGGTTAACACGAAAAAGAGTATCCGAAAAAGGCTGCGTACAAATTTCCTTTCAAAGTAGGAAGTCAAACATTTCACTCCTTGTAAAATATATTGCCGCACTACCTTAATTGTAAATAACTGTATAATCTATAATACGCATACCTTCATGAAAAATACAAATAAAAGGTTAGTTTCCGCAAGAAGTTTATCAGGTATAGACAGCAATATAAAAATCCCGCCTGCTTTATCTTCCGCAGGTGGGATTTTTGGTTTTCAATTCAGTGTTAATCTTCTTTCTTGAGCTCCACAATAGCGCGTGCATATGACTCCGGTACCCGGCCTCGCTGTTCAAACGGCAGAACTTCCTGATCACTCTGCTCCTTCTGACTTTTAACTTTGTAAGTATTCCATGGTTTAGGTTTTGGAGTGTTTACGTCATCCATACCTGTCCCTCCTTAGTGTTTGGCTCCTTCATAGTATGTACGGGGGAAGGTAATATAATGAATAGTGATTAGAATATATCCTCCCTTTCATACCTCCATTCTTATCTTTAGTAGGGTCAGTATTTATATGGTTTCGAAAGATTTCTCTTTAAAAACAGTGATAAAATAGTCTATAATGAATTATCTAAAAATATAAAAGCATACATAAGGGGAGACATGGAACATGAAGAAGAAGAAAAAAATACTAGGTGTAGTTCTGCTGGCTGTGTTTTTGCTGCTTGCAGCCTGTGGCAACCAGCCGGCATCCGGGGGGAAATCTGAGGAGAAAGCATCCGGAGATCAGAAATCGACTGAAACGAAGAAAAAAGTAAGCATTGGTATTACCCAGATCATTGAGCATCCTGCACTTGACGCTTCCCGTGAAGGATTTATCCAGGCACTAAAAGATAATGGATTTGCTGATGCAGACATCGATTTCCAATCTGCACAGGGAGACCCAAGCATGGTTTCGTCCATCGCGCAGAAGTTTGCTGCCGATAAAAAAGACGCGATTCTAGCTATAGCAACATCAAGCGCCCAATCCGTTGTAAAAGCAACAGAAGGTACGGATATCCCTGTATTTTTCACAGCCATAACCGATCCGCTCGGCGCTAAACTCGTGGACAACCTTGAGAAGCCAGGGAAAAACGTAACAGGGTATTCAGATACACACCCGGAGGCAATTAACAAGCTGGTTGCTTTAATGAAAGAATTGATGCCAGATAAGAAAACGGTTGGTATTATTTATAATTCAGGTGAAGCAAACTCGGTGGTTAACGTAAACAACGCAAAGAAAGCAATGGACAAGAACGGACTGAAAGCGGTTGAGGTCAATGCGGGAAATACGTCGGAAGTAAAGCAGGCCGCCGATTCGCTCGTAGGTAAAGTGGATATGCTGTATATTCCAAAAGACAATACAGCCGTAGCTGCTTTGAAGACGATCGTGCAAGTAGCCGAGCAAAATAAAATTCCTATGTTTGTCGGGGAAATGGATTCTGTTCGCAACGGCGGTTTTGCCGGATTTGGGGCAGACTATAAAGATCTTGGATACAAAACAGGATTAATGGCAGTAAAAGTCCTGAAGGGAGAGGCAAAGCCAGGGGATCTGCCGGTTCAATTCCCTAAGGAACTTAATCTTGGAGTAAATAAGGAAGCAGCAGCTAATGAAGGCATTGACCTTGGAAAACTAAAGGCGCAGCTTGATAAATACAACCCGGTTTACTTTGAAAAAAACTGAAAAAAAATAAAGTAGTTAAATGAAATGACCCTTCCTAAAGCCTGTAATCAGGCAAAGGAAGGGTCATTTTATTTTTCTTGGCTAAGATTACCCCATTATTATCCAAAATTTTTGTTTCAGCAAGTGCAAACTCTTTTTTATCAAACTCATAAATATAAGTGTTGTGAACAGAAAGAACAGATGTCGGATGTGAAAAGGCAAACACCCACTGAATGGTTTCTATATCGAAGACGCATCTTCCCTGCATACTCACTTTTAAAACGGTTAGAATTAGAATTTACTTTATCTCTAGGATCAGTAAAGATTCGTTTCCAAACACCATCTATAAGACTGTATACATGTAATCCCATGGCTCCGCCACTGCCAGTCGAATATTGATAAAAAAACACCTCATTCTGGCTGTCATTTGTAATTTCACCAAGCGCGATGTTACTCCCAACGTATTTAGTACGATCCAAAGTGCCTACTATTTTACCGTCAAGTTTTAAGACAGTTGCTCTTGGAAAACCATAAACAGGATTATAAACAGGACCATAAAGTTTTGCTTTGTGCATTATTTTGGGATCAGGTGAAGAAAATTCCATGGTTTGAAGCAATTCGTTTGCTTCCTTGGGATAGGGCAAGCATGGAGAACCAGCTAAAAATAAAACGTAATTAGGAAGATTACAGGTCAGTTTAGGACCTATTATAGTTATTTCATCCACATGCAGTAAATCAATAATGATCCTGCAATGTTGGGTAACCCAACAAACAACAGCTTTGTACTCCAGATCAGCCTTCTTCTCCGATCCTCCCCTGTTTCAGCCGAGAAATTAGCCCTTAACCTGTCCCCGCTCACAAGCGCTCCCGATAGTAATGCCGCTATTATAATGAAAAAACCACCGACATACAGTGCATATGGTACGATTAATGTCCAATCACCTTTAACAACGGAAAACAAACCTATAATAACGAATAAACTAATACCAGTTGCAAGCGATTTAAACAAAAGTATCACCCCAATGTGTCTTTTTTTCCAGCCATTTTTGAACTCCCTTCTATTCATTATTCAAAAACACGAATATGAATTAATTGGAGCGAACTTTTCATACCATGTAAGTTTTTTACTCAGCTTTATGCTTTCCCTTCTTTTATTGTTTGTACTTTCCTATGTGGTGTACAAGTATATCGACTTAAAGGGAATTCAATTCTCCAGATATGTAGAGAAGAAATTGTTTACTTTTTTCCTCCCTCGCCAAACGAGAATGCCTGCTCGGTCTGAATTTATTTCTAATACAACCACCATTGAACATACGTCTGGAAATGACCTGTGTAGATAAAATTTTTATTCTGATTCCTTGGGATTGTTACATGGGAACCGATTAGCGTCTACTCCAAAAATCTCTCTTTTATACCAGGCGCAGGTAACATGCAACTTTCTCTTTTTCCGAACCATTTATAGCGGTTTTTTGCAATAATTTCGTAGAAAAAATCCCTAATTGGCCGCGGAATGATTACCAAGAGATAAAATAATTTCCATATCCCCTCTAAATTTCTACAAATATGAAGGGCAGCTGAGGATTTGACATAATATTCTTCGTTATCTATCAATATAATGCTATCAATATCATGCGGAATTTTATATTTCTCCAGAAGCTTCTGTCCAATATCGCTTTGAAGGGAGGCAAATTTATAATATCCCTTGGGATCCTTTTTAATTATAAATTGAACACTCTGATTGCAGAAGTTACAGATACCATCAAATAAGATAATCCCATTCATTAGTCACATCTCCCTTTTTGCGATGATAATTTGTCAATTCATTTCATGTATTTTTAAAAATACTATCATTTTTACAACCGATTCGTCTAATTTTCCATGGTAAATTAATTGGTTGATGTATGTAATTATCATTCAATTGATTTCCTATTTGAAAAATATGTAAAGGGGAAAGGGGAAAGGGGAAGAGAGAAAAATGAAATTCATGAAAGGTCTTCTCGTCTTGCTATTATGCCTTTCTATGTCCACACCTGCCTGGGCAGCGGATGATACTGAGGAGGGTAGCTATTCTACACAGCCTATTGACTTTTATTATCCCGAAGATATTGATGGCCATTGGGCCGCAGAAGCACTTGATGATCTTATTAGTGCTGATATTGTGAAAGGCTATGATCAGGGAGAAGGAACAGTTCAACTAAAGCCAAACAACGCCATTACACGTGCTGAATTCGTTTCCTTATTAGTTCGTGCCCTGGATTTAAAGCCAACCGGGCAGAGTAAAACATTTATCGATGTAAAAAAAGGCCAGTGGTTTTATAACGATGTAACCACCGCTACTTCCTTAGGGATCGTAGGCGGAATCAATGCAAATCAGTTTGCGCCAACTGCCAAAATCAAGCGCGATGAAATTGCCGCCTTGATGGAATCGGTTTGCTGTCCTCAACATAAAAGACGAACAGAAAGAATTTAACCTCATGGGTAAAAACATTACAGAAGATATTAAGGGGAAAATTTACTTAAAGAAAGATAAAGATGGGCAATGGAAGATCTATAACAGCGACATCCAGACACCAAATCTTGAAAAAGAGATAGGATCCCTTCAGAGTATAGGTACGTAAGCAAAGAACTTGACTCTATTGCTGAAATGATAAAATCCCTCTTAAGTGAACATAAAGCGAAAAGAACGCTCCCGTTTACTTAAGAGGGATTTTTATGTACGGCTAATCACAAATTTAATCAATACATTCGCTTACGATTACAGACCATTCTTTCCCCTTATAAGCGTTGTAGCCTTTAGTACGGCAGAAAGCAAAGATTTTTTCCTGTCCGAATTCTTTTTCAATGGTATATCCATACTCTTCTCCTGCCATTAACTTTTTTACGGCAGTAAGTGAAGTCAGATTTTTTTGTAAAATTTCGTTTCGATTACGCGAGCCGATGACAACACCTTGATTATTAATGACAAATAAATCGCTTTGGCTGCTTATTTTTACTGAGTCAATAATATCGTAAATAAAAGACCAGTTAAATCTTGTGGTAAATACGCCCAGAATAGAACCTTTATCATCACGCACAGGACAGGAGTAAGCAACAGTATATCCGTTCATCGCTTTTGAAAAATACATATCCGACACATACACATTGTTAGTGTCCATTGTCTCTTTAAACCAGGTGCGGTTTGACATATCTTCCCCCACGAGTTTCTGGTTTACACTAGACGCAATGACAACACCTGCTCTATTCACTACGAACATATCATAATAGACTTCATAAATATCGACAATTTGTTTCATAAACCTTGTGGCGTTTATCTGACTTGTTCGATCATTCTCAAGCAGACACGACTTAATTTCTTTGAAAGTAGCCCATGCTTGAACGTCGCAATTGCGTTCAAATAAATTACGATCAATTTTATCGATTGTATCATAGGCGACATCGGCGGTACGAACCGCAATGACTTCATTTGCTTTCTGCTGGATATTATTAATAAGCTCATAGCTTTTATCGTTAGCCTGCTTGCTCTGTAAAGAGAAACGCTTAATTTCATTTGCAACTACGGAAAAGCCCCGCCCCGCTTCACCTGCACGCGCTGCTTCAATCGCTGAGTTAAGAGAAAGTAAATTAGCCTGGGAGGCTACCTGATCAATGGTCTGTACGACGCTTTTCATTTGCTTATTTGCTTGTTTGAGCTCGTTTAGTAATACCGAAACGTTCAGTCTCTCTTCTATCTTTTCTTTTATCACTTAACTCCCCTCCATTTTTATATATTGTATGAAGAATAGCATATATTGAGGGGAGCTTAAGATTTTATGTTAGATTTTCTCACATGAAATATGAACTCCATAAACGTTTTTGATGACTAAACTCCAATCTTGACCCTAATGCTGCGTTATAGCTTACAGTAAACACGAAGATAAATTCTCATAAGCAGAAAGGAGATTTAATATGGAACAATTTTACGTTATGCCTTCTTTTGTCAAGCTATCCGTACACCATATCACTGAATCCGCTGAGTGGTATGCAAAAGCATTGGGATTCGAAACCGTTTTTTCAATGCCTGGTCCGGATGGTAAAACCATGCTCACTCACCTGCGTCGGGCAAAATACCAGGACATTCTTCTCGTTGCTACACCCTCCGAATTTTTTTCAACACAGGAACATCCCGGATACGGAGTTACAATCAACTTCGCATCTGACAACGTTGATGAGATTTTTGAAAAATCAAAGAAGCTAGGTGCCAGCATTATCGAGGGCCCTCTAAATCGCCCCTGGAATGCACGGGAGATTACGATTCAGGATTTGGATGGATACCAATTAACATTCACACAACAAATGGACCCATCTAAAACATTTACCGATGTCATTACTAATGTACAAAACAACAGATAGCCTCGTGGACAAAGTAATTGATTTTAGGGGAATTTAGAATTAAGAGGACCCAATGTACCATAACGATACAACGGGTCCTCTTTTATACTGCTTACTGACAGATTATTTTATTTTACTTATTCTCTTTAAATTTTAGGACAACCTTCCCAGAATCGCCAGAGATTGCTGTTTCATAAGCCATTTTATACTCTGTAAACGGCACAATCTTTGAAATTACAGGTGATACATTAAACTCTTCCTTCTTCAAATATTCTATGCTTTGTTCGAAGTCATGCGGGAAAGTATAAATAATGCTCCCATGTAACGTGATTTCATTTCTGACAATCTGTACAATCGGAAGATCGGCCTGCTGTGCGAGCCCAATTAAAATGGTGTCTCCACCTGGACGTGTGAGCTGGACGGCCTGTTCAACTGATTGTTTAACGCCTGCCGCTTCAATGACCACGTCAAACGTTTCATCCGTGATTTCTTCAGGGTAAACCGCTGTTATATCACCGAGACTTTTCACTCTTTCCAGCTTCACCGGGTTAATATCAATGGCCGTTACACGAGCGCCTAAATGATTTCCCAGTGCTGCTGCTAACATCCCTTCATTTCCGCACCCAATAATAGCAACCGAAGTGCCCTCTGTTATGGTTGCCTTCTTAAGTGCATGAACAACAACAGCAAAAGGTTCAATTAAAACCGCTCTTTCATCGGCCATATCATCGGGAATGGGCAGTACATATTTTGCCGGGATAACAATCTCCTCTGAAAACCCTCCATTGGTATTAACCCCTATCGATTTCTTATGGCGGCAAATATTTGTTTTTCCTTTTAGGCAAAAGTCACACTCACCACAGAAGGAATTAGGGAAAATCACAACCCTCGTCCCTACTTTATAGTTAACATCTTTGCCGGCTTCTATTATCGTTCCTACTAATTCATGGCCCGGACGAAGCGGATAAGAAGCATGCTTTAAGCTTCCTTTAAAGACTCCAAGATCCGATCCACAAATCCCTCCATAAATCACTTCAATCTTTACTTCCTCATTCAACAGCGAAGGTAAAGAACTAACCTCTCGCAGTTCTAAATCACCCGGTTTATTTAAATACAATTCTAACATCTTCATCGCCACCCATCACTTCGTTGTGTTTGTTTGTTAACCTTGATGTTCCGGCAGTAAACTTTAGTACTGTTATTTTACCATTAATTCAGTCGGGGGATGTTGAGAGCCCTCCGGGATAGCGGGTTCAATAGGTTCTAAATCTGTGAGCAGGAACAGATAACTTAGAATCCCAACGACGAGAAGAGCGGCTGCCACCAGGAAGGCGTACATAAAGGATCCTGTAGCTTGAACGATAAATCCCGTGGCAATAGGAGCAATAATTCCCATAGAATTATTTCCGAAGGTTAAAATTCCTGTCAACGTTCCTACACTTCCCTTCGGTGCAATAAAGGTGGGAATGGTGTAGGCAACCCCCGAAGTAACAACAAGACCACCCAGTGCCAAAGAAATCCAAAATACGGCAACGTTAGGGTTATGGGTAAATGCTGCACCAATGATGGACAGACCGAAAAGCATCCCTATCACCAGGGTCGTTTTGCGTACCCTCGTTGAATTATACCCCTTGTTTACAAGGCGATCGACGAGCCAACCACCAAAGACGAATTCTGTAATGGTCCCTACAATCCACGGGATCGCCGAGTACCACCCCGATTTCAAGATCGACATGCCCATTTCTGTTGCAAGGTAGCCTGGAAGCCAGGTGAGAAATAAAAACCACGAGTATCCATAGGCTGCAAATCCAATAAATACGGCCCAGACCTTTCGCTTTGTCAACAGGTAACGCAAATTTTCCATTGCACTGCCTGAAGCTTCTTCTGAACTTTGTGAACCGCCCTCAACAATGTAAGCATATTCTTCCTTTGTTAACCGTTCGTCTTCATGTGGCTCACGGTACCATACCCAAAACACAATGGCATAAAGAAGGCTAAGAATGGCAGTTGCAACAAAACCGCCGCGCCATCCCCATTCGGTAACGATTAAGGCGATGATCGGAGCACCGATGGCATTAGAAAGTTTAGACTGTGCGTCATAGGAAGTGATAGCCTTCCCCCGTTCATTTTTAGGAAACCAATGACTGATGGCCTTGGCAGCTGCCGGGAAATAGGGAGCCTCCCCAACACCTAATAAAACCCTGGATAATATGATTAATCCCCATCCATTGGCTACTGCCGTTAAAAGACAGGCTACCGTCCATATCATCGTACCGACCCTTGTTACCCATTTGACCCCTAGCTTATCAAGTAAGGGGCCCACAGGAATCTGAAGAATGGCGTACGACCAGGCAAAGGCAGATAAAAAGATCCCCATCTGGCCTGGCGTCAAATTAAATTCCTCTTTTAACAGCGGCATTGCAATTGACATATTGGTTCGATCAAAATAGTTAACGATAACCCCGACAGCAATTAGGAAGGCTATCGACCAACGGTGTTTTTTCATGTATTCCTCACCATCCACTCATTTTTATATTCCGTTAAAAATCCATAGTTTTCATTATAGCAGTATTGTTTAGATATTTGGAGAAACGAATCTCTTATCGTTTCGATTTCTAAATTCTCTCAGAAGTTGAAACCGCTTTAATTTTATACCGCTCTTTATGCATCTACTGAGGTGTATACCGATTCACGCTCCTTCTTTACTTTAACCTTTAACCAATCAACCTTCTTTGTCACACTCATTAATTCACCCACTTGCTCTTAAACAGTATAGCCCATGGTTGACACTCGTAAAAATAACTATAAATCATAAAACCAATGACTTTTTGTAATAGAGAGGTGTTCATTCAACCAAACAACTGCTTTCCTCTACAAATGTTTTAAATTGAGTTACGGCAGGTGACATGTATCCATTCGTTCGCCATGCCATATAAACGATCCTTCTGCACACTGGTTCACAGACACGAAGAAGTGAAAGCCTTGTCATATCCAGGCCTGGAACAAAGGGGGCGAGCGCAACCCCAAAATTAGCTGCGACCAGTCCAGCTATCGTTGCATCTTCAACACCTTCAAAAGAAACGGTTGGTTGAAACCCCGCATTTTGGCAAAGCCTCTCAATGACATCACGTATACCACTTTCATGTTTATAAATGACAAAGGGCTCATTGGCTACTTCTTTCAAATAAACTTGCTTTCTATCGGCCAAACGGTGCTCTTTTGGAACAATGAGAAATAATTCCTCATTAATAATTGGGACAGTGCTAATATGTTCAACCTGTTCATTGGGGGAACAGAATCCAAGATCGACTTTCGTAGATTCCAATTGATTCATAATTTTGTTTGTTGTATCTTGGGTTAGTTGAAACCTTATATCTGGGAACTTTCTTCTGAACACACCCAATAAATTTGGAACAAACCTTGATCCCAGTGTGTGGATAAATGCGAGTGATACGGTTCCATGTAAAGGATTAACCATGTCCTTAAGTTCTTGTCTTGCAATGGTGATTTCCTGTAAGATTTGATCTACATGCTCTAAGAATGATTTTCCATATTGATTTAAAATGACGCCGCGAATTTTCCGTTCAAATAACGGGACGCCCAATTCGTCTTCAAGCTTGGCAATAGACCGGCTCAATGCAGGTTGGGTAAGAGCCAATTCATCCGCAGCCCTCGTAAAGTTCTGAAGTTTTGCCAATGTTTGAAAATAGAGAAGCTGATGCAAATCCATTGAGGCTCCTCCTGCAATTATTTTGTTGTAAACCTCTTACATGTTAAATTAAAACCGGCTGTTCAGTAATACTTTTACTTTTTTCCTGGAATGCGTTAACCCGGGCGACCCCGCTTTCTGTCGCTGCCCTGGATACAGCTGCAGCAACGTGGGGAGCTACTCTCTTTTCAAAAGGATGCGGAATAACATAATCCGCATGAAGATCATTTTCCGCAATTAAATCTGCTATCGCATAGACGGCCGCTAGTTTCATGGACTCATTAATTTCTGAGGCTTGAACGTCCAGCGCCCCTCGAAAGATGCCTGGAAATGCCAGTACATTGTTTACCTGGTTTGGAAAATCAGATCGGCCTGTCCCAACAACTTTTGCCCCTGCTTTTTTCGCTTCTTCCGGCATAATTTCCGGAATCGGATTGGCCATCGCGAAGACAATCGCATCTCGATTCATTGTTTTGACCATCTCTTGATTCAATGCTCCTGCTGCCGAAACCCCTAAGAATACATCAGCACCTTTTACTGCATCCGCAAGGGTTCCTGTTCTGCGTTCCCTATTCGTCATCTGTGCGATTTCTTCTTTTACCGCATTCATTCCATTCTTTCTTCCTTCACAAATGATTCCCCTGGTGTCACATAGCAGGATGTCCTGGACTCCCATTGAGGATAATAGCTTAACGATGGCTACACCTGCGGCTCCCGCTCCGTTTACCACGACACGAGTTTCAGCCAGTGTTTTATCTACTACATTTAAGGCATTGAGTAACCCTGCGGCAGCAACAATGGCGGTCCCATGCTGATCATCATGGAAGACAGGAATCTTGCATTCTTTTTTTAGCCTCTCTTCAATTGCAAAACAGCCGTCCCATCCGATACCACGGCAACCAGATTCCCCTTCATCGTATAGTCATACGCTTTATCGTTGTCCTTAAAGATTTCCATGCATGGTTCTGCCACGCCAGGAGAGTAGGCAAGGCTTAAATCTTCAGCACTTTCTAAGGGTACCTTAGACTGCACCTCTAATTTCCCTTTGCATTTTTTATGTAAATCTAAAGCATCCTCGCGTAACTTTTGCATAAAGATCCTCCCGGAAATTATATAATATTCTTTCTTTCTAACTCCTTTATTTCTGTTTCGGTCAATCCCAGCATTTCTTGAAGAACCTCAACATTATGTTCTCCCAGGTCAGGAGCAATGCTTCGGATGCTGCCGGGTGTTTTTTCGAATTTAGGCACAATGCCTGGCACTTTGATTTCTCCCAATCTTGGATGACTTACACTGACAATATTTTCTCTCGCCTTATATTGAGGATGTTCAAAAATATCTTTTATGTTTAAGATAGGACTAACTGGAACGCCATGTTCATCGAGTTTTTCAAATAGGTCATCCCTATCCTTTGTACGTATCCAATCCGCAACAATTCCATTCGTTTCTTCATTGTTTTCCAGGCGTTTAGAATTTGTATAAAATTTTTCATCTGACAGCATATCTTCCCGATCCATCGCCTTGGCCAGCCGATTAAATGTAGAATCCGTACTTGTCACCAGGACAATCCAGTGATTGTCTTTCGTTAAAAACGTACCCGATGGACTGGAATGCCCATTTAGCCCTGGCGCTCTTTCCCTTACTTTACCGAGTTGATCGTATTCGGCGACCAGAAACTCCATCATCCGGAACACGGTTTCATATAGGCCAATGTCCACCATTTGTCCGCTGCCCTCGTCATTGGTATCCCGGTGATAAATAGCAGTTACGGCAGCAAACGCTACATAGATCCCTGTAATGTAATCCGTTAGAGAAAACGAAGGACTAACCGGATGCCGATCTGTAAAACCTTGAAGGTAAGTAAACCCGCTAAACGCTGTAGCCGGCGTACCAAAACCTGCTTTTTCAGAAAAAGGGCCCGTTTGGCCATACCCAGAAACACGAACCATAACCAGATTGGGGTTACCCTTTTTCAACTCATCATACCCGGCACCCCATTTTTCTAATGTTCCAGGCCTAAAGTTTTCTATAACAATATCAACTTTGGAAACTAGTTTTTTAAAGATTTCGACTCCTTCTGGTGTGTGCAAATCCAGTGTGAGTGATTTTTTATTTCTCGACATCCCCGGCCAGCGGAGCGGTTCCCCATCTCGAAAAGGTCCTACAGTCCGTAATGTATCTCCTTTTCCAGGCATTTCAACTTTAATAATCTCGGCTCCAAAATCTCCTAATAATGCGGCTCCAAAAGGTGCAGCAATCATCGTGGAAACATCAAGGATTTTTACTCCTTCTAACGGTGTTCTTTTCATTGTGTTCCTACCTCACTTTTATGTCTCTTCCTTACACACTGACATGGGACTTCTTCTCACCCGGCGAATAAATATCAAGGATATTCCAGTGGCCGGTCGTCGGAACCGGA